>CBIHOV010000018.1:0-154986 GCA_966211765.1 uncultured Paraflavitalea sp.
GGAGATCTTACGAACTCCGATTCTCTATGTTTACACAGTTTTTGTTACAGTGTCTTTTTAAAGCATTCAGTTGATTAATTGCCATCAGAATCTCGGATTTTCATCCTGCTCATCCATCCGCTTCTCCGTAGAATCCAGCATTTCACGGAGGAACTTGGTCCTAATCTTTTTTATACGCAGATCGAGAAAATACCGGTAGTAATTGCCCAGGTCGATACCGAGGAATTTTTCCATTTTGCTGGCGATCTGCCTGAGTTGAGCGCTACCTTTATTGAATGCGCCTACTGAATACAGCGCGTACAACAGTTCAGTAGCAGCCGCCTTTGTTGCTGTCCAGACAATAGCATCATCTCCTTCAGGTGCCTGCCTTTTAGGACTTCTTTTATAAAATTTCAACTCTTGTTGTAGGTATTGATTATAACGTTCATTTGCCAATAGTTCGGCTACCAGGTAGGAAGGTATTGTTATGAAATCATCATTCAGCAGCCATTGACCAGGTTCTGCGACCAGGTGCAGTCCTTTGCTATCACGGAGGAAGTATACACCATCCTCGTGAGTGGAACGGCTTTTATAGTATCGAAAAAAAACTTCATTTTTTTGTGCCCACATTTCCAGGCTGTTTTTCTCCTGTTTTAATATTCTCTTTCGCCCCTGACCGGTCAGGATGGCTGTTCTCAGCTCCAGGGTATAGACCTTTACATAGTAAATGATATAGCTCAGAATGGCAGGGCTATGCTTTTTATAAAAATCAACTTCCTCCTGCTGTGTTATGAACTGGTTTTGCTCTACGAACTGCCTTAATTCCCGCAGGGAATCCTTCAGGAAAATAATCATTCTTTCCGCTCTCTTTAGCATATCGTCTCCGGCCTCATCCATCAGCCGTTCCTGCTTATCAATAGCATTGACAATGGAATTATAAAATACAGTTTTATCCTTCAGTGCACCACTTTTCATAACAAGGCATTTCACATCTTTACCATATACTTATATCTAACATCAAAGTTTATGCTAACGGTACAAATTGAAGCGTCAAAAAGGAAGTTATTTAAAGCAAAAAAGAAAATAAAAACAGCAAAAAAGCAATTTCCTTAAACAATAGTGTGACGGGAGTTAATTTTGCACAATAGTAGTCAGAACGCAGACCTGACATAGATTTTGCTGTATAAGAAGCAGAAACTAAAAATCATATATTATGTACTATCAAGATAGCGACGCAGAAGACAACGCGGACCTGATAGCCGCAACTTGTAGTAAGGAACATTTTGTAGAGATCGTATTGATCTTAGCAGATTTTTATTGCATTGTCCACGAAAGAAGTACGGATCCGTATCCTGACATATGCAATACGGTAGCAACCGATATGGCCAGAATATTCAACCTGTCACTACATCCGTATACAACTTTTGAAGCATTTCGACAGGCATATCAACAGAAAAACGATATGCTTACCCGACAGTTTGCCGGAATATTACGCAATTTGCAGGATACGCCGTTTCAGATACAAGACCAATCACAACAGGAATGCAGTCTGAATTTTGATAACATCGTAGATGATATAGAAAACAGGATACTGGCCGAGTATTTATCGGATTTATTGATCCCTTTACTGGCAAAGAAGTAGCAGTGAGTTAAAAAGCGAATTCGGAGTTAACCAAAGTAAAAGATTATTTCCATTCAACAGCAAGATTCCTGATCTTGTATAATCCATCGCCGCCTGTGCCTCCAACTCCACGCTTTACGTAATGGCACAATACGTGAAATTCCCGAATAATTTTGACTGCTTTATCAAAGTTTGGAACCCTGATAGTTAATGTGATTTTTTCTTTAGGTTCAAGATCAGCAGGCAAGATGGGAGCGATAGTCATTTTCTTAGCACCATACTGAATGTCTTTAACAGGTTTATATTTGAGATTAGGATTATCCTGGGTTAGCCGATCGTAATAAAGAGGAACTGCGTACTTGTGTCCTTTGTCAGTTGTGAAACCAAAGTCTGACCATCCCCCAAAATCCAGAGAGGCATCCGCAATTTTAGGCCACTTGTTTTCAAAGTCCATTGATATCACCAGCTCTCCGGTCTTTTTATTACCAACAGCCTTTATATTGTTCACCGGCAAATCAGGAAAGGGAATAACGATGGAAGTATCTTTTACAGCAGTAGAATCTTGTGCAGATACAGGCAGGAAGAACAAACAGGTTGCGAGGTAGACAATCGCAAGATAGGATAAGGTGCGTAAGTTTTTCATATTCGGTTTGTATGTGTAATAAATAAAATTCAAAAAATATGCCATGCAATCTCACTGTATCGTCTATAGATAAATTTTAATCTTCTCTTCATACTTGCATTACCGGCTGTAAAACAATGAGGCAAACCGTTAGCTTACGTTGATCTATACTATTCATATTAGACATTGAGAATCAAATTTAGAATATAGCAAAAAAGAAATTTCATTTCAGCAAGCGCCGGAACAACATACAACCAACTGAAGACAATTGTGGCAAAAATGACCTAATTTAGGGAGCGAGGAAGTTTTTGCAGACGAGTATTGAAATTCAACAGACTAAGCTATATTTGTCGGTCATAATTATTTTTATTTATCAATCGCAGAATACTGACATGAAACCATCCTTTGATCAATTACCAGCTAAGAAGCAGCACGAGATCCGCCAGGTGGCGGAGATCATCAAGCAGGTGGTTGATCCGGAGATGGTTATTTTGTTTGGGAGCTATGCGAAAAACAAGTTCGTTGAACACCGGTATGTGTCCGATGGGTTGCTCTATGAATATATCAGCGATTACGACTTTCTGGTGGTGACTAAAAACAACCCGGAAAAAACGTATGTACAAGAACATAAGATCATGGAACTGGCCGACAAGTTCGACCCGCCTGTTAACCTGGAGATTCATGAGATCGACTACATCAACAAAGGGCTGGAATGGGGCGAATATTTTTGGGTGGATATCGTGAAAGAAGGGATCGTTCTTTTTGACAAAGGGACGGTGCAATTTGCGGAGCCCAGGGAACTATCTTCGGAAGAAAAGAAAGAGAAAGCGCAGAATTATTTTGATACATGGGTTAGCCGATCTCTTAGAAAGATAGAATTAGCAAACGTCTGTTATCAAAAAGGAAAAAATTATTTCAACGATAGCTGCTTTGAACTTCACCAGGCAACAGAGAGTTTATATTATGCAGCTCTTACTATTTATTCTGATTACAAGCCCAAAGTTCACAACCTATGGAAATTGCGAAAAAAGACAAAGCCTTTCTCTGAGGAATTACACGTCGTTTTTCGAGCGGAAACCGACAAAAACGAAGAACGCTTATTTGAGCTATTGAAACAAGGGTATGTTGAGGCACGATATGATCCTAAGTTTACAATTGAAGAAACTGACTTGAAAATTTTAATTGATCGTGTTACAGTGATGGCTCAGATTGTTGAAAAAATATGCACGGAAAAAATTGCTTCGCTGTAGTAAGTTTCACCTTCTTCTTTTGCTTCTTTTTGGTGGCTTTTTCCAATTTGCATTATCAGGTAAAGGTCCGTTGTAATCAACCAAGTCTTTAATATCAACTTTCAGCTCCTTTGCTATTCTATACATAATTTGAAAGCCGACATTCTCTAACCCTCTTTCGTAGCGGCTCAAAGTACTATCATTAATTTCAGATAGTGTTTCTAAATCCAGAAGGGTTAAGCCTCTGTGTTTCCTAATCGCTTTTATTCTCTCGCCTAACTTTAATAATTCGCCTTCAAAGTGTTGTGAAACCATTTATCTGATTTAATCCTGAAAGCTGATCAATCCGCGAAAAATAAAAATGTAGCTATAGTTACACTTTTAAAATTTCTTCCTTATATTCGCTATAGAACGATAATATTTCCTTTTCCAGTTATCAGGGTGCGTGAGAAACACCAGATATGCTGATAAAGGACAACACATACAACCGCATTAAGTGCAGGGTTCTTTCCATTTTCCATGTCGGTAGCACTTTCTCACGCACTGATACTGGAACATTGAACCCTGCCTTATTTTTTTACTACACTACTCAACATTCGATCCATGCACCAATCTCTAACCGGTGCATCCGCTCTGCATGTTCCCTGATAGCTTTTATTGTCAAATGGTCAACGTGGCTTAAACCGAAAAGCCCCGTTTGAGTATTCCATGAAAACAGCGGAGAGCAGGTTGTGTCGCAAGACCTGCTACTCCGCTTCCTTATTCTATTATGTCACCCCATATCTCTTCATTATGAAACTTGTCATTGCCTTATTCTCACTAATCATTTTCCACGGTGCCCAGGCACAAACACCCGCTTCCACCAATGCACTCACTCACACCGTTACCGGTAAGGTTAGTAATGATCGCGGCGAACCGCTGGCAGGTGTCAGCATCACTACCCGTCAAAGCCGGGGCACTGTCACCGATGCACAAGGACAATTTTCCCTTCGCCAGCTAAAACCATCTGATGTACTATTGATCTCCTTTGTAGGCTATACCTCGCAGCGTGTTGTTGTTGGCAATACCACCAACTTTACTATTACCCTGCAACGTACCAATGACTACCTCGACCAGGTAGTGGTACAGGCATATGGCGTCACCGACCGGCGAACCGGCACCGGCAATATCAGCAGAGTGACGGCAGAAGATATCGAAAAACAACCTGCCATCAATGCCATGCAGATCCTGCAAGGCAGGGCAACAGGGATCACCATTACCAACGTCTCTGGCGCCGCCAGCGCCGGTATTGGCATCGCTATTCGCGGCCCGCAGGGAATCGATCAAAGTATTGTGCGGGAACCGCTGTACATCATCAATGGCGTACCGCTCACCACGCTCAACCTTTCTACTGTAGAGACACAGGCTGCCGGAGCTGCCATATCGCAAGGCGCTATCCAGTCCGGCATGGCATCACCAGCAGGAGGACAAAGCCCCTTCTTTAATATAAATCCTGCCGACATAGAAAGTATAGAAGTATTGAAAGATGCAGATGCTACGGCCATCTATGGTTCACGGGCCGCAAACGGAGTTATTCTAATTACGACGAAAAAGGGGAAGGCAGGTAAAACGGTGACCGAACTGAACGCCTACACAGGCTTTAGCAAGGTCACTCGTTTTTATCCATTGCTGAACACCGCACAGTATGTAGCGCTGCGCAAAGCAGCCCTCGAAAACGATGCCCTGCCTGTAGAGCTATTTACTGCACCTGATCTGGTCGCGTGGGATACCACCCGGTACACCAACTGGCAACGCTATGCCTTCGGCGGCACCGGACGGGTGATCAATGCCCAACTCAGTGTATCAGGCGGAACACCGCAGACCAATTTCCGGGCTGGTGCAGGCTATAGCTACCAGCGGGATCTGACCGCCATTAGTGGCGGCAATCAACGCGGCTCCCTGTCCCTGGCACTGCAGCACAAAACACCGCAACAGAAATTCATTATCGATCTGTCAGCCCAGTACAGCATTACCAGCAGCAACCTGATCTATACGGGTGGGACTGCCCTGCTGCCACCCAATGCACCCGCCATCTTTGATGAGCAGGGAAAACTCAATTATGCCGGATGGGCACCCTTGTCCAGCAGCTTTGCCTTCGGCACGCTGCTGCAACCGTATGAAGCCACCACCAGCCTGCTGAATAGTAACCTGGTCATTACGCACCATATTGCCAAAGGATGGAGCGCCCGCGTTAACCTCGGGTATAACAATTCCGTGAGCAAGCAGACCCATACTATTCCGATCGCTTCGCTCAATCCGGACCTCAACCCCAAAGGATCGCTCACCATCGGCAGGACCTTCTTTCACAATCTGATCACTGAGCCGCAGGTGGAATACAACGGCTTCCTGGCAGCAGGTAAAATTGCAGTACTGGCAGGCGCTTCCTACCAAAGCAATCTTACCAATGGTGTACTGAATGCCGGTTCCAATTATGGCAGCGATCTGCTGCTCCGATCCATCAATGCAGCGCCCACCAAAGTGGTGATCGAGAACAATGCGGAGTACAGGTATACCGGTGGATTCCTGCGCCTGTCCTACAACTACCAGAATAGATATATCCTTAATCTCAATGGCAGGCGCGATGGTTCATCACGCTTCGGTGCAGGCAAACGCTTCGGCAACTTCGGCTCCGTAGGTGCAGCCTGGATTCTGTCGGAAGAAGGGTTTATGAAGAAGATCCCTGTAATCAGTTTTGCGAAACTTCGCGGCAGCTATGGCATCACCGGTTCTGACCAGATCGGAGATTATGCCTACCTGCCATTATGGGATTTTGGCACCGCAGGCCGGTACAGCGGGCAAGTGCCGCTCTTTCCCGCCCGCTTTGCAGACAGCCTGTTGCATTGGGAACAAAACCGTAAGCTCGAAGCGGCCTTGCAGTTTTGTTTCTGGCAAGACCGGATCAATCTGGAAATATCCTGGTACAGAAACCGAACCAACAACCAACTGGTCAGTATGCCGGTGGCCACCCAAAGCGGATTTGCTACCGTACTCACCAATGCCCCGGCCAGTGTACAGAACACCGGGGTAGAAGTGGTCGCAGCCGTCACAGCCGTGCGCAATACAGACTGGCAACTCAACACCCGGCTCAATGTATCCATCAACCGGAACAAACTGCTGGCTTATCCCAATTTTGACCAGTCGCCTTATAAGGGTCGCTACGTGATCGGCCAGCCCCTGAATATTCAAAAGTATCTGCACTTTACCGGCATCGATCCCTCGACGGGAGAATACACTTTTGCGGATCTCAACAAGGACGGAGAAACCAATATCGACCTGACAGGCAACACACCCGATGATCGTATTCCAGTGGTCCTGGCACCCAAATTCGAGGGCGGTCTTACTATCGAACTAACCTACAAACAATGGTCATTCAGCACGCTTTTCTATTGCCGGCAGCAAAATGGATTCAATGCGCAGGTGGGTGCTGAACAGCCAGGTTCCCGCACCAACCAACCAACTGAAGCCCTGAACTACTGGAAGAAGCCGGGTGATCATACGCCCTACGGCAGGCCCACCAGCCTGCCCACGACGAGCAGTAACAATTATGCCTATTATTCAGATGCCCGCATTTCGGATGCTTCTTTTATCCGGCTGCAAAACCTCGCCGTGCATTGGAACTTCCCTGCAAAGGCTTTGGAGAAGCTGCACCTGGAAAATCTGCGCATTTATCTCCAGGGTGAAAACCTGCTGCTGATCACCTCCTACAAGGGGAGCGATCCGGAAGTACAGCAATTCGGTGCCCTGCCGCGTCCCGCGATCCTCACTGCCGGAATATCCTGTAAACTCTAAATCTTATCATCATGAGAAAAATAACCTTCTTACTTAGCCTCAGCAATTATTGCAGGATCATCAGCGCCCTGCTTGCCCTGAAACGTTCCCTGCGCCCGATCGCCTGGGGCCTGCTGGCGTCCCTGCTCGGCTGTCTCGGCGCTTGCGAAAAACTGGTAGATGTTCCTGCGCCTCCCACCAGTATCCCGCAGACCTATGTTTTTGCCACCGACCAGGAAGCGATCAGCGCCGTGGCCGGAGCGTATTACCGGATGGTCAATAGTAATGTGGCCACGCTCAGCAATGGCGGCATGACCATCTACACCGGCCTTGCCAGTGATGAGCTGGTGCTTTTTGATCAAGGGAACGCGCCTGCCATGCAATTTTACCAGAACAGCCTGCAGGCGAACAACCCGGTGATCGGCACCAACCTGTGGGAAAGCCCGTACCAGATCATTTACCAGTTCAATGCGATCCTTGAAGGCGTGCAGGCTTCCGCCACACTTTCGGCTGCCATCAAAGACCAGTTAACCGGGCAGGCACTTTTTGGCCGGGCCCTGCTGCACTACCACCTTTCCACCGTTTTCGGTGATGTACCCTATATCACTTCTACCAATTGGCGCACGACTACCATGCAGCAAAGAATGCCAATAGTAACAATCTACGGGCAGTTAATTGCCGACCTGCAACGCGCACAGCAATTGCTGCCCGCTGCTTATACACTACTGCCTGATGGACGAACAGCCGCTAACAAATGGGCCGTAGCGGCATTACTTGCTAAACTGTACGCTGCGATCAATAACTGGCAGCAGGTACTCACCGAATGCAATCAAGTGATCAGCAGCGGTGATTACCAATTGGCGGTAACACCGGCTGAGGTATTTAAGATCAACAGTCCTGAAGCCATCCTGCAACTGCAACAGGATAACACCGCCTATGCCTTCAATGCGACCCGTGAAGGCATGACACTACTGCCCATTGATGGCATCTTTCCCTTTCCTCCTTTTGCCAGTCTTTCCCCTTCGCTATTGGCTGCCTTTGAACCGGACGATCTGCGACTGAATGAATGGACCAGCCACCGGGAGATCAACGGCACGCTGCTGCATTATCCCGCGAAATACAAAGTGGGGCCCTCGCAGGCAGAGCCCGGTGCGTCGCTCACGGAAGGGTACATGATCCTGAGATTGGCAGAAGTACTGCTGCTGCGTGCAGAGGCGCGGATGAAGCAGGGTGATTTGACCGGCGCACTGGAAGATCTCAATACGATTCGTTACCGTGCTGGCTTGCCTGATCTTCCTGCGGGCTTATCCCCTCAGCAGGTGCAGCAAGCGATGGAACAGGAAAGACGCATTGAACTGTTTTGTGAGTGGGGCAACCGGTGGCAGGACCTCTGGCGGTGGAATACAGCAGCACAGGTATTGACTGCTCATAAAGGGTACACCGTGGGCCCCCAGGCATTACTATTCCCCATACCGGCCACGGAATTACTGACCAATCCTGCATTGGAGCAAAACCCCGGTTATTGATATCTCCTGTTCGTGGAAAGTGGCAGCAGCAGTGCTAAAACGAGGAGGATAGCAGCATTGTGGTAAGGCATAGGATGGCTGATACATGCTGCCCTTCCCGACAGGATCTACATTGAATCTAATCTGTGAACTATGGAAAGAAAAGCGACCAGTCCACTTATTGCACGGGTAGATCCATCTATTACGACCAGAGCACTGCACCCACTGTCTCCGGAGGCCAAAAGATTTATCAAAGACCACACCTATCCGGTCAACCTAAATGCCCGAACCCTGCTGCTTGCTGCGGGACAGGTAACAGACCAAATATATATTCTTAGGTGGGGTGTTCTTCGCTGTGTTTACACGACCGGTAACCAGGCACAAACTGTTGGCTTTATTACCGAATCGCAAATTGTGCCTTTCGTGGTTGACTTCTATTTCCGGGCACCCATGCAATACACCATTATATCGGTTGGCCCGTGCATGCTCGAAATGATGTTACATCGGCGCTTCGTTGAATTGTACCAAAATTTCCCCGAGATTCAGGAAAGTATGCCTACATTGATCGGGCAATCCAGGCAATCCCCACATGAGCGCACTTTACTCGTTGGTCGTAAATATGACCAGCGTTTGAAGCATTTCCTGACTGTATTCCCAGGTCTCATAGACCAAGTACCACACATTCATATTGCTTCCTTCCTGGGAATGACACCGGAAACCCTGAGCCGGTTGTATACCCGGTATAAAGCCCTCCAACCGAAATAATCTACAATCCTATTTTATGAAAATTCATACACATCATACCATCCCTGCTAACCTGACTATACCTATTGAAATTCTTAGTAAGCCAGACACTTTTTTTAGTGAATTCTTTTCAGAGTTCCATAGCCCGGAAGCCCATTCCTCCCTTGATTGGATGTTCAAAGCGCTGTACCAGGTGAAGAGCCGAAAGAAGTACAGAAAAAATGCGACTACCATCCTTTACTTCTATGAAAGGCTTGTTATGTTGTTGGAGGTCACCTGGCTGGTGGCGCTGCATGACAATACTGAACGGAAAGCCAACCTATCCACGGTCGATGATCAATCCGAATTATTGAACCCTTCGTTGTTTGTACTCAAACATCAGTATCGTGCAGCATGGAATTACCTGCCGCGTCATCTGGAAGCCAACGAATTTATGCAACCCTATATAGTATTACCCAAAGTATTCAGGCAGCTCTCCCTCGATGAGTGGAAATCTCAACTTAACCTCTTGCTGCATCACTCCCTTTCTAAATATCCGATTGACTTTTCCAGTAACGATATTGAAGTATTTACCATCAATACTTTTCTACATAAACTGATAGATGCCTGCTACCTGATCTACATGAGAGAATTTGCCTCGTTCAAGGAACATAGCAGCACCATTGATAATAATGGCGATCCAAAAGACGGCGATCAAATCGTTAACGAAAACACTATTGAAAATGGCACTGATCCACAGACACCGGCATAAGAGCGTCCGTAATCTTCCTTATAAAAACTGCTACAGGGGAGCCCGTCTGCGCGGTACCCGCATGGGAGATACCGACCTACTTGAAATGCTCCAATACCATCAACATTTCTATGCCTATATAAGAAGAGAACTGGCAGAGATCCGCGCCGAAATCGAAAAGCAACAGCAACAACGATTCCCTCCCTCAGCCAGCGCTGGCAAAGCCAAAAAGAATACCGGTACCAATAATAGAAAAAGCAATGAGGATAAAGATCAGGGTGCCCGGTAGATCCCGGAATACTTTTTCATTTAAGCGCTACAATGTATGCCCATCAAAGTTTTGTTCCTCGGTTTTTACCCGGAGACCTCCTTCCAGTCGGTCGCAGCGTACCTGCTGGATAATGGTATTGGGGTATGTGGTTTCGCCTCTACGTTGGGATACTTCCAACAAGCATACCAGCAACATAAGCCCGACATTATATGCTATGAATACAGAAGCATTCCAATGGAGTTGTACGCCCATGAACTTCCTTGCAAATTGCTGGCAGTAGCAGAAGTATTCAATCTTGACGATCACGCCTTTGCCAGGGCCTGCAATGAAGACAAGATTTATAAAGCGCAGAATATATGTGGCTATGTAGTAAAACGAAATGAATTTCTGCTGACGGCCATCCGGCTTGTTCATGCAGGAGAGACCTGCTTTTATACCAACGATGAATTCCCGCGTTTGTAAAACAAAGAACATCACTATTAAACATTTATAACCTACAAATTATCCTAATTATGAAATCGAATCTTAGTCAGGAAATTATCCCAGGCACCGCAGCGGTGCTCCACAAAGTATCAGTACCTGCCACCATCAAAAAGTTCAAGCTACAGAAGATACGGGATCTGTCCGTGCCCAAACTTGAATTGATCTACCAGGCAGATGCCAGCAGGTCCAAACGTGTTCAGTTGACCAGCACACAACATGCTTATGATATATTGTTACATACATGGGATATGAATAAAATTGAACTGGTTAAACAGATCAAAGTACTCTTACTCACCAATAGTAACCGCGTATTGGGCGTTTTCGATATGACACATGGTTGTATGGACAAAGCCCTGATCGATTTTAAGTTCATATTCTCTGCTGCATTACTCTGTGGAGCTGGTCGTATTATCTTAGGCAACAATAATACCGGAGGTTCCTTAACGCCGTCCAGTCAGGATAAGCGTACCACTGAATCACTCGTAGCCGTTGGTAAACTGATGGGGATCGATGTGCTCGATCATATCATTCTTACGAAGGAAGGCTATTTTTCATTTGTCGATAATGGGTTAATAACGCATTGGAACATCGACTAAGGCTGAAGTTTGCTAAAAGTTCCTGGATCACTTTACCATTGTTGTCCGACGTGCGTATGGCAATAAAAAACAGCTTTACGAGTGATTGAATTTACCGATATTTACTGCTTCACCAAATCTTAAAACGATTGTTTGAAGCAGTACTGATACGCCCCAATACCAGGGATGGTTTTCCTATGGATTTCGGACAGATGATTGAAAGCCTGTTCTTTTACCAGCAAACCACCGTTCATATTAACCGGGCCAGCATTCAATTGCTATTGAACCTGGCAGCTACCGATGTGTTAGAAGAACTGTTGAAGTACCACGGGCTGCGGATTCTTTATAACAATTCCTATCCTACCGTTGGCATTCCTGGTGACGGTACCTATTGGGTGGACACCATCGGGTTATCCGACCTCGATGTTGAAAAAGAGCTGTATGAAGAGAGCCTGCGGTCCACCGGTGATGAAACCAAGTCCCGAAAGTTCGCTAAAAAAATTGCTCGCCAGATTGGGATATATGAACTCCCGTTTGCTGTGAAGGAAATACTTATTGACCAGTTACAAGATCCTGCCTTTTTGAAGGCGGCGCTCGATGAAACATTGAAGGTCCATTATCCTACTAACACGGTAGTGCCGGCCGACCGACGTTACGAGCTGGAATTCCTGGCCAGCAAACGCTTCAAAGTCCATACAAACCTCAACGACAACCAGGCCATTCCCTTCCATGACACATCGCCCGTATTGTCGTTGATCAATGCGGCCGTCGATCTCCAACTGATGGCGGAAAATAAATCTGAAATATGCCTGCCTGAGTTTAATGCGAAATTAGTTCGCTCAAAAGTAGATGGCGTACTCGATAAGAGCAACCACTCTGCGCAGAATATTTCCCGTTTTACAATGGCCCAGTTCAATGAAGCCTGGGCGATCCGGGAAGCTATTAACAGCAAGGACCTCCATGTTAAAGCAATCTTGCCCGCTCTGCGCAAAGCTGATCGATTTAAAGGATGGTTGAACGAGTTGCCCGATAACCACGACCTGATGTACGATTATCTCAATAAGGTGGAGGAAAAGACCGTACTGGACCATATCGGGTTCAAGAACATGAAATTTTACTTTTTTACGACGCTTAAGACAATTATTTCGGCAGCCTCGCCAGTAGCCGGTCTTATCATCAATCCCGCTCTTAGTGTGTTTGATACCTTCCTGGTAAATAAAATGATGGAAAGCTGGAAACCAAGTCAGTTCGTGCGGGGAGACTATAAAAAATTATTGAAAAAGTAGCGAAGACTTTCTTGCGTAGTGGGATCATCCAAATACCGACTACCGTAACTGAATCCAAACCGGTGCGTGATCACTGGCTTTTGGCCAGCCACGAACTTCTTTATCTACGCCCGCATCATGTAGCCGCGATACCAGGTGCGGGCTGAGCAGGAAGTGATCCAGCCGTAGCCCGGCATTACGCTCCCAGGCATGGCGCAGATAGTCCCAAAATGTATATATCTGTTGGGTTGGATATTGCTTGCGGATGGCGTCGGTCCAGCCTTGCTTTACGATCCGGGCGAAGGTTGCACGGATCTCTTTTCTGAACAGCGCATCATTAATATACTTCTCCGGCTTGTACACATCCAGCTCAGCAGGCATCACATTGAAGTCACCCAGTAATACAACCGGCACATCATGCGCCAGCAGGCTTTTTGCGTGAGCTGCCAGCCGCTTGTACCATTTCAGCTTGTAATCGAACTTCATACCCGGATAAGGATTACCATTGGGTGCATACAGACAGGCTATCACCATTTTGCCGACAATTGCCTCCAAGTAACGACTTTGCTCATCATTGCGATCCCCCGGCAACCGGCGCCGGATTTCCTGGATCGGCGCCGACCTGGACAGGATAGCCACCCCGTTCCAGTTTTTTTGACCATGCCACAGAGCCTGGTACCCTGCTGCGGCCATCTGATCTGCGGGGAATCGGCCCTGTTCTGTTTTCAGCTCCTGCAGACAAACAATACTCGGCGCTGCCTTCTTCAGCCATTTGAGTAATACCGGCAGACGGCCATTGATGCTGTTGATATTGTAGGTAGCTACTTTGATCATCGTTTGCCGCTGCTTTTTTTAATTTTATTGAGGGCGCTACCAGCGCTTTGCTTCTTTGGTGTAAAAATTTCCCTCGCCCGCTTCAGCGCGGTGGCGATGGCCACACCTTCTGCCATCCCTTCGGCCAGGAGCGCATTGGCGATCTCGACAGCTTTCTCTCGCAATTTTACCGGTTGATTCTTATAAGAAGGCGGATAATTTCCGTTATACCACGGCATAAAATGTATTTCCATAGTATCCATCAAATACTGCGCCCACAGTCCCTTGTTCAGCCCATGCTTACAATCCTGTCTACTTGTTAGCCGGTGCAGTATTCTGAGGAGCTTTGTCCATCGTTTTCCTCGAATCAGTGAATAAAAAAACCGGCACACTTCGTGCGTGCCGGCCTTTTAAGATGCTTCTGCTTATTTAGAAGCCATTGGTGTAAACCGGAACATAATTGGTTCCGTCATGGGTGAACAGGTTGTAAGTGGTCGTTCCGTTAATGCTGGAAACGATCTTTGACTGATTGGTGCCTGTCAACTTCAGACCTGGCATCGAGGTGGAATTGGCCACCAACACTTTGGTACCGCTGATATCAGCGTACACATTACTGTTCACAAATCTGGCATGTCCGGCCAGGGCTCCTGTGGTAGCTGCCACGAGTGCGACAGCCGTTAACCACCCGAATTTTCTTTTCATTCTGCACTGTTTTCTTTTACTGCTTACTTGTTCTATAGAGGCATCAGCATTCCTCTCCCTGCTTGTATCAGTCCGGTCGCAGGTCGGGCCGAACTAATGCGTTATTGATTTCTTTTTCTTTGTTTCGCTGTCCATTCGCAACCAGTACCAGCAGCCCCATCCAATTATTAGGGCCACGATCATCCTGCTCAGCCAAGTCATGCCAGGCCAGTAAGGATGGAACGGCAGGAAGAACCAATCAGTGGTCAGCAAGGCCACACACAGGTAACTGGTAAATAGAATGCTGCCCCACAGGGCACATTGCATAGCGGTGCGCACCTTGCCCAATACCATCAGCATTATTATACTTATTCCTGCTGCTGATGCTACGAAAGCCACCACCGGCGCCAGCTTGCTGACGTAGGGCAAAACCCGGCACCAGTAGGCAAAGGCTGCATAGTTCAGCAGTTCGTACATGGTCTCATACCCATAGTAGGCGACCACCGCCGCCTGTATTGCACCAGGCAGTATCATTCTTACGAATGCCATCATAAAAAGCTTTGTATTGTATGATCGCCTGCCTGCACTCAGGTGCAGGGCATTTACAGATTACTGGAAAGTGTATGGCCTCTTTTCTATTCGCGCGGCATCTTACTACTCCCTGGATCATGCAGGGCATCTTTCCATCAGGACAAATATACTGGCTGATCGGTAGCCACAAAACACGTTTGGGCTGAATTTGCTTTTTTGCTGTATTTAATTGCCTTTTTGCTATGCGAAAAATTCCAACATCAACAATACACCCGTTATGTCGGACAACTTTTGCCAGCGGGACAACGTGATACGCTCTATTGCATAAAAAGCCCTGCGCAGGTTATTGTAATTGGTAAAGCCGCAAGCCTCGGCCACCTCCGTGAGTGTGAGTTGCGGGTAATAGATCATCATCCGTTTTGCCTCCCGTATACGCTCATACATCAGGTAGTGATACGGCGCGATCGCAAACACTGTTTTAAAAAGTTCTTTGAAGTAGGTAATGTTCATGCCTGCAGCACGCGCCCAATCCCGCAAATGCTGCTTCCCGGCAATCTGTCCTCTGATCTGCTCTTTCACCACGAATAAACTTTCTATTTGCTTTTCACTGATGGAACGCTGTACTCTTTTCATTGTGCGTGCTTCGATCACCAGCTCCACCAGTTGCAATGCCAGCGCCTCATTACCGGGATCTCTCGAAAGGTCTTCCATCGCATCGAGGACGCGGGCACTGGCGAAGCCTGGACCATCCAGCAATGCCCCTGTTTCGTTAACCTTCATTTTTTCCAGTAATACTTGCACTGCCGGGTGGGTATCTTTCAGACGGGTTACCAGTGATGGATCTATTTGCAGGTCGAAGACCTGGTACAGTTCATTTTTCTTCAACTGCATCTCACTGACCACACTGGGTGCAAATACAAAATTCACCTGTCCCTGCATCAGGTAATATTTTTTTTCATTGAGTTGGTAACGGATGTGGTTCTTTAGCATAATGCGAAAGCCCAGGAATGGCGTGGCATATTCCGCCCGCAACGTCTGATCGCGTGCAGGCACAAAGGTGCTTTTGAAAATAGTATAATGCTGATGAGAATAAGTTTGATAAAAAAACTGACCAGCAGGTTGATCAGCATCAAATGCAGCAGCGCCGGGGATATAGCTATCCGGTCTTAACAAAGCAGTCGATTGGTCATGCTCTTTAAAATGCAGCATCCCCTCCGAGGCGAAGATCCTTATCATAGGCTCTGGGTTAATTGTAATGGATACATACTGGTTCGTCCATTCTAATAGATAGTAGCCATCATGGGGTCAGATTGCCTTATCGTAGTCCTGTAACCGAAATTAAATAACTCTCCCCGCATTTCCATGCACGCATCAGGGGCAGGTTTCCTGCTTTTAATATCATTTAGATAGATTGATAATTGTTTATATATGCAGGAATTAATTAAAATTAATTTCGCACCTGGTCTGGAGAGAGATTTAACATTTTATATGCTGTTTTAGGCTGATACATTACGGGCTATGATCCAGTCCGGATCACCTAAGTGGGTAGAGCAGGCTGGTCATTTCTGCATCCTGATCCAGGCGGAACATGGCCGGGCAACCTGCACCTTGCAAAACCGTGCAGGTGGGCTGTTCAAACATATTGCTGATATCGATGCCGAACTGCTGGCAATAATCCGCGATCGTGTCCAGGTCGAAATAAGTGATGCCATCGCATAACTCAAAAGACAGTTGTTCTCCGATGTTGCAATCAGGAATTTCCTTACCTCCTTTCGATTCTATTTCACGAATGATGCTGCCGTTTTCACATACCAGCATATAAGCATATTCAACTACTGCGCAATATATGATTTGAATAAAAGTAGTTTGCAGGTTGGCCGAGAGCTGCCTGCCCAGCTCATGTAATTTCAGTAAACTGTTTACTTCCATCACTACCCAGTCTGTACAGCTATTGATGACATAAACGGAAGGAGGTTGCTCCACATCAGCCAATACCTGACAGGCCGGGCCGGGCACCGGAGCATCCCTGATCAGCCTTTGGATGCCGGAATACTTTAGCAGGATGGCAACCAACTCATCCTGCTTTGTTGTTCTTACAAAACACGTTAGTAGATTCATGACCAGGTGGGGGGTTACGCTATACTCCTGTCAAGTTACAGCCGGTCAGCACCAGTCACAAAATATTTTTTGTTATAATTTTTCAGATTGCCCGCATCTGGCTGGTTTTCACTTCATTTTATTTGACGCCGTTCATTCTTTTCTGCCATGTGCGGCAACAATTACCCAATTGTTGAACGGGCATTCCTGCCTGCATTACTGCGGACATTGAACCGTTAATAGTTCTTAATAGCGGCATCGAACTGAGCTTCCAGCACCTGGAATTTGGGCGGGCATACATTATCTCCTATGATCTTGAAATCTCCCTGATTATTTTTTTGAACGTGGATACGGATCTTATTGCCATTGTAGGGAATCCATAGCTGGTACAGTTGCTTTTCGACGCAGTTCATTGTAATAAATTCTACGGGGATCACTTCACCTTCTATCGTAAAATCCTGCTTAAAATTCTTAATGGTTGTTCCGCCAACTGATATCATAGCCGCTTGTATTGAAGGCTGCGAAGATAGGCGTTTAATCTTGTTTGCTTACAATATGCAGTTGCTTCCAGAAACGTGATTACATTATGGTTTATTGAAAAGCTGGCCGATACTCGTAGGATTCACACCGATACCAAATCCCCACCAGAATTTCCCATTGTAGATCCACTGCTTACCAATGGAACTGGGTGCCCAATCAATTGCGGCAGGCACAATGAAGAACGTAATTCCATTATAGGAGTAGAATGCGGAAGTTCCGATAGAAACATAAAATTGCTTCGATTTTTTATCTCCCAACAGCGATGTGTCTTTAATCACCGGAGCACTGAGTTCCTCAACCCCTGGGGTTACGATTAGCCCGAAACCTATTCTGTGCGTCGCTTTCTTCCCACTCGAAAAATACCGGTCCCATGACTTTCTGAATACATCTACGTTCACTCCCAAATTGGTAATGCCAGACATGGCTGTTGCAGTAAATGCGGTGTCTTTAGGCGTGCTACTCTTAGTGAGCGTTGCTTTAACCCTGGGTCTTATCTTAAAGGGGATTGCTACCAGAGAGAATGGCCCACTGTTTAAGTATCCTGGCCCCATAAACCAATGTGTTTCCTTTAACGCATATACTTCGCCTCGCTCTAACAAGACCTGACGCTTAGTGAATCCTTCTCCTACATAACCTGAAACTGTTAGGATATTATTTGTCGATTCCACTTTTGCAACAGAATCTAATTTCACTTTTTTCTTTTTGTCAAAATACTCGTCCATTGAATAGACCTTATCATTCGCTGGTTCAATATTTATCTGCTTCATAACAACCTGTCCTCGTTCCAACACGAGCCTTAGCCACATTGCCTTGTTACTTGCAATGTTTACGCCCGCAGGAATAACGACATATACCTTTATCTTTTTCGGTGTCCCGGTGGAATCGAATGCGACGCTGCGCATGGAGACTTCATAGGTGATTTTGTCAAAATCGTTTTTATTAAACGTCAGGCTTGCAGGCAGACCGCTTGGTGAAAGGCTTGCCGACATAGAAATGTTCCGCGTGCCCGTTTGGGGTAAAAAACTCGTAGTAAGTTCCAAAGTAACTTCAATAGGAATAATCAGTTTTTCGCCGTCATATTTTCGTCCGATCAAAGGATTGGGAGCAATTGAAACTACAATATCCTGGCAAAAGACGGACAATGGGAATAGGCCCATTAATAGCAGCAGCTTTATTTTCATAACGATAATTTTCCAAATTTGTAACCTACACTTCCTGCCTTCTTCTGTTACAAAATCCAACTTAAAAAATTAATACGATAGGGTGAAATCACCTTTTCTTTCTCGATCAGCATCCGTTGCGTCGCACTCTTGTGCGCCTTCCTGTGCAGCAACACTCATTCTTTGCGGTTTCACAGATACAGTATCGCATTCCGGAGTGCCTGCGAACAGCCCTGGAAAAAAATCTCCACCCATTTCCAAAGGCGTCACGCCTCCGCGTGACGGGTTACGGGGTAGTATTTTTTTCTGGCAGGCAGTTCTCCTGCCTCCGGTAATGCAATGAGACGCTTTGCGTGCCAAAAAGAAAGAACGGGGCGTAGCCTCGTATTTCTTCACTCAATTAAATAAATCTATATGCAACACCGCACTCAACTTTCAAAAATTATGCGCCTGTCATGGAACATACAGCGCAACAAGAAACGCAACCGTTCCCTCAGCCTTGTGGCTGCCTGGGCTATTGTGAGCAATGAGGATATCACCGTTCAATATCTGGTGCAGCGGCACAGTCATTCCCATGCCGGATACCAAAACAAAGTAGCTGCATCCTCCCTCACCCTTTTCAAATCGTAATAAGAAGGGTGAAGATTCAATTACAAACAATTATTTACTCAAACCGCAGTAGCAGCCGCCTGCGGGATAGAAATAAAAGCTGGGCTAACTATTATGGCACATAATCTGAATTTCAACGAACAAACAGGACAACACAGTTTTTTTTCAGTGCAACAAAAAGCATGGCACGGGTTGGGGAAGGTAGTAGAAAATTATCCCACCAGTAAAGAAGCCATTCAGTTTGCAGGGCTCGATTATACAGTCGAGAAAAGACCCCTGTTTACTTACGACCATGACAACCACCATGCAGACCCGGATACTGATATCGTTATCCCGGAAGTGGAAGTATCGAATTTCTTTGCCACCGTCAGATCGGATACCGATCAGGTACTCGGAGTAGTTGGTAAGGATTATGAAATTGTGCAGAACGTTGACGCCTTCACTTTCTTCGATTCTATTGTGGGAGGTGACGGCATCCAATACGAAACAGCGGGCGCACTGGGTAATGGTGAGCGCATTTTCATCACCGCTAAATTACCCGGCTACATCAGAGTGGCCAGTAATGACCTGATTGAACAATATTTGTTCCTCACTACTTCACACGATGGTTATGGCAGTATAACCGCTGCTTTTACACCGGTTCGTATTGTGTGCAACAATACCCTGAATGCCGCCATGAGCAACCATAGCAACGCCATCAAAATACGGCATACTGCTAACGCGAAAGAAAGACTGGCACAGGCTCACCAGTTAATGGGCATCACCAGTAAGCTGTCCGAAGAACTGGAAACCATCTTTAACAAATGGGCTAAGGTCAATATAACCGACCCGCAGGTTAAACAACTGATCCAGCGGGCTATGGTGCCCAATAAAGAAACTTTACAGTCTTTAGTCAGTGGCAAACAGGATGAACTTTCCACCTGCTTTAATAATATGGTGGATCAAGTGTATGAATATGCCATGACCAGCCCGAGCCAGCAACAGGAATCTACCAAAGGAACTGTATTTGGTGCATACAATGCCGTAACCGGGTATTTTCAAAATATGCGCTCTTACAAAGGCAGTGAAGCCAAACTGAAATCCATCCTGTTCGGAGGTGTAGCACAGATGCGGGCACAGACAGCCTTCAACCTGTGCACCGATTTCGCAGCAAAAGGAAAGGATTCCCTGCTCCTGAATTGATCCATCTGGTGGGTGGCTTTGCCGCCCACCTTCTTTTTCCTACCAGCTTTCACCATTTAAATAATGCCGTATGTCTACCGATAATACCAATGAAACCATTACAGAATTTATTCATAATGCCTACGATCGTATGAGAGCAGGGTATCCCGACGCTATTATCCTGCTGCAAACCGCCAGCGCTTACCTGGCCATTCATACCGATGCACAATTTTTGAACAGGATTCTATCGCTTCCCTTGCGTGAACCTACTGATCGCATCCCGGTGGTTCATACAGTTTTTCCCAGTCACGCTTTCGACGATTATATGGACCAATTGGCTTTTGCCCAAATCCTGATCGCCGTCTGCAGCTTGCAACCACCACCGCCGGAAAACAACTCCCCGCAGTTGACACTATTTTAAAAGCTACTATAGAATTTATGAGATATAGGCAGGAGTGGAAAAATGTTAAAAAAGCTGCTGCCCTACGGGGCAGCAGCTTGTGGCTGGCAAATGATCCTCAAATTCCCTTCGCAGTAATTGTCAAATGAATTATATTTAGGTACTGTTCCATTCAACATCTGTGCGTGAGAGAGCCAGGCGTTGTCAACATGGAATTCGGCATTGTATTTTCAATTCGCAGCGGCATTCTTATCGCTGCTCATTATTTCCTTTTGCTGCCTTCCCTGTTGTTCAGGACTGGAATTCAATTTTATTTTTTAATTGAAATCCTTTCATTCATGAGCAACATTTATGTATCCTCACCTATCCCCAGGCATTTTGATGAAGAAATGTTCGTCAAAGAAATTCTCTACCTGTCCAAAATGCGTTATGGCCTCAACATTCTGGCCCGGAATCTGGTCCGGCAGATCCCCGATCCAGATGGGCCATATGTTTATCCTCAGTCCTATAACCTGACGGCCTACTCCCTGGAACACATACTTAGGCGACACTATGATCCGGTTAAAAAGCACACCGGGAAAAGCAAATTCACGATTCCGCTTCTGGAAATTACTCACCTGATCAGACAAGCATTCCCGATGCCGGCAGAACCCGAGCTCAGGGTTTGCTTTTTAGTGCGCACGATGGATGCCGGACGCATCATCGGCCTTGATCAGCGGGGTAATGGCTGTTCTCATTTCAAAGTGATCACCGACAGTACCGGCTCGATCAAAACAGCCTATCCCGTTACAAACCCGATTCACTGATCTTACAAATCCTATACATGGAAAAAAGAACATTTCCACTACCGGAATTTCATCACCAGTTTGTGGTTGCACTGCGAAGTGGCGATAGTGAGGCATTCTATTACTTTCAGCTTTCTTATATGATGCCGCTACTCTTCATTATACTGTCAGCTACCGGTAGCTTTCCTGAATCATTACAGATCATGATGAAGACGTTTGAAATGGCTGAGCAGCAAATCATGGACTATACCGACGAAGAAGCGAATTGCTTCTTTATGTGGCTTTTTCACCTGATGGTAGCGTATCTCAGCGAAACTCCCGGCAAAGAATCCCTTCACCAGTACTTTACGGATTTTCTAAAAAAGACGCGGCCACCCTATTGAACCTGGGCAATGTCGGCTAATAGCGGTTTGCCAGTCTTCGATATCGTCGTTAGCAACCTGTATTCACATCCCGTCGGGCAGCGGTAGAAATCAATCTTCCCACTGCCTACCCGGTAGGTTTGCTGCGGCGACAGGAATACGGATAGCTGTATCTTTTCCTGGGTAGCTGCAATTGTGAAATAACCGTTTATCGCCAGTACTTTCAGCGCCCATATCTTGAAATCGAGCACCGCCTCGAACCAGCCTTGTGGTAGCTGCCCCGGCAAGTAGTCATACTGCCGGGGTAGGTACCCAATGTCATGCGCCTGCTTCCAGGTCAGTACATTGCCTGCCATGATCATTGCTTTGATAGTAATGAATTGATCCTTTCATTCATCTCCTTCAATCCGGCTTTCTGTAACAGATCGCTATTGATAGCGGACAGTTCCCGGATCGTTTCATCATCCACCATCCCCAGTAATCCGCCTTTTTCTCCATCGCCTTTTGCAGCCATCCCTGCCTCAATAATTTTAGTGAGTACCAACACCTGTTTGCGGGGCAGGTTCAATATAATTTTTACGGCATCTCCCATACCTGGTGAAGCGAGCACCGTTTCATACACCATCGAAAATTCTTTCGCATTCAACATATACTCATTTTTTACGTGAACAATTTATTACCGGTGTAAAAGTAATTGCCAACCATTCAACCTTTCTTTTTCACCCGTATCCTTATGAGCACTACCAGGTGAACGACCCTGCACGTTTTATAGCTTCGTAGCAGCACCCGAAAGGTGATCACGAAACTGTGTAGTATGAATATTCGGCAAGCAAAAGAACTGGATATGGTTGATTACCTGTCCAACATGGGTTTCAAGCCCCATAAAATAAGCGGCAAAAATTACTGGTATTATTCGCCATTGCATGATGAAAAAACGCCTTCGTTTAAGATCAACCGGTCGATGAATAAATGGTATGATTTCGGAGAGGGCAAAGGTGGCAACCTGATTGATTTTGGTGTTGCCTATCACAGATGCTCTGTCACCGATTTTTTGCAACGGCTGGACGGCGCCCATCATACGCCGGTCGCCGCTCACCGGCCAACTCCCCAACAAACCAACGCGGGTAATGATACCATCCAGGTCAGTACGGTAAAGCCCATCAGCTCGCTGCCACTGATCAAATACCTGCGCGACCGGCGTATCCCGCTTTCACTGGCGCAACAACACCTGCAGGAAGTGAACTACCGGCTGCACGACAAAAATTATTATGCCCTGGGCTTCCGCAACGACCAGGGTGGTTACGAACTGCGCAACCAATACATCAAAGCATCCAGCTCACCAAAGGCCAGCACCTTCATTGATCAGGGTGCTGACCGGCTGGCCGTATTTGAGGGCTTCTTTGACTTCCTTTCCTACAAGGCCATTACTGATCTCCAAACACATCAATCCACCAACTACCTCATCCTGAATTCAGCTTCCTTCTTTGAGCAGCAATTGCCCAGGATGCAGCAACACCCACAGGTGCACCTGTTTCTGGACAACGACAACACCGGTAGCAAACTGACCGCTGCGGCCCTCGCACTTGATCCGCACCGCTTCCAGGATCAACGGGGAATGTACAAGGACTATAACGACCTCAATGCCTGGTGCCAGCATCAGGGTAAGAGTTTCAGGATGCAGCAAAAGCCCTGATCCCTTCCTGAACACACCCACCAGATCAACAGGGGCTTTGGCTGCCGGTTGGGCAAAATAGGGCCAATAAGGGCCGTGGCCGGGCTGCTCACCAAAAACATTGAGGGCGTCTGCTGCGCCACGCCCTGCCAGATGTACCGTTGTCTGACGCCAACGGGATCTGGCCGCCACCCCTCCGAAGTCGGGGGCGGTTTTAAAAGACACTAAATGTTTGATTGTGAATAGTGAAAATGAAATGTGTGTATGAAACCCGAAAAAGTGATCATGAACAAGCGGATCAATGTCCGCTTTACCGAGGATGAGTACAAAATGCTGCTGGACAGATCTGCAAAAACGACCTGCAGCAACCTCAGTGAATATACCCGCAAACTGTTGCTGCAAAAACCGGTAACGGTGTATCAGCGCAACCAGTCGCTCGATGATCTCATGCCACAACTGGTGGGCCTCAAAAATGACCTCAATGCAATTGCCAACAACTACAACCAGGTGGTCAGAAAGCTGCATGTATTGCAGCATGTTCCAGACCTGAAATCCTGGTTGCCGCAACACGAAATTGCTATCCGGATTTTGAGTGTAAAAGCCGATGAAATCAAAGCCCTCATTGCTAAAATTTCAGACGCATGGTTGCAGTAGTAAGACCCGGCAAGTCGCTGCGCAATATTCTCCATTACAACGAGAATAAAACGAAGATCATTATCGATCCTGTGAAGCAGACCCGTGCCGCTGAACTCATCCATTCCTCCGGTTATGCCAAAGACACGGACCAGCTCGGCTTCACCGACAAACTGGGCACCCTCCAAAAGCTCACTGCCCTCAACGAGCGTACCCAGGTGAACAGCATCCATATCAGCCTGAACTTTCATCCTTCAGAAAAGGATATGCCTGTTGAACAGATGAAGGCCATCGCAGATTCCTATATGCAAAAACTGGGTTTCGGTGATCAACCCTATCTGGTCTACAAACACAATGACAGCTCTCATCCACACATCCATATCGTTACCACCAATATCCGGTCCAATGGCAAGCGGATCAAAACGCACAATATTGGCCGGGACCGCTCCGAAAAAGCCCGCAAAGCAGTAGAGCGGCAGTTCAACCTGGTCAGGGCCGATGATCACCAGCGCCTGCAACAGTTCCAGATCAAACCAATCAATACTAAGAAGCTGCTATACGGCAAATCACCTGAAACCGGCACCAAACGGGCCATCACCAATGTACTGGACCAGGTGCTGAAGCAATACAAATACACCTCACTGCCGGAGCTCAATGCGGTGCTGAAGAATTACAATGTGATCGCCCATCAGGGTGGCAAAGGTTCGCGCACCTATCAGCACAATGGTCTTTACTACCAGGTACTTGATGAGAACGGCAAACCGGCAGGTGTTCCGATCCCCGCCAGCGATTTCTACAACCAACCCACCATGAAATACCTGCAGAATGAATTCATGCGTGGTGGACAGGAACGCGACCCATACAAACGCCGCGTAAAGAACGCAATCGATCTTTCATTGCAAAAACAGCCACCGCCCGACATTACACTATTGCAGGAACGACTGCGCAAAGAAAATATCCAAATGGTCCTGCGGCAGAATGATCAGGGCATCATCTACGGTCTTACCTATGTAGACCACCAAAAAAAAGCGGTATTCAACGGGAGCGACCTCGGCAAGCAGTATAGTGCCAACCAGATCCAGCAACGCTGCCAGTCGGCATCCAGTCAGCAGGAACAACCAACGCAGCAACAACAGCAGCAGCGACCACTTCGAACTGCTCAAAAGCCTGCTCCGAATTACACTGATCGCCATCAATCGCCCACTCACACCACCGGTCACTCATCCGCCAGCGACTACCTGCACAATAACACTACACCACATCCAACACAGCAAGGCAGCATGGATGCCGAACTGAAATATGATCCACGCAAACGAAGGAGAAAAAAATTGAAACACTAAAAACCATGATGTATGTTACGAACAGGAGAGAACGAACAGGGGCTTAAGAAAGTAACAGACCTCACCCGGTGGATTGCACTGGTGATCCTTTTTATCCATTTCTATTATTATTGCTATGGTGCCTTCCGTGAGTGGGGGTTTACCGCTCCCTTCGGAGATCAACTGCTGGCCAAAGTTGCCAGGACCAGCCTGCTGAAAGGCTTTAATCATTCAAAGACGATTGCGCTGCTTTGTTTGCTGCTATCCCTGCTCGGCGTTCGTGGCCGTAAGGACGAGAAAGCAAACTACCGCACCGGCATCGCCTACCTGATCACAGGGCTGGTCATTTTCTATTGTAGCGGCTTCCTGTTCTGGTGGCCTGATCTGCCACCGGACTGGCTGGCGATCGGATATATCAGTAGCGTCATCACCGGCTTGTTGTTTGTCATCACCGGTGGCAGTACCATATCGCGCAGTCTGAAACAACGATTGCGCAACCAGGCATTTCCCGAAGAAGGATTTCCGCAGGAAGAACGATTGCTGACTGACCAGTATTCACTTAACCTGCCAGCAACCTATACCTACAAAGGACGTGAGCGTAAAAGCTGGATCTCTTTTCTCAATGCCCGGCGCTCCATCCTTGTGATGGGATCAGCCGGTAGTGGCAAAAGCTATTTCGTCGTCGAAAACCTGATCCGTCAATTGCTGGCTAAAAAGCAGGCACTACTGGTATTTGATCAGAAATTCCCGGAGCTTTCTTTACTTACCTACAATCACTTTCTCCGCCACCAGAAAGACTATCCACCGGGCACCACTTTCCGGTGTATCAACTTTACCAATATTGAGCAGTCATGCCGCTGCAATCCGATCAATCCGGTAACACTGCCCAATCTGTCCAGCGCCATAGATGCCGCTAAATCCCTGCTGCTCTCGATGAACAAGACGTGGAGCAACCGCCAGGGTGAATTTTTTGTGGATTCTCCAATTAACCTGCTGGCTGCGGTGATCGGTTTTTTACGCCGGTACGAAGGTGGGATCTATTGCACGATACCACATTGCATTGAACTCATCCATCAACCTTACGATAAACTGTTCACAGTACTGCAAACCGATATCGAGATCGCTACCCTGATCAATCCCTTCGCCCAGGCATTTGCAGATGGTGAACTCGAAACCCTCAACTCTCAGATGGCATCGGTCAAAATACCGCTCGGACGCATAGCATCACCTGAGCTGTATTACATACTATCTGGTGATGACTTTTCCCTGCACCTGAACCATCCCGATCATCCCACCGTGCTCTGCCTGGGCAACAATCCGCAGATCCATGAAGCGCTGGCGCCGATCATGTCCCTGTATATTGATCGGATCAATAAGATCGTGAACCAGCCAGGCCAATACCGCCTGGGACAGGTGATAGATGAATTTGGCATGGTCCGGGCTACGAGCGTATTATCAACCATCCTGACCGGCAGGTCCAATAACATCACCACGGTGATTGCAGTCCAGGATTACAGCATCCTGAAGACCATCTACTCGAAAGAAGAAGCAGAAACCATTTTTAACATTGCCGGCAATATCATCAGCGGTCAGGTCAGCGGAGAATCTGCCAAGCTGCTCAGTGAACGGTTTGCCAAATCATTTCAGGACCGGGAAAGTATATCCATCAATAGTGGTGATACCTCCATATCCAGGTCCAAACAACTGGAACAATCCGTACCACCCAGTACCATATCCAGTTTGTCCTCTGGCGAGTTCGTAGGTGTGGTCGCTGACAATCCGGATCAACCGATCAAATACAAAGCCTTTCACAACCGGATCAACAATGATCATGCAGCAATCAAAAAAGAAAAGGAAAACTACAAGGGGTTGCCGTTGGTCCGTAAGAAAAGTAAGGAAGAAATGTACAAAGATTTCATGGGTATCAAACAGGATGCACAGGATATCGTGGACGCTGTACTGGAACAGGTTTTGAACGATCCGTCAAAAATGCCGGTGCAAAACAATCGACATTAATTAGCATACCTTAATGAGTATGGGATTAGGTTCTACTATTTTCCATTTAAGAGCAGCAGGATTTATTCATTTGAATAGGAGGACATTTAACCGTACCATAACTGCAAAACACACAGCAGTCTCCGTGTTTTGGCTTCAGTAAAGTTTGGCAGCTTACACAGGTATAAAAATACTGACAGGCATCTACCGGCATGGTTTCTTTTTTCTGAAAGCTACATACAGGGCAAGTAATAGTTGATTCAAGACTGAGGGTACCTTGCATAAGATCAATTTTAAAATTCGCTTGGATATTTTTTGAGAGTTTATAATCGCCAAAGTTTTTGCCTATTATTTTTCTTTTCCTTGTTCAGTAAATAGGATCGTATTACCAAATGGATCATTTACAGTCATACAAGGAGCATTCCAGGGAGCCTGTTCGATTCCTGGCCTATTGTATTTATACTTTTTTCCGAGCAACTCTTTGTGATAATCGATAACCCCAGTGGTTTCAATGTAAACTTTTGACCCCGGGCAGCAATCTCCATGATGCTCTGTCAGATGAAATACAATTGTACTGTCTTTTGACACCTGCATATAGATTGGGGAATCATCACCAAAACGGTGTTCCCAATCAATTTTGAACCCCAGCCAGTCAACGTAAAATTCAACCGACTTAGCGTAATCGAAGATGCGCAAAACAGGAACAACTTTTGTTTCCATATGATGGACTTAATTGGTTAATGATAACAATACGATGCTCACTTACTTTTTTTCGCAACAGGACCCTCCATCTTTAGCGCAGGATTGATCCTTTTCACATGATTGCCCAGCAATACAAAGCTCAACTTTTGGCATTTTCCCTTTACCTACATATTTCTCACCTGCTTTTTGAATCTGATCTTCAACTTTATTATATGCTTCATTGGTTAAGTCTCCATAGGAAGAAATAGATAGAAACAGGTCCACATAAATATTTTCTATATCGGCCTTAAACTGATTTTCAAAAGCGGCTTTTACAAGGCCATCTTTCTTATAGCCAGCGATTGTGTTCTGTGCAATAATAGCAGCTTCTTCTTTGCTCAGCTTGTCCACCTCACTTCCCTTATACCAGTTATTGTTATCCGGAAAGGAATTAGCATGAATAGCAACTTTGTTTGGGGGCAACGCATTAAGCTCTATATTATGGCTGACACTGACCGTTTTTATAAGAACTGCTCTTTGCTTTTCCCCTACATTGGCAGCCCATTTCACGGCTACTACAGTTCCCTCCTTGTTCAGCCAGGCTCCTTGCACAGCCTCTTTGTTTTTTTCTAAATCAATTAACAGAAATTTAGCCTTGCTTCCACACCCAATGGATGGTGCTGCGTGGCAAACCAATGGTGCTTCATAAAATGAAACTACTGTACTGGTACTATCCATAAATTCATAGCTTTTAACTTTATAGCCTGTTTTTCCGATGGCCGCAGCAATCGCTTTTACGTCAACTTTTGATGATATAAAAGTGACCGAGCTGTTTCTGTCTGCATAGGAGGTTGCGTAGTCAACTACTCCTGCAACTTTGGATAATTCATGGTTCACATGATCTTCGCAGGCTTTACAGCTCATTCCCTGGATACTGAATACGACGTGTTTTTTATCTTCAACCGGTATAACGCCTATCGCGGCCCCGTTAGATTTTGGATAAAATACTTTCGCATATAAGGGAAAGGTCATCAACAGGACTGACAAAATGGTAACGATACCCAAAAACTTTTTTGATTGCAGAAAGGTGGGACTGGTGCCCGTTTCACAATTGCAGTCCGCAGGTGAATTTTTAACAGGCTTGAATTGCCTATACCAGGCAAAAGCAAGTACAACAATTGACAGCCCGATCAGATAAGGCCGCGCCGGTTCCAGCCAGGAGAAATTAGCAGCAATGCTGCTGCTACCGGCAACCATAGCAATTACCGGAGTAATGCAACAAAGTGAAGCGGCAATAGCCGAAAGCAGGCTTGTTCCTACAACAGCGCCCGATTGTTTTACTTTATTCATGCCATTCCCATTTTTTCGGTTTCCTTGTTGATGTGTTTAAAGAAGGGCTTTACTATTTGCTGGTTCTCCATCGTAAGCGAGTAATATACTGTCTGTCCTACTTTTCTGGTTTGAACAATCCCCCCATCTTTGAGTTTCCTTAAATGCTGTGATACAGCAGGAATTGTCATGCTCAAGATGTCTGACAGATCACAAGGGCACAACTCGGTTTCTACTTCCAGCAAATAAAGGATTTTCAGACGAACTTCGTTGCCAGCCAATGCCAGTACATTAGACAGGGAACTAATGGTACTTTGGACTGTTTTAAGCCTGTCCTTGCAGCCCTCTATCTGAGCCTGGTCAGCGTACAGGCGAATACAGGTATTACTTTCCATTACCAAATTTAGTAAAAAATAAGTATTTAAGCAAATACTTAAATACACAAAGCAAAGGCGACCGGTGCGGGGCGGTAAATACTAAAGTACCAGGGCATTATTGTAAAACAATTTTGTAGTTTTTATACTTCAAGAGATTTTCTCATTACAATAGCACTTACTGGGCAAACATGGCTGAATTCCGAAGAGGATTTAACTGCATCAGGTACCTGGTCTCGTTCAGCAGTAATAAACCCTTTACGGCTGAAGTAACCTGATGCAGTTTCCGTTAATAGATACATTGCCTCTATGCCGGTACTTTCGGCTCGGTTTTCAAGCTCCTGCACAAGGCTTGCAGCAATATGCTGATTCCGGTAACCGGGATGCACAGCCATCGACCGTAGCAGTCCGAAAGCTCCATATCTTTCCATACCAATAACACCAATTATTTTACCTGCATCTTTGGCTACAAAGAAATCCGTCAGGATCAACGGCAGGTCAGCTACCGGGAGCTGCTGCGAGTGTAGTAAATCAATTATTTCATCCCTCATTTCAGGGACGGCTGCAAAAATGTTCATAAAATTGGCCCTCAGAAAAGGTACTTCTAAATTTACTGAGAAAATCCTACTTATTATTCCATTCCATTTGCGCTTTTTTCAGATCAGCAACAAACCGGGGATTCTTATACCAGTACTTCACTAAATGCCAGCCAATGATCCGGGAGGCTTCGTTGTCGCTTGGATAATGGATACCCAGTAACTCCCTTGACCATCGAACCTCCGCCGCTACTTTTATGAGATCCTGCCGCTTTTGTGGGAACAATTCTCCGAATATATAAGCCTCCGTATAGGACCATAAGGAATGGCCACTGGGGAACGAAGGAGAATTAATTCTTGTTAGTGGTTGTAACCGGGATTCAATATGATAAGGGCGGGGACGTTTGAAGACCTGCTTTAAACGGAATTCGGTCACCCGAATATCCTGAATACAATTCAACAAAAGTGTGGTGGTAGCAGGGTACTGACTATGATCATATTGTTTACCAGTAGCCGTGGACAGAACATAATAGAGTTGTTCCCTGTTTGCCTGATAATCCGGGTCAGTAGGATTCAGGATGTTGGGCCAGGAGCCAATATTGGCAATATAATTTGCCCGGTCCATCTCCGGTTGGGTACGGCTATTTTGCAGCTTCAACAGATAGTCCAGTTCAGCCCTTGTCTGATCTGAACTGCTGGCAGGGAATTGGATCACCCCCGGCAGTTGCTTTTCATCATCTGGCAAGAGGTAGGCGGTCCTCCAAAGGGCATTGCCCAGCGCCCCTTTACTGTACTCCGTCCACGGGTAACGGATCGTGTCCAACTCTTTCCTGGCTTCATTTGGCTTGCTGCTTAAAACGGCTATTGTCTGATAGGCTGCGCTGGGAGGCTCCAATGCAGGTAGCTTCTGTGCCATTGTTACCGGAGCATACAATAACAGCGCTGATGAAACAGTACAGGCGATTGTTTTCGCCATTAGCATAAGTGTCATAATGATTACTTTACCCTAATGACGGAGAAACAGGAAAAAGGACACAGAAAATCATTCCTGTTTTTTATTCTTATACGCCAGCAGGTATTCCCCGACATTTTGGTAGCCGATTTTCTCAAATACCCGATTGGACTGTGGGGTTAGTGCATTGGTTTGCAACATTACGCACTCATGGCCTGCTCCCAAAAGCCCTTTGGTCAACCCATGCACCAGGGAGGTGCCGTAGCCTTTATTCCTATGAGAGGGGTGAGTATAGAAGTGACCTATTACCGGGAAATCATGTTCACCATACATGCTTTGCGCCATTGCGCATACAACGCCATTATCAACCCACTGATAAATGGAATCCTCTTCAATTCCACTTACTATCAGGCCAGTGGCCTGAGCATAGCTTTTATTTTCCCCGTAATAATCTTTTGCAAATCCCCTGCTCAACTCCGCCAGTTCATCGAGCCTGGCAATGTCACCCATCTGCATTTTTCCGGGAGCCTGAATGAACGGATCACTTACAGCACTGCACTTGTAGGTAACCCGGTGCTTATCCATTTCGTAACTGGCATTATTGAGTTCAAAAAGTTTGTCAATCGTCCGTTTGCTACCAGCAAACTGGTACCTGTTGAACTTTTCAAAGCCCAATTCTTTTGAAAGCAGGGGAATGAGCGTTTCATCGTACTGATCATCGTATATCAGGCATATCCCTTCACACCACAGAACAATAATCCTGTTGCTGCCATTGGTTATGTTGAACAATTTATTCAGTTGCAATTCTTTTTTTATCGCCTTTTTGATCATTTCGGTCAGAAAAAAATATTGCAATGGGTTTGATTCCATCAACTCCCTGTTCTGATCCATAAAATCTGCGAAACGCGGAAAAATTATTACCTGTTCCATAGTATGGGGAAGGTAGAACAAAAGCTGCATTTATGTAGCTTAATCCCAAAACGAAAGGGAGTAAGAGTTATTTATTGCAGCAGGGGCCCTGGCTATTCTTCACACAGTCTACTACATTGCCGTACCTGTCAAATTCATAGGTACAGCATTCCAGGATAATGGCTTTTAGTTTCTCCTTTGCTCTTTGCACACGCACTTTTGCATTGCTTAACGAGATCCCGGCAATTTGAGCGTAATCTTTCAGTTTCATCCCTTCCAGCTCTGTCCTGATAAGGGCCTCTCTGTATATGTCCGGGAGCGATTCAATCATAGGCTTTAAACAGCAATCAGCCAGTTGCAGGGATTGATCTTTGGGATCTACAATATCAGTAGTGTTGAAATTTTCCGGTAGATCGTTTTCCGCCAGTGATTTTGATTTCCTGAAAAAATCCGTTACTGTATTGTTGGTAAGCCGTACCAGGTAGGCTGCCGTATTGGTGGCGCTTTCCACTTTGGGCAGGTGAAGCATTATCTTCAAATACACTTCCTGCAAAATATCATGGCAGTGGTCCTGGTGCCCAACCTTTTTGCAGATGATGTTGTGCAACTGGGTGCCAAACTTTTGCTGTATGGTGATTACTGCGGTTTCCATACATTAAACTCCTTTGCGTAAACTTTCTGCATAGGCATTGGGCAAAGGGCTATCCTCTACCGCTTTCGCAGCTTTCTCCACATCGTAGGTGAAACGTATGAATTCTACCTGGATACAATCTTTCACCCCGATGGAACTGCTTTCATCAATATGCAGTAAAACATATCCGCCCCGCTGATCCCCGTCCTTCGGTTTACCTACCGAACCAATGTTAATTGCGTGCCGATAATGAGGGGCATCTGCTGTTCCTGCATTCATTGTTCTGTGATAAGGCTTGTGCGTATGACCAAAGCACATAATATCAGCATCGGCATCCTGCATAATGCGCAGCATACTTTTTTCGTCGCGGTCCTCAAACAGGTATTCATTGATCTTCCGGGGACTGCCATGTACCAGGAGTACATTCAACCGGTCATTGTTTAACTGGAACTCCAGGCGTATATGCGCCGGTAATGTTCGCAGGTAGCTGCGCTGTTCCGGATGAACAATTTCATTGGTGAAAGAAATGGAAATAGCCCCATTCCCTTTTTCCTCGTCAGTTTTGTAAGCACAGCCGCAATCATTACTGGCCCGGCCTATGCCAAAATCATAATTACCTGCGATGGTAGGAATACCGCGCTTCCGGATCTCATTGATCACTTCATTGGGCCAGATATTGTACCCTACAAGATCCCCCAGGCAATAGATAGCATCAGGTTTACGACTATCAACATCTGTAAAAAAGGCTTCGAGCGCAGGCAGGTTGGCGTGTATATCGGAAAACAATGCAATTTTCATAACGATTGATTATCGGGTCCTTTTAGATATTTTATAAATTTTCAGCAACGAATACTTTTGAATACTCCTTGATCATTTCACGTACCCGGCGGAACTCCTGCATGATCTCCTGCTCTGTGCCTGTTGCCTTTGCCGGATCGGGGAAATTGTAGTGAAACTTCTGTGCAGATCCCGGAAAGAAAGGGCACCTTTCTTTTGCATTATCGCAAACAGTGATCACAAAGTCAAACGGGATCTGTGCATACTCAGTGATATTATTGGAAGTGTGCCGTGAAATATCAATGCCATCTTCTGCCATTATCGCAATGGCTTTGGGATTGACACCATGTGTTTCTACACCCGCGCTCCATATTTCAGCCTTATCCTGTGCAAAATGTCTGAGGTATCCTTCTGCGAACTGGCTTCGGCAACTGGTGCCAGTACAAAGGACCAGTACTTTTTTCATATCGTTGTTGTGTTAAGTGGTTATCGTTTCCCCGTTACTATACCATCGTTTGCGCAGCCAAAATGCCACATTTACCAGTGCGATCAATGCAGGAACCTCCACCAGTGGGCCGATCACTCCGGCAAAAGCCTGTCCGCTATTGATCCCGAAAACACCAATGGCAACGGCTATCGCCAGCTCAAAATTGTTACCCGCCGCGGTGAAAGCAATGGAAGCATTTTTTGAGTAATCAGCGCCCAGCGATTTTCCAATCAGGAAGCTGATCAGGAACATGATCACAAAATAGATGGCCAACGGAATAGCGATCCTGACCACATCCATTGGGATCTGCACAATCAATTCTCCCTTCAGACTGAACATGACAACAATTGTAAATAAAAGTGCGATGAGCGTTATGGGAGAAATAAAAGGAACGAATTTTTCATGGAACCATTCAGTGCCTTTTAGTTTTATCAGGGCATAGCGGCTGATGATACCAGCGGCGAATGGAATGCCTAAGTAGATGGCTACACTTTCCGCAATTTGCCCAATCGTCACATGCACTTCCAATCCTTTTATGCCAAAGAGCGGAGGCAGTATTGTTATGAAAACATAGGCATATACACTGTATAATAAGACCTGAAAGATGCTGTTGAGCGCTACCAGTCCTGCTGCATACTCCCGATTGCCTTCTGCCAGTTCATTCCAAACGATCACCATCGCTATACAACGAGCCAGGCCAATCAGGATCAGTCCGATCATGTATTCAGGATATCCATGCAGGAACAGGATCGCCAATAAGAACATCAGGATAGGGCCGATGATCCAGTTCAGTAATAAGGAGGCTCCCAGGATCTTTGTATTCCTGAATACTTCGCCCATCTTTTCATAACGAACTTTTGCAAGCGGGGGATACATCATCAGAATAAGACCGATGGCCAACGGGATATTAGTTGTACCTGTAGAAAAGGAATTTATAAGCGTAGCAGAAGAAGGAACAAAATAACCAAGCGCTACGCCGATGGCCATAGCCAGGAAGATCCACAACGTTAGATAACGATCCAGGAAACTGAGTTTTTTTCTTTGGATTACCGGATTACAATTGCCTGCACTCATGGGTTAATTTTTTGAATGAAGCTGCTACCATAATATGATCGCAGCTCCTTTGAGTTTTATATCCTTTCTAAAAATGGAATGGCATGATTAATTACAGCAACCGGGAGCGCAACAGGCTTTCTCTTCGGCTGGCTTTTCAGCATATACGGTAATACTGTAGATGCCGGTGTTACCATTTCTAAATTGTGTGATCTCTTCTTTGGAAAGGTAACCGGACAAAATATCATCAGGAATATGAATAGCCTTTTCTTTCTGTAGTGTAATGTTGGTGAATCCGTTACTTGCGATCAGTTCCAGGTACACCTGCTTTTGGATGGCGCCAGATACACAACCGGCGTACATTTCTGCTGCCTCCTGAATAGCTGGTGGCAAACTTCCCTCCAGCACAATGTCTGAAATGCTAAAGTGCGCACCGGGCTTTAGAACCCGTAATATATCTTTGATCACTCCGTCTTTATTGGGTACCAGATTCAGTACACAATTGCTGACAATTACATCTGCGGTGTTGGCTGATACCGGCATATTTTCAATATCCCCTTGTCTGAATTCTACATTATGGTATCCCAGTTTCTCTGCGTTCTGCCTTGCCTTATTGATCATCGCAGGTGTAAAATCAATACCGATCACTTTACCGGCTTCTCCGGTTTCTGCCCTGGCAACAAAGGCATCATTACCGGCACCCGATCCCAGGTCAATGACCACATCTCCCTTTTTGATTTTGGCAAATTGCGTTGGCAGGCCGCATCCCAGGCCGAGATCCGCATCAGGGTTATATCCTTCCACCTGTGAGTAATCATCCGTCATGACATTGGCGGTCTCAATGGAACAGCAACTGGAACCACAGCAGGAAGCAGCATTATCCGTTTTATCCTGTAAGGCTATTTCAGAATACTTCTGTCTTACCATTTCTTTTATTTGATCAGTACTTTGCATGGCTTTGTATTTATTGTATTATTGCAATATTGCGATTGATAGGTGCAAAAAAAAATGCTTAACAGCATTCATCCTTGTTTACATAGGATACAAAAAAGGCATCTAATGCAGTACGAAATTGATTCCAAACTTTCGGATCAATGCAGTAGCAAACACTGGTGCCCTCGATCGTTCCTTTGATCAGACCGGCATTCTTTAGTTCTTTTAAATGCTGGCTGATGGTCGCCTGCGCCAGGCCGAGTTCTTCCACAAGGTCTCCGCAGATACAAGCCTGTGCTTTTACCAGATGTTGAATGATGGCAATGCGGGCAGGGTGCCCGAGCGCCTTCATCATCGAGGCCAGCTTGTTCTGCTTGTCATTAAATATTTCTGATTTTGTTAGTCCCATCTGTATCGCAATATTACGATATTAATCGAATCCGAAAAATCTTTTTTAATTTTTCTTACACGGATTATCGCAAGGTGTTGATTTTGAGCAAGCAGGTACTTTCGCCGTGGTATCGCAGGAAGATGCAGGGATCTTTTTTTCGCAAGGCTGTAGGCAATCTGGCTTACAGGTAGCTGTCTTCAGTGGTTTATTCTTAATTACTGGTTTCTTTGCCGGGGATTTGGTAGCCGGATCTGTCGTGTCAATTGATGAGGTAAAAGTGCCTGTGTTGCATTGGCTGGTAGAATCACAGCTACTGGTTGAAAGACAGGTTTGATTGGCTGGCGCATCGCTGTCTTTACTAAATGTCCATCCCATCAGACCCAGGCTAATAAAGAAGGAGATCCAAAGTGTTAGTTTCATATTTTTTGTTGAAGCAGGTTTACAGTCACAGGCAACATTGCCGGGTTCACAGGCTTGCGTTTTAGGCTTTCGGTATAACCGGTAGAAAGCAATACCAAACAATAATATACTCAAAGGGATCAGCAGATACTTTAACCAACTGAGGTTAGCTAATGCAGAGGAAGAAACCCCAAATATAGAAAGCACAGGAATAGCACAAGTGGCCGCACCACCAGCAACACAGGCCGTTGCGCATGTTCCAAATAATGTAGTGGCCCCGCCTGATAATAATCCGGGTGTACTGCTAACAATTGTTTTTTTATCTGTCATATTTTATGGCTTTATAGCTTCAATGAGGATACTGGCAATGTAATCTTCCGGTAAAATAGCCGCAGCATCGAATTGCCCGGCAATGGACCTGCCGAATGGGTCTGCTGAATCGTTGGAAAAACAACCTCCTACAGATTTTGCAGTGATCCTGATATTGCGGAATCCAATCTGCTTCAGCAAATTTTCATATTCAACTACCAGGATCGGGCTATTCAGGCAATTCGCTAAAGATTGTACATTCATTCCCGGTGGCATGGGCTGCAGTAATGCAACATCTGCAATGGAGATCCGGCCGCCATGCGCAGTACCCTGTATACTCCCTGGTAAACCCTGTGTTTGTCGGGGATAAGATTTAGTACACAATTACTGATAGCAACATCTACAGATGCAGCAGGCAACGGAAGTTCCTCTATATCCGCGTGAACGAATTCGACATTTTCAATATGCCGGGAGCGTGCAATGTCCTTTGCTCTGCTGATCATCTCGGCTGAAAAATCAATGCCGATCACCTTACCGGATTCAGTAACCCTTGCTGCCAGAAAACTATCAAAGCCAGCGCCTGATCCCAGGTCCAGTACAACTTCCCCCGGACGCAGCCCTGCTATGGCAGTAGGATTACCACAACTTAGCCCCAGGTTCGCTTCATCTGGTATCAGCATTGTTTCGTCGGGAGAATAGCCCAACTTTCCCGCATAGTTGTCTGTACACTCCTGATCACAAACGCAACTGCCGGACTGCGCAGCAATTTTATTATAGGTTGACTGGACGACTTTTTTCAGCGACATAGCTACTGTTTTAAGCTAAGACTGAAAACATCCAAAAAGACGCAGGAATTGTAAAGAAAATTTTAGCAAACGCAGGAGGTCACATTGCCCAGGGGGGCCACTTCGATCTGGTAGGAACCGAGCAGGAGCTCCTTGAGCTGTTGCCGTCCCCGCTGGACACGGGATTTTGCCCCGGAAAAGGAGATGCCGAGGCACCGGGCTATTTCTATTTGTGGAACTTCTTCTATATCAGCCAAATAGATGGCTTCTTTGTATTTAGCAGGCAACTGGTTGATGAGCAACAGCAGGCACATGCTCACTTCTGTATTCAGGTTCTTGGGGTCAGCTTCATCGGGAATCGTCTCGGTAGTTTCCTCAGATAATTCAAGCTGATTTTTCTTCTTTTTATAGTAGTCGGTCAATAAATTCTTCACCACCTGGTATAAGTATGCTTTGGGGTTATTGCACTGCTTACCATCCGCTTTACAGTTACAGATCCGGTAAAAGGCTTCACTGGTCATTTCCTCCGCAAGATCTTTCTGGCGGACACGTTTCAGGATCAGACCATAGATCCGTTGTCGGAAATACTGATACAGGTTTTGCGGTTCACAATTCATAACATATAAATGTAGCAAAGATTTTTTTATTCCAATATGCCGGTCACCTGCCCAGTATGGAACGCCCTGTATGCTTTCCGATCTTATACGCCCAGGCACTTATTTTTAGAACATTGTCTTTACTCAACCCATAGCGGGAATAAATGATTCCGCCTGCAATAATGGCACCTGCAAAGCTCCAAAATTGGTAATGGCTTATACCACCTCTCTTTGCCGGAATAGAGGGGCCTAACATATTTTCCAGGATGAAATAAACTGCTATGGCAGGAAGCAGGCATACAAAGACAAAGCATACTACCCAAATCAGCACCCACCACCAATTCCTGGCTGCTCTCAGTACGATCATGATTCCTTTGAGGAAAAATACAAGACTACTGATCAGGTATGCCAGAAAAAGTACGGCGATCACCTTTTCCCAGGTCTGTAAGCCTGTAAATAGATCCGTATTTTTTAGTAAGAAATAAGCTGCGATCAGGGAGCTGCTGTAGAGGAAGGCAACAAACAAGCACATCCCAACCAGTTTTATAAGTTTGGAGAAGAGCTTTGCAGAATCTTCCTCAGCTTTTATTTTCCGCCTCTTTTCCTCCGGGCTTTCCTCATAATAGATCATGTCTTCGAGTTCCATAAACGAAATTTTAGGATAAGTGAAATTCATTACGGGAACGGGCTTTGGGCAACGTGATCGGGAAGGGCGAGCTATTAATGATATGTACCTATTTTTTACTCTTTCTATTTATATATCCGCAAAGTGATGCAACATACTCATAGCCCTCTTTTCTGAGTAAGCTCGTTATTTTGTCTCGCAAAGCGTGTGCATCTTTAAACTCACCTTTAAATTCATAGGACCCTTTCAATTCAATACACCAGGTCTTATGATTGAAGAATATATTTCCAATTTTGAACTGTTCATTAAGGAAAGCCGACGTGAATTTGAATGAATCGTTATCCAGTCGCTCACCGATTTCCCATTTGTATGCTTCTTTTAATTCGGGAGGCTCCCAGTAATCGGGTACAGTCAAGGCCATCATATTTACTTCTTGGGCACATGCAGGTATCCTATCGGAATAGGATATCGCAAACAAGGCATTGTAGACGGCATTACGGATAAGATGATTCAGCTCTTTCATTTGTTCTTGTGACAACTGAGCTACATGAAAGTCTTCCATTTCATCTCGTACTGACTTGGAAAGAATCATAGCAAATGCCTTCAATCCTTCCGGATTGCCTTGATCGAGCGCCTGGACAAGCAATTCCTTCATAAATGCTTAATTAAAGTTAGATACAAGCGCATATATGCCTGTAAATACCAAATTTATGCAATAATGGTCTGAAAAATGGCCGCTGGCCCGGTGTATCCTATTGTATTGAAATCACTTTATAGAATTGTATATTTGCCCCATGAAATGGCTTCTTTACCTGTTTTCGTTCTACATCCTGCTATTGGCGGCTACTCCCTGTAGCGCTGATGAGGGCTGTACCGATGAGATCTGTAATGTCTCCAATTCCCATGATGAGGACCCCGGCAAATCTGATCACCCACCTGTATGCCCCTGCTCTCCATTCTTTGCCTGTGCGTCTTGTCATGGTGTGATCGTCCAGGAAAATGGTTTTGAATTCATTGTTGCTTGTCCTTGTCAGACAACAGTCTGCACTAACTACATAGAACGCCTGTTACCGCACTATCCCCAAGCTATCTGGCAGCCTCCCAAATCTGTTTAATACATATAAGCTGACCAGTATCACTTTCACAGTGAAAGATTTTTTCAATCAGATTCTAAAAAATGAAAAAACTTATAATCGTATTGGCATTTATTTGCCTCGGACATATCGTTATTGCCCAACATTCATTAATAGTTGTTATCAAAGATGCAGACAGCAAGGAGCTATTGGCAGGAGCATCCGTTCAATTCAAGGGTGGCTCGTCCGGTGTCACTTCAGATAGCAAAGGAGTTGCCGTGCTCAACAACATACCTCCAGGCCAACAAAGTATCACCTTTAGATATGTGGGATATGAGGAACATACTGAAACCATTTCCTTTCCGCGCCCTGCCGACACCTTGATTGTACTTTTGGAACGCGAAAAAGAAGAAATGGAAGAAGTAGTGGTGCAGTCCACCCGCAGTACAAGGACCATCCAGAACATTCCAACGCGGGTCGAACTTATCGGCGGAGAAGAATTGGAGGAAAAAGGAAATATGAAACCGGGCGATATCCGGATGATGCTCAATGAAAGCACCGGCATCCAGACCCAGCAGGTTTCGGCAACTTCCGCCAATTCGAGTATCAGGATTCAGGGCCTTGATGGCAGATACACACAGATATTGAAAGACGGTTTTCCGATGTATGCAGGTTTTTCTGGCGGATTGGGATTACTGCAAACCCCACCACTTGACCTCAAACAGGTGGAGGTAATCAAGGGCTCTGCTTCCACGCTGTATGGCGGCGGAGCGATGGCCGGTTTGGTGAACCTGATATCCTTGAAACCTACTGATGAACGCGATTTGCGGTTCCTCGTAAATGGTACATCTGCAGGCGGTCTCGATGTAAACGGATTTTATGGGCAGAAATTCGATAAAGTGGGGTTAACATTGTTCGCGTCCCGCAACAGTAGCAGGCCATACGATCCGTCCAATACTGGTTTTACAGCCATTCCGAAAACGGAACGTTATGTATTCAATCCTAAATTGTACTTCTATTTTACACCGAAAACAATCATGAACATCGGCGTGAATACCGTTTGGGAAAATCGTACCGGTGGCGATATTCAATACATCAAAGGAAAAGGCGATAATATCCACAGCTACTTTGAAAAGAATAAGAGTAACCGGGTATCTACTCAATTCAGCCTGGACCATCGTTTCAATGAAAGCAGCTCCCTTACTATCAAAAACTCTGTCAATAATTTTAATCGCGTGATCACAATTCCCGGTTATGTGTTTGATGGAAAGCAATGGTCCACCTATTCGGAGATCGCTTATAATAAAAACGGCGATAAAATGGATTGGGTAACAGGGATCAATTATTATTCTGATGCCTTTACTGAATACCCCAAAGACAACTTCCCTAAACGCAATTACTCCCAAAATACCATCGGCGGTTTTGTACAGAATACCTGGCAGGCGGCAGAATGGTTGCAGACAGAAGCCGGGTTGAGGGGAGATTACATCGTTGATTATGGTTTTGTACTGTTGCCCAGGGTATCGGCACTTTTCAAGATCACACCGAAGTTGAGCTCACGGATCGGCGGGGAACTGGGATATAAGACACCCACTATTTTCACCGAAGAGACTGAACGTATTCAGTTCAAATCTGTATTGCCCATCAATGCAGATCTCAACGAGCTGGAAAAATCATACGGTGTAAATTTCGACCTGAACTACCGCACAAAGCTCTTTGACGAAGTAGGCGTAAGCATTAACCAGCTTTTTTTCTACACCCGTATCAATAATCCGCTGCTTTTACAAAATGCGGGAACAGACCTGTACCGTTTGGTGAATGCTAACGGCCATATTAATACCAAGGGATGGGAAACCAACGTAAAGTTCACCTATGGTGATTTCAAATTGTTCGTGGGCTACACCTTTACGGATGCGCAGCTAAACGAGAACAGCATAACCAAAGAGAATCCCCTCACTGCCAAACACCGCCTCAACAATGTCTTGATGTATGAATTGGAAGATAGTTGGAAGATCGGACTGGAAGCCTATTATTACAGCAAACAGACGCTGAACGATGGCCAAACCGGGAAGTCTTACTGGACCTGCGGGTTTATGGCTGAAAAAATATGGGAGCGCTTTTCCCTGTTCGCCAATTTCGAGAACTTTACAGATACCAGGCAAACAAGATTTGACACGATCTACACAGGTACGGTCACCAATCCCGTTTTCCGGGATATCTATGCGCCACTCGATGGATTTGTAGTGAATGGCGGGATCAAGCTCAGACTATAACCCATTTGACGTGGCGTAGCAAACTGCTGCGCCACGTTGATTCACTTTATCTAATAGCCCATGTATAACATAATTGCAGGAAGTATCCTGATTAGCTTATTACATGCTTTAATTCCCAATCACTGGTTACCGATTCTCGCTATTGGCAGAAAGGAAGGTTGGACTTTTGCCGAGACGAGCAGAGTGACACTGCTGGCTGGCATGGCGCACGTTATCAGTACTGTTGTTATTGGGGTGTTATTGGGATTGATCGGGAAAGAGCTGGCAATACATATCGAGCCTTATACCCGGATCATAGCGCCATCAATTCTTATAGTGATGGGTATATACTTTATCAGGCAGCATTACACTCACCATCACTTCCATTTAGAAACCCAGCAAATCAGAAAGAAAACAAAGTCTTCCATTATTCTGGCTTTGATAATAGCCATGTTCCTTTCCCCATGCCTGGAAATCGAGGCTTACTTTCTATTGGCTGGTTCAAAAGGATGGATGGTACTGGCTGGTGTTGCAGCGATGTATTCAATTATTTCAATTGCAGGTATGCTGATCTGGATACGGATTGCCTATAAAGGATTACTAAGATTAAACTGGCATCAATGGGAACATAATGCTGGAATTATTACAGGATTTATTTTGATCGCAACCGGAATAGTATCATTCTTTATTTCCTAAAACAAAATATATGGCACAGGAATGCTGTAGTTCAGACGAACAACAATTACCAAAACAGCCGGTTGACAACAAAGCTGCACTGGAACCTGAACATCAGGAGCAGGCGGACCATGTTCATCAGGATGACAATGCTGACACCTGGCTTTCACATTGGCCTTTACTTACGTCGCTGGCTATTTTGTTGGTGATGCTGGTGCTGGAATTTGGGTTCGCCTATAAACCAGCTTTCCCTTTTGATCTGGTCATTTATGCCACAGCTTATTTGCTGGCGGGATACAATGTATTGAACCTTGCTTTCAGAAAAGCGAAACGGTTTGACTTTTTTAACGAGTTTTTCCTGATGAGTGTTGCTACGATCGGTGCCTTTAGCATAGGTTCTTACAGTGAAGGCGTTGCCGTGATGGTTTTTTATTCCATTGGCGAATGGTTCCAGGATGCAGCAGTCAACAAAGCAAAGCGGAGTATCAAAGCGCTGTTGGATATACGCCCCGACGAGGTAACAGTTTTAAGAAATGGGGTTACGTCGGTCATTCACCCCAACAAGATCCAGGTCGATGAAATAATACAAGTGAAGGCTGGCGAAAAAGTAGCGCTGGATGGTGAATTGCAGTCCGAAAAAGCCACCTTCAATACTGCCGCGCTGACCGGGGAGAGTAAACCAGATACCAGGCGTAAGGGGGAACAGGTATTTGCTGGCATGATCAACCTCGACATGGTTTCGGAAATCAAGGTAAAGGCCCTTTTTAAAGATAGCAAGCTGAGCAAGATCCTGGAGATGGTGCAGGATGCTACAGCCCGTAAATCTCAAACGCAATTGTTTATTAGCCGTTTTGCAAAAGTATATACCCCCATTGTCTTTGCTTTGGCGGTAGCGGTATGCCTGCTCCCGTATTTTTGGGTGGACAATTACGAATTTAATGTGTGGTTTTATCGTGCGCTGGTTTTCCTGGTCATCAGTTGCCCTTGTGCTTTGGTCGTATCGATCCCACTGGGATATTTTGGTGGCATAGGGCTGGCCTCAAGAAATGGGATACTTTTCAAAGGTTCCAACTTTTTGGATGTGGTCACAAAAGTGAATACTGTTGTAATGGATAAAACCGGAACGCTGACAAAAGGCGTTTTTAAAGTCCAGGAAGTAGTGGCACATAATATCGGGAAAGCTGATCTCATAAAGATCACGGCAGCCATTGAAAGTAATTCAACACATCCCATTGCGAAGGCCATAGTGGAGTATGCTGGAGGTGGTGCCGGTACTACAAAGGCCGATAACGTAGAAGAAATCGCGGGTCATGGCCTGAAGGGAATGGTTGATGGGCATAAAGTGCTCGCCGGAAATGCAAAACTGCTAAAGAAGTTCAATGTTGACTATCCGGTTGAACTCAACAATTTAGTGGATACGGTTGTGGTCGTAGCTGTGAATGATCAGTATGCTGGCTATATTACCATTGCAGATGAAATTAAAGAAGATTCTAAACAAACAATTGAACAACTGCATGAACTGGGTATTCAGACAGTAATGTTATCGGGAGATAAACAAGTCGTGGTTTCTAAAGTTGCTGACAGCTTGGGTATTGACAAAAGTTATGGAGATCTTTTACCGGAAGATAAGGTAGCGCAGGTGCAAGCCCTGAAAAATGAAGGGAAACATATCGCTTTTGTGGGTGATGGGGTAAATGATGCGCCTGTTGTCGCGCTGGCAGATGCAGGGATTGCAATGGGAGGGTTGGGAAGTGACGCTACTATTGAAACCGCAGATATCGTGATCCAGAATGACCAGCCCTCAAAAATTGTCGCGGCTATTAAGGCGGGAAAGATCACAAGGCGTATTGTCTGGCAAAATATCTCATTGGCTATGGGGGTAAAGGTGATCGTGCTCATTTTAGGGGCTGGCGGTGTTGCCACCTTGTGGGAAGCTGTCATCGCTGATGTCGGGGTCGCGTTATTGGCTATTCTTAACGCCGTGAGAGTACAGAAAATGAAACTGTGAAGATTCCTGTATCCTTACTGGTTCGCTGGTTGCCAGTTTTACTATTTTTGAGAATTCTTTTGAACGAGATCATTAGGCAAACATGCGGAACTGCGTAAAATGCTGACACATAAATGCCTCACAGTATTTTCTAATACTTGACGCCCGGAGCCAGGATGTTCCTGTTCCGGGCTCAAGACAATCCCCTACCGTTAATGCCAATCTGTATCATTTATCCTGCTGACCACAACTCCAGATAGAAATGTGCTTAATCTTATGTTTTGACCCGTAGCAACTTCGCATTGATAGCCACTATGATGGTGCTCAAACTCATTAGTACAGCACCCATGGCAGGACTGAGAATAAAAGTAGGATACAATATGCCCGCCGCCAGCGGAATTGCTATCACATTGTAGCCAACCGCCCAAAACAGGTTTTGGATCATTTTTCGATAAGTTGCCCGACCAAAAGCTATCATCTGCACAACGTCTTTAGGATCACTGTTCACCAATATAATATCGGCTGTTTCTGCTGCTACATCTGTGCCGGAGCCTACGGCAATTCCTACATCTGCCTGGGCCAATGCCGGCGCATCATTAACACCGTCGCCTGTCATGGCTACGATCTCTCCTTTATCCTGGAACTCTTTCACCTTGCTTTGTTTTTCATGTGGCAACACATTGGCGAGATAGCCATCCATTTGCAGCTTTTGTGCTACCGCAGCGGCCACTTTCTCATTATCTCCCGTTAACAGGAAAGACTTTATGTTCATCTGTTTAAGAGCTGCTATGGCTTCTACGGCTGTTTCCCGGATGCTGTCTGCCAAAGTAATGATCCCGGCAGGTGTATCATCTATCAACACGAAAGTAACCGTATCTATACTTTGATCTATTCCTTTCGGAATGGGTGGTGTACTGATGTTATGCTGTTTTAAATAGTTGGGTCCCGCAGCTACCACCTTTTTGCCGTTTACGATGCCGGTTACTCCCATGCCCTGCATGTATTGGAAGTCGGTGGATTTCCATAATTCCAGGCTTTGCTGTTTCAACCGGCGCATAATTCCATGTGCAATGTGGTGTTCGGAGTTTTGCTGTATGGCTGCTGCGTATTGCAATAACTGATCTGGTGTGAACTGGTCATTGAGGGATATGATCTGTTGTACTTCATGAGTGCCTTTGGTCAATGTACCTGTTTTGTCAAAAATAATGGTGGTTAACTTACGGGCATTTTCAAAAGCAGTACGGTTACGGATCAATAGGCCATGGACCGCAGACAAAGTAGTGGAAATTGCTACTACCAAAGGGATGGCCACCCCCAGTGCATGGGGGCAGGACGTCACCATTACGGTCACCATTCTTTCCAGGGCAAAGGATAACTCTCTGCCGGTAGAGAGCCAGACAATAAAAGTTATGATCCCTATGCTGATGGATACAATGGTCAACCATTTGGCGACCTTGTTAGCCAGGTTTTGGGTTTTGGATTTGGTACCTTGTGCCGACTGGACCATGTTGATCACCTTGTTGAGATAACTATCGCTGCCTGCACCAGTTACTTCTACCTTTAAAACACCATCCCCGTTGACGGCTCCCCCGATTACTTTATCGTGTTTTTCCTTTTTTACCGGCACGCTTTCTCCTGTCAACATACTTTCATTTACATAAGAGGCGCCATCTAATATATGGCCATCGGCAGGGATTTTTTCGCCCGGTTTTACAACAACAATATTCTTATTCTCCAGTTCCTTTAATGGAATATCTGTTACTATCCCGTCCCGTTCCACATGAACTATTGCGGGTAACAATGCAACCAGTGATTCCAAAGCCTGGGAGGCCGCCATTTGGGACCTCATTTCCAGCCAATGGCCTAATAGCATAATATCGATCAGGGTAGCCAGTTCCCAAAAGAAATCCATACCGGGTAAACCCAAAACGACAGCTACGCTGTACACATAAGCGGTTGTTATCGCAACAGCCACCAGTGTCATCATGCCTGGATTGCCCCATTTTAGTTCCCGGACCAATCCAACCAGGAAGGGCCAGCCTCCATAAAAGAAGATAAAACTGCTTAAACCCAACAATACATATTTATCTCCTGTAAAAGTGAATGTAAAGTCCAGCCACTGCTGGATCATGTGAGATAACAGTAAAACAGGAATGGTAACAGCCAGGCAGATCCAGAACCGTTTCAGAAAACCTTCCGTATGATGGCCTGCATGTTCATCGTGCGCCTGGTGGTCTGCTTGCTTAAGCTGCTGCTTACCGGTTTGCTGCATTTCAGCATGGGCATGATGTTCATGGGTTTGCCCGGCTTTAGGGGAGGAATGATCATGGTGATGTTCATCGTTCATAATCGGCTCTTTTATTGTGGATAATTGGCAACCAGTAGCGTGAGAACTTTGATATACTCAATGACCTCCCAGGCCACCGCCAAATAGGTGAACAATGATAACCAGCAAAGTGAGGATGACCAACCCTATTAAAACATAAAACCCGGTTGTCTTTTTCCTGGATGGTGCATGTTCCTCGCTCTTCTTACTCAACTTGCGAAACCCATACGGGATTTTCCCCCAGGGTTTAAATACTGATATGGCTGTAATGACAAGCAGTACCAATAAGGCACCTGCCGCTGCGACTGCCAGTTGCATGCGTATCCCCCTGTATTTAGTAGCAGACAATACCGTATCTGCAGCAATGCGCGCTATATAGCCAATAGGCTCCAGGTGTAGCAGCAAAAAGATGGTAATAACAATAGTAAGTAAGAGTTTTACAATGATCCAATAGTATTTGAACAGCCCCCACTGGGTACCCAAAGACTGAACAATGCCGGTGAGCAGTGATCCGAAGCAGGCAGGTACGATCACCGCCCAGGCACTCAACTCCATGGCAAGATAAGCGGAGCGGACCAGCAAGCTCTGTCCGCTGGTCAATCCAATTATCGCATGGGTTAAGAATACGGCAACAGCGCCCAGCCAGCCGACTGAAAAAGTGATATGTGCGGTAAGCGCGAATTTGCGCAAACGAGGCGTCATAGTCATAGCTTTATCTTTTATGGTTAAGATGAATTAGCCTTTGATCATGATGGGCAATTCAATGCGTAGTTTTTCCCAGGCTACCGCAATTCTGCCGGTATTATTCTTTCCTGGTTCTATATAATACTGTAATCGTTCTGTCAGCGCATGTTTTACCGGTTTGACCTTAATCCTTACTACATCTTCTTTCTGATCATATTCTGTGGCAAGGTGTTGCTGCCATTTTGTATTGATGATCACCGTCCATTCTTTTTTACCAGGAATTGTGAAAAGAGCATACTTGCCGGCAGGTATTTCTTTCCCTTCTACCACAAAGGGGCGCCCAACTTCAAGAGTGGTCGCGTCATGGGCGCCGGTAACCCACACCTCATCATAGGGTACCAAGCCACCCCATATTATCCTGCCTCTTACACCCGGTGAATGATAATTGATTTTAACAGAATCCTGGCCGATCATTCCAACAGCAGCCGATTTGATACTTCTTTTGGTAGTATCTTTCAGCAAATTGGGATTGTAACAAACGGCCTCTTGTTGAGCCTGTAATGCAGAAGTCCCTGCCAGAAGAAATATCACCAGCCAGGATCTGAATATGAACGTTGATGAAACCATATTGAATGTTGTTTAGTATATGGATGCTTATTTAATAGTTTCTTTTACCTCTCCGCAAGTCATCATTTTTTCACCGAAATAAGGATTCTTGATCTCTTTATTAGGACTGATCCACGAAGCTCCCTTATCATTCAAAGCCATAGGGCAAAAATCCACATACAGCTCACCAGAATTAAGTCCTGATTTTTTAACCAGGGATATGAACTCATTGCTTAACGATGAATAGGCAGTTCTTTGGGTTTCAATATCCGAAGCTCCGGTAATTTTTACTGCATTGGTAACTACCGTTTCTGCCCCGGCTACTTCTTTTGCTCCCGCTTCGATGGCATTGCTGGCAACTTTGGCTTCTGCCATATCACCGTTTGTCAGTGCCGTTGTCAGGTGTACGTAATGCTGATAAACTGCATTTAGTTTATCGTCTTTTAACTTTACGGATGCTGAGGAAGTTTTTCCTTCTTCCATTTTCATCTGATCATGGTCCGGGTGGTTTGCACTATCTTTTTTATCGGTATCTCCACTGGTGTTCCCATCACCGCAAGCGGCAAAAAGAATTACAGACAATACTGGAATAGCGGATTTCAATAACTGTTTCATGATTTTAATTTTTAGGTAAAATATTCGGGTGACGTTAATGTTGATGTGTTGCCATTGGATCAGCACCTTTCTTTAATATATATTCGCTATATAGCAAATAAGCACCACTAATAACAACTTTATCACCAGGTTGCAGCCCTTCGGTAATTTCGACCGATTCAAAATTCTCCATACCAGTAACTACTCTACGCGGCTCAAATCTGCCTTTGGCTGTTTCGATCCACGCATGGGTTCCCTTTCCGTCTCTGATCACTGCATCTACCGGCAGCGTAAGTGCATCTGTTTTTGCTTTGACCGGTAAAAGGATATATACCTGTTGTCCGGGTTGCCATTGGTTGTTAGGATTGACAATGGTACCACGCACCTGTAATAGCTGACTGCCACTTTGCAAGGAAGGATTGATAAATTGAATGATCATGGTTTGGGGTTTATTTTCCGAACCAGCTACTACTACCTGAACTGCCTGGTTGATACGGATGGCGGCTGCTTCAGAAGGATATATATCCGCCTCCACCCATAATTCACCATAGCCTTCGAGTTTCATAACCGCGCCGCCTTCAGCGGCATATTGTCCTTCTGTGATGGAGAGTTCAGCCACAGTACCACTGACAGGCGCGGAATAGGTTACATAGGGATTTGTCTTTTGAGCCTGCAATAATTGATTGACCTGTGATTCGGATTGATCATATAACACCAGCTTTTGTCTGGCAGCTTTTTCTATTTGCTGAAACCGGGCATCTTCCGGGAATTGCCGGGCCTGGGCAGCGGATAATAAGAATTCCTGTTGTAAAGTGGCGAGCTGTTCAGAGTAAATTTTGTACAGGGGTTGGCCTTTATTTACTTTGACACCTGTTTCCCGCACATACAATGCTTCAATCCTGCCTGGAACCCGCGTAGATATGACAACCGTTTTTTCAGGATCTGTTGCAAGCCTGCCATTTAACTGTTTTACATTGGATAATGCACCCGCACCAATTGTCATGGTAGTTACATTAGCAAGTGATACCTGGCTTTCACTAAGGGTCAGGAAAGCATCTTTATTATTCTTATCAAAGGGCACCAGGTCCATCCCACAAATTGGGCATGTCCCCGCTTTATTCTGGATGATTTGCGGATGCATGGGACAGGTATATGTCTGAGCCACCTTAGCCTGCTGTTCTGTATTCTTTTTATTACCCTCTTTACATGCCTCTAAAACCAGCACTGGTGCCATGGTAAAAATAGCAAGGGTCTTTATAAATCGTTTTCTTTCCATACACTACTGTTTGGCTTTGCTATTTACTTTTATGAAACTTTCGCTATCTACGAGATAGGCCGCGTTGGAAGCAATTTGCCAACCCGCTACATCAGTAATCACTTGTATAAAACCTTCTGATTCTATCCCGGTTTGTACTTCGATTGGGCTATACAGGCCATTATCTTTTCTGAATACAACAGACTTAGTACCTAATCGCCAAATAGCTTTTTTAGGTAACCACCAGTTCCCGGTGTATACGACAGGAATAATACCGGTAAGCAATTGCCCAACCTGGAAATTGTTTTTATCCAGGTAAACTCTTCCTACCAGGAAGCTCTGTCCGTTGCGAAACACAGGTTCTATTAATCCTAAACGGCCAGATTGAATTGCGTTTTTATTGCCAGCCGGGTAGAACAATAATTTTTGTCCTCTTTTTAGTTGCGGGGCCAATGAAGGGAGGAATGCAAACTCTGCCACGAGGTTAGTGGCCTGATAGATCGTAAAAACCGTCTGACCGGCATTTATGTATTGACCTTCCCGGATCATTACCGGGGTGGGAGTTGTTACCGGCAACGAAGCATTGCTATTACCAGCAGGACTGCCGCCGCCCATCCCCTCCATGCCACTTGCTCCCGCAGCAGGCTGCCCCATTGTTGCGGCCCCTACCGCCGCAGGCGTAGTGGGAATGGCTGATTGTTCAAGTATATATCCATTCGCATTACTATATACCGGAACGCGGTACAAAATTTTGCCTGTTTTTATTACCTGTTCAACCTGTTTAGCAGGCATACCCAATAATATCAACCGCTGTTTGGCACCTGCCAGCATTTCCGGGCTGTTATTGGCTACAAAAATCAACTCCCGCTGGGCAGCAGCTAAGTCAGGCGAATAGATCTCCATGATCAGTTGTCCTTTCCTGACCGGTTGAAAATTATATTTAACCAGTAATTTTTCGATGCGCCCGCTTACGCGGCTGGCCAGGCTGGTTTGATTGCGGATATCATAGGAGATCCTACCACTTACTTCCACAGAACTGATACGGGTACCGGTTTCTGCTTTGATGGCAGGAATACTGGCGATTACTTGTTCATTGGTGGCTTTGGTAAGCATGGCCACACTGCTGTCAACGACTAATTCCCTATTGGAATCCTTCAATACCAGTTCCATCCCGCAGATGGGGCAGGTTCCGGGCTGATCCCTGATCACCTGGGGGTGCATAGGGCAGGTATATTGTTGAGCCTGCTTGTGGCTGGCATGAGCAGACTGCCTGCCCGCCTTGCCTTTGCAGGAAAACAGGCTTACAGATGCAAGCAGTATTACTACCAGTGTTTTAACGATATAACTCTTTCTCATAATCCACAATCATTTCGTATAGTTTCAATTTTTCATCCAGCACATTCATTTGCATCATGGTCTGTGCTTCCCATGCGTCGATGACAGCAGGCAACTGTATTTTATTTTCCTGGTACACCAGAAAAGTGGCATCGAATGTTTTTTTAAGTGCGGGAATGATCTTTTCCTCCATGGCAATGATGCGTTTTTGCATGGATTGGATTTCGTATTGCATTCCATACAACATGCCCTGCGTTTCCTGGAGCATGGCCGCCCGTTCCTTTTCCATCCCCTGTATGTTATACTGCATGGCTTTAACTTCATTCTTGTACATTTTGGAAGCCCAGGGAGCAATGGGTATAGATACCATGCCCATCACGCTGAATGCAGTAGGCATAGCCGCATCGAGGGGATACATATGATCAAAGCGGATACGGAAATCCGGCTTTTTTTCTTTTTGCATGCTCTCCACATTCAATTGCATCGAACGGATGCTTTCATTCATTTTAAAAACATCTTTCCGGACGGAGGCTAACATAGCCGTATCATAAGATGCCGATGGTGTGAAAGAGGGTTGATATAAAGAATCAATCTCAAATTGCTGATTGCCGGGTGCATTCATCAGGCTATTGAGCCAGGCCCTTGCTTTTGCAATGGTTCCTTCCTGCATGCGGATCATGTTGCGGTTTTCCTCAATCCGGGCATCAGCTTTGAACACACTGCCTAATTGTGATTGGTTATACGGATAGCGTACTTCTTCAATCTTCTTCATCATGACCATGATCCGTTCATTCTCCTGCAACACTTTTATCCGCTGCGCTGCCACCAGCCAGTTGAAGTAAAGTCGTTTGGCCTGAGCTTTGAAGTCATTCAGGGTTATATCCCGGTTGGCCCTTTCCACGTTTGCCTGGGAGGCGATGTATTTCTTTTTAGCGTTTAACTTGGCCGTATTGGGTATATCCTGTTCAATGGCCAGCATCAGGTTTCCCCGGTCCCTGCCATCCATAATAATCTGATTGGGATAAGGCGTCATGAAAGTTCCTACGCCCACCATGGGAGCCATCCAGCCGGTTGCGGCTTCAGCACTGTATTTATAACTTTCTGCTTTCAGGCCATAAGACTGTAGCAATACATTATTTCTGTCTATTCTTTGCAGAATAGTATCCAGCGGTAAAATACCTGACTGCTGCGCCAATAAGTGCAAGGGAGCCAGCAGGATCACTAAGAGAATATATTTAATGCTCTGTCTCATGGATCTCAAGTTTTCCATACTTCCGTAATTCATATTCCTTTGTCATTAAAAATATCAGCGGGGTAACCAGTAATATATGGGTGGAAGAGGTAAGTACACCGCCTATCATGGGTAATACAATGGGTTTCATAACATCTGTACCAATACCACTGGCCCAAAGAACAGGCACCAGCCCGAATAAGGATACACATACCGTCATCAGTTTGGGACGTAGCCGTTTAGCGGCGCCCTGGATCACATACTGGCGAAGATCTTCCCTGGTGATAGTCTCACTGGAATTACCTTTTTCTATAACCAATTGTTTCATGGCATCGTTGAGGTAAATAACCATCACAATACCTGTTTCCACAGCTATTCCGAATAAAGCGATAAAACCCACGGCTACCGCAACGGAAAGATTGGCACCCCATATCCAGATCATATAAGCACCGCCAATTAAGGCGAATGGCACAGTGATCAGGCTTAAAAAGGCTTCGCGTATTGAATGAAAAGCGAAATAGAGTGAAAAGAAAATGATCACCAATACAATGGGTGCTATCCACAGTAGTGTTTGCTGGCCACGTATCAGGTTTTCATATTGCCCGCTCCATTCCAGGTAGTATCCCTGCGGCAATACGCCTTGGGCCTGGCTCATTTTCTGGATTGCTTCTGTTACCGTACTGCCCAGGTCACGGTCACGGACGTTAAATAAGACTGCGCCTCTTAACATAGCATTTTCTGAATTGATCATTGGCGGGCCATCTTCAAAAGCTATGTCTGCCACGGCTGACAGAGGAATTTCTCCAAATGCCGGGCTTATCAGTGGAATGCGTTTAATGCGTTCCACGCTGTTGCGGTATTCCTGTGCCAGGCGAACCGCTATAGAAAAACGCTGGCGACCTTCAATGGTATTTCCTATAGATGATCCGCCAAGGGAAGTTTCAACGGTTTGGTTAACATCGTCAACGTTCAAACCGTATCGGCTTAGATCAGCCCGGCGAACATTAATGGAAAGATATTTCCCACCGGTCACTGGTTCAACATACAGGTCAGCAATACCCTTTGTTCCTTCCAGAACCTTTTTGACCCTTTCTGATACAGAGGCTATGCTGTCAAGATTCTGTCCATATACTTTTACACCTACATCAGTACGGATACCGGTCGCCAGCATGTTAATGCGGTTGATGATGGGTTGTGTCCATCCATTGACCACGCCGGGTATCTGTAATTTGGCGTCCAGTTCGTTAACAATATCTTTCTTGGTGAGACCTGGCCGCCAGGCGGACTTTGGTTTCAGCATGATGATCGTCTCAATCATGCTGATGGGGGAATTGTCTGTGGCAGTGCTGGCCCGGCCCGCTTTTCCCAGTACTTTATCTACCTCGGGAACCGATTTGATAATTTTATCCTGCACCTGTAAAATGCGTTTGGCCTCAGCGTTGGATACATCGGGCAAGGTGACTGGCATAAACAATATGCTCTGCTCATCGAGGGGCGGCATAAATTCTGTACCCAGGCTTTTCAGCAGGGGTATAGTGATCACCAGGGCAATCACATTGATGGCCAACGTTGTTTTACGCCACTTCAAAACGGTTCTTATGATGGGTTCATATATTCTTTCCAGGAACCTGTTAACCGGGTTGGCATGATCTGGCCTGAATTTACCTTTCATGAAAAAGGAGATCAGCACAGGCGCGAGTGTGATCACCAACAAAGCATCCACGATCATAATGAATGTCTTGGTATAGGCCAACGGGTGGAACAATTTGCCTTCCTGCCCTGTGAGCATAAATACAGGTAGAAAGGAGGTGATGATGATCACCGTGGCAAAGAAAACGCCCCGTGATACCTGCTTACTGGATTGTTCAATTACTTTTAACCGTTCTTCTTCCGAGATCCAGTTTGCTGTTTTTTTATTTTTCTTTTTAAACCAGTTCATAATTAAGCCGATTGATTGTTTTGTTTTAACCAGGCTTCATACCGTACCGACAAATGCTTATAGGCATTTTCGCTCATGATGATACCATTGTCCACGATCACTCCAATGGCCAGTGCAATGCCGGTAAGCGACATGATATTGGAGGAAATCCCAAAGGCATTTAACAGGATAAAACTGGCAGCCAGGGTGATGGGAATTTGTATAATAATGCTCAGAGCGCTACGCCAATGGAAAAGAAATAGGATGACCACCAGAGAAACAACAATCATTTACTCGATTAGAGTTTTTTTTATGTAATCAATAGATTCTTAAATTAATTTCCCACGGTCTTAGACTATATCGAATTTGACTTTCTCCGGGAAACCTTTGGCAACTTCCTGCATTTTAGCTTTCACCTTGTCAATAACGGCAGCGGCATTTTGACCATAGCGCATAACTACGATGCCGCCAACACGCTCGCCCTGTCCATCCTGATCGAAGATGCCGAGCCTTGTTTCTCCGGTCATTTGTACGGAAGCCACATCAGCTACCCGGATAGGAATACTGTTTTGGTTTTTGACCGGTATATTCTCAATCTCCTGTAGTGATTTCAGGTAACCAGATGTTTTAATGATGTATCCTATATCGCTTAACTCAAATTTTCTTCCACCGGATTCATTATTATTGGCCCGGATCGCATTAATGACTTCAGGAACCGAAAGTTTATAATACAGTAACTTGTTGGGATCAAGGGTGACCTGGTATTGCTTTTGAAAGCCGCCAAAGGAAGCAATCTCGCTGACACCTTCCACATTCTGCAAAGCAAATTTGATATACCAGTCCTGCAAAGCTCTTTGTTCTCCCAGGTCCATGTTAGAGGCATCGAGGGTATACCAAAGTACGTGGCCTACGCCTGTACCATCAGGCCCCAGTTGCGGCGTTACACCGGCCGGTAATGACCTGGTTACAGTACTTAATCTTTCCAGTACCCTTTCCCTGGCCCAGTAAATATCTACATCATCATTAAAAATGATATAGATAAAGCTCATGCCGAACATGGAGGTACCACGTACATATTTGATGCGCGGTAATCCCTGCAGGTTAGTTACCAACGGATAAGTAACCTGGTCCTCTATCAACTGGGGACCTCTGCCCATCCATTCCGTAAATACGATCACCTGGTTTTCGGAAAGATCCGGAATGGCGTCTATTGGGTTTTTCTTTACGGAAAAAAAGCCCCATACGAAAAGCCCGGCGGATAGCGCCAACACAATGAACCGGTTTTTAAGTGACCATTCTATTATTTTATGAACCATAACTGATTTTGTAAGATGGTTTTATTCTTTTCCTTCTTTGATCAGACTGCGTGTATCTTCTACCCATTTGAGCACGGCTGCTTTCTCTGCTTCGGTCAGCCGTGCATCTGCGTGCATGATCCGGTACGATTTGAGCGGCATAGTTCCTTTTTCCAATGATTCACCGATTGACCTGAGTTTATTAGACTGCCTCTTTTTTGAATAACTTCCATACTCGCTAAAGTTTAATTCCTCTTTACCATCCCTTACGTGCTGGTCCAATAACAACCGAAATGGTTGCACATGAGCATACCATGGATAAAATGTGTTGTTACTATGACAATCATAGCAGGCTCTCTTCAATACTGATTGCACCTGATCTGGCACACGGTAATTGCTTACTATATCAGTGCGCGTTATTTTATCACTCTTGTTTATGCTTCCTGGAATAAACTGTAACAGAACAAGAACAATCAATAAGCCCACCCCTGTTTTTTTAAATACAAGCATGGTGAAGTATGTGGGAATCTGGTCATTTATTGAATTTTTTCTTCCACCTTGCCGCATTTTGGCATTTTGCTGCCCATATAGGGGTTTTTGATTTCCATAGTTTCACTTAGCCACATAGCGCCCTTTTGATTGTCATACATCGGACAGTGATCATGGTACAGGGTTTTGCCGCCACCAAATGCTTTTGCCAAAGCATATACATCTTCACTCATCATCGAAAAGTGTTCTCGCTGATGGTCTATCTTGCTTTTACTGATGTGTTCAGCGTGCTCTTTCAGATCCGCTTCGTTTTCCTCATATATCTTTTTTTGTTCGGCTGTGAATAACGACTTATCTATTTTGCCCAAGGATGAAGACATTGCTTCACTTCCTTTGGCAGCTTCTTCAGCATTGTCATTTGCCAAAGCGTTTTTGACATGCAGGTAATGGTCAATTATTTCCTGTATGGATGCAGCTACTTTAGGATCAACATTGGTATAAGCCACGGCTACTGTCTTAATATTTTTGTCTTCTACCGAGGTGGTTTGACCGGCTGAATCTTTTTTCATTGAATCCATATCATGGTTTTCAGCCTGTTTATTGTTGTCACTATTATTACAAGCAACAAACACGAGGGATGCTATAGCCATTGAAACAAAAAATATCTTTTTCATAATAAACCTTTAAGTTGTTAATTAATGCTGATGGCCAGAATGATCAGCTTGTTTATCAGCCTTGCTCCTGTCATACAAACAGCATCCGGGTAATTTGTTATATACGGAATCAACAGCTTTTTCTTTTTCAGTGTCATGTCCAACAGCAGCAATTTTTTTCTGAATGGCCGCATTGGTAGTTTTGGAAGGATCGTAGGTAATGGTCATTATTTTTGTCTCAACGTTCCAGTCTGCTTTGGCTATACCCTCACCGGCGGTAGCCTTTTCAATTCTTTTTTTACACATCCCACAGTTGCCATACACCTTAAAGGTTTCTGTTTTGGAATCCTGCGCCAAAGCTGTTTGATAGGTAAATGCACTAACTACAGCTATTAAGAGAAATGCTAACTTTTTCATTGTTTCAATTTTTAAGAGTTAAAAGAATTATTGTTTGATTACAATTCCATTGGGCTTTTTGCCTACGGGAATATCTTTGATCTTTGAGTGGTCACTGACATTGATCACAGAAACAGAAGCGGCCATTTGATTGGTAACATATGCCTTATTGCCATCAGCGGTAAACGCAATGGCATGTGCCCCGGCGGCTGTATTGAAACTGCCAGCAGGGTTCCACTGATTGCCAGCCTGGTCCCAGGACCAGTAATGGACTTTACCATTATCCGGATCTGTTACCCATAGCTCTTTTTTAGCAGCATTATGCGCAGCACTGCCGGGCATAAATCCTACATCAATGGTTTGAACAACGGTATTAGAGGACACATCCACGACGCTGATCGTTTTACCTTCCTCATTGTCCACATACATTTTACCATCATGACCTACCCAGGCCCCCACCGGTTCGGCGCCTACCGGGATCGTGGCTATTATGGATTTGTTTAGCGGATCAATAACAGAAACGGTATTGTCTCCGCCATTGGCGACATAGGCTTTCGATCCATCGGCGGAGAAGGTCACTTCTGCTGGTTCCATACCTACCTGGATCGTATTTTTTAATGCGTAGGTTTGCGCATCGTATACCAGCACTTTCCCAGCCATTTCCATTTGAGATACCCAAATTTCCCGGCCATTGGGAGCGTACATGGCGTTGTGGTTGGATACCGGCAAGTCCACCGTTTTCAATATTTTGCCTTTAACAGCGTCCATTATCAGGACTTTGCCTTTCATATCATTCATGCCACCGGAATGGCCTGCGCTCAGATCCATTCCCGGCACTCCAATTGCGAGGCGGTGCATATCAAAAATGCTGTATAAAGACAGGTGATGAGGCCACATGACCATTTCATTGTCTGTTCCCATTAATTCCAGGGTTTCAGTAACGGCATTTTTATCGAGGTCAATAACAGAAATTGTACTGCCTTCCCCATTGACGACATAGGCCGCCGGGTAATCAATTTGTTTATCTTCCATTGACATACCGGGTATTTTTTGTTTTCTGCAGGAAAGCATGGAAGCAGCAAACAGAATTGCTGAACAGGCCACTGCCAATGCAGGGCGTCTGGCCATAAACATAAATGAACATTTAGATTAAAAAATGAGGCTGCGTCTCGGCGGAAATGATGGCGGGCGTTATAGGCAATGAAATAGAAGAAGAAACAAATACGCCCTTAGCAGGGGATCAGATGCGGAAAGTACAATTGAAAATATATGGTTGGACCTTACAACTTCGCGGAGGGGCATTGTTGAGAGGGAATTCCTGGGCAATAGAAGTAATTTGCACTTGCGGAAGTTCAGTAAAACTAACTGGCGCTACAAGGGACGTAAATGCCAGGAGCTGGAAAGCTGATTCGGTTGTTTTCTGGTCTTTATCCAGCTTTACGAGCTTGTGTTCATCTTTGCAGCACTTTTTCTTGCAGGAGCTATTCTCTTTTGCGCCACATTTGCCGCACTTTTTTGCTTTCCCATGCCAAAGGCCCTGTTCAACCAACTTACCCATGCAATAATGCATGTGAACAGTTGCTCCGGTTGAAGAGCTTATGTAGAGAATAGCTAATATGCAGACAATGAACTTTTTCATTCAAAACAAAAGTAGAGGTAATTTTTAGAAGTTGTGTTATAAAATTTTCGCTTTGATTTATATTTTAATGCTTTTTACCCTTCTATTTAGTTAAAAATCAATGCTCGTGGGCCGGTCCTCCTTTCTTGTCCGCCGGATTTTGTAGTTCCGGATGATTGATCCTTCCGCCTGCAAGTCCAGTCCAGCCAAGTGCACCAAGAGTAATAACCGTGGAAACAAAAACAACCCTGAGCCAGCGAACAGGATACTGTCCGCCAGCCTTCCTTGCTTTCAGGGTCGTTATGACCGCCAATACTGCTGTGACGACCGCAAAGCTGATCGCATAAATAGATCTTATATGATGCTGCGTGAGTGCCCTATTGGATGTACGTGCTTGTCCACTGATGACATCAACGGCGGGATCTCCACTGAAAAAAGTTAATAAGCCTCCCACCACAGAGATGCCCAATGTAAGCATTCCTGCATGTGCCCAGCCATCCCTTTTTCTATTAGTAAGCGACAAACCGAAGAACACTGCCGCCAGGAAGAAACCGATAATCGGCACCTCGTTCACTGTGAGGTGAAAATGCGCCCAGAAATTATCTTCTTTCATATATTAGGCCGATTTCGTTATTATACTATTCCCCCATCCGATATTTATGCCGTTTGCAAACATGCTTCTGCACACCTGCGGCAAGCCTCTGCGCAGGTCCGGCAATGTTCCATACCATGCGCGGCATGTTTTTCACATTCCTGGGCGCAGGCTTCGCATATTTCTGCGCATTCTTTCAGTAAGTGCTGCGCATGATCTGATCCCCTGGCCACATAGGAGGCGGCCAACTGACAGATACCGGCGCAATCAAGGTCCAGTTTGATGCACCTGGCCAGCATTTTTACATCCTGTTCTTCAAGGCAGGCTGTTGCGCAATGATTACATTCTGCTGCGCATTCACTCAGCGCATTGAGCAATTCCCTGTTTTGTTCGTGTGCCATGATTGTACTTTTTAAGATGAATAATAAATTACTTGTAATTTCTTTTGAGTTTTGTCTTTTTATCTTTCTCCACCAACTTCATTCCGCATTTTGGACAATTACCAGGTTGATCGGTTTGCACTTCGGGGTGCATTGGAAAGGTATATTTCTTGTCTTTCTGATTGTTTGAATGTTCCATAATATAGATTTTTAAAGTTGTTGATAAACTCACGATATAAAAAATAGAACCGGTTACTTATTTTTCAACTCACTTAATTTGGCTTTCATCTGGTCAATTTCAGCCTGCTGGCTGGAACGGATTTGCTCGCATAATTTTTTTAATTCGGGATCCTGTATGTTAGCTTCTTCACACATAAGGATAGCCCCGGAATGGTGCGGGATCATTGATTTTAAAAATTGTTTATCAGAAACGGCTGTTTGCTGCCTGATTAAAAAATAAAAAGCAATCAATCCAATTACAGCAAGGGTGATAATCAGCGCATTTAATTTTTTGTTCATGTACATGGTGCGCATGATGATCATTTCAATGATTACCATCGGCATGGTCATTAAAGCCGCCATATAAAACTGGTTAATATTTGGATAAACATTGCTCAATCTATCAACCATTGCATACATGAGTATATACATGCTTATAAAAGACAGCAGTACCATTATAATAAGGTGCTTGTAATGCTTTGAATGCATAGCGGAATGAGGCATATTAGATTGTGGCTTTTCTTGTTCTTGCGTATGATGATGGTGCATTTCCATATTAAAACATTTTGATACTAAAATATTTATTACATCCTGCGGTTCATTCTCATTAAAGCCGGGTATATCCTTAGATAAACCTGAACTGCCATAGGATTTTTGCCGTAGATAGTATTCAGCGATTCGGGGGCAGCATAAATACTCCATTGTCCCCCGGCTGCGATCTTGGTTTTCCTGAATTCAAACAGGTCATAATTCGCTCCCAGGGTAAGTGCATGCACAGAAAATATATCGTGCGGTTTGAAAGATGATCCCAACACGAGCTCTTCTGCAGACTTCTCTGTAAACTCATACCTCCCATATACAGAAGTTTTTCTCTTTCTTAATGCAGCTTCCAACAGGAATGCATTTTCTCCACGATTTTCCTTCTCTTTGTTCATGCCCCATAAAATGGTAGCGTTTATCCAGTCCTCACCACCAAGGTTGGCGCTGTAAATGGCAGAGGCTGTTGTTTTATTTTGATTCTCATCCGGATGTAATTCCTCGGGGCTTTTAAGATACCCATGAGAAACCTGTAATGCCCAGTTAGCGGATGGATTAAAGGAAAGCCTTCCGCTCCAGGAATCAAATCGCGCTTTGTCAAAATTATATCGGTCCTCATTGGGTTCTCTGCCGGTAAAAGATGATCCTTCGATCTTAAATTTTCCCAGGCGAAGGCCAACGGTAACAACTCCAAATGTAATGTGAGTGGCATCTACCCAGTGGTGGGAAATTGGGGAATTAGGATTGTCGAGGGAAGAAGGCCGGTGCATGAAGGTTACCGGTCCCAATGCAGGTTCTCCCGGATAACCGACATATAGGAAAGCATCTGCGTTTTTGGAAATGGCATGAGAGTAACTAACGGATAATTCTGAGATCAGGTCATGTGGATGTTGGCGGTCAACGAGGGGTTTCCCTTTATAGCTTTCCCCGCTTTGGAATAACAGAGGATAGCCTTTGCCTCCTTCAATAACCGGGTCAAGTGAGAACATGGAACTAAAATGGAAAAGCCCGTTATTGCCAACCTTCCTTTGGCCCATCAGCATAAACCAGGTAGGCGCATCGAAGCGATCATCTCCCCTGGTGCCTTCACTGGTAAGATCCTGGTTGTTGTACCTTACAAAAATACTTCCATGTACCATGTACATCCATTTTTTGGAGTGGATCATATACCCGTACATGGGAGAAGCATCCGGTAGCCAACCGGTTCCCGAACCATTTCTTGTCATTGGCAGGTTGAGAGAAAAAGCGTGAGACATGGGAACATCCATCGAATGCATGCCGGTATCCATATTCATACCTTGATCATGGTGCATTTGCTGCATATTCATGGTGTCTTTTTTAGATGCCTTTGCGTCTTTTGGTTTCGATGATTTCTTATTTGCTTTGACCGCAGAATCCTGCTTTGTGGGCGTCTTATGGTGCTCATGCTGCGAAACTGCACTTTCGTATATGCCGCACAACACCATCAGTATGATAATAACTTTAAACATAATCTACCTTTTAATATTATCGCCTGTTTGCCATGAGCCAGGAGGACAGATCCTTGATTTCCTGGCTTTGCATAGTGATCATGCTATTGGCCATCATTTTCAAACCGTCATGACTTCCATGATGAAGATAGGCGGAAGCGTTGTCAAGAGCTGCCTGATGGTGAATGATCATGAGGGTAGCAAAATCATTGTCAATATCACCGGTTATCAGTTGAACGTCTGCTGTCTTCCCCATTTTTTCCATATTTGATTTTTGTTCCATCGTAAACTCAGGATCTGGCTTGTCAGGATTAAGGGAGGTTAATATGGTGTTCAACTCCTGGATTTCCTGTTGCTGCATATCAATGATATGCTGAGCAGTTGTTTTCATGGAATCATTTTTACCCTCCTGCAGTTCGAGGGTTGCCATAGATATCGCCCCCATGTGATGCATTTTCATCATCATGGCAAAATCAATGTCGGGATCATTGGTCATGTGCATGGTGTCCATTTTGGCCATCATTACATGCATGGTATCCATCATGCGATTACTGTCATGATCATCCAGGTTTATATCGTCATCATCTTTGGAACAGGAGAAAATAGAAAACAGGATGCTGGTGATAAGAGCAGCGCCCAATAGCTTTTTCATGATTGTCTGGTTTTATTTGGAGAGCTATGAAATACAAGTAGATCTGCTTGTAGACTGTACGTTTCAAGAAGGAAGGATTACGGCAATAGCAATAGCCGTAACCAGACAATCAAATGCGGAAATTCTGAAATTGAATGAAGAGCGGGGTTAGATGCAACGGTGGGCTATGATCCCTGTATAATACTTGTTCAATGCTGCATGTGGACGGCGTTAAATTAACCTGGCCGGTTAAAGGCAACAATATAAATACCGGAGAATTAAGGTCGTAGGAAAGCTGAGAATAAGGATGGTTATTATCTGATTTAGCAACAATGGAAATATCTTTGCAGCAATTCTTACTTTCTTCTGTATGCTTTTCCATCCCACATTTGTCACATTTCTTATCAGCCTTGTGGTATAAGGAAAAACTGACCCATTCTCCCATGCAATAATGATGGTAAACGGTAACGCCCGTTACATAGATCAGGTAAAACAGCAATAATATGATACAACTGATTTTCTTCACACATACCGGCTTCTGTGAGAAGAATCATAAAAATTATACCACGTATATTAAGAATGGCCCTTGGGGGAGGTAAATTGGACAAATACCTATCAAAAGATAGGGCTGAGGTGAGAGCGCTGGGCCGGGGCGTAGCGGCTGATAGGGAAGTATGTTCTACAATTGGAAGAATGGATTTCTACATAATCGTTATTTGCAACAGTCTTTCTTCCTCAAAAAGATGGCTTTTAAGATAGTGATAAAGACCTTCTGAATAGAGTGGATCATAAATGTAAAGGTAACAAAAGTGTGTAACTAAAAACGGGCGATAACCGCCCGCTTTTTTATTTCACCAATTCTATCGCCTGATAGCCTGCCTTTTCTACTGCCTTTTTAATATCTGTATTGTTGGCTTTTTCTGTGGATACTGTCAGGACTTTATCCGGATTCTGTATATCTACTTCCCAGTTATCTTCACCAGCCACTGCATTTAAAAAAGGGGTCACGGTGGCTATACAGCCTGAACATTTGATGTTTGTTTTAAATTGTATTGTTTCCATAATTCACTATTTATAATTTTAACGATGTATTCTTTACAGTTGTAAAATTACGATCGCTTCCTGCTTTGGTGTTACACAATAACAGGAGAGTTTTATATAATTTTCTATGCGCCGATCTCTATAGTCACCTCATCATTAAGCGGGTAACTTTGGCAAAGCAGGATCATTCCGGCATCAAGCTCCTCTTTTCTTAAAACATAGTTGGAAGCCATTGTGACTGCTCCTGCTGTAAGCCGGGCTGTACATTTTCCGCAAGTGCCACTGTTGCAAGAATAAGGCAAAGGGATTCGGTCCTGCAACGCTGTTGCTAAAATGCTCGCACCAGGCTGTACTTCCAAAAGGTTTGATTGCTCATAGAAATGCAACATCACTTCGTGCGTTTGTTGCGGCAATTCTATGGGATTGGGGTTTTCATCTGGCCTGAATCGTTCGACGTTAATATTTTCCGGAGGTATAGCAAGGGCTGCCAAAGATTCCTCCTGTATTTTGATAAGCGAGGATGGGCCGCAAATAAAATAATGGGCTTCCGGAATCTGAGCAGGTACATGCTTTTTGATCAGCTTTTTGACAATAATTTTATTTAACCGGCTCAAAATAAGTTCACCGGCAGGCAGTTTCATATCCTGGGCCTGCTGGGATAAGGCATGTATAATGGTTATTCTGTCTTTAAAAGTATCTACCCACTTTTCAATCGTTTCATTAAAAATTATATGCTCTGTTGACCTGTTGGCATATATGATGGTAAGGTGGGTTGTTGGCAGGTGATAAAGAACCGATTTTGCAATAGAAAAGCATGGCGTGAATCCACTTCCCGCTGCCAGCAACACTATGTGTTGACTTTTCAAAGGATGAGTAAAGGTCCCATAAGGGCCATCTACCTGCCAATGTGGGACGTTTTCAGCATTGTCTACGATATAACAACTCATCAATCCGCCGGGGACTTTCTTTATGGTAACAGCCGGTCGCTCGTCAATACCCGGTGCTGAACTTAAAGAGTAAGACCTGGTAACCGGAGTACCATTCACAAGAATGGTAAGATTGATAAATTGTCCTGCTGTATAATCAAATTTTTCTGTACCGGTATTAAATTCTATGGTTATTGTATCCGGTGTTTCCCGCACAATCCTTGCTGTTCTCCAGATATAAAGTTTGTTCATGGGACGCTTCTAAGTTTTCTATAGGGTAAATCAAATGCTGGTAGCTTTCAGACGGAGGCTGTTACTGACCACACTTACTGAACTGAGTGCCATAGCAGCGCCTGCTATCATAGGATCTAATAAAAATCCATTGAATGGGAAGAGGACACCTGCCGCTATGGGAATGCCTATAATATTATAAATGAAAGCCCAAAAAAGGTTTTGCTTAATGGTACGTACGGTCTTGTGCGACAGTTTTAATGCTTTGGGAATACTGTTCAGATCAGAGGTGATCAGGGTCATTTTGGCAACATCCATAGCAATATCTGAACCTTTACCCATAGCAATGCTCACATCTGCCTGGGCCAATGCCTGGGAATCATTGATGCCATCACCCACCATAGCCACCACCTTTCCCTGACTTTGCAGTTGCCTGGTAAAGTCCGCTTTGAAAGAAGGCATTACTTCGGCATGATAGGATTTGATGCCGACTTTTCTTGCCACCGCAGCAGCAGTGTGTGCATTGTCACCGGTAAGCATGTAGACTTCAATTCCTCTTCGTTGCAGGGTCTCAATAGCAGCTTTTGATGATTCCTTTATTTTGTCGGCAATCGCAATAGTCGCCAATACTTTCCCGTTGCCTGCAAAGTAGATAACCGTTTTGGCTTCTTCCTGCAGGGCGGCTGCTTTAGTTTCTACAGGCTGGTCAATGGGTATATTGTAATCTGTCAAAAGTTTACGGTTCCCTACGAGGTAAGTTTTTCCTTCTACTACGCCTGTAACCCCTTTGCCGGTTATGCTTTCAAAAGATTGAAGCCTGGGAGAATTGGGCGTGCTATTATGGAGGTAATTGACGACAGATTCTGCCAACGGATGTTCCGAGTGATATTCGAGAGCAAATAAAATAGATTGGAGTAACGCGCGGCCTTCATCGTGTGTATTCCACAGTAAGTCTGTTACTACCGGACGCCCTTCAGTAATCGTGCCCGTTTTGTCTAAAATAATGGCGTTCACCTTGTGGGCCAATTCCAGGCTTTCTGCATCTTTGATAAGGATATTATTTTCTGCGCCCTTGCCCACGCCGACCATAATAGCGGTGGGCGTAGCCAGCCCCAATGCACAGGGACAGGCTATAACCAGTACTGTTACAGAGGTGATCAATGCATGAGTAAAGGCGTTGTCACCTCCCAACACCATCCAGGCGGTAAAAGTGAGTATCGCGATGCCGATCACCACCGGAACAAAGATGCCAGCAATTTTGTCTACCAACTTTTGTACGGGAGCCTTGCTGCCTTGTGCTTCCTGCACCATTTTGATAATCTGGGCAAGCAGGGTATCTGCTCCTATCTTGTCGGCCCTAAAACGAAAACTCCCCTTCTGATTAATAGTACCGGCATATACAAGGTCATTTTCTTTTTTACCCACTGGTACGGGCTCTCCGGTGATCATGCTTTCATCTACATAAGAATCGCCATATACAAGGGTCCCATCTACCGGTATTTTATCTCCGGGTTTTACGAGTATAACATTTCCCATTTTAACCTGTGCAATGGGTGTCTCCGTAGTATTGCCTGTAGCATCTACCAACAACACAGTTTTGGGTTGCAAGCCAATCAGTTTTTTGATGGCAGAGGATGTATTGGATTTTGCCTTTTCCTCCAGCAGTTTTCCCAGCGAAATAAAGGCAATGACTACAGCCGCCGCTTCAAAATATACATGAGCATGCAGGCCGCGCTGGTGCCAGAACTGCGGATAAAAGGTATTGAATGCACTGAACAGCCAGGCTATGCCAGTACTGAGCGCAACAAGCGTATCCATATTGGCCTTCCGGTGCCTGGCCTGTTTCCAGGCATTAATGAAAAAGCTGCGTCCCAAAATAAACACTACGGGCGTGGCCAGTATCATCATGATCCAGTTACCATAGGGTATGTTCATAAAGAACATGCCGATAATAACAATGGGCAGAGAGAGAATGGAGGCCCATATTGTCCGTTGTTTTATCGTCCGGTAATGCTTTTTTTGTGCTTCTTCCCGTACCTCGTCCTGGTTTTCTTTTTCTATAACCAGGTCATAGCCTATTGAGCGAACGGTATTGCGCAAGGTTTCCGGTGAAACCATAGTATGATCGTATTCAACCCAGGCAGTTTGATTGGCAAAGTTTACACCTGCATTTCGCACTCCTTCCACTGAGCTAAGCATGGATTCCACGCTGACAGCGCAGGCGGCACAGGTCATTTCCAGCACAGGGTAAGATTCCTTAATAATAGAACCACTGCTATTAGCGGACTTAGTTTTTTTATTGTGAGTTAAGGTAGTTGTTGACATTGTTTCTTTTTTACAAAGCTACCATCGTATGGAAGCATTGTTATTATACTATAGACGGTAGATGTTATAAAATTTTGAGGATTCCTATTACTTGCTGTCCTTAACCTGAGATTTATCCTGCCTGATCTTTTTAAAGTGGGATGGAGTAAGGCCGGTTTCGTTTTTAAACTGGGCAGACAAATGAGCTACGCTGCTATAGCCTAATTTATAAGCTATGTCTGTAAGTGTATAGGAAGAATAGACCAGCATTTCCTTGGCTTTTTCAATGCGGTAGCCAATAATATATTTTTCGAGCGTTATACCCTCAATAGATGAGAAAATGCTACTGATAGATTCATAATCTTTGTAAAAGGTAGCGGCAGCCAATGCTGAAAACAAAAAACCGTTTGTAAAGTCAAAAGATCCTGCATATACCCGTTCAATCAGGGATTTCACCTCCCGTACCAGTTTTGTTTTTTTGTTTTCGAGCAAGGTAAATCCAAACGGAGACAACTGTTTTTCAATGGCTTTAATATCGGGTACAGTTAAAGCTGAGAGCGTAGTAACTTCTCCCAGGGCAATCTCTCTTATAGGAACCTGTAACTTATTGAATTCTTTACGTATAGTAAGGATACAGCGGTCGCAGACCATTCCCTTTATATAGATTTTATATCCGCTTTGCATAGATCAATCGTATGACTATGCAAATTGCTAAATCCCCTGAATGGGTTGTTACAGAATTATGAGAAAGATTTATAAAATTATGACTATACCTTGTCCAACGGTTTGCGCTTATTTTCTTTGAGTTGCTTAAAATGAGAAGGAGTAAGGCCGGTAATTTTTTTAAATTGTTGGGATAGGTGTTGCACACTGCTGTAGCCCAGTTTGTCGGAGATTTCGTTTAGGCTCAGTTCATCGTACATTAATAGCTCCTTGGCTTTTTCAATACGTTGCAGAATAACATATTTTTCTATGGTAATACCCTCAATTGCAGAAAAGAGGCTGGTAAGATAGTGATAATCCAGTTGCAGTTTGTCTTGCAGCAAAACAGACAGTTTTTTTGAAAGATCTACGTCACCCGTACCATGTATTAATTGGATAATGCTGCTTTTTATTTTTTCTACAATGGCCCCTTTCTTATTGTCCAGCATTTCAAAACCCAGGTTATGCAGTTGATCTTTTAGTACCTGTAATTCGGTAACAGACGGAGATCCGGCAAGTTCAACTTCTCCCAGTTGAATGTTTTTGTAGGCAAGCCCTTGTTTTTCCAACTGCTGCCTGACCACCAGGATACAACGGTCGCAGACCATATTTTTGATGTAAAGCTGCATATTATTATAAACTAACAACCTGCAATTGTATTTGTTTTTCGGATTCCCACAGACAGGCAAAACTGCCTGCATCAACTGCTTTAAGGACCGGATACCTGCCTTTTCCCAAGACTTTTTTACCTGATTTGGGCAACAGGCAAACTACCTCTCCATTTTCCACCCAGGCATAGATTGGCTGATTATTGACAAGGGTCATGGTGCATCCTTTGCCTTCCCCGATCTCAGTTTCAGGTTTACCAGCCAGGCACGCGTATATTTTTCCCTGCCTGCGCCACACTGTTTGAACTGCAAGATCATCCTGAATGGCAAGACCGCCACCATCCATAGGACAGCCATTAAGAGCCCAGCTACCTGTGCCTAATTTTTGTGCATTTCCAAAGGAATTGCCGCCATCCTGCGATTGGACCAGGTACAGATCTCTGTTTCCGTCTAACCAGTTCCGGAACATGACAGAAATGGTATTTCCTTTAACCATCACTGAAGGTTTGCAGCATTCGCAAACAGTAGTATCGGGGGAGGCATAAACCAGTGAATTCTTTGACCAGGTTTTACCGCCATCCGTGGAGCTGGCGCCATAGATTTGATTGTGCTTGCTTCTGAGATCGAGCCATACCGCGAATACCAGATTGCCATCACCACCCAATGCCATTAATCCCTCTTTGGCGACCGTATCCACATCATTTACCATGACAGGGGCTGACCACCCGCCTGCAGGACTTTTGAAGTAGGAAAAAATATCTCCCTGGGTATTGCAGGCCATAACTGTGATCCCATTACTGGTGGCAGCAACCTGGGGACCTCTGGAATGAGAGGCGGCAAGGTCAGGCAGTACTGTGATCAGAGAAGGTGCGGACAACGTTTTGCCTCCATCCGGTGAGGAAACATGCATAATGCTGTCACCTTTGCCATAAACAAGATGTAATTGTTCTTCCGGTATACTAACCAGGCTGGGCATTTGCCCGGCACCGATTACAATCAAATTGTTATTGACTTTTTGTTCCTGGCAACTTCCTAAAACAAGCAGTATTATCAGTGTGTATATGAATGTTTTCATGAGTTTTGAAGGATTCAACAACGAACATAGTAAACGGAATTTAGAACGCCTAAAATGTCTTTTCACTTTTTTTGACAATTATTGAAGTCCCACTGCGACTTATGGAATGACAAAATTCGGCTCAACAGGGGTAACGTCAGACAAACATCTTATAGTTAGAAAACGCATTCTATTATTTTTTATCTTTGAAATGCTAATGTGGGCAAAAGCACACGAAAGCGAACGGAACTGGCACGTTTTCATAACTCATTGAAAATGCTGCCACACAAATGACACACTTAGGAGGTAAAATACTGATTGTCAAGGACTAAGGATTCCAGTCCTGGGCACGAAAGGCCCCCGACAATGTTGGGGGCCTTTTTCGTTTGGAGGCGTTAAGCGCTTCCGCTCAAACGGCGACAAGCGAAAAAAGCCTGCGACGTGGTCAATTATTGTGGCAGCAGAAATGTAATGATGCGCAAATTGTAGTCCCAGACCAGCCTCCCATTCCATTTTAGGGTATCCTTTGCTAATTAAAAGCGGGTCGGCTATTATGTCATGTTTGTATTGCGTAAGGTGGATCCCGCTATCCGTTAAGTCTGCAGTCTTCTCCTTCCCTTTCTTCGCCATCTTTAGGATGCATTCAAGTAAAATCACCTCAAAAAAACAACAGTATGCAAAAAGTATCATTCATCTTGACACTGTTATTGATCGCAGGTATCAGTAACTCATGGGCGCAATCTTCAGACGTAGCAGTAATTTCCTCCCTTAAACTGACGGACGGGAAAAACATAGTGAGGATGCCGGATGGCTCAGGCAGCTTTGAATTTGTTAAACGCGGTGATACATTTACCGACGTAGTGTTCAGGAGTACGAAATCCTCTAATAACTTAAAACAAATAAGCTTAGCAGCAAAAAGTACCAACGGCAATCTACCTACTCCCTGCCAGTATCCTATACCTGATGCCTGTTTCGGAATTCCAAACAGTTCAGAGGTCGCCATGTGTTTTTGCAAGCCCACCAACCTGTCGGGCGGTGAATACACGATCAGCTTTGTAAAAGCGGTACTCTTTGGCCGCAAAGCGGGTGACGATAAAAGGCACAGCTAATCCCGTTTGCCCGACAGGAGCAGACAGATAACTCCGGTGGCACAGTTTTGTTATCCACTATGGAGAATCAAAAACTGTATTTATGAATCAGCCAGATGAAAAAAAGAAATACCTGAAAAAAGACCTTGAACAAGATCCCGAAAATGAAGACAAGGCCCTCTCACCCGATCCTGAAACCTTACACAAGACTGATCCCCAGGATAATATGAAAGGCCCTATTTCTTCCCTCGTGAATAAGGTCGCAGAAACAGTCCAAAAGAATGATAAGGAAGTTCCTGAAGATGAAAAGTAAGGGCCCCGGAAATCCACCTCCCAAACGCTTCTGCATGGTGTATTAAAAACCGGTGTATCTGCTGCTGCTCATTACGAAGATACGATCAGCCAACAGCCATTTCCAAATGTGCAGACGCAACTTGACGCATAGGGTTAATTAAAGTTTGAAAAAGTTATTTAAAGTACGTTTCTACAAATGCGCATATGCCCCGTTGAGGGGGTTTGTTTTGGTTTTGTTCGGGTCTTGTTCGGGACTCGTTCGGTATTCGTTTGGTATTCGTTTGGGGTGGCTTCGTGAAGTCCCGAAGAACTCCCGAAGAAGAAGCGAACATGGTACGAACTTGGTAATAACAAGACCCGAACAAGCCCCCTATATGGCCCTATGAAAAATAACTCAGTTGAAGGTTTGCCGGAATTCGAGCGGTGAAGTATTTGTCTTCTTTTTGAAGAGTTTGTTGAAAGACTGCGGATACTCAAATCCCAGGAGGTAAGCAATTTCTGCCACGGTCATATCGGTGATGCTCAGGTATTCCTTTGCTTTTTCAATCAGTTTTGTCTGAATGTGCTGCTGGGTGGTTTGGCCGGTAACAGAACGCAACATATCACCCAGGTAATGAGGCGACACGTTCAGTTTCCCAGCCAGGTATTCAACGGTGGGGGCGCCGTTCTTAAGACCTTCTTCCTGTTCAAAATAGTCATTCAACAGTTGCTCCATACTGGCCAACAGATCGTGGTTGACGGCTTTCCGGGTAATGAACTGTCTTTCGTAAAAACGTTTGCTATAGGTCAACAAGAGATCGATCTGCGCCAGGATGACATCCTGCTGATGCTGGTCTATATGCTGGCACTCCTCGTCGATCTTTTGCATGATATCTACAATATTCTTTTCCTCTTTGTCTGAAAGATGCAAGGCTTCATTCACTGCATAGGAAAAGAATCCAAGGTTTTTGATCGATGTGGCCAGCGGATGCTTGTAGAGGAAATCGGGGTGGATCAACAGGGAATAGCCCGTGCCGATAGCCGAAGCAGGGTCCTCCAGCTCCGAAATGTCGACTGATTGCACCTGTTTGGGAGCAATAAACGTCATCATGCCTTTATCGAAGTCGTAGTATTGCTGGCCATATTTCACTTTGCCCAATACCTGTTTCTTTAACGACACACAGTAAAAGTTCAGGGCGAATTGATCCAATACCTCCTTCCCCGGCAAACGCATGTTCTCTACCTTCACTATGCTGATCAACGGATGTAATGGCGGCTGCAAGGATACCAGGCGATGAAATTCGGATATGGAATTGACGATGTTCATATTGACCTTTTTTCAGTTCAACATGGGCAACTGGCTTCCGGCCAGCGGCCCCTTGTTACAAAATTACCCCATTAACTGCTTGCCAAGCTCTTTTCTGAATGCTTCGCTGCCAATCTCCAGGCGCCGGGCGTATAAAGCATTTGCATCTGCACCGGCTACATAACGTACCTGGTCTTTTCCGTCGGTAGCAGCTTCATACACCACCTGGGCAATCTGCTCTGGCGTGGAGGCATTTTGCATCATACCCTCAACATTGGAGAAGAGCTTTTTCTCCATCTCCTCGTAGGCGGGGTGTGAGTTATTGACGAGCGAGCGGCCGAAAAAATCGGTGACGATACCACCCGGGGCAACGGTCTTGATACCGATGTTGTGAATACCCAATTCGAAGGACATGCTTTCTGACCAGCCTTCAATGGCAAACTTGGTGGCATGGTATACAGAACCCAGGGGGAAGGTCAAAAATCCACCCATGGAAGTGGTATTGATGAACAGACCACTTTTCTTTTCTCTAAACGCGGGAATAAAGGCCTGTGTGACCCGCATTACGCCCAGAATATTGGTGTTGATCTGTTGGGCAATCTGATCCTCGCTGATTGATTCCAGGGGCCCCATCAAGCCATACCCTGCATTGTTGAACACCACATCAACCGGATGCAGGGAAATGGCTTTGGCTACGGTGGCCCTGATCTGCGCCGGGTTGGTTACATCGAGCGGCAATAAGGTTACATTTTCAAGTTGTGCGAGGGCTGTATCTTTTTCGGGATTCCGCATGGTAGCGATGACACTCCATCCATTGGCCTGAAATAACAGGGCGGTTGCTCTTCCCAGTCCGGTCGATGCGCCGGTAATAAATATTGTCTTTTTCATAATGCTGATCTTTTTCTTTTTTTACAAGACAAAAATCAGCTGTTGGCAGTCAGCGGGTGTGTCCAAACCGGACTAAGCTGTATCCAAATTTATTGGGCTTACCACCTGCCGTTCACCATAACTGTCGTCGAAGGTTGGGATGCTTTTCTATATTTGCCAATAGTCAGGTGGCTGATCTGGCCGAATAAATGATAACCTTTCTATATTTGAGACCTATTCATTAAAGACATATTAAAGAAGTAAAAAATAGCAAATGAAAATTACCAGCCCTTATCGTTTTACCATTAGCACGGCATTGCTTGTTTGCGTTGTAAGTGCTACCGATGCACAAAGTCCTGTAGGACCGCCTGTGGAAACAAAAGCTCCCAACAGTGCCTACAAGCCGGCTTTTGCCGGCCAAACCCGTATCGGGAGTGTTAAAACTACCACCCCGTACAAGACAGACAAACTCGCCGAAAAGCTCAGCAGCCCCTGGGCGATCGTTCCGATGCCCGACGGAAGGCTGCTGATCACTCTGAAAGGAGGTAGCATGGAGATCAGGAATGCAGATGGCAGCCTGGCCAAAGCGATCACGGGGTTTCCGGCGGTGGAAGCACGTGGACAGGGTGGACTGCTGGATGTGGCCCTTGATCCTGAATTTGGTAAGAATAAGATCATCTACTGGTCCTATTCTGAAAAATACGATGTAGGCAACCTGACGGCCGTTGGCAAAGGAAAACTGGACGAAGCGAAGGGCACGATTGAAAACCCTACTGTTATTTTCAGGGCGACGCCTGCGCTGAAAAGCAGTCTCCATTTTGGCAGCCGCCTTGCTTTTGGAAAAGACGGTTACCTGTATGTTTCCACCGGCGAACGCTCGAACCTGGATGGCCGGGTGCTGGCGCCGGAGCTCAATGCAGGCCAGGGCAAGATCTTCCGTATTACCAAAGAAGGAAAACCTGCACCGGGCAATCCTTTCGAGAAGAAACAAGGTGCTATGCCTGAGATATACGCTTATGGTTTTCGTAATCCACAAGGCCTGGCTTTCAATCCTTATACAAATGAACTCTGGGAATCGGAATTCGGTCCCCGTGGCGGTGATGAGATCAACCTGATCAAAGCGGGTAAAAACTACGGTTGGCCCGAGATCACTTACGGTATCGAATACAGCGGCGAAGCAGTGGGCAAAGCAATTCAGCAAAAAGATGGACTGAAACAGCCTGTTTATTACTGGGACCCTGTGGTTTCACCAAGCGGTATCTGTTTCTACGAAGGCGACGCCATACCTGAGTGGAAAGGCAACCTGTTTGTATCGGGCCTCAGCAGTACGCAGCTCACCAGGCTGGTGATCAAAGACAATAAAGTAGTGGGAGAAGAAAGGTTGCTGGAAGATAAGAAAGAACGCATCCGCGATGTAGCCTGCTTCAATCAAATGCTCTATGTAGTAACCGATTCGGGTACGCTTTACCGGATCAGTCGCCAATAAGAAAAATACTTACGCTAAAAGGCCTCCCTGTATTTACAACAGGGAGGCCTTTTCATTATAAACCAGGGTGAGGGATCGTTATTCCTGAATACGACGCAGATCAACATTCCAAAGGCTGATGCCCTGGGTACTAAAATGGCCGGCAGATGCATTGCAACCCGCTTTGATCACCACGTAAATGGTGCCGCTTGCTCCAAATGTGAGATCAAAGGTGCGGGTACCATTAAATGGTGTCCATGTGCCCCATGTAATAAAGCCTATTTTCTTGTTATCGGTATAGTCTTTACCTTCTGCAGGCACCGCCTGACCACAATATACTTCCGCCCAGGTATCCTGGGTAGCTCCGTATGAAACATTGGTGGTGAAGCGGTATGTTTTATTGGCTACTACCTGTACTGCCTGGTAGATGCCGCCATTGACCTGCGCTGTTACCGGCTTTGTAGCGGTGGTAGCCGTATAAGCATTGTTGGAAAGGGTCCAGATGATCTTATTGGCAGTGGCATCGTACCTGCCCCAGAATTGTTCGTCGCCGGCATTAAACTTTCCACCTTTGATCAGGTTATCGTAGGCCGGATCGTTCTTGGTGGTCGTTACACTAACAGGAGTGGCACTATACAATTTGCCTCTTTTATCCAAGGCCTGCATTTTAATCGTGTATGTTCCGGCTAAAGGATAAAACACAGTGTCGGTAGTTTTACCCATCAACGCTCCTCCACCTTTACCTACATCCCATCTTGTACCTACGGTTTCGCCCTTGGTTGTATTGGTGATCACAAACTTTGTGTCATTTCCCGCTACAGGGGTTACGGTAAAAGTAGCTGCCAGGCTATCAACCGGGGCATATACTTCATAGTCGGTATTGGAATCCTTCTGGCATCCAACCATCGCCATAGCCACCACAGCCAATGGGCAGATGGCTTTTAATATGTTGAAATTTTTAGACAAGTTCATAATCATAATTTTTAGCAGTGTATATGATGATCTTAGTATTGAGTGCTATTGCCAACCGGCATTTTGTTGCCAACCGGTTTTAGTGATCTCAGCTTGCGGAATGGGATACCAGTTCATTTTGGACTGATCATATACCCTGTCTTCCAGTTTAGTGGGCGTATACACAAAGTTTGAACCATTGAGGGTGATGGAAACGCTCCTTACGGGGTTAGCGAAAACGCTTCCCTGCTTCCAGCGGCGAATATCCCACCAGCGATGTCCTTCAAAGCCCAGTTCAACCCTGCGCTCATGCACGATGGCTTCGGGTGAGAGGGTTGTAAGTACAGGCATGGTAGCACGCGTCCTTACCCTGTTGATGGCTTGCAACGCAGTCATGCCATAACCCAATGGATCGCCGGAAGGACCATAAGCATTATTCATCGCTTCTGCATAGTTCAATAACACTTCAGCATACCTGAAATACAGCCACTGGTGTGAAGTGGTGGTATTATTTAGCAGGTCAACAGTAGGGTTAACATGCTTTGACAAATAGTAACCGGTCTTCGAAGCATTTAACTTCGGCTGACCGCTATTACCTCCAAAATATGTTTGGATGGTAGTTGATTTGAAGGTAGCCCCATTGTAGATTACTGAAGCAGCCAAACGCGGATCTCTGTTAGCATAGGGACTGGCAGCATGAGCAGGATTGGTCCAGTCAAAAGGAAGGGACGTAGCGCCGGCCTTCACTTCAAATTCATCTACAAAGTTTTGACTGGGGGTAACGCTGTTGCCGTCGCTGCCTTCAAATACGATCGGGAAATTGGCTCTTTCAATACCATTTTGATTACCATATCGCTTAAAGTAAATAGCCTCTACTGAAGCTACATTGGTAGCTCCAAACAAATTAGCATAGGAAGCGTCGAGGTTGAACAGGTTCATCGCAATCACATCACGGGCAGCAGCAGCAGCATCGGCCCAGGTGTAGATGGAGCCTGCATCTTTATACAAGGGGCTTGCTGCATATAACAGGGCTCTTGCCTTTAATGCTTTAATGGCTCCATAAGTTGCTCTGCCTGATTCGTACCAGCTTGTAGCTGAACTGGTGCGAACGCTATCCGGAATAATAACAGCCGCTTTATCACACAAAGAAGCGATGTACTTGAAGCATTCATCCACAGAATTCCTTTGTAAACCCTGCCAGGTGGAAGGCTGGTTATAATCCAGGGGTTGATCGATGATGGGCACGCCGCCATAACGTTTTACCAGTTCGAGGTATAAGAATGCTTTTAAGAAATAGCATTCGCCTTCCATAAACTTAAGGTTATTGACCGCTCTCTTGTAAGCCACAGAATCGTTGTTAACGATACCGTTTGAAATAGAGGACAGGTCTACATCGCCTTTGTGCTTCAGGAAGAGATTTGCCTGGTAAATGCCATTGAAGTTGGCAGACCAGTTGCCATCGGGGTTGGTGAACTGGTTCCATACACCATAATTAAAGGTATGTGACCGGTTGTTAACATTGGTATGGTAAGCGTCGTCAGTGGCTGCTTCCATATCCAACGAACTCAAAGAATTGGGCATAAAGCTGTAGGCATTCCAAACAATGCCCTGTATGTAATCGTATCTTTTATACATCAGATCGATCGGCATGTCGGCCGGGATCTTTTTGACATCCAAAAAATCTTTCTTACAGGAGGCCAGACTGCCTGCTGCAAATACTATAAGAAGGATGATATAATGATTTCTTTTCATTCTGCAAGATTTCAATTGTTCTAGAATTTTACTTTAGCGCCCAGTGTAACTGTCTTCATCAAAGGATAGCCCATGGAAAGTCTTTCCGGCTCCAGCCCTTCGATCTTCGTGCTGAGCAGATTGTTACCACTTAAGTAAAACCTCAGCACTTCAAACTTTTTCAGGAACCCTTTCGCCGGCAGTGTATAGCCTATTTCAACACTGCGCAACTTGAAGAAGTTTCCGTTGCGAAGCCAAAATTCGGCCTGCTGGTTATTGTTGCTGTTCACCAATGTAGATAACCTGGGTGCCGTAGCGGAGCTTGCCGATTCGGGCGTCCAGGGATTGTTGGAGAAAGCAGTAATGTTGTTGTTGTTGGCCAAAGGATGGGTGTAATCAAATGCATCATCCAACAAACTAACAGTTCTGTTCATTACGCCCTGCACAAATGCATCAACATCAAATCCTTTATACTTAAAGCCAATGTTGAAACCAAGTGTGATCTCAGGAAGTTTGGCAAACTTCAGGGGCGTTTTGTCATAATCGTTGATTATGCCGTCATTGTTTAAATCAACATATTTCAAATCGCCCGGACGAACCTGACCATAGGTTGACTTAACAACGCCTGTTTTCAGGTTTCCGTTTGCTTCAAAATCTGACACCTGGTAGAAGCCGGCATTTTGCAATGCCCTGAACTGGTTGATCCTGTACCCTTTCTCGTACAAGTACTCATAGGGTTGGGCATCCTGGGCCCTTTTGGTTATTTCATTATGGGCATAAGAAAAAAGCACGCCTGCATAATATTCGAAGTTGGATTTTGTTGCAGCCCGGTATTGAAGTGATACTTCTACTCCCTTATTAACTGCTTCTCCACTATTGGTATTTCTAAAATTGAAACCCGTATAAGCAGGAACGCCTACGGGAGCTTCCAGTATACCGGTTCTTTTTTCTCTAAATACATCGATGGTAGCATTCAATTTTTCCAGGATCGTCAGGTCAACACCAAAATTGGCTGTTGTTTTTTCCTCCCAGGTAAAGTCGGCATTGGGATAATCACCTTCACTACGTCCGCCAAATCCTGTGTTGGTTGTTCCCAAAGTGATACCAGCGGCGGTAATGCCCCATCTTTCATATAAGAAACGATAGGCTTCGTTGGTATTGGCCGTGAGACCATAAGAGGCCCTTAATTTCAGGAAATTGATCACTTTGTTGTTGGCCAGGAATGACTCTTTGCTGGCTATCCATCCCAACCCTATAGCAGGGAACAGGCCATAACGATCGCCTTTCTGGAAATCGCCGGAACCGGCATAAGAGAAGGACAGATCAGCAATATACTTTTGGTCATAATCGTAGGTAACAGCACCGCGTAAACCTTCTTTCACAACGGGATAGAATTGCCCATCGTGGGTGTAGTTGGCACGGTTTACCTGCAACATGCCGGTGACCGTGTGTTTGCCAAATGTTCTGTCATAATTAAATCCCAACTGGAAGGAATTTCTGTTCCAGTGGTCGTTGCCCTCATCAGTAATACCCTGACTTACTGAACCCAATACTTTATACACCACATTGCCGGCACCATCAATAACCGGGTTGTCAAAAGCATCTTTTGTTGCTTCAAAAGAAGGTACAGAGAAACGCTTTTCATAAATACCTACGTACAGGTTACTGTACGAAATGCCTCCATTGAAAGACAATCCTTCTACAATTGCATCCAATTTCTGGGTAAAGCTCAGGTTGGTTTGTATACTTCTTGTATGAGAATTATAAATACCATTTTGCCTTAATAATTGTACCGGGTTGAAATTGTATACCGCGTTATTTCCCCAGGTACCATTGAGGTTCTTTACAGGGAATGCAGCGGCTGGTATGCGCAATAAATTGGCAAAAAGTGAGGCAGCGGTAAAACCAGAAGGCGTACTACGATCTTCGCTAACCCCGGAAACAGTTGCTTTGATAGACAGGTTCTTAGTGGCCTGAATATTTACATTCGCCCTTAAATTGAGCCTTCTGTATTTGGCATTGGTTCCAAAATCCTGATCGATCGCATCGGCATTCTTATAGGCGCCGGTGAAATCGGTATAACCACCCAACACAAAAAACCTGGCCTTATTGTTACCACCGCGGAAAGAGATATTGTAATCCTGGGTAGCAGAACTGTTGTTCAATACTTTGTCGTACCAGTTCACATTGGGGTGAAAAGGGTCGTCGCCTGCCTTGTACAATTCGGGATTGTAATATTTAACAGGCAATCCATCATTCTGCAGTGCTTTGTTATAAGCAGTTGTATAACCATATGCGTCCATTACCTTGGGCATGGAGATGGGTCTTAGATTTCCGTACCTGGCATTTACTTCGATCTTTGTTTTGCCAAGGGTAGTACCCTCTTTGGTACGCACACTTAATACACCTGCGCCGCCATCAAAACCATAAATAGCCAATGCTGCGGCATCTTTTAACAATGAAATGGATTCGATTTCGAAGGGAGAAAGCGCCGACAAGGCATTCAGGTCCACCTGGAATCCATCGAGGTAAATGGCGATGGCATTACCAGCAATATTCCAGCTGCTTTGGCCACGCATGAATAAAGTAGGGTTATCGTATCCGGGCTCACCAGCACCTGTTGCTACGGTCAATCCCGGGATCCTTCCCTGTAGTGTATTGAGCAAATTACCGGAATTGGTTCTTGCCAATTCTTCACCTGTGATGGTAAATATGGCGCCGGTGGTTCTCCAGCTTTGTTCAGCCCTGAGACCCTGGTCGATGATCCTGCCTGCAGTTTTAGCCGGTAAAGCAATAGTATCTGGTTGGCTTGCACTGGTTGATTGTGCCTGGGTTGCTGTAAACCCGCACAACAAGACCATGCTAGCAAGACTTATATTTTTATATTTCATTGTTTTCTAGTTAATCGTTCAAATAAGCAGTTATTACCATCCGGGGTTTTGACCATCCCAACCTTTTCCACCCAGGTAATTCATACTAATCTCAGTATAGGGGAAGGGCACATAGTAATATTTAGCTGGGAATGTTCTTGTGCCATAGCTAACCAGGTTCCAGTTCAGGAAAGGGTTGGTAGGCTTGGGGGTAACGCCATTGGTAGAGGCGGTTACTGCAAACCCGTTGAGTGGTTTGTTCAAGACCACGTGGGCAGTCAACCAGCGGTGCAGGTCATTGTACCGATGGTCTTCAAATGCCAGCTCTATTGAACGCTCATTTTGAATGGCTTTCCTAAAAGCTTCCTGATCGGGCAGCATCGTTCCATCTTTATCGGGCATACCAGCTCTTTGCCTGATGAGGTTTAAGTATTGGAATGCTTCAGGCGCCAGCGCTGTGTATTCGTTCATTGCCTCTGCATAGCTCAGATAGAATTCAGCCAGGCGGAATATGGGCCAGGCAAAGTGGTTGTCGTTGTTGTTGTCAACACGGGCAATAAATTTGGCGCATTCAACAGCGCTGCCGGTGTTATCTCCTGCATTGGTATCATCCACCAATCTACCTTTCACGTAAGCGTTGTCGGTAGAAGCCTTGTAATAGGCCAGGAATGTTTTACCGCCATTGTACCATTGACCACCCCAGGCAAGTGACTGATAAGCGCGGGGGTCGAGGTTCAGGCCTTCGAAATAGGCTTTGAAATCGGTTCCTGAAGGAGTGGCAGTCCATTTCGTGCCATCTCTTTTTTCATACAACTGTAAGAACTCAACCGGCACATTATTTTTAGCGCCCCATTCCTGCATGCGCACCTTGGAGGAATTGTACCTGCCCCAGTCGGCCCAACCATCACGATTGGGATCATTCTGATTGTAAGTGTTTACCAATATCATTTCGGGGTTGCCGTAGGTACCGGTTGCACCGAATACGTTGTTGAAAACAGCTTCATAATCGCCCAAACCGGCATAGTTATCCGTCTTGGCGGTAGTAAGGGGCTTGGCGGTATTGTACAACTGAACACCTGCTGCAGGTGCTGCATCGATCACTGCTTTGGCAGCATCGGCAGCCCTTTTCCAACGTTCTTTGCTGTAAGAAGCATAAGCCAATAAAGTATCCCTGCCATCATTGTAACGGGCACCTGCGATTGCAGTTGCCATACCCGGAGGTGTATTGTACAGAGGGCTGGCGGCATATAATAAGATCCTTGCCTTCAACGCCAGTGCGGCCAGGCTGGTGATCCTGCCATAGTCGCTGGTGGGCCTGGTAGCAGGCAAATTGCTGGCAGCCAGGTCGCACCATTTCACCAGGGTATCTACCAGGGATTGAATGGAAGCACGGGGAATGTCGATCTTTCCGTCGCCTGATAAGGGTTCGGTCACGATGGGAATACCTCCGTATAAGCGGAAGGCGCTGTAATGAGCCATAGTACGGCAAAACAATGCCTGTGCTTTCACATCGGTCTTCCATTCTTCGGGAGCGTCTGCTACCTTGTCTATATACTTCAGTACGAGGTTGGCTTTCCGGATAGATTTGTACCATCCTTTAAACGCATTCGCAGCCGTATTTCCACGCTGGGTAATGGGTCCCCTGTCAATACTGGTAGTGGGGGTCATACCACCTACTACATAATATTGATAATTGAGGTTACCAGCTACCCAGTTGGCGCCGGGCAACAACAGGTGCACCTGGTCGGTCAGCACATCTTCGCGACTATCGGCGGAATTAGTCATAACAAAACCAGTGGGCACACACCAGCCATACATATCGGCTATGGCATAATTCGCCTGCTTCTGCGTATGGAAAACGGTGTCCACTGTTACGTCGCCACCTTTTGGTTTTTCGAGGAATTCTCTTTTACAACCTGTCATCATACCAGCCGTAACGATCACGGCTGTCAGCATCAGGTAGATATATAATCTTTTCATTGTTTTTCTTTTTTCTGTTCAAGAATTAAAATCCAACATTAATACCTGCATTGTAGGTGCGGGTAAGCGGATAACCCATAAAGCCCATGTTTTCCGGATCACCCCAGATCTTATTCTTGCTCCAGGTATACAGGTTAAATCCGTTGGCATATACACGAACAGTGCTAACTCCCAGTCTACTCAGGATACCGCGTTGGAAAGTATACCCCACTTCTACATTCTTCAGACGTACGTAAGAAGTATTCATATTGAAGTAGGTATTTTGGTATGCCTGGCGATTATAGGCTGCAATGGGGAACCTGATATCTTCACCGGCAGCATAACGCTCAGGTGTGAAACGCGTCCAGTCTACTTCAAACAATGCTTCGGTAGTACCGTTGAAGTGCAGGTTGGTAGCGCGCATTGGATTGGCAGCTACACGGGCAGCGCCCTGGAACAACATGGACATATCGAATCCTTTGTAGCTAAATCCGAATGAAATACCATAGGTTAACTCCGGAATGTTGGTATATCCCGATCTTTTATAATCCTTGTTGTCGATAACACCATCGTAGTTGATGTCCTGTAACTTAACATCGCCGGGCTGCAAAGGCACATTACCGAAAGTGAGGTCTTTCTGTAAAACATCCTGGCCGCCGACATTTTTATAGGTCTTTCCGTCAGCACCTTTTGCCAACACCGGTTTGGATAAAATAGGATTGTTGTTGGCATCCACCTCATACAATTGGGCCCAGGAGGTATACAAACCATCGGCTTGTAAATAAGAACCCTGGTTGATGGGCTTGCCGGTTGAGGCCTGGTACTCCAGCCCCGGAATGATCGCCTCATCACGGAAAACGATCTCGTTCTTATTGGTAGCAGCATTGGCTTTTACCCAGAAGCTGAAATTTTTTCCCACCTTGTCGCGGTAAGAAAGATCGAGTTCCATACCCCTGTTCTTCACTTCACCCAGGTTATACAAAGGCAGATCGGCCGCAACGATGCCGGGAACCGTTCCTTTACGGCTAAGAATACCCGTTCTGTGTTCAGTGAACAGGTCGAATTCTGCAGTGATCTTATCCTTCCAGAAATTGGCTATGAAACCAACGTTGGATTTTTCAGCGGTTTCCCAGGTAACATTGGGATTCCCCAATACGCTTTCATACGCAGCCTGCACGTTGTTGCGATTGGAGCCGGATTGGCCAAAATAATAACCTTGCAGCACGCTGCCACTATAAGCCCATACATCGGGCAAGTACAGGTAACGGTTTTCATTCAGGTCACCTATCTTGTCATTACCTACTTTACCATATGATCCTCTTAGTTTCAGGAAAGTAACCACATCGTTTTCAGGCCAGAAATCTTCTTTGCTCGGTATCCATCCCAATGACACGGCTGGGAAGTAAGTAAAGCGTTGTCCTACGGGGAAGTTTTCAGATCCGTTGTAACCCATGTTCAGCTCACCCAGGTATTTTCCCTTGTAGGCATAGGTAAGCCGGCCCACCAGGCTTTGGTAAGCATGCGGGAGTCTGTATTGCAAACGTGGATCGAAGGTCTTGGTGAGGTTGCCCATGGCCAAGGCGGTAATGGCATGATCGCCAAATGTGCGACTGTAGTTTAAGGCAAACTCTGCATACCAGGTACGCCACTTGCCGGAATACCAGTTTGACCAACGTTGAGAGGGCGCCTCATTGTTCAGTTGCACAAGGATCGGGTTCAGCTTATCGCCATTAGGATTCTCACGTGCCGCCCACATAACGGGGTACGACTGGCCACCTGCCGTACTGGAGAAATAGCTGTCGTAGGAGACCTTCACGTTGGCAGTAAGTCCTTTCGTGATGAAATCCAGTTTATGGGTAATATTAAGCGCTGAATTGAGCAGGCTGTTGTTGTTGAGGTTGTAAGCGTTCCGCTGGGCCAGGCTGTACAAAGGGTTGAACTGCTCAGCTGTTTTCTGCCAGATGAACACGAACTTGCCATCGATATAACCGGGAGAGCCCATGGGATTGGTCCACATCAGGTTCTTCTCATAGTTGTATCCGTCGTTGTTCATACCAGACACCTGTACAAACTGGGTTCCCACATCAAGAGATACCTTGAGGTTGTCGGTTACCTGGAAGTCGAAGTTGCCTCTTAAGTTATAACGATCCTTTCTGTAGTCCATTTCTTTGGAGAAAGGCATATAATCGGTCTTGAACAAACCTCTTTGAGATAAATAACCGGCCGAAATGAAATACCTCATCCCCTTGGTGCCACCGGACACGTTGACGTTGGCCTGGGTTTGAGGGGCTATATCTTTATAGATCTGCTTTTGCCAATCCTGGTCGGGGTGGAAATAGGGATCATAATAAGGATTAGCAGAACCATCAGCCAGTTTGGGGGTATGGGCGTTCTGGTAGTATTTCAGGTCCTCGTCGGAATATTGAGGCACATAGCCTGTTTTTCTCTTCTCTACGAATTTTGCCCAGCCATCGGCCTGACCTGCCACATCACCGTCGTTGGCATGTTGCTGCCAATAGGTTTCAAAGATCTGCTCATTGCGCAGGGTGGCGTATTGAACGGAGTTTACATAATTGGGCATCCGGGTAAACTGGTTGAAGGCGCTTTGAACGGTGGCGCTGATCTTGGGCGTACCTTCTTTACCACGCTTGGTAGTGATAAGGATCACCCCGTTTGCACCGCGCACGCCAAATACGGCAGTGGCGCCGGCGTCTTTCAGGATACTGATGCTTTCAATTTCGTTGGGGTCGATATCATTATAAGAGTCCCGCACGATACCGTCGAGCATGATGAGGGGGGCGGTATTACCGGTATAGGTACCAATACCCCGGATGTACAGGGAAGAGGCATCTGCGCCCGGTTTACCAGTGCCTTGCACTGAGATCAAACCAGGCAGGCGACCGGCCAGTGAATTACTGATATTGGCTACGGGCGACTGTACGATCTCCTTGGCGCTGATGGTACTGATCGCGGCAGTGACCGAGGCCTTTTTCTGTTGGCCGTAGGCGATCACAATTACATCCGTCAGGTTGTCGGCATCACTTTTTTGCATGGTAAAACTAAAAACCGTCTTACTGCCGATAGCGACATTCTGCGCTGCGAAACCTACACCGCTTATACTCAATGTTTTATAGGAAGCATCGATCGTTAATGAGAAATTACCCTGTGCATCGGTGGCTACCCCTATGGAGGTGGCGCCGGGTTTGGTGGCCGATACAGAAGCGCCGTTAACAGGAGCACCTTGCTCATCTTTAACGGTACCGCTAATTTTTCTTGTTTGTGCTATGCTTTCCTGTTGAACGACAATCGCCAGAAAGAAAAGCAGCAGCCGGCACAAAAGTTTTCCTTTGTTCATGATTCGCATCAGTTGTTTTGGTGATAAATGAAAATTCTTACCGTAAGATTTTTTGCTAAACCGTAAAATCGGGAGTAGAAATAAAGGTCCGCTGAGGATGGCCGGAGACACTCCGGGATAAGACTCTGGAATTCGCAAGCATATCGTTTGGGGTTTTAGTTACGGTATGCAATTTTGGATTATGGGGAGATATATCCAAATTAACAGGTACGTCAAAACCACTACATTTAAAAATAATTAAATTGATTATCAATTATTTATGTCTACTACTACTACTTCGCAGCTTTAAATTTGTTTCAATTGGAGTTAATATAGAGAGATGGGCTTGTTGAACTTAATCTTGTAGGCTACCGGCAGGAGAACTGTAACAGGTGGAAGAGATTGCGTAAAGCTTTCATGTTGGGGTAGACCAATTATAAATAAATTCAAATGGTACATAATGGAGGGCTTACATAAAAATGTCCCGCCGGAGCGGGACATGACCCTGGATAGGATCGTTTACATAGGATAAGGTGCAATCCCCTCTAAAAAGGTTTGCTTCCAAACACTAACAAACTACTAAGACAACTATTCTAATTTTCCTCCACAGGTTATTGGGTTTAGGAGTGGTTTAATGGTTATGGTCAATTTTTTACTTTATAGTACCGGTCGATCAGGTTGCTGACCAACAAGCCGACAATAATGCCGGCAAATAAGTTCATGATTAAGAGCATAGGGTTCGGTTGGGTGGTGTATATTTGTTTGGAACCATTACTTCACAATAATAGGAACTTTTTGGAACTATTGGTTCTTTTTTGGGAACTTTGTTTTCAACATTTTTACAGCTAATTGAACACCATGGCTTTTGGCAAGGAGATAAAAAGATTGAGGGACAGCATCAACCTGTCGGCCCAAAAGCTGGCCGATCTGATCGGTATAGATGCCGAACGGCTCAGGAAATGGGAACAGAAGGACCTCAACCCCCGGGAGGAAGATGTGGCCCGCATTGAAAACTACTTCGGGCTTCCCCTGGAAGGCATTATGAACCTGGAAAACCTAAGAGCGGCCCAATTGGTGCCCCGCCTCAACACGGATGCGGTAGCCAAAGCGGCAGAGCGGATCATTGAAGCCAGGGAATCCAAGGGACTTACACAGACTGCCGTAGCTGATAAACTGGCTTCGGCCCTGGGCCAAACCTATTCGCTCCGGCAATACCAAAAGATGGAAGCAGGCGAATTTCCCAAGTTTAAAAAAGAGGTGGTAAGGCAGGTGGAAGCGATCCTGGAAATCCCCCTATATGAACTTATATATGAACAAACCGGGAATACGCCGGTGCGACTGGATGGGCCTCCGGAAGGGCCAGCACAAAGCCATGTGTCCATGCGCAGAAAGCGGAAACTGGAGGAGGATGTGGACAATGACGGGATCATTTATGTACCCATTGCTGCGCAGGCCGGTTATGCCCGGTCCTATTCAAGCGGGCTCTACCTGCACCAGCTACAAAAGTTTGTGCTGCCAGGCTTCCCCTACCGGGGTGAAAAGTACCGGGTATTTGATGTGAAAGGGGATAGCATGGAACCCACCTTTAAAGAAGGGTACCAGCTTATCTGCGAACGGGTGGAGCAGGAAGGCTGGCAGCAGATAGCCGAATTCTATGCTTATATCACTGTGCTGGAATCGGATATTATCTTAAAACGGCTGGCTTTTAAGGATAAGGAAAACTTTGTAGCCATCAGCGACAATGAATTCTACAAGCAATTCCTGTTGCCCATGAAGGATATTAAAGAGCTATGGCTCGTGAAAAGAAAAATGGACTGGGAGATGGCGCCCGGTAAAAAGTTCAGGATCGAGATATAACTATCCCATCGGGGTGCAGATCTCAATCAGGAACCCATCAAGGTCTCTCACATAAGCCACGGTTTGTCCATGTGATTTATATTCCGCCGGCTTTTCGGCGATGGCACCGGCTTTGATGGCCTGCTCATACAATTCTTCCACCTTATCGGTTGTAAAGGCAATTTCCATTGCAAAGGGCTTGTTGTCGTTGCTGCTTTTAATGAACCCATCTTTCAGGTTGGTCTTTGCCAGGTCGAGGGAGGCAAAGGACAAGGTGGTATCGCCTGATATCAGTTCACCATAAGAATTATCGGGTGTAATAAATTTCCTGGCAAATCCAAATACGGTCTCATAAAACTCCAGTGATCTGTTTACATCCTGTACGTATAGAATGGTATAGGCAAATTTTATCATACTGTTATTTTAATAGGTCTACTTTAGATAGGTGACACCTTTCCCTTTCATCGCAGACGAAAGGTGTCACCTAAGGTTCTTATTTCCAGGTCAGGCAAATGTAGCACAAGCCCCCTACCCTGCCTTTGGAAAAAAACGACATTCTTTCTGTTTACTTGTTTTGTCCGAACTTTAAGCCCTACAATTTATCATATTGGAAGAGAAAGAAATACTAAAACAGCATATCGCCAAGACAGCTTCTTTAACGGATGAGCAATTCGATTTTCTTTTTTCGCACTTCAAACCCCGCACTTTTCAAAAAGGACAGGTAGTGATCAGTGAGGGCGACAAGGTAGACCAGGAGTATTTTGTAGTATCCGGCTGTTTAAAGGCCTTTTTTATCAGTGACCAGATCAAGATGTACATTTTGCAATTTGCCATGCCCACCTGGTGGACCTCCGATTATGGCGCTTTGTACAATCATACCCGGGCCAGCATCAGTATCGATTGCATTACGGATGCACAGGTGCTTTGTCTTTCCAATGAAGACCGCGAGAAGATCTGCCGGGAACTGCACCAGGCAGAATATTTTTTCCGCTGGCGCACCAACAGGGGTTACCTGGCTTCTCAAAAAAGATTGCTTTCCTTCATGAATAATGATGCCAGGGCCAGGTATGAAGAACTGATGGCCCTGTATCCCCAACTTTATAACCTGGTGCCTAAACACCTGATCGCCGCCTACCTGGGCGTATCCAGGGAAACTTTAAGCAGGCTTTACAACGCCCACAAATAGCCCTTCCACGAATGTGATGTACATCACGTAATCAGCTCCCCGTTACTTGCGTCCTTTGTGTGGTCAAAATCACTAAAAATTTGACAACACAAATATGAACACACAACATTTTCACGTAGCAAGCGCTCAAAGCCAGCTTAGCTGGACGGGTAAAAAAGTAACCGGTGCACACAACGGTACCATCGGTATTAAAGCAGGTGTATTGGAGCTTACCAATGGCCAGCTCAGCGGAGGACAATTCACCATTGACACTACCTCTATTAAGATCCTGGACATTACTGATCCCGCCACCAATGCGCAATTTGCCGGCCACCTGTTCTCAGCCGACTTCTTCGCCACCGATGCATTTCCGGAAGCAAGTTTTAACATTACGCGTATTGATCCCAATGAGGCGGGCAAGCCCGTGATCACCGGCGATCTTACGATCAAGGGCATTACGCATCCGGTAAGTTTCACTGCCACAGTGGTTATAAACGGCAATACCTTGACTGCCGCAGGTAAAACGCGCATTGACCGTACGCTGTACGACATGAAGTTCCGTTCGGGCAATTTCTTCACCAACCTCGGAGATACACTCATCTACAATGAGTTTGAGCTGGAGATACAACTGACTGCCGTAGCTGCCTTATAATAAGGAAGGAGGGTCAGTAACCAATTTAATAATCATCTTAATTGAAGATCATGAAAGCAAAAACAATCATTGTAACCGGCGCATCTACCGGTATAGGAAAGGCCATCGCCCAATTATTTTTACAAAATGGCTATAATGTAGTCATCAATGCGGCCAACGCCGCTAACCTCGAAGCCACTTATAAAGAATTAGGTCACCCGGAAAGAGTAGCCATGGTAGCCGGCGATATCAGCCTCGCAAGTACCGGTCAGCTATTGGTTGATACAGCTGTAGAGCGCTTTGGCGCTGTAGATGTATTGGTCAATAATGCCGGCATCTTTGAAGCCAGGCCTTTCCTGGAAGTGGATGAAGCACATCTTGACCGATTCTTAAGCGTAAATTTGAAAGGCACTTTCTTTACCAGCCAGGCGGCCATCAGGCAAATGCTGCAACAGGAAGAAGGTTCGATCATCAACATCGGTACGGTATTGGTCGATCATGCCATTGGTGGTTTTCCAGCTACAGCGCCTGTTGCCAGCAAAGGTGGTATCCATGCATTGACCAGGCAACTGGCCACTGAATTTGGCAGAAATAATATACGGGTGAATGGCATTGCGCCGGGGATCATCAGGAGTCCGCTCCAGGCAAAAAATGGCATTAGCAATGTGGATAGCTTTGCCAGTTTGCATGTACTGGACCGTATTGGTGAAACAAAGGATGTAGCCGCCATGGCGCTTTACCTGGCAGGCAGCAACTTTGTAACAGGAGAGTTCATCAACCTGGATGGCGGACATGTATCCGGACACCACTTTAATTAATGAGATCGACTTTGTGCATATCAAATTTACAGACACGTAAATAACCAAATGTATGTGGCATCAAACCAGGATCACGGAACTATTGGGCATCAAGTATCCCATCGTACAGGGGCCCATGGGTGGCAATTTTTCAACGCCTGAACTACTCGCTGCGGTATCCAATGCGGGTGGTCTGGGTAGCTTTGGGGCTTATACCCTGAGCCCGGAAGAGCTGGTTGCGACTAATAAGCTCATCAAGGAAAAAACTGACAAACCTTACAATATCAATTTATGGGTTTCGGATGTGGATGACCGGTTAACCGATTATCCTGCTGAAAACCTGGAAAAAGTAAAGGCCTTGTTCAAACCTTATTATGATGAACTGGGTATTCCCCTGCCCGCGTTGGACATTCCTATACCTTCCAAATTCCTGCAACAGGTGGAAGCGGTGCTGGCTATCCGTCCGGCAGTATTCAGCTTTGTATTTGGTATCCCACCGCGGGCCATACTGGAGGAGTTCCGGAGGCTGGGTATTAAGACGGTTGGCGCCGCTACTACCCTTGATGAAGCATTGGCATTGGAAGCAGCTAAGGTAGATGCGATCGTCGCTTCTGGTTTTGAAGCCGGTGGGCACCGCCCTTCCTTCCTGCGCCCGGCAGCAGATTCATTGACCGGCACCTTTGCCCTCGTACAGCAATTAAAAGCCAAATTGAAAACGCCCATTATTGCAGCAGGTGGTATAGCAGATGGCAAGGGTATTGCAGCGGCCATAACTTTAGGTGCAGACGCAGCACAGGTCGGCACCGCTTTTTTAGCTACCGACGAATCGGGCGCTACGCCTTTGCACAGAGCAAGGCTTTTTTCGGAGGAAACGAAATACACGGTGCTTACCAAATCATTGACGGGCAGGATGGGCAGGATGATCCGCAACCGGCTGTCGGAAGATATCCGGTATGCCACTGAAGTGCTCCCTTTCCCATTACAAAGCAGGTTGACAGGGCCTTTAAGAATAGCCGCCATGGAACAGGGCAAAACGGATATGATCAGCTTCTGGTCGGGGCAAAATGCGGTGAATCTTAAGCACACCAAAGCGGCTGACCTGATAGCATCGTTGATAGCGGAGGCAGGAAATGACCAAGGCGCTATATTTGCATAAACTTAGCAAAGCGATTCACTATGTCAACACTCCATCTCGATATACCGCACCAACTTTCCCAGGAAGAAGCCTTATTGCGCATCAAAAACCTGTTGGGTAATTTAAAGGAAGAGCAAAAGCAGATCATTTCAGATGCGCAGGAACAATGGGAAGGCAATACAGGCAATTTCAGTTTCACAGCAAAGGGTTTTGACCTGGCGGGTACCATTCAGGTAAATCCTTCCAATGTGGAGATCAATGCCGACCTCCCCTTTGCCTTGTCATTCTTTAAGGGAATGATCGGATCGGTGATCACTGAAAAAGCGAAAGCCCTGTTAAGCTAAAAGATTATTTTATTTTTCTTTTACACCATTTCAGCTGGCTTTGCTTTTCCATCCCTGGCAGGCACTAATGTCCCATCATTACGCCTTCCAGTTCTTCCAGGGTTTTGCCCTTGGTTTCTTTTACATTGAGCCAAACAAATAGCAGGCCCAACAAACAGATGGCCGCATAAATATAAAAGGTAGTATCCTTTAGCCGGTTAAATAATATGGGGAAGGTAAAAACCAATATAAAATAGGCCAGCCACAAACTGATCACTGCTACTGAGGTGGCGGCAGTGCGGATGCGGTTGGGAAATATTTCGGCGATCAATACCCAGGTCACAGGCGCCAGCGTCATGGCATAGGTGCCAATGGCTGCCAGCAGGAACCATGATACATTGGCCGATCCTGCTGCAAGCATGTTGACCACCAGGATGTATAGTACGGCTAAGGCCAGCGCACCAATCAGCATTAATGGCTTACGGCCCAGCTTATCAACCAGCAGCATGGCCAGCAATGTAAATACAAGGTTTACACCACCTATAAAAACAGTTTGCAGCAACTGGTCATCCTGCGAAGCGCCGATACTTTCAAAGATCCTGGGCGTGTAGTTAAACACTACATTAATGCCGCAGAGCTGTTGAAAGACAGCCAGGCCAATACCAATCAGCACGGCAGGCAGCGCGGCTTTTTTCAATAAAGCGCCATAATTTAGTTTGGTATTTCCTGTCATCGATTGTTGAATGGATTGAAGGGATTGAGCGGCAAAATCTGCTCCGCCGATCTTCGTCAGGATCTTTGTTGCTTCTTCCCGCCTGCCGACTTTTATCAGCCAGCGTGGGCTTTCAGGCAATCCCCAGGCGCCCAAAAAGAACAAGCCGGAGGGAATTGCTCCCAGGCCAAACATCCAACGCCACGCATCATCGCCATAGTTGCGAAAACTATAATTGACAATATTGGTAATTAAGATACCGATCACAATGGTGAGTTGATTAATGGCCACCATCCTGCCCCGCAAATGTGCCGGCGATATTTCAGATATGTAAATAGGGGACAACATGGATGCCATGCCCACACCTATGCCCGCCATACAGCGCGCTCCAATGAAAACATCCCGGCTGCCGGAAAATGCCATAGCCAACGACGACAAGGTAAATATGGCTGCAGCCAGCAATAAGCCTCTCCGCCTGCCTTGCGCTTCAGCCAGGGAGCCGGCAATAAGACAGCCTATCATGGCGCCGATAGCCAGACTGCCGGTGGCAAAACCTTCCCAGTAGGCATCCAGTCCAAACTGCTTTTGTAAAAAAGGAAGGGCGCCGGAAATGACCGCAAAGTCAAAACCAAACAGGTAACCTCCCAATGCAGGGATGAATGAAATACCGAGGATATACTTGTTATTAAAATTACTCTTCTGCATACATAGCCATTTCGATTAGTTATTATTCATATTTTTCATATCCCTGCCACGCTAAACTCAAATACCGTAGTAGTCGCATATTCTTCACCCGGATGCAAGATGGTATTGGGGAAATGGGCATGATTTACACTATCCGGATAAGCCTGTGTTTCCAATGCTACCCCACCATGTTGTTGATACAAGTGTCCCTGCTCACCTTGTATTGATCCATCCCAATAATTGGCAGTATATACCTGGATGGCCGGCTTATCAGTATATACTGTCAGCACACGCCCTGTCGTTGCCTCACTAAGCACCGCCGCTTTGATAAGACGTCTTTCTGCAGGATGGTTTAAGATAAAGTTATGGTCATAGCCCCTATCTTTTGGAAAGTTAGCAATACCCTTTCCAATTGGTGCAGGTGTTTTAAAATCCAGTGCGGTACCAGGCACTGTTGCAATACTGCCGGCAGAAGTATTGTTGGCCGATTTCTCGGTGTACTGATCTCCATTTACCTGCAGGTAATGTTCCAGCACGGTTGGCAGTTCAAACCCGGTGAGGTTAAAATAACTATGATTGGTAAGATTTATGGGGGTGCTTTTATCCGTAACGCCCTTATAAAAAATGCTCAACCTGTTGTTTTTATCCAACACATATTTTACAGACACCGACAGGTTGCCGGGATACCCTTCTTCGCCATCAACACTGCAATAAGAAAATACAACCCCGCATTCAGTCTCACTTTCAATGATCTCCTCCAGTTTCCATATCTTATGGCTAAAGCCCTGCCCCCCGCCATGTAAATGATTGGGCGCATCATTGATGTTGAGCTGATAGCGTTCTCCGCCCAACATAAAAGTGCCATTGGCAATGCGATTGGCATAGCGACCTACCACGCAACCGAAATAATGTTTGTTTATTTTGTACTGCTCCAGGTTGTCAAACCCTGCTACTATATTCTTCTTTATATTATTCCTGTCGGATGTATAGATCGCGGTAATGGCGCAACCAATATTCGTGAGGCCAACACTCATATCCCCATTGTTCAACAGGATATGCAGAATCGTTTCACCAGCCTTATCAGTATACGACGATACGGTTGCTTTAAGCACTATTGATCCCGCTGTTTGCATATTTCCTGATTTAATCCGTTACTGCGGCATGACCAGCAAAGAACGGTATCATTTTCAAATGGGTTATTGCCCCCTGGTGATTGAGCTCCATGGTCAGTACTTCCTTTAATAAAGCCACGGCCTTCGCTTCATTGCCCAAACCGAGGTGGCCCAGGGCAACCAGGTACAGGCAGTGTACTTTATTGCGCTGATCAATATCTATATCAAACACCAGCATATCCGGAAGGGAAACAGCGAAGTAATCTATGCGGATATGATCATTACTATGCTGCTCACCAAAAGCAATAAACTTTTTAAAGATCGTGTCCGCCTTCGCCCCTTCTCCCAGTTTTCGCCATGCCAATGCCTGGTACACTATTTTATCGGGCTGGGGATCATTGTAATAAATGGCCTGTACAGGTTCGCTAATGCCCACGGTAGCCAGTCTAAAATATTCCGTCGCTATTGCTTCGTCCTGCAGTCCTTCATAAGCACAACCCATCAGGTAATAAATATCATTCTCCTGGGCGCCGTATAACTTTCCTTCACCCAGGTTTTCAGGATATTGCTCCAAAACACGTAGTAAGCTGATGGCTTCCCGGTAATTACCGTGCAATAAAGCCAGCTTCGCCAATTCGAGGTAACACAATAAGAACTGTCCTACCACTTTTCCTTCTCCGCCTTCCCAGGGATGAAAACGCCGCGAGGCCAGTAAAGCTTTTGCCTGTTCAAATTCACCCCTGTTGTTGTGCAAGGTTATTTTTTCGAGGTACAGGTCATCACGTTGCGCCACCAGGAGGGGATATTGATTGAGCAATGCCAGCCGCTCTTCAAATGACTTGCCCATTATTTTGTATAGCTGGTCCAGCTCCATCAGTACCCGGGCATCGGTGGTATCAAGGGCAAAGGCTTTTTCCAGCAGGGTCAGGGCTTTAGGTTTATCCTGCAGCTTATTGAAGTAAGCCAGCGACAGGTTGCGGTATACAGTAGGGAATGTTTCATTGGCCCTGGCAGATTGCTCCCAACATTGAACAGCTGCTGTATACTGTCGCTTGTCGTAACAGAAATTACCCAGGGCATAGGCCGCTACTGCATCCGCCGGATTGATCGTCAAAGCTGCCTGTAATATCAGCACTTCCTCTATTTTATTGGGGAAACAGCCATCCGGATCTTGCCGGCTTGCAGTAGCAAAATGCCCGGCGGCTATAGTTGTAAGCTTATCTTGCAATGCATACCATCCTTTATAATAATACGCCATGGGAGAAACTGCGCCATTGTTATTGATGAACAACGAGAGCAGATCGCTAGCCTCGGCATAGAACCCTGCATGCGCATAGTCGAGTGACAATTCCAGGTAATTATTCCTGTCATTTCGCATCAGTCGTTGCACCTGGTGCAGGGCCTTTGTAGCTTCTGGCAGGTTGCCCAGCTGTTTATAGATTAGTGATCGTTCAAAATAACAGCCGGTATTGAACGGATCAATGGCAATAGATCCTTCGATCAGTTGTAAGGCTTCTTCCGGCCTGCTCAACTTCCTCAGCAAAGCCGCTTTCACATGCCTGGCAGTATGGCTATGGTAATTCCTGATCAATGATTTATCGATGTGTGCCAATGCCAGGTCGTAACGCTGCTGTTTGGCAGCTATCCGCGCCAGCATCAAAAAACCACTGTGCTGCCAAGCATCATTCCAGGTAGCTTTGTAAAAAGCCTCATACGCATCGTTCAACCGGTCCTGCATCAATAATGACCAACCCAGGTTGTAATACGGCTCGCCATCATAAGGATTGGGATTTCTTGCCGTTAATGTGGTGATCGCTTTCCTGAAATAAGGCTCCGCCTTGCTAAACTGCCCACGGCGCAGCAACAATAATCCCATGGCATTGTTGCAACGCACATCACCGGGGCTTCTTCTCAGGGCCTCTTCGTAATAGTCTATCGGGTTATAGGTAGCATGACGATATTGCTCCAGGTGCAGCCCATTTAAAAACAGGTCTTCTACCTGCTCAATATCAGCAGGCAACTTCGCAGCACTTGCTGCGACAGGTATTTCCTTTTCAGTTGGTGCTGCAGGCTGCCAGCTTACCAGTTCATGTCCATTGCTGTCGGCCACAGAAAGTTTCCAGGCAACAATATCCACCGGCAAGCTGTTTGCATAACGTTCTACAAAAACATGCTCCGGTGAAATATCAGCTACATAGGTTTTCACTTCTTTGCCATCCTGCCATAAGGTGATCTTTGCATTCCTGTATAAGGCTGTTGCATACACTTTTATATGCAGGGAATTACCAGCTGCTTCGAGATTCAGCATGGCTTCTTTTGTGGCATTCTTAACTGCGCCCACCAGCGCATAGGGCATAAAGTATTGCTCAAAGCTTTTTACTTCATTGGGCTGCAGCCAGCTAAAGTCGGGCTGGTTATCGGTAAACACACCCGTCATTAATTCAATATACGGACCATCTTCGTCCGTCAGGTTCCTGTCCCATGCATACCCAAAATCCCCATTGCCCCAGGTCCATTGTTTTTTACCCGGCGATACATGATGATCGGCTACATGCAGCATACCAGCCTGTGTATCGTGCTCATAGCAACCCATAAAATCATAGCCGGAACGTATGGCCATATAGGAAGTGGGAACGGGGATGGTGCTGTATTTCGAAATATCTGTACCCGGCGCGTAGTTCACTTTATAATAGGTGCCCGTAGCGATCGGAAAGTCGGATACATCCCTTTTACCATGATCAAATACGGCATACACATCCGGAGGAAAAACAGATTGATAATGCTCATTCACTTTCACAGCCGGATTGGCCCACCACAAAAAGGTTTGTGTAAAAGGCGAACGGTTGAACAGTCTTCCTTTTATTTCGAGGTATGCCTTGCCGGGATACATGGTAAAACCGGCCATCCCCTTGGTGCGGAACATGAGTTCCGTTTCATTTACCCATACTGTTTTGCTGCCATCTTCCTGTTCTTCGATCGTATAGTCTACCGGGCTGAAGGTGCTGGGTCGGTGATGCTGCGGCCAGTTAAATTCAATACCTCCTGATATCCATGGACCCGCAAGCCCTACCAATGCGGGTTTTATCACCTGGTTGTAATACACAAAATCACGCTTGCGTACTTTGTCGTACGCCCTTTGTATACGTCCCCCAATCTCGGGCAATACCATGATGAGTAAGTATTCATTTTCCAGGTATACCGCCGTGTATTCCTGGTCATATTTTTCATCGGCAATCTTTTCAATCACCGGATGCGGATATACCACACCACTGCTGCCCTGGTACACCCGTTTCTCTAAAAACATCGGATTCTTTTCCGGTTCACCGATCCTGTAAGTTGGTATCGTTACTTTTTCAACCCATGCTTTTACACTCATAGAATATTCCCCCAATTTGTTATTTAGTCTGTTACATTCACAGAGGTGACACCTTTCCTTTTCGACGCAAGCGAAAGGTGTCACCTCTCACCAGGTACGAGTTTTATCATTACAGCATCTTTTACACCGATATCCAGCGTAAAAGATGTTTGCCCCTTACTGATCTTACCTATTTCCTTTCCGGTCAGGAAGTCTTGCATAGTATACTCCCTGTTTTGCCACTTCAGTTCAGCCTGCGGAAAGGATGCCTTCAGGATTTTATCCGTATCAAAGTTGAATGCTGCTACCAGCAGGGTATCGCCAGGCAGGTAAAAACTTAATTGCTGCGCCTGACCATTGCCTACCGGAAAGCTCAGCGGTGTAAAAGCTTTGGGCCTGCTGAAGAAGTCGCATACCGCCGCATTGTTTAAATACTTTTTGGCTCTTTCTGCCGCCGCAGCATTCCTGAGATCAGAACCATCGCCTAAAATGCTGCCCAATGCCATCATGGAAAAGAGGCGCACTTTTACCTCCTGCTCACTCAGGTCTTTATTCTTCTGAAAGTTCTTCATCACCACTACATCCATATTGGTATAAGGCCAGAGATTACCCTGCGTCCACCAAAAATGCGTAGCGCTGATCATGGAAGCAGCGGTGCTGCCATAATGTGGGAATCCCGGCTGATCATTCCGCAGGTGTGAGTACACATCGGTAGATAAGAACCTGGTATGTGCGTACTGATGCGGGAACAACGGTGAGATGGCCTGCGTAATGAAAATATCAGGTCCCATGATGGAATCAACCAGGTGCTTCAGCATCTTCATGCCATAATCATAAGCCTGTATACCCGAACGTATGGCCGGGTTATACCGCCGTGCTGATTCCAGGGCGCCGGCCGACAGGAAATCTATTTTTAGAAAGGTAGCCCCAACGGCCTTTGCTTTTTTTAATTGCCCGATGATAAAGTCACGGGTGTAAGGATGTGTAGGGTCCATGGGAAAGGCGCCCCAGTCACCATCTTTATACGGAATGTAATTATGCTTATCGTCCAACAGCAACACTTCGCTCAGGGGATGATCTGTATTGGTAAGTTTCGTGCCACTGATATTATTCTTCCATGCCCACAACGCAAAGGGGATGAAATAGAATCCCATTTGCTGCCCCTTCTTCTTTCCATAACGGTTTATCGATTGCAACACTTCGGTAGAGTAAATACCCTGATCGTAGGAATCAATACTCAAAACAGGCTGTGTGGCTTTATTGAAGTTGCCCAGCGAATGGAGGAAATCGGAGATCTTTGCTACATCCAGCGGCATCATCACTTTTTCATATCCCAATACACCTTCCACCCCAAAGCTGTTCCAGTAAACAGGAGCAGGCCTATTCCAGGTGAGGCTGCCGGAAACCTTCCTGATCGTATTACCAAACCCCATCAGATCGTTCCGCACATCTGCCGACGCAGATAAATAGATCAGGGGAGAGTATACCGCATTGCCCACCTGCGTGCCATGCGCAACATAATCGTGCGTACCATCTTTGCCCCCATAGGAGTCGGGCAATGAGGGATCGTCTTTGGTAGCAGCACCGCCGTATACGATGAAAGAATCTACCTGACCGGCTATTGTTCCCGTAGCATAGCGGATGCCTGTCTTCCAGAAATCATGCACCAGGCTGCCAAGGGCAAATCCATTCTTAGAACTTTCCTCATAGGCTGATGCCAGTTCATAGCTGATGCCGGAAATACCTTTGTTATCAGCTGGCCAACGGCGCGATAATACATCCACCCAATTGTCATTATCAAATGGGTAATCAGTAAAAAGGGCGCCGCCGCCCGGCAAAATAATCTTTCCCTGCTGCGCGGGTAAAATGGTGAGCGGAGAGATATCCCTTGTTTCTACCAGGGCGGCTTTATCCTTTGCCGATGCTTCTACGCTTAGTAATATAAACGGCTGTGTTTCATAAATAGTAATGTATTGTATCAGTCTGACCGGTTTCCCCTCCTCCTCATGCACCAGGTTAATGCAGATCCCTTTCCCCAATGGGTCATTGAGGTTATCCGTTGTAAAACTGTGCCGTGTAAGCCCCGATGAAGTATAACCACCTGTTCTTACATCCTGCACATAGGCAGTGGTATTCTCAAATTGAGTGCCGGATGCAAACCGGTAAGACAGTTTACCTGAATGGAGGTTGGCAACAATGCGCACATAGCTGTTGCTCACTACCAGGCTATCGCCCGCCACCTGTGTTTGTTGCGCGAAGGCGAGCGCCGGCAGCAGCAGCAGGGCCAGGAATAACCGGGAAAAATAATTTCGCTTCAAGATGTTCTTTTTTGCGTTGTCACCACTCGCTACTAAAATCCCGGATTCTGGTCACTGGGTTTCAATGAACGGTTCAATTCAAACTCCCGTGATGATATGGGAAACAATAAGTTCTTGTTTGAGATATAATTGGTTGCATCCGGGTTGTTGGCCTTTGTTTGGGCAATCAGCTTTCCCGTTCTTTTAAGATCGCACCAGCGCCAACCTTCGAAGCCCAGTTCCCGCATGCGCTCCTTCAATAATTCATCCCGCATTTCCTGTTGCGTGGGTGTATGTCCCAATACAGTTTCCCAGTTGGCCAGTTTTGCACGGGTACGGATCTTATTCAGGTACGTGAGCGCCTCTGCTGTTCCATTCTGCTCATTCAGTACTTCGGCGTACATCAGTATAGCGTCGGCATACCGCAAATAATACAGGTTGCGAGATGACAGGCCACCGTTCAATGATTTACCATCGGTAATATCATATTTCTTAACGTGCGGTTTCGTCACATCTGCCCACCACCAGTAATCCACAACAGCGCCGTTGGCATCATAAAATTTGTATCGGATAGAAGCATCTTTCCTGGCATCGCCGGTCTCAAAACTATTGCTGTAATAATCCGTGGGTATCACGACATGACCGCCACCACCTGAGTCGACGTTGGAAATATGCCAGCCACCCAAGGTATTGGCATGCCCGTTGGTATTACCGTTCTCATTGGTATACTGTATTTCAAAAAGTGACTCAATGTTGTTTTCATTGGTTTCCTTAAACAAATCAGCATAATTGGTCATCAGCGCCACACTCGTAGCAGTCATCAGGGGCTGCAGGGTAGTTTTGGCATTGGGATAATCTTTTTTGGTGAGGTATACTTTGCCCAGTAAGGTCTGCGCTGCCTCCTTATTTACCCGGCCCACTTCTGCTATGCCTTTGCTGTCGAGGTGCGTAGCAGCGAAATTCAGGTCATCAATAATTAAGGCATATACTTCTTCTTCACTGCTCCGGGGTTTGCCGCCATTGGCATCAGCCTTGGGGTCTTCCACTTCTGTAGGCAAGGGTACGCCACCAAAAAACTGCACCAGCTTAAAATAGAATACCGCGCGTAAGAATTTTGCTTCCCCTGTAAGCCTGTCCTTCACTTTTTGCGAAGCACTGGAAGTTGGAATGTATTTTATGGCGGTATTGGCATTGATAATGCCTTTGTACAAGGAGTTCCAGGCACCCTGCACCAGTTGATTCTGCGCACTCATCAGGCTATTGTAACTGTTGATGCCATCATAGTGTTGCCAGTAGCCGCCCCAGGTAGGCACAAAAGAACTTGTTTTACCTTCGTCGGTACCTACAATACCCACGAAGTAATAATCACCACTGTTCAGGTCCATCATCTTCCGGTAAATACCGGTAACACCGGCTATCGCTCCCTGTTCATCTTTGTACAATTCTTCGGGCGACACGAAGGTTTCCGGTGTAATATCCAGTTTCTTGCTACAACCGGCTGCCAGCAGCACCAGTAACAGTGCGGGCAACATCAATCGTTGTGTGCTATATTTTATAATGGCAGGCATGATTCTACTATTTATTAATTTATAAACTTAATTGTAAGCCAAATAAGAAGGTACGGTAGCGTGGGTACACATCATATTGCCCCGTGCCGATCTCCGGATCGATCCCCTTATATTTTGTAAACAGGAAGGGTTCCACCGCCTGTACATACACCCGCAAGGAGTTGATCTTCGCTTTTGACAATAAGGCGGAGGGTACATCATAGGCCAGTGTTATATTCCGGATGCGTATGAAATCGCCCTTTTGCACCATAAAGCTGGAAGTACCCGACTGCAAAGCTCTTAGAGAACGGCCAAACTGGTTGGGCCGCGGAACATCAGTATTGGTATTTTCTGGCGTCCAGTAATTCAACCCGTCTTTTATCGTACGCGTAGCCGTTTTGCTGGAATAGTACAAATAATCCTGGTAGGCTTTGTTGCTGATCATGTGACCATAGGTATAACTGGCAAATACCGTCATGGAGAATTGCTTATACCTTACATAATTCCAGATGCCACCCCATCCTTTGGGAACGGTGCGACCGATAATGGTGCGATCATATTGATTGATGGTACCATTATTGTCCAGGTCTTTCACCCGCACATCGCCGGGTCTTGCATCGGGATTCAGGGAAAAATTATCTCCTTTCTGGTAAAGTCCGTCATATACATAATCTACAATAAGGCTGTTGGGCGCTTCTCCAACTTTGAGATAAGGACTCAAGGAATCTACACCCGGCAGCAAACTGGTGATCTTTGAGGTAAACTTCGACCAGTTGATATTCATCTGCCAATCAAAATTGTTTGTCTTAATGATATTTATATTCAACCCCAGGTCAATGCCACGGGTATTCATTTGAGAGATATTGATCCACTTGCTGTCAAACCCTTGTGATGGCGCCAATGGGTTGTTCATCAAGAGGTCATGGATATTTTTATTGTAATAATCAAAAGTGAGCCGCACGCGGTTATTGAACATCGCGTAATCCAACCCTACGTTGAACTGACGCTGGCTTTCCCATTTTAAAGCAGGATTGCCTTCGGTGCTGGTGCCCAATTGAAAACCGGATGTCTGGGAACTGCCATTATACGGATAAACACCGGGCTGCATTTGTGTATAGATGGCTGCAATGGGAATCTCCTGGTTGCCTACCACACCATAACCTATCCGTATTTTGGCATCGCTGATCACCGACCGTGTTTTTAGTCCGATGAACGGTTCATCGATCAGACGCCAGGCAGCGCTGACGGAAGGGAAATAACCATACTTGTTATCAGCACCAAACCTGGATGAACCATCACGGCGTATGGTACCATTGATGATGTAGCGGCCTTTGAATTTATAAATGACACGGCCCAGCAGGGAAGCCACCGACCAGTTGAAGTAATCGCTGGCAATCACATCGCGGTTGCTGGCCAATCCCATATTCTTATACGTAAGTGCATCCGTAGGAAATCCCGATCCTTCTTCATAATTCCACTCCTGCCTTCTTTGCTGATAGGTAGCACCGGCCAGAAAATCAAATACATGGTCTTCAGAAGGGGCATAGCTATAGGCCAGGGTATTCTCCCACAAATAATCCCGCCATCCAAAGTTCTGTATTTTGGCTACCCCTTTTTTCGCGAAGCCTGTGCTGGTGGTACGCGGATAATATTCAAAGCGCTGGTTTTTATATACATCCAGGCCAAAGCTGCTACGGAAGGTAAGGCCCGGAATAATTCTGTATTCAGCAAAGATATTTCCCAGGAAACGATCGTCCACATTGTGAACGGGCGTTCTGGTGAGGGTTACCGGATTATTGAATAAAAGGTTACCGCTTGAAGGGTCAATATTGGCTGAAGGATTGCCCAGGGAATCATAGATGGACATAAGCGGGCTGATCGTTACTGCATTATAAAATGCTTCATTGCTCACTACGTCATTCACAATATGAGAGAAGTTGGTATTTACACCTACCTTAAGTTTAGCACTTACTTCCGATTCCATATTCGCCTTCAAAGAATAGCGCATAAAATTGGAACCCTTTATAATACCATCCTGGTTAAGGTAGTTGCCGCTGAGGTAGAATTTGTTTTTGCCGAAACCGTTCGACACACTGAGGGTATGGCTTTGCTGGGGAGCTGTTTGTGTAACGGCGCCCACCCAATCGGTCCATCTGCCCTGGGCCATATTGCGCCGCTCATCGCCATTGAACAACAGGGTATCAATACCAGGTCCATTGGGCCAGGCTACCGGATCTTCATCACTAAGTCCCTGGCGACGGAGTTTTACATAATCATCTATATTATCTACAAAGTCATAGGTTTTAATCATTTTCTGCACGCCATAGTAAGCATCATAATTTACGGCAGTGCGTCCGCTGTTGGCTCTTTTGGTAGTAATGATCACCACCCCTTCCGATGCACGGGAACCATAAATGGCCGCCGCGGAAGCGTCTTTCAATACATCAATGGATTCTATATCGTTGGGATTTATTTCTCGCAGATCGTAGGTGACCACTACCCCGTCTACCACATAGATGGGCCCGGTACCCTGCGTGATGGTGTTGATGCCTCTGATGCGCACATTGGTGCCCGCACCCGGCTGATGGCCGGCAGTCACCACCTGCATACCCGGTATCCGTCCCTGTAAGGCCTGGTTCACATTGGTTACCGGCAGTTCTTTGAGCTCTTTGCCCGAAATGCTGGAAATAGCACTGGTAACATCTTTCTTTTGTTGTTTTCCATAACCGATCACTACTACTTCGCCCAACGCCTCTGTAGATTTCTGCAGCAACACCTGAATGCTAGTGTCAGACTCGGATATGTTTACGCTTTGAGTTTTGTAACCAACACTGCTGATGACCAGTATTACTTTTCCCTGTACAGACAGTGAGAAAGTGCCATCGGCGGCGGTTGCCTGCCGGGTACCATTCCCAATTGTGCTTACAGAAACACCGGGCAGGGGCGACTTTGTTTCTATGTCAGCCACCCTACCCTTCAGCACCCTTGTTTGCGCCTGGATGCTCAGGAAAGTTATCAGGGATAGAAATAAGAGGAGAGTTGTCTTCTTCATTGCAATCGTTTTTGGCTTTTTTAATGTGTGCATCCTTTGAGGGATGGCAGCAACTTAGCTCAAGATCAAAATTCGTGATCCTGTTTTGACGGGGAAATAGGTATTCTTCCGAAAAAGATGGACTTTTATACGGTCGTTGAATATTTCTTAAACCAGGTATATGCCGCAGAAATCATCCAGAAAAAGACAAGGCTTTGAAGGTCAGAAGCTGATCGTAGTGCCTCAAAAAATAGATTCAGGCTTTCTCATGAAGGACGCCATCACCCGGCAGATATACATTACGGATATTGGCTATTACCCAAAGGCCCACCAACACTACGTTGAGCGGCCCCATGGCGTAAACCAGCATATTATTATCTATTGTGTGGAAGGACGTGGATGGGTGACGATCAATAAGAAGAAGATGGATATTGCTCCCTCACACTTTATTGTAATACCTGCGCGCACGGCCCATAAGTACGGCGCCCTGGAAAATGATCCATGGACTATTTACTGGGTGCATTTTAAAGGCGATATCGCCACCTTTGTAGTAGACCTGATTACGAATAACTCACAGAATTACCTGCCCTATCTTTCTTACAATGAAAACCGGATCAAGCTGTTTGAAGAGATCTGTTTCAACCTGGAGAAAGGATACAGCGCCGATAACCTGCGGTATGTAAATATGATCTTTTATCATTTTCTATCGTCGCTGTTGTACGAGGAAAAATATAACCAAGCGGTCAATAGTCAGGCGAAGGATGCTATTGCCCTCACCATTGAGATGATGCAGAAAAATATTAACAGGAATATTTCCCTGCATGATTTCGCGGCTTTTTCGCATTTATCGGTATCTCATTTCTCTTCCATGTTCAGAGAAAGGACGGGCTTTTCGCCGGTAGAATATTTTAATCATTTAAAGATCCAGCATTCCTGCCAGGCATTGGCGTTTACCGCCAGGCCCATTAAAGAGATCGCGGATGAACTACAGTTTTCCGATCAATATTATTTCTCCCGGATATTTTCGCGCTTCATGGGCACTTCGCCTTCGGAGTACCGCAAGCGGAATAAGGCAGCTTCAACCGGGTAAGATATTATTGCGTAAGTACATTAAGAATTGGCTTTTCCAGACTGGGCAATCTATTTTGACCAGTAGTAAGTAATTCAAATACCACCACTTCATTGCTTCCCTTACGGAGCCATTCAGCCGGCACATACAGGGTTTGTTGTGGGCCAATAGACCAGTAACGACCCAGGTGATGGCCATTGATCCATACGCAGCCTTTACCCCATTGCCGCATGTCGAGGTAGGTATCGCCAGTTTGGGATAGATTGAATACCGCTTTCTTTACAACAGGAATATCTGTAGCTGCCTTCGATTTGATGATGGATAGTTTATTGATGTTGTCGAAGGGGAGTGAATACATTTGCCACCCTGTTAGCTCCTGTCCGTTAAATGACACGCGGGAAGTAATGCCCTTTTCATTCTTTAATAAGTTGGGGCCAAAATTGATACGGCCCATATTCTCTACGAGGATATCGATGGTTACCTTACCCGCAGGAAGGTCTACCAGCAGGCTATCCTGTTTCAAGCGCCTGTCCAATACCCCTACCCTTTTTCCATTGATCATGACAATGCCATAGTCGCGCAGTTCTTTGATGCTCAACATACCTTTTTTACCACCCGTTTGTTGGGTACGATACAATACAAAACCATAAGGTTGGTTGAGTGCTTCGAAAGTGAGGGGATGTTGGGCTTGTATGGGTTTGGGCAATACAGAGAAAATAGCTGCTGACTGCCGGAAAGATATATCCGGCAGGGTGATCGCGGGCTTGGCTACCGGTACATCCGGTAGTTGTTGCCCTGCCGGCAAGTTCTTTTGTATCGCTTTCCTGAACAGCATGAACTTGGGGGTAGCATTGCCAGCTTCATCCAGTGGTGCATCGTAATCATAACTGCTCACCTGCGGCTCATAGAAACCGGTATCGTAACAATTAGCGCCATTCATGAACCCCCGGGTGGTGCCGCCATGAAACATATACATGTTCACCGACATGCCTGCGGACAGCAGGCCATCCAGTTGATTGGCATATTGCTCAGCCTTAACGGTATGGTGCTGTACGCCCCACCAATCGAACCAGGCAGGATACCATTCGGCCACAAAGAAAGGCCCCTTACCATTATGGTATTTTCTCACCAGTTCTTTTATTTGTTCCGGTTTATCCAGTCCGTTCACCGCAGGTAATAAACCTGGCAGGTATCCTTTGGCCACATCCTTGGCAGGATCGCAGGTGTACAGGAGACAATCAAACCCAGCCTCCGTGAATAGCTTTTGGTTGATCTTTAAGTATTCTTTGTCTGCCCCGTATGATCCATATTCATTTTCCAATTGTACCAGCAAAATATTACCGCCATGATTAATGAGGTAGGGCGCCAGTTGCTTGCCCACCTGGTGGATATAATTTTTATACGCCTGCAGGTATTGCGGTTCTGTACTTCGTACCCGCAATCCTTTGATGTTTTGCAACCAATAAGGATAACCACCAAATTCCCATTCGGCACACACATAGGGGCTGGGCCTTAGAATAACCCATAGCCCTTCTTCCTGGGCCATTTTTACAAAAGCGGCGATATCATTGTTGCCGGAGAAATCATACACCCCTTTTTGTGGCTCGTGCACATTCCAGAACACGTAGGTGCCAATGGTATTCAATCCCATAGCCTTGGCCATTTTGAGGCGATGCCGCCAGGCTTCGCGCGGTACGCGGGGATAGTGGATCTCCCCGCCGATCATTTGAAAAGGCTTGCCATCCAGTAAAAAGTGTTCCTCATTATAAGAGAAATCACGTTTAGCCTGGGCTATCCCCACCTGTTGTAAGCATACAACAGCTAACACCAATACTATCCATCTGCTCATCATACACGATCCTTTTGGAAATTATTTATTATTAAATACCAATGTAGTAATGCTTTCCGGCGCTACCTGTACCAGGCCGGAAGACCGTTGTCTGGCCAGCTTTTGATCGGCACTGGTGGTATAGGTCTCCAGCTGTACAATGCGTTTTGCTTTTTTACCGGCAAGGACGGCTACTTCCATAGCCTGCGCTGCGGTACCAGCGTTAACGATCACAACGACTGTTCGCTTGTTGCGGGCATCTTTCCAGGCCGACACAAAACAGGTACTGTCGGCACCCGGCAGGGAGACTTCCACCCTTTGCATACCGGGTCTTATAAAACGACTATAATTGCCCAGGGCCCACAACATTTTGCTATCGTAAAAATTGCCGTCGGTTTTATTCTTGTCGATATAGATAAATCCGTCCTTGTAATTATAGGGTGAAATGGCTACCCACCATTGCCAGGCTGTAGCATTGGCCACTGCCAGGTCGGTGTGAATGGTGCGGGCCAGGTATAGGGCCGACTTCATCCCCGTGTCTCTTTTGTTGCCGCTGATCTCTCCCTCATTATCACCCAGGATGCAGTATTCCGATTGCCAGAACGACAAGCCTTTTACCGATGCTACCCGCTGGCTCAATTGTTTTCGCAGCGCTACGGATGCAGCATAAGGAGAGGTACTAAAATAACTGTGTGCTGCTATAACAGGCGCCAGTGAAGGCAAATTACCTACATAGTTGGCTGATGCCGGCTGCATAAGATCGGCGAGCTGGTTGCCTTTACCGGGCTTGTCATCATCTTTCAACAGGTATTTGATATGCCCTGCTTCTGTGATCAGTATTTTGGTAGACAGGCGGTGTTGTTGCAAAGATTGGGACAATGTTTTCACCAATCCACTGATCTGTTGGTTGGTATAGGGACATCCTTCCTGGCCGCCATCGCTCCAGTCCCACTGCGGTTCATTGACCGGGCTGATGTAATTAAAATGGATACCTGTTTTCTTTTTGATACCCTCCAATGCCTTCACCGTATAGTCGGCCAATGCCTGGTAATGGGTACTATCAATATTGCATTGTCCTTTCACTGCCGCGAAAGCTTTTTGGTTTTTGGTGAATGCAACCGGCGGACTATTGTAGAAAGCCAGAAAATCATTCACCCCTCTTGCTTTGGCAGCGGTTAAAAACCATTGCTGCCCAGCTTGTTTATCCCAATTATAACTACCATCGGTTTCCAGGAAAGATTCTGCCCTGCGCCATTCATCCCTGATGCCACTGGCACTACCCTGCTCACTGCTGCCTGCTCCCAGGTTGAAGCGCCACATGGAAAGCCCGATCCCTTTGGGGTCGCCATTGGCTGTCGTATCCACACTAAACAACCAATCGGCCATGGCATTCTTTTTAGCATCGGGCCAATTGCCCACAAACTGGCAGGACCAGGCATCAGATGCCGAGAAATTATGAATGGTTTGAAAAGTTGTATTCCCATCCACGGTAAGGGTAAGCGGCGTAGTGGCTGATTGCGCCATGGCCATACCATGGTACAATAAGCACAGCAGGGGTACGAATTGTTTGCCTTTGAATTGGGTCATTTGCTTGCTGGTTTATGAATAAAGCCTTGCCGGTGCTTCAGCGCCGTTTGCCGGCAAGGCTTCCTGCACAAGATATGCTATTGCACGATCTGCCATTGCTGGTTACGCGCACCACTATAAGGCCATTGAATAACAGTGGCACCGTTGACCGTAGAAGCGCCATTCACATCGAGCGAAAGGCCACTGTTGCGGTTGATGACCTCAAAATAACCAAATCCCATATCCAGTATCTTCCACTGCTGGTTATTACCACCCGAATAGGTATACTGGATAATATTGGCTCCGCCGGTAGTTGAACTGCCCGTTACATCCAGCGCTTTGCTGCTGTTGCGGTTGATGATGCTGAAATAACCATTGCCCAGGCTGGTGATCTTCCATTGCTGGTTGGTACCACCCCAATAATCCCATTGGATAATATTGGCGCCATTGGCGGTGGACGATCCATTTACATCCAGCGCTTTGTTGCTTTGCCTGCACACGATCCTGTACCAGGCGCTGCTGTTGAAGCTGCCGGCCGGTTGGGTAATGCTGGTACTGCCCCAGGCAAATTGCAACCTCGACAAGCCGGAAGCATTGTTGGTGCTCAGGCTCGTGCCACTGAGGGTAAGTAAGCTATAGCTATCGCCATTGCGCAATCCGGGCCAATACACGCAGCCCATGCCGCGCGCCAGGATAGCATTGGTCAAGCCCTGGAAATAAGCGATCTCGCGGTCGGTACCCGATGCACCCAGGTAATTCTTTCCGTTGGTCATGGGAATACCAAACTCCGTGACCACTGTGCGGGCCGGATAGGCAATAGATTGAATGGCTGCTTCCCAATCGCCTACCGTGGTCTTGTTGTTGTCGAACCAGGTATAGTTGTGGTACGATAACAAACAATTGGTAAACCGGCTATCTGATCCTACCACATTCACATCCTGGGCATAGCCGGCCCCATCCAGCAATATGCGGTCGCGGGGCACGCCCGGATAATTGGTGAGCCAGGTACCATATATATTCTTCAGGTCGGTAGCGTTATAACCATGCGGTTCATTGAAGGGTTCAAAAAACACGCGGCTATTACTGCCATATTTGGTGACGATGGTCTGCCACATATTCCAAAACTGCGTGGTATTGTCGATGATACCATCTCTTGAACTGCTGCCTTCCCAGTAAGCTAATATTACATTGAGCCCTTTGTTCACTGCCGTATCAATAGCGCCGGTATAAGCAGTCCACCAGGATCCCGATACCGTAGGTGGATTGACCGGAATACGAATGGTATTGGCGCCCCTTTGCTGGAATGCATTGATGATATTACCCGCTTTAGATTTGGTAGTGGCATAATTATCAGTGGAGCTCAATCCACTAATGACCACCACGCCGTCTTCGAAATTATCATCCGGATCGGCCCAGTTCACCCCTTTCAGGTCGGCTGAAGCAGCCAGCAGTGACACGGCAGCGGGTGCGGGCTGAACGGGTTCACTGTTTGTACCTGTGGAATCGGTCAAGCCTTTTTTGCAGGCCACCAGCAGGCATAGGAAGACCACATAACATAGGACATGTTTCATAGCAATCGTTTTAAGATGAAGGTTTAATGGAAAGAGTGCACTCAAGGATTAAGGTGAGTTGTCTGGACCTAAGGTGGGCCGCCCTGCCGCGCTGTTTAGCCGTACAGCAGGGCGACTCACCTTTGCCCGTCAACAAGTTTATCTATTATCAGTAATTATCGTTTTGTTTGAGTTTGTTGCCCGATGCCTGTATTTCTGCACGCGGTATGGGCAGCCAGTAATGTTGGACTAAGAATTTCCGGCCATCCAGGGCCACTTTGGGTGTATAGGTAAAATTATTGCCTACCTTATTGATGATAATGCCACCGGCAGGTTTGTTCTCTGTCACCTCGGCGATCTTCCACCTGCGTACATCATAGAAACGATGTTCTTCGAAAGCAAGCTCTACTCTTCTTTCAGATCGTATGATATCGCGTAGCTGTGTTTGCGAAACAGCAGCTACTGCCGGCATGTTAACGCCAGCGCGTGCCCGCACCTGGTTTACAGCAGCCCTGGCCGAAAAGGTAGAGCCCGCAGGTACTACATCAGGGCCATAAGCTTCATTGGCAGCCTCAGCATAATTGAGCAATACTTCCGCATACCGGAAATAGATCCAGGGCTGGAAGCCTGCATTGCCCCAGGGGTTTTGCAGGGGATAAGCATCGTTCATAAATTTCTTCAGGTAATAACCTGTTTTGGAAGTGTTCCAGTTCTCAGGTCCATCCTTGCTGTCTTTGCCACCGGGTGTAAATGTTTCCAAAGTAGCACCCCTGTAAGTAGCGCCATTGTATAAGATTGTGGCATAAAAACGTGGGTCGCGGTTGGCATAGGGGGTAGCAGGATTGTAGCTGGTGCCGGGATCTGTAATGGCCGTACCATCCATCATCCTATAATCATCTACCAGGTTCTGCATGGGCAGGTTGCCACCCCAACCACCATAACCGTTGGGACCATTCGCAATCTCCAGGTGGGTATGGTTGGCATTCTTGGTATACAACCTGGCAAAGATGATCTCGTTGTTACCATCAGCAGTCTGGAAAAGTTTGTTGTATCCATCCTGGTAAATGCTGTATTTGTTCATGCTGATAACGGCCTGTGCCGCAGTAGCAGCAGCCACCCAGGTGCCTGTATTGTACAGGGGACTGGCGGCGTACAGCAACAACCTTGCTTTGAGCGCCAGGGCTGCTCCTTTGGTAGCACGGCCCAATAACCAGTTGCCATCATTGTTGACCGGCAGCAGCGCTGCCGCTTCATCCAACTGGGCTACGGTATAATCAATGCTTTCTTTCAACGTGGCCCTGGTGAAAAGCGCGGGGTCCTGTAAATTATCTTCCAGGTTCAATACTTTGTCGCCCATCAGTACCACACCGCCATAATTGCGGATGAGGTCCTGGTAACGGAATGCCCGTATGAATTGTAATTCACCTTTCAATCGGTTCTTATGACCTTCACTCATGGTCAATCCTTTGAGGCCATTCAAGGCAAAATTGCATTCACGGATGCTGCGGTAGCTGCGTGGCCAAATGGTGCCGGCCATGCCTACGTTTTCCGGCGCCAGCAATCCACGCTGGATCAGCCAGGTGTTGTCATCATTGTTGTAAACGGATTCGTCGGTCACAGAACTCCACATGCTGTATTCAAACCCTCTTCCAAATCCGGGATCAGTGCCATCGCCTTCTTTGTCCTGCAGGCGTGCGCCAATGTACCGGTTCACCACATAGGCTTCAAAGACAATAGAATCGGACAATACCACGGGTTCGGCAATCTTATCGGTGGGCTGTATTTCCAGGAAATCTTTTTTACAGGAGAATAGCAGGGTGGTAAGTGCTATCACACCCATCATATATTTCATTTTGCTGGTTTGCATCATTCGTGTTTTAATGGTTAGAACCTTAGGTTTACGCCTACATTGATGATCCTTTGCTGCGGATAGAACTGACCGCTGCCGCTGTTGCCTTCGGGATCATAATCTTTCACCTTGGTAATGGTAAACAGGTTGAAAGCATTCACATATATCCTGGCCGACTGCAGCCTAACTGACGACAGGGCCTTGCCGGCAAGGTTGTAACCCAGTTCAACATTCTTTAAGCGTAAGAAGGAAGCATTGTTGAGCCAGAAAGTATTGTTGTATAAACCACCATTCACAGAAGAAGAGGTCCTGGTGTCTACCCTTGGGTAGCTACCATTGGGATTGGTAGGACTCCAGCGGTTATCGGCCCAGCTGCTGTAAAAGTTGCCCACCGTACCGGATTCCGGTAACACATACTGGCTCACTTTCGCTTGCCCTGCGAATACCATGCTCAGGTCTACGTTCGCGTATTCTATGGAAAACACTGCGCCGTAAGAGATCAGGGGTATATTGCCGTATTGGCTTCTTACCTGGTCATCGGCTGTGATCTTGCCATCTTTATTGTAATCTTCATAGATCAGGTCGCCGGGTTGTGCATTGCTAAGGTGTGGTGTTTTGTCGATCTCATCCTGCGTACGATAGATGCCGATGGCATTGTATAATAAATAGGTGTTCAACGGATGATCTGTTTGCTTTTGGTAGCTCAGCACGCCCGCTGCTTCATCAATGAATTCAATATTGCTTTTGGCATAGGTAAAATTACCGGTAATGCTATAGCGCCATTGGCCTTTGCGTTTCGTATAACCCGCAGTGGCTTCAATACCATTGTTGTTAACTTTACCAATGTTCTCAGATGGCACCAGTGGATCGGCGCCAAAGGGATTTACAATACCGGATACAAAAGGAATGGAAGCATTGCGTACAGCAAGGATATTGGACCGTTGCTGCCTGAAATAGATCAACTCGAAATTAAAATCATTGAACAGGGTGCCTTCTATACCGATATCCATTTTGCGTGCATCTTCCCAGTGAATATTGGTATTGGCCAGTTTGGTGAGGTCGAGGCCGGGCACAATAACAGGTCCGTTACCCGTTTGCACTACAAACTGGTTTTTGAGTGAGTAGTTGGTAAAATACTGGAACAGGCCCACATTGTCATTACCCAGTGCGCCGTAAGAGGCGCGCAATTTCAGGTCGTTGATGAAAGAACTGTTGCTGAACCAGTTTTCTTTGGATATTCTCCAGCCTGCTGATATAGAAGGGAAATAACCGTATTGATTTCCTTTTGGGAAGGTAGACGATCCATCAATCCGCATTTGTACATCGGCCAGGTACTTTTCCTTGAAATCCCAGGATACCTTTCCAAAGTAGCTTTTACGGGTAAAGCTGTAACTGCTGCCACTGTTGTCTCTGTCGGTAGCTGCTGTGCCGCCCTGTGATAATTCGGGGGTGAGTGTACTGAGGAAATTAATACGGGAAGCTGCAAAATTCTCTCGCTTTATCTGGCTTTGTTCGTAGCCAACAAATGCATTGAAATTGTGCTCACCTACTGCACGCTGGTAGTTGATCTTAATATTATAGGTATTCTGCGACAGGATCTGCTGGCTTTCGTTGAGCGTGGCAGCATTGTTGGATCCTCCCACAATGCGCGGTGAATAGGTATTGTTTCCTTTATTGTAGGAGTACAATACATAAGGTGTGGCGAAAGATTTGCCAAAGGACCAGGACTTGTCAAATGCTGCAAATCCATCTACCGACAATCCTTTTACCGCGGCGATATTGTAACTGCCTTTCAGGATGCCGTTGAACACCTGAGTAGGATTCTTATTGATACCACCGGCACTGGTGGCCATCATCACGGGGTTATTGCCTTCAATGCCGTTTGATGGCAAGCCATTGGGATAGCGTGCCGGTATGGTGGAATAGGCGCGATAAATGGAACGGAAAATATCACCGGCGCCTGCTGTAGGGAACTGCCTGTTCTCTTCACGGCCCGACAGATACAGGCTTACCTTAAAGTCTTTGGTAACATTGGCATCTATATTAGACCGGAAACTGTATTGTTTGTATTTGGTGGCGCCATCCTTATACAGCCCATCCTGGTACAGGGTACCCGCACCCACATAGTAACGTACATTTTCAGAACCACCTGATATGGAAACATTCGCCTGGTTCTGCAAAGCTGTCTTTTTCAAACTTTCTTTGGTCCAATCGGTATTGGGATAGTTGAGCGGATCACTGCCATTGGCAAATTTGGTGATCTCTTCGGCAGAATATTGCTGGTTCAACCCTCCTGCCCGGTTGTTATAGTAGGCCACTTCATTGCTGATGGCGGCATAGGTGGCGGCATCGGCCATTTTGGGCAATCGTGTAGGCGATGAAAAGCCCTGGTTGAAGCTGGCACTGATGGTGGGTTTGCCGGTCTTGCCCCGTTTGGTAGTGACCAGGATAACCCCGTTGGCTGCCCGGCTTCCGTAAATGGCTGCTGATGCATCCTTTAATACAGAGATGCTTTCAATGTCGTTGGGATTTAATCTTTCAAGACCACCTACCTGGCCCGGCACACCGTCGACCACGATCAGTACATCGTTGTTGCCCGTTGTTGCCAATCCGCGGATGGTGAAAGAAGATCCATCATAGCCGGGCTCTCCGCCCCGGTTATTGATCACAATCCCTGAAAAACGGCCTGCCAGGGAATTGGAAACATTCGCCTGGGGACTCTTCACCAGGTCGGATCCCTTGACTACAGAAATAGAACCGGTAACGGTGGCTTTCTTTTGCACGTTGTAACCTACCACCACCACTTCACCCAGGCTGTTGTTCAACAATTCCAATTGGATATCGAAAGCGCCCGACCGGGGCACCTGTCTTTCCAGCGGATTGTAATTAACGTGGGTGAATACGAGGGTGGCATTGGCTGCCGCATTGATGCTGAACTTGCCCGATTCGTCGGTAAGTACGGCAGTCTGCGTGCCCTTTACCGTGACGGTAACGCCGGCAACCGGCGCATCGCCCGACCTGATGGTTCCTGTTACTGGTTGTTGGGCAAAAAGAGAAAGGTGGAGAAAACAAAATAAGCTAAAGCATAGTAGTTTGGGGGCTATACCCTTTGGCAGTAATCGTCTCATACAACAAGCGTGATTTGATTTTTAATCTGGATTCCAGTATTGCTAAGGTAATAGCACGGGGAGGGCCTTTATGGGAGGCCAGCTGTTAAAATGAGGGGGGTAAATTGTATGATTTCCTGTTTTACGGAATAGACTACTACATTGTAAATAAATAAGTTAGCTTATTTACCGTCTTCGGAGCGAATGATATTGAGGTCGTTGTTGAATGATTGGCGGTATTTCTTAATATACTCGGAAGGGGTCATACCAAACAGCTTTACAAACTGCTCGCGGAAGTACCGCACGTCGGCAATGCCCACCTGGAAAGCAGCCTGGTTTACATTCATATTTTCCTTGATCATCAACACGGCGGCCCGGCGTAGTCTGACGGAACGAATAAAGGCATTCAGCGATTGGCCGGATATATGTTTCACTTTGAGGTAGAGGGTAGACCGGCTGAGGCCCATGGCTTTGCAGAATTTCTGGATCGTAAAATCTTCGGTATCGAGGTTTTGTTCCACCACCAGGATACAGCGGCGCAGGAATTCTCCGTATTCAGCCGGCACTTTGACGGTGGACTCCTGCAACGTGATGCTGTCCAGAAAATACCGCTGCAACTGGTGCCGGTTCTTAACAATGGTTTCCACCCGGGCCAGTAATAGCTGGCTGTCGAATGGTTTGGTAATGTAATCATCGGCACCGCCTTCGATCCCTTTTAATTTGGTATCGGCCGAAGAGGCAGCGGTTAACAGGATGACCGGAATATGGCCCAGGGTATCCGATTGCTTCACTTTGCGGCATAGTTCCAAACCATCCAGCCCATCCATATTGATGTCGCTGATGATGATATCCGGCAGGTGCTGACTGGCCAGCTCTACTCCCTTGATGCCATTTTCGGCGGTATATACAAAATACTTGTGGCTGAAGATATGCTGGAGGTATTCTCTCATCTCTGCATTATCATCCACCACCAATACCGTTTTCTTTTCGGTGAGGAGTTCTTCTGCATTCCTTCCACCGGTAGGAACAGCGATGGGCTGGGCAACGGGCGCCGCTGTATCACCGGCCAGCTCTTCCAGGAGCTGGTGATCGTTATTGCCGGCAGCATCAATACTATTGACGGGCAGGTGCGCCCTTCCTTTTAAAAGCCGGATGGTAAATTCCGTACCCTCCTGTTCTTTACTTTTTACGGTAATAGTGCCCTGGTGGCTGGTGATGAAATGTTTGACGAGGTAGAGGCCAATGCCAAATCCTGTTTTTTGTGTTCTGCCTGCGGCAGCCTGTTGGAACTTTTCAAATATATTACCTGCTTCTTCCTCTTCAATACCGCAACCGGTATCGCCAATTACAAGGGTAATATTGTCGTTGGTTTCACCTACTGCACAGGTAATGGCGCCGCCATCGGGTGTAAACTTAAAGGCATTGGAAAGCAGGTTGAACAGGGCAATTTCCATCTTTTCATAATCGGCATACACCATTATTTCTGTCCCGGCTGCGGTAAACTCATACCGGATATTCCGGGCATGCGCCTGCTGCACAAAACATTGGTACACTTCATGGCAGAGATGGGTAATATTAAGATAGGATACCTTGAGCAGGTCGGCCCCGCTGCCGGCTTTGCGGAAAAGCAATAACTGATCTACCAGGCTCAGGAGCCGCCTGGCATTGCGGTAGGCAGTGGTAAGCTCTACATCGGGCGACTGGGTCAGTTTTTCCCTTAATGGATTTATGATGAGCGATAAGGGTGTGCGGAATTCGTGGGAGATATTGGTGAAAAAGGCCAGCTTTTTCTCCATCAGCTCCTTGTCTTTTTCATTTTCCAAATGAGCCAATCTGATCTCATACCGCAGCCTTTCCTGCCTTCTTGTGTAGCGTATATAGGCGTAGATCAAACCAAAAATTACCAGGGCATAAAAGCCATAGGCCCACCAGGTTCTGAACCAGGGTGGTAAAATGGTTACCTGCAGCAGGTTTGCTTCCTTGCCCCAGCTGCCATCGGGATTGGAGGCTTTTACCATAAATTGGTAACTGCCTTCCTGCAAGCGCGAGTAGTTGGCCGTTCGGCTGCCTTTTACATAGTTCCAGGTTTTGTCCCATCCCTGCAGAAAATAAGCATACTTGATCTTCTGGGCGCCGGAATAATCAAGGGCTATGAAATCGAGCGACAGCATGGCCTGATCATAAGGCACCGTAATATGTTGCACTGCTTCCAGGTTGCGCGCAGTAATGCTGGCATCATTCTCCTGCAACAGCTTGTTGTTGATCTTCAGTCCGTCGAGAAAGACCAGGGGTGTTTGCAACTGCTCTTTGATGCTATCGGGATGGAAAATATTAAAGCCCTTGATACCACCGAATAAGAATTGACCGCCGGATAAAGCCAGGGCAGCATTGAAGCTGAACTGGTTGCTTTGCAAACCATCGGCCTGCGAAAAGTTGGTGCAGGTGCGGGTGGCAGGATTGAACCGCGCCACCCCATTGTACGTGCTGATCCAGAGATTACCCTTTCCATCTTCCAGCATGCGCAGTATACTATTGCTGGGCAATCCTTCGGAGGTAGTGAACTGCTTGAATTTTCCAGTCGCTTTATCCATTAGTAAGAGGCCCGCACCCTGGGTGCCCAACCAAAAATTTCCCTGCCTGTCTTCGTGAATACTGCGCACGGGAAACCCAATGGGATATACCTGGTGGCGCTTGTTGATACGGTCTATCCTGATGATAGAAGTATAATTGCCGCCCCATAAATTGCCTGCTTTATCTTCTGCCATGCTTTGCAGGTTCACAATAGCAGGGTCGAATAGCTCAAAGCGGTTTTGTTCCCTGTTGAACCGGTACAGGCTGCCATCGTTGGTAGCGCTGGCCCATATGATCTTTTGGGCATCTTCATATACCAGCCAGCTATTGTTCTCTTCTGCATTGGTTTTTGGATTGAAGAGCCGGAAGCGCTCAAAGGTCTTGCTGTTCTTTTTCAAACGGTTGATGGCGCCAAACCAGGTGGATAGCCAGATATCCTCCTGTTCATCTTTAATAATACCGGTAATGAAATCGCTGCTGATGGAAGCAGGGTTGGATGCATCGTGCCTGAAGGGGGTAAAGGTATTTTTTTGCCGGTCCCAATACCGAAGTCCTGCGCCATCCGTACCGATGAATACATTGCGCTGCTGATCTTCGCAGAAGGAGAGAATAAAATTGTCCATTGGCCGGTTGTCACCTGGCGCATTGCAGGTAATATGCCGAAAGGGCTGGGCCTGTGGTTCTATGATGTTGATACCACCCCGCAGGGTGCCAATCCACATACGCCCATCTTTATCTTCCAGGATAGAATACACCACGTTGCTGTTGATGACAGGTATGCTGCCAGGCAGCTGATAAGGGATTGCTTTAGCCGCTCCCGTATGCACCTGGTAAAGCCCCGAGCCATCAGACCCTACCCAGAGCACCTCTTTCTTATCCAGGCAAAGGTTTACTACCGTGCAATTGTCGGGCATCCAGTTGGACGACAAAACATTGGTGCTGGTATTCAACAGGAACAAGCCTTTGGCATTGCCTATCCACAGATTGCCCTGGGGAGTGACCTGCATACAATTGGATTGCGTGATCTGGTTATTGACCAGGCGCATCGCTTTCTGCACCCGATCGTAGGCATACAGCCCGTATCCCTGAATGAATACCCATATCTTATTTCGCTGCTGATCATATTGGATCTCCCGGGCCTGGTAATTATATATATTACCAGTGGGGCCAGGCAGTGCTATTTGAGTGCCGGTATAACTATTGTTTTCAAAAAGCAATAACCCATTGAAATGCGAGGCTGCCAATACCGTACGTTGGTCAATGCTTTTAATGAAGGATATTTCGTGCTGAATTTTTACCCGGCTGCGTGTGGCAGCGTCCATGTACCAGGCGGTAGTAAATTTTTCGGTTAGTGTATTATAGATGTTCAGCCCATTTTGTCCGCCTACCCAAATATTGTGTTTGGCATCTCCTTCCAAATGGTATACGTTGTTGGTAGAAAGAGAAGTACTGTCGCCGATAATGTTGCGGAAGACGCGGAAATTGTAGCCATCGTACCGGTTGAGGCCATCATAGGTACCGATCCACATGAAGCCCCGGTGATCCTGGTAAAAAGATAGAATGGCATTATTGGAAAGGCCCTGTTCGATTCCAAGATAGCGCACTGGCAAACCCGGTGCGCCCCAGGCAGCTATACTGCCTGCAATGAGCAAGGCTGTTAAAAAAGGTATCCTGAATGGCATCGTTAGTCTTTTGGGGTGCCGGCCAATCATTAAAAGCCAGCAGGCATCTGGTGTTCAAATTACATTTTTTCTACTCATTTGCCGGGTAATTTTTAAGCTATAAAAGCTTGTGTAAATCAACCCCTGCAACAAGGAGGCAAACAGCATTTCACTACCTTGATTTATATATCCCGCATGAGATTATAGACACTTCATGCACCTGTCAGGTCAATGCTATCGCAATTTCTGTTAGTATTGCCGCAAAGGGTTAAGTCCTCCCAGGGGCAAGGCCCGCAATACCTTCCATATGGCATACCTAACTCCGTTAAGGATAAGAACATTTTCAGTGGGATATTTTCTCCTGCTTTTTTTCGCTGGCAAGGCGCAGCAGGATCTTACACCCCGGTTCGATTCGGTGATGAAAGCCTATGAATCATTGCATTGGAATGCCATGGTGATGGTAGGCACACCGGATTCTGTGATCTATGAGCAATCCATTGGCTATAAAAATATAAACGCCAAGACGCCCTTTACCCCGCAGACATTGTTCCAGACCGCATCGGTGGGCAAAATGTTTACCGCCACACGTATCCTCCAACTGGTGAAAGCCGGAAAGATCACCTTAACACAGCCGGTTAAGCAATACCTGCCCAATTGGAATTTGCCTAATCTCGACAAGATCAATATCCACCATTTGCTTACCCACACATCGGGCCTGGCAAGCGCCTGGGATCACCCGGACTATGATTTTAAAAAAGATTATAGTGCGGCCGAGCTGAAAAAGATTATTGAAGAAGTACCACTTGCCTTCCAGGTGCCAGGCGAAAGATCCAGCTATAGTAATATTGGCTATACCTTGTTGGGGGAGATCATAGCGAGCATGGATAAGATGAGTTTTAGAAATTCCATCAGGCAACACATTTTTGCGCCGGCAGGAATAAAGCTCAACGAAAAGATAGCCATTGGTGAGGCCGCCACCCCGTATTACCAGGTGCGCAGTACTGAGTTTTTGGTAGATGATGAAATGGCCATTCAACGGAAGCAACCGGGTGATGGAGCAGGCGGATGGATGCTTACTACCAAAGACTTGTACCGCTTTCTGGCTGCCTGGCTAAAAGGTGTCTATTTAGACAGCCTCGATCAGGTGCTTCAGTCCACAGCCAACCATAGTTTTGACAGCACACAAGCCAGCTTCCGGTATGGCTTGTCCTTTCTCGCTGGCAATTTCTCCACGCTTCATTACGTATTTGGACACAACGGAGGTGGAAAGGGTTATTCATTGGATGCATTCTTTGACCCCAAAACGAAAATGATCGTTGTAATGGCCTCCAATCAATATGCCACCGGTTATGCGATTACCCGCAACCTGTTTCGTGTATTATACCATGACCCCATCGTTTATCCCGAACATTTCTCTACAGTAAAACTCACGGAAGGTATCCGCCATTGGGGTACGGCATTGTTACTGAACCAGCCAGACAGTTTTTTTGCCAAAGTATCCCTCAAGCCCACCGAGTCGCTTTTCAACAGGACCTATTCCATTTTAGAACTCAACAAGGAGTATGCCGTGGCCGCAGACCTGTTAACGGTTGGGAGGAATAAATTTCCCCTTAACGGATACATGTGGTACAGTAGTGGTTTAGTCGCTGTAAAGCAGCAACAAAAAGAACAGGCCCTTCAATTTTTTGAAAAATCGAAGTCCCTGGCCTCCTCTTCCGGTGATAACATACTTCTCAAACAAAGTGATGCGCAGCTAGCCTTGCTACATCCGTAAAGACCTGTCAGGCAGGGGCCTTTTACATAAAGGCGCCTGCGATGGCATTATTGATGACGCTTACGAAGCAGGCAAATACTGATGATCAGTAACCAAAGAAAAAACCAACCGGCAGCGATGGGTATATTCCAGCCATTGGCACTATAAAAATCCAGGGGAGTGGTCATGTAAAAAAGGGTGGGAATAAAAGCAGCGTTGTAAAGCGCTATCAGCATTCCCAGCCAGGTAGTCCACCGGGGCAATAACTTCACCTTGATGATCAGCACACTGGTGACCACCAGTATGATGGTGCATAATAAACGGTTGATGGGGCCGTAGATAAGCAAGGCGCCATCGGCTCCATGGCCCACGAAAGTAGGGTTCACCGGCCGGGAGCCTGCCGCCCAGGCGCCGCCTGCCTGTATAGAATCGGCTACCAATGCTACGGTAGCAAAGACCAGCCCACAGGAAAAGATGAAAGTACCCACCCATTCAAGATCGGGGGCGGATCGCAGGATGATGCTTCTAAGGCCACTGAAGAAACCGATCAACCCCATTGCAATAAACAGGTCAATGAAAATGCGCCACAATATGATGTTCACGGGCGGGGTACCTTCCGGCGTTGGCGTATAGACAAAATAAAGCGGGATCTCCAGCAATACGAGGATATACATAGCTATACCAATAATGCCTGTCCAATGAAAGACGGTTGCTTTTTTCATGCGGGGTGTTTTTTGATAAAATGTTAGCGCCCGCAAGTATATCCGCTTGTAGCAGAAAATGGTTACATTTAAAGGAGTATCACTTATAAAATACGGAGTAATGTCATTCGTCATCAAGGGCATTTCAGGAGATCATTTTCGCCATATCGACCATTTCTTCCTGAATGGTTTTGAACAGCCTGCTTTGATGGAGGAAACGCAAACCATCAGTCATCCCTTTGTAGACGGCCATTCACAGGAATGGTATTTTGATGGCATCCGGATGGGATATTCGGACTGGCACTACAAAAAGCCCGTTGACCTGCAATGGAGCTACGATACACAAATAGACCTGATCACCCTGCAGGCCAATTTAAAAGGCGCAGTATTAATGGAAAGGGAAGCCGGACAGGCATTCCGTTTATTTGGAAACAAGCAGCACAATCTTTTTTATGCCAATGCGCATGATGCCAATGAAGGCATCCTTCAAAGTGAAAGACTGCGCGCTTCCATGTTCTTTATCCAGTTTACCAGGCCTGCTTTTTTACAACTGGCGGGAGGCGCCAATGAAACATTGTCCCGCTTTAGCGAAGCGGTGTTGAATAGACAGTCCACCCTTCTTTCTCCGCATAATCTGCCACTGGAGGCAGCCATGCTCAACCTGATCCGCAACATTGTACACTGCCGTTACAAAGAGGGATTGAAAAAGATGTACCTGCTGTCCAAATCCATTGAATTCCTCGTATTGCAGGCAGAGGCTTCCAATGCCGCTTTATTGCCCGCTTATAAATACCTCAAAACGGCCCATGATGAGGAATGCATCCGGTATGCCCGTGATTACCTGATGGACCACCTTGACACCCCACCCAGCTTATCGCAGTTGGCAAAGATCATTGGCATCAATGAATACAAATTAAAAAGAGGTTTTAAAGAAGTGTTTGGTAATACAGTCTTTGGCTACCTGACCGATGCCCGGCTCGACATCGCTAAAAATGACCTGCTGGAAAGTAAGCTGCCAGTTGCTGAAATTGCAGCCGCATTGGGCTACTCTTCCTTACAGCATTTCAGTTATGCTTTCAAAAAGAAGTTTGGACACTCGCCGAATAAGTTAAGGCGTTGATGGCCTTGACGCCTCTGCCCAAGGCCCTGTTCATTTCATAACCGGGAATTCCTTCAGGCTTCTGAACAACGGTGTTTTATTTTTTTTGCCTTCCTGAATGGCCCAGTTGGCCATGGCATACAACACCGGCCTTAATGCCAGGCCCGATTGAGTGAGGCTATAGGTAACATGGGGTGGCACAACCGGCATGGCCTTACGCTCAATCAGGTCATCTATTTCCAGCTGCTTCAAATGTTGTATCAGCATCTTCTCGGTAATATGCGGCATGGCTTTCTTCAATTCACTGTAGCGCTTACTGCCCGACAATAAATGAAATAATATGATCGGTTTCCAATAGCCGCCGATTTTCTCCATCACAAAAGTGACCGGGCACAATTTGAACACGGTTTGCTTATTCAACTGAATGGTAGAGTTCTCTTTTACTTTAGCCATAAGGATACACACTTTGGGGTAAGTACTGGTATAAAAGTAAGTATAAAGATACCTTTGTTCCCGAAATAAAAACTGACTAATTAAAGTACAAAGTATGAAGATCACCATTACCGGTTCATTGGGCAATATCAGCCAACCCCTTACCAGCATTTTAACTACGAAAGGGCACCAGGTAACCGTCATTAGCAGCAAGGCTGAAAAGGTAAATGCCATTGAAGCACTGCATGCAAGAGCTGCTATTGGCTCTGTGGAAGATATTGATTTCCTGGTAAAGGCTTTTGAAGGGGCCGACGCCGTATACACCATGATCCCGCCCAATTTCAGCATGCCCGACTACAACCAGTTCACGCGGCAGGTGGGCGCCAATTATGGCAGGGCCATTGAGCAAACGGGCGTGCAATATGTAGTGAATTTAAGCAGTTCCGGCTCTCCCCTGGCAGGTACGGGGCCACTTACAGGATACCAAAACCTGGAAGCGCCGTTCGATGCTTTACCACAGCTCCATGTATTACATTTACGGCCCGGTGGGTTTTATTCCAACTTCTATGGCAGTATCGGCCTCATCAAACACCAGGGCGTTATCGGCAACAATTTTGATGAAACAGCCACTATGTTCTTATCGCATCCACAGGATATTGCAGAGGCAGCAGCTGATGCCTTGCATAACCTGAACTTCAAAGGCAGGAATATCAAATATATTGTGAGCGACAAAAAGAATGGCAAAGAAGCAGCTGCCCTGTTGGGCCAGGCTATTGGCAAACCCGACCTGCAATGGGTGCAACTCTCCGACGAGCAATTGCTGGGAGCCCTGGTGCAAAATGGTTTCTCCCGGGATGCTGCCCAACATTATATTGTAGACATGGGCATTGCCATTCGGGAAGGCATACTGGACAAGCATTACCAACAAAATATGTATGAGGTAGTGGGGCAGCGAAGTTTTGCAGATTTTGCCCGGGAGTTTGCTTTCGTTTATGGTGGAAACTAATGGTTGACCCACCGTGTTCAGGTCACAGTGCTCGTAAGGGTGTGCTGGTTTAATACCAACCCCAGGCACGTGGAAGCCTCGTAGATCGATGATTTACGAGGCTTTTTATTTTGCTTATTTTATTTCTCTTAAGATGCAACCGTACCGGTCTTTACTTTTCCAGCCCGTTTGTAATTAACAATAATAACGCCACTTGGGGTAACAATACTCTCAGTTAATGTAAATGCCAGCGGGATCGTACCATTGCCAAACAACTTTTTTCCTTCACCAAGCGCCACAGGGTAAATTTTGAGCCAGAGCTCGTCCACTAAATCATGCTCCAGTAACAGCTGAATAAGTTTACTGCTACCCCAAACCTGGATGTCAGCACCTGCTGAATTTTTGACCTTTTTGATGGCTGCCAAATCTTCGAGGAATACGGTGTTTTTCCAATCTGACTTTTTCACAGTTCCGGACAAAACATATTTTGTGCCATCGTTGATACCAGGCCAAATGTCTGCATGGTCAGGCCAAAAGCCTTCCCAGATCTCAAATGTTTTTCTACCCAAAAGGTAATCTGCAGGTTGCATCTGTTTCTGCACAACCCTGGCGCCCACCTCGTCACCATACGGTGCACCCCAACCGCCATGTTTGAATACGCCCGATGGGTCTTCCTCAGGCCCACTAGGTGCTTGCATAACACCATCTAATGTGATCATCGACAAGACGATTATTTTTCTCATTTTATTGAGTTTAATATTTATGCTTTCCCGATAGCTAATCAAATAAAAGATTACTATTCACCCTTTCTTTTTTTTAGTTTTTGATAATAAATTGTCAAGTTGATTGAAACGGGTCTCCCAAATTTTGCGGAACTGCTCAAGCCATTTGTCAATTTCTTTCATCTTGTCTATTTCGAGTTGGTAATAAATCTCTCTACCTCTGTGTTCTTGTCTTATCAATTCACATTCTGTCAAAATGCGCAGATGTTTAGAAACTGCTTGCCGGGTAGTGTCGAAATGTTCGGCAATGGCATTAGGGGTCATGGTCTGCAATGCAATTAAGGCTATGATTGCTCTCCTTGTTGGATCTGCGATAGCCTGGAAAATATCTCGTCTCATTTGTTGGGGTGTTTAATTTACGCAACTACTTGGTTGCAAATATATGCGCAACTTACCGGTTTCGCAATTTTTTCTTGATTTTCTTTAAATCATAGGTTGCGGAGGTATTAGCAGAAGGGATAGAAGTTGTCAAAAACAACAGGCCTCTGCATTGTAATAATTAACCCGCCGCCGTTTTTTTCAGGACTAGAACCTGATCACAGTATTGGGTGCCGGGCGCTCCTTCACTACTACCTGCAGTGCAGGAGTCCATGGTGATTTGCCAAATTGGCTAAAATCGGGATAGGAACCTACCATAGTAAATCGTTCAAAGGCAAAGGGTATGCCTTCTGCACCCAGGGGAGAATTGGCATTGGCCAAGTGAAAATGAAGATGTGGCCCGGTAGTTTGGCCGGTAAAGCCAAGCGCCGCAATGGGGTCTCCTTTTTTAACAGCTTGTCCGGCTTTTACTTTGATACTGCCTGGCTGCAGGTGTTCATAAAATACAATATGCCCATTACCGATATCGATGGAGACATAATTGCCAGTAGCTTTTTCCGAAGGCCAGGAAGGATGGGCCAACAAGGTCTTACTCTCCGGAAAATCATCCAGGGTAGCGGCTACTACCCCATCAGCCACGGCGATAACAGTGGCTCCGTAACCCAACCAGTTCTTAATATCATTCTCCTCACCGCTTGCATATTTCCCCTGCTGATCCAACTTAATAAAGTCGATGGCAAAGCGGCCGGGGATTCTGCTTTGTCCATCCGGCGCATATACCACGCGACGATGGCCGCGCTCCCAGGAAGGATCATATACAGCAGCCCAATCCCCCTCTTTTAACGGCGGGCCTACTACTACCGTAGCGGGTGGTGCATAATTGATAACTGCAGCGGTGGCTGTGTCGGGGCTGGCAGCAGGGTCGCGTTTTGTTTTATAGAGAAGCCGGTGTGTTAATGCGCCCGTTGCGTTATCAGGTACAACAAGCTCCAGGTAGAGAATACCGCTGGCGCGGGGAGGAAGTATTAGTTCCTGTAGACCCTTCGTTTTCTTTTCGGAGCTGTATTGTTTTCGCAGATCACTTTTCTCTATTGTCCGCAGCAACTCGCCATCTTGTTTTGATATATACAGTGTTTGCAGGAAAAGAGAATCGACGGAACTATTCACCAGGTGCAGTTCGTAATACAATGTTGACTTGCCACTGATCAATACCGTCTCTGGCTTGAACAGCACCCTTATTTCCAGCGGACCCTTTGGTTGTTGGCCAAAGGCAAGCATTACAGCGATGAGGGCCAGGCCGGCCAGCATGGACCCTGTTCGTATAAACTTCATAGAATTAAATGTAGCGCCTTTCGGTCAGGCAGTCAAGCCGTTGGTAATTGTAGGCAGATTAACCCCAAACTGCCCCCAACTAAAATGATATCAGAGTTATATAAAATAGATATAATTCAGGTAATACGGAGATATTCCAGACCTTAAAAGAGTGTGATATCTCTGGGATATCTCTCTGTTATATCTGGAATATCTCCGGGATATCTATTTATTTGCTTAAGGAGAGATATTCCTAAAGTATAAGACAGCATGCCTTCTGACACCTGGTCTTATAAGGTATCCAATTGGTCGCCCCAGGCGTGAATAGCTTAATAAAAAAAGCCCCGCCAGTAGGCGGAGCTCTTATATTAGATTGATTATATGCTAATTAGATCACTTTTTTCCACAGCGTGTTAAATCCACCGGTCATGCCATAAGGCAGTACTTCGGCGATCTTACAATCCAGGGCCTGCAGGGCTTTCACCCGCTTGGTCACCATGGAAAAAGGAAATACATCTTCAATAAAGTTGGTCTTACTGAACCGAATGATCTTAAAGCTATTGGCGGCAGCCAGTTTTTCAAGGTCAGTTTGGGAGAAGAACTGCACGTGGTCGAGGTTATCGGCCTGCGACTGTACCGTGGTGCCCTTATAACCCAGGGTTCTCTTTACCCTGTTGAGGAAGTTCTGCAGCTTGGGATTGCTGCGGGCCTTCAACATCGGTTTAGTTACAAACACTTCGCGCGGTCCCTTTCCATTAGGAACGGTAACCACCAGGGTACCATCATCTTTCAATGACCTATAGAGTGTTTTCAGTAAAATTTCTGGCTGATGAAGATGCTCCAGCACTTCACTGCATATCACCGCATCGAACTGTTTGCCCTGGGCAATGAGATCTTCGGCGCTGATCACTTCAAACCTTACATTGGGAAGGGTGTTCTTGCTGGTAGCCACTTCAATGGTCTTTTGGCTGATGTCGATGCCCAGCACATTGTAGCCAAATTGGCCTAAGTGCCTGCTGATCACACCATTACCGCATCCTACATCCAGGATGTTCCCACCCGCAGGAATGGCCTTTCCCAGGCTTTCCGCGATAAATTTCAAGCGTTTAATATCTGCAATACGCTCGTATTCATATGAAATTGATGACTGTTGCATAGAACAAAGTAACGAATGAGTTTGCAGCTATGCAATAACTGCCCGTTTTTTTTCTTAATTAATTGTAAATCAATCAAAAACAGGGATGCTATTGAATATCAAAATATTACCATATCAACCATGGTGAGTGGGTAGAAGGCAGCCTGTTTTTAAACAAAAAAACCTGTAGGAAGCTTTCACTCGAATAAAGCTTTCTACAGGTGACAGGATGGATGGATGAAAACGGTTGACCTATATTGATGTTATGTTACTTTCCATTGACATCGGCATTGTATCTGGCAGCAAAATATTGTGCTTCTTCCTGTAGTAACTGTAATACATCAGGAGGAATATTGTCGTTGTATTGCGAGCTCACATATTTGTATAGACTATTAAAGTCCATGTGGGCATTTCGTGCTTCTGCAATAGCTTTCATTCGGGAAGAAGTTTGCGGCGTAGCAGCCTCCAGGAACTTCTTTACTTCGGTACTTGTGATTAATGTCATAGGGATAAGCGTTATGGCATGAAAATACAACAAACCAACTTATCAAAAACGGATTACGTTGACATATATCTAAAAAAACCGTGATTATCCCGGGGTGTACCCCGTAAAAAGAACGAGGAGTTTCCCGTAAGACAATGTGATGAAATTGAATTGTTTATTTTTCTTTGCCAAAAGAAGGAATCCGGTACAACAAACTTAATTGCAGTCCGATCCAGCTTTTGCTGCTGCTGGTAGCACTGCTTTTATAACTATTGTGAATAGTATACAGCGGCTTCACCATATAATAGGTGCCATCAATATCGGCACCCGGCGGAAAGTAATTGGAAAGGGCTGCCAGTTTACCATCATAATAATAAGAACTGTACAGGAGATTGAGTACAGGCCCAAAGCGCAGCAACCATCGTTTGTTGATCTCTTTTTCAGCCTGGAGACCGATGCGTAACAAACGTCCCTTAACCAGGATCTTTTTCGTTAAGGTATCAGGCAGGCGAAATTCCCTCGACAAGGAGCCCATGGTAACATCCAGCGACAGGTCCCATTCGTCCGACAAATACAGGGAACTCCCTACCCCATATGACATACCCTGTACGGAAAAATTGGTATTCCATTTCCCGATGAGGTAGAGCCAGGGCAAGCCGATATGCAAAGTGGGACTGGCATAAAAAACATCATCGGCCGCCAGACCTCCTGCCACGAAGAAGCTGCCACGATCCCTGCGCGTGCGATCTCCCCGCCCGGAGGTGGAAGCGCCAGCGGAGGCATTATAGGTTGAAGGGTTGTTTGAAGCCGGTTTGTGCTTAAAGGATACCAGAGGTGCAGCCGCCACAGGCCGGACCGGTATGAATGGCGCCTTGTAAAATTTTGATAAAGCTGGTAGTACAGTCAATGCTTGGTAAGGGTTGCGGCCCGTACTACTAGCTAAAGTGGTATCATAGGTGGAAGAATCAGACTGTTTAAGGGAACTGTCTACAGTAGTGATGATTGTTTTTGTAGCAGGCCGAATACTACCATGACTTTTCAGTTCAGGACGGGATACCTCCTGGCGCGTCTCCTTCGCGGAGTTGACCGGCCGCTTCGGGCCGACGGTATTTATCAGTTGAGGCAACCGGGCAGCAATCGGCTCGTTGTGAATAATGATGTAGTTGCCGGCAAAGCGGTGACGAAGTTTATAACGATCACTGAGGTGCTTTAGTAATGACTGCAACGTGATCGTCCTGGCGCTAAAGTAAATGAGCAGACCCGGATTGATCTTTTGTGCATTAAAAGAAAAAATGAAACCGGTTTGCCTGGCTACCATGGACCCCAGGGAGTCCAACCGGAGCTTATTGCCGGGCAGCAATAATGCTTTCTCCTGCTGTATCGTCTTTTGCTGGGCATGGGACCTGTGCACCAAAAAAAGACATCCAACAAAAAAAATGACAACAGCAAGGTTCAAGGCTTTACTTACACTCATCCCCTGAAAAATATATAGTACTTTTTTCGATCCGGTATTGAATACCCAGGGAAGCTGCTATTACATCAAGCACCTGTTGTAAGGATTGCTGGTTGAACTGGGTATTGAGCCTGCAATGGGCCAACAGGTTGTTCTCAAAAACGATCTTTACATCATAAGCTGCTTCCAGGGCTTTTTTCACTTCTTCCATAGGGGTACTATAAAAGTAAAGCTCCCTGGTGGCATATGCGTATTGATTTCGATCTACAGTATCCAGCAAATGCAATTGCTGTAAGCGACGCTCATACACACCAGTAGTACCTGCTTTTAATAAAAGACTATCGGTACCGGCGATCATTTTTACCACCCCATGGCTTACGCCAACAGTAACCTCTGCGGTATCCTGCTTTATATTGAAAGCAGTTCCTACCACTACGATCTTCACTTCACCGGCCACAATGGTGAAAGGTTGCCCCGGCAATGGCTTTACCGAAAAATATCCTTCCCCCTCCAGTGTTACCTGTCTGCCGGTGGTAGCAAATCCATCGGACACCAACAATCGGCTGTACTTAGCCAGTGTGATAGTGGATTGGTCCTGCAAAGTATCAGAAAGAATGGATGCGCCTGCGCTAATTATTTGGTTTGATTGAGTGAGCACCGGCCGCTCCAGGAACAACCAGGCGCCGAGGCCCGCCCCGATCATTAACAATAACGCAACCGCTATTTTTAACCGCCAGTCAAACAGGCCCCTCGCAGGTGCTGTGGCGGGCAATTGGAGGTCGTCACTTAACTTCCGCCAGGCGTTTGTATCATCAGGGGCTCGCCAGGAGTTTCCGGCAGAAGCCTGCTCCCATAAGGTGACCAGTTCTTCAAAGCGGGCACGGTTCTCCGCAGAACGTTCCCGCCATTCGTCCACGGCAATGGCCTCTTCAGGAGAAGCTTCTCCTGCCAGGTACCTGCCTACCAGGGATTCATCGATTGCTATGTAAGGGTTTTGCTCCACGTGAATGAAAATTACGAAACGGCTTTTATGATCTTATGTTCATGAGCAGGACCAGCAGGCTCAGGTAATCGCCCAGTTTAGACCGGAAGATCCTTAATGCTTTACCAATCTGCACCTCTACTGTTTTAACTGATATATTCAATTCGCTGGCTATTTCTGCATACTTCTTTCCTTCTAGCCGGCTTTTGATAAATACAAGGCGGCACTGGGGCGGCAGGCTATCGGTAACGGCCTGTATCCGCAGGGTAAGCTCATTGAGCATTACTTTATCCCTGGCATTGTTGTGCAGGGCGCCGGTATCGAGCGCCACGGCATGCAAGTGCTGAGCCCTCACCTTTTGATCCCTGATGTTATTGAGACAAAGGTTGTGGGTTGCTTTGTAAAGATATCCTTTGATGGCATCCTCCATCAACAGTTCCTCCCTTTTCTCCCACAGCTTCTTGAATACCACCTGTACAATATCACTGGCCCCTTCAGCATCCTTCAATAAAGTAAAGGCATACCGGTGCAACTTTGCATGATAAGCATGAAAGAGTTGTTCAAATTTTGCCAGATGATCTTTGCCGGATGCTTTCACCACTTTAATTGGTCTCCACTTTAGCTGTAAAATATACCTGTGAAGTAAGCGCGTTCCTGCTTCCAGGTACTACGCCGGGTGTGACAAAGCTGCTGCTGCCAATCGTTGCATCTCCAAAACGTTAAACTCCCAAAGCATCACATCACTGGTATCTGTTACAAGTTCCATGAAATTCGGGTTGACAGGTAGGTATTTTCTACCAACAACACTATTAAAACTATGGAATGCTGTGTAGCCTGCCATCCAGGCTTTCGTTTAGTCCAGAGTACGCAGGAGGAACTAACGACCTTCCAATGCGATGGTGGTGGACTTACTGATAATCGGTAGGGGTATACATAGATCAGGATAAAATGATGATCAACAACAGCAAGATCCCTGCGGCAAAGAAGGCCAGCGCGGGCAGTATCACCTGCGCCAATACCCTGGATAATTGCCGGCACTTTTCATCCTCTTCGTACTGCATGTAAGGTGTTTTTAATAAGAACACGCGGTTGAAAAAGAACCCTTATCCTTCACTAAAAAAATAGGCAGGCGACCTCCATCCCGCTTGCAGGCAGCCATAAAAAAAGAAGCAGTGATATTCACTGCTTCCATAAAAGAATTATTACTATACTGTATTGATCAGCTTCTTTTCAACCATCCCGTTATACTCATCCGGGGCCGGGAAGCGATGGATACTTCATGTTCCAGCTCACTGCTCTTGAAGAAAACTGCCTTCCGGTAAGTGGGCAGGATCTTTGGGGTTGTGTCCTCGCCGTAAATGATCAGTTCACCCCCATCCTTTTCTTCCCAGCCGGTATTCAAATAGTTGATCAGTGAAAACTTCCTGTCCTGGTTGTTTTGGAACTGGTCTTTGTGCCGGTGGTACTGGCTGCCTGTTTCATATAAGGCATAATGGAATTCATAACCATTGATGCCGGTATAACAGGTTCTATTGAGATAATCAATAAAATTCTCTACCTCTTCCAGGAAAGCCAGTTCATTGATATCCTTATTCTTCTTGTCGAGCCAGTATATTTTATCTCCCCTTTTCTTCTGTGTAGCGTCCTTTACTGTATTGTTGCCAATCCCGGCAGCAAACATCTTTTGATCGCGGTCGAGGTCCAGTAAGTTCTGCTGCAAAAGGGCGGCTAACTCCAAGGTTAAAAAATGCTCGCACAAACCAATTCCATTACCCATGAAACTATCAATCAGCTCTTCAAATTTTTCGTTCATCGGAGAAACACCATCAGCTTAATAGCTATAAAATTGTACAGCTTATGAGGGGCCTCAAGGTAGGCTTATTTTATTGCCGTACAAAACGGATGGAACGAATTGCCTCTCCCTCCTGGAATACTGCATGGTACAGGCCTGGCAGCAGCTTTTGTACATCCATTGTTTTGAGCTGGCTGCCTTTCTGCAGCTGCCATTGGGTACGCATGACCAACCTACCGGCGGCATCACAGATCGACACAGCCAAAGTCTTATGGCCGGGCGAATAAATGCTAAAGCCGGCGTTGGAACCTGTTACGGGGTTGGGGGTCAATTGTATAGTCCATAACTGACCTTGCGCCCGATCGAGTAAAATGATGGAGGAATAAGTAACTGCTCCATTGCTTTCTTTCATTTGCAGGCGATACCAGGCTTTACCAGCCGGCAGATCCTGATCGGGAAACTGGAAGGGTTTGCCACAATCGGCCGCAGTAGCCAACACCATACCTATCTGACTAAAATGGATGCCATCTGCACTGCGCTCTACAATAAAGTCGGTGTTCTCAGTACAGGAAGCTTTCCAATGCAATTTGTTGGCAGCAGGTTCAGTGATCCCTTTAAAATATTCCAGTTTGACAGGAAGGGCAGAATATGCCTTACTGGCGAAGTAAAAAGAAGAAAAGCCATCTACCTGTGCTGTGTATACATAATCCAGCCCCCAGGTACTTACCGTTGCTGTTATTGGTGAGGCTTTTGCACCCACATTGTTTGAACATGCTTCTTCGTTTCTAAAGAGGGTAATATCGCTCACATTGAGGATGCCCGATGAGGGTGTGTTTTTGAGTGATTCAAATTCTGCTTTCCGTATATAAAAGCGTATACTCACCGGGGTGGCGGGCTGGTTGGCTACTGTGATGCTGATATTTCGATCGAGGTAGAGTCTGCCGGCTGCATCCTTGCGGGTAGCGCCATTGTGGGTGTAGAATTGAACAGTAACATTGCCCAGGTTATTGCCATTGGCATTGATCTCTGCCACCGCATACCCATCCTCATCAGTGAATGGTACCCAAGTGGTATTGTTGGTATTATTGATCAGCGCCGATCCACCGGGCGCACAGGAGCCGGGCGCACCAGGCGCTACGAGTGCAGGCACAGCCGTGAGTTGGGTATATCGTGGACCAAAGCCATTGCTTACGTTAAAAGCCGACTTCTGCTGGTAACTACCCATTACCGGATCGTACTCATACAACACGCCACCATCGTATACATCACCACCGGTAGAAGTAGTACCATACAATTTATTATTCAGCATGGTAAGATCTGCATAGGGAGATGTGCCCCCTGGGGATTTGAATTCATGAAGTTTGGCATATATACCTGTGCCCAGGTCGTAGGAGTACAATACACCTTTGTCTTCAGGCGAGCCGCCCCTATTGGTAGTACCGTAGAGCTTGTTGTTGAACACGACCAATGTAGTGCGCGGATAATTACCCTGTGCCGAAGTAAAATCATATAGTTTCTGGAAACCGTTGCCAGCCGGTGTATAAACAAACAATGTACCCGAATTATCGGTCCCTCCTGCGGGGGCAGTACCGTACATCTTTCCGTTGTGCAGAGTGAGTGCGGATGCGGGCCATCGACCAAAGGAGCCACCAAAGGTCACTTTTACCGAATAGGTGCCGGATGCGAGATCATATTCGTAGAGTACCCCATTGAAGTTATCCCCTCCCGATGAGGTCGTGCCATACAGCTTGCCATTGTAGTAAACAGGTGTTCCATAAGGCATGGTGCCTGTTTCCTGCACGAAATAATGCTTTACGGTATATTGATCATTCAATGGATTGAATTCATACAGTAAGCCTTCATTGCCATCATCATAATGGGTTACCCCATATAACCTGTTGTTGAAGAGTATCATTCCTCCTTGGTCTTCGACATTGCCTGTAGCCGTGGTCATGTGGTGCCGGATGGCATAGGTATGGGTGGCCAGATCGTAGGAATAAATAACCCCTTTGTTGAAATTACCCCCTGTAGTGGTAACGCCGTAGAGCTTGCCACTATAATAGGTGAGTTTACCTGTGGGTCTAAAGCCATTGCTGGTACCCAGGTCTACACGCCGGTGGTAGCCGTTCACATCCGGATCGTATTCAATAAGGGCACCCTTGTTATTGGCGCCGCCTTCGTTGGCAAATCCATACAGCTTTTCATTGTACAAGCATAAAGTACCCCAGGGAAAAGCGCCGGAAAATTCCCGCTGGAAGATGAGCCGGGGCTGGTATTGGTTCAGCACGGGGTCGTACCTGAACAAAGTACCCTGTCCCATCGAGGCGCCTGAACGGGCAAGCCCATACAGCTTTTGATCATATACCACCATAGCGCCATTGATATAGCTGCCAATGGTAGGGCTGAGATCGATCTTTTTGGTCAATTGATTGGCCAGGGGATCGTACTCGTAAATAATACCCGCATTGTTGGCGCCGCCTTCACGTGTACCGCCGTAAAACTTATTGCCATTGTTGAAAAACTTCACCATGCCACCTGAGGCTTCGGCAGCTCCTACGGAAGCCATATCGGCTATCTTGTTGAGGGTATTGGTGTTGAGATCGAAGCTGAATAAAATACCATCATTCATATCGCCGCCGGCGACCGTTGTACCGTATAATTTATGTTGGTACTCCAGCAAAGGGCCATTGCGGTAATACCCCAGTGCATGGGGAAATTCGGCCAGTTTAGTATATACTTTCATATCCAGATCGAAGCTATATATCACTCCCGCATCCACCCCTCCGCTGTAAGTAGTACCATAAATTTTATGGTAGGCCACTGTAATATTGGCATCGGGAGAGATGCCGGTAGTACCCTGGAAAATGTGTTGGATGGTGAGGGCATTGCTGATGGGGTTGTATTCAAACAAGGCGCCAGTGGTATAGCCTCCCCCACCCACAATGCCATACAAGAGGCCGTTGTGCACCACCATTGTCCCCTCGGGCCCAAAGAAGCCATAATCATAAAAGTCGATCTTTTTGGTATACGTAAAGGCGAGGGGATCGTATTCATAGATAATGCCCCAGCTTTGTTTGCCTGCGCTGGCCATCATCCCATATAGTTTGCCGTTGGCAGCGACCAAACCTGCGTCGTAAGGCTGCCCTCCGGGTGTAAGCACATTGAAAGCATCGTAGGCCCTGATGCCAGTGCCATCATATTTGGTGGTGAACAGGGTACCCTGGTCATTATTGCCACCCCCATCGGCGATACCCCAAAACTGGTAAATGCCCTGGGCCATGCTGCTGGTGCAAACAAGCAGGTAGCAAACGATAGTGTATATTTTTTTCATATCCATTATGTTTTAAAAGGAGCACCAAATTAACAGCGGAGCCGTGGCTTGTTAACGACCGCTTAACGGATGAGGGATTTGGATTAACGGGAAATAGCATCGGGGCAACGAGGCAACGAGGCATCAAGGCAAAGAGGGTAAAGACGTAAAATGTGCGTTGTGTGTGTAAAAGGTATTTGCTTCGAGAAGTTCAGGACGATGGATCAATGAAAGGATTAAAATGTTAGAATATAACCTCCGCGTGTTAAGTGAATATTATACTTTCATTTATATTGCCGTGCGGCCCAGCAGCCCATGCAGAAGTCAATATATTGCGGACCATAAAAAAACATCTCTATGGATTCAAGAAGGGAGTTCCTGAAAAAAGCGGCTTTGTTATCAGGCGGTACCGCTTTCTTTAATACGTTACCACCTGTTATTCAAAAGGCCCTGGCCATTAATCCTGCTGCGGGCAGCACCTTTTATGATGCAGAACACATCGTTTTCCTGATGCAGGAAAACCGTTCTTTCGATCATCAGCTGGGTATGCTGCAAGGAGTACGGGGCTTCAATGATCCCCGTGCCATTCAATTGCCCGACAACAACCCGGTGTGGCTGCAAACCAATAAGCCGGGAGACACTTATACACCGTTCCACCTCAATGTGAAGGATACAAAGGTAGCCTGGATGGGTTCACTGCCGCACGGCTGGACGGACCAGACAGATGCTATGAATAATGGCAAGTACGACAAATGGCTGGAAACAAAAAGAGCCCGCAACAAGGCCTTTGGCGATATGCCCTTAACGATGGGGTATTGTGACCGTTCGGATTTCCCTTTCTATTATTCCCTGGCTGATGCCTTTACGGTATGCGATCATAATTTCTGTTCCAGCATCACGGGCACGCATCCCAACCGACACTACTGGATGACCGGCACAGTTAGAGAACGCAATGAAGCCGCTGCTATTGCACACTTGTGGAATGTGAGTAATTATGAATACCCTGAACTGGACTGGAAAACCTATCCTGAGCGCCTGGAAGAAAATGGCATTTCCTGGAAAGTGTACCAGAACGAGCTCACCATGGGCTATGGCCTGAAGGGTGAGGAGAGCTCCTGGCTCAGTAATTTCGGCACCAATATCCTGGAATACTTCAAACAGTACAATGTACGGTTACATGCCGGGGGTATTGCCAATCTGCAAACGAAGAAAGATAGCATCCTGGAGCAGATCAGTACGCTGGAAAAACAACCGGCTGACGAAAGAACGACTCAAAGACTGGCAGCCGCTAAAAAAGTATTGGAGCGTATTGAAATAGCGCAGAAAAAATATACACCGGAAACCTACAATGCCCTTTCCAAAGAGTTGCAGGCACTGAACGAAAAAGCATTCAGCACCAATGGCAATGATCCTTTTTACCATGAGCTCACTTCTTTGAAGTACAATGATAAGGGTACGGACAGAACGGTGAATATTCCCAAAGGCGATATTTTCCACCAATTCAGAGAAGATGTAAAAAATGGTACACTGCCTACTGTTTCCTGGCTGATGTCGCCAGCGAATTTTTCGGACCACCCAGGCAATCCCTGGTATGGCTCCTGGTATGTAAGTGAGGCCATGGAAATACTGTTGCAGAATCCTGAAGTGTGGAAGAAAACCATCTTCATATTAACCTATGACGAAAACGATGGTTACTTCGATCATATGGCGCCTTATGTGGTACCCAATCCTTATAAACAGCATACGGGCAAGGTGTCACAAGGTATTGATCCCAAAATGGACTTTGTAACGAAAGATCAGCAAACCAATCCTTCGGCCAATGCCAGCGGCCTTAGGGAAGCTTCGATTGGGTTGGGCTACCGTGTACCCATGATCATCGCTTCGCCCTGGTCGAGAGGAGGGTTTGTGAATTCGGAAGTGTTTGACCATACTTCTTCCCTGCAGTTCCTGGAAAATTTCCTGGCGAAGAAGTATAACAAGAAGATCAAGGAAGAGAATATTACGGAATGGAGACGCACTATTTGTGGTGATCTTACTTCCGTCTTCAGGCCTTATAATGGTGAAAAAACTGAAAGCCCCACCTTCCTCGAAAAAGCAGCCTTCATAGAAAGTATTCACCAGGCGCAGTTCAAGGAAATGCCAGCCAATTTCAGGAAGCTATCGGCAACAGAAATCGAACAGGTGCAGGCCAACCCCTTGCAATCACCCCTATTACCTAAGCAGGAAAAAGGTGTGCGCGCTGCCTGTGCACTTCCCTATGAGGCTTATACTGACGGACAATTCAATAAAGCCAAGGGGCAATTTGAATTGACTTTCAAAGCAGGCAATAAAGTATTTGGTGACAAAGCGGCCGGCCTACCTTTCCGTGTGTATGCGGTAAACGCTTATGAAAACGAAAAGATGCGTGCCTGGGATTATTCAGTAAAAGCAGGCGACCGCCTGCAGGATGAATGGGCGGTGGATCAATTCGGTAATGGTCGTTATCATTTACGGGTATATGCTCCTAATGGTTTTTACCGGGAGTTCAAGGGCAATAGCAATAATCCCCTGGTGGCCATCAGCTGTAGTTATGAACAATCGGGCAGCAATAAGCTCACTGGTAATATTGTGCTTACGATCAGCAACCATGATACAAAGGCGCATACGGTAACAATCAAAGACAACCATTACAAAGGCGGTAAAAAGGAAAAGACGATACCCGCAGGTGGTAAGGTAGCAATACCTGTTAATCTAAGTACCTCCTTCTACTGGTATGATGTAAGCGCTGTGGTAAAAGGATATGAAAATTTTGAAGCACGCTTTGCCGGACACGTGGAAACTGGTGTGGTCTCTAAAACCGATCCGCTGATGGGTGGTGTAGTGTAGAGGCGTGAGAAGTAAGACGTGAAACCCGAGTGGTAAGCGGTCAATCATAAAAACATAGGCGCTGCAAATCAAAGAATTTGCAGCGCCTTTTTTAATGACCACAACCTGGGGTTTAGTTTATATACCTGGTTTTTCAATTCGGTATCATACCATGTGGATCGATGACGAATTTTTTGGCGGCTCCTTTATCGAAGTCGTGATATCCTCTTACTGAATCATTGAGTGAGATCACTTCCACATTTACCGCTTTGGCAATTTTTATTTTATCATACAGGATCGCATTCATCAGCTGGCGGTGGTATTTCATTACCGGACACTGCCCTGTATGCAGGGAATGTGATTTGGCCCAACCCAAACCGATACGTATGCTCAGGCTTCCTTTTTGGGCTGCCTTGTCTACAGCACCCGGATCACCGGTCACATACAGCCCTGGTATGCCCAATTGTCCACCTGCGCGGGTAACTTCCATGATGGAATTCAAAACAGTGGCTGGTTGTTCTTTATCACTGTCGTGGCCATGGCCTTTGGCTTCAAAGCCCACACAGTCTACTGCGCAATCTACTTCCGGCACGCCTACGATCGCTTCTATTTGTTGAGCCAGGGTAGCATCTTTTTTAAGATCAACCACTTCGCAGCCAAAGCTTTTAGCCTGCGCCAGTCTTTCATCGATCATATCACCCACGATCACTACGGCTGCTCCCAGCAAGTGGCAGGAAGCAGCACAGGCCAGTCCAACAGGTCCGGCTCCGGCAACGTATACAATACTACCGGGGCCAACACCTGCGGTAACAGCACCATGAAAACCTGTGGGGAATATATCGGATAATAAGGTGAGGTCTTTGATCTTTGTCATGGCCTGGTCCTTGTCGGGGAATTTGAGGAGATTAAAATCGGCATAAGGCACCATCACATATTCGGCCTGGCCACCTACCCATCCTCCCATATCCACATAACCATAAGCCGCTCCAGGGCGGGCGGGATTTACGTTGAGACAAATACCGGTTTGCCCTGCCTTGCAATTGCGGCAACGGCCACAGGCAATGTTAAAAGGCACGGATACCAGGTCGCCCGTTTTTATAAATTCCACATCACGGCCTGCTTCTATTACGATGCCCGTGATCTCATGTCCCAGGATGAGGCCTTCGGGTGCTGTGGTGCGCCCACGTACCATGTGTTGATCACTTCCGCAAATATTGGTGGACACTATTTTAAGGAGGACGCCATGTTCACATTTGCGATCTCCCAGGGCCAGTTTCGGATATTCTATTTCCCTTACTTCCACCACACCTGGTTTTACGTAAGCAACTCCGTGATTTTGACACATATGACAAGCTTTTAGAGTGACTTATTTGATTGCATCGGCACCGGCCTGAGCCACGGCATGATCATTTTCCACACTATCGCCGGAAACGCCTACTGCGCCGATGATATCGCCTTTCGCATTTTTAATGAGTACGCCACCGGGGAAAGTAATGAGTCCGCCATTGGAATGCTCAATATTATACAAAGGGCCGCCGGGTTGCGATAATTTACCGATCTCTCCTGTGGGCATATTAAAAAAGCGTGCGGTGCGGGCTTTTTTCTGTGAAATGTCGATAGAGCCTATCCAGGCATTGTCCATATGAGCAAATGCGATGAGATTGGTACCCATATCCACCACGGCAATATTCATGAGGGTTTTTAATGCTGTAGCTTTTGCCTTAGCGGCGGCAATGACTTTTTCCGCCTGATCCAATGTGATATTCATTTCGTAATTTTAAGCGTGAAGGAATATTCAATATTAGAACCATTCACGGAAGCGGGATTGCACGATACTCTGTATTGATAGAACGATCGTCTTATTTTGGACCTGTATCTTTTTGCACAGGCTTTCATTAAACTATTTACCATGGACCAGGTTTGTCATTTAGCCCCTATTAACCTAAGCGACAGTACTTCCCTGGACACCCTGGTGGAACACCGCCGCGTGTTTAACCTCCGGCATTGTGAATTGAATATCTTCGAAACATTTCATGGCTGCCGGGATGTAGCATTGTCCTTTAACGGGCTTGTTGTATCAAGTATGATGCGTGGAAAGAAAGTAATGACTTTGGCGGGAGCAACACCCTTCCAATTTTTGCCCGGCGAAAGTGTGATCCTGCCAGACGGGGTATCGATGAAAGTGGAATTTCCGGAAGCTGATCTGAGGCACCCTGTTCAATGCGCCACGCTATCGCTCGATTGGGATATGGTAAATAAGAACCTCGCTTTTCTGAATGAAACCTATCCCAATAACCAGCCACCCTTTGAATGGCAGCTGAACTTCAGCCAATACCATTTTTTGAACAATAAGGAGCTGGCAGCGAGCATGAATAAGCTGATCAGCATCAGCATGGAAAATGATGTGGCCAAAGATGCATTGGCCGATCTCTCCCTGAAATTGTTATTGCTCAGGATCATTCAAACGCAGAACCTGGCAGTTATTCATGATACGACCTTGCACAATCACCGGTTTACGCCCGCCATCCAATATATCAAGGAGCACCTGGCAGGCAAGATCAGTATTGATGTGCTGGCAAGGGAATCCTGCATGAGCAGGTCGGCTTTCTTTAACGCTTTTAAGGAGCAATTTGGCATTTCACCGCTTGAATTTGTGCTGCGGGAGCGTATCCAGTATGCCAAAAAAGCGATGGCGGATCTCTCGTTGACCATTACCGACATCTGTTACCTTTCGGGCTTTAATAACCTCAATTATTTTATCCGGCTGTTCAAACGGCAGGAAGGCATTACGCCCCGGGAGTACAGGAAATAAATGATGCCTGGCCGTTAAGGATCAATTATTTGTGGTGCAGGTTTATTTTTATGTAATTTTTTCTCCCGGTTTACTACTAACTATATTAATTAATTACCTTTCTCTCTATAAAACAACATCTATGGGACTGTTTGATTTTATTAAAGGCGAATTTATTGAGGTCATTGACTGGGTAGACGACAGCAGTGATACCGTGATCTATAAGTTTCCGGACAAAGGTAATAAGATCATGAACGGCGCACAGCTTACGGTGAGGGAATCGCAGGTAGCGGTATTGATGAATGAAGGTGAGTTTGGCGATGTGTACATACCCGGCCGGCATGAGCTGAGCACGAAGAATATGCCTATTACGACTACACTGAAGTCGTGGAAATACCTGTTTGATTCGCCATTTAAGGTGGATGTATTCTTTGTGAGCACCAAGCAGTTCACCAACCTCAAATGGGGCACTTCCAATCCAATCATCGTACGTGACCCCGAATTCAAACAGGTTAGGTTGCGCTCCTTTGGTACCTATACGATGCGGGTGATCGATCCTAAAAAGTTCATTAAGGAATTTGCGGGCACCAATCCGCTGGTACGGGTAGAGGGTGTAAGTGAGCAATTGAGGAATACCATTGTAAGTAAACTGGCTGAAGGCCTGGCAGAAGCAGGTATCTCTGTGCTTGACCTGGCCGCCAACTTCACGGAGATCGGAGAGAAACTAAAACCGATCTTCCAAACAGAATTCGATGCCTGGGGTATTGAACTGGGCAAATTCTATATAGAGAATGTAACACTACCCGAAGAGGTTGAGAAGATGCTGGACAAAACGACACAGTTGAATATGTTGTCGGACAAGCTGAACCAGTTCAACCAAATGCAGGGAGGTATCGCCATTGAGAACCTGGCTAATAATCCGGGTGCTGCGGGCACCGCCGGCATTGGCGCCGGTGTAATATTAACCAACCTGTTGCAACAGCAACAGCCTTCGGCCAACAACAATACACCGGTTACAGACCCCAATGAAAAACAAAAGCTGGTAGACCTGCTTAAACAACTGGGTGAGTTAAAAGCCCAGGGCATTTTAACGGAAGATGAATTCAACCAAAAGAAAGCCGAGATATTAGGCAAATTGTAAACAACTTTCACGGTGAGCCGCTTTTGTAAGGCGACCCACGCCTGGGATGATTTACCAGATCGATACGAGATTAATTCATGGAACAAGTTCAGACAGCCCCCCTATTACTTTTCCCTTGCCCAGGTTGCAACTCGCAATTGCACTTTAGTCCTGCACAACAACAGCTGGTATGTGAACACTGTGGCACCAAAGTAGCCATTGACAAGGCAACCGACCTGATCAAAGAGAACAACCTGAAGCAACAATTTGCCGGCTCCACTGATCCCACTGTTACGGTGGAACAACTGGTCTACAAATGCAACCGCTGTGGCTCACAATCTGTGTTCACCACTGAAACACCCACTTTTACCTGCAGCTTCTGTAACTATGAGGCAGTAAACCCGGTAGCTTATAAAACCAGGATCATTCAGCCATCGGGCATGATCCCTTTTAGGGTTGACCAGCAACAGTCGCTGACTATTTTTAAAACCTGGCTGGGCAAAGGCTGGTGGGCGCCGGGCGACCTGCAGCAATTTGCGCGGCATGATGCACTTCATGGTATCTACCTCCCCTTCTGGACTTATGATGCACAAACTAATAGCAGCTGGAGTGGTTACGGCGGGCGTCATTATTACGAAACAGAACATTATACAGATAGTGAGGGAAAACGCCAGTCGAGGCAGGTACAGAAAACGGAATGGATCTATCGCAGTGGTACTTATGACCATTTCTTTGATGACCTGTTGATCGGCGGCGCTACAGAACTTTCGCAAAATGAATACGAAAGCATATTCCCCTACCAATTGCAGGAGCTGGTGAACTTTGATCCGAAGTATTTATCAGGGTGGAAGGCGGATGTATATGATATTGCCGTAAATGATGGTTATGAAAAAGCAGAGGCCATTATGAAGGATGCCATTTATGAATCCTGCGCCAATCTTTGCCGTATTGATACTTACCGGAACCTGGAGGTCGATACCTCCTACTCGGATCAGACCTATAAGCATATTCTATTACCGATATGGCTGTGCACCTACGCGTATAAAAGCAAGACCTATCATTTCCTGATCAATGGACAAACGGGCAAGATCCATGGCAAGAAGCCCGTGTCTACTACCAAGGTAGTGCTTACTATCCTGATAGTGCTGTTGGTCATTATAGCGATCGTGTTTTTTATGCAGGGGCAGTAAGAGAGGTGATATTGTTTCTTTTCGATGCAGCCGAAAGGTGCGCAGCAAAAGAGGTGACACCTTTCCTTCGCTATGCGGGCGAAAGGTGTCACCTCTATGGTTATTCAAACTTCTGGTTATTCCTTTGCAGCTTCCTCTATTGCTTTCAATAAAGACTTCGGCTGATCGGCCGGTACATCCTGGGTAAGTTCCCAGACCATCACACCTTTGAAGCCTTTTCTTTTGGCATAACTGGTCTTCTCTTTGATGAGGGCAGGACCGTTAAATACTACCAGGTTGTGTTCGTTTATATCTGCCCCCAGAAACGGGAACCAGTTTACAATTTCATTATAGGGCACCTGGTCGGCCAGGCCACCGGCATCACTCTTAAACTTATAGCCATAAAAAGGAAGGCCGATCACCATCTGCGATGATTTGGTATAGCCCTTGCGCTTCCAAAAGTCAACGGCATCCAACACATGCTGAAAAGTGGCATGATTGCCATAAGGACTGGCTGTCCAGGCACCAGCCTGATCATATACCATCAGCTGGATCCAGTCGGCATACTTCAATGCGTGTGCGCTGTAATATTCTCCACCCCATCCGTGAGCCACGGTGGCCACCAGCAACAATTGGCGGGCATGCAATAGTTCCGACAATACTTTCATCAAAGCCTCAAAATTAGTGGCATTGGTATTGTCCCTGATCTGTTCCCAATCCATATCCACGCCCTGCAGGTCATTGTCGATGCAAAATTGTACACAGGCTGCTGCAAACGTATTGCGGGCAGCCGCTGTAGCAGCCATTACCGGCAAGGTTTGATCGGTACCCCCACCAAGACTAATGAAACGCTCTTTACCCGCTGAGCGGGTTTTAAAGGTGTTAAACGATGCCTGCTCCTGTGGCGTAAAAGCCAGGAAACTGCCATCGGGATTGGCCTTTACAAAAGAAAAAAATACATGGGTGAGCTTGCTGTAGTCGATGGTAGCACCATCCTTCCAGGATGGCACGTAGCCTCCTATCATAAAGCCTTCCTGCTGCGCCGTGGTTTTGGTACAGGACAAGAGGAGGAGGAAAATCAATGAATGGATGATCTTCATGAAGTGAAATATGTATTTAGTTCAATGCTCTGAAGGCGGTACGGAATAGCGACTTGGTGGTATCGGCGGCGTCAGCATCGATGTACCAGCCATACATGCCTTTGTAAGCACTGCTTTTAATATAATCGGCCTTTTGCTTGATCAGGGGAACACCATTGTAATAGATGCCCTTGGCAGCATTGATAAACTCCTTGGTATCGGCTGTAGCATCGAGGGCCAGGATGCTTTTATAAGAGGCATAATCATAAGAGCCCCAGCTGAGGCAATTGCCACTGGCATCGAGCTCGGTGTACCGCAGTCCAAATACAGGAAAACCTACCACCACTTTTGAAGGAGCTACATGGAACTGTGCCCAGATATTGGCAGCCGTTTTCATAAAATCCAGTGAAGAAGCCTGTCCTACCGGAGCTCCGGGCCCCACATGTGCACCATCTTCAAAAGCCCGCACATTAACCCAGTCAACGGGTGTAAGGTCAGGATATTCCCAATGCTGCCATCCTGCCCCTGCCGTAATGGTAATGATGGCATTGGCCGGCAAAGCGGTTCTCAGTTCCTTAATGAATAATCCCAATGCTGTAAGGTTTGCACTGTAATTAGGCGATCCGTTGAAATCGGTCATCATCACATCCACACCATCCATGCGGCTGGCAGCTATATAATTCTTTACCTGTGTTACCAATCCGGCACGCTTTGTAGCATCGCGAAGGGCAGTGCCCATGTCATCGCTTTCATACAAGGCCCAGCCATCTACCGGAGAAAGTCTTCCAAATAAAGTAAGCAATACCGGCAAGCCCCTGATATGGCCCCTTGCCACCAGCTCATCAGCCAGCTGGTTAGCATTCCCCCTGGTGATATCCAATGCTCCATCTGCACTTACCTTACCGATCTGCGCCGCCAGGTGGGTAATAAATTGCCACTTTACATCAGTGCCCAATCCATCATAACTGAGGTAGCCCATCACTACCTTATTGAAGTTCTTACGCGTATAGGTAGCAGGTTTCACCAACACCTGTGAGCTGCGGGTAGACACAAGGCCATTGAGCTCTACTTCCAGCTTAATACTGTATTCGCCCCCGGTGGTGGGTACGAATGTAAAACTGGTATCGTTTGATTTTACTTCATCGTTTACTTTCCAGCTGATCTTTACTTTGCCGGCGGGAGAATAAGTAAGTCCTCCATATTTGGCAGAACCACCCTGGTCAATAATGATGGCCTGGGGAAAATTTCCCTGTGCATAAAATATGCGTGGGTAATCACCTTCACCGAATTCAGGGTTATCGGCAATATCTTTTTTACAGGCTTGCAGCAGCATGATACCTACCATAACACCAATAACCTGTATGATCAATGGGAATGCTCTTTTATGTATGATACGCATGTTATTTTGATTGATGATATTCAAAAATTGGGGCTTTCGTCTGGGTGATCCGTCCTTCAAGGGGATCAAGGTGAGCCGTCCTTCAAGGGCGACCCACCTTGATCCCATAAGTTTATGGCATATCCCACCAAACCCTGTTGTTCCAATCGTCTTTGCCACCCATTCGGGTAATCGCTTCGCTGGCATTGGTAGCATTGAGTGATTTTTCAGATATGGGATATTCCAAACGCCTCGGCATCTGGGTGGCATCGGAATAACCACTTTTGAACCCTGATGGCAATACAGGGAATCCACTCCTTCTCACATTGGCATACGCTTCGGGTCCATTCAAAAAATACGCTACCCACAATTGCGTATTGATCTGCTGTAATTCTTTGCCAGGCGCCAGGGCATTATCGGCTATGAACTGGTTGATGGCCGCATCGCTGATAGCAGGAGCACCGGGATAGATCGCTAACTGCCGGCAGGCCGCCGCCATTCCATTTTTGTAGTGCTCTACAGCAGCTACACCCAACTGAATATTAAACCTGATGGAGGCATCTGCCAGCAACAATTCAGTTTCCGCATACCCTATATGCAGGAAAGGTGCATTGGGTGCGATCAGCCAATTGGCAACCTGGATAAACTGTTCATTGTTGGAAACAGGTACATTCTGTGCATCTGGTGTATTGACATAAATAGTATTCTGCCAGTTGTCCCATATAAAATCGGCTGGTTTTACACCAAAGGAACCAACCTGGGCTTTTACCTGCTCCGTAATATCAACGCGCTCAAAAGGCTTGAATGCTTTGTCGAGGTAATTACGCGCCAATATGTACAGGCGTGGATCGTTGGTATTTTGCAAATGGGTAATAAATGTACTGGTCATTCTGTAACCAATGAGATCCCCCTGGTTGAGTGCCGCCGACACACCGTTGCCCCGCAGATCGCTGTAGTCATTCTGCACATTGTCGTGGCGCAGCAGGCAATTGTCTTCAGCCGAGGTTATTACACCTGCGGTATATGCTTTCTGAACCTCTTCCTTTGCCTTGGTGGGATTGCGTTTGGCCAGGCGCAGGGCCAGCCGTAAACGCAGAGAGGCTGTGAACTTCTTCCATTTGGACACACTGCCTTTGTAAAAAGCATCATTATTAACAACATCCTTCCCTTCATTGAATTTGAGGACCGCTGTATCGAGCTGCTTAAAAAAGTCGGTATAAATATCTTCCTGCTTATCGTATTTGGGAGAAGGCTTACCTTTTGAATAAGCAGCAGAAGCTTCTGAATAAGGGACATCCCCGTACAAATCGGTAATGCGTGCAAAAAGATACACCTTCATTACGCGGCACATCCCATTGAGGTTTTTGGCAGCATCATTGTTGCGGGTGCGCTCTTCAGCGTCCAGTATATTTTTTATTTCATTTACATAGTTATCTTCCCACAACAGGGAAGCATAACGTTCCTGCTTCACATAAAACTGCCCGTACTGATTGGCCCAGGCGCCACCTATTTGTCCTACCAGGGGCATGGCAAGGATCACATTCAGCCTTTCCTGTACGTTGAGATCGCCGGAAAACTTTTGTTGGGCATAGCCCAGTTGTATAGCAGGATCGAGGTTGGAAGACTTGGTAGGGTCTGTATTAATGTCTCCAAATTTCTTACAGGATGTCACCAGCATCACTGTAAAACCTATCAAACAGATATATTTTTTCATAACAGTTGTATTGGTAATGGGTGAACCAGGTTTAAAACTTTACGTTGAGGTTAATGCCCCAGGATCTTCTTCCAGGCAATGAGCCGTATTCCAGGCCCTGACCATTGCCATTGTTGTAATTGGAGTCGGGGTCAATATTGGGCACATTTTTATAAATGATGAAGGGATTGCGGCTCACCACTGAAAGGGAAATTCCCTGGGCACTTATTTTCTTTGACAGCCTAGCGGGCAGGGTATAGGAAACTACGATCTCGCGCATCTTAACATAGCTGGCATCGTAAATAAACGGTGGCGCAATACCTTTGTCATCACCATAATATCCCGGCCAATAAGTATTGGGATCAACGGGTTTGGTATTCTGTGTATAAACAGGCTTGCCGGATGGATCGGTTCCTGTTTGTACCACGCCTTGTGGAATATAACCTTTGGCATTGCCCGATGCCATCCATTCGTCGAGGGTTTTGCCGGCAGCCAGTCTTTCTTCTTCTGATTGTATCCATTCTTTTCTACCGGCCAGGGTCATTTTATGCTGACCACGCGTTACAGCAAAAAGGTTGGTCATTGAAAACAGGTCAGCGCCTGTTTTGACATCAATCACGGCGGTCAGGGAAATATTCTTATACCGGAATGTATTGGTGAGTCCGCCTGTCCAATCCCAGGTGCCCTTGCCTACAGGCACACGGTCATCACCTGCCAGTGGTTGTAAGGTGGTGGCATCGAGAATGGTTTGTCCATCGGGCGTGCGCTGGTAATCATATCCCAACATACTGCCATAGGCCATATCGGGTTCGGCAATCACAGATATGCCCAGCCATCTGGCATCGGAGAGTGTAATATAAGTAACACCTTCAGCCAGTGATTTCACGGTATTCTTGTTGTGTGCAGCGTTGGCCGCCACTTCCCAGCTAAAGTTCTTGGTGACTACGGGTTTACCTGTCAGCAATATTTCCACCCCTGTGTTGGAAATGGTTCCGGCATTGATAACCCGGGTAGCAAATCCACCGGAGAAAGGAATGTTTACAAAGTTGATCTGGTCTCTTGAGCTTTGGGTATACCAGGTAAATTCAAGCCCCAGCCGGTTGTTGAGGAATTTCATATCGGTACCTGCTTCAAAGCTACGGGTACGGGTAGGTCTCAGCAGGGCATTGGGATTGGCGGTATTGGCAATAAAACCAATGACGGTATTGGCAGGCTGCAGTGGATGCAGTGCATAGTTGAGGCTCAGCTGGTATGGTTCTGTATCATTACCTACTTCAGCTGCAGAAGCCCGAACTTTCAGGTAATTGAGGAATTTGCTTTTAATATCCAGGGCATCTGATACGATGAAGGAAGCGCCCAGGGAAGGATACCAATAACTGTTATTGGCAGCCGGCAGGGAAGAAGAAATATCGCGCCTGATGGTAGCATCGAGGAACAGGTATCCATGGTAGCCAAGGCTCAGGGTAGAGTAAAATGAATTGGTCCTTTTGCGGATATCTGTTTCAGTAACGGTATTTGTCTTAAAGCTATTGAAAGCCACGGCATCCATCACCACCATATTGGTACCTGCTTTGGCGCTACCACGGTTGCGGTAGAATTCCATGCTGCCGCCGATGTTGACGGAACCATCAAAGTGGCCAAATTGCTTTTTCATGGTCACCAGTACATCGGCTGAGGTAAAGGAAAACCTGGTATCTGTACCATCCAGTCTGCCAGTGAGAGAACCTGGTGTAGAAGGAGGACTGAATTTCTGAAATCCCAGGAAGGTGAAATCATTGTTGATCCTTCCCTGCAGAGAAAGCCAGTAGGTAGGATTGTAATTCAGTTGCACGATGCTCATGAGCCGGTCTTTGCGGGTAATATTGCTCATGCGGTTGATGACCCAATAAGGATTGAGGTGATACTGACCACCTCCCCACTCTACATAGTTGCCAAACTGATCCTGGTAACCTTTCTCAAAAACCTGCTGGTCTACATTATTGGCCAGCCCTACAAAGTTGAAACCAATATTACTGGGATCATCGGCCAGGCCGGGCCTGTTCTTGACGTACTCATTCATGTAAGTGGCGCGAACGTCAATATTCAGCTGGGTACCTATTTTGCTGGTACCACGCAGGGTAAAGGTGTTGCGGTTGAGGTAGCTTTTGGGAACGATATCGTTGTTGTACAGGTTGCTATAAGAAAAGCGGAAACTGCTGATCTCATTGCCCCCGGTAAGGGCAATATTGTTGGCAAATGTGGTACCTGTACGGAAGAAGTTCTCGATGTTGTTTTTCACCAGGCCATAGGGCGCAGTACCGCCATCAAAGGAAGGGATGGTGAGATTGGGATCGAGCTTCGCACCAAAATTGGAGAACAGGGTACTACGGGAAACAAGCTGACTGGTAGGAATACTACCGCTCATGCCTTGTCCATATTCGTATTGGTTATCATCAGCACGGGTGAGCAGTGTTTCGAAAGTAGCAGTTGAATTCATTTCAATGCCGAGGCTTTTACGCGCCGATCCTTTGCGGGTAGTGATCATAATAACCCCGTGGCCAGCCCGGCCACCATAAAGGGCCGAAGCTGCGGGGCCTTTCAGCACAGAAATGGATTCAATATCGTTGGGATCAATGGCAGAGATCGCGTCGCCCAGGTCGAAGCCTGAAGCATATTTATCATTGCTGGAAGCGCCGTAGTTGGAATTATCCATGGGTACTCCGTCTACCACATACAATGGCTGGTTGTTGCCGGTAATATCGGTATTGCCTCTGATCAATACTTTGGCGGCACTGCCCGGGCCTCCTGCTGTATTGCTGATGATCAATCCCGGCACCCTGCCGGCAAGGGTATTGATCACGTTAGGATCACGGGCTTTGTCGATGGCTTCTCCTTTCACTTCTCCAATGGCATAACCCAATGCCTTTTTTTCTCTTTTGATACCGAGGGAAGTAACCACTACTTCATTCAGGTTTTTGGCTGAAGAATTCAGGGTGATCACGACCGGTTGGCTCAGCGATGCCACCTGCATCATTTTATCTTCAAATCCAATGCTGGTAAATATCAGGCGGCTTTGTACCTGGGCAGGAATCTCAAAATTGCCGTCCTTATCTGAAACGACTGTTATTTTTAATCGCTGGTTATTAATGCTCACCAGGGGTAGCGGTTCGCCGGTGTCGCTCACCACTTTTCCTTTGAATACGGTATTGATCTCGTCGCTGGCAACACTAATAGCCTTTACCGTTACGGTATTGTTCTTTAGCTGGTAGGTGAAGCCTGCCAGGGAACACACCTTATCGAGCAGGTCCTTTAATTTGTAATTGGCAGATTGCAGTGTGATCTTTTTAGTCAGGTTGACTTTGCCTGCATCGTAGGCAAAACGAACGCCTGCCTTTTGGGTAATTTCATTGAATACCTTTTCTACCGGTGCATCGGTAAAACCTATTTGCACCATTTGTCCCTCCTGGGAAATGGCTGTTAAAGGCAACAGTGAAAATAAAAGCATGACGGTGCTTTTGAGCAAAGTGAGGACTTTGCCCACAGCATTGGTTGTGTAGGTCATAAGCAGTTTAGTTTAAGCAGCCTGGTTAAAAGGCGATGTTGACTGTTTGGTTTTGGATCGTGTATTTTAGATCATAGGTAAATTCCAGGGACGATAAAATAGATTCGAGCTGATCGGCCTTGAACTCTCCGGTGAAACTGATGTCCTTTTTATAGTTATCGATAACAAGTTTCTTATCGAAGTATTCTTCAATAACATTTTTCACCTGTTCCCAATTGGCCTTTCTGAAAATGACCATTCCTTTGGTCCAGTTAACGAGTGCATCGTTGTCAAATGTTGACTTTAACAGTTCCTTTTCCTGGTGGTAGATGCCCTTTTCATAAGGCACGAGGTGAACAGCAGATTGGCCTTCTACTTCTACTCTTACTTTGCCGGTGAGCAGGGATACGGTGGTAGGCGCTTCGTTGGATGACTGGTGTATATAAAAGGAGGTACCCAGTGCAGTAGTGCTTACGCGGCCACTGATGACGGTAAATGGCTTATCAGGATTTTTAGCTACCTGGAAGAAAGCGGTTCCGCTGAGCAGTACTTCTCTTTTCTTATTGTTAAACCCTGGCGTGATGCTGATGGAAGAATTTCCATTCAATATAACCGCACTTCCATCGGGCAGGGTAACTTTTCTGATATCCTGTTTGGTAACAGCAAAAGCAATAAAGTCTTTCGCAGGTGTACGCTGTCTGGAAGCGGGCTGGAACAGGTACCAGGCGGCAGCTACCAGGATCAAAACAGCGGCAGCAGCAGGCCAGGCATAGCGCAGGAACGCAGGACTTCTCCGGCTGACGGGAATTAGTTTTGAAGCGGTGTGCCCTGCATCCCGCTGACCGGCTATCATGTGCCGTAGCTTGTCCAGTTCTTCCTCTTTATTGATATGGATGGTTTTATGCTGTTCCCGCAGGGCAGTAAAGAGGTTGATGGCGCGCTGGTATTCCTGCTCCTGCAGCAGGCCGGAAGCCTTTCTGCTATTCCATAGTTCAACTTCTGCTTCATTTTGTTGCAGCAGGTAGTTCACAAAGGATTCGTCGGCCAGGTAGTCTTCAGCAGTAAAATTCTTATAATCGGGCATACAAAGGGTTACAGGGGCTAAAAAGCTATGCCTACGCAGGCAGATCATCACCCTGTATATATAAGATACCGGGGAGGATCGCTTTTTACCGTTGTTTTGGGAATTATTTTGGGGGAGATAATAGGTGACACCTTTCCTTTGCGACGCAGGCGAAAGGTGTCACCTATTTATCGCTGAATGCTCTTTTCAGGGCTTTGATGCTCTCATGGATGCTGTTGTAGACGGTACGTACAGAAATATTTAGCCGGAGGGCGATGTTTTCATAGCTCATTTCTTCTATGAACCGGAGTTTGATGAGTTGTTGCTGTCTTTCGGTGAGGTGGTCCAAAAGTCGTGCAGTTCTTTGTTTGAGTAGTTCATATTCCTGCAACTCAATGAGGGTCTCTTCTACGGAGTCGGTAGCCGGCAAACAATCTTCAGTGGAGGAATGGATAGGTAGTAATTGTTGTCCCTTCTGCTGTTTGATCCGCAATACGCGGTTCTTAAAACAGGTGAAAAGATAGGCTTTGGGGTGGTTGGCTTCGGGCAATTGCTGGCGGTTGGCCCAGAGGGCAGCAAAAACCAGGTTGATGGCGTCTTTACTATCTTCCAGGTTGCCAGAAAGCCGCAGGCCATACTGGAGCAAATCATCATAGTTTAACTGATACAGGGCATACAAAGCTTTTTCATCACCATTTCGCAATTGGCTCCATAAAGCAGTATTAGTTGATGACGTCATATTGTGGCCCTGAGCCTAAAGTAATAAATTTCCGTCATCAATTACAAAAAAGTCGGATTTCCTCCTATTCTACTTTCAGAAATTTCTTTGTAACCATCTTATTGGTTTGCCGATCGGTTATACGCAATATATAAAGGCCGGCCGGGAGAGGAGTGGCCGGTATATGGATCGTATGCTGGCCCGTTTCCATACTACTGATGAGCTTGCCGGTAAAATCGGCGAGCGCGATGGTAAGGCGACGTTGCTTTTCATTACTAATGACAATGCGGTCGGTGACCGGATTGGGATACACTTTTATTTCATTGTTCATGACCGGATCAATAGTAGCCGTAATGTTCACCCATAAAGGGTCTGAAAAACCACTTATACAACTACCATCTGAAACCTTCACGCTATACAGGCCTAAGCTGGTAACAGTATATTGCTGGTTTGTGGCTCCCGGGATCAATACATCACTATTGTACCATTGATTTCCATTGGCCGCCGAAGAAGTGAGTATATTGCCGTTCAGGGTAATTGTTGGTATGTACCCCGGGCCTGCCATGAATGTATTGGCGGCAGTGTAATAATAATAATTACCCTTGTACAATACCTTCACCCGCACGGCATAGTTCTTATCGACAGGAGCAAAATACTGTGGAGGTATAGTGGCTTTTATTTTTCCATTGGTAACAGTATACGGCGAAGCCAATATGGACTTATCAAAGCCATTGCTGCCGAATTCAAACCACACGCTGTCTATGGTGCTCATGACGGCGGTAACAGTCGCAGAAAATCCTATACTACAAGGGGTGGCGGCATTCACCTGCAATGAATCTATTACATATTGGGGCACTGACGCTTTAAGAATTGCTCCAAATCCACCACCAATGTATACGGTGCTGTCGCTGGCAAATGCAATAGCCCGGCAATCAGCAAAGGCGGCTTCACCATTGACCCTCCAGGT
>CBIHOV010000019.1:0-153511 GCA_966211765.1 uncultured Paraflavitalea sp.
CTATACAGTTCTATATAGTAAGTAAAGATTTTATTTTGCAACAGCTGATCAGAAAAAAGAGTAAGCTTTAGCACATTTCCATTATTCCGGTCCGGAAATGCCAAGCCTCATAAGTGATATTCTGCAAATAAACTATACAGTATATAAAAAATATAATTGCAACAATTCTTCAGACAAGGGCATAAAAAAGCGGTATCGGGATGCTGTCTTTTTTAGAGGCGTTGTATCCGTTGAAGCGATCGGCAGCGGCCTTTAGAAGAAATTGAGAGGCCATAAAATAGGGGCCTGAACTGGTGTATAAAATAATTTCCGCCAAAAACTTGCCTGGTAAGAAAACCTCTTTTACCTTTGGTTTAACTATTTGGTTAAACTATATGGTTGACGAGGTAAATAAGGATCAGAGTACGGAGCAGAAGATATTAGTAGCTGCCAAGGCAGTCTTCATAGAGCAGGGGCTGGCAGGCGCCCGCATGCAGGACATTGCCGACAGGGCCGGTATCAATAAAGCCCTTTTGCACTATTATTTCCGCAGCAAAGACAAATTGTTTGAAATGATCTTCCAGGAAGCGGCTATGAAATTCCTGCCCAAGGTGAGCATCCTGTTTGAAGCCGATATGCCGCTTTTTGAAAAAATACGTGTGTTTGTCGACAATTATATCACCATGATGATCGACAATCCATTTATTCCACTCTTTGTGTTGAATGAAGTGCATAAATCACCCGAAGATTTCATCACTAAAATTTGGGGAGGCAGGTTGCCCCCGGTGGTTGAATTTGCTGCTCATGTGCAAAGAGAGATCGATGCAGGCCATATCAGGCCTGTGAAGCCCTTCCACCTGATGATCAATATGATCTCCATGTGCGTATTCCCTTTTATAGGACGACCAGTGATCAGGGGCGTATTTAAAATAGACAATGACCAGTTCATGCAGATGATGGAAGAGCGAAAAACACTGGTCGCCAATTTCGTTATTGATTCTATAAGGCTATAAAAAAATTTTATGTACACGTTGACCAAATGGTTAAATAACATGGTTAAACATTGGAAGTCGGCAGCATTGCTGCTATGGATCACACCTGCATTGGCGCAGGATAGTACCACCCTCACGCTGGAGCAGGCCTACGACCTGTCGCGGGAAAATTATCCGCTCATTAAGCAAAAAGGCCTCGTCAGGCAAACCGCCGATCTCAACATCGATAACCTGAATAAGAACTACCTGCCGCAGGTTACCGTATCCGGACAAGCAACCTATCAGTCGGCGGTAACGAGTGTACCCATCAGGGTGGCAGGCCTGGATATTCCTACCTTGTCCAAAGACCAGTACCGCATTCAGGCCGAAGCTACCCAGCTATTGTATGATGGAGGCACGATATCTGCTCAAAAAAATCTACAGCAGGTAAACGCACTGGTAGAAGACCAACGGGCCGAAGTAGACCTGTACAAGGTTAAAGAACGCATTAACCAGTTTTATCTCGGCATCCTGTTGTTGGATGAACAGCTAAGGCAAACCGAATTGGTAAAGAAAGACATTCAGCTGGGCATCAAAAGAGTGACTGCGCAGGTAGACAATGGTACGGCTTTCCGCTCCAATCAATTGGTACTGGAAGCAGAACTGTTGAAAGCAGAGCAACGCACCATTGAGTTGAAAGCTACGCGGAAAGGATGGCTGGATGTACTCTCCCTTTTTCTCAATCAACCCCTGCCCGAAAATACAGCGCTCCGGGTACCCGTGGTACGCACCTATATCATGGCGCCCGGCATCAATCGCCCGGAGTTGAAATTATTCACTTACCAGGACAGCTTATTCAAAACACAAAACGAGTTGGTCAGTGCAAAGAACCGTCCCCGTACCAGTTTGTTTGTACAGGGTGGTTATGCCAGGCCGGGACTGGACATGTTGAAGAATGATTTTTCCTGGTTCTATGTGGCTGGAGTAAGGCTGAACTGGTCATTGGGCAATTTGTACACCACAAAGAAAGAGCGGCAGTTACTGACGGTGAGCCAACGAATGGTGGATGTACAGAAAGACCTGTTCCTGCTCAATACCAATACACAATTAAAACAGCAACAATCAGAACTGAACAAACTGCAGCAGCTGATTGCCTCCGATGAGCAGATCATTGATCTCCGTGCCAAAGTAAAAGAGGCGGCCAATGCCCAACTTGAAAACGGCGTGATCACGGCCAATGATTATTTGCGGGAAGTGAATGCAGAAGACCAGGCAAGACTGACACTGATCGCCCACCGCTTGCAATGGCTACAGGCACAGATCAATTATGAAACCATATCAGGCAATCAATAATCCTCATAACAGCAACAGGAATTAAAATAATAATGTGTATGAAAAAAATGATTACAGGAGTAGTGATGGCAGCGGCCTTACTCACTGCCTGCAACGGTAATAAAGCATTACATGATGCCTCCGGCACTTTTGAAGTCGATGAAGTGATCGTATCCTCCGAACTGACCGGTACGCTTTTGACATTTGATATTACAGAAGGCGATTCCATTCCAAAAGGAAAACTGATCGGTACGATCGATGCAGAGAATCTTTCGCTGCAAAAGGACCAGGTGAAGGCCAGTATTGAAGCCCTGAAAGAAAAGACTGCCGACCTGGCGCCCCAGGTAAAATTGTTGCAGGATCAGTTGACCGTTCAACAATCGCAACTGGACAGGCTACTGCGGGAAAAACAACGTACCGAAAACCTGTTGAAACAGGATGCCGCTACCGGTAAGCAACTGGACGATATGAATGCAGAGATAGATGTGGTGAAAAAGCAAATGGCCGTAACCCAACAGCAGATCAATGTACAGCGCAGCAATATAGGTACGCAGAACCGTAGCATCCTCAGTGAAGGTAAACCCCTGGAAAAACGAGTGGCCCAATTGGACGATCAGCTGAAACGCGCCGGTATTAGCAATCCCATCAATGGTACCGTGATCACCAAATATGCAGAAGCGGGGGAGATGACAGCCGTGGGGAAGGCCCTGTATAAAATTGCCGACCTCTCTACCATGACATTACGTGCCTACATTACCGGAACACAATTGTCGCAGGTGAAACTGAACCAGCAGGTGAAAGTATTGATCGATAATGGCGCCAACGCATACCGGGAATATCCAGGCGTGATCACCTGGATATCTGATAAAGCAGAATTCACTCCCAAGACGATCCAAACCAAAGAAGAACGCGCCAATCTGGTATATGCTGTGAAGATCAAAGTGAAGAATGATGGCTTTATTAAGATCGGCATGTATGGAGAGGTGAAGTTGTGAGTGGAAGCAAGCTACGAGCTATGAGCTACGAGCTGCGAGCGAATACAGGAGGGAAAGGCCCGTGGTCAACAGTTTCAAAGCGGGTACGGGTAATAATCAATAATGATTAATCAATAATCAAACATGCCAGCAGTTATAGCCCAAAATATCATCAAACGTTACGGTAAGAAGAAAGATATCGTCGAGGCATTGCATGGAATTTCCTTCCAGGCCGAAAAAGGAGAGCTGTTCGGTATTATCGGGCCGGATGGTGCGGGTAAAACTTCTCTGTTCCGTATCCTCACTACTTTATTGTTGCCCGATGGTGGCAGCGCCACGGTAGATGGATTGGATGTAGTGAAGGATTTTAAGGCCATCCGCAACCGGGTAGGGTATATGCCCGGCCGTTTTTCACTCTACCAGGATCTTACCGTTGCGGAGAACATGGAATTCTTTGCTACCATATTCAATACTTCGATTGAAGAGAATTACGACCTGGTGAAAGATATCTACTCACAGATAGAACCTTTTAAGGACAGACGCGCCGGTAAATTATCAGGTGGCATGAAACAGAAGCTCGCCCTTAGCTGTGCACTGATTCACCGTCCTTCCGTATTGTTCCTGGATGAACCCACCACAGGGGTCGATGCTGTATCCCGTAAGGAGTTTTGGGAAATGCTGCGCAACCTGAAACAACAAGGGATCACCATCCTGGTATCTACGCCCTATATGGATGAAGCCAGCTTGTGCGATCGGGTAGCCCTTTTGCAAAATGGCAAACTATTATCGGTCAATACGCCTGCTGGTGTAAGGGCTGCCTTTGGAAAACCATTGCTGGCGGTGAGGGGTTCCGATATGCTGGCGCTGCTTACGCGCCTGAAACAGTTTGACAGCGTTGTGGATGCTTATCCATTTGGAGAGTATCATCATGCGGTGATGCGTGCGGGATATGATATAGAACAACTGCGCAGTTACCTGCGGCAGCAAGGCCATAAAGAAGTAGAAATATCGCCCATAGAGCCGGATATAGAAGATTGCTTTATGGATTTGATGAAAAACTAAAACATTCATGATGTCTCAAAACATCGCAATAAAGGCCGATCAGCTTACCAAACGCTTTGGTGATTTCACAGCCGTAGACGGTATCTCCTTTGAAGTGCAGAAGGGAGAGATATTCGGCTTCCTGGGCGCGAATGGAGCTGGTAAAACCACCGCCATGCGCATGCTCTGCGGGCTTTCCATCCCCACCGGAGGCACGGCTACCGTGGCTGGATTTGATGTGTACAAACAAACGGAGCAGATCAAAAGGAATATAGGCTATATGAGCCAGAAGTTTTCCCTGTATGAAGACCTTACGGTAAAAGAGAATATCCGTTTCTATGCCGGAATATATGGCAAGAGCGATGCCTTTATCAAAGAAAAAACTGCTTACCTGCTGCAGGAGCTACACATGGAAGCAGAAGCCAATAAGCTGGTGAAGTCTTTGCCCCTGGGCTGGAAACAAAAGCTGGCATTTTCGGTGGCCATCTTTCATGAGCCCGGCATCGTGTTTCTCGATGAACCAACGGGGGGGGTTGATCCGGTAACCCGGCGGGAGTTCTGGAACATGATCTATCAGGCAGCTGCCAAAGGAATTACCGTTTTCGTAACCACCCACTACATGGATGAAGCAGAGTATTGTAACCGGGTATCGATCATGGTGGATGGCCGCATCGATGCCCTGGATACACCCCGTGAACTGAAAAGATCCATGCAAGCCAGCTCCATGGATGAGGTGTTCTTAAAACTGGCCAGGAAGGCGAAAAGAAATGCGGACTAAAAACGATTAAACAGTCATGAAACAATTTCTCTCCTTTGTAAAAAAAGAGTTCTATCATATCGGGCGCGACAGGCGAACGTTGTTCATCCTGTTGGGCATGCCCATTATGCAGATCATCATTTTCGGGTTTGCGTTGACCAACGAGGTCAAGAACTCAAAGATCGCTATCCTCGACAATGCACAGGATATAGCTTCTTCAGACATCCGCAGTCAGCTGGATGCCAGCCGATACTTTGATGTGGTCATGGAGATGCATTCATATAAAGAAATTGAAGCGGCCTTTAAACAGGGCAAGATCAAGCTGGCGGTGGTATTTCCCCAACAGTTCAATAGCGACCTCCAGCATTTTAATACAGCTCAGGTACAACTGGTGGCCGATGCTTCTGATCCCAACGTAGCTACCACACTCACCAACTACGCCACTGCCGTTATTATGGATTACCAGGATAGGGTGACCGATGGCCGTAAGCTGCCTTACACCATCAAAACAGAAATGCGGATGTTGTACAATCCCCAACTGAAAGGCGCTTACAGCTTTGTGCCGGGGGTGATGGCAATGGTGCTGATGCTGGTATGTACCATGATGACAGCCATCACGGTGGTGCGGGAAAAGGAAACCGGCACCATGGAGATCATGTTGGTGTCGCCGGTAAGACCTATGAAAATCGTCACGGCCAAAGCGGTGCCTTATTTGTTGTTGTCCATGATCAATATCGCCAGCATCCTGTTGCTAAGTGTGTTTGTCCTGGATGTGCCGATCAATGGGAGCTTGCTGCTACTGATAGCAGAAAGTATTTTGTTCATCCTTACATCCCTGGCCCTGGGGTTGCTCATCTCCTCTTCTACCGATTCGCAGCAAACGGCCATGTTCATTTCATTAACGGGGCTTTTTCTGCCTACGGTCATGCTGAGCGGTTTCATGTTCCCCATAGAAAATATGCCCTTACCCTTGCGGGTGCTGTCCAATGTAGTACCCTCAAAATGGTACTATGATATTGTAAAATCGGTCATGATCAAAGGGTTGGGCATTTCGGCCATCTGGAAGGAAACACTGATCCTGGCAGGCATGACCCTATTCCTGTTGGCATTGGCGATTAAGAAGTTTAAAATAAGACTGGCATGAGAACATTAAAATTCCTGCTGCAAAAAGAGTTCCGGCAGATCTTTCGCGATCCCGCCATCATACGCATCCTCTTCGTGATGCCCCTGGTACAATTGATGATATTGCCCCGGGCAGCGGATTATGAAGTAAAGAACATTAAGCTCAGTGTGGTTGACCATGATCATTCCACCTATTCACGTCAGTTGATATCCAAGATCACGGCTTCCGGTTATTTCATATTGAACAATTATACGTCTTCTTACAAAGAAGCGATGCAGGAAGTGGAAAAGGACCATGCCGACCTGATACTGGAAATACCTGCATCCTTTGAAAAGATCTTAGTAAAAGAAAATGAAGCCACTTTGTTTATGGCGGTCAATGCCATCAATGGTACAAAGGCTAACCTGGGCGCTGCCTACCTGCGCAGCATTATCCAGGATTTTAACCGCGAGGTACGGATGAAATGGGTGCAGTTTCCGCGTTTTGATCCGGAAATGAACCTGCAGATCACTTCTTCCAATTGGTTCAACCCTTCCCTCAATTACCGCTATTTTATGGTGCCGGGTATCCTGGTAGTGCTGGTTACCATGGTAGGCGCTTTTCTTACCTCACTCAATATTGTGAAGGAAAAAGAAATTGGCACCATTGAGCAGATCAATGTAACGCCCATTCATAAATACCATTTCATTTTGGGCAAGCTGATCCCTTTCTGGGTACTCGGCATGGTCGTATTGAGCCTGGGATTGATACTGGCCAGGTTTGCCTACAACGTGATCCCCGAAGGTAGCCTGCTTACTATTTATGTGTTTGCAGCGGTGTATTTGCTGGCGGTGTTGGGATTGGGGTTATTGCTTTCTACCTATACAGCCAACCAGCAGCAGGCCATGTTGCTTTCCTTCTTCATCATGATGGTGTTTATCCTGTTAGGAGGTCTTTATACGTCAATCGACAGTATGCCGGCCTGGGCCCAGGTAGTGGTCAAGGTAAACCCCGTGGCCTATTTTGTGGAAGTGATGCGTATGGTGATCCTCAAAGGCAGTAGCCTTGCTGATATCAAATCACAGCTGTTGGTAGTGTTTGGTTTTGCTGTACTGCTCAATGGTTGGGCCATATTGAGTTATAAGAAACGAGCATAGAGAAATAAAAACTTACTTTAAAAAAGGTACAGCTGTTTAACACTGTACCTTTTTTGTTTTTTATGGCTATCCCCAAACCTTTGCAGCAATAGCTTTTTTGATATAGGTGGAGAAATCGGTAGCCTTACGGCCCAGGGCCCTTTCCACACCATCCGATACATGTGCATTCCGCCCATCCAGCACTTCTGTGAACAGGTAGGTGAGCAGGGATACATATTCTTTGGGAACTTCATATTCAGCCAGCATGCCTGCATATTCATCCATGGAGATATGCTGGTATTGGATAGACCTACCCGTAGCGCGGGCAATTTCTGCAATGCCTTCTTCAAAACTAAGCAGGCGGGGGCCTGTCACTTCATAGAGCTTGCCATTGTGCGCTTCTGTCGTCAATGCTGCTACAGCTATTTCGGCAATATCATCTACGTCAATAAAAGGTTCGCCAATAGGGGGGACAGGCAATGCTACATGTCCTGCATGGATGGGCTCCACCAGGTATCCTTCACTAAAATTCTGGCAGAACCAGCTGGCCCTGATGATGGTCCAATCCACACCGGCATTAATGATCGCCTGTTCGGCAGCCTGCGCTTCCGGTTCTCCACGGCCCGACAACAATACCAGTTTCCTAACCCCGTTCTTAACGGCCAGCTGGGTAAAAGATGTAATTGCTGCCAATGCCTCCGGCACGCAGAGGTCGGGCTGGTAGGATACATATACTGCATCCACATGTTCTAATACAGGGGCCCAGGTAGCCTGGTTGTCCCAATCAAATGGAAGGGCTGCTGAGCGTGAACCCGGTCTTACTGATAAGCCTTGTGTGTGGAGTGTATTAAATATCCTGCTACCGGTTTTTCCTGTGCTGCCAAGTACAAGTATTCTGTTGGCGGTGTTTTTTGCTTTCATGATGTATAATTTTCAACAAAACTATTGGGTGGCATTCTCCGGAAATAGAACAAAACCGACAGGGCGTATAATTACAGGCTGAGATCCGTTAAGCCAGTTACCGGTTTTGTATAGTCACTATTGTGTAGGCTGGCAGGCCGGTTACTTTTGAGGCATAAACAAACCTTTACAAATGAAAACGACCAATTTGTTTTTTTTGATGACAGTTTTAACAGCTATGGCCTGTAAAAAAAGTAAAGACCCTGCGCCAGCGCCAATAATAGAGCCAATGTTTCCGAATGTTGAAACGTACGACAAATTCAGCGGGGTTAATGAAACTGCCCTCGTCTGGTACACCTATGATGGCGATGATGGGCGTCGTTCTATGAAAGATATCTCTGCCGATAAAACGCTTCAATCACAGACTTACTTCGGGCGTTATAAAAATGACAAGGAAGAAGATGGCCTGTATGCCCCAACTGCCTACCCGGTATTGTATGGTCAGCAAAACTGGACTATACAGAATAAAACTATTTTTAAGAAGCCTGCTTTCACAGAAAAGGAATTTAATGAACTGGTGGAAGTGGATTATTTGAATGTGAATGCTGCCTTTATTGAAAAAGCATGTAAGGAAGGAACCGTGATTGGTGATAAGGTGACCAAAGTATTGCAGGGAGATGTATATCTTTTTGAAAGCATGGAAGGAAAGGTAAAAGGAGTTGTAAGGGCTGCGGGGTATTTCCAGCAGGGGAAACTTCTCAGACTGGAAGTATGGGTTAAATAGGTTGCCTCTTTTTTCTACATTTGTGCCTCAAAGCACTAAATTATGGAATACAGAAAGCTAGGAGAGACCGACCTTACCTTATCAGCGATCACCTTTGGCGCCTGGGCCATTGGTGGATGGATGTGGGGCGGGTCCGACAGGAAGGAAGCCGTGAAAGCCATACAGGCTTCTTATGCAGAAGGCGTTACCTCTATTGATACTGCACCGGCCTATGGACAGGGATTGAGTGAAGAGATCGTGGCAGAAGCCATCCAGGACATACCCAGGGATAAAGTACAACTGCTTACCAAATTTGGTTTGCGTTGGGATGTGAAAGAAGGCGAGTTCTTTTTCAAAACCAAAGATGCTGCCGGCAACGAACTGGATATTTATAAACTGGCGTCCAAAGCCAGTGTGATCAAAGAATGTGAGGACTGCCTGCGCCGGTTGAAAACAGATTATATCGACCTGTTTCAGATCCATTGGGCGGATAGCACTACTCCCATTGCCGAAACAATGGAAGCACTGGCCTTGTTGCAACAGCAGGGGAAGATAAGAGCCGCCGGTGTTTGTAATTATTCGGTAGAGCAGATGAAGGAAGCGGCAAAGACCTTTAGCCTGGCATCTGACCAGGTACCTTATAGTATGGTCTTGCGCGATATAGAAAAGGAGTTGGTTCCTTATGCATTGGAAAATAAAAAATCCATTATTGCTTACAGTCCGCTGCAACGGGGCCTCCTCACCGGTAAGATAAAGCCCGGTCACCAATTCGGTGAAGGCGATACCCGCGAAGGCAACCGGTTCTATACAGAAGACAGTATCAAGAAAGTGAATGCCTTCCTGGAAACCCTGAAACCCTGGACTGCAGAAAAAAACTGTTCACTGGCGCAACTGGTAATACGCTGGACCATTGAACAGCCTGCCATAGCAGTAGCCCTTGTGGGTGCGCGTAATGCTGAACAGGCCGTACAAAATGCCCGGGCCATTGATGTAAAACTCACCAAAGGAGAGATCGAATTGATCAATAAACAAATAGCCTTTATGCTATAATGTTTGCTATCTGGCCAATACATATTGGCTGGTATTTTAAACCGTTCTGCAGTAGTATTTACCATCACTACGGCAGGACGGTTTTTCTTTTTTTATAATGAAACAATAGCAACTTCGTTTGCTGGTGCGGGTTTTTTGTTTTATCTTGATTGTCCTGTTACACTTCCCCCTTTTTATTCCCGCTACTATTGCGATCAGGATACCCATGCGCATTTATAGTATATAATACTAAACTCTAATACTTATCTTATGGGATTTTCAATCAACTACAGGCAGGATGTTACCAGCTCCATTAAACGATCTTTCAAATGGATCATTATCTTTTTGGCCATTGTGATCGTTGTTTCCATCGCAGGCATCATTCTGCTCAACGCAGTCTATTCATTGGAGCGCGAATCCTTCGCAAGGGAAATTGCCATCGTTTTACTGCAGTTAATAGCCGTGGGAGTAGTGGGATCGGTATCTTCCCTCTTGCTGGCACAGTACAGCGCCAACCAGGCCGGACTGCAGGCAAAAAAACAACAGCAGGAGGAAGAGCTCAGGCTGCAACAGGAAAGGGCAAGGGCTGAGCAGGCTGTACGGGAAAAAGAAGAACGCCTCAGCGCCGAAAAAGCCATCGACCTCCAAAGGATCGATATCAAAAACAAAAATGACCTCAAGAAAGATATCGTAAAACGGCTGGGTCAGATTTACCATGATGTGAAAGGGGTGCGGAGGATGTTAAGGGCAAAAGTGCTCTCCGTGCCTTACGATGATAAAAATATTTCCACCGCCAACGTGTACCTAAAGCCTTATGCGCAATACATGGAAACCTTCAACGACCTGCAGCTCGACCTGGAAGGCATCAAGGATGAAATTAAATACGGCACTATCCATATGTCGCTATTCTCCAATAATGATGAAATATATGAGAGCCTCAAATTGATGGAAGAATACCTGGCAGATGTTTTTTCCGAATACGAAACCTGCAAAAGCAAGTTCAATGAAAAAGCCTATGCTCCCTATACCGAGTTTGCCAGGCTTCAGGATCTCCTGAGCGCTGCCGGAAAGGACAGCCCTACCGCCTTCCGGAAGCACTTTATCAATGAATACAAAGGCACCATCGCCAGCATGCTGGGCGACCTGGTCAACCTGGAAGCAGCTTAGGACTGCCTCTCCTCCAAAAAAAGAGGGACCGCAATATATAAGTAAATGAACATTCACTTATCTTTGCTCTATTAATGAGAACAAGAGACACAGATAAGGAAGACCTGGTAAGGCAAAAGACCATCGAAATGATTGTAAATGATGGACTTGATGGCTTTAGTATGCAAAAGTTGGCCAAAGCGGCCAGCATTTCGCCTGCCACCTTATACATATATTATAAGGACCGGGAAGACCTGCTGATGAAAGTGGTCCTTTCGGTGGTGGATGATATGATGAGCATTACACTGGAGGGATTTGATCCTGAATTTCCTTTTGCGAAAGGAATGGAATTGCAGTGGAGGCGCCGCCTGGATTATTTTATGCGGTTTCCGGTGGAGACGCAGTTTATGGAGCAGGTACGCTACTCGCCCATGTACGAAAAGATCCATGAAGCAATTGGAGCCAAATTTGGACGTGTACTGGGACCTTTCGTGCACAAAGCCATTGCCAATAAAGAATTGCGGGAAGTTCCATTTGAAGTATACTGGGCTGTGGCTTTTGCACCACTTTACCAGTTGATCAAGTTTCATAACCAGGGAGGAAAAAAGAATAAAGATTTTAAGCTTACAGAAGATATTATGCTGCTGGCCCTGGAAATGGTATTAAAAGGATTGAAGCCTTAAAAAATTTGCCTGATAATTAAGTAAATGAATGTTCATTTAAACAATATCGTCCACACTCATCCGTCTACCGGGGCAGGGTTGCAGATACTGGTATTTAAAACCAACCTGCGCTTTAAGAAAGACATCCGCCTGGTAGGCGCCATTTTGGAGCGTGAGCCCGATATCCTACGCTGGAATGTAGATATATGGGATGTAGACAAAGTCTTACGCATTGAAACCACCCGGTTGTCAGTGCAGGAAGTAATAGACCTGGTTGCGGGTGCCGGCTATTGCTGTTGTTCATTACCCGATTAAACTAAAATTGACAAATTATAGCCATGAATCAAGCCCAACCAGTTACTGAAAAACTTTCCTTTACGCCCTACCAAAAGCTGGTAGTGGCCATCCTCGCCCTGCTCCAGTTTACCATTATCCTGGACTTTATGGTGCTTTCGCCATTGGGCACCATCCTTATTAAAGAATTGAGCATCACCCCCGCCCGTTTTGGGTGGGTGGTATCAGCCTATGCCTTTAGTGCTGGTATCTCTGGTGTGTTGGCAGCCGGCTTTGCCGATAAATACGATCGGAAGAAGCTGCTGGTGATCTTTTACATCGGTTTCCTGATCGGTACCGCCCTGTGCGCGATGGCTACCGATTTCCATTCCCTGTTAATAGCCCGTATCGTTACTGGTCTTTTTGCAGGCGTGGTAGGTTCGGCCAGTATGGCCATTGTTACCGACCTTTTTCCCATTCAAATGCGGGGTAGGGTAATGGGTTTCATACAAATGGCATTTGGCGGCAGCCAGGTATTGGGTATTCCCATTGGTCTGCTGCTGGCTACCCGCTGGGGATGGCATTCCACTTTCTGGATGGTAGTAGCCTTTGGCCTTGTACTGGGTTTTGTGATCGTCACCTATATGAAGCCCGTGACAGAACACCTGAAACTAAGATCGGAAAAGAATCCCCTCGAGCATTTGGTGCATACCATTTCCATGAAGCCTTATATCCTGGGATTCCTGGGCACCATGCTGCTGGCCACCGGTGGATTTATGATCATGCCCTTCGCCAGCACCTTTACTACCAATAATTTAGGCATACACCAGGATGCATTGCCCCAATTATACCTGATTACAGGGATCTGCTCCCTTGTGGTGATGCCGCTGATTGGAAAACTGAGCGATAAGATCGACAAATACATCGTATTCTGTATCGGTACAGCGCTCAGCATACTGATGATAGGAGTGTACACCAACCTGGGTCATACCAGTTTTGCCCTGCTGGCGGTGATTAACATTATTATGTTTTCGGGTATCATGTCGAGGATGATCCCTGCTTCTGCCATTACGAGTGCTATCCCACAGCCGCAGGATAGGGGTGCTTTTATGAGCATCAACTCTTCGGTGCAGCAGGTATCAGGCGGTATTGCAGCTGCCATATCAGGAATGATCATTGTAGAAAACCCTGATAAGAGTCTAAAACACTTTGATACAGTGGGTTATGTAACCATGGCAGCCATGGTGGTCGCTGCAGTGATCATGTATTTTGTAGCCAGGCAGGTGCAAAGGAAAACCGGTAAAGGAGTGCTTACAATGAAGCCGATAGGAGAGGCCCTGGCTACATAGGCAAGGAGCCTTAACGGCCGGATAACAGGAGTTTATTTTTTTGATATCCGGGGTTTCGTTAAATTAGGTAATGAATACACCGCGGGGACGCAACGACGCTGAGGAAAAGTAGCCAATACTTATCTCTGCGACTTGGCTGGCCCTGCGGTTTTTTTTATAACCTAAAATTGCTGTCATATGCTTAAACTTTCAGAACTGCAACCCGGAGACATTGTAATGGCCGAATTCGAAGGTCAGAAAATGGAAGGCACTGTGAAGGAACTGAACAAGGAAGATAAAGAAGTATGTGTGGAAACGTCCGTCCAGGAATTTTGGTTCAAGCCGGAACATCTCTTCCCTATTCCGCTCACCGAAGAACAGTTACTGAAACTGGGTTTTGAAAAGGTGGAGAATGGGGATGGTTCTGTGAAGTATAAGAAAGACTCCTTCCGGGTTTTAGTGCCCAATAAAGGCGATTTCAGTCACCTGGATATCTGGTGGCGGGAGGATCGCAGGCACCTGCGGCAGGCCATCTATGTACATGAATTGCAGAATCATTACTATCAAATGACCAAAGTAGAGCTTAATCCTGCCTGATTATCAACGATTTTATCCTTATTTTCGCCGGCCTGAGGGCCAAAGTAGGGGAGAAAGGAAAATTTTATGTTATTATTTCATATTTCCGTGTGATAATCCTATCTTTGCGCCTCCTTAAACGAATATGGGAAAACAACCGCTGATTAAACAAGATGGAGTAATTCTGGAAGCCTTGTCCAATGCAATGTTCAGGGTGAAGTTGGAAAACGGTCATGAGATATTGGCCACCATCTCTGGAAAAATGCGGATGAATTACATCCGGATTTTGCCGGGTGATAAAGTGGGAGTGGAAATGAGCCCGTATGATCTGTCCAGAGGAAGGATTATTTTCAGGTATAAATAAGAAAAAAGAAATACCATGAAAGTTCGTGCATCCATCAAGAAGCGCAGCGCCGATTGTAAGATCGTGAGGAGGAAGGGCAGGCTGTATGTGATCAACAAAAAGAATCCCCGCTTCAAGCAAAGACAAGGTTAATTGGCAAGAGGCATTGGCAATAGCGCCAATATTTGTTGACAATATTAAATTGTAAATTAAAATTTCAAATCGAATATGGCTCGTATTGCCGGTGTAGACTTACCAAAAACGAAGAGGGGAGAGATTGGTCTTACCTATATTTTTGGTATTGGTCGCTCTACAGCTCAGTATATCCTGGGCAAAGCAGGTATTGATTACAGCAAAAAGGTGAATGCCTGGGATGACGATGAACTGAACGCTATCCGTAATATCATTACCAATGAATTTAAGGTAGAAGGTCAGTTGCGTTCTGAAGTACAGATGAGCATCAAGCGTTTGCTGGATATCGCCTGTTACCGCGGATTACGTCACCGTAAAGGCTTACCCGTTCGTGGACAACGTACACGTACCAATAGCCGTACACGGAAAGGTAAACGTAAGACTGTTGCTGGTAAGAAGAAAGCAGCTAAGAAATAATGCTACAGAGGCACTGTTATACGGTGTCTCTGTTTTCATATTTTGCCTGTTACCCTTAGTAACGGGCAGAAAGAGGCGCAACATGTTGCGTCTCTACGAATTTGAATCAATGCCGGATCGCTACACAGCAGGAGGATTGATTCAGTCCCTTCACAAGAGGGATCATTTTTAAACGTAAGATTACCTGTTAACAAATCATGGCAAAAGCAGCTAAACAACAAGCTCCCAGCGCAAAAGCCGCTGCGAAAAAAAGAGTAGTAAAGGTTGATTCCTATGGTGACGCACACGTCGTAGCCAGCTTCAACAACCTGATCATCAGCATTACCAACAAGAACGGCCAGGTTATCTCCTGGAGCAGCGCCGGTAAAATGGGCTTCAAGGGTTCTAAAAAGAACACTCCCTATGCCGCTCAAATGGCATCTGCCGATGCAGCTAAAACCGCTTTCGATGCGGGCGTTAAGAAAGTAGACGTTTACGTGAAAGGCCCAGGCGCCGGTCGCGAAAGCTCTATCCGCGGATTGGCCCAGAATGGTATTGAAGTGGTAATGATCAAGGACGTAACCCCGCTGCCCCACAATGGCTGCCGTCCTCCCAAGAAAAGAAGAGTATAAACTGAAGCCGGAAGTCAGCCGTCTGAAATTCAACAGAATCCAATCAGACCACTGGCCTTATACATCCGACTTCTATTCATAAACAGGGTGCCCGATTTATTTTTACGATTTTTATTGATCAGGCGCCGACACCAAAAAATCATCTAAACAATTATGGCACGTTACACTGGTCCAAAAACAAGAATCTGCCGCATTTTCGGCGAGCCCATTTTAGGTAATGGTAAATACCTGAGCAAGAACAGCAATCCTCCCGGTCAACATGGTCCTACCAAAAAACGTAAGGCTCCGGGTGAATATGCCCTTCAGTTGAAAGAAAAGCAAAAAGCAAAATACACTTACGGCGTTCTTGAGAAACAATTCCGTAAGACGTTTGAAGAAGCCAACCGTATCAAAGGCGTTACCGGTGAAAACCTCATCAAACTCCTGGAAGCACGTTTGGACAATGCAGTATACCGCCTTGGTATCTCTCCTTCACGTCCCGGCGCACGTCAGCTGGTTTCTCACAAACACATCACTGTAAATGGTGAAGTAGTGAATGTGCCTTCTTTCCAACTGAAACCAGGCGATGTGATCGGCATCAAGGAAAAAGACAAAGCAAACGCCTCTATCACCGGTCAGTTCCGTGGTAAGAACGCAAAGTTCTCCTGGCTGGATTGGAGCGAAAGCGAAATGCAAGGTACTTTCGTAGCTTATCCTGAGCGTGAAAGTGTACCTGAGAACATTAAGGAGCAGTTGATTGTTGAATTGTATTCTAAGTAAGGATAATCGTGGCTGGCTACAGTCACACCCTCCGTACTCCGAATAGCAGGCATTCAAATTGTTCATCGTTTAAGGCAGCTTAGTAGCAAAGCCTTCAAACACGTAAAAAACAGAAATTTTAAAATATGGCCATTTTAAATTTCCAAAAGCCAGACAAAATCGTTTTACAGAAAGCAACGGAATTTGAAGCTCAATTTGAGTTTCGCCCGTTGGAACCCGGTTTCGGTGTAACCATTGGTAACGCCTTACGCAGGGTGTTGCTGAGCTCACTGGAAGGTTATGCCATCGTAGGTATCCGCATTGAGGGAATAGACCATGAGTTTGCTACCATCAAAGGCATTACCGAAGATGTACTGGAAATCATCCTGAACTTAAAGCAGGTTCGCTTCAAAAAGAAAGTGGATCATGAAGTAGGTGCAGAGAAGATCACCCTGAGTATTAAGAACAAAGCTGAATTTACAGCCGGTATGATCGGCGAGGCTACACAAAGCTTCGACATCATGAACCCCGATCTGCTGATCTGTACTTTAGATACTTCTGCCAAACTGGACATCGAACTGTCTGTTTCAAAAGGACGTGGTTACGTTCCTGCTGAAGACAACAAAGTAAAAGATGCCCCATTTGGCTACATCCCTACGGATGCCATCTTCACGCCCATCAAGAACGTTAAATACGCTATTGAGAATACACGTGTGGAACAACGTACGGACTATGAGAAACTGATCATGGATGTAAACACCGATGGAACCATCCATCCGGAAGAGGCGGTGAAACAAGCCAGCCGTATCCTGATCCAGCACCTTATGATCATCACCGACGAAAACATCACTTTCGACAACAAGGAAGACAAGAAAGAAGATGTGGTTGATGAGCAAATGCTGCAACTGCGTAAGATATTGAAAACACCGCTGGAAGACCTCGATCTGTCAGTACGTGCTTTCAACTGTCTGAAAGCTGCCAAGATCAACTCCCTCAGCGAACTGGTACAATATGAGCAGGAAGACCTGATGAAGTTCCGCAACTTCGGTCAGAAATCACTTGCTGAAATTGAGCAGGTATTGGCTGAAAGAGGTTTGCACTTCGGTATGGACCTGAGCAAACTGGGATTGGATAAAGAAGAATTGTAATTTTTTTATAACAGTAGACTGTAATTCCTGACACGGTACGGTCGGTAAAATTTAAAAGTCATGCGTCACGGAGACAAGATCAACAACCTGGGCAGAACAGCGTCACACAGAAGGGCGTTGCTGAGCAACTTAGCCTGCGAGCTGATTGCCCACAAGAGAATCGTTACTACCCTCGCCAAGGCCAAAGCGTTGCGTACGTACATTGAACCCCTGATCACCAAGGGTAAAGAAAATACTACGCACCAACGTCGTGTAGTGTTCAGCTACCTGCAGGATAAAGAGGCTATCACTGAACTGTTCAGCACCATCGCTGAGAAGATCGGTGGCCGTCCCGGTGGTTATACCCGCGTTATTAAGCTCGGCATTCGCCAGGGTGATAATGCAGAAATGGGGTTAATTGAACTGGTAGACTTCAACGAGATCTACGGTAAAGGCAAATCTGAGGCGAAAGAACCGGCTAAGAAAACACGTCGTGGCAGAACCACCAAGAAAGCGGGTGATGCCAAGGCCGATGATGCTCAGCCTGAAGAAAAAGCTGCCGAATAAGCATGATTTAACTTCTTTTGATACCAAAGCCCCGCATTTGAATTGCGGGGCTTTTTTTGGGTACCTAAGGCGGTCTGAAGGGATGCGGAAGAGTGGTAGTCTGTCGAAGGCTTAACTGCCGTCCGGGTTTAGCCCGCTTCGCGGAATTGAGCCTGTCGAAGGGGCTAATAGGAGCCAGGAGATTCCTAACATGCTGACGTACAAACTGTGAACAATTTTAACTTCAAATACCTTTAATAATTCTTTTCTTTGCAAAATTTTTCACTACACATGTCCACATCACAAAAACCTGCTGTTCTGTTATTGGCGGATGGTACCGTTCACATTGGTAAAGCTTTTGGAAAGATTGGTACTACTGCCGGGGAAATTTGTTTTAATACCGGGATGACCGGATACCAGGAAGTGTTCACTGATCCCAGCTATTATGGCCAGATCATCATCATGAACAATGTGCATGTTGGTAACTATGGTACCAAAGACACAGATGTTGAATCCAATAGTGTAAAGATCCGTGGCCTTATCGCCCGTAACCTGGAAGAGCAGTATTCCCGCAAGCAGGCTGATGCCTCCCTCGAGAAATACCTCCAGGACAACAACATCGTTTGTATTGAAGAAATTGATACCCGTGCCCTGGTAACCCATGTACGCGAAAGCGGCGCCATGAACTGCATCATCTCTTCCGAAATCCTCGATGTGGAAGAACTGAAAAAAGAACTGGCTAAAATACCCAGCATGGACGGTCTCGAACTGGCCAGCTACGTAAGCACCGAAAAGCCTTACACCATGGGCGATGAAGCTACAGCTGCTGTGAAAGTGGCGGTGATGGATTATGGCACCAAGAGAAATATCCTGCAGTGTATGGTCGACAGAGGTGCTTTTGTAAAGGTGTTCCCTGCTAAGACCAGCATTAGCGAGTTAAAACAATTCAATCCCGATGGTTATTTCATCTCCAATGGCCCCGGTGATCCTGCGGCTATGGACTATGCAGTAGCTACCGTGAAAGATATACTGAAAGAAAGCAAACCCACCTTTGGTATCTGCCTGGGCCACCAGCTGCTGGCACTGGCCAACGATATCGACACCTTTAAGCTGCACCACGGTCACCGCGGATTGAACCACCCGGTGAAGAACCTGGCAACCGGCAAGTGCGAGATCACCACCCAGAACCACGGTTTTGGTGTTGACCCCGAATCCGTGAAGAAAGCGAAGAATGTGGAGATCACCCACGTAAACCTCAACGACGATTCCATTGAAGGTATTCGTTTGAAAGACAAACCAGCCTTCTCTGTACAGTATCACCCGGAATCAACACCCGGCCCGCACGACAGCCGTTACCTGTTTGATGATTTCATCAACCTGGTAAAGAAACACAAGTAAAGAAAAGTTGCTCCTTTCGTTTTGAAAGGGCATGCTAATGATACAATGAAAGGGTGGGTTGCCTTCCAAAGGCAGCTCACCCTTTATTCATTCCTATAAATGCCGTACTTTTAGCCGGTAAACTATTATATGAAGATCGCGATCATCAATGGACCCAATCTCAACCTGCTGGGCAAGCGGGAAACAGATATCTACGGCAATATGTCTTTCGATAAATACATGGAGGAACTGAAAGCACAATACCCGCAGGTAAGCTTCCATTATTACCAGAGCAACGTAGAGGGCGAGTTGGTGAATGAGATCCAGCGCATAGGATTTGATTTCGATGGCATCATCCTCAATCCTGCTGCTTATACCCACACTTCTGTGGCCATTGGCGATGCCATTGCGGCCATCAAAACACCCGTAGTGGAAGTACATATCTCCAATGTACATGCCCGCGAGGATTTTCGTAAACTATCACATGTATCCGGCAAATCAGCAGGCAGTATTTTTGGCCTGGGACTCAAAGGCTATGAACTGGCCCTGCAATACCTGTTGGCCAGGAAATAACAACTATTTACAGGAACACCCGCATCATCAATGCATAGCCATTGTCTTGTTTGGCATCATCCAGCTTTCGAATGATATGCACGCCATTGGCCGTCCATATTTTGAAGATGTCACCTTTTTTACGTTTGTCCAACTCCTTTTCTATTTGGGGCAACATATAGCCAATGGCAATCCAGCCCAGGTCGCCGCTGGTAGCGCCTTCTCCTCCCATCGAGTAAGTGCGGGCCATATCGGCAAAGCTTGCCTTACCCTCTTTGATGCGCTGCATGATATTATCAGAAAGAGAATCGGCGAAGTGTTTTGAAAATATGGCTGTATCCAGGAAGATCTGTGCCGGATGATTAAACATGGCAGGCGCCTTGGCCAGTATCTGCACCAGTGTCTTACTATTTTGAAAAGGACCATATACCTTACCCACCTTGCCGTGATAAGCCAGGCTATCCGGCAGGCCAACAAACCTTTTGGTACTCCTGACAACAATGGTATCGATCACAAACTTCTTCTTCAATACATCCTTCACATACAGCGGGCTATTGGTAGCTTTTTCCAGCTCCGCTTTTATCTGCGCCACCGTCTTTTTCTGGGCAAGAGCGCCCATGGCAGCAGAAAGCAAAAACAGTAAAATGATCAGCGATTTCATTGGGCTAAAGGTAATAAAAGAAGAAGACCTGAGAGGCTTTCCGGAGATTAAGCCGGGAGAAACCGCTGAGGTCTTATATTGATGGACAAAAATCGACTATTGTATTCCTAAAAGCTAATACCTAACCGCTAGCACCTTTTCCTACAGCGACTCCTTAATGTCCTGCATCAGGCGCAGGGCTATATTATTAGCTGTGGTTTCAAAATTACTTTCCGCATAGATACGGATAATAGGCTCCGTATTGGAAGTGCGGAGGTGTACCCAGTCGCTGTCAAATTCAATCTTCAGTCCGTCTTCCGTATTGACAGGCTGGTTTTTATACTTCTTTTGAATGCGCTCGAAGATGGCTTTCACATCAATGCCATTCTCCAGTTCAATCTTATTCTTGGAAATGAAATAGTCGGGGTAACGCGCACGGAACGACTTCATGCCATTCTTATGCGTAGCCAGTGAGCTTAAGAACAAACCGATACCGATCAGTGCATCACGGCCATAATGGAAATCAGGAACAATGATACCGCCATTGCCCTCGCCGCCAATCACAGCGTTAACGGCTTTCATTTTAGTAACCACATTCACTTCACCAACAGCCGATGGAAAATATTCCCCTCCATGCTTGATGGTTACTTCCTTCAGGGCCTTGGTGCTGCTCATATTGCTCACCGTATTGCCTGTCTTTTTGCTCAATATATAGTCGGCTACCGCTACCAATGTATATTCTTCGCCAAACATGCTGCCATCTTCACACACAAAGCAAAGACGGTCCACATCCGGGTCAACGGCAATGCCAAAATCAGCTTTGTGTTTACGCACCGCATTGGCCAGTTCAGTAAGGTTTTCCGGTAAAGGCTCCGGGTTATGGGCAAACTTGCCAGTTACCTCTCCATTCAACACGATCACATTGTCTACACCCAGGGCCTTGAGCAGGGGAGGCACAAATATAGCGCCGGTAGAATTGATCACATCTACCACGGCCTTGTAATTCTTTTTACGAATATCTTCTGCATTCACCAGGGGATAGTTCACAACAGCATCTATATGTTGTTGAAGGCTGGTTTCAAGAATCCTGTAAGTACCTAGTTTTTCTACGCCGGCAAAGGCGAAGTCTTCCTTACTGGCTTTGTCCAATACAATAGCACCATCTGCAGCACTGATAAATTCACCCTGGTCATTCAGGAGCTTCAGTGCATTCCATTCTTTGGGATTGTGACTTGCCGTAATAATGATACCGCCGGCTGCCTTTTCCCATACTACTGCCATTTCAACAGTAGGGGTGGTAGACAAGCCCACATCAACCACGTCAATACCCAATCCAAGAAGGGTATTAACGACCAGTTGCTGCACCAGCGAACCGCTGATACGGCCATCACGGCCAATAACTACTGTACGATGGGAACCTTCTTTTTCCAGTAACCAACTGCCATAGGCGGCAGCAAACTTTACTACATCCAATGGAGTTAGATTCTCTCCACTTTTGCCGCCAATTGTTCCACGAATACCTGATATACTTTTTATCAATGCCACTGTGCCAAGGGTTTTATCAGTTACAAAAATAGGGTGTTTGCTACTACGCAGATATTACCACTTATGGGTATTTTACAGGATGAGATGGACAAGCATCGAACCGGGAAATTAAGGAAAGTAAAAGACATAGAACGAATATGTGGAAAACCAGGTCCGGACAACCGGTTGCTCACCTGCCAATTAGATGAAAAAAAGTATAATTCTTTATGCAGCGAATTAATAAGTTTTAATGTCCCCTGAAATTACCTCTTTTCCTCCTCGTTGCCTCGATGCCTTGTTGCCTTTGTGCCTTTCCTTAATGCTTTTTCTTATTATTCAGCAACAGGTACTTGGCCGTTTCATGCAGGGCCTCTGTCAGCTGTTTCATATCCCTGCCGGCAGCTTCCGTAACAGGATCCTTGCCCAGGGGAGTATTAGTGGTGATGGAAAACAATTCATCCTTGCCCGACTTTGGCTGATGCCGGAAAAAATAGTCACCTTTTACCACTCCCGACATATTATTATCCGGATCGAAGATAAAAGCAAAAGGACGGGTAGTTGAATCCAGCAGGTCTTTACCCAGTGTGGTATTTGTATACGGGATATTTGAAAGCCCGGCGATGGTTGGTAATACATCCACCTGTGAGCAGATCATATTAGAACGGCGTGGTGCGATCAGTGCAGGACTGTACATCAGCAATGGAACATGCATGGAAGTTAGCCGTTGTTCTGTCCAGGCCTGGGGAAACATATTGCCCGCATTGCCTGGTATACCATGATCTCCAATGAATACGAATATTGTATTGTTGAAATACTTTTCCTTACGTGCCGCTTCAATAAAGGTACGGTAACTGAAATCCGTATAACGGAATGCGTTCAACTCTTCGAGGCTTTCAAAGCCATATTTCTGCAAAGAATCGAGTGGCACATTTACCTTTTTAAAGGTGGCCTGGTCTTCCTGCGGTATCGTGTAAGGACGATGGTTATCGGCTGTTTGTATCACCGCAAAGAAAGGCTTGCCTTGCTCTGCCAATACTTTATTCGATTCCAGGAAAAGATTCTTATCGCTGATGCCCCATACATCCACTGTAGGTGATTTGAAATCTTCCCCTTCATACAATTTCAGGTCAGTAATATTATTCGTCAACAGTCCGCGTATATTCGCCCAGCTGGCGCTTCCTCCCAGGAAATACAATTTTTCATACCCTGCAAAATCATTGATAATGCTATGCTGGTCTACTGCCCCGGGATTGCGGCTGGCCGTTTTAGGCACTTCCACATCCGGAGTGCCTGTTATGGTAGCCCATACACCACGTGCCGTGCCATAGGTAGGCGTAAAACAATGATCAAAGAACAAGCCATTGCGGCTCATGCTATCAAAGAAGGGTGTTGTGTTCAATGGGTTGCCCCACATAGAGCTCTTATAAGCACTGAAGGATTCACAGATCACCAGTACGATATTGGGCTTTGAGGTAATAGCCCCTGCACGTGGCGTCACGATCCGCTCATAATTTAATACAGAATCAGAAGCCGGCAGGTTATAATACTGAGCGATGACCGGATACAAAGCCTTCACTTTCTTCTCATCGTACTTGTTGCGGAACTTCAGCGTATTGAAAAAAGATTCAAAAGGATTCAGCGCAAGGTTGGCCTTGTAGTCGTTGCCTAAAGCAAAGGCATCACTCCAACGCAATGGATATTGATTGAACCTGCCGAAGCAAAAAAAGCCCAGCACAAGGAAGGATACGATAAAACTGATCACCCTCGTTCTTTTCGTAACAGGTTCGGGTCGGTTGTTTACACGCCGGTAGGCACGGCGGATAAACCACATCACCATCCAGGTACTCGCCGCCAGGCCCAGTATAAGCCGGATCACCGGGTAAGATTGCCATACCATGTTCAGCGAAATGCCGGCATCTTCCAGGTAATTGAGCACACTCGCATTGAGCCTTTGCACCAGGTAGGCATAATGTGCAAAATCCACCACAAACAGAAACAGGAACAGGAAAACCAGGATGTAAAGAAAAATGGTCCAGAACCGTCGCCCCCGTTGACTGACAAAAGGGTGGAGCCAGCGAAAACTGCCGATGATCAGCATGATCAGGAGCAGGGTCGATATCGTCCGGAGGTCAAACCGCAGGCCCAGGAAGAAGGTTTTGGAGAGCTCTCCCAGCGAATTGCCCTGTTTATTAAAAAACAGGTAAAGCCCCAAACGCATCAGCGTAAACAGGATCAACAGAATAAATCCTGTCCATAACATCCAGCGTATCAAGGCGGGGAGCTTTATAATTCGTTTCATTACAATGAAATAAAGCGCTAAAATTAAGGGAATCCTTGCTTTTCTTTATTTTTGTTACTATGATATTTGATCCTGCCGCCGGCTTGTTAACATTCTGGCAACAAATACAACCCTTTGATACATGGCTACTTACCCATATTAACCAGAACTGGAGCAGTTCATTTCTGGATACAGTACTCCCTTTTATGCGGGAAACCTTCTTCTGGATCCCCCTTTATTTGTTCCTGGTGCTCTTTGTAACCATGAATTTTGGCATCCGGGGGCTTTGGTGGCTATTGGGCATTGTATTGACCGCAGCCTTAAGCGATATCATCAGCAGCCAGATCATCAAACAGCATGTAATGCGGGTGCGTCCCTGCCAGGATGCCTCCATAGCCCAACAAATTCGGTTTTTCATCAACTACTGCCCTAAAAGTTCCAGTTTTACTTCTTCCCATGCCTGCAGCCATTTTGCCCAGGCTATGTTCTTTTTCCTCACCCTGCGCACTGTATTGGGGAGATGGACAGGCCTCTTCTTTGTTTGGGCTTTTGTGATTGCCTATACACAAGTTTATGTGGGAGTGCATTATCCCTTCGACGTATTTTGTGGCGCACTCATAGGCTGCGGTATCGGTTTTGCTACCGGTAAATTATTTAATAACAAGATCGGAATACTTAGATTAGCTTAGTTAAATTAATAGCCCTCATGGCAGAGATTTTTATAATACTTGGATTAATACTACTGAACGGATTATTTTCAATGGCTGAAATTGCACTGGTTTCTTCACGAAAAGCCAGACTGGAAGCACAAGCCAACAAGGGCGATAAAAGGGCGCAGGAGGCTTTAAAGCTGGCCAATCATCCCGATCATTTCCTCTCTACTGTTCAAATTGGGATCACCCTCATTGGTATCCTGACCGGTGTATATTCCGGAGAGCAGTTAAAGACCGACCTGGTTCTATATATCAACAAGTTCGATTCCCTCAGGGCCTACAGCAATGGCATTGCTACCACCATACTCGTAATCCTGATCACTTATTTTTCATTGGTATTGGGTGAACTCGTGCCCAAACGCATTGGTTTGTCAAGACCCGAAACCATTGCCAAACTGGTGGCCGGCCCCATGCGCATTGTGAGCCTCATCACCTATCCCTTCATCTGGCTGCTCACCAAATCAACCACCGTTATTGTTACCCTCCTGCGCCTTAAGGCCAAGGATAACCAGGTGACAGAAGAAGAGATCAAAGCCATCATCAGTGAAGGCACCGAACAGGGTACCATTGAAGAAGCAGAGCAGGAGATCATTGAACGCATCTTCCACCTCGGCGATCGCAACATCACTTCCCTGATGACCCATCGCAGTGATATCATCTGGTTTGATGTAACAGATAATGAAGAATCCATCAAGGATAAGATCGTTACCGAACCACACTCGGTATATCCCATCTGTGAGGATGACCTCGATAATATCAAGGGAATGGTATCCTTGAAGGACATGTATGTGACGAATGACCTTACGCTTTTCAAACAGATCATGAAACCGGCCCTCTTTGTTCCGGAAAATGTGACTGCCTATAACGTATTGGAAAAGTTCAAAGCTACTCGTAACCATGCCTGCTTTATTGTAGATGAATATGGCAGCGTACAAGGCATGATTACCCTCAACGATATCCTGGAAGCCATCGTAGGCGGCATGCCCGAGATCAATGAAGTAGATTATGAGATCGTGGAAAGACAGGATGGTTCTTACCTGGTAGATGGCCAAATACCCTTTTATGATTTCCTCGACCGTTTTGAAAAAACGGAATATATGCATGAGGGTGAGCAGGAGTTCGATACCCTGGCTGGATTCATCTTACACAAACTGGAACGTATACCACATACCGGCGATACCCTTTCCTGGGAGGGCTTCCGCTTTGAGATCATCGACATGGATGCACAACGCATCGACAAAGTGCTGGTCAACATCTCCGATGCCATCAAAGAAGAAATGGAAGAAGATTAAGCAAAAACATTTTATTGACGAATATCAAATATCTACAGGCCTGAAATTCAGGCCTGTGGCATGTTTGAACGACATTCGTCAAATCACTTCCTGTGAACTTCCCCAACATACCAGTAAAAATACGGTTTTAACATTTCGATCACTTCTACGCTTGATCTCTTGCTAAAATGGCACCATCTTTGACCTCATCCGATCCGTACGACAACCTTAAAAGTTCAACTTATGAAAAACGCGATCAAGATCCTGTTAGTCCTCATCGTGCCCGTAATGGCAGCAACATCCTGTAAGAAAGACATCAGTGAAGATGAGCCGGGTAAACCGGATGGAGGTGGCACAAAGCCCCCTGTTGAAAATGCTTATAACAATGTAGTAGAAACGAAATCACCCGTTCAGAAAGGGATCACTGTAAGTGTAAATACCAATATCGGAGGTTATCAACAGGCCTTGCCGGCACTGTACGATAGCACTACCAAGCGATATCCCTTATTGGTATTCATACATGGTATTGGTGAACTGGGCGATGGCTCTACCCAATTGTACAATGCCGCCAATGTAGGGGTGGCCAGACTGATCAAAGACAAAAAGTTCCCGGCCAACTTTGTGGTCAACAACAAGAACTATTCCTTTATCGTCATATCACCCCAGATTAAGAAGTGGGACTATACAACCGTGGCAAAAGATGTGAACGATATGATCACCTTCGCCATCAAGAAATACCGGATTGACACTACCCGCATGTATGTGAGTGGTTTGAGTATGGGCGGAGGATATACCTGGGATTATGCAGGCACTTATGCCAGCCGGATTGCTGCCATAGCGCCTATTTGTGGAGCATCAGGTCCCAACGATACCAAAGTAAAGACCATCGCCAATGCCAAGCTGCCCGTCTGGGCTTTTCACAATGATGATGATGGTACCGTAGCTTCCAGCAATTCAAAAGGCTGGGTAAGCAAGATCAATGCACTCAACCCGCCTGTGAAAGCCATCCTTACTTTGTGGCCTACCGGTGGACACGATGCCTGGACAAAAGCAACCAGTCCCACTTATAAGGAAAATAATATGAATATGTACGAGTGGATGTTACAATACACCAGGATCAAATAAAGAGGAATCCCTGACCATTTAATCAATAAATGTTCATTTCAATTGACCTCGGAAAACGCAATGGCGCAGTGTGAAGATATATTGTTAGGGCTCTGATAATGTATTTTAAGCACTGCGCCTTATTTTTTTGATTCCACGCAGAGCCAGTTGAAAGCTGCGGTCAGGTACGTACTTCAATCCCTCGTTGCCTCAATGCCTTGCTGCCTCGTTGCCTTCCCTAAAACTCAAACTTCGCCTCCTTATCCGGGTAATTAAGCCGGATGCTCTTGCGGGTACCGCCTACGGTAACATGCATCAGGTTCAGTTGCTTATCGTAAGTCTCGTATAGAATGCTATTGCTTACTTCTACTTTCTTCGGTGCCACGGGTACTGCTGCCTGGAAATAACTCCAGATCGCATCGTTTTCCCGCTCAAAGCCAACAAAATCCAGCACCACTTCCTTCCCGTCCAGCTTTACCAACAGCCGTTTGCGCACGTATTCTGATACCTGCCGCTCTGTTTCGGCTTTGTCTTTGGGGGTAAACAGGTCTACCTTCTTGCTGTAAAGCGTGGCAAGTGTTTTCTCAAAATCGTCGGTAAATATCTTACAGCTTATTTCCAACGTTTTATCCGTAGCATTGTGGTTGATCTCCGTTACGCTAACGTAAAGGGGATGCACTTCGGCGGGGGAGGAGGGCTGGCCGGCCGGACCGGTAAACAGACTTCCACACAGGATTAACCACTTATAGAGGTGTAGCACCATTAACATCATAAATTTTTCTGTTACAAATCTCTTAATTATTTTGGTACCCGCTTGGTAATATGCAAGATTTTACATTTTATTTTCAACTCGGCATTGAACACATCCTTACCCTGGATGCGATGGACCACATCCTGTTTGTCGCAGCCCTCTGTCTGCGGTACCTGTGGCAGGACTGGCGAAAAGTGGTGATCCTGGTCACGGCTTTCACGATCGGGCATTCTATTACCCTGGCATTGAGCGCTTTGAACTATGTTCATTTTTCAACAGCATGGATTGAGTTCCTCATCCCACTTACAATTGCAGCTACCTGTATCAATAATATCACACAGCCGGCTGTAACCCGGCCAAAGCGATTGCCATTGATCTATTTCTTTGCGTTGTTCTTTGGGTTGATACATGGATTGGCATTTGCCGGGCAGTTCCTGAGCCTCGAGGGGAAAGAGGGGTTGGTGTCGCACCTGCTGGCTTTTAACCTGGGTATTGAAGCTGCGCAGCTGTTGGTAGTAGTGATTATATTGTTCCTCTCCTGGGTAATAGTGCAGCTCTTAAAGATCTCCAGGATAGGTTGGCTGCGCGTAGCATCAGCCATTATACTGGTATTTTCACTGATTTGGGCATATCAACGATTTCCGCATAATAAAAACACACATGATGAGAAAATCACTGCTCGTGGGAGTAGCATTCGCAGGTTTGTTTAGTGTGAGCTATGGTCAGAACATACAAAACAACCCCGGCTCCAACCACGGTAACAAATTCGAACAATTGGGCACCATTTTACCAACGCCCAATGAGTACCGCACTGCCAGCGGAGCCCCCGGCCCCAAGTACTGGCAGCAAAAAGCTGACTATGACATTAAATGTGAGCTGGATGAGGCCAACCTCAAACTCACCGGCAGCGAGGTGATCACCTACTTTAATAACTCGCCCAACACATTGGCCTATCTCTGGTTGCAGATGGATGAAAATGAGCACAGCACTGTCAACAATGCCAACTACCAGAACAGCAGGGCCATGGGGTCGCAGTTGAATACAGCGTCTATTGACCAGCTGGAAGAAAGCAGGAAGGACAATGGCTATGGCTTCAACATCACCAAAATGGTAGATGCCCTGGGCAAACCCATGAAGTACACCGTCAACAAGACTATGATGCGTGTAGAGCTGGCTGCCCCCCTGAAACCAGGACAAAAATTTGCCTTCACCATCAACTGGAATTACAAGATATCCGACCGCATGAAGATGGGCGGCCGTGGTGGTTATGAATACTTTCCGGAAGATGGCAATCACCTCTTTACCATGGCACAGTGGTATCCCCGCCTTTGCGTTTACAGCGATGCTGTGGGCTGGCAAAACCACCAGTTTACCGGTAGGGGAGAGTTTGCCCTCACTTTTGGCAACTTTAAAGTGCAAATGACAGTACCTGCCGATCACGTGGTAGGTGGTACCGGCGAATGCCAGAACTATGCACAGGTTTTATCCCCTGCACAGTTGGGCCGCTGGACAAAAGCACAAACTTCTAAAGAACCGGTAGAAGTAGTGACCCTTGAAGAAGCGAAGAAAGCAGAAGGACAGAAAAGCACCAACAAGAAGACCTGGATCTTCAAAGCCGATAACGTGCGCGACTTTGCCTGGACAGCTTCCCGCAAATTTGTATGGGATGCCATGCCTACTTTTGTAGAAGGCAAAAAAGTAATGTGCATGAGCTTTTACGGAAAAGAAGCTTACGGTTTATACCGCAAGTTCTCTACCAAAGCCGTTGCCCATACTATCCGCAGCTATTCCAAATTCACCATTCCCTATCCTTACCCTGTGGCACAAAGCATTGAAGCGGCCAATGGAATGGAATACCCCATGATCTGTTTTAACTATGGCCGTACAGAAAAAGACGGTTCATATACAGAAGCTACCAAATACGGCATGCTCGGTGTGATCATCCATGAAGTAGGTCACAACTTCTTCCCCATGATCATCAACAGTGATGAGCGCCAGTGGAGCTGGATGGATGAAGGGTTGAACTCCTTTGTAGAGTACCTCACCGAGGAACTCTATGACAACAAGTTCCCCATCCGTGGTAAAGGCCCAGCCTGGGCCATCGTAGATTACATGCGTTTGCCCAAGAATCAGCTGGAACCCATCATGTCCAATTCTGAGAACATTATTGGTTTTGGCCCCAATGCCTATACCAAACCCGCTACCGGGTTGAACATGCTGCGCGAAACCATCATGGGACGTGACCTGTTTGACTATGCCTTCAAAGAATATGCACGCCGCTGGGCTTTCAAACATCCTGAGCCTGCCGATCTGTTCCGCACCCTCGAAGATGCTTCCGGTGAAGACCTCGATTGGTTCTGGAGAGGATGGTTCTTTGGTACCGATGCCTGCGATATCGCCATCGACACCCTTAAATATTTCAAAGCAGATGTAGCCTACAATCCTCCGCCTGCAAAAGAAGGAGCTACCAGCACACGCAAACTGGAAAAGCCCATGACCTCTACTTATGATACCGATGTTTCCAAACAACGCAACCGCGATGACAAGAGTATCCAGTTCCTCACCGATCAGGACACTACCCTCCGTGATTTCTACTGGCGTTATTCCCGTGGTTTGGAACCATACGATACCACCAGCTATACAGTGCCCGTAGGTGGCGGAAATATAGAAGCAGCTGATGAAGCAGCCAAACAAAAAGCCGCCGGTAAGCACTTCTATGAACTTACGGTTAGCAATAAAGGCGGCCTGGTAATGCCCATTATTGTAGAATGGACTTTCAAGGATGGCACCAAAGAAGTTGACCGCATACCTGCTCAGGTATGGCGCCTCAACGAAACAAAAGTGATCAAGACTTTCATGAAGGACAAAGAAGTGGAGTCCGTAAAACTGGACCCCAATCGTGAAACAGCCGATATCAATGAAGGCAACAATACCTGGGGCAGCATCGCAGCTCCCTCTAAGTTTACGGTGTTTAAGCAAAAACAGGCAGCCCGTGGACAATCTTCAGGCATCAATCCAATGCAGAAAGCTGAAGAGAAGAAAAAAGCATTCTAAGCTTATCAATAGATATTACTTTACAACGCCACGCACACAGCGTGGCGTTTTTTTGTTACCTGGTCACCGCTTCGAAGTAAAGGATTGCCGATTCACGATTACCGATTTACGATTTCAGGCATAAAAAAATCGCCAGCGCACAGGGCATTGGCGATGAGGAAATATGTTGTATACTTCTAATGACAGGCTTTGAGTAATATACCGAAGAGGGCGAATACAAAAGGGATCACCCAAACGATCAAATTGCTTCTGCTCATGGTTATGGTTTTATAATGGTTTAAAGTAATGTAAAGGTACGACACCCCGGCTGGCCTTGCTAACCGCTTATCCCGGTTTTTGGCAAATGGTTATGGTTGTTTTTTGTCATGCGTTTTGGGCGGGTTCTCAGCTTTCTTCTTACGCCCGCTATCCTTTAAAGCCTGATCAATGATCCATTCCAGTTGACCATTCACACTACGGAACTCATCTCCCGCCCACTTTTCAAGCGACTTGAAGGTGTCTTCATCTATTCGTAGTACAAAGTTTTTCTTACTACTCACAGCCAATGGATTTTATTAATTGCGTTTTATTTCGTTTGTACCATCACTGGTTTGATCTGCTCAAGCGTGTGTTGAAGGGCCGGTAATTTTTGCGTACCTATATAAACCCTTTTCCCATCAACAAGTTCAAACAATATCCCACGATTACCGTCTATCGTATGCACTTTTCCAAAATCCCGGTTGGAATGATAACCGTACTTGAGATAAGGATACTTCTTTACCGTGATGGTGTCTATCTGTTCCCAGCTAAGCTGGCTGTACCGCTTCCGGTAAGGCCGCCAGCGATAGAAGATCCCCTCTTCTGTTACCACCGTTTCCAGTTTTGTAAGATAGAAAGCGATCATATTAATAGAAGAAATGCCTGCGATCAGCGTGATGGTAAGGAAAACCTCCTGCCAGGAAATGTTTTTATCCTGCGGCAACAACACCGATACCAGCACCAGCGGGATCAGCGATCCGCTGATGATGATCGCCCACAGCCAGACCTGCCTGAATTGCTGGGCTTCCTTAAAAAGTATCTTACCTGTTGGCTTCTGCACTTTCATCCGGGGCTATTATTGGTACAGCGTACCCGTGTTCAGAATCGGTTGCGCACCTCTTTCACCACACAATACCACCATCAGGTTGCTTACCATGGCGGCTTTTTTCTCTTCATCCAGCGTAACGATCCCTTTACGCGAAAGTTGTTCCAAAGCCATTTCCACCATACCTACTGCACCTTCCACAATCTTGGTACGGGCAGCCACAATGGCCGTAGCCTGCTGGCGTTGCAACATGGCGCCTGCTATTTCTGCCGCATAAGCCAGGTGACTGATGCGCGCTTCCTTCACCAGGATACCGGCCGGCGCCAGCCGCTCGTTCAATTCATTTTCCAGCATTTCATTCACTTTTTCACCACCATCACGCAAGGTGATCGCTGCCGTTTCATCCTCCATATGATCATAAGCATAAGTAGTGGCCAGGTGGCGTACGGCCGCCTCGCTTTGCACCTTTACATAATGGTCATAATTTTCTACTTCAAAAGCTGCTTTATAAGTATCACTCACTTGCCATACAATTACCGCCGCAATCTCAATGGGATTACCCATCTTGTCGTTTACTTTTAGTTTAGCGCTCTCCAGGTTCTCAGATCTTAAGGATATCTTTTGTTTCTTATAAAGTGGATTCACGAATAGCAATCCATTGTCTTTCACCGTACCTACATACTTACCAAAGAACGTCAATACACGGGAGTGATTAGGGCTGATAACAATAATGCCCAGCGACAGGTACAGGCTGGCCAGGAAGGCCAGTAATCCATAAAAGGCGAAAGAAGTGTTTTCCCTGCTGGAAGCAAAGAAGAAAATCGCTCCGATAAACAGCAATAAGGAAAGCAATAGCGCCAGGAAGCCTGACATGGGTTTAATGATCTTTTGCATACAACGTAGTGTTTTGGGATGATATCAATATGATATCAAACCTACATCATTTTGCCTTTCCCCCAAATCCGATCGGTACAAACGGAAAACTTTTACCCGTCAGCGGAAAACAGAAAGATCAAGGCCGTGAAACCAAAATGGTCAATCAAGGCCTTTAAAAACAGGGCAATTGGGTGTCAATTGATTACTTATGAGTAGTGAAAAGTCTTAATTTGACGATAGCTACAGAGAACCTACAGAGAACGTTCAGAGAAGGTACAGAGAACATCCAGCGAATATGCTGGTGGGATCAGCCGGGGATCAGCCGTAGATTGGCTACTAATCACCCTCCTTCTCCCTAAATCCCTTTAGGCAACCAGCCTGCAATAGGATCGCCAATAATATATTTAGTGGAGTGGCTTAATTCCCCGTACTGCCATCGCGGACCTTCACCTTCTTTTTGCCGGCATTCTTTTTCTCGAAGTCCAGCACTTCTTTGGGTTTGGTCAATTCTTTTTTGGCAGTAGGCGCCGTGGTGGTGGCCTTTTTATCCAGCTCGCCGAGCGTATAGCTTTCGGTACGGGCAAGGTCGCCCGTTTCAGGATCATAGTATTTCCAGGTGCCATGGCGTAGCGAAGCGCCCTCATTTTTCACGATCACCGTATGGTAAGTATCAAGCTTATCGGGGTCTTCAATGAGCAGCGTATCAAACTGTTTATCCGGATTAATGGCCTTCCACTTTTGTTCCAGCCGCAGCTCCCCGTGCTTACTGTAGTAGCGGCATACACTATCTTTCAATCCCCATTTGTAAAATTCTACCCCTACCAGGTCGCCCATGAGGCTAAAGAGGCGCCACTCTCCGTCCTTGCGATTGTGCACATACCAACCTTCCTCTTCATAGCCGGGTTCACCCCTTACTGTTTCAAAACGGTTCACCCAGGGCCCCTGCTTGCGCCCAATCACATCAATGCGGTTCAGCGTATCACCACTGGCATTGATCTTATAATCCTTCCACTGCGAAAATGCATTCACAGAAAAGAACAACAGTATAAAGGTTATCCAACGCATACCTCGAAAATTTAACAATATAAAAGCAGGAGAAGACCGACAATAATAACGCCAAAGTTCCTCATTTCATTGCAAACAAAACGATAAAGTGACCGGCCCGTGTAATAGTATCATTTACGAAATCACTCCTCCGTTTTTGCTGATAATCCATTGGATCACTGGACAATAGGTGTGTTTTGGTTATTCAACGATTGACCCTTCTTATTGAGAATTTTCTATCTATACCATTTGATTATTGAAATCTTATTAATCAACTCCCCGTTTCCATGAGGAATCATCAATCCATTTTTGGGGATACTTTCAATTAAAATATTTCGGAATTTTGCGGCCCATGAGCCACACATCACGTATTTACTTCGACAATGCGGCTACCACCTCCCTGGATCCGCAGGTATTGGAAGCCATGATGCCCTACCTGACCGAAAAATTTGGCAATCCATCCTCTATCTATTCCTATGGTCGCGAGACCAGGCTGGCTATTGAAACCGCTCGTAAAACCGTGGCTAAAATATTGAATGCCCATCCGGCAGAAATTTTCTTTACCTCCGGCGGAACCGAAAGTTCCAATACAGCCATCAATGCAGCTGTACATGACCTTGGCTGCCGCCACATCATCACTTCGTCCATCGAACACCATGCTACCCTGCATACCGTAGAAAATCTCTACCACCGTGGCGAAGCAGCCCTCAGTTATGTAAAACTCCTGCCCGATGGTCACGTTGACCTGGAAGACCTGGAGCAACTGCTGGCAGGTTGTGCCGATAAATGCCTCGTCACCCTCATGCATGCAAACAACGAAATTGGTAATATACTCGACATTCACGCCGTAGGTGAGATCTGCAAGAAATATGGCGCTATCTTTCATTCCGACACCGTTCAAACCGTAGGCCATTTCCCCTTCGACCTGCGCAATACACCCGTACATTTCATTACCGGAGCCGGGCACAAGTTCCATGGACCCAAAGGCGTGGGTATTTTATACGTGAATGAGAATGTAAAGATCAAGCCGCATATTCACGGGGGTTCACAGGAGCGCAACATGCGTGCCGGCACCGAAAATTTATATGGCATCGTAGGTTTTGCCAAAGCTTTGGAAATGGCTACAGCACAATATGAAGCCGACAGTGCCTATATCAAAGGCCTTAAGCTGTACATGATGGAACAGGTGAAAAAGCAGATCAAAGGAGCCGCCTTTAATGGCGATACCCTGGGAAAAAGCCTGTATACCGTATTGAGCATATCCTTCCCGAAAACCGAGAAATCGGAGATGATCCTGTTCAACCTCGATATCAACAATATTTGCGCCAGCGGTGGCAGCGCCTGCACCAGTGGTGCCGACCAGGGTTCCCACGTTATTCGTGCCGTTAATAACAATCCCAACCAGATCACCGTTCGTTTCTCCTTCAGTAAGCACAACAACAAGGAAGAGATCGACATCGTAATTGCCAAACTGAAAGAGATCATTTAATAACCTCGACTTTAATACTGCTCATATTAAGTACAAGAGGGGCCCATTCATGAATGGCGCCCCTTTTGTTTTGTAAGATCAGCTTTCTCCAAAATCACTTAACTTCCTCCTCAAATTGGTATACATGACACCAGTGTCCTGCCGAATGCTTGTTTTAGCCTGCTTAATGGCATTCTTCCTTCCTGCCTGTAAGCTGATGCCCAAAGAGGAAGAAAAAAAGGCCGAAGCCAAAAAGGATACCACTGTTATTGAAGGACCGGATTGGATCAAACAGTCCAACGTATATGAAGTCAATATACGCCAGTTTACCCCCGAAGGCACTTTTAAAGGAGTTATCAATCACCTGCGGAGACTGAAGACAATGGGCGTAGATATACTCTGGCTCATGCCTATTACACCCATTAGCAAAACAGACCGCAAGGGAACACTGGGCAGCTATTATGCAGTGGCTGATTATAAAGCCATCAACCCCGAATTTGGTAATATGAACGATTTTAAGCTGTTGGTAGAGGTGGCACAGGCCAACGGGTTTAAAGTCATTATAGATTGGGTGGCCAACCATACCGGCGCCGATCATCCCTGGCTTACACAACATCCCGATTTCTATAACCGCGATAGTACCGGCAAAGCCAAATACGTTTTTGATTGGACAGATATCCGCGACCTGAACTTTGACAACAAGGAGATGCGCGATAGCATGATCGCTGCCATGAAGTATTGGTTGAAAGAAACCAATATAGATGGTTTCCGTTGCGATTTGGCAGGAGAAGTGCCCATCGATTTCTGGAAAGATTGCATCCGGCAACTGCGCAAGGAAAAAAACGTCTTCATGCTGGCGGAAGGCGATAAGGTCGAGCTGCATACAGCTGGTTTTGATGCCAGCTATCTCTGGGATATGTTTCAGACCATGAAGAAAGTTGCCAGCGGCGAACGCAATGCTTTGGCACTGGATTCCGTGCTCATGCGCCAGGACAGTACCTTCCCCGCCGGGGCTGTCCGTTTGTACTTCACCAGTAACCACGATGAGAACAGCTGGAACAAAAGCGATTTCGGCACCTTTCCCGGTTTAAAACACGCAGCTTTTGCCGTACTAACGCAAACCATGCGTGGCAGCCTGCCACTCATTTACGGCGGACAGGAAGAGCCCGTTACACGAGCCATCTCTTTCTTCGAAAAAGACGATATGGGCTTTAAGAACTTTGCCCGCATGGCATTTTATACCAGGCTACTTGAATTGCGCAAGCGCAATACAGCCCTCGCTACCGATGCTGCCTTCCGGAAAGTATCTGTAGGTGATGACAAAGCCCTTTATGCCTACGTACGTGAAAAAGGAAAGGATAAAGTATTGGTCATGCTCAACCTCAGCAATAAGGAGCAAACCATTTCCATCAAAGACAGCACGCTTACAGGTGAACCCATGAATTTATTCCTGGGAACAAAGGAGCCCTTTAAACTGAATCATTCATTCAATATTGAACCCTGGGGATACATTGTTTGTGAGTACTAGGCCCATGCAACATATTATTGGAGTAGATATTGGTACTACCAATACCAAGGCCATCGCATTTACGGTGGAAGGTACGGTTATAGCCCAGGCCAATATTACCTATATGCCCCTAGTTACGGCTGCTGAAGAACATGAACTCGACGTCGAAGTATTGTTCAATGCCGTGGTGCAAACCATCCGGCAGGTAACAGCTCAAACCGGCAGTTCTTCCTTACTGGGAATTGCTTTCAGCAGCGCCATGCACAGTCTGCTGGCAGTGGATCATACAGGGAAGCCATTAACCAACCTGATCACCTGGGCCGATCTGCGCAGTACCAAACAGGCTGCCCGGCTAAAAGGCAGTGACGCCGGTAAGCGGATATACCAGCTCACCGGTACACCCATTCATCCCATGTCACCCTTGTGCAAGCTGCTTTGGATAAAAGATCAGCGGCCCGATCTGTTTGAAAAAGCCCATAAGTTCATAGGCATTAAAGAGCTGATCTTTTTCCGCTTCTTTGGCCAATACCTCATCGATCATTCCATCGCTTCTGCCACAGGTTTGTTTGATATCTATGATTTCGATTGGAACAAGGAGGCATTGCTGATAACAGGCCTTACACCCGATCGTTTGTCTATTCCTGTAAGCCCTACCCATATTGTTACCGGCATCAGCCCAGCTTATGCAACAATACTGGGTATCGACCAGTCTACTCCTTTTATACCGGGCGCCAGCGATGGTTGCCTGGCCAATGTAGGAAGTGGCGCCATGCAGCCAGGTGATGTATCACTCACCATTGGTACCAGTGGCGCAGTGCGAATGATGGCCCACAAGCCACAGCATGATGTAAAAGAACGGATCTTCAATTATATACTCACTGAGCAATGGTATGTATCCGGCGGACCCATTAACAACGGAGCCGTATTGCTGAAATGGTATGCCGAACATTTCCTGGATCGTAGCTTTCAACAGACGGAGGATTTTGAATGGTTTCTGCAGCAGGCAGCCCAGGTGCCTGCAGGCGCAGAGGGACTTGTTTTCCTGCCCTATGTGCAAGGTGAACGGGCGCCCGTATGGGATGCCGAAGCCAAAGGAGTATTTTTTGGCATCCATGCCCGCCATACCCAGGCTCATTTTATGCGCGCCATCGTAGAAGGGATTAACTTTGCCTTGTACCAGGTAACCCAATCCCTGGAAGAAACCATTGGACCCGTTACCAATATCTATGCCAGCGGAGGCTTTACCCGGTCTCCCCATTGGCTGCAATGGATGGCCGATCTTTTTGGTAAAAAGATCATCGTTTCCTCTGCAGCCGATGCATCCGCTACCGGTGCCGCGATCCTGGGATTAAAGGCAATAGGGGAGATCAATGACCTGCACTTTCCTAACAACGCCACTCAACCCGGTGAGTACTTCCAACCCCATGAACAACAACGCGAAGCCTATCTGCGCAACTATGGTATCTATACCATGCTGTACGAAAGGCTGAGAGATGTATTTCACGTCTGATGTTTCACCTTATCCATCACCACATTTGGTAGTTGCTATCCTGATCAATTTGTTGGAACTTGCGCGCCGGATTGGGACTTTGAACAACAACCTTTAAATCAAATCAACATGAACCAACTGGTAATGACGAAGAACCGTGTACAATCCATTGATATATTGCGGGGTATTGTGATGATCATTATGGCGCTTGATCATGTGCGCGACTTCTTCCATACCCAGGCCTTTCAAAGCGACCCCATCGATCCTGCTACTACCACCCCCATTCTCTATATTACCCGGTGGGTCACCCATCTTTGTGCGCCTACCTTTGTGTTCCTGGCAGGCACTTCCTCCTACCTGGTAGGGCAGCGCAAATCAAAGGCCGACCTGAGCTGGTTTCTCATTAAAAGAGGCCTTTGGCTCATCCTGGCTGAAGTATTGATCGTAACCTTATGCATGACCTTTAATCCCCTGTACAACCTGTTGATCCTACAGGTCATCTGGGCCATCGGTATCAGTATGGTGATATTGGGATTCCTCGTACGTCTTCCCCTGACAGCCGTCTTTATTATCGGACTGGCGATTGTATTGGGGCACAACCTGATCGACTATCCCGAAGCCGCCCACGCGGCGAAGCATCAACCCCTGGGTTTCTGGTGGGACCTGGTGCATGGCGCCCGCTTCGCCTTCTATCCTTTTGCTTCCAACCGCGGTCTGCTGATCGTCTATCCTTTTTTATCCTGGACCGGACTGATGCTGATGGGCTATTGTGCGGGTAAATTGTTTACAGCTGATTTCCCGGTTGCTCAACGTAAAAAGATACTATTGTATACAGGCTTTGGTTTGATCGCCCTTTTCTTCGTACTCCGGTTCATCAATGCTTACGGTGATCCTGTTCCCTGGACCACGCAGACGACCGCTACCAGAACTGTTTTATCCTTCTTTAATGTAAACAAATATCCGCCTTCACTCATGTACATGACCATCACCATTGGTATAGCCATGATCGCCCTGGTATTGTTGGAGCATGTAAGAAATCCTGTAACGCAGTTTGCGAAAGTATTCGGGCAGGTGCCCTTCTTTTACTATGTCTTGCATTTCTTCCTTATACACGTATTAACCGTCATCGTTTTCTACCTACAGGGATTTGGTTCAAAGGATATTGTATCTAACCAGGTGCCTTTCTTCTTCAGGCCCCTGGGTTTTGGATTTCCCCTGTGGGGAGTATACCTCGTGTGGATTGCGGTCATCATGCTGTTGTACCCTGTGTGTAAACGATATAACGCATATAAGAGCACACATCGTCAGTGGTGGTTAAGTTATGTATAAAAAAAGCCCCTAGGGTCTTCATTACTGAATCGTAATCTAAGGAGGCAGCAGAAACTCTTCAGCATGTTCTGCCCATCAGCGACTCCAATTGCCGATTCACGATTGCCGACTGCCGTTCAACCAACGCTAATCTTTTTCTTATAGACCATTTCACTGCCAGCAAACAGTTGTAAAAGGTAAGTACCGGGCGTAAGGTTTTCGGCTTCCAGCGGAAAACTCACCATTTGCCCAGGCTGCAGCATGCCTGTTTTTTGTTCATACAACTTCCGGCCGGCGAGGCTTTGCAAAGTGATGCTGGTATTGTCAAGCTGCTTATTGGTCTGCACAAATAACCAGTTGATCTTGTCAATGATGGTGGGATAGATCCTGATTGGCAAAGTAGCGCGTTTAAAAATTCTTAATTGGTGTAGGGCCATAGTCATACTTGCCGATAAAGATCAGCAGAAGACTTTTCATAAATAATTGCTTAGAGATAAAACACGGGGTACGATGGAATGCTAGAACAAGGTGTAAGTATTATAGGACCATTTAAACGGGCACATATTATTCTTATTGCATTATTGTATGTGCCGGCAGAGTTTTTGATAATTGTTAACCGGAGAGGATGGGCGGTTATTTGATCTTGTTTTTGATCTCCTGCAATTTCAGCAATGCTTCTACAGGCGTTAGCCGGTTGATGTCGATACCCTCCAGCACTTTGCGGATATCATCAAAGGTTTCACTGTGCGCATCAAAGATCGAGAGCTGGAACTTGGGAGCTGAGATATTCTTCACGGCTTGTCCAATGCTGGAACTTTGGGGAGTATTGTCATCCACATGCTTCTCTTCCAGCTGGTGTAGTATTTCATTGGCCCGCTGCAGCAGGGCAGGAGGCATCCCGGCCATCCGGGCCACATGGATACCAAAGCTATGCGTGCTGCCGCCCAGGGCCAGTTTGCGCAGGAAAACGATCTTATTGCCTACTTCTTTATTCGTAACATGGAAATTCCGCACACGCGGCAGCTTATTCTCCAGTTCATTCAATTCATGGTAATGCGTAGCAAACAAGGTTTTGGGAGCATAGCCGGCATTGTGCAGGTATTCTGCAATACTCCAGGCAATAGAAATACCATCATAGGTAGAGGTACCCCTGCCTATTTCATCCAGCAATATCAGACTGCGTGCCGTGAAATTATTGATGATGCTGGCCGTTTCATTCATCTCCACCATAAAGGTCGATTCGCCACCGCTCAGGTTGTCGGAGGCGCCCACCCTTGTAAAGATCTTATCCGTTAAAGGCACCCTGGCCGAATCAGCCGGCACAAAACTGCCCATATGGGCCATCAGCGTAATAAGCGCCGTTTGCCGCAGGATGGCGCTCTTACCGCTCATGTTGGGACCCGTAAGAATAATGATCTGCTGAGAAGCCTGGTCAAGGAAAATATCATTGGCAATATAGGGATCGCCCGGAAGCAGGTTGCGCTCGATCACCGGGTGACGGCTTTCTTTAAATTCCAGCTCATGCCCTTCATGCAGCACTGGTTTTTTATAATTGTACCGCAGCGCATTATCGGCAAAGCATACCAGGCAGTCCATTACTGCCAGTATATGCCCGTTCGTTTGCATGGGCGCTATATATTCCTGCATTTGCAGCAGCAGCTTATCATACAACTCTGCCTCGATGGCCATGATCTTCTCTTCTGCCCCTGTGATCTGTTCTTCATATTCCTTCAGTTCCGGGGTAATATACCTCTCCGCATTGGCCAGCGTTTGCTTGCGTATCCAGGACGCAGGCACCTTGTTCTTGTGCGAATTAGTGACCTCCAGGTAGTAACCAAATACATTGTTGAATCCTATCTTCAGCGAGGAGATGCCCGTGGCCTCAGCCTCTTTTTGCTGTAACTCTACCAGGTACTCCTTCCCTCCACTGGCTATTTTGCGCAGTCTGTCCAGTTCCCCATGTACCCCTTCTTTGATAGCGCCGCCCTTGGCCACTGCCACAGGTGGATTTTCCATGATCGTTTGAAGAATGGCATCATGGATCTCCCGGCAGGGATTTAATGAGTTGGTCAGTTGCTGCAGGTATTGATCGCTAACACCGGCGCAGAGTTCTTTTACCTCCAGCACATGTTGCAAACCCCGCGCTATCTGCATTACTTCCCTTGGGTTGATCTTCTTCACCGGTATCTTACTCACCAGTCGCTCCACATCACCACACTGTTTGATATGGTGACTCACCTTGTTTCTCAACTCCACTTCTTTGATGAAGAACTCTACCAGGTTCAACCGTTCGTTGATCTTGGGTGCATCTTTCAATGGCAGCAGTATCCATCTTTTCAGCAGCCTGGCTCCCATGGGCGAGACAGTATTATCCAGTACTTTGTGCAGTGTATTGCCGGCCTCACCACTGCCTGTGCCTGTAAGCTCCAGGTTGCGGATCGTGAAACGATCCATCCACAGGTAATCTTCCCGGTCGATCCGCTGGATCGAAGTAATATGTTGCAGGTTTGGATGTTCTGTATCTTTCAGGTAGTGCAGTACAGCTCCGGCAGCTACAATAGCTGCGGGCATATCCTCCACACCATATCCTTTCAATGAGCGTGCGTCGAAATGTTTTACCAGGCTTTCTGTGGCGTAGGCCGCATCAAAGATCCAGCTTTCCATCGTGTAGGTGTAGAACCTGCTGCCGAAGGTTTCTTTGAAATGTTTCTGGTAGCTACGTTGGAAAATGACCTCAGCCGGTTTCAATGTTTGCAATAACTTATCAATATACTCCTGGTTGCCCTGGGCTACATAAAATTCGCCGGTGGAAATATCCAGGAATGCAATACCCGATTGGTCATCCGTAAAGTGAATACCTGCCAGGAAATTATTGCTGTTGTGCTCCAGCAACTTGTCGTTGGTAGCAACACCGGGTGTCACCATTTCCGTTACACCCCGCTTTACAATACCCTTGGCTTGTTTGGGATCTTCCAGCTGATCGCAGATAGCTACCCGGTAGCCTGCTTTTACCAGCTTGTGCAGGTAGGTATCCATGGCATGGTGAGGAAAACCGGCCAGCTCAGAAGCGCCTGAGGCAGCTCCATTATTCCGTTTGGTAAGCGTAATACCCAGCACCTGGGCCGCAATAATAGCGTCCCCGCCGAAGGTTTCATAAAAATCGCCTACACGGAACAACAAGATAGCATCAGGATATCTTTGTTTGATGGCCTTATGCTGCTGCATTAAGGGAGTGTCTTCGCCTGCTTTTGCCATGGGGGGCAAATATAAAGGCTTTGCCACCCTTAATGAAAAGCAGGCCCGGCAATGTGGAGAACTCGTTAATTATTAATGGAAAAGCGGGTAGCAAGTGGTTTGTCACCAACTGTCACCCGCTCCATTTCATTTCAACTTCTCCTTTTTTGCCATTTCGACCGCAGGGAGAAATCTGCTATCGAAGCAAACGTCGAAGTATAAGACTGCCGACTGCCGACATTGCCGCCGACACACAACTCACTATTTCAACGCAAACACTACTTGCATTTCATACCGCAGCTTCATCTTCTTGAAGTCAACGCCTGCTTCACCACCGCCCACACTGTCCATGGCCATATTGGAAACAGCTTGTCTGTATTGATAAACCGGTTCAAAAGGCATGGCATCTCCTGGCTCTGTGATCGTTACTGCCGCGCCTACCTGCTCATCAATAGCTGCTGCCAGGTAATTGGCTTTCTCTTTAGCAGCTTTAATGGCCTGTATCTTCAACTGTTTACGAAATTCCTGGATCTTACTGTGTGAGGTTCTGGCGATCCTGAAATTCTGTGTAGCCTCATCATCCAGTTTCTCTACCAGCTCATCCATCTTCTTGCTATTCGTAAATTTTACCTGGTAAGTAATAGAAGCCTGTAGATCTTCCTTCTTTTTCTTCTTTTTGACCCAGGGATTCCCATTATCGCCATCATACGCAGCAATGGTGATCAATGAATCAGACAGGCCGATACTCCGGCAATTATTCAGAAAATCGGTCTTGATCTTCTCCAGGTTGATCTTACCGCTGCCTTTCTTGTCATACTCTTTCAGATCCACCAATACATAGATCTCGTCAGGCACAATTTCCATTTCAGCCGCACCATTTACAGTAATTGTTTTCGGGAACGGATTAACGGCTGTTGATTGCGAAAACCCGGTAAGAGATGTTAATGCAATTAAACAGACTGGGATAAACTTTTTCATACATCTATTTTTTATATAGATGTAGGATCAAAAGCAATTACACAACGTTGCAGCCGTTATCAATAAACATACGTTTTTATTAACATTTCCTTAATTTCGATCCATCTTTAAAATGCAGGTCCATGAGCTCGTTTCGGGAAAGACTCAAACATATCCATATCGTGCGTAAGATCATTTACGCCATTGTAGGAGTGTTTTCATACCCTGGTTTAGTCATCTTTAATAAGTTAAAGATCACCGGTACCGAACACATCAAAAACCTTCCCCGGAAAAATGTACTGTTCGTCAGCAATCACCAAACCTACTTTGCCGATGTGATCACCTTCCTGCATATCTTCTGTGCAGTAAAATGGAGAAAGCAAAACAAGCTCGGTATTCCTTACTATTTATTGAATCCTTTCACCAATGTATATTATGTAGCGGCAGAAGAAACCATGCAGGCCACCTGGATCAGCCGCCTGTTTACCATGGCTGGCGCCATTACAGTAAAAAGAACCTGGCGGCCGGAAGGTACAGAAACCCGTAAAGGATTGGACCCCTCCGATACACGCAAAATTGCCCGCGCACTGGAGAACAACTGGATCATTACTTTCCCTCAGGGAACCACCAAACCATTTGCGCCCGGCCGTAAGGGCACTGCCCTCATCATAAAGATGACCAAACCCATTGTAGTGCCCGTTGTGATCAATGGCTTCTGGCGCGCCTTTGATAAAAAGGGATTGCGTTTTAAGAAGAAAGGCACCTTGCTTACTGTACGGATTAAAGAGCCCCTGCAAATAGATTACGAAGCCCCTGCCGAAGTGATCCTCGACCAGCTGATGGAGGCTATAGAACAAAGCAAATCCTGGATGCTGAAAGGCGCCCACCACAGGGCAAAGCTGAAGGCTTGAAAAAGCTGCGAGCCGGGAGCCGCGAGCGACGAACAAGGTGGGTCGCTTTGTGTGTGGCCTGGTAGCATAGCTAAGCGGCTCACTTTATAATTGAAACAGCGCTTTCAATTCCGTCGCATCCGACGGCTTCATTTTACCGCCTAAGATCAGCCTCAGCTGCCTTCTGCGCAAGGCACTCTCAAAAAGGTCTTTCTCTTCTTCTGTTTCGGGAACGAGTTGGGGAACAGGGCGCGAACGGCCATTGGGGTCCAGCGCTACAAAAGTATAGTAGGCTTCATTGCTTTTGTACCGGTATTGTTGAATGGCATCTTCTCCCCATACCTTCATATGCACTTCCATAGAGGAGTTGAATGCCCGCGATACCTTGGCTTCAATATGCACCACATTGCCCAGTTTAATGGGATTCTCAAAGGAAATATTGTCCACCGAGGCCGTTACTACAGGAGCAGCACAATGCTTCATGGCAGCCAGCGCCGCAGCTATATCCATCCAGTACATCAACCGTCCACCCATCAGGTTACCAAAAGTATTGGTGTCATTGGGCAATACCAGTTCTGTCATTACTACATACGATTCCTTGGCTGTCTTTGCTTTTTGGCTCATGCTGCAAATTTGCGCAAAGATAACCGCGAAAGTCTAAACAGTGGCTTTTTCACAGCCATCCAGGAAACCATTGTCTGCATCAGCTCCAATACCCGCTGCCTGCGGCACTTCCAGGAAGAAGCCATTGTAGCGTATACCCCCGGTTACCGGGTCTGTTTTATGCCCCAGCATACAGGTATCCATATCGTAGAAAACAACATTGTCATGCGCCAGCGCAAAATGCCCAAAAGCGGTGAGCGCTACCCGGCTTTCCAGCATGCCACCCATCATACAGGGAATCTTGTTGTCTGCACACACCTTATTGATCTTTATAGCTTCCGCAATACCGCCCGATTTGGCAAACTTGATGTTTACATAATCGCAGGCGTCTGCAGCGATCAAACGGGCTGCATCATGATGATCAAACACACTTTCATCGGCCATGATCTTAATGGGCGATTGTTTTCTTAAAGCCGGTAAATGGTGGTCATTCCAATACCGCATCGGTTGCTCACAGAATTGTATATTGTATTGGCCCAGCGCAGTCAATGCGTATTGTGCATCTTCATAGCTCCAGCCTTGGTTGGCATCTATACGCAGCAAAATACTGTCGCCTGCCGCCTTCCTGATTTGCCGTATCCGCTCCACATCTTCTTTGGCGTTTTTACCCAGCTTTACCTTGATGATCCTTACGCCTCTTTGAATAAAATCTGCCGCAGAAGCTGCCATGTTTTCCGGCGTATCGATACCGATCGTGAGGTCCGTTTCCAATTCTTTTTGTGCTCCGCCCAGGTACTTATACAGCGGAACACCTGCCTGCCTGGCCGCCAGGTCATATAGGGCCATGTCAAAGGCACTCTTGATCGTGCGGTTGAAGGCCGTAAAAGCATCCAGTTCCTGCAACCTGTCCGTAAGCGCAGCCGCATCCTTACCCTTCCAGAGGGCCGCAAAGTCTTTGGCCATCTCAAAGCAGGTAGCCTGCGTTTCCCCGGCAATCATCGGGAAGGCCGAACATTCTCCCACGCCATAAATACCCGCATCCGTATGCACCCGGATAAAGGTATTCTGTGCAAAATGCATGGTACCTGTGGCGATCGTAAACGGATGCATGGGAATGCTGAACTTCCAGATCTCTGTATGTGTAATTTTCATAGCGGGCCAAAGTAAAGACATTTCGCTGATCCTGAATTCGGAATGCCCCGAATCTTTCAGCGCAACCGGTTGAATCTGGCGTTGCTTGCGTTTTCCTACGGGTATCAACGATTTATGTATCGCTATTTTTAGAAAAAATGGCTGATTTGTGCATCATTCTTACAGCGTGAAATTTAATAATCCTGAAATCTTCCCTTACTTTTGCGCCTAACATTCGTTAGTAGATATGGATAATCCTCACCCCGTTATTTCATTTGACAATACAGAATATGCCTTTGCTTATAAAACAGACCAGGAACTGAAGAAAGCCAATTTCCTCTTTTCCAGTATGGGATATGGTTCCCTGGTCAAACTGGGTACCCGGTTTACCCCCTGGGCCATCCGGGTGGGACTGCCCATCAAAGGGCTGATCCGCAACACCATTTTCAAACAGTTTGTAGGCGGCGAAACCCTCGAAGAAACGGCCCGTGTAGCCAACAGGTTGGAGCAGTTTGGCGTGCAGGTCATCCTGGATTATGGTGTGGAAGGCAAGGAAGGAGAGGAGAACTTCGATCATGCCTGCGAGGAGTTTATCCGCGTTATCAATTACGCAGCTACCCAGCACAATATGCCCTTCATGAGCATCAAGGTAACCGGTTTCGCCCGTTTTGCCCTGCTCGAAAAGCTCGATGCTGCTGCTACAGATAAAAGCGGGTATGAAGGAAGAGTTCATACCGAAGTGCTCAACGAAGAAGAAAAAGCCGAATGGCAAAGAGTGGTAGCCCGTATGCACAAGATCATCAGTGCGGCAGCCACCAAAAATATAGGCGTGCTGGTAGATGCTGAAGAAACCTGGATTCAGGATCCGGTTGATGCGTTGACCATGCAGATGATGGAATTATACAACCTGGAAAAGGTAACTGTTTACAATACCATTCAATTGTACCGCCACGACAGGCTGGCTTTTCTGCACCACAGTTTCCAGCAGGCCGAAGCAAAAAGGTTTATCCTGGGCGCCAAACTCGTGCGGGGCGCTTATATGGAGAAAGAAAGAAGAAGGGCAGAAGAACATGGATATCCCTCACCCATCCAACCCGGCAAGGATGCCAGCGACCGCGATTACAACAATGCCGTGGAGTTCTGCATCGAACACCTGGACAAGATATCCCTCATAGTTGCTTCCCACAATGAATACAGCAGCCTGCGTGCTGCCGAATTGCTCGATCAGAAAGGATTGCCGCATAACCATCCCCATATACATTTCTCCCAGTTATATGGCATGAGCGACAACATCACCTTCAACCTCGCCAAAGCTGGGTTGTCTGTGAGTAAATACCTGCCTTTCGGACCTATTGATGATGTAATTCCTTACCTCATGCGCAGGGCGCAGGAAAATTCCTCCGTATCCGGACAAACAGGAAGAGAACTGGGGCTGATCAAAAAAGAATTGAGACGTCGAAAAGTTTCATAAAAAGGAACTTGTACCTATAAAGGAAAAAGCTGTAGCACCGGTACTACAGCTTTTTTAATGTTTTAATGGATGATCAGAATCCGCGGGGCTTGGTAGTGTCGGCTTCCTGCTTGGCAGTAATGGTGCCTTCCAGCGTCTCCTTATATTTTTTAAGCGCCGTAATAATACTTTCTACAACTTCTGCCTGCCCGTCATCACTGTTGAGGTATTTTTCTTCTTCCTCATTGGTGATAAAACCGGTTTCTACCAGGATGCTGGGCATCCCTGTGGCCTGTAATACCCAGATCTGTTCCCAGTTCCGTTGTTTTACGCCACCACTTGCCCGGCCGCTTTTGGCAAATTCTTCCTCCACCAAATTGGCCAGCATCAGGCTTTTGCCGAAGTATTTCTTTTCATATAACTGGGCCCTGATCTTGGCTTCTGGTGAATTCATATCGGGGGGTGGGGTAGCCGGGCTTGTACTATCAGGGGAAAATTCTCCAGCTTCTTCCACATTGATAAAGGTACTTTTTACACCACTGCGGTCGGCAGCCCAGATATAGGTTTCCGTACCATGCCGTTCATTCTTTACCCAATAGTTTTCGTAAACAGGTACCCTCACAGTTTTCTTCCGTTTCTTGGCTCCCTTACCCACAGTGATTGTTTTGGTAGTATGTCCCACCACCCGTTTGGCATACCATCCGCCTGCTTTTTGAGGCGTGGCATTACAGTGGATACTCAAAAACAGGTCACCCTTCACCTCATTGGCAAGCTCTGCACGCATCCGGTTGGCCGTTCTGGCGTCCACATGAACGCCGAAAACCGTATCCGAAGTGCGGGTATATACCACCCGGATATCAGGAAATGCTTCCTGTATCCGTTGTCCAAGTTTTAAGGAAATAGCCAGGGCTACATCTGCTTCATACGAAATGAGCCCTTTGGCGCCCCGGGCGGGCCCACCATGGCCTGCATCGATCACAATAGTACCCAGTACGGCTTTCTGACGGCCATCGGGTGTCCGGGGTGTTTTGCCGGTAAAGGATAAGATCGCTGCCACCGAAGCAAAAAACAGTAATAGAGTTACGGGTCTTCTCATCATCACCTGTATCAGTTTAATAAGTTGTACAATCCTGACACCATCTCACCACAGGCCATCCTGCAGCTGTGGGCTCAACGCTCTAACGATAAAAAACAATCTACAATATGTAATGTTTCATTTTTTTTAGGGCTGCTAAGTAAAATCCATGAGCTGGTTGGTAATTTCTTTCTATTCCTACTCCAATTTTTCATAGCTGCTGGCGTCACTTTTCACGTCCTCCTTCCTTACGTCAGCTTTTCTCCAAAGAGCTTCAGCGTCCTTTCCCAGGCCAATTTGGCGGCCGTTTCATTGTACCGGGTAGGGGCTGTATCATTGTTAAAAGCATGGTTCGCGCCCTCGTAAATGAAAACTTCGTATTTAACACCCGCTTTCTTCAAGGCTTCCTCATAGGCTGGTATGCCGGCATTCACACGTTCATCCAGTCCGCCATAATGCAGCTGAACTGCAGCTTTGATCTTTGGCACATCAGCAGCATCGGGCTGCCGGCCATAGTAGGCTACCGCAGCTTTGAGGTCTGGTACATTGACAGCCAGTTGGTTGGACAGTGCACCACCCCAGCAAAAGCCTACACAACCCGTCTTTCCATTACTATCCTTCCTGCCTTTCAGGTAATCAAAAGCTTTGGCAAAATTGGTGATGTTCTTTTTAGCATCCAATTGGGCAAACAGGCCTCGGGCCTGTTCCTCGTCTTTGGGTGTTCCTCCCAGGGGTGATAAGGCATCTACACCCAGCGCAAGGTATCCAGCCAGGGCAACCCGGCGGGTCACATCTTCAATATGCGGATTAAGTCCCCGGTTTTCATGGATCACCACTACGGCGCCGTATTTGCCTTCCTTTTTGGGTTTGGCAAAATAGCCTTTCATGGTGCAGTCGTCGCCGGGGTAAGTAATGTATTCAGTAGTAATGCGATCATCTTGTGGTGTAACAGTTACAGCATTGTCATATTTCACTTCCAGTTGAGAGAGCGCTGTCATCGCTGCAGCCATGCTGCCCGTAAGCAGCGCCAGCTTTTTGATAAAATCTTCCCGTTTAAGCGGTTTATGCGTGTATTCATCAAAGAGATTGATGATCTGCTGGTTCATACAATGGATTTACGTGATAAAAGGATAATTTTTAAAGTTAACGAATCCCGTCGTAGATTGGTTGCCGCCTTTTCAATTTTTTATGGCCTTCCTGTATCTAATTGGAAACGATACTGTAAATTGCAGCCCCCGGATCGTTAGCTCAGTTGGTTTAGAGCGCTGCTTTGACAGAGCAGAGGTCACTGGTTCGAGCCCAGTACGATCCACCTCCTTCCACCCAAAACTCAGCGCAGGTGGATAGTACAACAACAGGCACCGTTTTACATTAGATGCCATTTTCAATTCCAACCTTTTGCAGACTGCCTTACGCAGCATTTTTCATCTACGAGATCAATTCAAATTCAATTACGATGGCTGGCTTTATAGCCGCCGGACCAAATGTTTTTACAATAGAATGGAACGCAGTCCATGTCCTAAAAAGTTAAACCATGAAACTGGAATCACAATTCACGGAAGTAATCAGGCTAATCAAAAAGGCCCGGTCAAATGCATTTCAGGCTGTCAACACAGAAATGATCAATCTGTACTGGAATATCGGTGAGTATATTAGTAAAAGGGTTGAAGTGCAGGCCTGGGGTAAATCTATCGTCGCCCAACTTGCGAATTTCATCGAAAAGAAAGCGCCTGGTCTTAATGGATATTCGCACAGGAACCTCTGGCGCATGAAGCAGTTTTATGAAACTTATAAGGACTACCCAAAACTCTCTGCATTGCTGAGAGAAATCAGCTGGACAAATAACCTGATAATTTTGGGTATGCGCCGACCGGAAGAAAGAGAGTTTTATCTCAGGCTTTGTGTACAGGAACGATACACAAAGAGAGAGCTGGAAAGACAAATCAACAGTAGTCTATTTGAACGAACAATGATAGGAAGAAGAAAACTCTCTACAGTATTAAGAGAAATAGCAACTAAATCAAAACTGCCAGCAATGCCGACAGTTTTGGATGAATCTACAGGTAATATAAAACTGTCACCACTGGTGACAGAAATTGGTATAAATAATTCATTTAAAGATAGTTATGTTTTTGAATTCCTAAATCTACCACCCGATCACAGCGAAAATCAACTACAAAAAGCCCTCATTTGCCAGATGAAGGACTTTATCCTGGAACTGGGGCGCGACTTTGTATTTATGGCCGAAGAATACCGGTTACAAGTGGGTAATAGTGATTTTGAGGTCGACTTGTTGTTTTTTCACCGCGACTTACAATGCCTGGTGGCTATCGAATTGAAAACGGAAAAATTCAAACCGGATCATTTAGGGCAGCTTAATTTTTACCTGGAGGCATTAGACAAGGATGTAAAGAAACCACACGAAAAGCCCAGTATTGGCATCCTGCTGTGTAAGGACCAGGACTCACAAGTGGTCAAATATGCATTGAATAGAAGTCTTTCACCGGCCGTGGTAGCGGCCTATGAAACGCAACTTCCGGATAAAAAGTTGCTACAAAAAAAGTTACATGAATTGATGGCCCCCATAGATCCCGAAGACTGAAACAGAAAAACGGCAATCGCTTGTGTTTAGTCCTTTTCCTCCTCCTGCTTCATTTGCTGTATTATATTACTGACTTCCTGTTCTGTGCTTTTGAGTTTGGTTTTGCAAAACTCCAGGAGAAAAGAAGCCCGCTTTAGCTTTTCCGCCAATACATCTACCGATACCGTTTCCGCTTCGATATCGGCAGCAATTTCTTTTAACTCTTCATACGCGGCTTCATAGGTCAATGTTGCTTTCATCGGCTGGTGCTTTAGCTTTGATGGTAGTTGTTATGGTGGTATTATCGAGCAATACATGTATATCTTCCCCTACGGGCAGCAGGCTGGCATTTGTTGCGATCCGGCCCTGGTACGACACCAGCGCAAACCCTCTTTTCAATATACTGGCCGGATCCAATACCTGCAACAGTTTTTCCAGCCCCTGTAGGTCATCCCGCTCGTGCGACAAGAGCCTGATACTGGTAAACTGAAGCTGGTGGTTGATGTTTAACAGATCTTTCCGTTTGCTGTTGAACAGGATGACCGGTTTAATGGTCAGTTCATTACCCATCGCATCCAGCCTGCGCCGGTACAGATGCAGGCTCGTCTGGGCTGTATGCAACAATTGCCGTTCTAAAGTTATCAGCTCCGATTTATTATCAGCCACCCATTGTTGGGCTTTCACCAGCAACTTATTTTGCAGCTGGTTGATCCTGTCTTCAAAACCCCGGTTATGGGCGATGAGGAATTCCGCTACTTTAGTAGGCGTTTTCAGCGGTGTATGCGCCATCAGGTCCACGATCGTTTCATTATGCTGGTGACCAATGCCCGTAATGATAGGGATTGGAAATTTGGCAGTTACCTGGCCCAGGGCAAAAGTATCAAAGACCAGGAAGTCCGTGGGCGATCCACCACCCCGGATGATCACTACAGCGTCATAAGGTTGACCGGAGGTAAAAACCTGCAGCAGCCTTTCTTTGATCTGCGATGCGTTGGCTTCTCCCTGTACGGTCGTAAAATAAGTATCTACAAAGAATTGATAACCGTATTGATTATTAAGCAGCGTGTGGTGAAAATCCTGGTAGCCTGCCGAAGTTTGCGCTGTAACCACCGCAATCCGCTGCAGTACAACCGGCAGTTTAAGCAGCTTATTGGCCGTAATATAGTTGTCGCCCGATTTTTGGATATAACCACTGCATTCAGTGAGCAGCCTTTGCAGGGTGGCCTGCTTTTGTTGTTCCAGCTGACCAATCGTATAGCCGGCATCAACATCCAGGAGGGTTAGTTTAAGGCCGTATACTGCGCTATAATCAACCGATACCTGTATCAGTACCTGTAAGCCATCTGTGAAGCGCTGACCAGTGGTCTTTTCAAAAGCGGCGATTTGCCGGGCGCCGGCCGTCCAGGCTACTGCACTGATCTTGGCCTTCAGGCCGGAGGAGCCTGCTTGTTTTTCTACCAGGTCAAAATAATGAAAACCCCTTGCCGGTTGCCATTTGTGCCCCGTGATCTCTGCCATTACCCAATAATACTGCCCCTCAAACCGGTCCTTGAGGGCGGCTTCGATCTGGTGAGTAAGCTCAGATAATTGGAGGGCTGGTGCTGATAACATGCGGACAATCTGTTTTGACCAGCCCGAAATTATTGAAAAAGGCCGGTAAAGCAACTGCTTACCGGCCTTCTAAACTATTAAGATTGGTCCGCTGCTATTCCGTTACAATTTTGAATCGAAGTCCAACAGAAGCATAGGGATGTTTTGTAAACATGTAATAAACCGTCGAGGTTGTTTGTTCCGCCGGCTTAAAATTAAACTGGTAGCTATACCCTCCTTCCAGTTTCAACGCCAGCCAGGGAGTAAAATTGAGCATACAGCCCAACCCGCCGCCAATCCCGGCGCCGAAATTACTTTCACTGGCCACTTTAGCATTATCCCAGCTGTCATTGTAGACTTCTTTGGTCCCGTTAAAAGCAGAAACATTGAAGCCTGCAGTTACATAGGGCCTCAACAGTTGTTCACTATTCTCATTCTTGGTTAAATGATAACCAAAATTGTATCCGAAAATGAGATTCGCTTTCGACTTTCCATATACACTGAGCGTTCCTCCGTTGCCATTGGTAGTATTAAATACGAAGTCATAGGAGAGGAGATAAGTAATCTCCGTATTAAAAAAGAACTGCTTGCCGTCCTGCTCAGCCCCGAATGAAAAAGTATAACCAATAGGGCTTCCTTTTCCATCGCCCAGCGCAAATAGCTTGGCGCCAAGACCATACGTACGGCCCGTTTTTTGGAAAAAGCTGGCTTTCTTGTATTGTGCCGACAGGCCTGCGCATAAGCATATTAAAAAAAAGAAGAGGCTACATTTTTTCATGTTGTAAGAAGGGTTATTGTTTAGGGGTTAGTAAAATATACTTATAAGTGCTGTTATAGGCAGCATCAATAAATGCCAGCATATCGTTCCATTTCGCACTGGCAACATTTCTTTGCTTATATACCTTTTGCACGTCGATGATCACCAGGCCATTTTCTTCCTTTGCACTGAGCTTGAAGCTGCCGGTTTCATTGTCGATGGCTTTATTGAGTTCCGTTAGCCCTTCTATTTTATAACCAGGGGGAACTTTAAACTGAATATACCAGGCATAGGTTTTGGGATAGCGTACATCAATATCATATTTCCTGCTCCTTTCTTCTTTTTTGATCTGCAATTGCGAACCCATGAGTCCGGTAAGGTTTACCAGGTATTTTTTCCCAGCCTTCCGCACAAAATCATTCAACTCAAACTCTTCCTTAAAGGAAAGGGTACTCTTTTTTTGAGTACGGCCATCATTCACCAGCGTGAATTTCGCCTCCTTTATCCGTTGATGGAATTCCGACTGAAGGGATTCCCGTACATAATCCGGCTTTTGCTTTTTAAACTCTTCCTGCAAATTGCGGGCAGACTTCGTGTATTCCTCCGCTTCTCTTGATCTCATTTTAAAGGTTGGATCAGTGCCGCCAAAATTGACATAGTCCTGCAGCATATAGGGCGTAAACTTAAGCGCGCTGGCCGTGTTTTTGGCTTTTTGAATCCCCTTGAAATGTGATGTTCTGGCAATTTGCAAGCTTTTCATATCAGGAGCAAGCTCCACTACAATGGAGTAGGAAGCGCTGTTCTCCGCTGCTGTGGTTCCCGGTAGGGTATAAGCCTTTATTTCCTGCGCACCTCCTTTTTTCGCAGGCGCATAAATGATATAAGCTTCATTCGATAGCAGGCTTTCTTCCTGCTCACCCGGGTTGGAGAAATCTGTTACATTGTAATACAGCTTATCACCTACCTTGATAACATACCGGATCTCCTGTTCAAACAGCACCTCCTTTAATTTCCCTATATTATTGCCTGTAGTAATAATGATCTCCGATTTAATATTTCGCTGATAGAGCAGCGAGCCGAAGATATGGGCAAACTTCTTATCGCTCAGGTACTCCCTTTGAAAAAGGATCTTGTTGCGTACCAGGTAATAGGCATTATTAATATACGTCTGCTCATCCCAGTTTTTGGCGCCAAGTTTCATGAGCTCTGAATAACAGGCGTCGATGAAATTCTGTACGGTAACCATACCTCCCATAAAAGAAGCGTCGCTCACCCTTTCATAATCTTCCCATGCTTTGCGCGCCAGTTCTTCCCGGCTAAAGCTGCTCTTCAATTCACCTTTTTCTCCAATGAAGGCGCCTTTTACCTGGTCGTTATTGGAATAGATCACCTGGAATTTGACAAGCGGATATTGGATAAAGGGACTTACAAAGTTCACATCCTTTTCCGTATCCCGGTTTTTGTCTGTAAATACATACCGGAAAAATCCCTGCTCTGATGTGCCCTCTTTTTTAAAGGTTGGAGCCCCATTCAGTGAGAGCGACTTGAAAAAAGATTTATCATCTGTTTCTATAGCAATTTCGTTAAACATAACCGGGTATCCCTTACTGCACACCTCATAAATAGGGCTAAACTCTACATAACCCGAAGCCGTTACATCCAGCTTGCTTTTGGTAGTAGTCACATATTCCAATATATCGCCAGGTTCCAGGTTCGCAACCGGCACCTTATAATAATTGTAACCCGATCCTGCCACCTGGTCAAAAAAGCTCTGGAAATATTCCGGAATATCAGTTCCTGCTTCAACTGCTACCGCACTCTTCAGGTCAATATTGATAGCCGTATCACCGGGTTTGATGATGCGCGCTATAAATCCATCTTCTTTCGAACCATACCGGAAATAGACCTCAGAAAAGGCTTTCACCGAGTTGTTGTCATTGACCCTGATCCTCACCCTGATCTTCTCAAAGAAAAAGAGACTGCGTTCCCGGCGGGTAAAAAAGCCGCCACTGCTTTTGCGGTCAAATAATACATTCCGGGAAAAGCCGATCACTACCGCCGACTCCTTGTTCCATTTAGCCGGTATATTCGTTTCCTGAAATGCCGGCGCTGTTTCCTTCAACATAAAGCGGGCATTGTTTTCCAGGTTGTCCAGGAAGTCTTCATCAATATAACTTTGAGCCATCAGGCCCGAAGTGAGGTGAATGCACAGTACTGTCAGGAAAACAGCAATACCTGTGCGGGGTTTATATATTTTCATAACGCGGGTTATTTAGTGGTGATGCTGAAAAAATTACTGCTGAAAGATTTAATGGATTCAAGAAACTTTTTCCAGTTGGGAAAGTCACTCTTGTTGATCATGCTGTTTTTGATAACGAGGTACTTCTTAAGCGTGATCTTATTGCCAGTCACCGTGTATTCTCCTCTGAATTCGTATCCATCAGACTTCAGCTCCAGCTTTTCCGGGATGTCAGCAAACTTGCTACCGGCTGGTGCAGAAAGGGAAAACTCATCTTCAAAACTTAATACATAATCAAAATCATATCCGCTTTTCCTTTTTTCATCCGGCAGGTATCGTTCAAGCGTTTTGGGAAAGAAATCAAGGTTGATGTATTTGTTGCCTGAGATCGTTTGTACATAGTTGGAGAGATCTATACTTCCTGAGATATTGATCGGGATGTCCCGGTTATTCAGATCACTTGTCTTTACGCCCGAAGCATCCACGTTGTCATTGTTGAATTCCAGGTAACTGTTCAGGAATTTTTCCCGGCTGGTATTGGGCAGATCCTGGTATTCCTGGTGAAAATCTTTCCGTTCATTGCCACTAAGCGTTACCTGTATTTTACCCATTAACTGCTCGTTGTTCAGCGTAAAATCGGCTTTGGTAAATACTTTGTGTTCATCGCCCGTAGTAAGCGGTACCTTTTTAATGTCATATTTATCACCATTGGCGATCATTGCTTCCTTGCCCTGTATCCGGTAAGCATTTTCACCAAAGGGTACATATTTCTCTGTAGCATCCAGGAAATATTCCTTGCCCTTGAAGTACAGCGTGGTAATAGCATGATTGTTTACACACAATGCCGGGGTCGATTGGGGGTAGGGCAATTGCCGTGTACCGATCCAGGTAAAATGAGCATCAAAGCCCGCTAGTTTCAGGAATTCCGTCAGCAGGTTGGCCATTCCTTTGCAATCGCCGTATTTATTGGTCAATACGTCCTGTGCTGATGCTGGTATATAGCCCGAATAACCATCTTCGTAAGCGATGTAGCGTATTTTATCCTGTACCCAATAGTAAATAGCTTTTATCTTATCCTGGTCATTGGTAATCCCCGCCGTAATCTTCGATAAAGTCGCTTTGAGCTTTTCCGGCTCATTGTTGGCCATTTTATAAAGACGGTTATTCCAATTGTATACATCACTCGTTTTGTCAAATCCCTGCAACACTTCGCCTTTGCTTTCGAAAGACTTCACCTGTATTACAATATGGGGATCCGTATAGGCCCGGCCGATCTGTTTGAACTCAGATTTGCTGGCCGGCAGATCTTTCAATGTAAATACATAGTTCGTATAGCCGCCCTTCTGTGTTTGCTTCTTTTCTATTTTGTATCCTTCAAAATGAAAGGTTTTGAAATCAATGGAAAGCCAGTCAGGCACTTTGAATTCAAATACCTGCTCCATTACAGGGTAGGGTGCATGGAAGAAGAGGCGGGTGAGGTATTTGGCATCCGTGTATTCTTTTTTGACTGTTACCTTGGCTACATTGCCCTGGTTGCCAAAGCGTATGGGAAAATATTGCACCCGGCTATCGTCAAAGAAGATATTCTCATCCGTTAAGGAGCGGTCAATGCCTGATCTTTCCGACAGGAAGAACTTGCTGCCATTTTTCAATGACTTCTTAAACTGCTTGAGGCGGATGAATTTGTTGTAGAATTCCACATAGGTAAGACCGGAGTATTTTTTCAACGCAAGGAATTCCATTTCCGATTCTTCCTGCACTACCACTACTTTGTCATTCAGGGCATTCACACCCTTGCCAAAAGTAAAGAAGTGATACGAAGAACGACAGATCACCTGTTCATCCTTGTACAGCCTGGCCTGGGTTTCGGCTGTTGACAGGTCATCGGGGTGAACAACCTGGGCTGTCACTGAGCAATAAAAGCCCATAATTATAACGGTAAGGAATAGATAACGAATGGCTCTGCTGGAGCGTAAAACGACTACCGCAGGGCTATCAGGCCTGCAGGCAGGTGGGAGAGTTGGGTTCATGAACGATCAATTTGGGCTTGCAATAATATTAAAAATCAGGCTATTGTACCGGTTAGAGTTGGAAAACGTGCCCCTCATCCCTTTTATTGCAGAAAATCAGCCCACTTGCCGGATGCAGGGAGCAGAAAGTCTTATAGTAAAAAATTAAACTTCGTTAAAATAATGGCATTCAGGACAGGACCTTGACCATTGTCTGTTACCGTAATAACCAATTGTGTTCCGGTCAGTACCTTAAAATCGCCAGTTGATGATTGGTAGGCTGCGCTTGCTATTCACATTCCACAACCCCAGTTGCACTCCTTTCAGGTCTTTGCATACATTGAACAGCCCGATCTGAACCCCCCTGCCTTTAATCGCCCGGTTGGTAATGCCGGTGATGACCACTCCCTTGAATTCATCTGTTCTGTTCTGTGTTCCTGTGATATGCAGGCCTGTCATTTCATTGGCCGCACTGATCGCCCCGTTAATACTCACACCTTTTACCTGCATACCGTTGCCCAATAGCCCGCCAAGGCTTATACTCAAACCCGTGACAGATGTATTGACGTTTGATTTGTCAAGCGTGTCCGGCATATTTACCACATTGATATTGGTAAAAAGATGCACTAATGCAAACATGCCAATAAACGCGGAGAGGCCATCGACATTGAGGTTCACACCATTGATAGCCAGTGAATCGCCATCATCCATACTGGTTTGCAGGCCTACATTGAGGCCGTTTATTTCCGTGGCATTGGAAGGCGTAAACCATGCCCAGTTTTTTACAAGCCTGGGCCTTTTTTTAGGAAGAGGGGATTTATCTGCAGGAGGCGCCACACCCTCATAGTAATAAGTAATGCCACGCCGTTCGTATACTTTGTCCAATCCCTGGGCCGTGAGGTAAGATACCAGCTCATACGCAACGGAATAGCTACTATCTGCGGAGTAGGAGAGTTTCTTTTCAACAGGAAAGAGCTTGGGAGCATGGCTTTTTTCAAATACATACCGACAGTTGGTCAAAGAGTAGCCCGAATAAAGCCCCATCATCCGGTCGCCAATCAACTTGATCTTTTTAAGCTGCAAAGGATGCAATGCGAGCGTATCCTTTTGCCCATTATCCCTGGGTTCTGCGATATTGTTGAACGCACTCGTATAATAGATGGAATCATTTCTGATGTCAATGATCCTGATGGATAACACCTTCTTGTTTTTTAAAACGAGGTCATAAATGCAATTGCGGTAGAGGTAAAAAGCATTTTTGCCCGGCTGGTAGTCATTTTCTTTAAAGACGGCTTCCCCGCCCTTTTTTACAAAATAAAGGTTTTGGCTGCTGTCTGGCTGAGCCAGGCACACCGTGCACAAACAGGCTAAGCATAAAAGGGTTGTTGTCAAAATACGTGTCATGAGCAGGGTTTGAGGTGATATCCACAAACCTATCCTACCGTACCTGCAATCCCTAATGGCTATCAGCTACCAGGTCGCCAGCTTTTGCTATGGGCAATAATTATTACCGGCACAGCGAACACAATTACGGATTATCCTTTTTTATAATGCCCCTTCACCCTTTTAATGGCAGAAATCCGTAAACAAATCATGGGTATTACGGATTTTCAGTAATTTCCTTTTGTAATGGAAACAAAACAATTGCAACAGCAGCTTTTCCGCCACTTAAAAGAATGTCTGCCTTCGCACCTTTCCCTCGTAGATGAATTGTGCCAGCTGCTCAACCTCAGTGCCGACAGCGTATACCGCCGTATCCGTGGAGAAAAACCAGTTACCCTCATCGAATTAAAACAGATCTGCGAGCATTACCACCTCTCCCTGGATCAGCTATTACAGTTAAAGAATGATTCCGTGCTTTTTCAGGCCCCCGGCATCATGCATTCATCCATTCCTTTTGTGCATCATATGCAGGGAATGCTGGAGCAGTTCAAATATTTCAATTCCTTTAAGCAGGGGGAGATCTTTTACCTCTGCAAGGACGCCCCCTTCTGGTATTTCTTTCTTTTTCCCGGTATGGCAGCCTTTAAGACCTTTTTCTGGTGCAAAACCATCAACAATGAACCCGCCCTTGCCAATCAATCATTCTCACTCGAAGAACACCGGTTTGAAGAATGCTTTGCCCTTGGCAGGCAAATACTTGAAGAGCATAGCCACATGAACACCGTGGAATTATGGAACCTCGAAAGCATCCACAGCAGCATTAACCAGATAGCTTATTACAGGGATGCTGGTATTTTCAGGGATAAGAAAGACCTGATAGCCGTTGTTGATTCCTTCATTCAAATGGTCGATCATTTGCAGGCCCAGGCGGCTAAAGGTGTAAAGTTTATGCCAGGTGCTACCGATATCGCCTATAGAGGCCCCATCCAGTTTTATGTGAATGAACTGATCCTGGGCAACAATACCATTCTCCTCAATCTCGACGATAGAAAAGTATCCATGATCACCTACAGCGTATTCAGCTACCTGATCACACAGGACGATAGATTTGCTGCCAAAGCATTTGATACATTCAATACTTTACTCAGCCGGTCCACATTGGTGAGCAGATCGGGTGAAAAAGACCGGAACAGGTTTTTTAACACCCTCCGGGATAAAGTAAATCAGCTGAGAATCCCAGGTTGAGTCCATACAACCGTCTTTACATCCCGCGGAAGATACTGGATTGAACAAGGCCCATTTTCTGAAAGCAATATTGGAAACTTACGCGCAGTACGCCTAGCCCATAGCGAAGACTTCGGCTGAAATTGATAGAAGAGGCTTCCTCAAAGTATTTGGTGGGACAGGTTATTTCAGCGATCTCGAATCCCTTAAAGAATATTTGCGCCAATATCTCATTGTCAAAAATAAAATCGTCGGAATTGTTCTCAAAGGGCACTGCCAGTAGTACGTCTCTGTGGTAAGCTCTGTAGCCCGTATGGTACTCAGATAACTTTTGTCCCATCAATACGTTTTGGATGGCGGTAAGCAGGCGGTTGAAGATGTACTTATACAAAGGCATGCCGCCTTTCAATGCCCCTTTCCCCAGGATCCGCGAACCCAGTACTACCGGATACACTTTGTTGGCGATCAACGATACCATGGGACCAATAAGAGCAGGAGTATATTGATAATCGGGATGAAGCAATACGATGATATCGCCTCCCAATTCCAATGCTTTTCGATAGCAGGATTTTTGGTTACCTCCATATCCTGTATTTTTCTTATGGCTGATGATATGCGTAAGGCCGATGGTGGTGGCTACCTCGATCGTATTGTCGTTACTCATATCATCCACCAGTATAACTTCATCGACTATTGTACGGTCTATTTCATGGCAGGTCTTTTCCAGGGTACGCGCCGCATTATAGGCAGGAAGAACTACTATTACTTTTTGACCATTGACCATGCGGCGGCAGTGATTGAGTTGTTTTTATCAAAGCCAATACGACAAAAGTTAATATTCAGTTGCTTACCACCCCGCTTTCCATTTTTGCGCTATTTTAATTGCCGTTTCAATCATGGCGGGATCCCAGTTTTCCACCTTCCACATGGAATTGGCCAGCGATGAGCGGTCCAAAAGGAGCCTGGCATCCTCATACGATAGGGATGATTCCAGGATGGTTGAAAGTTCTGCCTGTTGCCGGTACAACCATTCATCTTCTACCATTGGGCCGGGAGTGACAGGTGATATTGGTATAAAAGAGGCCAGGCTGGTCAGATAGGCCGGTTGACTTTTTTGACCGATGATTTTTTCCATCTCCAGAAAATCTGCATAGAATTGTTGTTTGCTTTCCGCGCTCTCCAATCCATTGCCCAGTTGCTCCAGCACCACATACTTGAGATTAGGGCAGGCGGGTATCACCGTTTCCAATAATTGAAAAACTGCTGCAGGTACCGCATCATCATGCGTATCCCGCCTGATGGTACGGCCTTTTTCTATCTGCGAATGATCCCAGCTGCCACCGGAAATATGTATTTCCCGTACTTTATCCAATGGATACAGTTGGATAAGCTCATCAAAGCCAATAGAGAAATTGTGAAGCTGGCACCAGAGATTGTGAAGATCTAATATAATAAAGCCATTCACAGGTTCAAGCAGTTGATCCAGGAACATACCATGCCTCTTCACTTCTTCAAGCGAATAAGAAAATGCCAGGTTTTCAAGTCCTACAGGGCATTGGCAAGCGGCGTAGATCCGCTTCAGTCTGTCTTGTCCAATAGCCAGGGTACTGGGTGTATAAGGAATATTCAGTGGAGCACCCTGGTGAAAATCCTTACCTGTCATGAATCCAAAATGTTCAGTAATATGATCAAATTGAAATTCACTACAGGTTTGTTGTAGCTTTTTTAGCCAGGCTTCTTGTTCAGGAAGCAATTTACCGGAGAAGAGTGAAAAGAAAACCCCATGACCTATGAGCCTTTTTTCCTTACTGAATGCAGTCAGTAATTCCTGGAACCAGGTTGGGATTTCCTGTACTTTATAGAGTGCATCAAAAGACCATTCCAACGCTTCTATTCTTGATTCCTCCATCAACGGAAGGCAGGCCCCAAGAATATGGGTATCCAGGTTGCAGGCTACGGCAGATAGTATTTTGGGCACTTGGCTGGAATTAAGCGATTATAAGTTTTGCTTAATGGATCAACCCATTCCGCAGGCAGGACAGGGATAGGAAGGTTTGTTTTTCTCTTCTTCCTTTGATTCCTTTTTTGCCTTGGAATCGGGCAGGTCTTTTTCTTTTTTGCAGGAAGTGGTTGTTTGTACGGCAATGCCGATCAGGATAGCGCTGAGTAGCGTTTTTGGCAATTTCATTTTTTCCTCTTTAGAAATGAGTAATTAAGCTGATTGACAGCCATTCATCCAAAAACGTGGCATGAGGGGGAAAGTGTAACACGGGGGGAGACTAATCGCAAAGCGCTGAATAGCTTACAGACATTACTTATTATTTTCTTTTAAAATGCTTGCTTTTTTTATATTGGTTATTGACCAGCAAATTGATGGAATCATACGACACGTCAATAAGCTGGCTGATCCTGTCCAGCTCTTCCAGCGTAAACTCCTGTACATTATTGATCAACCTCGTCATTCGGTTATTATTGGTGCCAAGGTCTCCTGCTAAAACTGTCTTGGGGAGATAGGTGAATATTTGCTTGAATTCGGTAATATGACCCGATTCAATCAATTGCTTCACCCCCATATATCGTTCATCCTTTGTCATGCTCCAAAGAAAAAAACAAATGATAAATAAATTAGCATATAGTACAGATTATTCTTTAATTATTACGATACGACTTGTTTTAGTGATACCCTGTAGTATTTTAATGACAGGTCGTATTGGTTACTGTTATAGTCGATGTAATGTAGTACCAGAGAGCGTAACATAGATACTGTACTTATTCACTTTGTAATGTAAACAAGATGCTATGGTAGCAACAAGGGGAGGTTTTGAACAAACAAAAATACTAAATATATTAGTATTTACAGTGGAGGAGACAATAAAAATAACAGTCTTTGATACTGATCAAACCCTTCAGTGGCCTTTCTGACTTCCAGCCGCTTATACATAAGAAAATTGACCGGCCCTGTTTCATATCCCTGGACAATGTGGATCGGGTGTGGATAATCGTTGGTTTTTTCAGCCGGTTTATTACCGGTCGCATTGTTTTCTGCTTGCCTGAGCAAGGTTATATGACTTTTTTTGGTATTATTATTGTAATTAGATTTCAGCTAAACCAATACCCTTTCCTCCTTCACCGTATAGAAAATTCCGCAGTCCTATTCTTTCATGTGCCTAAGTTTTTGTATGAGAAAAATTGTACTTAAAATTTTTCATGATGTCTTTATTGTTGCTGGTGTCCCTGTATGAATTCAGGCAGTTTCTCCAAATTGTTTTGTGGATTGCTGTGCCTGCTACCCTGATTGCTGTAGCCCTTACCATTTTCTTACATTATCGCCGCAAGAAAAAACAGGAAGGACTGGAGCTGGCCTTTCATGACGAAAATGGCTGGTCCGAATCGGTATTGAGAAATCCCGCCTCTTCCGCCCTGCTGCAAACCGCCGCAGGAGATCATCCCGAAGGCTTGCCTGACTGGCTGGCCAGTGCCAATCCCGACAATACCTCCCTCCTAAAGAAATATGAACACGAAGTAAGGCGCTACCGGGAGAATTATTCGGTCCTGGAACAGGATTTCCGGGAGCTGGAAGAAAAGTATGCAGACTTGCGCAACAAGGCTTATCACACAGACAAAGAAGGAGATACAACACTTGTAACCCAATTGCAGAAGGAAATAAAAGCCTATAAAGAAAAGATAAGCCGGCTACAGCAGGCGATCGCTCACACCGGCGCCGGTGAAGATGGAGCAGCCCTGCCCCTCCAGGCTACACTGCACCAATTGCAGGAAGATCTTCGTTCCCAACAGGAAGAGAAGGAGCGCTACGCTACTGAGATTGCTCAGCTCGAACAATTGTTGAAAAACATGGAACATGCTGTATCCACAGCCCGCGACGAAGCTGCCAGGATCCAGCATTACCATACACAACAGGTAGAAGATCAGGGTCTTCAGTATAAAAACGAGAAAGACCGCCTCTCGGAGCAACTACAGCAGGTACAACAACTTTTACAACAATTACAGGAAGAGAATAACCGCTTACAGCTATTGGTGGCAGCTGGCAACACCGCGGCCGTGGCCATTGAGCAGGGCACCGATGAGCGCGTGCAGGCTTTGCAGCAACTCCTCGCGCAAACCGAATCAGAGCGCAAAGCATTGAAAGAACAACTGGCCGAGCAGGAATACCTGCCCGATGTGCTGGAAGAAAAAAGAACCCATATTGATTTTCTGCAGCGCCAACTCGAACAGCGCATAAAAAATTACCACCTGTTGGAAAAGCAGGCCGGCGATTCAGCCGCCCAGTTACAGCAGCTGCAAATCACTATGAATGGGTTCGATCAACAGATCCAGCGGCTAACCGGTGAATTGCAGGCTCAGCAGCAACAGACCGCAGAATGGCAATCCGCCCTCCAACAAAGTCAACAGGAAGGCAAGCAGCAACAGGAAGTCATCCTCGCCAAAACCGGCCATATAGAGCAACTGGAGCAGCATGTACAAGAGTTGAAGGGGCAGCAAGGGACATTGCAAACAGAAATTGCTGAACAGCAACAGTCTATGCAGTCCCTGCAGCAACACCTGGCCAGCGAACAGCACAAAGCGGCAGCTTTGGAAACAAAACTGGAATTGAGCAGCCAGCTATTGCTCAGGATCTATGCCGAACTGGCTAAAACATTGGGCAATCACGCCCTGGTCAACACCGAACAGACAGAACTGGCTGCCGCCAACCAGGAAGCAGAAAATGAACAGCTTCAATTGCAAGCTTCTCTATAAAGGCACAAGGAGATAATCATACCAATCAAAGAGGCCAACGAATACCATTAAATTGCTCAGCTGCAGCCCGAAGCGGACTGCAGCTGAGCATTAGGACAATTTTAACATTTTGCCGCAAGCCCCGCTGCACGGGGATTCGTTATAGTTTCGTTAACTTACGGTAAATTGCCCCCGTATGAGAAAGTATGCCCCAGCAAACAACTTCATCATTACGCTATTGCTCCTAATCGTTGTCGCCGCATTTCATCCTCCCATCAGTAATATTTCCCTTACCGGTGCCTGGCAATACCAGGAAAATGGCCGTGAAGAGACAATGACTTTTGTAGATGGATACTTTGTGCACACCGTTTATGATAAAACAGGCAAACAATTCCTGTATACCTGGGGCGGCCCTTATAGTGTGAAGGATGATAAAATAGAAGTCACTATCCAGTTTAATACACAGCAAAAAGAAAAAGTAAGGGAAACAGTCGGCATCACCTGGTCCGACAATAATGACCAATTGGTAGCCAACGTAGATGGTAAAGAAAAGACCTGGAAACAACTGGATAAGGGATTGGGCGAACTGGCAGGTGTATGGCGTATTGCTGGTCGTAAGCAGGGAGCGCAGCCTGTTAACATGCCGCTGGGCCCCCGGCGCACACTCAAAATATTATCAGGCACCCGTTTCCAATGGGTGGCCATTAATATCGATACCAAAGAGTTTTCCGGAACAGGAGGTGGCACCTACACCTTTAAAAACGGTAAATACACAGAAAATATAGAGTTCTTTAGCCGCGATAGCAGCCGGGTAGGCGCTTCCCTTTCCTTCAATGGCAAGGTCCGTGGCAATGAATGGGACCATGCAGGCCTCAGCTCCAAAGGCGATCCCATCGATGAAATGTGGAAAAAACTCAATGCCGAGTAAAATCAGTAAAGTCGGTTTCCGGCTACTAATTATGCACAATATGGGGATTCTTCCCGTCTTTCCGGACTCGCTGACTTCCGGACTTCTTCAGTAACTTGCGCTCATGCAACAATACCTTGATCTGCTGCAACATATTTTCGATAAAGGGGTCACTAAAACTGATCGAACCGGCACCGGTACTACCAGTTGCTTCGGTTACCAGATGCGTTTTGACCTGCAGCAGGGATTTCCCGTGGTTACCACCAAAAAACTTCACCTGAAAAGTATTATTTACGAATTGTTGTGGTTCTTGCAGGGCGACACCAATACCCGCTACCTGAAAGAACACGGTGTAAGCATTTGGAATGAATGGGCCGATGAACAAGGCAACCTGGGCCCTGTGTATGGTAAACAATGGCGAAGCTGGACAGGCGCCGATGGTAAGACCATTGACCAGATCAGTGATGCACTCAAACAAATAAAGAACAATCCCGATAGCCGCCGGATTATTGTGAGCGCCTGGAATGTGGCCGAATTGCCTGAAATGGCCTTGATGCCCTGCCATGCACTTTTTCAGTTCTATGTAGCGCCGGGTGTAAATGGCGGTAAAGGCAAACTTTCCTGCCAGCTATACCAACGTTCTGCAGATGTATTCCTGGGTGTGCCTTTCAATATTGCTTCTTATGCGCTCCTCACCATGATGATGGCGCAGGTATGTGACCTGGAACCAGGTGATTTCATCCACACATTCGGTGATGTGCACCTGTACAGCAACCACGTAGAACAAGCCACATTGCAATTAACGCGTACTCCTTATCCGTTGCCCGTAATGAAGCTCAACCCCGCTGTCAAAGATCTTTTCCAATTCACTTTCGAAGATTTTACTTTGGAAAATTACCAATCGCATCCTGCTATTAAAGCACCGGTAGCCGTTTAATATCACCTATGAATATAGCCTTAGTTGTAGCCGCTGCAGAAAACAATGTGATTGGTAAAAACAACCAATTACTATGGCGTTTGCCCAATGACACCAAGTTCTTTAAGAACACCACCTGGGGTATGCCTGTGATCATGGGCCGGAAAACCTTCGACTCCCTGGGAAAGCCCCTGGCCGGCAGGACCAATATTGTAATTACCCGCCAGAATAACTGGACGGCGCCAGGTGCCAAAGTAGTCGCGAACCTGGAGGAAGCAATGGCTGCAGCTGCAGATACTGATGCCAAAGAAGCTTATGTAATTGGAGGAGGTGAAATTTATGCCCTGGCATTGCCACTGGCCCAAAGGATCTACCTCACCAGGGTACATGGTACTTTTGAGGGGGATGCTTATTTTCCCGTATTTGATGAGCAGGAATGGGAGCTCTTGTCCAACCTCGATTTCCCCGTCGATGAAAAGCACGCCTATGCATACAGTTTTCAGGTATGGGGCAGGCGGTGATCCTGTGCTGGTTGCTAAATTCTAAATTCTGTATTCTATATTCTGTATTCTTTACACATGTACTCACGTTGGCAGTTAGCTAAAAAATACATACACTACTACTTCACAGCTTCCAACGGAAAGGGGCATGGCGTTCATTCTCCCTTTGTCTTCGAGTTCATCAAAAAAGTGCTGAATGATAAACGCCACTTTGCTGCCTACGACCAGGTAGAATCTTTACGCAAACAATTATTGGTGGATAAAACCTGCTTACAGGTAGAAGATTTTGGTGCAGGCTCTGCCATCAGCAATACCAGTCAGCGTTCTATAGCACGCATAGCTAAATACGCCGCCAAATCAACAAAGTTTAGCCAGCTGCTCTTTCGCATCGTTCACTATTACAAGCCCGCCACCATATTGGAATTGGGCACTTCATTGGGTATTTCCGCTTCCTATATGGCATTGGCCAATCCGGCCGCCAGGCTCATTACAGGGGAGGGGAGTAGTGCCATAGCCGAAAAGGCGACTGCCAACTTCCGGCAATTGTCCATTCCTAATATAGAACTTGTGCCCGGTAATTTTGATAATACCCTGCCACAAATACTGTCAAGACATACCCCTGTTGAACTGGCCTTTATCGATGGCAATCACCGGCTCGAACCTACCCTCCGTTATTTTGAAGCCCTGCTGCCTCATACCACTGATCATACCATCCTGATCCTGGACGATATTCACTGGAGCGAAGAAATGGAACAGGCCTGGCAGCAGGTAAAAGACCATCCCGCTGTAACGCTTACGGTTGACCTGTTTTTCATAGGCCTCGTGTTCTTCCGCAAAGACTTTAAGGTGAAGCAGCATTTCTCCGTCAGGTTTTAGTACCACAGCCCCTCGGGTGTAGACCATTCATCCAGCCATTTTCTACTCTTGCATAGAAGTAGGCTGGCTGTTAAACGCTCCTGCCTCAACTTGAAAAAAACATTTATATTAGTGTCCTCAACTTTTATCAATTAAACCAACTCATGATGGAACAGCAACCTTCCAACGAACCATTGTTTCAATTGCAGATAGATTACGACTCCGGCAACATGCTGGAGGAAGCCACCAAATGGGCTAAATTCCTTGCCATTATTTATTTTGTTTGTATTGGCATCGGTGTATTATTCACGGCGTTCTCCAGTGCGCTAATCATACAGGCTTTAGCCACTGTAATGCCCGAATTTGCATCTGTCGGCGGAGTGATCGTAGGCATCATAATTATTGCACTCATAATCTTCACCTTCCTTACCATCCTCATGTACCGTTTTGCTACTCAGGTAAAGCAAGGCATCCTCAACCGCGACCAGGCCCTTTTCAATGAGGGGGTGAAGAACCTGAAGAATTATTTCCTGGCCTATGGAATATATGCCCTGCTCATGTTGGTATTGAATGTCGTAGGATTTATTGGAAAACTGTTTTAATTACTCTTTACAAAACTTAGATATGGAAAACAATATTAACCAGGATGAGAACATGTTTAACATCAGCATCGAAGGCGCTGCGAGGGAATTTCTCGCTACAGCCGCTACCTGGGCACGCATTATCGCAATGGCAGGATTTATAACCGCCGGCTTATCTGTACTGGAAGCCGTTATTGGCAAAGGAGGAGAATCAGGCGCCACCATTATTGGCAGTACCCTGGGAGCCATTATTGGAGCTGTTATTACAGTGGCCATCAATATCTTCCTGTTCAGGTTTGCCACCAATATTTTGAGTAGCCTGTCCAATATGAGCCAGGTGCAATTCAATGAAGGCATCAATAACCTAAGGACCTATTTTAAGATATTAGGTATCATCATGATTATTGTATTGTCACTGGTAGTCTTGATCGTCATGTTTTATGGCCTTGGCAGGGGACTCCGGTAGGCAATAAATAGTACCAGTAAGCGTTCTGCTAAACATCACCTAATAAAACCCCATTTCATGGAACAATCTAATGAAAGTCTCTTCGCCCTTGAATTTGATCAACAGGCAGCTAGTTATATCACCGAATCGGCCAAATGGAGCAGGTTCCTGGCCATCGTATGGTTCATACTATGTGGACTTTTTATTCTTTTTGCGCTTTTTGCCGGTAGCCTTATTGCCAGCCTCTATAATAACACCCTGTATGGTGGAGCAGGAGCCGGTTTGGGCGGTATGATGGTTGTTATTTATTTGATATTTGCGGCTATTCAGGTTATCCCTAATATATTCCGCTACCAGTTTGCTACAAAAGCATTACGGGCTATCCGCACTAATGACCAGGCCTTGCTCAATGAGTCTTTGGGCAAATTGAAAACCTATAATAAGTACTGGGGAATATTAACCATTATCATCCTTAGCATCTATGTCTTGATATTTCTCTTTGCGATTCTCGGAACCGCTATGAGATAGGGTCATCCCTTTTAACTGATTAAAGTACCTGTGGCCATCTGCTGCAGGTACTTTTTTATTTTTAATTGGTAGAGTAGTAATTGTAATCCTTCAGCAGCGTTTGCAGGAATTCAATGGAATCCTGGTCGCTGTCCATCTTTAACTTCGACTTGATCCGGTCGCCGATCTTCATGGCCAGCTGGTAGTCATTCTTTTTGCGCACACTTTCAATGATACTTTTGAGCGTATTGATATCCCGGTCACTCAATTGCATTACCTGCGGGTACCGGGGTTTGTAGGTCGATTCTACTTCCGTAAAGACCGTATCCTGCCAGGAAGTGCGGTTCTTGAGGTCAATTAAAATGGTGCCTGCCAGCAGGTCGCCGATCCGTTGCGATTTGGGCGTAAAGATCACGCAGGCCAGTCCAATAAAGATCAGGGGCAATATCCACCAGGGCAATACCTCATTCAATACAGCGCCCAGCAGCCACCAGGGGAAATCGATCATCCTGAAAAGCCAGCGGATAAGGTATTGGCCAATACTGGGCTGCCCCCCTTCCTCCGTGATCACTTTTATGCGCAGCGCCATTTTCCCCAGCGTCTGGCCATTCATCGTGATCTCACACAAGGGAAAATACACCAGTACCGGTATGCCAATCACGATCTGTTTCCAGCTCATGCCAAACATGGGCACGTCAATAATAGCCGTCAGCAATTGCAGGTAGATCCAGCACAGAAACATATCGATCAGCCATGCAAACAAACGTTTGTGGAAAGGCGAAATGGGGAACTCCACTTCTATGTTAAAACCCGTATCTAACTTAACCAACAGCATATTGCAACAATAGAGGAATAATTTCGTTTAGCATCCTGTAAACGCTCTTAAAATTAATTAATTATACCAAATTCACGAATTACACGAATTATGCGATGTACACCGGTTTGGGAAGCTGGAAAATCAGGAATAACGCTGATTATCAGTCTTTGTTCAATGAACTTTTTCGTGTAGGTTTGAAAACATAAAACATACGCCCGGTGAGAGAAGGCCTTTTTCTGAAAAAAAACATCGATAAATGGAAGCAATACCAGTACGAGGCAGCTTCCAATCCCGACGAGATGGCCCAGCAATTTACCGAGCTGGTCAACGACCTGGGATATGCCAAAACCTTTTACCCCCACAGCAAGGTTACCCAATACCTCAACGGGCTCGCTTCAAAGATCTACCTCGGTATCTACAAGAATAAAAGAGAAGAGTCCTCCCGCTTTGTCCGTTTCTGGAAAACGGAGTTGCCCCTGACCGTACGCAAATACCACCGTGAGTTATTATATTCTTTCCTCATTTTCACCGCCCTGGCCGTCATGGCGGCCTTTTCGGCGGCACATGATGAAACTTTTGTGCGCGGAGTGCTCGGTGACCGTTATGTGGAGATGACCGAAGACAATATTGCCAAAGGCGATCCATTTGGCGTTTACAAGGATGAGAACAGGATCGCTATGTTCCTGCGCATTGCCCTCAACAATATCCAGGTATCCCTCCTGGTGTTTGTAGCCGGTATCTTTGTATCCATTGGTTCAGCCTGGTTCCTTTTTAAGAATGGTATCATGCTGGGAGCCTTTCAATACATGTTCTTTGCCAAAGGGCTCGGATGGCCATCTGTATTGGTTATCTGGATCCACGGGACCCTCGAGATCTCCGCTATTATTATCGCGGGCGGCGCAGGGTTCATCCTGGGCAATAGCATCCTCTTTCCCGGCACACGCAAACGAATAGACTCCCTCAAGAGAGGCGCTAAAGATGGCATGAAGCTAATGATCGGGTTGGTACCCGTATTCATTGTAGCTGCTTTCCTCGAAGGATATGTAACCCGCTATTCCGCCATGCCTCAGTGGCTCAGCATTACCATCCTGGCCCTGTCTTTTAATTTTATATTGTGGTACTTTGTGCTCTATCCTATCAGGTTGGAAAAAAAGAATAGTCAAATTAAATCACTGTCGTAACCTCCATGTTCCCCGTTTCACTAAATACAAGACTGAGAAGAATAGGTAGGGTCTTTTTGTACATGGCCTTCCTGGGGATGCCCTGCATAGCCCAGGCGCAGGATGAGGAACCTGTAGTAGACACTGTCATCACCGAAGTGGTAGAAGATTCCATAGTGGGTCCGGCGGAAAGTGATGAGGAAAAGCAGGAAGTTTTTACTCCTGCCCAACCCGAATTACGGATCGTGCCCGATTCTTCCGTCGATAGATTGAAGCGGGATAAGGCTTTTGCTTACGCCAATGACTCAGCTTATTGGACAAAAAAAGCCAAAGAGCCCGAGGAGAGAGGGAAGGGGTTTGGGGATTATTTCTATGATTTCTTCTCTGGATCAGCAGTACGCACCGTTACCTATATCATACTGGGCGTTATCCTGGTGCTCATCATTTACCGCATCATAGTCGTCAACAACCTGTTCATGACCGCTGCCTCCCGCCGAAGAAAAACAGGCACAGAGGAGTTGGAAATCGAAATTGATGACAATAACCTCGACGCAAAGATCCAGGCTGCTATACAGGAGCGCAATTTTCGCACTGCCATCCGGTTTATGTACCTCAAATCATTGCGCTCCCTCAACGATAAAGGATGGATCCGCTACCATGCACAGGGTACCAACAATGAATACATCAGCCAGGTACACCCCTACGGTGTTGGCAACGAGTTCCGGTTTCTTACCCATGTATATGAATACGTGTGGTATGGTGAATTTGCCTTGTCGGAAGAGCAGTTCAGCAGGGTGCAACAGAATTTTCAACACTTTTTTAATGCTGTAAAACCGTGAGTCGTTCACTTCTATATATATCCTTGTGTTGTCTGGTGCTGGCAGTTTCAGCCAGTAGTTGCAACCAGTCCAAACGGCTCAATGAGCGTGTAACCCTGTGGCGCAATGATAAAATACCCTATGGTACTTATTATGCCCGTGAAAACCTGCAGCGCATTTTCCCGGAAGCATCTATTGTCAATCATAAAACCTCTCCCGACCCCTATCAAAAACCCAGTATCCGCGATGCTTTTAGCCAATACGATGATAATGTGGGTAAGACCTGCTACCTCATCATTGCCAATAAAGTAATGCCCGACGACAAGGAAACCGAAGGGCTGATAGGACTGGTTAGCAGAGGCGCCAAAGTATTTATTTCCTCCTCTTCCATCGACGAAACCCTGCTCGACAGCCTGCAGTTAAAAACCTCTATGTATACGGGTTTTTACAATAGCCATGATTCCCTCAGCGTGCAGGTAAGCGATCCCGTTTCATGGAAAGAAAACACCTACACCTACCCGGGCAAGGCCTTCGATAATTATTTTAGTTATGTGGACTCTTCCATTACCACGGTATTGGGAAAAAATGCCGATGGCAAGGCCAATTTCGTAAAGATAGCTTACGAGAGCGGAGGCGCTTTTTACATTCACCTGGCGCCCATGGCGTTCACCAACTTCTTTCTCCTGCATAAGGAGAATAAGGGCTATTATGATCAGGTATTATCCTGGCTTCCACGGAATATGGAAGTGGTGCGCTGGGACGATTATTTCCGCAACAGCACCCGGGGAGAAGGTAAAGACGGCGATGGCGCCAACAATGCCTATAAAGCACTCGGTTGGTTGCTCAATCAAAAGTCCTTTGCCTGGGCAGGAGGATTGTTCTTGTTGTTATTGCTCCTGATCTACCTCGTTGAATCCAAACGCAAGCAACGCATTATACCCGTTATCCCTCCCTTGAGAAACGCCTCCCTTGATTTTGTGAAGACCATTGGCAGGATGTATTTTCAGCGAAAGGACAACAAAGACCTGTCACATAAAATGACCGTGCATTTTCTGAGCCATGTGCGCAACCGCTATAATATCCGCTCTTCGGTGATGGATACCGATTTTGTGAAAAGACTGACCTATAAAAGCGGGTACGACCAGCAGGCTGTACAGGCACTTGTGTATGACCTGCAATATGCGCAGGATGCGCCGCAGGTGTCGGATCTGGCTTTGCTCGAACTGAATCATAAACTGGAAACTTTTTATCAACACGCCTGATAGCGTGCATCATTCTAAATAAATAACGCCTGATACATGGAAGAGACTTTTTTTGAACTCCGTACCGATCTTAGTTCCCTCCAACAGTCGGTAGAAACGTTGAAAGCCGAAATAGGTAAAGTAGTAGTAGGGCAGGAGCATATGGTGGAATTGTTGCTGACAGCAGTACTGGCGGATGGGCATGTTATTATTGAAGGTGTGCCCGGCGTTGCCAAAACACTGACCGCCAAATTACTCAGCAAAAGCATTTCTGTAGGCTTTTCCCGTATCCAGTTTACCCCCGATCTCATGCCAAGTGATGTGATCGGTACTTCTATATTCAATCCGAAGGAAACATCCTTCCAGTTTAAACAAGGACCCATCTTCAGCAATATCGTGCTCATCGATGAGATCAACCGGGCGCCGGCCAAAACCCAGGCTGCCTTGTTTGAGGTAATGGAGGAAAGGCAGGTTACAGTTGACGGGCAAACCTATGCCCTCACAGGTCCCTTTATGGTAGTGGCTACACAAAACCCCATAGAGCAGGAGGGTACCTATCACCTTCCCGAAGCACAGCTGGACCGTTTCCTGTTCAAGATCAACGTTACCTATCCTACCCTCGAACAGGAGTTTCGTATCCTGTCCAACCACCACCATGCCACCCTCAACAGCATGCTGGCCGAAGTAAGGTCCGTTATATCCGCAGCGCAGATCGAGGCTTTGCGCAACCAGGTTCGGACCATCCGTATTGAAGAGAAACTGATCAGCTTTATTACTTCCATAGTAGCCAACACCCGCAACCATAAATCCATTTACCTGGGAGCTTCTCCCCGCGCATCCATTGGCATCCTCAATGGGGCAAAAGCCCTTGCTGCCATGCGCGGTCGCGATTTTGTAACACCGGAGGATATCATTTACGTCATACCACCCGTTTTACGTCACCGCATTGTACTCACACCTGAAAAGGAAATGGAAGGCGCATCAACCGATGATGTAATTGCACAGGTCATACAGAGTATCGAAGTGCCGAGGTAAACGACGATCAGGGTATTTGCTAAAGGCTAATAGCTAAAAAAAACAACATTGCGCTTCTACAACAACTATATCAAGCCACTCTACTTCAGCCGCCGCTTCTATTGGTCGCTGGCAGTGGTCATTGCTTTGTTCCTGGTATCCTATGCCTGGCCATTTCTATTCAGGATCGGGCAACTGGCCTTCCTGTTCGTGGCAGCCATCGTTTTGTTGGATTATATCAACCTGTTCTTCAACAGAAAAGGGGTCTCCGCAACAAGGGAACTTACCGAGCGCTTTAGCAATGGGGATGAAAATAAAGTGCAGCTGGTTTTGAAGAACCATTATCATTTCCGGGTTCACCTCAAAGTCATTGATGAAATACCCGTCCAGTTCCAGCGCAGGGATTTTATATTGGCTGCTTCCCTGGCAGGGGAAGAGCAACAACGTATCGTCTATCAATTGCGTCCCGTAGAACGGGGCGAGTACGTTTTTAATGATATTAACCTCTTTATAAAAAGCCCCCTCAATGTAGTGGTGCGTCGCATCAAAATAGACCAGGAGCAAATGGTAAAGGTATTCCCTTCCTACCTGCCCCTGCGTCAGTTTGAGTTAATGGCGCATTCCAATAACCTGGCAGAAGCAGGCAGCAGGAAGCTCCGTAAGATCGGGCATAGCCTCGAGTTTGAGCAGATCAAGGAATACGTTACCGGCGATGATATCCGCAGCATCAATTGGAAAGCGACTGCCCGTAAAGGTGGCCAGCTCATGGTCAACAATTTCATGGACGAGCGCAGCCAGCAGGTGTATTGCGTTATTGACAAGGGGCGCGTCATGAAAATGCCTTTTGAAGGAATGACCCTCCTGGATTATGCCATCAATGCTACACTCATCCTTTCCCGCGTAGCCCTCATCAGGCAGGACAAAGCAGGCCTCCTCACCTTTGCTGAGCAAATAGGTCATTTCCTGCCGGCCGATCGCAAGGCTGCACAGATGGGAAATATCCTGGATGCTTTGTACAACCAGCAAACCAAATTCCTGGAAACCGACTTTGAGAAATTGTATGCCCTCATCCGTGCACGCGTTACACAACGCAGCCTGATCGTGTTGTTTACCAATTTTGAATCCCTGGCGGGTTTGCAAAGGCAGTTACCCTATATCAGGAGCATTGCCCGTAGTCACCTGGTGTTGGTCGTATTTTTTGAGAATACAGAATTACGTCAGCTTACAGAGGCCAAGGCCAATGATATTGAATCGGTATACGTGAAGACCATTGCCGAGAAATTCATCCATGAAAAAAAGCTGATGGTAAAGGAACTGCAGCAACACGGCATCTTAACCATCCTTACTGCTCCCGAAAACCTCACCGTGAATACTATTAATAAGTACCTCGAATTAAAGGCCAAACAGGCTATTTAGTATACAAGCTGTTAGCTTTTAGGCGTTGGCTATTAGCTAAAGGCTAAAACCCAACAGCTAAAACCTAGCTCCTCTTTCCATATCTTCGCCTCATGGAGCAGGCCATCAATATATTCTCCGACGGACAGGTATTGCTGATCAATAAGCCACTGGAGTGGACTTCCTTTGATGTCGTACGCAAACTGAGGGCACAGATGAAGATTAAAAAGGTAGGTCACGCGGGAACACTTGATCCCCTGGCTACCGGTATGTTAATACTCTGTACCGGCAAATTCACCAAGCGCATCAATGAATACATGGCCCAGGAAAAGGAATATACCGGCACCATTACCTTAGGCGCTACCACCCCCACCTACGACCTCGAAAGCGAACCAGAAAATTTCAAACCGTTTGAATCCGTCACACCAGAGCAACTGGAAGCTGTTACAAAGCAATTTACAGGCGAGATCATGCAGGTGCCGCCCATCCATTCTGCCATTAAAAAAGATGGTAAGCGTGTATATGAGCTGGCGCGGAGAGGAGAGCATGTAGAATTGGGTCCCAGAAAGATCACCATAAAGGAATTTGAGATCACCAACACAGCATTGCCCATATTGCATTTCAGGGTAGTATGTTCCACCGGCACCTATATCCGCAGCCTTGCCAATGATGTGGGCGTTGCCCTGGGCTGTGGCGCACACCTCAGCAGCCTGTGCCGCACCCGCATTGGTGCATTCACCATTGATAAAGCGATGACAATAGAGCAGGCGCAGGCGATGATAAAGGAAGCATTGGATCAATCCTGAATAGTTTTCTATAGCCCGTTCCCACCTATCCCATAAATCTCATAAAATCCCGGTTCAGACATTTAGAAGGGATACCCGATGCCCAGCTGCAACTGTCCGCTGGCAATATCTATCTTCTGGAACCAGCCATAGTTCATATTCGCATAGCGCGGGTTCTTGAGCCGGTAAGCCCAGTCAAGACGGATCATGAAGAATTCAAAATCCAGGCGCAGGCTCGTACCTGCACCCAGGGCAATATCCTTGTAAAGCCGGCTTAGTTTAAAAGACGCCTCCGGCACATCCTGTCCATCCAGGGATTCTTTACTCCAGATATTGCCAATATCAACAAACAGGGCGCTGTTGACTTTCACGCCGGCAATAGTAGTGATGTTAAAACGGTATTCAGCATTAAACTCCAGTTGCATATTGCCAAACCGGTCTACCCGCGTAGTATCAGAAGTATCATAGATCGTGGAAGACCCGGGGCCCAGTCTTCGTACCTGCCAGGCGCGCATGCTATAAGGACCGCCTGCAAAAAATGCCTTGAAAAAGGGTAGGTTATTCTCTTTTACAACCACACCATTCGTGTCGGTTTTACCATAAATGAAGGCAACGCCTCCAAAAGCACGGAAAGCCCAGGACGACCGCTTGCGGTTGATATAGTGTTTCACCTCGGCGTCTACCTTCACAAAGCGGCGCAGATCGCCCAATTCCAGGCTTTTGATCAGACCAAACAAGGCGCCGCTTTCCTCAATACGTCCCCTGATGATCACCAATCGCCGGTCGTTGTCAAACTGCCGGGCAGCGGTAGCACTGAAAACAGTACTGATGATCATTCCATCATTAAAGGCAAAACGGTAGGCAGGAATATCTTCTTCCAGCTTCCGCAGACTGTCTGTTTTATGCAGGTCTGTATATTCAAAATTCAGCGGTGTCAACACATAACTCTTTGTCCATCGTTGTGTTGCATTATCCGGGTCCGAAGCCCTCGTTCTCCTGCGGGTCCATTCATAGCCCCAGGAAGTATTAAAAGAGGGCGCCCTGAAAAAATCACGCCGGTCAGTATAAGCCCCCGTCAGGTTCAACACCGTACGCCGGGCCAGTGTGCGTTCATTGCCCTCTGTCTTGCGTGGAAACCAATCCAGCAGGAATTTGGGAAGGATGATCTTGGGGAAATAGATATTATGAGAAAGACTCGCTTGCAGGGTTTGCACCAGGTGTGTACCGATCTCAATACCAAACCTGGCATTCGTACTCGTTTGGATGGCTTCACGATAGGCATTGCGATTCAGCAGCCGGAAATTAAGACCCAATCCAAAATAAGTGCCCTGCGAAAGGAAGTCACTTACGTTACGACTCGTTTCGAAATCCACATTGAGACTGTGCTTCATGGCCGGATAGAGCCTCAACACCGCATCCAGTAAGGGTACACTGTCGTACCGCTCCTGCAGGCTAAGGTCTACGTTTTGCCAGGCGCCCAACTGGTTAAAGGTGTTGATCACCCGGTAATAACGGCGCTGCGAATAAGCCGAACCCGGCCGCAGCCGGATATTGTTGGCAATAAAAGGCAACTTGAATCGCCGGGAATTGGAAAAGAATTGATATCCCTGTATCCTCGCACTGTCTTTTGTGACCGGCAAGGTATCTTCCAGCATCGACAGATCGGGGTATACCCGCACATCCCCAATATAGAATTTCCGGATATGCGCACTGTCCTTTACCGGCCTTTGCCGGATCGTTACATTGATCGTAGGCTTTTCGCGTTTTTTACTCAGCGAGTCCAATAACCTCAATTGCTCAAAAGGGTCCAGCGTAGGATCGATCAGCGCAGCTACCACCGTATCCCGCTCTGCATAGATATTCTCCTTCGAAAATTTATAATAACCACTATCCCGGTAAATGGCCAGCAACCGGTCGAGCTCACCATTGACCTTCTGATCCGAATAGGGCTCGCCTTTCTTCAGCAGTGATTCACTCCTGCTTTTGAGCGCCATGGCCTGCAGTTCGGGTGTTTCAAGCGCATACGCGATCGAGTCCATGCGCATGGCTATACCCGGTGTTACAGTAAAGGTGGTATAAACCCTTTTTTGTTCTCCATGCCGCTTATTGGCAACCGTATCGATGTAAAAAGTATCCTGAACTACAGGGTTAAAATACCCCAGCGAATGGAGCAGGTTTGTAATGAATATTTTCGACCGGCCAATGTTCAGCGAGTCAAAAACAGGTGGGTTTTTGAGTGCCCGGAAAAACACCCAGGTGGAGATCAGCCTTGTCTTCAGACTGTCGTCTATCTGCTCCTGCAGCCGGGTTTGTAGTTCCAGCCGGTCATATTCCGGCGTTTTACCGCTCAGGTCAATGGTCGTCCGGTAGGGGAATGGCTTACTGGAATTATAATTCCGTACTGAGCAGGACGTAGCCAGCAGCATACAGAGTAGACCATATAAAGACCACCTGGAAAATGTAAAAAAGGTAACTTGCCGGCCGGATGTCATATAACTTATAAACGAGGTGCAATGTTGGTTAAATCGCAGGTCAAATATATTCAAAGTTTAAGCCAGAAAAAATCAAGAGATGAAGATGGGGTATTTATCGCAGAAGGCCCCAAGTTAATTAACGAACTCTTAAGTACGCCCAACGTTCAGGTACAGCAGCTTTATGCCCTGCAGGAATGGATCAGCCAACATCCCCAAATGCAGGCCGGTAGCGTCGTTGAGGTAAAGGAGCAGGAGTTGGAGCGCCTTTCCTTTCTCCAAACACCCAACCAGGTGGTAGGCGTTTTTCGTAAGCCTGTATTTCCTAAAATCACCAGTTACCGGGAGCAGCTTTTTTTGATGCTCGATGCCATCCAGGACCCCGGAAATTTGGGAACCATCATCCGTTGTGCCGATTGGTTTGGCATTCATACCGTCCTTTGCAGCCGCGAATCTGCCGATGTTTTCAGTCCCAAAGTGGTTCAGTCTACCATGGGCAGCATTAGCCGCGTACAGGTTATTTATGAAGACCTCGTCCCGTTTATGCAACAACATGCCGATATCCCTGCCTATGCTGCTACTTTGCACGGCACCAGTTTGTACGACCAGCCACCACTTCAGCAGGGTATACTCGTCATCGGTAATGAATCAAAAGGTATTCACGAAGATTTATTGAAGCTTTGCCGCCACCGCATCACCATTCCCAGAAAAGGAGCCGCCGAATCCCTGAATGCAGCCGTAGCTACCGGCATTATTTTATCACATATAGCCCGATAATGTGGGTCGGGAGTTGAGAGCCTGGAGTCAGGAGGTAATGCAAAGCAAGGAGCTAACAGCTAACTCCTGTATTCCTTCTGCATTCTGTATTCTGCATTCTGTATTCTGTATTCTGTTCTCAGCTAAAGCGTATCGCCTTCACCGGCCTTATCTTCTTTACAATGATCGTTGGGATCAGCAATACCAGGAAGCACACCAGGAAGGTGCCTGCATCTACCAGCACCACATGCCACCATACCACATCTGCTACTGCCTTGGAGATCCAGTAAGCTTCTTCCGGCAGCGGAATGAAACCATAACGTTGCTGCAGCCAGCAGATACCCAATCCGATCACATTGCCCAGCAGTAAACCGAAGAAGGTAATGAACGTACCATGATACAGGAATACCTGTTGCACCATATGGTTACGCGCGCCCAGTGCTTTCAGCACACCGATCATGCGCGTACGTTCCAATACCAGTATCAGCAGGCAGGTGATCAGGTTCAGCGTAGCGATCACGATCATGATAATAAGAACAATAGCGATCGTTTTATTCTGTAGCGCCAGCCAGTCGAAGATGTTGGGATAAATATTCTTGATCGTGGTCGACTTCAGTCCAATAGGCAGCTCCTGCACAATATCCTCACTTACCGGCCCCATTTTATTATAATCGTGCAGGAATATTTCATAACCCCCTACCTGGTCGCTGCCCCAGTCATTCAGGCGCTGGATCAGCTTCAGGTCGCCGATCGCAATATGCTTGTCGTAATCTTCAATGCCTGTTTTGAAAATACCCGCTACCGTTAACTTGCGGGGACGGAAACTTGGATTTCCCCGCTGGATAAAATAAATGATCAACTGGTCATTCACCTTCAGGTTAAGCTGGCCGGCGGTATAGGCAGATAAATTGATCTCATTGCTATAGCCGCTGTCTGTAAAATTTATCCAGCGTCCTGCTACCAGGAAGTTTTGCAAATTGTTGAAGTCGTAGGTCTTTTCCACCCCTTTCACCAATACTGCCTCAATGGTGGCTGCCGTTTTCAAAATGGCATTCTTGGTAGCAAAAGCCTGTACGGTTTTGATCGCGGCATTCGTTTTCTTCAGGTTGAGTACCGAATCGTTTTTGGGGATGGGCACTTCTTCTGCGATCGATACCGGGGTGGCATCAAAGCTCTGGACCCGTATATGGCCCCAGAAACTAAACACTTTCTGACTGATCGTTTTCTGAAAACCATTGGCAAAAGCAATGGTCAGGATCATAACGGCCACGCTGATCACCGTAGCACCTATCGAAAGGCGTATTACAAACCGGGAAAAGGACCGTTGTTGGTTAAAAGCGATACGGCGGGCTATAAAGGCGGCGATATTCAATCGGCATAGATTTTTCGGTCGTAAAAATAGCAGAAAGCAACCATACCACTCCAAAAAGCTGTCTTTTAGAGGATTTCTATAACTTCAGCACATGAAACGATGCATAATATCCTGTTTATTGTTATCGGTCTTCCTGGTACAGCTCCTTCCTGTACAGGCCCAGATACCTGATGCGGTTTACTCGCCACGCATCAAAACAGTACTGTTGTACCCCACAGGCAATCAGTTGGGGCCACCCATCATGCAGCTCGGCGGTATCGGCTCCCTGGAGCTCCATTTCGATGACCTGGATGCCAATGTTAAAAATTATTCCTATACTTTTCAGCTTTGCAATGCCGATTGGACACCGGCCATACTCAGCCAGTTTGATTTTATCAGCGGATTTTCACAACAACGCATCAGTACCTACCGCGTTTCGTCCATCGCCTTTACCCGCTATACCCATTACCAGGCTGCCTTGCCCGACAGGAATTGCATGCCCACCAAATCCGGTAATTATATATTGAAGGTTTTCCTGAATGGCGATACCTCCAAACTGATCTTCACCAAAAGGATGATGGTGTATAGAGAACAGGCAGCCATCACCGCCCAGGTACAACAGCCATTCAACGGACAGATATTCCGCACTCACCAGAAGATACAGTTCAAAGTGGCTTTGAATGAAGGGTTGAATGTGGTCAATCAGTTTCAGCAAATACAGGTAGTCATCCTGCAAAACTATCGCTGGGACAATGCTGTCTCCAATATCCGCCCTTCTTTCTTTTCGAGGAATGTGTTGGAATACAATACTGAAAATGATGCTGTTTTCCCGGCCGGCAAAGAGTGGCGTTGGCTCGACCTGCGCAGCTTCCGTTTCCAAAGCGACCGGATAGAGAAGGTAAAATATGGTAGTGGCAGTACCGATGTCATTGTACGGCCAGATGCCAATAGAAGCAGCCAGCGTTTCAATTTCTTCCGCGACAACAATGGCCTGTTTACCATCGAGACCACCGAAAGCGTCAATCCTTTTTGGCAGGGCGACTATGCTACCGTGAACTTTACTTTTGTGCCGGGCAACAATGTCCCTTTCCCCGATAAGGATGTATTTATTGTAGGGCAACTTAGCAATTACAACCTCAGCGATTCGGCTAAAATGGTATTCAATACAGAGAAAGGTGCGTATGAAAGATCCCTGTTCCTGAAAATGGGATACTACGATTATTGTTATGCCACCATCGATCGCAACGATCCAAAACGAAAAGCTTCTTTTGATTTCACCGAAGGCAATTATTGGGAATCTGAAAATAACTATACCATTTTGGTATATTATCGTCAATTGGGTGGCCGCGCAGATGAGCTCGTAGGTTTAACCACCATCAATTCTCTCACGAACAGACCTTAAATAATTATTTATTATTGATTACTGGTTATTTCTTTGGCGTATTCAGATGAATAATTGTTCAAACAGGTGAGTTTTATTGGCTTGTTTGTCTCAAATGAATAATTAATAACCAATAATTAGTAATCAATGAAAGTAATTCGTTGTTTATACCTATCTTTGCAGCCGGCAGGTCTTACACGACCAGCTCCTGCTGAACCCCCCCAGGACCGGAAGGTAGCAAGGGTAGGCGGTTGTAGCGGTGCGATGTAAGTAATCTGCCTTTTTTTCTTTTTTTTATCCAAGAGCATGGCCAATGGTAACCTGCACACATCTTCCTCTCCTGAAAGATCGCTCCCCGTTCAATGGCCACCCGCATGTTCTAATCAACATCTCAAAATTTTAATAGTATGAAATTTTTTATTGATACGGCCAACCTGGCCCAGATCAAAGAAGCTCATGAATTAGGTATTCTCGATGGTGTTACAACCAACCCTTCCCTGATGGCCAAAGAAGGCATCAAAGGCGAAGAAGCTGTAATGAAACACTACCTCACCATTTGTGAAATGGTAGACGGTGATATCAGCGCTGAAGTTATTTCTACCGAGTTCAAGGATATCGTGGAAGAAGGCAAGAAACTGGCAGCTATTCACCCCAACATTATTGTGAAAGTGCCTATGATCAAAGATGGTATCAAAGCCATCAAATATTTCTCCGACAATGGTATCAAAACCAATTGTACCCTGGTATTCTCTGCTGGTCAGGCTATCCTGGCCGCGAAAGCAGGCGCTACCTACCTTTCTCCTTTCATCGGTCGTATCGATGACAGCAATTGGGATGGCATTGAATTGATTGAGCAGATCTCTCATATCTATAACCTGCAAGGGTATAAAACAGAGATCCTGGCAGCTTCTATCCGCAGCGCCCTTCACATTGTAAAATGTGCAGAAGCCGGTGCAGATGTAATTACCAGCCCCCTGGAGCCCATCTTAGGTTTACTGAAACATCCGTTGACTGATATCGGCCTGGCCAAGTTCCTGGAAGATGCCAAGAAAACGTATGCTCCCGCAATGGCAGGCGCGAAATAAGTGACTGACAAATAATTGATTGTAAAGAGGGTGTCTCAAAAGAGGCACCCTCTTTCTATTTAGCCCTGTAAAAGTGCTAAAAAAGGAACTGGTTGAAAAGTTGTAGGATTTGTAAGAAACCGGGACCTGCTAATGCAGGGAGCATGAGAGAGGCGGATGCCGATGGCTCAACAGGTGATCGGCCGCAGATCAGCCGCAGATATAGAATGGATCAGCCGGCTTTCAGAAAGCCCGGTTACTAGCCAGTTGCGAGCCAGTGGCAAGCCAGTTCCAAGCCAGTAGCAAGAAAACATGCCTCAAATGCAGGCTGGACGCAGAAATGTCAATTGGAGTACTTTCGAGAACAGGTATATATTATTGAAGATCAACATAATGTAACCAGGTAAAAAAAGATTCTTCGAAGCAAATGTCTTACGTCTCACCTTTTACTGCCCGTTCATCCCCTCCGCTTCCCCTTTCGACCCGGACTTCCCCCCGGCAATACCTCCTCCATCGTTTTCAGGCGTTCCGGCGTATCCACTGTTTTCATATAGATCGTCACTTCCCGCCACACCTTCGGATTGCTCTTCAGGGCCGCTTTAACCGCTATTGTAGCCCCTTTAAAGGAGGTATCGATAATCAGGCTGTTGCCCTCAAACCTGCCGGCAGAAGCCGTAAAGCTCAGCTCTTTGGCCGTAAGCGGCTGCCAGCGGCCATCCGTCAGCTTCCCGTCCACATTGATATAATTGTGTACTCCTTTCTTCAGACTGTCCGTATACAGGTGAAAGTAAATACTATCTACCTGTTGCCCCTTCACTGCGAGGCTACTAAATACCAGTACCGGAACTAAGATGTAATAGAATAATTTCAAGTGTAAATGATTGCTTGTTTTTAAAGACCCGAAATACCCCCAAACAGTTGTATTTCCGCCTTGTTAAATATAGCAAGTTTCAGGTTGAACAGGCCGTTAAATACAGGCAATTTGCATACACTAATAATAATTACTATGCTGTCAGAAAAAATATTAAATTTTGAGCCAGTGGCCACCAATGCTTACCAATACCAGCAAATTGCACGGGCAATCGATTACCTGTATATAAATTTCCGTAGTCAGCCCAGCCTCGATGAAGTGGCTGCCCAGGTCAATATGAGCGCTTTCCACTTTCAGCGCATGTTTACCGAATGGGCAGGTATCAGTCCCAAACGTTTTTTACAGTTCCTCACCACCGATTACCTCAAACACCGTATCACTGGTTTCGATAACCTGCTCGATGCAGCAGATGCTGCGGGCCTGTCAAGCCAATCGCGCGTTTACGACTTGTTTGTGAACCTGGAAGCGGTAACGCCGCAGGAATACAAAGAGAAGGGGAGTGGCATCCAGATAGAATATGGTTTTCACGCTACCCCATTCGGGGAATGCATCATCGGCGTCACAGGACGTGGTATCTGTCATTTGTCCTTTTTACAGGAAGACAACCGGAGCACAGCCATCGAAGAACTGGAAAAGGCCTGGGGCAATGCTTCCGTGCGGGAGAATAGCCGCAATACAGAGCTGATGGCCAATGCCATTTTTCACCGCAAACCAGGTACACAGGAAAAGCTAAGTGTACTCGTTAAGGGAACCAATTTCCAGGTGAAGGTGTGGAATGCCTTGCTGGAAGTGCCCTATGGAACAGTAAGCACCTACCAGTCCATCGCGCGTCGTATCGAAGAGCCCAAAGCCATGCAGGCCGTAGGGTCGGCAGTGGGCGCCAATCCCGTCGCTTACCTGATCCCTTGCCATCGGATCATCCGTAAAAACCTGATCATCGGCGAATACCATTGGGGCCCCGAACGCAAGAAAGCCATGCTTGGCTGGGAAATGGCGAAGACGGCTGTATGAAGAATACAGAATACAGAATATAGAATATAGAATACAGAATATAGAATACAGCAAGCAATATGTATCAAGCGTGTATTTTGCCCCTTTAGGGGCTACCGCTTTGTAGCAAAATGTATCAAAAGTGTATTTTGCCCCTTCAGGGGCAATCCGCTTAACGATCTAGTCAAAATACGCAGCGGCATTAGGTTCCGCTGCTTGCTTATACAGCAATTCAATTTGCGAACGAAGGATACGGTCTTCCGACAATTCCGGCAATTGATCCACCGGAAAGAAACCAACCTCCAATATATCGAACCCTTTTTGTAAGCGCAGTTCGCCCACCAGCTCACACAACAACGCAAATTTGTAAACATAAAATGCCTGGGGTGGATGCGGGTGACAACGTTTATCAAATACAGCCAACAGGCGGGTGGCTTTTACCGTCAACCCAGTTTCTTCCCGGAATTCCTTTACAATGACCTGCGAAGGCGATAGCCCAATATCGGCCCAGCCACCAGGCAAAGTCCATTTACCATCGGCCATTTCCCGCGCCAGCAGTATTTCGCCTGCCTCGTTAAGCAGCAGCCCGCGCACATCTACCTTGGGAGTAGGGTAGTCCTTATTCGGGGCATAAAAGTTTTTGATCACTTCCACTGGTTCATTGATCAACAGGCTGGTCATTTCATGACTGATCTCCAGTAATTCAGAATACCGTTCCCGGTCGTAATCGTTTGTATTGTATACAAGCCCCGTATCTGCTATTGATTTGATGCGTTTGGCGAGGTTCAAAATAGCGTCCGTCACAATGAAATATTGAAGTTATAGGATATCAGCGCTTGTGCAGCTGTTGTAAGAAACGTTCACCCCTTGGTGATATTTTATAACCCGGGTCCAGACTAATGGTAAGGCCAAGGTTCTTTAGTTTGCGGATATTGAGTTTCAGCCAGTCTTTTTCCTTGCCTGTCTTCACCGCCAGGTCCGCCGCCCTCAAGCCCGGATTGGCCTTAATGGCCTCCAGGATCTTGTGGGTCCAGGGGCCAGTCTTGCTGTATTTGTCCAAACGTTCCAATGCTTCCCTCACTGTGCTGAGGTCTTCCTCCGAAAATGAATCCTGTTCCCGCAAAGCGATACGCGGATCGGCAGAATGATAGCGCACTTTTATCTTATAGATATCGCCTTCCGGGCGGCTGTTCAGTTCCTTCAGCAATGCTTCCTTACTGGCATATCCTGCTGCTACTGCATTTGCCGCTGTAATTTTATTCGCCGTAATGATCGCGATACCTTGTATCTCTACCAAACCAACACTTGTTTTGATCACACTGCCTTCGTTCACCGCAGGCTTTGCCCAGCGGCGAAAGGCAAGTGATACCTTCCCTGCTTTGATGCCTTCAAGGTGTGTTTGTTTAAAAAGCATAAGCTAATATAAGATCATTCCCTGTCAAGTTCTACCAGCGATTTACCGGTCTTCCGGAGCAGCCAGGGAACGAATTCCTTCTCTTCCGGTGATGGTTCCAGGTCCTGGCTATTGAAATTCCAGGAATTGCCGTCAGAGAATACGATCACTGTATGTGGGGCGTGAATAATATTTCCATTAGGAGCTTCCAGATGCTGTACATGCCGGATCTCCTTTATCTGATCGTAGTTATAGGTTTTCACAGCAGGCGGTAATAGCTTTTTGACCACGATCGAATCTTTGGTGAAGGTCAGAAAATGATCCGTGCTGTGGATGGTAAAAGCGCCGACAAAGACTATCATGAGCACAAAACCATATTTTATGAACAGTGGGGTGTATTTCTTTGCTGAAGGGCGTACACCAATGAAGGCGATATATTCCGGCCATTTTTCTTTCAGCTGATACTTGCCCCATACTACAGATACCATCCCGCCGGCTAAAAGGCCTAACAAAAAACCAACCATTCCAAAGCCGTCTTTCGCTGGCTTGAAAGTATATTCCTTGTCAGCGATCAGCGACAGCCGGTAATCAATCAGCACCGGCAATAGGAAATAGCTGCCAAATCCAACTACTGCTGCGGCAAGCAGGCCGATACCGCCTAATTGATGATAAAAGTATTCGTATTCATTGCGCAACTGAACATACGGCTTATAAACCTGGTCAAGTTCCTTGCTGGCAGGCCAGTTTTTTAATAGCACAACAATAAGCGCCAGGAATAGGACAACAATGAAGACCGACATGAGAATAAGGGGTTAGGTCCGGAAATTAGTGCTTTTACACGATTTCTTACCGTTTGCCAACGGATAAATGGTTACTAATCAACATGCCAGTTCTCTAATGTTTAGTGGAATAGACCGCTTTTAGTGTGCATTACATGTAAGACTTATTCACCGTGCAATGCCATTTTATCCACAAGTTGCTGGGGATATCCACATGGTGCAGTGTTTGTGTATAATTCCATGTGGGTAATCCTGTGGGTAACTATTGGCCTATGTATTTTGTACCCCTATTCTTCTATATTTGCTGTCCTTAAAAATTAAGACACTGTGCGATTAAAGAGCTTAGAAATTAAAGGGTTTAAAAGTTTTGCCGACAAGACCGTACTGAACTTCGACGAAGGTATTACCGGCGTTATCGGGCCCAATGGTTGCGGTAAAAGTAATATCATCGACAGTATCCGGTGGGTAATTGGCGAACAGAAGATCAGCCACCTGCGTAGTGAAAACCTGGAAAGCCTGGTGTTCAACGGTTCCAAAACACGTTCGGCCAGCGGCCTGGCCGAGGTGAGCCTCACCTTCGAAAATACCAGGAACCTGCTCCCTACAGAGTTCAATACGGTTACCGTTACCAGGAAGTTCTACAAAAGCGGCGAAAGCGAATACCGCCTCAATGATGTACAGTGCCGCCTGAAAGATATCCAGAACCTGTTTATGGATACCGGTGTAAGCACCGACAGCTATGCCATTATTGAGCTGGGTATGGTGGATGAGATCATCAAGGACAAAGAAAACAGCCGTCGCCGCATGCTCGAGCAGGCAGCCGGTATTACGATTTATAAAACCCGCAAGAAGGAAGCCAAGCAAAAGCTGGATGCTACGGAGCAGGATCTTGCCCGTATTGAAGACCTTTTATTCGAGATCAACAACCAGTTGAAGAGCCTCGAAAACCAGGCGAAGAAGGCAGAGAAGTATTACGAGATCAAGAAAGAATACCGTGAAGTAAGCATTGAACTGGCCAAAGCTTCCCTGGAAGGATTTAACCTCACCTGGCGCGACCTGAACGCCCAGTCGGAGACCGAAACGGATAAGAAGATCAGGTTGGAAGCTGAAATAGCCAATGAAGAAGCGGTGATAGAACAGGATAAAGTGGGCTTCATTGAAAAAGAACGCGCCCTGCAAAGCATGCAGCACGAGTTCAACGACCTGCTACAAACCTTACGCACCAAAGAGAACGATAAGAACCTCGCTTCCCAAAGACTGAATTTCCTGAAGGAAAAGGAAAACAGCTTGCAGGAATTCCTGAACAAAAGCGAAGGACAACTGAAAGGGATCGAAGAAGGCATTGAGTTCACCCAACTGCAGGTAGGAGAGGAAGCAGGTAAACTGGAAAGCCTGCAACAGCAGCTGGAAGACCTGAAAGAGGCTACAGAAGAAAGGCGCAAGGTATTTGATGAAAAACGTTCGCATGTAGACAGCCTCCGCAGCGAGAACCTGAGCATGCAGCGCAACCAGTTTGAAGCAGAGAAGAAAGTAGCGATCGCCGATAACTCTATCCGCAACCTGGAGCAAAGCATTGCCCGGCTGGAAGAAGAGCAGGAAATACGCAACAGCCAGCTCAAACAACTCGAAGAAGAGCGCATCACCAAAGAAGAGGAACTGGAAAGCCGTCAGCGTGATCTCCAGCAACTGCAGGAGCACCACGAGCGTACCAAAGAACAAATACTGGAAGCACAGGGCGAAATGGAGCGACTCCGCCAGGAACTGGCCGGGGAGAGCCGTAAGCTGGATGCTAAAAAGAATGAGTACGACCTGCTGAAAAGCCTCATCGACTCTATGGAAGGCTATCCCGAAAGCGTGAAGTTCCTCCATAAGAATCCCAACTGGAATCATACAGCGCCTATTCTGTCAGATATCATATACGTTAAGGAAGAGTTTCGCGCAGCCGTCGAAAACGTGCTGGAACCTTACCTGAACTATTATGTAGTGAATGATCTGCAGGAAGGTCTGCAGGCAGTACACCTGCTCGATGCCAACAAGAAAGGAAAGGCCAACTTCTTCCTGCTCGACAAGCTCAATGGCAATGTGGAAGCCACTGCCCATCAGCCCGAAGGAACCATTCCCGCCATGCAGGTGATAGAAGTTGACGACCAATACCGCCAGTTGGCAGAACACTTGCTGGGACAGGTTTTCATTGCTGAAAATGAGGATGCCCTTACCAATAGCAATGGTTCCGTGATATTGGAGAAACATGGTAAATACGTAAAAGGAAAATACTCGCTCACCGGTGGCAGCGTAGGAATGTTTGAGGGTAAGAAGATCGGACGCGCCAAGAACCTCGAAAAACTGGCTGAGCAAATACAGGTGCAGGAGCGCATTGTAAATGAGCTCAAGGCAGCCATCCAGGAGAAGCACAACGAAGTAGTCAGCTACAACGAGCAACTGAAGGAAACTGCTATCAAGCAGGCCCAGGAAGATATCAACCGCCTTACCAACCTCGTGTTCTCCTTGCAGAATAAGATCGAGAACCTGCATGGCATGAAGAGTACTTCTCAAAACAGGTTGGAAGAATTGCAGATCAACCTGGAGAATACCACTTCTTCCATTTCCGGTACCCGCGAAGAATGGCAGCAACTCGTAGCCCAGCTGAACGAAGTGCGTGAAAAACTACAGGCCGCTGAAGGCGATTACAAATCTGCCGAAAGCCAATACCACGGTGCATTGGCCAGCTACAATGAGTTTAACCTCCAGGTTACACGCCAGCAAAGCAAGATCACTGCCCTGACGCAGGAACTGGATTTCAAACGCAACCAGCTCACTGGTCTCCGCACTCAGATAGAAACCAATGCTTCCCAGTTGAAACAAACGGCGGAGAACATTACAGAAAGTGAAGAGACCCTGGCCAATGCAGAGAATGGCTTGCTCGACCTGATGCGCAAGAAAGAAGAAGCAGAGAAAATCCTCAACGAAACAGATCAGGCTTATTATAACCTGCGCAATACACTCAATGAAAAAGAAAGTGAGTTGCGTCATAAGACGAAAGAGCGGGAGATGCTGGAGCACCTGCTCACAGAGATCAAAGACAAGTTGAACGAACTGAAACTACAACTGGCCGGTATGAAGGAAAGGCTGAATGTGGAATTCCGCATCAACCTCGATGACATCATCGATCAGCCAAGGATCGGCGAAGTGCCTACCGAAGAACTGCAGGAAAAGAGCGACCGGATGAAGAAGCGCCTGGAAAACCTGGGTGAGGTAAACCCTACCGCCATTGAAGCCTTCCAGGAAATGAAAAAGCGGTATGAGTTCATCATGGAACAGAAGAATGACCTCGTTACTGCCAAGGATAGTCTACTGCAGACCATCCAGGAAGTGGAAGCCACGGCCAACCAACAGTTCCTCGACACCTTCAACCGCGTGCGGGAGAACTTCCAGAAAGTATTTAAAGCCCTGTTTACTGAAGATGATACGGCAGATATGGTATTGGAGAATCCGGAGAACCTGGCCGAAACCAGTATTGATATCATTGCCAAGCCGAAGGGCAAACGACCTTCCTCCATTACACAGTTAAGTGGTGGAGAAAAGACCCTCACAGCGACCGCCCTGCTGTTTGCAATTTATCTCATCAAGCCGGCGCCATTCTGTATCCTCGATGAGGTGGATGCCCCGCTCGATGATGCCAATGTAGGCAAGTTCACCAACATGATCCGTAAGTTCAGCGAAGAAAGCCAGTTCATCATTGTTACGCACAACAAAATGACCATGAGCTCTGTGGATGTTATTTACGGTGTCACCATGCAGGAGCCCGGTGTAAGTAAACTGGTTCCGGTGGATTTCAGAAGCCTCAATTAAAGCATCAGTCATCAGGAAAATAAAAAATCCCGCTCTTGAGCGGGATTTTTATTGCTATAACGTTCAGTTTAATGTTTGCCCTTTCCTTTGCTGCCTTCCTGTACGGCCATCGTGCCCAGGTCGCGGTCAAAGAGGTACATACCACCTTTATCTTCTCCGATAAGTTTTAGCTTGTCCAGTATCTGGCGGGCCAGGCTCTCCTCTTCAATCTGTTCGGTCACATACCATTGCAGGAAATTGTGCGTAGTATAGTCTTTCTCCTGCATGCAGAGGTCTACCAGCGCATTGATCTCGTTCGACACTTTTACTTCATGCGAGTGCACGATCTCAAAGATCTCCTGGATATTCTTAAAATCTGTCTGTGGAGCAGCAAAGGGAGGTACAATAGCGTGGCCGCCACGGTCATTGATATAATGGAACAGCTTCAGCATGTGTGTGCGTTCCTCATCAGAGTGATGGTACAGGAACTGCGCTACACCATTGTATCCTTTTACTTCGGCCCAGGAGCCCATGGCCAGGTAATACATGGAAGAAAAACCTTCCAGATCGATCTGTTTGTTGAGGGCTGCATCTATTTTACTCGATATCATAGGTTGATAGTTTTGTAATTGAATATACGAATTTATAATTTCGACATTTTATAACTGGTAGTAAAATTAACCCATTATGCGCACCATTCTATTGTTAGTGTTGTCGAACATCTTTATGACAATTGCCTGGTATGGTCATTTGAAACAGCAGCACATGCCTTTGTGGAAGGCTATTATGGTAAGCTGGGGGATTGCATTCTTTGAATATTGCCTCATGGTACCTGCCAACCGCTGGGGCTTTTCCAACGGCTTTAATGGGTTTCAGCTCAAAATGACACAAGAAGTGATCACGCTTATCGTATTTACTGTCTTTGCCGTCATTTACCTCAAAGAGCCCTTTCACTGGCGTTACCTCGTAAGTTTTGCCTTCCTGCTGGGCGCCGTGTATTTCATGTTTAAGAAGTGAGGGGCGTGAATCGGCAGTCGGCAATATGGTGACCTTCCTTCACAGGTTGCCGCTACTCACCACTGTAGTTTTCCGATCCGTCCATTTCCTCCTGCTAAGAAAACCGCCTTCCCTTTCTTCGCTTTCTGGCATACATGGTATCCCTCTGTTGAGATCAGTTTCCATGTATTGCCGCCATCCACCGAAACATCCACGCCGGGTACACCACAAGTGATCAATTGTTGAGGGCTGATATATGTTACACAACTGCGATAGCCATGTGGGCCTGTAACGGGCGCATGCCAGGTTTTCATACCATCGGTCGAGAGCAGGCAGTTCATGGTAGTATCAGGCTGGTTATCATAATCGCCGGCTACAATAACGGCATCATTTCCATTGATGGCGATCGAATTAGGCCCTGTCATTTCACGGCCCTGGATAATATCCAGTGTTACTGTGCGTCGCGGATCAAGCAGCCTGGCTACTTTGCCGCCGGATACGATGGTGAAAAGCCCGTTCTTTTGATAGCGGATATTGGTACCACTGGCGGCGAAGAATCCTTCCCCTTCCATGGCGGGCAGGGTAGTAGCAGTGAGTTTTTTCCAGGTGCTGCCGCCGTTGTCGGTGGTGGCTATATATACCTTGCCTGCAATGGGATCACCTACTACGATGCCTCTTTTGGCGTCTATAAAATCCATGGCGTCGAGGAACATGCCTTTGGTGGTATCAGTAAATACCGTCTTCCAGGTTTTGCCCCCATCTGTCGTTTTGAGGATATTGGCTGGCTCTGCAATGGCGACAATAACGGCCGTCTTATCATCAAACCCTTCAATATCCCGGAAATCCCGCTTTTCATAGCCTGGTACTGTTGTCCAGGCCCAGGTCTTCCCGGCATCCACGGAGCGGCCCACCTTGCCCTTGCTGCCACTTACCCATATTACCTTGTCATTTACTACACTAAGGCCTCTAAGGCTTGTTTCTGTGCCGCTGGTGAGTTGTTCGATTTGTTGTGCCTGCAGGGTTGTTCCGAAAAGGATGCAGGATAGCAGCAATATCACATGGAGGGATTTGGTAATCATAGGTGGGAAGATAAGCAAAAATCAAAAAGCCATCGCTCCGTAGAAACGATGGCTTTTTGAATGTCTTAATCTTTCAGTCGATCGAAGGTAAACTTATTTCAAAGGCATTGGATGTACTGGCACGATCTGTTTGGCGGCCGGGTTTTCAGGATATCGACTGGGTTTTCACATACTACCGGATCTTGGTCTTTTCAGGTATTGGATGTTGCTATGTGGTCTTTCAGGATTTTTCTAAGAAACCTCTTGCTACAATCAGAATCACAGGATGAAAAACCCGCTGGTTTCTGGTAGAATTTTGAATACGATCTTTCAGATGATATTGGATGCCGGATATTGTTGGCGGTATTTCTGTGGGGATATTGGATCAACTAATTCAAAGATAACGTGTCAACATTTATTGACATAGCGCAAATATGCCCTGTTTTTTGTCTTCAGTTATTCCCCTTCGTATCGTAAAACTTACTACCTGAAATAGAGATATTACTTTTAATGCTATAGTGTTTTTGCTAAAAACAACCTGTTTATGGGTAAAAGCCCTCATGAATTACTCGTATTTATACGGTTTTATGGTTTGGAGGGTGGAAATCTACTTTGCCCCTCCGGGCCGCTTTTTGCGCAAAAAACGACGGGCAGGCATGAGATTTAATAGTGTTCAAACCCCTTTACAGGCCTCCTGGAAAGCAAATGAGATGGACCCTGAAGGGAGGCACCTCATTTGTATCTGAATTGATTTAAGCCGTTCTAAAAGCCTTTTTTGGCAGGTCGTAGTTTGGGCAAAGTGAAGTTGTCGAGCGGGCTTTTTTCCGCCACCAGTTTCTCTATATCACTGATCTTCCGGGGAGCGGCCCAGGAGAGCAGCTCATAATCCTTTTCTTTGATCAGCAGGTCGTCTTCGATCCGTACCGCAATTGTCCACCATTTTTTATCGCAGGGACTGTTCTCCGGGATATAGATACCAGGCTCAATAGTGATCACCATACCTTTTTTCAGTTTGGACGAAGCACTCCGGTCGTGCACATCCAGACCAATATGATGGCCCAAACCATGCGGGTAGTATTTATTCGCGTCTTCTTTCTTGCTGATAATACCCAGCTTTATTAATCCCTCTGCGATAATGCTTCTCGATACCTTATCCAGCTCCTGCCAGGTAGTGCCCTCTTTACAAATCCTGAAAGCAGCTTCCTGCGCTTCATACACCAGTTCATAAATGGCTTTTTGTTCGGGCGTAAACTTCCCCGTGGTAGGCACCGTACGCGTTACATCGGCTGTGTAACCATGGTATTCGGCACCCACATCCATCAATATCATCTTGTTGGCAACATGCAGTTTTTCATTTTCCTGGTAGTGCAACACACAGCCATTATTGCCGGCGCCTACGATCGAAGGATAACCTACATATTCTGCACCATATTTTTTGTGTACAAACTCATGCAACCCCTGCACTTCCCTTTCCGACATATCCGGACGGACCGCCTTCATTACTTCAGCCTGCCCCTGACAGGATATCTCCACTGCCTTACGCAGCAGTGCGAGCTCTTCTTCGGTTTTTATTTCCCGCAGCTGACCCGTATACTGCCTGAATTGGGCAGTCCCAAAACGTTTATCCTGGGCATAATTGTCGGTGATCTGTGCTTTTTCTTTCAATTGCTGGAGCAGATCATACAAGTCTGCATTGTCATAACGCGCATCTGCCAGGTCTGTTGGCAAACGGTCAAGAATGATCTTTTCAAACTTAGAGAAGTCGATGGTCGTATTCTTAAAGTCTTCTCCATTGTACACATGCGTAAGCCCCAGTTTTTGTTTGGCGCCTTCTACACCCATTCTTTTACCTGTCCATTGTTCAGCCTGCGCATTCCGTTTTTGAACAAACAGCAATTCCTTATAACTGCTGCCATCTGCGGCTGTTTGTGGTTCTTTGAAAACCAGCAACAATGAATGAGGCTCCTTATACCCGGTGAAATAATACAGATCAGGATTCTGGTGATACACATAATCCACATCATTCGAGAAATTACGAACGGGATAGGCCCACACAACGGCTACCGAATTGGCCGGCATTAATTGCCGGAGGGAATCCCGGCGGCTGGCATGAAAGGCCGGTGTGAGATAATCCTCGGGCAGGTCATCGGATTGGGCAAAGATGGGGGTGGTTAGCAGCATGGTGGCCACCATAACGAAATGGCGTAAACGCATAGTTGGTTTTTTAAGCTTCATTGAATGTAATAAATATAGAACATGTTGTTTATTGCTGCCCTCTAGAATGGGGTGGGCGGCGAAGGAAAAGCGCTGAGTGGGTGGGAATAGTGGTATTTGGGTAGATCAAGAGCGGGTAAAAGTGGAATTTACGGAGGGCTTTTCAAAAGCCGCAACAGGGCTATCGTATTTTATGCAGGAGGGTTCAAGGTAGTAATACTGAAAAAGGACAAGGATGCAATATTTCGTTGTTTTTTAACGATTTTACAGGGTAATGTCAGCCAAGTGAAAAGTCAAATTTACCAGTTCGTATCTTACTTAACGATCATCCTATCCTTCGTACCCGCGGTGATCGTATTGCTTAAAAAACTTTGGCGGGCAGCTCCATTTCAATACTTCGCAATCTACTGGGTCATCAACGGGCTTGTGAATATTATGTTTGTGGTAGAAGGATTGCCTAAGAAATTCATAGAAGTGGCCAGTGTGGTTTACAATTCCCTGGATATACCAATGATGGTAGGCATCATTTACCTCTCGGCCTTTTCCATTGCTTTGAAAAAATTTATTCGTATCGGTCTCCTGGTTTTTATAGTGTTTGAATTATTTTGCCTCATCCAGGGCGGGTTTAAGTATGCAGCACTGAAGTATGTGCTGGGAGTGGGATTATTGTTCATCATGACCATCATCATCTGGCAGATCTCCCTCTACCTGCAACAGGTGGTGCATGTAACACGTGAAAAAGCTTTGCTGCTCATACATGGCGCCTTGTTGTTTCAGTACGGCACTTATATAGTCGTGTATGTTTTTGACTATTTCATTGTGGATGTGGCAGATGGCGTCGACAAATTCCTCATCTATTATATCTCCACCATCATCTCCATCGGGATCGGCAGCAGCGGTTTGCTGCTAAAAGGCCTGCAGAAATTGCCGGCTACTACTGCCATCAGAAAGTCTTTTTGGGCCGAGTCGCAGGAAAGGACCGTAAGATAACCATCAAAAAAAGTCAATTGGAAAGTTAGACAGGCTTCCGCTGGTCAATTCATCAGAGGTCTATGATCGCATAAGCCTTTTCACTGAGGTACGGACCGCCGGGATGTTTGGCCGTATAATCAAGGTTTATCCAGTACTGGCCATTTTGTTCGTGGTAGTAAATATTGTCAATAGGCCGGTCGCCAAAGAGATAGATAATCGCCTGCTGCAGGCGGTCGAAAGCTTTTTTATCACCCGCATACAATTCGGGGTAAAGGTGACCCTCTGAAAGCACCATGCGGCAATGCGCCCCAATGGCCTTGAGCGAGGATACCATCAGGATGGTATGGTCGTCACAATCACCTCCCAACCCATTCAGGATGGTTTCCCGGGCAGTTGCAAAATACTCATCCCGCTCCGAGTCCGGTACATACTTAAAGTTGTTATTGATATACTTGAAAAGGGAGAGATGCCTTACGACTGGTCCATATTTCGTATGATATTCGTCAAAGTTTTCCAGCGAGTGCTGTACGGCAAAGTTCCGCACAATGGAGTCCTTGAAATCAACCTTTGACTGCAGCACTTTAATGGTCTTGGTAAGCGGGCCGTCAAATATGCCCGGGGTGAGTACCAGGTCGGTTTCTTTCTGTCCATTACGCCCCCAGTTGTTTTCCACCATCGTTTTATAGTCTGTCACCATATGGCTGAAACCATAGCCATTCGTAAGCTGGTTGTACAATAGTACGAGCACGCAGAGCGCCACCGCAGGGATAAGCAGGAAACGGAATATCCTTAATACCAGCCAGGTGGCCAGGGCCGCCAGGGCCACCGATACGGCCAGGTCGAGGTTCCAGTCGCCCACCATCAACGGCGGAATATACCGGTTGATGAGCGGGGCCAGGGGCAATACGGTGAGTATGCTGACGATGATCAGCAACACCTTACGTATTTTTATATACTTGTCATCATTGAAGTTCATACCTGTAGCATCCATTAGTCCACGGAAAATTGTACCAATTTACGCACTTGTACCGCAAGGGTAATATGGCTAAACAGGTTGTTTTAAGAAAAGGTTCGTTGGCTTATGCAGCGCAACCTGAATTTATACAATTTTACGTTAACCTGGTCATAATATTGTGGGGAAGAAACCGATAGTAATGTACTAAGTGTAAAGGTTATAAGTGGAAAAATGCAGGCAGCCCTGGAAGGAAGGGGCAATAGCGGCAAAAAAAGATAAACCGGCTCCGGGTAGTCTGGGCTTCCGGGAGCCGGTTTATATAACTAGTCGTCATCTTCTTCGTAATAGGCGTCCTGATTATCATTGTAAACAGATTCCCATTCTTTCACTTTGTCATCACTCAGCAGTTCCAATATATCGAAGATGGGGTCGGTTTTCTTTTTCCATTCCAACACCGGCACTTCGGCATAATTGGTCACATACAGGCAATAATCTGTATCTACCGTTACTTTGATAAGCGATACAGGACTTTCTTCTTTTTCCTGTATCAGGTAATAACAACCAGACTCTAATAATGCATACGAATACATACAATCTCCCTCCACCATTTTAGTTAAGTGTTTTAAAAAGAAACTTAATAGGTTATAGTAAGTAACTACCTTTTCCAGGCATACTTTTTCAATGGCAAATGATCCTGGTAGAATTTAATGGATGTAGCGGGGGTTGGTATTGGTAGAATTCTAATAGGTTGGTAAGGCCAAATTTAGGATAATAATGGTAATCGCCGGGCCGGCGACCTGGCAGTTGGTAAAATTTTTACGGAAGCTTAATAATTGGTCGAAATTCTTATTGATTATTAACTACTTACAGATTGCGTATAAAATCATAAATATCAGGTTTGCCCGATTCAGGGATCCAAAAACCTTCCAAACCACCCAAATCTCGCCCAAAACAGGGGAGGGGTTATTACCCGCTTCTTTGCGATATTTGCTGCATTTTTAAAACCCGAGCATATGCGTATTGCGATCAATGGAATGGGAAGAATTGGCCGTTTGCTGTTCAGAAGACTGGTAGGACACGAAGCATTCGAACTGGTGGCCATCAATGATATCATGGAGCCGGATAACCTGGCTTACCTCCTTAAATATGACTCGGTATACGGTACTTTTCCTGATCCGATCACTTTACAAGACGATGACAGGTTGCTGGTCAATGGCCAGTCGATTGCCATCCTGCAGCAGCCCGATCCGATCAAGCTGCCCTGGAAAGCATTGGGAGTGGATGTAGTACTCGAGTGTTCGGGCCGCTTTACCAGCAGGGCAGGCGCTTCTGCCCACCTGGCCGTTGGCGCCAAAAAAGTATTGCTGTCCACCACCGGATCACCAGAGATCCCCCTCATGATCTATGGGTTTAACCAGCACCTCCTGACACCCGAAACGGATATTATTTCACCGGGCGGTTGTATGACCAATTGCTCCACCCATATCCTGTACCTCCTCAATTCCATTGGCATCGAATCGGCCCATATCAATGTGTTGCATTCTTATACTTCCCGTCAGGGTATTGTGGATGCACAACACAAGCAATTCCGCCGGGGAAGAGCGGCAGCCGAGTCGATCATTCCCGTGGAAATAGACCTGGCCCATTCTTTGGAAAATTTATTCCCGGTATTACAGAACAGGATTGCTGCCGTATCCACCCGCGTACCTGTAGCCAATGGGGCTCTCGCTGATTTTACCATCCAATTGAAACACCCAACTACAGTCAGCGAGATCAACAAGCTTTTCCGCACAGCTGCAGCCAATGAATACAAAGGCGTTCTTGATTATACCGAAGAGCAACTGGTATCCCTCGATATCAAAGGCAATACCCACTCCTGCATTGTAGATGGCACCCTTACTTCTGTGGTAGGCAATCATGTAAAGCTCATCACCTGGTTTGATAATGAGTTTGGCTATACCAGCCGCATGCTCGACTGGCTTCTTTATTGGAAGGGCGTGTTGGGATAAACGCTAAGGGTGGGTCGTCCCTCAATACTGTGGGGACGGCCCACCCTTAGATAAGAATTAGATGAGGAAGAATTATATGTAAAGTGCTTCACAATTTTTTTGACTTATACCGTTATGTGTATGCGTTAATATCCTGTGGAAAACCAAGCGTTTATTCACCTCTAAATCTAACCCAATGAAGAAGTTAACCAACCTGCTGTTGGCCGCTATGGTCATGACTTTATCTGTGCATGCACAATTCAGGATCGATAAAGATCCGTCCCCAGGCTTTGTCAAAGCTGTAGAAACCATCCTGGGCGATTTCCCTTACAATTACAGGCATATTACCGGCGATCTCGTAGAAGCTACGGGCGACTGGCACCAGTATGCATCTACCGTAAGCTTGCCGGGTTCTGAAGCCTGCCTCGTAGGCCTCTATCATTCCGAACTGGATACTACTGCCAGCTGGCAGGCGCTGATGTTCAGGAGCGAGACCTTTGGTAAGGCGGCATCTGCCTACAAACGCCTGTACCAGCAACTGAAACTATGCAAACTGCGCATGGTGGATGGCAGCGTGTATTATCTCGATGGTGATTATGAAGAAGCCTCAGAGGATGTGGACTTTACGACGAGCGCACTCAGGATCGAAACAGCTGATGAACGCTTCCGCGAATTTCACATTGAACTGGAACTGTTGTACAAGCTCGATGAGTGGGTGGTGAATGTCAATATGGTGAGCAAGAAAAAGGATAGCGAAATGCATCCCGATTGGATGACCGGCAAATAATGGTCACTGCTTATGTTCATTTAATAAAAGCGAAAGCCGCCTGTTGTAAGGCGGCTTTCGCTTTTATCATTAAAGTCTATAATCATCCCGTACAGGGGAGAAAGCATCCAGTACGCGGCAATTTGAGACAGCATAAGCACTGTGCGGCACATTGCCGGGGATCACATGTACCGTACCTGCCGTGAGCAGCATTTTCTCACCCCCAATGGTCATTTCCAGTTGCCCCTCCAGTATATGCGTTACCTGCTCGTGCGGGTGCTGGTGTTCGGGCAAGCTGCTGCCTTTTTTAATATCTACAAAAGACAGGGTGATCTTGTCACCATGTACAAACCGTCCGAAATATCCGGGTACGATTTCTTTTCCTTTAATATCATTAAGGTGTTGCATACATGTGTTTGTTTGAAGATGGGATCAAACGTTGAAAGAGTTGACATCTTTCGTTTGCTTCGCAAGGGTAAAGGTGTCACCTCTTTCAGTTTATTGTTCAAAATAGCAGACGCTGCCGCCTACCCATTCTTTGTCTTTGTTGAAATCAACGCCAATCATTTTGCCCTTGCTCAACCTGGCCAGGTTGATCGCCGGCCGGGGTCTGTCCCAGCCATCCTTCCACAGGTACATAATGCGGATCTCTACTTTGGCCGGTACATCGGGTGTTGGTATTACTTCTGCATATTTCACTTTTCGTTGCAGGATCCAGTTCTCCGGGTCTTTGGTATTGGCAATATGTTCCGGTGTTACATCGATCACCACACCCTGTCCGGCAAATGAGAAGAGCGGTTTCAATACATAATTCTCCAGGTCGGCAGGCACCTGTTTCAGCTCATTTAAGAACCAGGTGGCCGGTACATATGGATGGCGGATAAATGGGAGCGTGAACTTACTGATGCGGTAAAACCAGTTGGGATGCGGCACCCATTCTACCTCCAGGTCCTGCGTAATATCCACAAAATTGCCAAGTTTGGCTTTTTGCGCCCGCAGGTCATCAAAGATCATACGGTTATATATACGCTTTACCTGCGTCTTTTGACCATCTTTCAGGTAATAGAGTTTTTTCCCTTCCTGTATCAGGTCGGTGATGCACACTGGCTCGATGCCCAGGTATTCTTTTGTACAATAGAAGTCGATCCTTGTCTTTTGTTCATGCGGCTTTATTTCCAGCAGGATCACATTTTCTACCGGGTGGTTGCCCACGATCACTTCCTTCAATTGTTTCAGGTAGCTGTCATGATTCAGGCCATTGAGGTATTGCGAATAATTGTCCGGTACCGGAAAGTATTGGCGCAGCAGGTCGGGATACCAGGCCTGGAAGCCAAACAGGGTAGGGAAACCCTGCATTTCTATCAATTGCGGTTCCAATGCTCCTTCTGCATTGGTACAAACCCCAAAGTCAAAAGCGATCATGTGCGCATGGCCATTTTCATGGGGCACATTTTCAGCTTCGGGTATGGCGCGTGCTGTCAGTGTCTTAAAGGAAGGATCGGTGATCACATCAATGATGCTTTCACAGGCATCAAACATCTTCTGTGCAAAAGCTTTGTTGGCAAACACAGGCGTTTCTGCCAGCCGGAATTCAATGGCGCCGGGATATTTACTGTTGAGGTCTTTTAGAAAGGCATTAAACTGCTCAACCTTGAAGGTCTCGTTATACACTTTGCGCAGCTCGGGTACCATGGCAGGTTAGTTTTAAGGGAAGATACGAAAATGTGGGTTGTGAAGAAGAATACAGAATACAGGAGACAGAATACAGAAGAATACACGTTTGCTTCGATAGCAGATTCCTTCCTGCGGTCGGAATGACAAGGAAGGGGACCGGCATGACAAAGAAGGGCAGTCGATATGACCATGCGTATAGAGCCAAAACAATAAAAAGTTAGGCTTCCACTGCCACCAGGTACTTAATGGATTGCCGGAGGAAGTTGGGAATTACATGGGCATTCGTGTGCCCGATCTTGTCCGGATCGTTGAGCTGTTCTATCATGGATTGCCATTTTTCAAAGCCATGGCTTTCGATCACTGTGTGTTTTTTGTCTTCCCGCTGCAGGTACATGCTCATACCGGAGGCATCTGCTTCCGGGTGAAATTGGGTGCCGATCATGAACTCATTGAAGCGGATCGCCATAATGGCCCTTTCCAGTGGTATATGGGGACGTTCTTTTTCAATGGCCAGTAGAGAAGCGCCCAGTTTACGCAATTGTTTGGTATCCGGTTGTATTACCTGGTAATCCCGGCTGTCTACCGCATAAAAAGGATCGTGCAGGCCGCCAAATACCGGTTCATCCCGCCCCGTCTCCAACATGTGCACAGGGAATACGCCAAAAGCCGTTGACCTTCTTTTGGCTACCTGCGCTACTTTAAAATACCGGCAGGCCAGCTGATAGGAATGACAAATAAATAATACGCTCTTTTTGACCGGGTTATGGGCTGCGTTGTTGTAGGCTTCAATGGTTTCTAACCAATTGAAATACTGGTTTTCCCACAGGCTGCCCTCACTGTCCAAAGGAGAACCGGGACCGCCACTGGAAATATAAATGTCATAGGAGAGATCCGGAAGCTCGTTTTTAAGCCGCACATCAAATTCATCCCAACTGATATTCAATTGATGTGTTTGCCCATATTGGGTTAACAATTCCCGGATACAGCGCATGCCCTGGTTGGGCTGGCCTTCATAGAGATCGAGGATTGCTATGTGTATGTGTTTCTTATCGCTCATATAGATGCCTGCAAACATAAGGATTTTTGCTGTTTTGACTATGGCAGACACTATGAATAACAGGAGGCGGACCTATCGGTTTATTTTCCCAGGGCTTTTAACATTTCCTCCGCTACCAGTTGGTTGCCCTTTTCGTTGAGGTGCACGCCATCGGTGGTGAGGATGTTTTTGTCTTTGTTTTCCGGATTATTCGCCAGGTTATAATCAAGAAATGCCTTGCGGAGATCAATAAGGGCAACATTATTCTTTTGTGCGATCTGACGGATGATGTTGGCATATTTGTTCAGGTCGCCATCCAACTCATTGCTGAAGTCTGTTTTCTCGCCGATAGCAGCGGGCGTACAGATCAATACCTTGATATTTTTGGCTTGCAGCTTTTTGATAATAGCGTCGTAGAACTTTACAAACTTATCGGCATCAGTACCGGTACCGGAGGTCTTTTTATGCCACACATCATTTACACCTACCCAGATCACCACCGTATTGGGATCCTTTGCCAAGACATCATCTTCCATCCGGAGATAAAGATCATACACTTTATTGCCGCCAATACCTGCACCGATGAGCTCATACTGATCCTGCACTCCTTTCTGTTTGTACATATCACCCAATACTGTAATATAGCCACCGGGCTTTACACCAGCCTGCGTAATAGAGTCACCGAAGAATACAATGCGCTGTTTTTTCTGCGGAATAGTAAATGCCATCAATAAACTGATAAGAGCGGTAATAACAAAGACTTTTTTCATATGCTGATGAGTTGGGTTCCAAAACTAATGGTTTTTGTTGAACCGATCTACCAGGTAGTAACTGATGAAATGGATTATTAATTGTTGTTGGTGGCAGATAGTTGCTTTGTTTTTTCAATCGCCATCTGTGGCAAGGCCGTATTCCCATCCTGGTACTTGAAATTAAATTGCATACGATCGGCTTTCCATTGCCCGTTCTTATTGACCAGGTGGAAATTATACGTACCTACTACTGTCCACAGCTCGTTTTTGCTGTCATTGGGCAAATAGTGGGTGGCAGTACCATAGCAAAAAACAGTTGCCTCCTGATCCTTTTGGTGTACTATAAAATTGCCCAGCTGGTGATGGGTGTTCTTAAATCCCGGGAAGATGGCTTTCCAGGAGGCAATAATGTCGGCAGCATTCAAAGTAGCAGCAGGAGCACCTGTAAGAGATGAATAATCCAGGAGTACCTGTTGGTCGAAGCAGGCTGCTATCAAATCCCAGTTACGCTCATCTGCTCCAATAAAGATATTGGTTACCGTTTCCGTAATTGAACGATGGTCCATGGCTAATGAAATTTTTGTGCGGTAAGGTGGTTTATTTTATTTCTCAAATACTTTTTCTCCTTGTATCCAGGTGGATACTACCTGTACCTGTAATAGTTCTGTATCCGGCGCTTTGATCAGGTCCTTGTCAAGAATAACAAAGTCGGCCAGCTTACCGGCTTCCAGGCTGCCTTTTTCTTTTTCTTCAAAGTTCGACCGGGCTGCCCAGATGGTCATGCCGCGTAAAGCATCCTGCCGGCTCAAGGCATTCTCCATCTGATAGCCGCTGGCGGGCCAACCTTTGGCATCCTTGCGTACGACAGCAGCATAAAATGTTTTAAAAGGAGAAATGTCCTCTACCGGAAAATCGGTGCCCAGCGGTATCCAGCCATTTTGTTTCAAGAGGTCATTGAAAGCATAAGCTCCTTTCACCCGTTGTGGCCCCAGGCGGTCGCCGGTCCAATACATATCACTGGTGGCATGGGTAGGTTGTACGGAAGGAATGATGCTGTATTGACCAAACAGGTCAAAATCATGTTCGTTGATCACCTGCGCATGTTCAATGCGCCAGCGCAGGTCATTTTTGCCGGTCAGGTATTTGGCATAAATATTCAGGATGGTACGATTGGCCGAATCTCCAATGGCATGCGTGCACATCTGGAAATCTTTTTTGATCAGTAGACTTGCAACCGAATCAAAATGGGCAGGATTGCTCAATAAAAAGCCTTTCCAGTCGGGTCTGTCGGTATACGGCTCCAGCAGGCAGGCGCCTCTTGATCCCAATGCTCCATCGGCATATACTTTGAAGGAGCGTACGTTCAGTCTGTCCGTTTTTATTTTCCCTTTGGCGAATATAAAATCATAATTGGCGGGCGCATCGCTCAACATGGCATAAACGCGCATTTTCAGATCGCCTGAGCGCTGCAGGCTGTCCATGAAGGTGATCTCTTCGTGGTGCAGACCACAATCATCCACGGTGGTGAGGCCCAGTGCAAAACAGTTTGCCTGTGCCTGTAATACCCCTTTCTTGATTTGGGCTGTCGTTGGTGAAGGCACTTTTCTCCTTACCAGGTCGATCGCATTGTCGATCAATATGCCGGTCAGCTTTCCCTGTTTTACCTCTACCGTGCCACCCGTAAGGGTTGTTCCCGGCTGTATGCCTGCCAGGTCCAGTGCGCGTTGGTTGGCAATGGCGCCATGGCCATCAATGCGACCGAGCAAGACCGGCCTGTCAGGAAACAATTGATTGAGTTTTTCATTGGAGGGAAATTCCTTTACCGGCCAGTCATTTTGATCCCAGCCGCGACCAGTGATCCAGCCCTGCGGGTTTTCAGCAGCAAAGGCCTCTACCTTTTTGATCACCTCTTCCCAACTGGTGGTCCCAACCAGGTTGGCCGATTGCAGCCCTGTTCCATACCGGAAAAAGTGGGCATGTGCATCGATCAATCCGGGGTAAATGAATTTGCCTTGTGCGTCTCTTTTTTCTTTGGCATCGTATTGTGCCAGCAGGTCGGCCGATTTGCCGGTGGCAATGATCTTACCGTCTTTCACGGCCAATGCTTCTGCTGCCGAGAATGCCGAATCTACTGTGTAGATCGTGGCATTGTAGACGATCAGGTCTGCCTGCTTTTTACTGTTGCAGGCCATTAATACGGAAAGGAGTAGAATACAAAAGATCGTTCGCATGGTTGAGCTGTAATTACTGTTTAAATTTTTCAGGGTGTACTGTGTGAAAACTGGTGGCATCCTGGTATGCTTTCGCTACTGCCAGTATGGTGGCCTCATCATACAAATTGCCCAGCAGGGTAATACTCGTCGGCAGTCCGTTTTGATTAAAGCCCACCGGGAATACGACGACCGGGTGACCCGTAAGATTGGTCATGGCCAGTTGATTGCCGCTGAAGGTAGGCACAATAATAACATCGTATTGCCGGGTAAAAGCATTCAGTTCTTCAATGAGGGTAGACCGGTGCCGGTTGGCGTTGATGTATTCTACTGCAGGAATAAAACGCGAGCCCCGGAAACTGTTGGGCCAGAAATTCTTGTCCTGCCGCCGGATCAGGTCATCCTGGTTGCTGCGGGTAAGTTCATCAAAGGCAGCGGCCGATTCTGAACTGATCACCACATCCATGATATTGAATGGGTAGATAGCCGAATCCGGGAAGTTGACTTCCCTGATGGTGGCGCCGGCTTTGCGCAAGGTTTCCAATACTCCCCACTGGGGCGCACTGGTTGGCAGGTTTTTGAAATAATTGCCGGCATAAGCAATGCGTAGTTTGGAGAGGTTTGCTTTGCCAGTATAATTAAAGGCCCGTGTAATGGCGCTGGCATCTTTGCCATCTGTTCCTTTGAGGTAGTAGAATACAACGGCTGCATCCGCTGCACTGCGGCAAATAGGTCCTGCTTTGTCAAGACTCCAGCTTAGTACCATGGCGCCACTGCGGCTTACTGATCCAAAACTGGGTCGCAGGCCCGTTGCTCCGCAGGTATGCGAAGGCGAAACAATAGAACCCCAGGTCTCTGTACCAATGGCAAAGGGCAGCAGGCCGGCTACAGTAGCGGCAGCGGAGCCTGCTGATGAACCGCTGGAGCCCCCTTGAAGGTTCCAGGGATTGCGTGTGCGTCCGCCAAACCAAAGATCAGCATAGGCCAGCTCACCCAGCGTAAGCTTGGCGCAAAGCACGGCCCCGGCCTTCTTCAGTTGTGTGTATACAAAAGCATCTTCATCGATCACCTGGTCCTTATACGGTACCGATCCCCAGGTGGTCTTATATCCTTTCACGGCAAACAGGTCTTTTAATCCATAGGGAATGCCGTGCAGTGGTCCTTTGTAAATTCCTTTTTTGATCAGTTCATCTGCTTCCCTGGCTTGTGCAATTGCCAGTTCTGGCGTAAGTGTGATCACACATTCCAAGGTATCGCCCCATTTTTTAAGGCGGTCAAGAAAGAAGGTCGTGAGCGCTACCGAACTGATCTTTTTGTATTTGATGAGCGAGGCCAGGTTGAGCAGAGGGTAAAAGGCCAGCTCATTCCGGTCGGCCGGCAGGCTAATATTGGCCGGAATATTCCAGTTGATGATGGCTTGTTTCACCGGAGCTACCACGCCATGCGGGGCGGGGTTGAATGCAAAAGGGTAGGGCAGGTTATTGGCGATGGGCAGCTGGTGCATTTTGCGGTAATGCTGCAGGTTGTCATTCAGGCCGTCTGCCATCGAATCTTTTTCAGGCGCGGTAAACGAGAGGTCGATCAGCCTGGCTGCCTGGGTAATGGCAGTGGTATCTATTTTTTGCTGTGCCTGCAGTGAACCAAAGGTAAAAAGTGAGAGGGCCAAATACAGATGCTTCATGTTGACAATGCGTTTTGGTGAGCAATACCCGCAGCCTTAAAGATATGTATAAAACAAATGAGTCGTCCGGACACGAAACCCGGACGACTCATTTGAAGTTGGTATATGCTTTTTTAGTTAGGTCTCTTGATAATACGCTGCGTCACCACCTTGGTATCATAGATCATCCGGAGGGTATAGATACCATTGGCAAAGCGGCTGAGATCCACCCGGATCTGATTGGCTGCATTGCCATTGTATGATTTTTGGTACACTATCTGTCCTGATGCATTGATCACCACCATGCCCTTCAGGTTAGTGGGTGGGATTAGGTGCCGCACATCAAAGCCACCACTGAACGGATTGGGATAGATCAGGAATCCTTCTGATTTCAGTTTGGCCGGCAGTACTACCGTAGAAATATTGATATTATCCAGGAAGGTATTGTTGCCTACGTTACTGGTGTTCTTGAATATTACCTGGAAGCTGCTCTTGCCATTCACATACCGGGTAACATCAATGAATTCCTTTCTCCAGTAATTGTTGTTGGGTACAAAACCGATCGGATCTGCCGTATGGTCGTATACCGGTGCAGTATTGGGATCACCAAGGGTTTGCAATTCAATACCCCATTTCTTGTATACGGTAGTATAGGTAAGACCGCAATCTGAAGTGACCAGTACTTCCAATGTATCCATCGGCAAAGCTGTGCTGCCGGGGAATACTGCCGTAGCATGGGCTACATCAAAATGAACGTAGATGGAATCAACGGTTTCAATCTTGATGATGGGAGAATACAGGTTATCTGTTTGTCCGGAAGTACTGCGGTAATTGCGTACCCAGGCAGAGGCAGCCTTTTCGGTAGAGCTAAGGGTGTTTCTCTCCCAGGTATAAGCTGATCCTGAGGTAGAGAGTCCCCATCCATCCGGCGGGAAAGTGCCTGATTCAAATCCCTGTACGATCGGGGCGTTCACAGGCGTAAAGATGGTGAACCTGATCCTTATTGTATCATTCGTAAGGTCCTGGTCGGTGCCATTATTAGGCTCAGAAGTATAAACAGTAAGGGTGTGAGCGCCAGCCGGAAGGTTGGACAAAGTGCCGAGGGCATAATCAACAGTGGCTCCCTTGGCCAGGTTGCCATTCCAGGTGACTGTGGTCACCGCATTGTTGTCAACACGATAATTGACCTTTACAGTAGTAAGGTTGGTTTTAGCTTTGTTGGCAAGGGTGATGATTGGCTTAATGCTGAAGTCATTACACTGGAATGGCGGTACGCCCTTCACAGCCAGAACGGCAGCATCTCTGGTAGCTTGAACAGCTGCAGAAACGCCAATATCATCAATGAAAATATTATTGCCATAAGCGTTAATATTCCTGAACCGGAAGATCAGCTTTTGTCCGCTGCCGATATAGGGAGTCAGGTTCACCTTTTCCGTGCGCCACAGTTTGGCATCATCTTCCGGATCAAAAGCGCTGGCTTCCGTATCTTTTTGCGTTTCCAGGTCTGTACCTGTTTTCTTATACACCAGGAACCAGCTTTGGCCGCCATCATTTGATGCCTGTACTTCCAGGCCATCCCAGGTATAACTGGGATCATCATACCGGGCATGCGCTACCCGGAAACTGAGTACTGAGCTATCGAAAGTGGTGAAGTCTATTGGAGGGGTTACCAGGTCTTCAAACTGGCCGGGGGCATTATAATCATAATTGGGAGCCGCCACTGCACCTACAGTGAAGAATCCATAATCATCACTCAGGTACCAGGAGTTGCCACCAGCAGGGTTGTTCACATACCACAGGTCATTGGCGGTGGTGAGCCGTGGCGGGAAGAAGGCGCCATTAAAGTCTTCTGTAAAAGGAGCCGTGAGGGTATTGGTGCGTATATTGACCCTGGAGGTCAGGGTATCATTGTGCAAATAATTATCGGCGCCACCATTGGGTGCGGAAGTGTAAACGACCACGGTGTGATTGCCTATTGCACCGGTGATATTGCCCAGCACAAGGGTAGAATCGCTCAATGCAGCAAGTGTCAACGGGAAGGTAGTAGGCACAACAGCTCCGCCATCTATTTGTACATTCAGCGTTACAGAAGTGAGGGGAGTGGTGCCGTAATTACGGATAGTAGCTTTGATCGGTGTATTGTTGAGAATGGGGCTTCTGTTATCACATTTACCCATTGGCGTAATGCTCAACAGGTAGGCGTCTGTAACCGGCGCCGGAGGCGTGCCGCCATCAGAAGTTTTTAAGCTGGCCCTGTACATGTCCATCGTAGCAACTACCCTTTCCTTCTGTCCGTTCGTAAAAAAGAACAGCGATCGGTCATCAAAATAGTTCATGAAGTTCATGTACATCATACCGGAAGGCGTACAACCGTCGGTATAAAGGCCGCTCACATTTCCATACATGGTATTTTCATCGGCTTTTTCCGGAGGGGTATCATCATTGGAGGCGGCCGGGGTGAGTGGCCATCCGGATTGTATCCTGAAGTCTAAATCATTACAGGCTGCATTGTCGCCGAAAGTGTGCCAGAGGTAGAGGTAGTGCCCTACTTCATGAGAAAGTGTGGCGCCTTCATTGTACAAGGGAGAATAATAACCGCGGCAGGGATTGGCGCCCAGGGTGGCCAGGTGGATGGCAACGCCCTGTGGTCCGATAGATGCTGAATTGGTAAACGGAAAAGTAGCAATACCCAACAGGTTGTCGGAGAATATAGCACACCAGATATTCAGGTACTTGCTTACATCCCAGGGATCCAAACCGCCAAGGGCTGTGCTCTTTAATTGATTGATGGTGGTTTGCGTAAAGGTCTTGGTAGTGACCAGCCTTTCTATACCATTGGTGCCGGTACCTGCGGGCGTACGTCTGGCCAGCACAAACCGCACGGGTACATTGCCGATCGCCGATACAAAGGCTGGTGAGAAAATGCCATTGGCTTTATAGTAGTCGGCTTTATGGCCCGCAAAATCATTGTTGAGGATCTCCAGCTGCTCATAGATATCCCTGTCGGGGATCACATTCAGTACAGTGCTGGAACCTACCAGGTGAAATACTACCGGGATAATAATTTCACCAGCCTGTATACGCTGGCCGCTTTGGTCATCTTTCCGTTGAAGATATGCCTGGTATTGTTTCTGGCCTTCTTCCTGCCATTTTCCGACTATAGAGGGATCGTCTTGTATGATCTTATTGAGTAATTCCATGGTCCCGCACCGATGGCTTTGATGGGGATCCGGGAGGCGCTTTTGTTTTTGGGCGGATGCAAACAAGCTTATGCATAAACATATGCCTGCTGCAGCAGTACGTAGAGTAGATTTTCTCAAGGCAATAAAGTTTTGGTTCAGTAATAGTAGAGACCCAAGAGTTACTTCCCTCAATTTACTGTTTTTTTAACATACTTTCCGGCCGGGTTTAATTTTTCTTTCTCAAAATGCAGTTCCAGTCTGTATTTTACAGAAATTCAATAATTGATTAAATGCTTTTCTCATGCGTAAATACTACGTGTACGGATTATTGGTATGGTTTATAATCCTCATTGCCTGTCGAAATAACCATACTACCCAAACACCCGCAGACAACTATTTTAATACGGGCGATACCGGCCTGCAGGTAGCGGGTATTAAAATGATACCCATACGCACACCTGCAGGAACTTTTAAAGTATGGACCAAACGATTTGGTAATAACCCAGCCATCAAAGTATTACTCTTACATGGCGGCCCCGCGATGACCCATGAGTACATGGAATGTTTTGAAAGCTTCTTTCCCCGGGAAAGTATTGAGTTCTATGAATATGATCAATTGGGGTCTTACTATTCCGATCAGCCTAAGGACAGCAGCCTATGGACCATCGATCGTTTTGTGGATGAAGTTGAACAGGTACGGGTGGCCCTGGGGCTCAACAAAAACAATTTCTTCCTGCTGGGCAATTCATGGGGCGGTATACTGGCCATGGAATACGCGTTGAAGTATCAGGATAACCTGAAGGGACTGATCATTTGTAACATGATGGCCAGTTGTCCGGAATATGGTCAGTACGCAACCAATGTGCTGGCCAAACAAATGGATCCCGCAGTGTTGGATACCATTCGCCGGCTGGAGGCCCGTAAGGCATTCAGCGACCCCAAATACATGGAACTCCTTATTCCCCATTTTTACAACGAGCATGTTTGCCGGCTGCCCGAATGGCCTGAGCCTGTAGCCCGTAGTTTCAAACATGCCAATAATGAGATCTATACCCTCATGCAGGGGCCTTCAGAATTCGGTATCGGCGGCCGCCTCACCAATTGGGACCGGAAGGCCGATCTGCCAAAGATCACCGTACCTACCCTGACGGTAGGCGCTAAGCACGATACCATGGACCCCGAGCACATGAAATGGATGAGCACCCAGGTACAAAAAGGCAGTTACCTCTATTGCCCCAACGGCAGCCACCTTTCCATGTGGGATGACCAACAGGTGTTTATGACTGGAGTGATCAGGTTTATCAAGGACGTGAGTGATGGGAAGACGGTTGCCAGTTATTAATTGTTAACCTTTAGAGGTAAGGTCCGGAAACAGCACTGCGGGACCAGTGGGTCCCGCAGTGCGAAGAATATGCAATAATCAATAATGAATGGTCAGTGATCAACTACAATCCGCTTAGGAACTGACTTTGAATATAATCCACTACACTGCTCAGGCTTTGTGTTTGTTCAAATACTTTTAACTGCCTGTCGGCGCCTGTACCTTCCTCCATCATGCGGGCCACGTAGTTGACGGCATGGCGGCTTCCGAGCGGATCCACTACATCATCAATAAAGTCCAGTAGTTCATAGATCAATACGCGGGCATTTACTTCCTCTTCTTTGCCAAAGTCAATGAGTCGGCCATCGATACCATAGCGGCTGGCGCGCCATTTGTTTTCATTGATCAGCGCTCTTGAGTATTGTATGAAGTTGAGGTTCTGGTTGCGCAACTTGTATATTTTGGCACAGATGCCCTGGAAGAGCGCAGCAATGGCAATGGTCTCCGGCACGGTCATGGGCACATCACAGATACGGAATTCCACGGTATTGAAAAAGGGGTGTACCCGCAGGTCCCACCATATCTTCTTGGCGTTGTCTATACAGTTGGTCTTTACCAGCAGCTTAATATAATTGTCATAAGACTCTATGGAATCAAAGGTCTCGGGTATTCCTGTGCGGGGAAATTTGTCAAACACTTTGGTACGGAATGACTTGTAACCCGTATGGCGGCCTTCCCAGAAAGGTGAATTGGTGCTGAGCGCATAGATATGCGGTAAAAAATAGCGCGTGGAATTGGCAATATGGTTGGCCATTTCCCGGCTTTCCATGCCTACATGCACGTGCAGGCCAAAGATGAGGTTGCTGCGTGCCGCCTCCTGCAATTCATTGACGATCTCGTTGTACCGTACATGGTCGGTGATCAGCTGGCTTTCCCAGTGACTAAAGGGATGGGTGCCGGCAGCGCCCATGCTGTAGCCCAGTTCGTGCGCAATGCCCGCAATGGTTTTGCGCAGGGTCCCTACATCATGGAAGGCCTCATCCACATTCTGGCAGATATCGGTACCTACTTCCACTACCGCCTGGTGCATTTCTGCCTTCACCTTGTCTTTGATCACTTTCTGTCCTTCCGTCACGATCTTTTGTTCATGACTTTTGAGCTCACGGGTATTAGGGTCCAATACCATGTATTCTTCCTCTATGCCCAGCGTAAATTGCTTGTAGTTCGTATTTGACATTAATAATTCGAGGATTTTACAATCCCGCCAGGCGGGACAAGTTTTGATAATTTGAGAATGCTACTGGCAAGCTCTGCTCAAATTTCAAACCATTTATTATTAGATAGGAAATATACTCTTTCTGTCCTTACTGAAAACATCCAATTCTGAACTCCCAACGCATCTACACAAGCGGCAGTTTCGCAGCACTGTGTTTGATGTATTCCCCCCAGGTAAGGTTATCCTTTTTCGGTTCATGTGCCAGCGCCCTTTCGATGGCGTAATTGGCAGCTGTTTCCACTACCCAGTTAAAATTGTCTTCGCCTACGCTGGGCAGATCGGCATCCGGGGCAGGATTACAGAAATCAATAGCATAAGGTATGCCATCACGTATGGCCAGCTCTACTGTATTGAAATCATAACCCAGGTACTGATTGATACGGAGAACGATCTCTTCCATTTGTAGTAACCGTTCGGGCGTAGGGTGAAAATCGTGGGTATAGCGAAGATGATGCGGGTTACGTGGTTCATACCCCATGATGCGCACATGTTTGCCGCCGATGCAATAGCAACGGTAATATTCATCAAAGATGATCTCTTCCTGCAGCAGCATTACCAACTGGCCCGTTTCACCATGCTTGCGGTAAAAATCTTCCATGTCGTGCAGCTTGTATACATTTTTCCAGCCGCCACCGGCAAAAGGTTTCATATAAGCCGGAAAGCCTACATAGTTGAAAATGCCTTCCCAGTCCAGCGGGTAGGTGAGGTTGCTAAAGGATTGGTCGGTGGTATCGGTGGGCAGTTCGTAAGACGGTAAAATGACCGTTTTGGGAACGGGCACCCCTATTTTGACGGCCAGACAATTGTTGAAGAATTTTTCGTCCGCACTCCACCAAAAGGGGTTATTAATGACCGCTGTGCCGCAAATAGCTGCATTTTTTAGGAAAGCACGGTAAAAGGGAACGTCCTGTGAAATGCGGTCAACAATCACGGCATATTCATCCGCAGCGCCTTGTACCACTTTGTCAATCCGCACTGGCTCAGCTACCACACCATTCACTCCTTTACTATTGATCCTTTCTACAAATGCCATGGGAAAGGACCGTTCCTTCCCAAATAGAATGCCTATCTTTTTCATATGCGCTCATTTTTTTTATGTTGAATGATGTGTGCGGAGAGTAGTAACCAAATTTATCAGAATGAAAGGGAAATACCAAATGTGAGTTGTAGGTTCGAAAATCCCTACTTTTGCCGGAATATGCACACTGAGATCAGCACCGGCATCATCGTTGAGACCGTAGCATTGCCATCTGAATTCCTGGGACGAACTGTAACAGTGAATTTTTACCTGCCAACCAATATTTCGCGGCCCGAAGAAATTAGTCTTCTGCTGGTGAATGATGGTCAGGACCTGGAAGCGATGGGATTTGATAAAATGATCAGCTACTTGTCAGAGACCAACCAGATAACCCCCCTTTTGGTAGCAGGTATCCATTGCGGAGACGACCGCCTCAATGAATACGGCATGCTGATGGGCCCCGATTTTAAGGATCGTGGCACCAAAGGAGCTGCCTACCAGCGTTTTTTATTTGAAGAATTATTGCCCTACCTCTATAGTCATTATAAGATCACTTCCTTTAAAGAGAAAGCATTTGCCGGATTTTCACTCGGCGGCCTCAGCGCCATGGACATCGTATGGACCAACCCCGAAGTATTTTCAAAAGTGGGTGTGTTCTCAGGTTCCTTGTGGTGGCGTTCAAAAGACAAAGACGCAAAGGATTACAACGGTGATAAACATCGTATGATGCATCGCCAGGTAAGGGAAGGTACTTACCATCCCGGACAAAAATTCTTCTTTCAATGTGGCTTGTTTGATGAAACAGAAGACCGCAACAAAAATGGCGTAATAGATTCCATTGATGATACCATCGACCTGATGCGGGTATTGTTGCAAAAGGGATACAAGGAAGGAAAGGATATGTATTACCTGCAATTGCCCAAAGGAAAGCACGATGTACCTACCTGGGCCAAGGCTTTACCCGTATTCCTGAAATGGGGATGGCGTGGGAAAGGGGAGGAGTAACAGGGTGTTTTTTATTGGTATCCAGGTCTGCAATATTAAAGGAGGCCAGGATATCTTATAAACCTGTTGATAGAAAATTAATCCACTGAATCGCTTAGCATAAGAGTTTACTTGTATTAATAGTAAAAGGGAGGCCGACTTCACAATGAAGTCGGCCTCCCTTTTACTATTAATAAGCTGCGGATCAGTTAAATATATAACGCAGACCTAACTGTATACCCCATGTGCTGGTAGTAGAATAGGCGGGTTGGTACCCGGCTTTGGGCAAATTGTCTGCATCGAGTGTAAAGACAGGATTGTCTTTTGTAAAGGATGAAGGTTTTCCAAGAATACCCATATCCTGGAAAGTTCCCAGGGTGTATTGGTAGCGATAGCCCCAATCGTTGTTGATCAGGTTGAGTGCATTGATAATGTCAACGCTGAACTGGAGTGTATGCTTTCTGCCACCTGCCTGGAAATTAAAGTCTTGCAATACACGGATATCCAGACTGTGCACCCAGGGAAGCAGGGCGCCATATTTCTCAATGTACTGGCCTTTGTGCTTGCGCAGGTATTTGTCACTCTGAATAAAGGCAAAGAAGGCATCGCTTTGTTCCTTGGCAGTATAGGTCCTGGGATTAGTGGTGCTGGGTTTATATCCTTCCAGGAACTTGATCTCTGATGCATCTTTCGGTATGTAAAGCATATCGTTGGACTGTCCATCACTGTTGATATCAGTACCATAACGGTAAGTATATCTTTCCTGCGGCTGTGCGCTGTAGAACAAACCAATGGTAGTAGCCGTGCGGCCACCCCAGTAATTGAAACGTTTTGATGCATTCGCAACTATACGATGCGGGATCGCATAATTGGATGGTCCCTGATCGGGCTTATTGGGATTGTTGATAATGTTATTGGTATTGAAACCGCTGGCGCTCTGGTCAGAACTACCAATAGCCACTTCCTCAGCCAATGTCCAGGTATAAGCCAGACCTGCTTCCCAATTGTTGGAAAAAGTCTTTTGAACCTGGGCAGTCAATGCAAAACTGTATCCCTTGTCTGTATTATCCAATACAATCATCTGATTGATATTGCTATTCAACCTCTGATTGTAATAAGGCCTCTTATCGGCGCCTGCCAGGTTACCGTTTTGAGCTCCCAGATTGGCGTTACGGAAAAAAGCGTTGTTAACTTGTTTGGTGTAGATGGCTTCCAAAGTCAGGATGTAATTGCCAGCAAAACGCTTGTCAACTGCCAGGTTACTTCTCCATACCTGTGGCATTTGGAAGTCCTTGTCTACTGCGCTGTAAGAGGGCAAACCAGTGGGAATAGCCGTCCCTACAGGTGGAATATCAGCCTGGGCAGGTATGTAAGTATTTCTGTCGGTGTTATAGCGAATGTCGGCAAGTTTTACCGTAGTTGTGGCACTGGCGTTAAACTGTGCACGGATCACACCATTGTCGCCTACCTGGTTTACGAGCCAGATGAAGGGGATACGGCCAGTGAACAAGCCGGTACCACCACGTACAATGATGGACTTATCACCTTCCGGATCATAAGTGAAACCAACACGGGGAGAGAACAAGGGTTTCTGGTCAGGCCATTTGCTTACATCGAAATGCTCGTCGTTACCATCTGCATCCTTAAAAGTAACAGCTTCCAGGGCTGGGTTCTTGGGAGGATCGTAAGGATAGAAAGGCAGGTCAACGCGCAGACCATAGGTCAGCTTAAATTTGTCGGAAGGAGTCCACACATCCTGTGCATAGATACCTACCTGTGCAAATTTTGCTTCGGGTATTTTTATGCCAAGACGATTGGATGGGTCATAGGCCACTGAAAACTGGATAGGCGCTTTGTTATCCAGGAAATCCTGTAAAGAGGCATAACGGTAGTAGCTGGGGCCGCCGCCGCCAGTAAAGGAATTGCCAAATTGCAGGTTCTCGTAGCTTACACCAGCCGTTAAAGTATGCTGACCCAGGTTGATAGTCAGATTATCGGCGATATTCAACGCTTTATCGCTGATGCTGTTTTGGTAAGAAAAAAGATCAGTACCAAATGAAGTGTACACGTTATCAGCATCACGCATAATATCGACAAAAGCAACATTGCTATTGGGAACGCGCTTCAATTGATTGTCAGTATATGATCCAATTAACTGATTGGTTATTTTGGAACTAAAATTAGAGTTCAACTCCAGTACACCCGATTTAACCTGTACATTGTTCTTGAAGTTTGAACCGGAAAAAGCCAGACCACCGGTAGCGCGGCCACCGCGGCGGCTATTGCTGTTGATACGTGTAGTAGCACCACTAGAAGCATTGATCTGATCATCATCATCAGTTTCTGATTGCGTATAGCGCAATGTCAAGCGATGTTTGGAAGTGATGTTCCAATCAATACGACCCAGCAATTTTTTATTCTCAGTCTCAAAATCATAACCCTGGTAAACACCTGGATCATATTTATAATTCGTAACAAGGTATTGTCTTAATTTATCCAGGTCACTGGCCAGTACGCCAGTTACGTTGGGGCCGGCATCAGTGGGACTCGTTTTGGCTAAGAATGTCTGACCAGGTTGGGTTCTTTTCTCCTGCTCATAGTTCACAAAGAAAAACAGTTTATCCTTGATGATCGGGCCGCCAATGCTGGCGCCATAAACCTTAGTTGATCTGTCGGGATTGGCAAATTCTGTTCCTTTTACTTTTTTTCCATTGAAACTCTGGTCTCTGTAAAAACCATATACTGTTCCATACCAATTATTAGTACCTCTACGTGTTACGGCATTGATACCTCCGCCGATGAAGCCAGACTGGCGAACATCATAAGGAGCAATATTTACCTGTATCTGGTCTACCGCATCAATAGAGATAGCAGAAGAGGCGCCACCCGGCACCATACCATCACCGCTACGGCCAAAGTTGTTGTTGAACAAAGAACCGTCGATGGTAATATTGTTATAACGGTTATTCATACCGGCAAAGCTGTTTCCATTGCTTTGAGGTGTAAGACGGGTGAGGTTGGTAAGGTTGCGGGCAACGTTGGGCAGGTTCTGTACCAGCCTGTTGCTGATATTGGTAGAAGCGCCGGTCTTTAGCGTAGTGCTTCTGCGGCCTGCACTGATGGTCACTGCCTGCAGTTCTACGCCAGCACCAGCCAGTGCAGCCTGCAATTCAAACTTTTCGCCCAAAGGAATATTAATATCCGCTCTGGTAAAATCTGTATACCCTACATAAGAAACTTTTACGGAGTAAGGGCCACCGGGAGGAATATTGGCTACATCAAAGCGGCCGCCGGTTCTTGTTACAACGGTAAATACGGATCCTGTAGGTTCATGTTTAAGGGTAACTGTAGCACCAACCAACGCATCTCCCTTATCGGTTTTGATAACGCCGGTGATACTACTGGTAGTGACCTGCGCCACCACGTTCATACAGCTGACAACAGCCAGCAAAAAACACAAAATAATCTGTGTGGATCTTCTCATATATGCATGTTTAATTTCAGGGCGCAAAGAAACAATGATCCAATTCGTTTACAGATCCTCGTCACATTATCAAATGATTAATTCAGGCTGCAGCACAGCAGCACTCATTGTTTCTGGGTAAAATGGAACCTTTTTGCCTATCATTGACAAACTAGCATCGGTGGAGAGTTTCAAGGGGATCCAGGTTACTTTTTCGATTGATGCGGCAAATGTAACAGAAATAAAAAGGAAATGTTAAAATTGGATACACAGGTTATTCACAGCAAATCCGCATTGGCTTCCATACCCAAAAACCCTGGAACTTCTGTTGCACCGGCCTTTTGTAAACTTCTTATACAGGGCAAATACAGGAGGAAATATGCTGCTTCTTCACACAGCGATAATATGAGTTGACCGCTCACCGGCCCCGCAGCAACCTTTTCCTTATTTCCGGCGTTATACTAACTGATTGCAAAGCTTCGGTTAGCAGCTTCCTGATTGCCGGATAAGAGGTGTCTTTTGTCTGTTACAGGGGAATAACTGCCTGAGTAAGCAGTCTCTCTGTTGTCAATAGCTGGTTAAATTGGTAAGAGTTTACTATTAATCAATTACTTATGATGCAATTGGGAGAAACCGACGCCTTGCAACTTGTACCTTAATTAGTAACTTTGCGTCAAATTTAGCTACATGCTCGATACAATAGAAAGTGCGATAGAGGATATTAAAAACGGGAAGATGGTGATTGTGGTTGATGATGAAGACCGTGAAAATGAAGGTGATTTCATTACGGCCGCCCGTAACGTAACACCCGAGGTGATCAACTTCATGAGTAAGCACGGCCGGGGTCTTATCTGTACACCTTTGCCGGAAAGCCGTTGTGAAGAGCTACAGCTGGGTTTGATGGTCAACAACAATACGGCCCTGCACGAAACAGCCTTTACCGTTTCTGTTGACCTGTTGGGGCATGGCTGCACTACCGGAATCTCCGCCCACGACCGGGCCAAAACAATACAGGCATTGATCAACCCGGCTACCAAACCGGAAGACCTGGGCCGTCCGGGACATATCTTCCCTTTGCGTGCCAAAGCGGGCGGCGTTTTACGCCGGGCCGGCCATACAGAAGCTACCGTAGACCTGGCCCAACTGGCTGGTTTTGAACCTGCTGGCGTACTGGTAGAGATCATGAATGAAGATGGTTCCATGGCAAGACTGCCGGAATTAGAGGAAATTGCCAGGAAGTTTGACCTTAAGCTCATCTCTATAAAGGACCTCATTGAGTATCGCCTGAAGCGCGATAGCCTCATCGAAGAAATTGTACGGGTAGATATGCCCACCCAGTTCGGTCATTTCAAGCTTATTGCTTTCCGGGAAAAGAGTACGGGTATGGAGCATCTGGCCCTGATCAAAGGCGAGTGGGAGCCAGATGAGCCAGTGCTGGTAAGGGTGCATTCTTCCTGCTTTACCGGTGATATCCTGGGTTCTATGCGTTGTGATTGTGGCGATCAGTTGCATACAGCCATGGAGATGGTGGAAAAAGAAGGCAAGGGTGTTATTGTATATATGAACCAGGAGGGCAGGGGTATTGGCCTCGTCAATAAACTGAAAGCCTACAAGCTCCAGGAAAATGGGTACGATACGGTAGAAGCCAATCTGCATTTGGGCTTCCCCATGGATAAACGTGATTATGGTATCGGTGCACAAATACTCCGGGCTTTGAATGTGACCAAGTTGCGCCTCATGAGCAACAATCCCAAGAAAAGGGCTGGCCTGCTGGGCTATGGATTGGAGATCGTAGAAGCAGTGCCCATCGAAATATGCCCCAACCCACAAAATGAAAAATACCTCACTACCAAAAGAGATAAATTAGGACACGAGATCCTGAAAGGATAATATATTTAGCTACAAGCTACGAGCCCCTTTTTAACGAAGGGGCTTTTTCGTTTTAAGGTTTCCTGACTGTATCTGCCTTGCTGCTATCGGTTGACGAAGTTGCATTGGTCGAATCCTTCACCCGTCTCTCTTCCGCTTTCTCTTTCCTTTTTCGTTCCGTACGGAAGATATCACCCAGGCGGTCAAAGTCGTGGCGGTAACTGATGCTGGCACCGGAACGGTTTTGCCGGGCACCCACACCACTCATATAGTTGTAGGAATCGCGGTAGAAGAAGGTCAATACGACTTTACCATCAGCCCTGACTTTCCATTCGGCCGTAATATCCGGCAGGAATTGCAGGTTCTGTGTAGCCGCTACCTGTTGGGAGCTCAGGCCAAAGTCGAGGGCGCTGCCAAAGGTGAAGGTTAATCGTTCATCGAGGAAGCTTTTACCAAAGCTGAAGTTCAGGTTGGTACGGTCGATGTTAAGCTTGTTGTTGGCATTGTCAATAATGTTGGAACCGCTGTACATCTGCGCGTTGAAGTTGACCTTGATGCTTTTATCGTTGAATATCTTCTGGAAGATATTGGAGAACTGTTTACTTAATGTATTGGACAATATACCTGAGATGCTATTGATCACCACTCCTTCAAAGGCGAGGTTGGCCAGGTTGGCCTGACTATTAGAAGTAGATAAGGGACCAAAGCTATTGAACACAATGAGGAAAGCCACCTGCTTGTTCAATTCATTTTCATCATTCTGGATACGCTGCAGGATGGCCAGTGCATCGGCATCATTCTTCAGCGTGCTATTGGGTGGCATTTCTATCTGGAAGCTGATGTCGGGCTTCATGAGCTTATTCTTAAGGGTAGCTACCACTATTATTTCGCCCCGGTACTTCCGTACATTGTTGTTGATGCCTCCGTTTGCATTAGAACCCGATTGCAGGGAAAAGGCGTCCAGCCCCAGGTCACTGAAACGCACGTTCTCAGCTTTGTACTCCGCATCAATTTTGATGGTGGCAGCGTAAGGGTCGCCCTGCCATTGAATGTAGTTGCCCACATTGGGACGCAGGGTAAACGGTTTACGTAATACCGACTGGAAGTTGAAGTTGTAATTACCCCTGTCAATATCATAGCGGCCTGTAATAGAGAATTCACCATCCGTACGGGCCGTCATTTTAAGGTTGCCATGGCCTACGGCCTGAATCACATCACCAGTAAGCTCGTCCAATATTACATTCATCTTGATGTAGTTATTGGCAGTCACATCGAGTGTTACACTCAGGTTGCTTTCTTTAAAAACATCTGCTTCTTTCATTTCCCGGCCATACACTTTCCATACGATGTAATCTGTTTCGCCACTCTGTTTGGAACCACCTGATCCGGAGCGAATAAACAGTTTGGAACTGTCAGCGGGTTCCCCCCGGATGTCCATTTTCATGTCTTCCAGCCTGTCCTTCAGGGTCAGGTTTACTTTGGCGAACACGGTACCGAAAAAAGGATCTTTTCCTGTACCATCGGTAGCCAGCACCAGCATCTTATTGCTGTTGATCGCAAAATCAAAATCGAGGTCATCGAAGCCATGGTGTTTTAATATGCCACGGCTAACAGTACCTGAATTGCCAAATTCATCCCTGATGGTAAAGGAACCAAAATTGATATGATCTTCTTTAAAGTCAAAAGTAGCAGCCGGTATCTTGTACAATACGTTTGTATAGTTTACCCGCAGGGCGCCATCACGCAACTGCACCTTGCCCAGGTATTTCAGGTTGTCGGTAGGGCCGGTGATCCTCAACTGGCCGGTAGCCAAACCACTAATATTCTTAAATACGCCTGAGAGGTATTTCTCCAGCACATTGATCTTAGTGTCCTGGAAATTACCGGTAATGTCCAGTGGTGTTTTAGTGTTGGCGCTGTCGAGCAGGTTATAGACACCCTTCACGTCAAATACATAATCCTTGTTGTTGGATAGCGCTGCAAAGTTCACTGCGCCGCTCCGCTGGTTGTAATTGGCATTCAATTGTATCTTGCCCAGTGAGTCATTATCCAGCCTGAACTGGTCAGCCTCTCCATTCATGTCCACCTGTATTTTACCAAAAGGGTTCATTACATCCACGGTGGCATTCAACAATCCTTCCAGCCGCACGGATTTGGTGAGATAAGGGGCAAAGTCGCCAATATTTATCTTCTTCAGGTCTACTTTAATATCGTTGGTATTGCCAATATCGGAAGGCTGCGTAGTGACCAGTATTTCCTGGTCGCCACTGTATATTTTTACTCCATCGGCCGTCACCAGTTCCTCACTCAATACCAGCTCGCCATTCTTGTCGATCACCCAGTTCTTGCCATTCACATCAAAGTGCGATTCATTGAAAACAATGCGCACCCCCTTGGGCATGGTTTGTACCCGTGCCACCACATTGGCCGAGTTCAGGGTTTGGCTGGCGCTGGTCTTAAGGGTGATATCTGAAATATCATTGGCAGAGTGAATGTTGATGGTAGAACCAGGAAAATGCAGGCTGTCGTTGATGTACACGTCGGCAATAGAGTTCTCCAGCGAAAGGCTGTCCAGGTTGCCCGTACCTTTTAATGCTACATTGTAGAAGGCGATATTCTTATAGCTGAACTGAGGCACTTCTACATTCAGGTCAAGCATATTCTCCCTGGTGTTGATACGGCCGGTGACGGTGCTGTAGTTAAACCCATTGAGGTTCTTGTCAAAAAAGTCGAGGTATTCATCCACTTTCTTCGTGGTGATCACAAAGCTGAAGTTCTCGTCATGTTGCATCACACGCCCTTCGCCAATATAGCTGGGATAGTATTTGTGCAGGAAGGTGCGGAATGAGGAAGGAAGATCACGAATGGAAAACTGGCCTACCAGCGCCGCATCAAACTCATTGCTCAGTACGGTGATGACCTTATTGGTGCCTAGTGTTTTGGATTCTATATTGAGTGAATCAAAAGAGATGCGTTTTCCTTTTTTGAATACCGATGCTTCGTACACGCGGGCTGTGCCCAGGAAGTTATCGATATTATTGCCGCTGAAGTTGAACCGGAACTTACCTGTTACTTCTACACTATCCTGTAACAGTTTGATGTTTTTTAGATCGGCCTTTACAATGTTGGCATCAAAATTAAACTGGGGTATATCCTTGCTAAGGTCAACCAGTCCATTTAACTGGAATTGCAGGTTGGGATCATCCGAAGTCAGTTCACCATTGAACAGGCGTTTGGCCACTGTGCCTTTCACTGTAATGTTCTGATAAGTATAGCCTCTTACTTCCAAAGATCTGATGGTGCCATCCAGTTTTGCATTCAGGCTATTGGCTTTCATGCCCAGCCCGTATACGCCACCATTGAAACTGATCTTGCCTATCTGCGCCACATCTACAAATTGCCCCAGGTTAAAACTATCTGTTCTTAACTTACCCGAATAGGAGGGGGCTCCCTTGGCAGGGAACTTCATGTTGAGGTCACTCACTATCGTACCCAGGTTGGTGCGTATGGTACCGTAGGTAACAAAGTCGTTGATAAAGCCGGTGAAATTGCCCCTGAATTGCAGGTATTCCAGCTTGTCTATTCTTGGTTGCTGGATATCCTTTAATTGGGGGATAATGGTAATGGCGTCGGGATAGGTAGTCCTGAAGTCGTTCGCTACAAAGTCAATAAAGGTATTGTTGATATCAGGTAGACCTTTGATGCTGATATTGCCATTGAGGTAGGTGTTTTTTCCGGCCTCTACGATCAATTTGCGGGCGTTGAGGTTTTCTACCGGACCTTTTATTTTGCCACTGATGCGGATCTTCTTTTTCCAGTTTTGCATCTCAGGCGCAAAGAAGGCGATATCATCACTGTCCAGGTCGGCATCGGTAAAATCTGCTTCCATGCGGACCATGGAAATAAAATCGCCCATGTCATCAAAGGTATTGTAGTGCATGGCGAAGTAATCGTGCAGGTGGCTCCGGTTCGTTTGCAGGTCCAGTTGATGGAACTCCATCGCCTCCGGATGCATGCGTACCTGTGCGTTCAGTTTTTTTACGATCAGTCCGCTGCGCTCCTTTGTGTTGAGCTGCATATTCACAAGAATAGAATCCTGTTTGAAAGCTACCTGTTTGAATATGCCATTGATATCGCTGAAATGAATATGGTTGGGATCGAAGTAAGAGACCAGGGGATCATCCGATTGGCGGTCACTTTTGAACACTCCTTTTTCCAGGGTTACTTCGTTGATGGCAATATTCCATTTGCCGGGATTCCAGCGCAGGTTGGCCGTATCGTTCACAATGTCCTCTTCCACGTATTTGGGGCGTAGGGAGTCGGGCCGGTTGCCCGTGTAGTTGTAAATGGAAAACAGCGGGTGATCAAGATGCAGGGTATTGATCCGTATAAGGCGTTCCTGCAGATCGAGCTTTTCGGCATTAATGACCAGGGTGGAAAACTGCAGCTGCATATCTTCCCCTCTCCAGCCATCCTTTTGAAGCAAGGATACATTGTCAAACTCTACTTTCTTCAGGTCGAGATTAATGCTTCCTTTTTTGGTGCTTGTTTTCTTAGGCCCGCTAAAGTAATCGGCCAGGAAGCGGTAGTTCCAGGTAGAATCCTGCCGTTGCAGGTGGATCACGGCATCCTCCAGTCCAATGTATTTCAGTTCGATCCGGTCTTTGAAGAAGAACCAGTCGGTGATATTCACTTTTACGGCTCCGGCATACAACAGCGTATCCTGCTGCAGGTCTTTCACCAGGGTGCCTTCCAGCACCATTTTATTAAATAAGGCAAAATCTACATGTTTGATCTGGACGGTAGTATGTAGGTCTTTGGAGAGGCGTTTAGTAACCTGGCGTACCAGCCAGTTCTGTACGGGAGTGGTTTGGACGGCCAGCCATGCCAGTAGGATCAGGGCGATCAACACCAGCAGTACGGTCCGGGATATTTTCCAAAATTTTCTCAGGAACTACGTTATTCGGGTGTAAAATTAGGTATTCCCCATTGCTGAGCAAATTCAGTACCAATGAATTGAAATGAATTGATAAATATCAGCTTTAGGATGCGCTTAACAGCGAACCTGAAATATTGCAAATACAGCGTATTCGTAATTGATTCAATGAAAAGGTTTCCCCTGATGATCCTTTCGAATACTTAGCTCCGCGATAAATTCGCCGGGTCTTTAATTCCCTCGCTGGCATTGTATTCTGCTGATTTCCCGGTTTCTATCGAAAGGCTTTTCCAGGATTGGTCCTTGAGCATACGGCCGATATACACAATTTGTCCCACATGATAAGGATAGTGGGCCAACTGCCGGTTGATGGCGTCTATCACAATGAGTGGCTCCTGACGGATGGTGATCGTTTTCAGGAGATCGTCTTCGGTTAATGATTCCAGCGCGCCCAGAAAACAAGCCCATCCTTTTTCCCACAGGTCCAACAGCTGTACTTTGGAGTATTGGATCACCCCAAATTCTTCATCCCGCTTGCGCCAGGCTTTTTCGCCGTCTTCAGTGAGGAAATTGGTCCAGCGGCTTAGCATATTGCCATGCAGGTGCTGGATGATAATGGCGATGCTGTTGGAGGCAGCATTGGGCTGGTGAAGGAAGTCCTTTTCTTCCAGTTGTTCAAAGGTCCGTTCCCCCAGTGATTTATAGTAACGCAGGCGCTTGATGGCGCTTGCCAGGAATTCCTTTCCCAATGAATTGGACATTGTAAGTAGCTTTCACCAAAGGTAAGGAGAAGGCATTAGTAACCAGCAGCGTGATCATCTCCGCGCTTATCACCTACGGCTTCAAAACTACCATCCGGTAATACACGTATCACTTCTGTACGGCCAATAGCGCCGCGTATGGTGATCTTGTAACCCATTTGCTGTAATTTTTCGCGTACGGCCTGCGGGAAGTCTTTCTCTACCATCACCTCATCCGGTAACCACTGGTGGTGAAATTTGGGTTTGTTTACCGCATCATCGGCATTCATGTCAAATTCCAGGATATTGACCAATGTCTGGAATACAGAAGTGGTAATGGTAGTACCACCGGGTGTGCCTACTACGAGGTAGGGTTTTCCGCTTTTCAGTACGATGGTGGGTGTCATGGAGCTCAACATTCGTTTGCCGGGCACAATGGCATTGGCGTCGCCGCCTACTGCTCCGTACATATTGGGTACGCCGGGTTTTACACTGAAATCATCCATCTCATTGTTGAGCAGGAATCCAGCGCCGCCTACTACGGTCTTGCTGCCATACCCGCCATTGAGGGTAGTGGTCACTGCTACGGCATTGCCCTTGCTGTCGTATACACTTAAGTGGGTAGTCTCTTCGCTTTCAGGAACGATACCTGCCTGCACAGCAGCACTGCTGCCTGCCTTCGTAGGATCATAATCTTTCATTCTTTGCCTGGCATAGGCATCACTGGTGAGTGTTTTGATGGGCACTTTAAAGAAGTCCACATCGCCCAGGAATTTGGCCCGGTCGGCATAAGCCCTGCGTTCTACTTCTGTCATGAGCTGCACAGATTGTACCGTTTGAAACCCATAGGTTTTGATGGGCTTGTCTTCGATCATCTTCATCATCTGCGGCAATAAGATGCCGCCGCTGCTGGGCAATGGCATGGTCACTACGGTGTATCCTTTATAATCAAAAACAGAAGGTTGTCGGTCTCTGGCGGCGTAGTTCTTCAGGTCATCATAACTGATGATGCCTTTGCCGCGTTGCATTTCTTCTATGATGAGCCGGGCGGTCTCGCCTTCATAAAATCCGGCCTGTCCGTTATCGCGTATGCGCTTCAGCGTATTGGCCAGGTCTTTTTGTATCAGGGTATCGCCGGCTTTCCAGGGACTGGCTTTAACAAAGGCGGGTGTTACCGTATTGTATTTGACAAAGGCTTCGCGGGAACGGTTAAGATCACTGGCTTCATCTGCTGTGATCACAAACCCTTTTTCGGCCAGGTCGATGGCAGGTTGTATGAGTTTTTTGAAAGGCAGCCTGCTGTATTTTGCGGCAGCAAATAAGCCGGCTACCGTGCCTGGTACACCCGATGCAAGGTGGCCATTCACACTGAGTGTTGTAATGGCATTGCCATTGGCATCGAGGTACATATCGCGGGTGGCGCTGCCCGGCGCTTTTTCCCGGTAATCGAGCGTAACATCTTTGCCATCAGCCAGATGAGCTACCAGGAAACCACCACCACCGATATTGCCGGCAGCGGGATATACTACGGCCAGCGCCAGCTGGGTGGTAATAGCGGCATCAATGGCATTGCCTCCCAGTTTTAAGATAGCCAGGCCTGCCTCACTGGCAAGTGGATGGGCAGAGACCACGGCTCCATGTGTGCCGGTTACTTTTTTCTGTACAGTATATTGGTAAGGATTGACCTGTTTGGGCCCTATTACAGCACGGTTGCCTGAGCAGGCATAGAATAATACTGCTACCAGTAATATATAAGTGTTCTTTTTTCTCATATAACGCTTTTCGATTGGGGGCTAAAAATACCAAAGCTAATTCAATAAAATATTTTATCTTACAGATATCAAAATGTCGAGCCGTGGGGCCGCATATAACCAAAACAAACCGGACTCCAGATTATGAGAAAATTTAACTACCCAATTCGTGGGGTGAGTATTCTTATGATTCTCTTACTCGCCTTCGTTACATCCTTCGCTCAAACTACCGGTACTATTCGTGGAATTGTTAAAGATGCCAGCGGCAACCCGTTGTCAGGCGCTTCTGTTGCCATAGAAGGACAGAAGGGCGGCGCCTTAACAGACGCCAACGGCAGTTACACCCTGCGGGTACCTGCAGGTTCCTATACCATTTTGATCAGCTTTGTAGGCCAGGAAACGCAACGCTACCAGGTAGTAGTGACTGCTGGTGGTACTGTGCAGCAGGATGCTTCCCTGAAAGTGCTTGCCGACCTGGGCAGTGTAGTGGTGATAGGTTCCCGTTCCCGGCAGCCGCGTAGTAAACTAACCACAGCAGTACCTGTGGATGTGATCAGCACGCGTGAAATAAAACAATTTGCACAGGTCGACGTATCCCAACTGCTTACCTATGCAGCTCCTTCCTTCCAATCGGCCCGGCAAACCATTTCGGATGGTACGGACCATATTGATCCGGCAGGGTTGCGCGGCCTCGGGCCCGACCAAACCCTGGTGTTGGTCAATGGAAAGCGCAGGCATACCACCGCCCTGGTCAATATCAATGGTACGGTAGGGCGTGGATCAGTAGGCACGGATCTCAACGCCATTCCTGCAGCCGCCATCGAGCGCATTGAAGTATTGCGTGATGGTGCTGCCGCACAATATGGTTCTGATGCCATTGCCGGTGTGATCAACGTGGTGTTGAAGAAAAGTTATAAAGGATTCAATATATCCGGTCTGGCAGGTCAAAATGTGACCACCATGCCTTATGCGGGCGGTGTTGGTATGACGGACGGACTCAACAGGCAGATCGATTTCAGCGGAGGGTATGCCTGGAAAAATGGCGCTTATATCAACCTCAGCGGTCAGTGGCTGAAACGTGATGGCAGCAACCGCAGCGGGCTCGATAATATTCCCCTCATTTATTATGGCAATGCAGGATCCCTGCCGCCCGGCGCTGCTGTGCCGCCAGGTGTTCATCCTACGGATTATTATCGCTGGCTGATCGATAAGGACAATGCCTTTTCGGCCGAACGCAAATATGACCGCCACAATATCGTGGCAGGCAACTCTACTGCCAACAACCTCGGCGCTTTCCTGAATGCGGGATTCACCATCAATGAAAAGGCAGAAGTATATATCACGGCAGGCGGTTCACACCGTACAGGTGCTGCCAGTGGTTTTAGCCGCAACCCCAACTCCTGGAGCCAGCAACCGGTATTGGCAAATGGGCAACGTTATTATTACGATGGCTTCCTGCCACAGATCCATACTACGATCGATGATAAATCATTGATCGCCGGTGTAAAATTCCCGATCAACAATTGGGACTTCGATATCAGTAATACAGTGGGTCAGAATACGATCAGCTATGATATCAAGAACACCGGCAATGCTTCACTGCCTCCCACCGACCTGGTACAAACAAACTTCTATGCCGGCAAGCTCGGCTTTCTGCAAAACACTGTAAACCTCGATATAAACAGGCAATTATCCGTAGGCGCCGGTAACTCGCTCAACATTGCCTTTGGTGCTGAATATCGCTATGAACAATACAAGATCAACCCAGGTGAATTGAATTCCTGGCAGGATACTTCTGTAAATGGAAGAAGATTCCAGCCAGATCCGGTTCCTTCCTATCCCGGTACTTCACTGGTATATACTCCACCGGGTGGTCCCGCTGTACCAGGTGCACAGGTATTTCCGGGTTTCCGTCCTTCTGATTCCACCAAGGCCCACCGCAATATCTATGCAGTATACCTGGACGGTGAATTACAAGGAAATAGCTTTATACTGGGAGGTGCTGTTCGCTATGAACGTTACAAAGAATTTGAGGCCGACTACGACAACCTCAGTGGTAAGATCACCGGCCGTTACAACATCAATAAAGAGTTTGCCGTACGCGGTTCGGTGAGCACCGGTTTCCGCGCACCTTCCCTGCACCAGCGTTATTTCCAGAATACTTCCACCCAGTTTGTAGGTGGATTGCCATCAACCGCCTTAACTGCCAACAACTATAACCCCGTAGTAAGGGATGCTTTTGGCATCAAGGAATTGAAACCTGAAACTTCTCTCAGTTTTTCCGGAGGCGTGGTAGGCACTATCGGTAATCACCTCACCTTTACGGTAGACGCTTACTTTATCAAGATCGATGACCGAATTGTATTGTCTACCCAATTTGCCCGCAGCAACAACCTGGTAGACTCGATCATGAAGAAGAACAATGTGCCTGCTTCTGTGAACGCACTGCAATTCTGGACCAATGCCATCAATACAGAGACCAGGGGCATTGATGTGGTGGTAACGGAAAGATTCAAGATAGGCAAAGGCAATGCTAATTTATCCGTAGCAGCCAACTTCAACGAGAATACAGTAGTAGGCGGGTTGAATACCAACTCCGTGATTGATGATCCCAAGGTAAATCCCAGCTGGAACAATCCGAATGCCAATCCGGCCAATGACCTCAGTACCGGTTTGTTTGACCGTCAGCAAAAATCACGTATTGAAGTAGCGCAGCCCAAAAGCAAGATCAATATCACCTTCATTTATGACCTGCCCAAATGGAACTTTATGGCACGTACTGTGCGTTTTGGAAAGGTTGAGTATGTTCACAATATTGATCCTTATTCTGCCAATCCTGTTACCGGAGCTTACTTCAACGATGTAGGTTTTGGTACCGACCAGACCTTTGATGCCAAGTGGACTACCGACCTGGTGGTGACGTATAAAGTAACACGCGGTCTTAGCCTCACGGTTGGCGCCAATAACCTGTTTGATATTTATCCGGACAGGATATTCATTGATGCACGCAATGATCCTGCTGCTTATTATGCTACACCGGTTACCACTGGTGCTAATAAAACGGTAGGAGGTTATAATGCGTCCAGGGATGCTTCCAACAGGGGGCGATTCCTGTTTACTGCCAACCAGTTTGGATTCAATGGCCGCTTCCTGTTTGCCAGGATCAATATTGATGTGGCTGACCTTGCAAAGACCATCAAAAGCGCCATTCCTAAGAAGTAGTTAAGTATACTCTATATTTCAGTCACATGAGAAATCTCAGGGGCATCCCGCACACGGGGGTGCCCTTTTTTCGTGAATCGGTCCCGCTAATTAACGGGAGCAATCGTCAATGGGCGCGTAATGCTTAAAATTGCTGACTGCTATTTATCATCAACTTTAAAGTGCGGAAGCTATTCTGTATTCTAAATTCTGTATTCTGTCTTCTGCATTTTCTTCCTTATTTTCATGGCTTATACGTACATATCATGAAGAAAGCCCTGGCCTTATGGCTCTTAGTCTCTGCTGCAATGATTGGTTATACCCAGGTAAAATCGCCCGAACAGTTCCTGGGGTACAAGCTTGGCGCCCGTTATACCCCGCATTACAATGTGGTCAATTATTTTAAGGAAATAGCCGCTACCGCTTCCAATATGGTGAAGCTGGAAGAATATGGCCGTACCAATGAGGGCCGCCCTTTATTGGTGGCGTATATCGCTTTACCCGACAACCTTTCGCGCCTGGAACAGATCAGGCTCAACAACCTGCGTCTGGCTGGCGTAGCCAACGACAAAGCCGCGCCTGATGAAAAGGGACCGGCCATTGTATGGTTGAGCTACAATGTGCACGGCAATGAAACATCTTCTTCCGAAGCAGCCATGCTCACCTTGTACGAACTGGTCAATCCGGCCAATGCCAAAACCAAAGAATGGTTGAAGAATACGGTGATCATTATTGATCCCTGTATCAATCCCGATGGCCGCGACCGCTATGTAAACTGGTTCAACAGCGTGGTAGGCCTTACGCCCAACCCGCAACCCTTTACCCGTGAGCACAGTGAGCCCTGGCCCGGTGGCCGCTCCAATCACTATAATTTTGACCTCAACCGCGATTGGGCCTGGCAAACACAAGTAGAATCGCAACAAAGGCTGGCCAAATACAACCAGTGGCTGCCACAAATACATGTAGATTATCATGAGCAGGGATTCAATGAGCCCTATTATTTTGCGCCTGCAGCCGAACCCTTTCATGAGGTCATTACTTCCTGGCAACGGGAATTTCAGGTGCTGATCGGTAAGAACAATGCGAAATATTTTGATGAGAATGGCTGGCTGTTCTTCACCAAAGAGCGCTTTGATCTTTTCTATCCCAGCTATGGCGATACTTATCCTATTTACAGGGGAGCTATTGGTATGACCTTTGAGCAGGGTGGCCACAGCCGTGGTGGTGCAGCCGTGATCAATGAAGATGGCGATACACTCACCCTCTGGGATCGCTTGTATCACCATTTTACCACCGGTATGGCCACCATTGAAGTGAGCTCGCAAAATGCCGGCAAGCTGGTGGGGGAGTTTAAGAAGTACTATGACAAGGCCCGTACCTCTCCGCCTGGTGAATTCAAAGCCTATCTTATTAAAGCGGATGCAGGTGATAAGCTCACCCGCTTAAAGAAACTGCTCAACAGGAATGGTATTGACTGGAGCTATGCCAATGCCGCTACCTATACCGGGCTCAACTATTTTACGGCCAAATCGGAAGCCTTTAAAGTTGTGCAGGGTGATATTGTGATCAATGCCAATCAACCCAATGCCAACCTGGTTGATGTATTGTTTGAAAGAACGTCTAAATTAACCGATTCCGCCACTTACGATATTACTGCCTGGTCAATGCCTTTTGTATATGGCCTTACCACCTATGGTCTCAATGCGTATGTGACAGCAACCACCAAAGAACTTTCTATTGTTGCGCCGCCGCAGGGCAAATCCTCATTGGCCTATGCCGTGCGCTGGAATGGCGTAAGCAGCGCGCGTTTCCTGGCCGAGTTGCTGAAGAAGAAAGTGAAAGTACGTTTTGCGGAAGAGCCTTTTACAGCAGCAGGTGAGCAGTTTGAGCGGGGCACCCTGCTCATTGCCCGCACCAGCAATGCGGCATTGGGCGAATCTTTGCATACCATCGTGTTGGATGCTTCCACACTGGCCAATGTACATTGCTATTCCATGGGTTCGGGCTATGTAGAGAAAGGTTTTGACCTGGGCTCGGGCAAAGTGCGCATCATGAATGCGCCTAAAATAACCCTGCTGGCCGGTGAAGGGGTATCTTCCCTGGGCATGGGTGAAATATGGCATTTTATGGAAAAGGAACTGGGTTATCCTGTCAACATAGTATGGACCAGCGACCTGAATGGAACTGTATTAAAGCAAACGGATGTATTGATACTGCCCGATGGCAATTATCGCTTATTTGGTGATAAGGCCATGAATGACAACCTGAAGGAATGGGTAAGCAATGGCGGTAAGATCATCGCCATTGAAAGTGCGGTGGCGCAATTGTCAAAGGCCGAATGGGGCATCAAACAAAAGGAAGAGAAGAAAGACGATAAGAAGGATGACAAGAAAGATGACTACAGTATGCTGAAGCGCTATGAGAACCGCGAGCGTGACTTTATACCAGGATTTAATCCTGGCTCTATTTTCAAGGTAGAACTGGACAATTCGCACCCCCTGGCCTTTGGATACGACAATTTCTACTACACCCTCAAGCAGGATGATAATATATACGAATTTTTTAAAGATGGCAGCTGGAATGTAGGGATCATCAAAAAAGACAACCAGGTGGCTGGTTTTGTGGGCGCCCGCCTGAAAGAAAAGCTGAAGGATGGCGTCTTATTTGGAGTGCAGGATTATGGGAGGGGATCTGTGGTGTACCTGGCTGATAATCCGTTGTTCAGGAATTTCTGGGAAAATGGCAAGCTCCTGTTCTGTAATGCGGTGTTCCTGGTAGGACAATAGCATGTTGAATCGTTAAAATTATACCAACGGGGCAGTATACTGCCCCGCTTTTGCTTACTTTGGCCAATCGTTGTAAAACCAAGCTGTTCCATGATGCGAATTTTTTACCCCAAACGAGCTCTCTTTTCTTTACTGGTCTTACTGAATACCTTCACGCTACCGGCGCAAACACCGCCTGCTTATACTGCTGGTGATATTTACCTGCAGATCAAAAAGCTGAAAGTACTGGGTTCTGTGCTCTACATTGCCGCCCACCCCGATGATGAGAATACCCGTTTACTGGCCTACCTGTCGAAGGACCGTCTGTACCGTACCGGCTATATGTCGCTGACCCGTGGTGATGGGGGACAAAACCTCATTGGGGATGAACAGGGTATCGACCTGGGGCTGATCCGTACGCAGGAACTGCTGGCTGCCCGCCGTATTGACGGGGCAGAGCAATTCTTCTCCCGTGCCTTCGACTTTGGATTCAGCAAAAGCACCGATGAAGCACTGGCTACCTGGGGTAAAGAAAAGATATTGTCGGATGTGGTGTGGGTCATCCGCCGGTTTCAGCCTGATGTGATCATTACCCGTTTCCCCGAGGATGCACGTGCGGGGCATGGCCATCACTCCGGCTCGGCTGTGGTGGCGCATGAGGCCTTCCGCCTCGCGGCCGATCCTGCTGCTTTCCCCGAGCAATTGAAGCTGGGTGTAAAACCCTGGAAAGCGAAACGCATTATATGGAACACCTTCAATTTCGGTGGCAACAATACCACGGCCGCCGATCAACTAAAAATAGATGTAGGCGGTTACAATGCGGTATTGGGAAAAGGATATGGTGAAGTAGCAGCCGAAAGCAGGAGCCAGCATAAAAGCCAGGGCTTTGGTGTACCGGCAAGCAGGGGCGTAGCCTGGGAATATTTTACGCCTGTGGAAGGCGCCACTGCAAAGACCGATATCATGGATGATGTGAATATGAGCTGGTCGGCAGTAGAAAATGGCGCTCCTGTTGATGCAAAGATCGATGATATCCTCAACAACTACTCACTGCTCCATCCCGAACGTTCTGTGCCGGCATTGGTGAACCTGTATAAAGATATTCGTACGCTGCCGGAAGGTTATTGGCGTAACCAGAAGTTGCTGGAAGTACAGCAACTGGTAGAGCGCTGCAGTGGTTTGTGGTTGGATGTTACCTCGGCTACTGAGTTTGTAGTGCAGGGTGATACCATGCGTGTGCAGGCTGCCATCAACAACCGTTTGGGCGCCAATGCGCAACTGGTTCGTTTTTCCCTGGATGCTTTTGATTCTACTTTCAACAAGCCCTTGGCTGCCAATACCAACGCGGTAATCACCAGGGCCATCTATGTATTTTCTACCAAGCCTGTCACCCAGCCTTACTGGCTGGAGCACAAAATGAGTGAAGGCTCTTTCACGGTGAATGAACAATCCTTTATTGGTCGCCCGGAAAGTATTCCTTCTTACCAGGCAAGTTTTGAAATAGCGATAGAAGGGGTGCCTTTTACATTTGTACGGCCAGTACAGTATAAGTTCACCGACCCTGTAAAGGGTGAGTTGTACAGGCCCCTGGTAGTAGTGCCTGCCGCTACCGTAAGCACGGAACCTGGCATTGTGATCTTCCACAAAGGTGAAAAAGCCTCACAGGATATTCTGCTGCGGGTAACTGCCAATAAAACATTTGATCACTATACGGCAAAGGTTTCCAAAAGACTGAAGAATGATAATTCGATCGTAACCGATACCAACTTCTCCATCATTAAGGGGTTGAGCAAGCCTTATTATTTCACCATCAACAATGGTATGCTGAAAGGTTTGGAGCAGGACAATGTGCAGGCCTTTGTAGAATTGAAGAACGGCAAGGAGGAGCAACCCGCCTGGCTCAATATGACCAGCATTCAATACGACCATATTCCTCCGATCCATTATTTCTACCAGGATGCGGTGAAAGTGTTGAACATTGACCTGAAAACCCTGGGCAAGCGGATCGGTTATATTGAAGGCGCCGGTGATAAAGTACCAGCTGCACTGGAGCAAATGGGCTATGAGGTAGTAGTATTAAAAGAAAAAGACATTACAGCGGCTGCACTCAAACAACTGGATGCAGTAATGACCGGTGTACGTGCTTATAATGTACACGATTTCATGTTTGCCAAATACGATGTGTTGATGGATTATGTGAAAAACGGTGGCAACCTCATTATCCAGTACAATACCAATAACCTGATCAGCACGGTGAAGAGCCGTATCGGGCCTTATCCTTTCAATATTTCCCGCAACCGTATTACGGATGAGAAAGCCAAAGTAAGCTTTCTGCTGCCAGAGCATCCGGTGCTGAATTATCCTAATAAGATCACTGAAAAGGATTTTGATGGCTGGATACAGGAACGGGGTATTTATTTCCCTGAGCAGCTTGATTCAGCCTATAAGTCACCCTTGTCGATGGCTGATCCCGGTGAGCCGGCTTTGAACAATAGCCTCATCGTTGCGGATTATGGCAAGGGTAAGTTTGTGTATACCGGTCTGGTGTTCTTCCGGGAACTGCCTGCTGGTATTCCGGGCGCTTACCGGTTGTTGGCCAATATCATTGCATTGAATAAAAAGAAAGGATTTTAAATGAGTAGTGCACCTTCGAGAGCAAAGGGACAGGTAGCCCTGGTAGTGGCTATTGTGGCGGGTCTTATTATCGGCAAGCTGATCAAGAAAGCTACTGTCGGAATAGCCATTGGCGCTATCCTGGGATTAATGGTACTCATGATTTTGTCCAGTAAAAAACGATAACGATTGCCAAACAATATGTCAGCTTCTTCAAATGAGAAAGTACCTGTATTCAGGAAGTGGAGCCACTGGTACTGGCTGGTCATTGGTTTCCTGGCCTTGCTGATCCTATTGTTTTACTTGTTTACCAAACATTACGCATGAACTTTTCCCGGTTAGACTGGATCGTACTGGCGGTCACCTTGCTGTGCATTATACTCTATGGAGTATATAAGAGCCGTGCATCCAAAGACCTGGATGGATATTTCCTCAATGATCGTCAAACACCCTGGTGGATCGTGATGCTCAGCATTATGGGCACCCAGGCCAGTGCCGTTACGTTTTTGTCGGCGCCTGGCCAGGCCTATACCGATGGGATGCGTTTTGTACAATACTATTTTGGATTGCCCCTGGCAATGATTGTAGTATGTATCTTCTTTGTGCCCATCTTCCGCAGGCTGAAAGTATATACGGCGTATGAGTTCCTCGAACAGCGTTTTGACCTCAAAACAAGGTTGCTCACTTCGCTGCTTTTTATGTTGTCGCGCAGTTTGTCGACCGGTATCAGCATCATCGCACCTGCCCTGGTGCTGCACAGCATGCTGGGCTGGGACCTTACCATTACCAATATCTTCATGGGCGGACTGCTGCTGGTCTATACCATCAGTGGTGGCGCCAAAGCCGTGGCTTATACCCAGCAGTTGCAGTTTATTGTAATATATGCGGCCATGTTTGCGGCTGCCTGGTGGGCTATCAGGATGTTGCCCGAAGGCGTGGGCATTAGTGAAGCTTTGCACATCAGCGGCAAATCGGGCAAGTTGAATGTGATCACTTCCGGCTTTACAGAAAATGGCTTTGACTGGAAAGACCGTTTCAATATTTGGAGCGGTCTGATCGGTGGCTTGTTCCTTACCCTCAGTTATTTTGGGACCGATCAAAGCCAGGTAGGCCGCTATCTTACTGCCCGCAATGATGGAGAAAGCAAACTGGGGCTGTTGCTGAATGGCATCGTGAAAGTGCCCTTGCAGTTTGGCATTCTCCTGATCGGTATTTTCATTTTCTCTTTTTACCAGTATCATAAAACACCTGCTTATTTCAACCTGGCCGAAGAGAAGAATGCAAAGTCGGGCAAATATGCCGGTGAATATATTGCTGCAGAAACCCAATACCAGCAATTGCAGGAAGAGAAGCGCGGTACGCTTAGTGAACTGGCAACAGCGATCAAGGTAAATGATGAAACTGCCATCAACCGGTACCGCGAAGAATTACAACTCCATGAAGTGGCTGCCAGGCGGCAGCGTGATTCAGTGAAAGCCATTATCAAAAAAGCCAATCCCGGCAGTGATGGCAATGATACCAATTATATTTTCCTTCGTTTTGTGGGCGATACCTTACCCAATGGACTGGTGGGGCTCATCATCGCCATCATATTCCTGGCTGCCTGGGGCAGTATTGCGCCGGCGCTCAACTCACTGGCATCCTCCACCATGGTGGATTATCATAAGCGGCTTACCAAACGTCCCATTACACCTTTGCAGGAATACAAATGGTCCAAACGGTATACTTTATTGTGGGGCATCGTATGTATTATCATGGCCCAGTTTGCTTACAACCTGGGCAATAGTCTGATCGAAGCGGTGAACATCCTGGGCTCCTTATTCTATGGACCAATCCTGGGTATCTTCCTCGTAGCATTCTGGCTCAAGCGGGTAGGAGGGCATGCTGTATTCATGGCCGCTGCCCTGGCTGAAGTAGTGGTGCTTACCGTGTACTTTATGAAGATTGTTTCCTTCCTTTGGTTGAATGTGATAGGGGCTTTAGCTGTGATCTTATTCAGCCTTGCGTTGCAACCTTTTTGTCCGGCAAAGAAGGAGGTGGTAAAGGAAGGATAGCAGCAGGGCAGGAGCCGCACATTTCAGATAAAAATTAAGGTCACGTTTGCCTTGTGGAGGAGACAATGAAATAAGGGATAAATATTCTGCACTTCAGTTAGTACAAACTGATCGTTTATTTGTTATAATAATGAGTACTCACAGGTAATATCATTCTGGTAAACATCAATTATTTAACTAAGTGGCTGATAAAAAGCAATATTACGGATTGGATGAAGTTGGGTTGGTGGGAACCCAGGAGAAGCGGACTAATGCCCAGATCAAAAAGGACATTGAAGAAACTGTGCAGTACATAAAAGCCGCCAAATCTAAAAAGAACTTGAAGGGATCGTGCAAAACTAAATAAGCGCATTTATAAATATCATCGTATTGAAGCCGTCCAATGTGATGGCTTTTTTCATGTACAGTCACGTCATCACATATTCACTCCAGGAGTAAGTCGAGAGCGCCTGATTGTGTTGCCGTTGGAATGCACGGTCATTGAGACGGTATAACTGCAGGTCCGGCAATATCTTTTTACTTTGCCTTTCTGCAATAGATTGTATATCATTTGTTTGTGTCCTGTTGCGCATATGGCTGGTATTCATTACTTTTCTGAAGAATGTACCATCGCCTGCTTTCACCTAATATTTATTTATGGGACTTGATTCAGTAGAGATTGTTATGAGAGTAGAAAAGACTTTCAATATTCAAATTCCAGATCAGGAAGCCGAGAAGATATTAACTGTTGGAGATCTTCATCAGGTGGTTTGGCAACACCTGGAAGGGAAACACAGTATGGCCTGTAAATCGCAGGTACTGTTCTATAAGCTTAAGCAAGCTGTTATGGATTCCTTTGCGTTTTCACGGCAGGATTTCAGGCCGGACGCTCCTATGAATGATATATTTCCGCTTCAAAACAGGAGAGAGGTTTACACCCGTTTTGCCAAAGACAATAATGTTCAGTTTCCAGATCTGGTATTAGCAAAACCCTGGTCTGCTTTCCTCAACTATCTTGCTTTCATTACCATTCTGGGAGGACTTGGATGCTCGCTACTATTAATTTTCTTATTCGATTATAGTAACTGGTGCTTGTTGATCCCTGCTGTTGGTATTGCGTTGACCTGGTTCACTTCGGAAATGCTTAACCCCATGCGGACTGTTATTCAACCAGTATCGGTCAGGAGCTTTACGCAACAAGTGCTTGTTTTGAATTATGGAACACTGGCCAAAGAAAACGGCACCAACAGAAAAGAAGTAGAGACTGTGATCAATTATATAGTTGTAGATATCGCCGGTGTGGAGCCGCATGAGGTAAGACCGGAAGCGAAATTTGGTGACGATTTGGGGATCGATTAATCCCAACTCTACTGAGCGATCTGCTACAGGGTCAGGAAGTGGAGATAGCCAGGTAGAATAAGTACCTTGCAGCCATGAAGGGCATCACCATCATACCGCCGCCACCACACCTGAGCAAATATGTCAGGAGCTTTTGGTTTGCCGGTCCTTCCGCACACGAGCAAAGCTATAAGGTATTGGCTGATGGCACTCCGGGACTCATATTCCAACACAACAATGGACATTCCGGTATTACCTGGCAAGGTGAATACAAGCTGCCTGTTGCATTCGCCTATGGACAGGCCACTGCGCCAGGTATCAACTATATGGAAGCGGGTACCTCCTGCTTTGGCATCCACTTCCGCCCACATGTATGGAAAGAGATCTTCCGCGTCGATGCCAGTGAGGTCACCAATACCCTCATCAAACTGGATGATCTGCCGGGGTTTAATATTACTGACCAGCTATTGAATACGGCCGATCCTTTGCAAATAACAAAGCTGCTGGGCGATTGTCTGTGGCAAAGTCTTGTCCGCAACCAACAGGATGATCGCATCATCGCACATAGTGTTCACGAAATAGCCTCGCATATATCTTCCGTCCATGCCAAAGACCTGCCTGGCCAGTACAACCTGTCGCAGCGGCAATACCAGCGAAGGTTTAAACAACGGATGGGCGTTTCTCCCGAAACTTATATCCGCATACTGAAGTTTCAACAAGCGCTGCAAGCGATCAACCGTCAATCATTCAGCAAGCTATCCGATATAGGTTATGAGCTTGGTTTTGCCGATCAATCACATTTTGTCCGTGAGTTCAAATTGTTTTCCGGTTATACGCCCAAAGATCTTCTCCAGCAACAAAAGCCTGTGCCGGTACAAAGCATGACCGCCTTTCCGGAAACCGCATACCCGGGTATACCGTCCACCCGCCTGCTGATCTGTCCGCAATAATGTCGCTACCGTTCTATTTTGCCTGATGTGGGCCTGCTAGTTTTGTACTACCTGCTATTAAAACAGGTAAGTATGAAAAACATATATCACCTCAACTGTGTGGACATCGATTCGCCCATGGGCGCCAAAGCAATTGGGCACTGTCTCCTGCTGGAAGATAAACAAGGGCTCACCCTGATAGATGCGGGCATTGGTGTGCTGGATACCCGCGACCCGGAAGGGCGCCTGGGCACGCAAATGATAGAGAAGGCAGGATTTCAATTTGATGAGCAGCAAACCGCTTACCGGCAAATTGAACAACTGGGGTTTCGCCCGGAGGATGTAAGGCATTGCATCATTACGCACCTTGATTGTGACCATATAGGAGCCGTGGCAGATTTTCCGGGTATGGAACTGCATGTAGGGAAAGAAGAGTATGATAACTTCTACAGCGGCAATCCACGTTACCTCCTGCACCAGCTGGCGCACGAACCAACGATCCATACTTATGATACAAGCAGCGAAAAATGGTTTGGCCTGGAAGCAAGGAAAGTAGTGACTGGTTTTGAAACAGAGATATTGTTGGTGCCATTACCGGGGCATTCCCTGGGACATTGTGGGGTGGCGATCAAGACGGGCGACGGGTGGTTGTTCCATATCGGGGATGCTTATTACTACCGGGTAGAGACGGTTACGGACGATCACCCCGTAGCCCAACTGGCTGCACGGAATGCTGATAACAATGAACTGCGCATTCAATCACTGGAAGCTATTAAGCAATTGATGAAGGATCATCCGGAGATCACCATCTTCAGCTTTCATGATCCGGCAGAGTTTCCCGGCGTGTGACAATGCGATTGATAGAGGTGACACTCTTCCTTGACAGAGGTGACACCTTTACCCTTGCGAAGCAGACGAAAGGTGTCACCTCTGCAAGCCGTTGAAAGAGGTGTCACCTCTTAGGCTTGATCCTTCCGCGCAATGATAAATACTTCAGCTCCTGTTCTTGGTTTGATAGAATTGTAACAGGAGGCCAGGGTTTGCAGGGTGAAGGTGGGTTCAAACAGATCCATGTACTCCTGTATATTGCCACCAAAGGGAGGCCCGCCTTCAAAGGCACGGTTAAACAGCACACCTACCAGTTTGCCGCCAGGCTTCAGCAGGCTGTGCATCTTCGCCACATAATCTTCACGAAGGGAAGGCGACAAGGCGCAAAAGAAGGTTTGTTCTATAATGCGATCATATTGGCCTTCCAGCGCAAAGAAATCACTGGTGATGATATGGAGCTGGCGGTTGAGGTAGCGCTTGAACTTATCGGCCAGTCTTTCCGTGAGTAGAGGCGAAATATCTGCGAGGGTGATATTGGTAAATCCCTGTTGCAGCAGGTATTCTGCTTCATACCCATTGCCGCATCCCGGGATTAGGATGGAGCTATCCTTGCGGGTAAGCTGATCAATATACTCCTTAAGCGGGGTGGAGACATATCCTATATCCCAGGTCGTTTCCTGGTGCTGATAGCGCTCGTCCCAGTAGCTGGCATTTAATGGCAAATCGTTCATTACTAAATGTAATAAAATAAACTGCAGTATCCTAGCTGGTCAATATAGACAATAATTTTGTCTATGATTATTTTGTGCAATATATTAGGCCTCAGAATACCATTAATTTATCCTATTGCCCAACCCTGATGAAACCTACCCTCCTTTTCCTGATCCATTTATTGGTTGTATTACCTGCTACACTTTTCGCGCAAAATCAACCCTACAGCATTGTTCATTACACTACCGACCACGGACTTCCCCAGAATAGCATTACCACCCTAAGCTTTGACCAATGGGGTTACTGTTGGCTGGGCACTGAAATGGGGGTGGTGCGCTTTGATGGAAAACGGTTCAAAGTATTTAATTCCGGCAATATACCTGGGTTCCATTCAGACCGCATCCGGCTTTCCACCATTGATACAGCGGGAAAGGTATATATCCGGTCGGATAAGATGGAGCATTTACTGATTGAGGCCAATAGCCCCGGTGCAGCGCCTTATCCCCGATTAGAGAAAGATCCCTTTATATGGATGCCCACGATCAGTGGCTATGCCACCCAATCGCCCATTATGATGAAATGGGCCATGGAAAAGATCAACAGGGCTTCGGGGTCCGACAGATCGGCTTATCCTTCCTTCAATCTGCAGGAAGGTGGTATCTATTGTATTGAGGAGGATACCTTGTACTATTTACGCAACAAGGCACTTATCCCCATCGATACGCTGGATACAGACGAAGGATTGAAGCGCCTGGCCGTCGGTAACCTTTTTCTGGTATTGGAAAAGAATGGGTGTGTAAAGGCATGGAAAAATGGCCTGCTGCAAAGGCAAATTATAAAGATCAGGGGGCCGCTCCAACAAAGCAGGGCTTATCAAACAGGTAAGTTCCATTTCTTTTCATACCGCAACCAAAGTTATATTTATGCAGACAATACACTGTATGGTATCCATACGAATGAAAAGGACGAGGTAGATAGTAAAGTATTGCTGGAAAATATCGACATTCCTGTGCTTAGCCTGGTATATTACCATGCAGCACAACGAAAATATTATATCGGTTCATTGGTGTCCGGTCTGTATGTTGTTTCCATCAGTGATTTTTCCTATCTCAACAAACCTTCGGAGGCCATTGATGATGGGGTCTACAGCCAGGTAACCACGAAGGAGGGAGATATTGTATGCCAGCAATATTTGTATCAAAAAGGCCGCCCTATAGAAAAATTGCCTTTGAATAAGTATGTTGGCGCTACCTTATACATGAGCCCTCAACAGCAATTGTACTATGGCAATGATCCCCGTTTGTACCGGTTTGATATGGCCACCCGCGAGAGCCGGAAGCTAATGGACCTTGACAGCCGTCCCTCATCACTTTACCGCGATAAAACGGATAGTACTGTTATTATCCTGAGCACCACACATGCGATGGGTAAATTGGTCAACGATAGTTTGGCATCACTCAAAAAGCTGCCTGGTGAGAACGTGATCATGAGCACCCTGCAAACAGGCAAAGACTCCTTCCTGGTAGCTACACAGGCAGGGGTAAAATGGTATGACTTTGTCCATAACAGCATTTATCATTCAGTATTGGACTCCCTGTACATCCGGAGTGTGTATCCGGAAGCGAATGGCCGGGTATGGATATCTACTTTCGGCAAGGGCTTTTTCTTATATGATAAGGGCAAAATACATCCTTTGCCGGTCCATCCTTTCAAAGCCCTTGAAATGATACATGCTTTTGTGGATGATGGGCGGGGCAATTTTTGGCTGCCTACCAACAATGGACTGTATAAAGTAAAGAAAGAAGCGCTGCTGGCCTATGCAAACGGTACGGTGAAAGAAGTGTATTATTATGCTTATTCAGTGACCGACAATCTTCGCACCAACGAATTCAATGGCGGCTGTACGCCCGGTTACCTGTGGTTGAAGGATAGTTTATTGTCATTACCTTCTATTGAAGGGCTGGTACAGTTTTATCCGCACAGCATGCTGCCGGTACTACCCGGTAATAAAATATTTGCTGATGAAATAAGGATCAATAATACGGTCATTGGTATTCCCGGTGAAGAGGGGTTGGTATTAAACCCCGATTATGGAAGATTGACTATTGCTGTTAACAGTCCCTACTTCGGTAACAAAGAGAATTTGCAATTGGTATACAGGCTGGAAGGATTGGAGAAGGATTGGCAGCCGGTACCTGAAAATGGCGAGATCCTGTTCACCCGCATGCCTGCCGGCAGCTATTCGCTGGTGGTGCAGAAACTAACAGGCCAGGGCATCAACGATTATGCCTCGTTGACCATACCGGTTACCGTAAAGCCCTGGTTTTACAATACCTGGTGGTTCTATTGCCTGGTGTTTTTTATCTTATGTGGCGTACTATTCCTGCTGATCTGGATACGCACCCGGATATTAAAGGAAAGGAACAAAGCCTTGCAGGAAATTGTCACTACACAAACAGCTGACCTCAGTAAAACAGTAGAACAATTAAAAAGATCGGAACAGGCTTTGGTGGAAAGCAACCAGATGAAAGATAAGGTCACTACGATGGTATTGCATGACCTGCGCTCGCCCATACGCTTCCTGCATACCATCAGCAACCGGTTGGTAAAAAAGCATGATACCATGCCTGCTGAAGAAATAACGCATAATCTTTCACTGCTCAGGAGCAGCACAGGCTCGCTCAACGACTTTACAGAACAGTTCTTTACCTGGGCAGCCAGTCAGCACCAGGATTTTAAAGTGTCCATGGATCATTTCTCCCTGCAGGTATTCTTTGAAGACCTGGAAGAGTTGTATACGGACATTGCTACCATCCACAATAATCAGTTGGAGATCATACCGGCCAACCTCGTATTGCATACCGACAGGAATATCCTGGCTGCTATTATCCGGAACCTTGTAGATAATGCCAATAAAAACACCCACAATGGGACCATTACGCTGAGCGCAAAAACACATCCAGACAAAGTGGTGCTGTCAGTAACTGATACAGGTACCGGCCTTAGCCCGGCCATGGTACAGGCATTCCATGATGAGCACAAACAATCAGGGGCTACGCGTAACGGCAGCACGATCGTAATGAGCCTGCTGGAGAAAATTGGTGGTACACTATCTATAGAAACGGAGCAGGGGAAAGGAACCACGTTTAATGTTGGATTGAATCATCATTGATCACTCCATGAAGACGGGCCAACCGGTCCAGTTCCAGCAGGGAATTGATGTTAAGCTTTTTGAACACCCTTCCTTTAAAAGTGCTGGCGGTAGAAGCGGTGACGAATAAAGCGTTGGCTATTTCTAATACGCCCATGCCTTTCAGCAAGAGCATGGCAACATCCAGTTCCCGGGCAGAGAGGGATTGAAAAGGATTCAGTTCGTGACCGTCCTGCAGGTAAGATGCAACGATCTTGTTCTTTTGTGCGGCAGCAAGATAAGGCTGGCCTGCTATGATACTCCTGATGGCTTTCTTCAACTCATCATCCGGGGCATTTTTGCTTACAAATCCATAAGCACCCAGTTGAAGACATTTGGTGGCAAAGAAATCTTCCGGGTTTACACTTACCACCAGTATTTTCAGTAAAGGCTGCATCTCCAACGCTTTTTCCAACAATTGTAGCCCGCTGGGTTCAGGCATGTTCATATCCAGCATCAACATGTCGTAGGAATTGGCCTGTAACCGTTGCACCACGTCCTCACCTGCGGAAGATTGGTCAATGGTGCATGCTTCTCCGGTTATATCTTTTACCAGCATTTCTAATCCCAGCCTCACGGTAAAATGATCATCTGCGATCAATATCCTCGTTTTGTCCAATCAACAACGCTTTAAGTGATAAGGTAAGTCACAATTTGTCAGCCTGATTCCCGCGGAGCGGGATAAACTCTGACATCCGTTTTCAACGAAAAAATTTGACACTGCAAGATCGTCATTTACTGCGTACTAAGTGATCCCCCTGGCCTTTGTAGCTGAAAAGCTACAAAAGCCAATAGATAATTGTATTTAATTGCTTCCTTTTATTGATCAGGGAAATGCAATGGCATACCTGACAATAGATCAGTTTGTAGTTAAGCATCTGACCAGCATAGCACGAATAAAACTTAATCGAATTTTAACCTATTAAAAACCTCAGGTCCACGCTTATGAAAAAAAGCTACCCCCTCCTGCATTTATTTTCTGTTAGAAAAATGCTGTTGCTCTTCTTATTTACTTGTTTCCTTTTTCCTTTATTTATGTCATCCTATGCCCAGGGTTATGTGCGGGCCAGCCAGATCTATGGTGTTAGCGGCAACGATGGCACGCGCGAGCTGGTTGCCGACAACAGCGGTAATACGTATTTGCTGGCAAGTGTTACCGGCAACGCCTTTCCCACCACCATTGCTCCTGTGCCTACTGGCGCCGGGCGGAAAAGTGTATTGGTAAAACTGGCCCCCGACGGTAATACGGTATGGTCCCGTTACCTGCCCTACAGCGCTACGGGTACCGGCAATTCAGACTTTACCGGGATGGTATTGGAGAATGGCATGCTTTACCTGCTTGGCTCCGGTACAGCTACTGATATGTCAGTGACCAATGGTTCAGTAGCGGGGGGCGGAGGATCAGATATCGTGTATGCCCGTGTGGATGCCGCCAGCGGGACCGTTCTAAATACGGCCTACCTGGGTGGCAGCGGTGCCGAAAGTACAGGCCTGGACCTGAAATTGGAGAATGGCGCCGTATTTATTACTTATACCACTACTTCGGCCGATATACCGGTCACTACAGGTCCTGCTTTTACGACAGGTTATGACCACGTGATCCAACGATTGGATGCGGCCGGCAACATCGTATTCAGTACTTACACAGGTAGCGTAGCTACCGCCGCCACCAATACCGAACAGGTCTCACTGGCAGTAGAAAATGGGGCCACTGCGCTTGGGGTGGTTGTGAGCAGCACCCATAATTTTAACGTGACCAATGGCAGTGTGGTACAGGGAGCTTATGATTATGGTGTGGTGAAGCTGGATGCCAATGGCAATAAAATATTCAGCCTGGTATATGGTGGTACGGCCAACGAATTGAAACCGGTGGTGGCTATAAAAAGCGGAGAGGTATATCTTTCAGGGTATAGCAATTCCGGCAACTACCCGGTCACAGACGGATCTGCTTTTACCGGTTCCGGGCAGATACAGGTGATCACCAAATTCAATAGCAACGGTACTGTATTGTACAGCAGTAACCAGGCAGGGGTGACGACTTCGGCCGATCTTCCCTGTATGCAATTGAAGGATGGAGCGCTGTACCTGATGAGCTCTAATTTTAACGGCGTACCTGCCGTAAATGTTACAGATGGCAGCACCGGGGGCAGTTACCTGATCAAATTGAATGCTGCCAATGGGCAGACTGTATATGCAACAAGGTTTGCCGGGCAGCGCATTGTGACCAGTACCTCTGGAATTGATATGGTGATAGAGAACGGAAAAGTTTATACCATGACGCCGGGTAATAATGCCGGAGCCCCTGTCACTACGGATGGCTCCACCAAATTGTTGCAGGGCGGCAATTATATTGCCGTCTTTGGGTCCGATGGGAAATTGATCTATGGCACTTTCCGGACTACCGGAAATCTTACGACTGCGCTTTCCAATATGGCAGTGGCCAACGGAAACTTATATGTTAGTGGCGGACATAACAGCACGGCCGCGCTGCATATTCCTGTTACAAAACCCTTTATCGGAGCACTTAACGGGGCAGATATTTTCTGGGCAGCTTTTACCATATGTCCGTCCATGCCCACTGATAATAATGTGGCCCCGCTGACACAAACGGTGTGCGCAGGCGGCTTTACACAAACGCTTACCGGCAATAAAGTAGCCTTCGCTTCCTCCAATATGCCCATCCTGTACCGGAATGGCGCACCCATCCAGCAAATGGAAATAGTGGCCCGGTATCAATGGCAGGTAGCTGATGCGCCCACCGGCCCCTGGACCAATATAAGCGGCCTGGGAACACAAAAAGATTATTCACCGCCCGCTCTTACCACCAGTAAGTATTATCGCCGGTTGGTATTGCCAGCTTTGGGATGTGGTGATGCCCCTGTGAGCACTTCGGCCGTAGTGGCCGTTCTCATCGGCAGTGATGTTTCTCCGGAAATAACAGCTGGTATCTTTAATACCTGCGTGGGTACACCGGTAGATATAACGGTGAACGTAACAGGCGGCGCGGCGCCTTACAGCTATTCCTGGGACAATGGATTGACGAGCACTGCCGCAACAGCTACGGCCACTCCAACTACCAACAGCGTGTACACGGTAACGGTAACCGATAATAATGGCTGTAAACAAGCAGGCCAGGTGATCGTGAATGCTTATGCAGCCGATGCAGGCCCTGCTACCATCAGCAGTTGTGCCGGCAACCCGGTACGCATAGGAACAGCGCCACCAGCAGGGCTGGCAGGGGTTACGTATTCCTGGAGCCCGGCAACGGGGCTGGATAATGCCACTGCGGCACAACCTTTGGCCACACCGGCGTCCACCACCACTTATACTGTATCAATGACCATACCGGTGTCAGGCGGCGGTACCTGCACTACTACCGATCAGGTGATCGTCAATGTAGTGGCTGCTCCGCTAACCGCCAATTTTGCGGGCGATGACAAAGCGGTTTGTAAAGGCGGTACACTAAGCCTGGGTACTACAGCAGAAGCTGGGTTTACTTATACATGGTCACCGGCCAATTACCTCAGCAGTGCTACAGGCAGTACGGTAACTTTCAATGCAGGCTCCGAATTGCCGCAACCCAACTCATTTACCTACACACTTACTGCTGTACAAAATGGCTGTTCTTTTACAGATGCCACTACTGTTTCAGTACTGGAAGTGAATGCTGGAAAAGACCTGTGTGGTCCACGTACGGTAGGTACACCCGATAAGATGCCGGGCGTGAGTGGTAAAGTATTCTTATGGGAAAAGATATCGGGGCCTGGTGCCATTACCGGCGCCACCAATACCGCCACTACCACCGTATCGGCCTCTGTGGGTAGCAGTACAACGTATAGGATCACCGCTTCTTACCTGGGCGTAAGTTGTATCGATGAAGTAGTAGTGCCCGAATGTTCAGCAGGCGCGGGATGTCCCATTGTAGCTATTGAAGTAGTGGCCGATCAGGGTTGTGCAAATACTGCTTTGGGTGCAGTTACTTTAAGGGCCAAACCAGCTACACTCCTGGCTTCAGAATGGACCTATTCCTGGTCATCCTCACCGGCAGGAGGTCTGTCTGCTACCGCAGGCGTCAGCGTTAACCTGACCGATAATATAGAGCGGGACGTTACCCTCACCATTACGAGTGTGGACAATCCTTCCGTTTCCTGCTCCGAAACAATCCATATCAATACCCCCGGCTGGACCTTGCCGGTATTCACTGCGCAGGACCATGCTATTTGCGCTTCCGGCGCCGTATCTATCGGCCAGGCGCCCGTAGCAGGATATAGTTATGTGTGGACCGGCGTGTCGGCCGCTAATAAAAACCTGGCCAACCCATCCGTATCACCGTCTATTACCAGTTCTTATGCTGTGGTGGTAAGCGATATTGTGAGTGGTTGTATAACAAGAGATACGGCAGTCGTGACCATCAAGCCCATTGTGATCGATCCGGGCAGTGCCTGGACCATTTGTGGCAATGCTGTGATCCAGCTGGGTTCACCTGCACGTGCCGGCTATACCTATTCATGGGTACCCGCCGTGGCCAGCTACCAGAACGGCACCACCAATACCTCAGCAGAGCCCAAAGTATTAATAGCTACCTCCCAGGATTTTACCCTTACTGTAACCGATACAGAAACAGGTTGCAGCAAAGATTCCACGGTGCAGATCACGGTAGACAATAGTACCACCCTGCCTGCTATAGCCAACAAAACGATCTGTGCAGGTGATGAAGTGGTTATTGGCAACCCAGGCATTAAAGGGGTAACCTATAGCTGGTCGCCGGCTACAGGGCTCAGCAGTACTACAGTGGCACAGCCTGTGGCCAATCCGGCTGCCTCACAGATCTATACCCTGGTAGTTACTTACTATGATGTGCTGGGCACACCCTTGTGTACCAAATCGGGTTCAGTGACCGTAACCGTTAATGCACCTGTCATTACGATGAGTAATGATGCCATTTGTCCATCAGGTGCTCTATACAACCTAAGCACGGGCGTAACGGTCACCGGCGCCAGCACTTATTCCTGGTCACCGGCCCTGCAGGTCAGCAACCCTGCTGCGCTCAGTACCACGGTGAAAGCCAATCCTGTGGCGCCCATGATCTATACATTGCGGGCTACCGATGCGGCCGGATGTTCAGCATCTGCCAGCAAAACGGTAAGCTCTACTATAGCTGCACCGATTGCGGGACCCAATCAATTTGTGTGTGTAGGAAGTACAACCACATTGGGCGATGCTTCCAATAGTGGTACCATTACCTGGTCTGTTGCTCCGGCCATTGCAGGTACCCTGAGTAATGTCAATGCTGCGGCGCCTGTATTTACCCCCGCAGCCGGTGATGCGAATAAATCATTTGTATTTACCATCAGCCAGGATATCAGTGGATGTATCAGTACGTCCAGCGTAACCATCATGGTCCGTCAGCTCACCCTTCCGGCCATAGCTCCCCAAACAGTGTGTAACAGTGCGGCGGCAGCTATCGGCGTAGTGGCGCAACCCAATATCAGTTACGAGTGGACGCCGGCAACAGGACTATCCAATCCTTATGCCGCCAGTACCCTGGTGAATAGTGTTACCAGTACCAGGGCTTATACTTTAACGGCCAATGACCTGAATGGCTGCTTTGCTACCTCAATGGCCGTAGTGGGTGTTAATCCGGGACTTGCTCCAACAGTTACTGTGCCCGATGTAACGATAGAGGTGGGTAATACTTCCCAGCCTTTCAATCCGCAGATCAACCCGGGCGCCGGAACCTATACTTATAACTGGACACCGGCCAACCAGGTGAATAATCCCTATATCGCCAATGCGACCGGTATTCCCGGTGGAATAGGCACTACCACCTATTCGCTGGCGGTGACGGATGGAAGTGGCTGTACCTCATCGGCACAAGCAAGGCTCAATGTTACCCAGCACCTGAGCACATTGCCCATAACGCTTGCGTCTTTTATAGCTAGCTCAAAGTCTTGTGGTGTTGCTTTAAAGTGGAAAGTGCAGTCGGCAGAAAACTTTGCTCATTTTGTGGTAGAAAGAAGTAGCAATGGCGCCAGTTTTACAGCACTGAGAACCATCAGCTATGAGCCATCAGTGGAGACCTATCTGTATGATGATGCCAATGCGGGTAATGGCAGGTGGATCTACCGGTTGAAACTGGTAGACATCAATGGAAAGACCCTTTATAGTCCGATGGTATCGGCCACTTTAAAATGTGCTTCCAATGCTTCCCTGATGGTATACCCCAACCCTGTTAATCAGTATGTGAACATCAACAGCAGCCTGCCTGTACAAAGGGTGGTGCTGGTATCCATGACAGGGAAGGTGATCCTGCGGAAGGACTTTAAACAGTCGCAGGCCACGATGATCCAGCTTCCGCTGAATAGCTTTATGACATCGGGCGTATACCTGCTGCAGGTATGGGCGCAGGATGGCACCATGCAACATACCAAGCTGGTG
>CBIHOV010000020.1:0-150764 GCA_966211765.1 uncultured Paraflavitalea sp.
TTTCCCAGGGAAGTCCTTTTTCTTTCAATTCATTCTGAATATCCCGTGCGGTAAAGTCAATACCAACGGTTACTGCATCATAATATTTGCTTGCAAACCGGTCCTGGATGTATTTTCCATTTTTGGAAATACGCAATACCAATTCACATTCATAATGCAATTCGTTGGTGAACTCGGGATAATAAAATGGCGTGTGTGCCTGCAATAAAGCACTCTTGGGTTTCATAAAAATGATGGGTTCGTCAGGAACCTCATTACCCAATTCTTTTGCGTGAGCCACATAATTACGGCCTACACAGAAAATTTTCATACTCAACAAAGGGTTTAACTGAGATAATTGTTTTCAAGTTTCATAGCCTGGAAAGGCAGGGGGTACAGGTACACAGGAATATCAGATACTAAAATTTAATACCCGGTGGGATATTATTGGCGAAAATAAAGATTGAAATTAACAAATCATAGTGGAAACTCCAATTTATTCGCTTCATTCATAGTCCTTTCGATACCAATAGTGGTAAAGCTTTCAATGATCTCAACGCATTTCTCAACCTTTTGTTTCACGACGGGTAACTCAAGATCATCCCACCGTCCCAATACAAAATCCACTTGCCGCCCTTTGGGAAAATTATTTCCGATACCAAAACGCAGCCGCGGATATTTGTCCGTTAAAAGGGTCTCCTGTATACTTTTCAGGCCATTATGACCAGCATCACTACCCGAACCACGTAAGCGTAATTTGGCTAAAGTCAATGCCAGATCGTCTAAAATGACCAATACATTATCCAATTGAACCTTCTCTTTATCCATCCAATATTTGACCGCTTTACCACTGAGGTTCATATAAGTAGTCGGTTTGACAATTATCAATTGCCTGCCTTTCCATTTCGCTTCAGCTACTTCAGCCAACCGGTCAACCCTGAAAAAACTGCCGTGTTTCCGGGCAAGGGCATCAACAACATCGAACCCGATATTATGACGGGTACCCACGTAATCAGTTCCTATGTTTCCCAAACCGACGACCAGGAATTTTGACATGGAAAAAGTAATTAAAATAAGCTGTACGGCCTATACTTACAAAGTAGTATTCATACAATATCGGAAAGATAAAAAAAAGCCCGGATGAGATACCGGGCTTTGCTAATATAGACAAAAAATCTATTATTATTTCTTTGCAGCCGGTTTTGCAGCAGCAGCAGCGGGTTTCGCAGCAGCAGCGGCAGCAGGCTTGGCGGCGCTAGCCTTGGCACCAGCAGCAGGAGCAGTAGCTTCTTCTTGTTTCAACTGACGCGTCATTACCACAGAAGCAATAGGAATACGGGGAGAGTTGAGTATTTCATAATGCTCGATCTTCACGTCTTCAACCCTTACGTTGCCATTGAGTTCCAATGTAGTAAGATCTACTTCGATATTCTCCTTCAGGAACCTGGGGAGTGTTTTGATCTTCAAAGATTTGATCTTTGTGATCAGCTTACCACCAGCTTTTACACCAGCAGAAGAACCAGTAAACTTCAAAGGAATGGTAGCAATAACAGGTTTGTCCTGTACCAGTTCCAGGAAGTCGATGTGTGCGAGTTGATCTGTAACTGTATCAAATTGCAGATCTTTCAGGATACACTGGTAGGTTTTGTCGCCTACTTTAATATCCGCTAATACGAACTCAGCTGTGTACACGAGCGATTTGAAAGCCAACACAGGAGCAGAAAAGTTGATTTCCTGTGTACCGCCGTAAATTACACTGGGTACCTGACCCTGAGAGCGGAGTTGGCGGGCGGCTTTCTTCCCGGTTCCGGTCCTCAGTTGGCCTTCAATTGTAATTGATTTCATTTGTATTTAATTTAAGAATTTCCTTTTTTGATGCTAAGCCGCAGCTTATTTGTTCCTCATCTGGCTGTGAATGAACAACCCGGTGATACTCCTGTTTTCGTAGGCATTGCGAATGGCTACAGCAAACAGTTCCGCTACACTCAGCAACTTGATCTTCGAGATCTTCTGCTTCAACGGGATCGTATCACACACGACCAATTCTTCCAGCACACTGTTCTCGATGTTTGAATAAGCATTACCACTTAAAACCGGATGCGTACACAAGGCTCTTACACTACGGGCGCCTTTATCTTTCAATAACCCCGCGGCTTTGGCAAGGGTACCACCCGTATCACAGATATCATCGATCAACACTACATCCCGGTCTGTAACATCCCCGATCACCACCATGCTTGCGATCTCATTGGCCCGTTTACGGTGCTTGTCACAAATCACCATTTCTGCATTGAAATAAGTGGCAATTTCCCGTATCCTGTTGGCACTTCCCACGTCGGGGGCCGCGAAGGTAAGGTTTTCCAGCTGAAGTTGCTGTATATAAGGTATAAAAATGGCCGAGCTATCCAGGTGATCCACCGGTATATCAAAGTAACCCTGGATCTGTGGAGCGTGTAAGTCCATGGTAATCACCCTATCGGCGCCGGCAGCCACCAACATATTGGCAATCATTTTCGAACCAATGGCTACACGGGGCTTGTCTTTCCGGTCCTGCCGGGCATACCCGTAGTAGGGAATCACCGCCACCACTTTATAGGCAGATGCGCGGCGTGCGGCATCGATCATTAATAACAATTCCAACAGGTTCTCAGCAGGAGCAAAAGTGCTCTGGATCAGGAAAACCATGTCGCCCCGGATACTTTCCTGGAAAACAGGCTGGATTTCCCCATCACTGAACCTTGAAATTGTAATTTTTCCTAATGTAATCCCGTATTTTCGGGCTATTTTTTCGGCCAGGTATTGTGATCCTGTGCCGGAGAAGACCTTGACAGACATTTGCATACCACGTAAATATGCGGCGAAGATAAAGCGAAGGAAAGGGATTTAATAGTTACTGTTGAGGAAATTTTCCCTATTTCATGAATTAAAAAAAGATATCCTGTTACAGCCGCACAAAGCTTGCCAGCCGCATCAGGATATCGTTTTCACCAGTGTCGGAACACCGGCAATGGTCATAAAAGAATAATAACAGGGATTATTTGGTAACTGTGAGCAAAACCTGCTTACCCGTACTGGCCGGAGCCGCAGTTTGGGCAGCAACTTCACTTTTACGCACAATAGAGGTTTTGGGATTCAGTACATGAAAGATGGCCGAGCAAATGAAAATGGAGAAGCAAAGCGCCACACAATACATGCCTATGCAGAATAGAAAAGGCTGATAGCCACCAATTGCTAAAAAAGTAGTTTTCCGTTTCATGGGGATGTGGATTAACGAGTTTCTAAAAAGGATTGGATTTTCTTTAACAGTAACGACAGAAAGATAAGCTTATTACCTACTGTGGATACTATTACAAGGCTGAAAATTAACAGAATCTTTTAATACATGCAAGCGAAGAATTACCCTATTAAAAAGTGGGCAGAAGACGACCGGCCCAGGGAAAAACTACTTAGCAAAAGTCCCAATACCCTGAGCAATTCGGAATTATTGGCCATCCTGATCCAATATGGGGTCAAAGGAAAGTCGGCCGTAGACCTGGCCCAGGACATTATGAGGTTTAGCAACAACGATCTGAATGTGCTATTCAAGTTGACAGTCAAGGAGTTAATGAGCGTAAAAGGCATAGGCATGACCAAGGCTGTGTCGATTGTCGCCGCCCTGGAACTGGGGCGCCGGCGCCATGCCCTGGAAGCATTTGATGGATCGGTCGTTACCAACAGCCAGGATGTAGCCCAATACCTGCGCACCCTTTTGAGAGATCGTCCTTCCGAGGTCTTTGCCGTAATATACCTCAGCCAGTCAAACAGGATCAGTCATTTTCATATTGTAAGCGAGGGTGGAATTACCAGCACCATTGTAGATCCCCGGCTGATTATCAAGCAAGCGCTGTTAGAAAATGCCGTCAACCTGATATTATGCCATAACCATCCCTCCGGCAACCTGCAACCCAGTGCAGCAGACCAGTTACTCACCCAAAAGATCAAACAGGCCGCCCTGTTATTCGACATTAAAGTGCTGGACCATATTATTGTGAGCGAAGAGGGGTATTATAGTTTTGCAGACGCCATGAATTTATGATGCAGGGGCCAACCCTACTCCTTAGGCTTGCGCACTGGGACCACCAAAATTCAGGGGAAGCTGTACTTCTTCCAGGTCCTGTATCTTACCATTGAGGGATTCAAAACGATTCACATTCTCAGTGAGGGCTTTCATAAACCGCTTGGCATGCTGGGGAGTAAGGATAATGCGTGATTTTACCCTGCTTTTGGGGGTGCCGGGCATTACGTTTACAAAATCGATCACAAATTCTGCGTGTGAGTGCGTTATGATGGCCAGGTTTGCATACACCCCTTCGGCTATTTCTTCGCTGATCTCTATATTAAGTTGGTTCGGTTGCTGATTTGCATTATCCATTGCCTATAAAATTAGGCTGTAAAAGTAGGATAGTTTGTGGTGGCAGCCAAAGCAAACAAAACAGGCTGACCTCATTACTGAGATCAGCCTGTTTTTGTTATTTACTGTACCAGGAGTTTAATCAACATCCCAGAAGATCTTTGTATCAAATGCACTGATAGCACCCTGGGCCTTTACATTGGCCTCGTTGCTAGACTCTTCTGTTTGCGGATAGAAAATACGGGAAGGCCTTTTCTGACCAACAGCTGCAGAAGCGGAATTGGGTGTTACAGGGAAATTCGTACGGCGGTATTCGCTCCAGGCTTCCAAACCACCATAGTGCACCAATGCCAACCATTTTTGCATCCAGATGGCTTGTAACTTATCCGTGGAAGTAGTCCAATCGGCCAGGTCTTTACCACTGGAAAGTAAAGTGGTAGCAGCTGCCGCATCGGTACCGGTCAGACGGAAAGATTCTTTAACGCCTTGCTCATAATAAGCCTGTGCAGTCAATGGCAGGTTTACACCAGCACCATACCGTTGTTTCGCTTCGGCCAGCAGGAAGAAGCTTTCAGCTGCAGTAAACAATACCATGGGCTTATTAAATACACCCCTTACGATCTGAGCTGGTCCAATGTAAGAAGAATTCTGAGCAAGATAGCCTGAACTCGCACCGAAAGGAACCGGCACATAATGTTTCAAGGTATCTCCTTTTGCACTTACACCCGGGTTGCTTTGATTCTCCCCTCCTGCTGCATAGAACAGACGTTTAAGGCGGAAAGTGTCATTGGAAGCTTTTAATACGTCGAAAAGGAATACAGTAGGACGAGGATACCGACCTAATGGACGAACAGCGTTATTGGCCTGGTATCCCCAGCGATCATAGAAAGGATTGGTCTTTCCATCGCTGGCAATATATCCGGGATTGCTCGTTACATCCTGACCGCTAGCCAGGAACCCTTCTGCTACAGCTACAGCCTTGTTGATCTCGGCAGTAATATAACCATCTCGGCCAGCTATTTTACTTTGTCTGATCAGTAAACGCAATTTGAGACTGTTGGCAAAACGGGTCCAGTTAGTGACATTTCCTTTGAAAATAATATCAGCATTCACACCCGGTGCTGCGAAAACATTTGCTTTCAGATCAGCAATGGCCCCATCCAGCAATTTGATCAGGTCTTCATAAATGGTCTTTTGATCATCAAACTTGGGAGCCAGGCTTCCTGTGCCCTTCAAGGCATCGGAATAAGGCACATTACCATATACATCTACCAGTTGGTGCATGATGTAAGCCTTCATTATTTTGGCCGGCCCTTTCATATAAGGTTGTGGCTGCGCATGGTCATCGGCCGTGTCAATAACGTACTGGTAATCTTTTAGAATATCATACCAGGTATCCCAAAAGTTGAAGTTGGTATTATTAAAGATATACTGAAATTGAGATGGGCTGATGATATAGGTACTGGACTGTGTCATCTGACCACTCCAATAAGAACCAAGTTCATTCGGGTCAAGTACAGCAGCAGTACGATTAGCCGCCGCCGTGAATACAAAATCCGCTGTAGATGTAGGCAGCTGATTAGGGTTGGTATTAATATCCAACCATTTCTTCTGGCATCCACTCAATGCAACAGCAATACAAAGAATGGGTAATATTGATTGACGTAGTTTCATGATTACTTTGTATTTAGCAGTTATTTAAAAGTCAGGTTTACGTTGATACCATATTGACGAACAGGAGGTGTTTGGCTGGTATTATTGATACCTAAACCATTACCTGTTGTAAAGCTGTACTCAGGATCTGTAAAATCGTTCTTGGAATCTACAATAGTAATCAGGTTACGACCATATAATGAGATGCTGGCTCCGGCAAATACCTTTGTTTTGGCAATGAACGAAGTAGGGAAGTTATAAGACAGGTTGATATCCCTCAGCTTAATGAACCAGCCTGGAACGGTGAAATTCTCAGCAATAAGACGGTAGTAGTCTACCCACAGAGAATATTCAGCCTCAGCAACATTTACGTTGGTATTTGGAACAAACTTGCCCGTACCATCATCGTAAGCTGAATTGGGGAATACATGGGGTGCACGATCTTCTGTCCAGCCACCGGAACCAGTAAAGGTCATCTGACGACCCAGATCACTGTAAATAACATTACCACCACGGTATTCAAAGTTTACAGCCAGGGTGAAATCCTTATACCCTGCTTTGGTTCCCCAACCAAGAATGTGTTTGGGTAAAGCACGGCCCAGGTTTTTCAATGGTCCTTGTGAAGGATAACCTGTGGTCTTACTTACAACAACCCTGTTTGAGGCCGGGTCACGTACATAAGAAATTGCCTTGATAGATGGGAATGCTTCTTTATTAATTACATAAGATCCAGCATAAGAGTACCCGCTCAACAGGAAGTCGTTAACACCAGGATACAGGTCGATAACCTTGTTGTCGTTATTGGAATAGCGAACACTGAAATCCCAATTGAAATTCGTGTTACGGATAATTTGCACTTTCAGGTCAGTTTCATATCCCCAGTTCCTGGATTTACCCACGTTCAAACGAAGGTTGTTGTATCCTGTGGAGTTGGGGATCTTTACAGTGATCACCTGGTCGGTGGTCGTTTGTGAATAATAAGTAAAGTCCAGGTTCACACGGTTGTTGAATAACTGGAATTCACCACCTACCTCAAAAGAATTTACTTTTTCAGGTTTGAGGTTATTATCCGGCAATACATCACCTACTGTCAGGCCCACCGTATTTCCATAAGGGAAACCACCGGCATTGGGATAAGTAAGGTCAAGCCCGTACAGTGGAATATTATCAGCTACGTTCTTGCTGTATCCTGCGCGGAGTTTTGCATAGTCCAGAATGCTGGACTGGAGACCCGGTATAAGATCAGTTAAGTTAGTAGAAACGTCCACACCGTAATAAGGGTATTGATACAGGCTGGAAGCGCGATTTTGCTTGTAGAACTTGGATGTTCCATCCATACGGAAAGTACCATGGAGAAATACCAGGTCCTTCCATCCTGTTAATAAGTCGGCATAATATCCATATTTCCGGTATTCGGTATTGCCTTCACCACCGCCCAGCTCACCCTGACGGTTAGCTACGTTGTTAACACCAGGCACCACAATGGAACCAGAACTTACTTCCACGGTTTTGGTTTTCCTGTCGTACAAGCTAAAACCAAGAACACTCTTGAAACTCCAGTCGCCAAAATCTTTGTTCATCTGGATCTGGAACTCATTGTTCACAATATTCTCAACAGCATTCATATCATACACACTACCGGCAATATCGCTACCTGTGCGGGTAATGCCTTCGCCATCATCCTGATCCCAGGGATCGGGTACATAAGCTTTGGTTTTAGCCCAGGCGCTGTAGGAGTATTTCGCAACAGTATTCTTTTGGCTACGGGTATTATTAAGGATACCCAGTTTATTGTACAAATTCATCCAGCTGAAAACCTTATAGTTCAATTCCACATTACCCGTAATATTGGCATCGCCATATTTTGTACGGTCGTTATCCAGGCGGAAATAAGGATTGGTAAAATAATCGTTGTAGTAAGCATTGGGGCTGGCAAATTTGTTGGTTCTCCAATCCCTCAACTTAGATAAGGGAATATGAGCTGCCTGGTTGATCGTTTCATTGTAGAAATCAAATGTGGTGCGGTCATAGGCCGCTTGCACATAACCCAGGTTAAATCCAGCTTTCAACCGGCCAGATTCATGAGCAGCAGAAAGCCTTACACCAGTACGGCGGCTTCTGTCTTCCGGTACAACACCTTCGGCCAGGTTATTCTCAAGAGATACATAAAAAGTAGTATTATCGTTACCACCACTGAAAGAAACCTGGTTATTCGTAGTGATGCCAGTATTCCAGATGCGCCTTCTTTCACCGGAAATCGCAGAATAAGGGAGCTCATAAAAACTACCATCTTCCAACACACGACCAGCGGGACGCATGGAGCCATCATACTGATCACCAAACTGCTGGTTCTCATAAGAACGCCAGTTGTCTTTCATACGGTCGAGGTAATTCGGCTTCCAGCCTCCGGTACCAAAACCGGCTGCATAGTGCGAACCACTACCAAATTTATCCTGGTATTCAGGAAGGAAACTGATCTGCTCAATATTGGTGGCGTTACTATAAGTAACTTTCATTTTTCCTTTTGTACCCTTCTTCGTAGTGATGACGAGGGCCCCGTTTACACCATCAGATCCATATAAGGTAGCAGCCTGTCCACCTTTAAGGATTGAAATACTTTCAATATCATTGGGATTCAACAGGTTCAGCATGGTAGCCGAGCCAGGCGGCATCGGTAAACCATCGATTACCACCAGGGCGTCGTTATTACCTGTCATGGAGCGGTAGCCGCGCAATACAATTTTGACAGCGGGGTCAACAGAGTTGTTGACGTTGAAGATAGCCAGACCCGATACTTTGCCCGATAAGCTTTGTGCTATCTGCGGTGATCTTCCCACTGTAATATCATCGCTGGTTACCCTGGCCACTGAATAGCCTAATTCCTTGGGTCTCCGGCGAATTCCTTGCGCCGTTACAATCACCTCATCTAATTCCTTATTCGATTGCAAACCAGCAGTTAATGTAAGTTGGTTACCCACCGGTAATTCCTGGGCATCATAACCGGCAGCGGTTATCACCAACACATCGGAGGGAGAAGCTTCAATAATAAAAGTGCCATTTTGATCAGCAGAGGAGCCTGTAGTTTTTCCTTTGATTCTTATTGTGGCAAAAGGGATGGGGATACCTTTTCCGTCTGTGACTTTACCAGTGATTTTTCTGGATTGGGACAGTGCAGGTAATGCAATGACCACCAGCACTGCGAGCAGTGATAGAATTTTTCTCATGTGACTGTTGAGTTTTAGTTTTGAACTGTTTAAAAGTAGGGAATTTTTATACTTTTAAAAAAAAATTAACAAATATTAATTGCCTCCCAATAAAAACGCATTCTATTTATTCATGCCTTTGCTTCCCCCTATTCTTATTTTCAGCCAATCCAATCTTCTCCATGCAAAAAACCGCAAACACAAATGATCGTGAAGCTGGTTTACCAACATAACAGTAACCGATAGACAAATCAACCTGTTGAAAAGCTGCAATAAAATGTAAATACTCCGGGAAGCACTCATCACCAGCTCATTAATTGGTGAGCACTACATGCTGCAAAAAAGAATCAATCAGTTATAAATAAGAAGATTGCACCTATCCCTATAAAAAAAAACGCCCCTGTATGACAGGGGCGCTCTATAATAGATAGAACCTTATTAGCGGGGGCGGACATACTTCCATTCTTCATTTATAACAGAACGGATATTATTCGGCGGAGGAGGATTGAGATTCGCAAACTGCTTCATAAGGTAGATGATCTTTACCGTTTTAGATGCTTCATCATAAGCATTGACTCCGGTAGGGTCCAGTTCGGCTGAACGTTTGTTGCCCCCCGACATTTGCCCATAGTAATTGGTAACACTGGCTATCTTATCAGTAGCAGGATCAAAGGTTACTATAAGACCAAAACTTCCATACAATGACCAGTTCTGCGCTCCGATATCCCAGATGGGTACACAAGGTACGCCCTGATAGGTTTCACTGACTACCACACATTGGGTAGCACTCACCGTTTGCAGACTATATTCAACATCAACGCCATAACCACCGGGATCGTCATAAATACCAGTAAGGTTGGGATTTACCAGGTCTGTCATAGTTCCGGAAACTACATAGATACCATCCCATTTGTTTTTGATACTAATGAGCACCAGCACATCCTTTTTACCATCGGTAACCGGTTTACCACCTGCGTCATTGATAGTAAAGCCCAATGCATATTTCTTAGACAGGTTCCATTTTGCACCATTGAGCTTTATAGTGAATTCTTTTGCAAACTCACCAGCACCCAGGCTCATCTGGTAAATGCCACTTGCAAAAGGATTGCCTGGATCCAGGGTATACAAGCTATCGGGCAGTTTCTCATAATCAGTGCTATTGGTTGCATTGTAATTGGTAATCAATGTTTGATTGGGCGTCAATTTCACCGTCAATGGCGTATTCAACTCAGCTCCGGAATTAGCGTCTTTACGAAGACTGAATAATTCGACGGTCCTTATTTCAGTAAAAGGTTCAAAGAAGATCGCGTTTTGAGGTGACTCTAATAATTTAACAAACGTGCTTCCTTGAGTGGTAGTATCATCTACATCATCCTTGATACAGGCAGTGAACAACAGCGCCATCCCTGCCACCAGGATTATTTTATTGATTATGTTGAATTTCATATACATTCAGTTTTATTGGTGTTAAGGTCAGGGTTATTGATCCCACCATACTTTAGCATCCTGCGTATCGCCGCCGGGCATTGCCGCTGCCGCTGCTTTTACAACAGTATTGTTGGTTCCGTATTCATGTGTGCCATACGTAAAACGGCGGGGAATTTGTTTGGAAGAATTGGTAGCATCAGGAGCCGGCGTCAATACAGGGAAGCCTGTCCTCCTCCATTCACTCCAACCTTGCAAACCATTGGGGTAAGTAGCTATCCAACGTTGGGTAGCAATAGGCTTCAGGTTAGCCCCTGTTCCCACGGGAGCCGTCAATGAAACACTGGATTGATTAAAATAGGAAGCATCAGGCTCAGCCAATCCCCATTGAACGAAGGAAGCCTTGATACCAGCCTGGTACAATGTCAGTGCACTTTCGGGCGTCCATCCCCGATCAGCAGCTTCGGCCCTTGCCAGCAATACCTCTGAAGCACCTAAGATCACCAGCGAACTCGTTTGCTGGCGGTAGTCGCCACGCAGTATGCGGGCCCATCCTGCATTCGCACTGGTAAAAGCTTCTGCTTTGGTTCTTTCCAATCCATAAGGAACACCAATATTGGATGGCTTGTTCCAATCGGAAACAGATTGATTCTGAGACTCTGTTTTACCACCAAATACACTCTGACGATTGTCTCCCAGTGCACCCATCATATCTGTCATCGTTTTGCTTTCTGCCACATCTTTACGTCCATCATAAGCACTATACCATGGGCTTTTAAAGGCATCACCGGGATATTTTACAACCAGGTTGTCCGCATTGGTGCTAATGATACCACCTGCACCAGCCAGGGCAGCTTTGAATTGGGTGGCAGCATAATCATTGGCGCCAGGGAATTTCTTCGACAGGCGCAATGCCATGATCATCCTTACTGAATTGGCAAACTTTTTCCATTTGGCAACATCGCCATTAGCAATTACATCACCTGTGATCACTGATATATTATCGAACGCACCTACTGCCTCTGCCAACTCCTTCAGGAGACCTTCATAGATACTCTTTTGGGAATCATAGGCCGGGTTGGGTGCCCCTTTCAACGCCTGGCTATAAGGCACATCGCCCCAACGGTCAGTAATGGTCCAGATAGCATACGCTTTTAAGATGCGCGCCAATTGTTTTTGGTTATTCGAAGCTTCTTTAAGTGTGATAAGGTTCTCACAATCCATCAGTCCACCAGCGTACTCATCCCTGAAATCAATCTGGGGTACGCTGTATAGCGAAGCATCCGTGTATTGCGTCTCAGAAAAGAACTGGCAATACAAGCCGCCTCTACCTATGGTTGCCAACCCACCAAAACCAGCAGTAACATTTGTCATCAAAGCGCCTGGGATGGGCGTTCCGGTTGTACCGGGGTTCACATTGGTATCTCCAAAATCCTTTATCTTATTGCAGGCTGTTCCTACCACCAGCGGTAACAACAGGACCGGGATATATTTCTTAATATTCATGATTCAATGCTTTTGAGGATAATCAAATTAAAAACTTACACGAAGGTTAAAACCAAGGCCGCGTGTTCCGGGCAGGTTTCCTGCTTCACCACTCAGACTACTGATCTCAGAAGGATCAAAGTCCTTTGTTTTGGCATAGATCAATACAGGGTTCCTGGCTACCAGGGAGAAATTAGCCCTGCTTATCCATTTGTCAAGCCCCAGTTTTTTTAATGGAACATTGTATCCTACAGATATTTCGCGCACTTTCACAAACGTGAGGTCATACACGAACTCATCAAAAGTCCTGTTATTATACAGGTTATGATAGTACTCCTGTGCTTCCACATAATGGTCTACTGGTTTACCATCCTTATCTACACCAAAAATGTGCATACCACCACCATCGGCTACTGCATCACGGATCGGGTTTCCTTTATCATTCACAGCAGCAGTACGGGCCGTAAGGCCGGAATAAGAACCCCACATGTCAGACAGGGAGAAGAATCTACCACCTTTCTGGAAGTCAATATTTACATTAACAGTGAAGTTCTTGTACACTTCAAAGCTATTCTGGATACCACCTGTAAAATCAGGTTGAACAGCACCATAGAATACTTCAGCATCCCGTACATAAAAACCATCGTCGTCAAGAACAGGCTGACCGTTGATACGTTTGATACCATTACCAAAGATCTGACCCCATTCTTTTCCTTCTTCATGTACCATGATGGGACCAGTTGAACCCCATAGACCTTCAACGGTGATCCTTTTAATATCGTCTGAAATCTTTACGACCTTATTTTCCAGCAAGCGACCCCAGGTAGCATTGATTTCCCATTTGAAGTTAGGGATCCATACAGGGCGGGCATTGAACTGGATGTCAATACCTTTTTTAGTGATTTCACCGGTATTGATCAGCTTGGAAGTAAAACCGCTGGCGCCGTTGATAGGTACGGCACGGGGAATATCTTTTTCTGTACCATCCCAATAGGTAGCAGAGAAACCAATGCGGTTGTTCAGGAATTTCAGTTCGATACCGATTTCTTTCTGGGCTTTTACAGCACCATGAATAGCGGAATCCACCAATTGATCAGGTGTACTCATCAGGAAGTTGCTTCCCCAGGGATTGGCGCCCACACCATATTCAAAACCAGGATAACGATAAGCACCGAAAGTGGTAGAAGTAGTACCCAGGGCTTGCGGGATCTCACCCCAGGAAGCCCTTATTTTACCAAAGCTTAATCCAGGGATCTTGATCAGGTCGCCAAATACAAATGACACACCGAAAGACTTAGACAACACATCATTATTGTCGGGTGGCAAAGTAGAATACCAGTCATTGCGCAAAGTAAAGTCTGCAAACAACAGGTTGCGCCAGCCTGCGTCACCTTTCAACAGCACGGCCCTGTATTTTTCCTCTGTTCTTCCGTTGCCAATAACTGCCTTGCCTTTTGAATTGTTAACATTAAAGAGGTTGGGAACATTTAATCCATCAACCGTATTGGCTGAATTGCTTTTAGACAACCAACTGAAAAAGTCGGTACCGGCATTGATACCAAACTGGAAATCATTGATCTTTTTGCTATACGTAGCCATTATCTCCAGGTTCTGCCTGTTGGAATAGCTTTCACTGGTACCATAAAAACCTTTACACTCTCCGCAGTTACCGGTGGTTTGTGTACCACTCGTAAGCAGATCGGAACTGTATTTAGATTCAGACCAGGTAGTATTTTGTTGTTTCCGGTAAGTACCCCTTATGCGTAGGTCATTATTGATCTTGTAAGTCAGTGAGACATCGCCATACAACCGGTCGAGCCCATCTACATTTTTAACAAGGTCGGCCCAGGTGAAGAAATTATACCAGTAATTACCGGCATAAAAGGCTGCAGGATCATCGGCTTTATAGGCAGTAGGGTCATTGTGGTTCCAGCTGGCATAAATGCCTTCGGGGGTTCTCAACCCTCTTAGTTCTTTCATGATGCCCATATCGAGATCACGGTGAAACCACTGGTTGAAGGAACCCGTAGACTGGTTGGAATACCCATCATCAAAATCACCCTGGCGACGCTGTGTAATGTAATTCACATTGGCGCTTAGGGTAAAATGCTGGTTCAGGTCTACACTCGTATTCACGTTGAGCGTATGTTTCTTAAGATATGAACTGGGCAAAATACCTTTAATATCTACATTACCATAAGAAACGCGCAGGTTCATAATATCTGTAGCTTTTGAGAAGCTGATGGAGTTATTATAAATAGCTCCTGTTTGAAAATAATCTTTGGCGTTATCCGGTTGCGGATTCAGTTTAGCCGTTTTATAAGAATAGGGAGTACCCTCATACCAGGCATACCAGGGAATATACTCCTGCCCTACCATGCGTGGGCCCCAGCTGGCATCATCAGAATAGTTGTGGTAATATTTACCATCCAACGCTTTCCATGCTTCCGGCTGGCCCGTTTTCCAAACATATTGTGTCAGATCGGCATTACCACCACCTGCATAGGTATTCTGGTAATTGGGCACCACATACACCTTTTCAAATTGTGCTCCCGTATTTACGTCAACGCCAATTCCTTTCGCATTCTTCTTTGCCTTTTTCAGGGAGATAACGATGGCGCCATTGGCACCCTGCGAACCAAACTGAGCTGATGCAGCGGGACCTTGTAATACCGTAACATCCTCAATATCATCAATGTTGATGTCGTTGGCGCTGGGTAAGATAGTTCCATCCACTACATAAATGATACCCTCATCGCCACCCAGGCCCGAGGTACCGCGTAAACGGATACTACCTACGTTGCCCAACTTGGCGGTAGACTGACCACGAAACTGGAGGCCGGATACTTTACCGGCCAGGGCACCATTGAGGTTCGTTTGACGAATAACGTTCAACTGCTCATTACTAACAACTTGCGCGTTGTAGGAAGTAGAACGTTGTGTTTTTTTCGTGTTGTAGGCACCAGTAACAACCACCTCAGCCAGTGCGTTGTTATTCTTTGCCAAAGTAATGGTAACTACATTACTGGCTCCAACTGTAACTTCTTTGGTAGTAAGGCTTTGTGCAGAAACTACTAAAATGTCGCCTTGCTTAACTTTTGCGGAAAATGAACCACTGGCATCGGAGACGAAGGCAATCTTAGTGCCCTTGATGACAACAGTAGCGAATGGAATGGGATCACCTAACTCATCGGTAATCTTACCGGTGACAGTTTTGGTTTGCGCATATGCCAATACTGTATACAGTACCAGCACTGCGAGCAGTGTTAGAAATTTTCTCATGTGACTGTAATTTTTAAAAAAGTGAACCGACGTAAATATAGGAACTTTCGAATAACCTCAAAAAAATGTTAAAATAGGATAGGAGTACGTATAGGTAGACAAACGGAAAAAATAAAAGGCTGCAATGCTTTTCATGAAAAGTTTACTGGAAAGGGCCGTCAGCCGTAAAACGCCTATGAACGTCAATATTTTATCGATCAGTTGCCGTCTGCGCCGTACAGATATATTTTAACCATTTCGGATGAACATGGCTGCGAAAGGAGGGGCCCGGACTTATTTACATTAAAAAAAGCCGGCTGTAGAGAACTACACCGGCTGTTTACAGTCACAAGAAAAATAAAGAGTTAGGGATGTTCTACCCATGTCTTGGTAGTCAGTTCGTCGGCGCCCTGACGGTCAAGCACTATATTGTAGTTTTCTCCATTAAGGTCCCTTTCAGTAGTAGGGTAAGCCTGTCTGCGGGGAATTTGTCCACCGGAAACAGGTGCAGCACCCGGTGCAGGGGTCAACACAGGATAACCTGTTCTTCTCCACTCTGCCCATGATTCATAACCATTACCAAGGTAGCTGGCTATCCACTTTTGGGTTTGGATCAATTCCACCGATTTTGTGGGGTCATATACTACAGCAGGCTGTACAACATAAGTTGCATACCCGGCTGCGCCAAATTGATCCAGGGAAGCTTTGATACCCGCCAGGTAGTAGGTAGCAGCAACTGCTTCACCGCCAGGTATCCAACCCAGGTGCGCCGCTTCAGCCTGCGCAAATTGCAATTGAGCAAAGGTGGTAACAGCTGCTTTGGAATTTTGCTGCCTGAACACCTTACCAATGAGGGATATATTACCGGGCTTATCAACCGTTCCGGCTGCATAACCAGAAGGTGAGGTAAGACCATAAGGCATTCCCACATAAGTTTTCGTAGCCGTTGTATCAGCAAAGATCTCCAGGCGTGGATCACTCAATGCTTTCAGCTTCGTTACCATGGTAGCGCTGATTGCATAATCATACCTTTTACCAACGACATAGTTGTTGTACCAGGGATTCTGGTTATTGGCATCGTTGAGGTAATAATAAAAAACGTTGTGTGCATTATTAGCCAGCACACCAGCAGCGAAGGCAGCAGCAAATTCAGTTTTTCCTGTAGTTGGATCAGCTTTGGACAAACGCAACGCCAGTATCATGCGGATAGATCCGGCCCATTGCTTCCACCAGTCCATATCTCCGTTCAACAGGATATCACCTGCTGGTCCGGCGCCGGCATCAATACCTGCTACAGCTTCTTTCAATTCTTTGAAAAGCGCAATGTATACATCCTGTTGCTTGTCGAAAGCCGGTGTAATATCTTCCAGCTTTTTCAGCGCAGCAGAATAAGGGATATCACCCCAACGATCAGCCATTTGCATAAAGATATGCGCCTTCAGGATCCTGGCAACCGCTATCTGGTTGGCATTAGATCCGCCGGCCACCACATAAGGCTTGGCTTTGGTTTCAGCATTTGTGTTGAGGTCAATGATCGTTTGCAAATCATTGAGTGCTCCATTGTACAACGCATTGTAGTCGAATATGCGGCTGGAATAACGGGAAGCCTGGGTGTAAAACACTTCCGAGATCTGCTGTACATACAGCATAGGATCAGGAGCGGTAACAGCACCCGTACCAGCACTCAATCCTGCACGGATCGCGTTGGTCAATAACAATTTAGTATTGGGATCAGCCGGGTTATTGGGATCTACGTTCAGATCACCAAAATCGCCTGGCTTCTTACAAGATGCCACTACTGCAGTAATCAGTAGGCAGGCGGTGATATACTTGACAATATTTCTTTTCATAATTCTCTCTTTTAAAATGGTTAGAACTGCAGCTTCAGGTTAAATCCAAGTGTGCGTGTACCTGGCAATTGACCACTGTCGAACCAGGGTGTTTGCAATTGAGAAGGATCAATACCTTTCACTTTACTGTAAATGAGCCATGGGTTCTGCGCAATGATAGAGAAAGTGGCATTTTGAATAGCCAGCTTCTGGTACCAGCGCTTGGGCAGGTTGTATCCCAGTTTTACTTCACGCAGTTTTACGAAAGTGGCATCATATACCCACTGTTCCCACAGAGAAGAGAGTACAGATTCATAATACTCTTTTGTATCCAGGTAAACATCATTGGCTTTGCCATCTGATTCACGTACGCCATCTACGCGTACGCCACCACCAGCAGCCACATCATTACGTTTGGGAATACCTTTATCGTTATTTCCAACAGTGATCTCAGACAACCCGGAACCCGCATTGCCCATGCTGGTCAAAGACATCAGCTTACCGCCTTTTTGAAAGTCGATGGCAATACCAAGGGTAAAGCCCTTATAAGTAACCTCGTTGTATACACCACCGGTATAGTCGGGCAAAATAGAACCCAGCTCTTTGTTTTGCTCAACAATCGGATAACCATCATCATCTACCAGTATCTTACCTGCATCATTCCGTTTGTAACCATCACCGATCAAAATACCATAGGACTCACCCACGCGTGCATTCACACTGATGGAAGGAGAACCTACAAATCCAAAAGAAGCGCCCTGACCTGCAGGGTTTACCACCAGGTTCTTACTGTCGAGGTACAGCTTCTTCACCTCGTTGCGGTTAACACCTAAGTTGATGTCAATATCCCAGGTCAGGTCTTTAGTCCGGATAGGAGTACCGCCCAGGTTGATCTCAATACCATGGTTAGCAATATTACCGGCATTTACCAGCGCAGCGCTATAACCAGTAGTACTTGGGATGGTCAGGTTGATGATCTGATCTTTGGCCTCGCGGCTATAATAGTTGAAATCAAAACGAATCCTGTTCTTTAAGAACCGGAGCTCCGTACCTATTTCATAAGAAGTAGATAAGGTGGGCTTCAACACACTATTGGGAATTGAATTCGGTACAGACAAGGTAGGATAGGTATCATAAGGCAATCCTACAGTGTAAGTCTGGTTAATATTATAGGCATCAATATCCGATCCTACCTGGGCTATGGAAGCCCTCAGCTTACCAAAGCTCAGGATATCGTTCTGCGGCAATAATTCCGTAAATACAAAGGAAGAAGATACTCCTCCATATAAATAGGAGTTATTGGCCGGAGGCAATGCAGAAGACCAGTCATTGCGGAGGTTCAGGTCCAGGAACAACATATTCTTCCATCCCAGTGAAGTATAACCATACACACTTCTTACTTCCTTGCGGGTCTCAGTGTTGTTGGTTGTAGGCCTGTTCTTGGAAGCAGCGATATTGTAATAACCTGGAATGGTAAGACCACCGGCAGTGGCTTCATTCACATAGTTGGCATAATTCGTCCTTTTCTCTACATAACCACCAGCTCTTACAGAAAAGTCGCCAAATTCATTATCATATTCCACGCTACCCACAAAGTTCAGTTCACGGGTATTGTTGGTGTAAGTCCTGTAAGCATCTGTATTGAGCGTACCGGATGCTACACGGGAATTATAGTTCTGGTTGTACACATCAGCCCTTGCCAACAAGGAAGCCCTGAGGTGGGAATTGAATTTATAAGTACCACCGATAGTACCATACACACGCTGACGCTTGTTGTTGGTCAGGTTTTCATATACTTCCGTATAAGGGTTGTCCCAGTATTTAGGACTTGGGTCACGGGGCCCGTTGATATTCCAGGATGTATAAGAACCATCCGATTTCTTATACCTTTTCAGTTTATCGATTTCGAGGTTACGCTGAAACCATTGGTTAAATGAACCGGCAGTTTGCGTACCGTATCCCTCTGCTGGTACATTGTACAGGTACTCATATACATAGTTGATATTGGTATTCAACGTAAACTGCTTGGTAAGATCAATACTGTTATTGATAGACAGCCAGTTTTTGGTTTGGCGGCTATTGGGTGTAACGCCTGAGCGGGACAGGTTGGTAAAAGAAACCCGTGTATTGCTATTCTCCGTAGCTTTTGAGAAAGCTACGTTTGTATTGTAAGCCACACCTGTATTATAGAAATCACGCACGTTATCAGGTTGAGCTACAAAAGGCTTTTGCTTGAGGTATTCCGGATCTTCAGAATCCCAGGCATACCAGGGTGCATAGAGCGTACCATCCATGCGGGGCCCCCAGCTTTCATCAGCAAAATAGTCATAGTATTTGGCGCCATCCATAGCTTGTAAAGCCGGATTGTCCGTAGCCGGATTATACTTGAATGTGTACCAGTCCTGTGAATAGCCACCGCCGTATTCATTCTGGAACTTAGGTAAAGTAGCTACCCTTTCGAAGGTAGTGCTCTGGTTGAACTCCAGACCAATACCACCATTGCGTTTGCCTTTTTTGGTAGTGATCACAATAACACCTTCTGAACCACGCTGTCCATACAAAGAGGTGGCAGCTGGTCCTTTCAGTACAGATACAGATTCTACATCGTCCATGTTCACGTCCCTTGCATCCGTAGGAACACCGTTCACTACATACAGCGGGTTGCCCGTACCAAGTGTATTCACACCACGGATACGAACGGTAGAAGTACCAAACTTGGCACCAGAGCCACCCAGCACCTGTACACCTGCCACCCGGCCGGCCAGCGCCGTATTCAGGTCTACTTGTTTGGTTTGATTCAGTTTGTCGCCCTGAATTTCCTGCACGGCTACACCAACAGATCGTTTCGATTTGGAAACCCCCATCGCAGTAACCACCACTTCCTGCATGGAACCACTGTTTTGCATAGACACATTCACAGCACCTGAAGCTCCTACAACAGCTTCATTGGTTACATATCCAGACGCACTGATCGTTAAAACAGCGCCTTGGTTTGCAGTGATGGAAAAGTTTCCGTTAGCGTCGGCAGCTGAGCCAGAATTGGAGCCTTTGATTTTAATAGAAGCAAAAGGAATGGGGTCTCCCTTGCTGTCTTTTACCTGGCCGGTCACTGTGCGGGATTGACCATAGGCCATAACAGCGCACATTGCCAGCGCTGTTAGCAGCGATAGAATCTTTCTCATGTGTGATTTTAATTAATAAAATAAAATGATGCCGCGAACCAGAAGGAGTATAATGTGACTGTTACGGTGCCAGACATACTAAGATTCCTCCGAATTTTCGGGAACTAAGGCAACGCAATTAAACGAAACGCTGTTTATTTAAGAGTTTGTTAACTCACTTTTAACCAGCTTTTAATTCAGGTTAACGTGTGGTTAACACGAATTAACATGTGAAAGTATTTTAGTAATGAATTTATCAATCTTATACAACCCAATAGCAGCGGGCATTTCAGAGGAAAGCAAAAACACACTGTTTCAGACAACAACAAATCTGAAAAAGGTTTTTCATTCTACTAACTACGTAGACTACACTATATTCGTTATTTAATTTTAAGCACATTTTAACATACCCGTTAACGAGTGATTAACATAAGCTGGAGCCTGAATTCTGTCTTCTTCCGGGTGAGCATTTCGTCAAATCCACTACCGATAAGCGTTTTATCCGGAAATAAAAACTGTGCCAAACGAAACCACACCACACAATCAATCTTTCTGGCACGCTTACGGAACAGTATAGAGGATACATTCTGCTTGCAATTGATATAATACCGAAGGCCTTTGCCACTAAACTGGGGTATGGAAAAATAATATTGCACATCCTGTTCGTAAGCATAGATGCGGGCATTATAACCATCCGTTTCGAAGAATTGAATCCGCATATTGGCGGAGAAAGAATTTTTCGGCGCATAAAAGACTTCTGTGAAGGCAGCAAAACCTTTTTCAGCGATTGCTGCTGCACCTGCCTGGTACCATACCAACTCAATCCTGCTCTTCAGCATAATATCAGTCGTTGCCTGAAACATTACCTGCGTGCGCCAGTTTTGCCGGATGGTTTTTAACACGGGCTTCAAGGGGCCTTCGTCTGCTGTGCTATTAGCAGGTTTGTGCTCATACCGGTATCGGCTTGAGAGTTCTACCCCCTTATTGGGTTTATACAGTAGTTGCAAAAGATATTCGGCTCCATTGCCCGGTGCATTGACCCTGTACTTCAGCCAGGGAAAACGAAAGCAATCGGCATAAGCATCCAGCTGCCAGTATGGCGATGGCCTCACACTGAGGCCGGCATACAATCCCTGTTCATTGCCCGGCAAATAATTTTCCGTAAAAGCATTTCCTTGCAGCGATTGATAATCCCTGGCCATCTGCCGGTAAACAAGGGCTATATCAACTTTCTTATCAAGGCTCATCAGCAGGCCATTCAACAGCGCTTTGTGCATTTGCTGATCAATGGCCGCCTCTCCATATATATGCAGGTTGCGGTGGGTAAAACTGTAATCCAGGCTGTGATTGCCCCAGTGCTTGCCTTCTACAGAAAAAATATCATAGGGTTCTCCCGATCGTTTAAACGGTTTGGAAAATCCGTATTGAACAGTATTGAACCCCATATGCCAGCCTGGACGGCTATACCGGACTGCACCTCCGGCAGTGATCCGCTCCAGATTTTGACGGTCATTTAATTCAGCCAGCGTGCGGTGGTAACCGGAAGTCAGCACGGAAGTAATGCTGTCATTGACCAGGTTGGCATCCGGTTTACGGAAAGACGCAAATACGGTAGTTTCCCAATTTTTGTGTTGAAGTGTAATGCCCGCACCCCGGTGAAAATAATATTCACCTGCTGCACTGTAGGGTCTTAATACAGGCCCCTGCCGTTTTACCTGCAGCACCGCAGCGCTTTTTTTAAAGGCCAGACTTTGCCAGTGTATGAGCCCCTGCCCCATGTTGACTGTAAAATCGCCCAGCGCCAAAGCTTTTACTTTACCCAGCTTGCGCGCAAAGAGATGATAAGAGTAAAAATCAAACCCTGCTTTGGATGATCCCGCAAATAAGGATTCCCCGGCATCCTTATCGGCCGTTATACCATATTGCAGCAGGTTATTGTAATTATACCGGTACCGCGAGAATACACGTACTCCGCTGCCCAGGTAATGATCTTTATCGGGTGTAAGCGGAGGCTGAAATCCTTTCGACCTTTCCAGCACCTGCGAAGCCCTTACCACCAGTGCATGAGAACCCGCCACCAGGCGCCTGCCAAATGGTGCTGCCGGATTTTCGCCATTACCTATTATCACCAGTGGCAGCAGTTGCCGGATGGTGTGCAGATCCCATCCAGGTATGGCCTGCAACTCGTGCACACTTACCAGCCTGCCCAATAAACTGCGGTAGCGGAGAAAGTTGGCTATTTGTAAGGCATTGAGCAAGGGCAGCGCTTCCAGATCGGCCAGGGTGGCTGCATTCAGATCCAGCGGATGACGGCGCAGCGATTCCAGCTGTTGCCAATAGCTGTCATCTTCATTCTCCATTTCCGTTGTTTCGGCCTGATTTTCCAATTGCTGTTCTGGTACAGGCACGGGTTCCTGCGCAAGTGCTCCACAGGACACCATAATGATCGAGAGGGTAAGCAGTGTTTTCAATCGATGCGTTCTTTAGTGGAAGTAAAAATGAGGAGCAGTCCGGGTGTGATGCCTAACTGGGGATGATAGCTACCCATAATATCAGCCCGTATATTTTTCCAGGCCCAGCCGGCACCGAGCCAGGGAGTAGTAGCAGCGGTGGCGATACCTGCACGCATAAAAAACCGGTTATCCAGCGCATAGTGGATGCCCACTTGTACATTCACCCCTTTATTTTCTTCTTTAATAATATCAGCGCTCACCAATAGTTTTTCAGATGCCTCATACCCGCCCCCGATCTTGTATACCCAGGCCATTTTTTCCTGTTCCAGTTTTCCGTACTTGCCGCCGGAGGGATTGAATACATGCATTCCTATATGCACCTGGTTGGTAATATGCCAGAGGGTGCCTATTTCTACGATCACGGTTCCATCGCTGCCATAGCCTGCAGCCCGCATCATGGCATAGTTGAATTGTACCCCCAGGTCTACCCTTCCCAGTTTTTTACCATATCCAAGGCCCACCTGCGATTCATTGTACTCACCCGACCCCAGGTACTGGGCTGATATGCCCCATCCGCCAAGTTTAGTGGGCAGGGCGATGATGGCGTTGTAACTGTTCAGTTTTTCCTGCAGAAATCTTTTTTCAGCATACACTCCTGCCCCTGCCTGGGGAAGGCGGGCCAATGCGGCCTGGTTGGCCATGCAGGAAAAAACATCAATAAAGTGGTGGCTGTAGGCCCCCTGGCCTATATAAGGCGCCGCCTGTGGATAGCGAAGCGATTGTGCGCTGGCAGGCCATACAGCCAGCCAGCAGCAGGATAATAACCAGCACTTCAAAGTGCCCGGCAAGCAATGGTTTTTCAATTGATTAGTTTTGGATTTGAAAAACTAACGTAAAAATTTACAAAACAGATTTTACCTTTGCGCCATGCAAATTTTAGACGGGCAACTTGTATCACAGGCTACAAAAGATGAATTACGACTGAATGTAGGCCAGTTAAGGACTGAAGGCAAGAAGATACCTCACCTGGCCGCGGTGCTGGTAGGATCCAATGGCGCCAGCGAAACCTATGTAGGCTCCAAAGTGCGCACTTGCGAAGAGATAGGCTTTAAATCCACCCTGATACGCCTGGAAGAGGATATCAGCGAGTACAAACTCCTCAATGTTATTGCAGAACTGAATGGCGATCCCGATATCGATGGCATCCTGGTGCAGCTTCCTCTGCCCAAACATATTTCTGACGAAGAAGTGATCAATGCCATTGATCCTACCAAAGATGTAGATGGCTTTCACCCCATCAGTGTAGGTAAACTCGTGCAGGGCTTGCCCACTTTTGTGGCAGCAACACCGCATGGCATCATGCTGATCCTGGAACATTATAAAGTTGAAACTAAAGGCAAACACGCCGTAGTGATAGGTCGTAGCAATATTGTGGGTCGCCCCATGAGCATTTTGCTCAGTGCCAATACCAATCCCGGTAATTGTACGGTGACCCTTTGCCACTCACAAACCAAAAACCTGAAAGAACTTTGTTTGCAGGCCGATATTATTGTAGCGGCCCTGGGTAAACCTGAGTTTTTAACAGCTGATATGGTGAAAGAAGGGGCAGTTGTAATTGATGTGGGCATTACCCGCGTGCCCGACGCCTCCAAGAAACGTGGCTATGCAATCAAGGGCGATGTTGATTTTACCAACGTAGCGCCCAAATGCAGCTATATCACCCCGGTTCCCGGTGGTGTAGGTCCCATGACGATTGCCGCCCTGATGAAAAACACCTATGCCGCCTGTCAGGCGAAGAATTAGGGCTGTTTTCTCCGGAATTTATCACAAAATCAAGGCAATTTCTCCTCTAACTGACTAAAAATCAGATTGTAATGTTATGCCTCAAGGTTTCGTAATTGCACTGGGTGTATTCGCCCTTGCATGCGAATTGGGTCATATCCTGTTGATACTGTGCCTATTCTGTGCCCCGTAGTTGCACCCGGATTTTATCCCGACTTGCACTGTACAGGCTATGTCAGTGCAAGTCGTAGGCTATTGCAGTGCAATTACTACTGGACGATCGGGCAGTGTGGCAACCTCCGGTTAGCCTTTTACAGGATAACGCGCTGCCCTTACACAGGCTTCTCCAACAAACAGGAATATTGTAATTTTGCCGGCTATGGAAGTAAGTGCAGTACCGGCCGTGATCAGTTTACCCGTCATGGAATCCTTCTACACCATCCAGGGAGAAGGCTATTACCAGGGCAAAGCAGCCTATTTCATCCGCCTGGGCGGCTGTGATGTAGGCTGCGTATGGTGCGATGTAAAAGACAGCTGGGACGCTTCCAAACATCCGCTGCAAAGCATTGACGAAATGGTATCAGCCGCCGCCGCCTACCCTGGCAGGTTGGCCGTTATTACCGGTGGTGAACCCCTCATGCACAACCTGGATGCCCTCACCGCAGCGCTGCATGAAGCTGGTTTTCAGACCAATATAGAGACTTCAGGTTCTTCGCCCCTCAGTGGTGAGTGGGACTGGATATGCCTCTCTCCCAAAAAATTCAAGTTTCCCCTCCCGGAGATCCTCCCCCTTGCGCATGAGCTGAAAGTGGTGATCTTCAATAAAAGCGATTTCGCCTGGGCCGAAAAATATGCCGCACAGGTATCCCCCACCTGCAAACTATACCTGGCGCCCGAGTGGGACAAATCGAAAGAAATGACCCCCCTCATCATCGAATACATTAAAGAAAATCCTCAATGGGAGCTCTCCATCCAAATACACAAGTACATCAATGTGCCTTAACGGGATAAGCGCCTTTTTAGATTGACAATACCACCAGATCCTCCCCCTCAGCGATATTGGCATCTTTTTTAGCGTTATTGCAGGAGAATTCCCGATGTATATGCTATATCCGAAATAATCCGTTGTCTCTTACGTTTTTAACAATTGATAATTATCTTACAGGTAGAAAATAACGTCTAGTTATAAAGACCGACTGAAACAACAAAAATTTAGCATGGGCATAAAGCGCTTCTGTACCATATTGTCATTCCTCTTTGCTCCGGTTTTGATCATGGCCCAGCAATATGATCCTGCCAAAGTGAGCAGAAAGGCGGCAGAACTGTATGAAAGAGCGATCAGAAAAGCCCAGGAAGATGATTTCAAAGGAGGCATTCTCCTGCTGAAAGATGCGGTTAAACTGGATCCCCGGTTCCTCGATGCCTACCTGTCTATTGCTGGTATGTATGGAGAAATGAAAGATTACCAGGGCGCCATCGAAAACTATGAGAAAGCCAAAGCCATCGATGCAACCTATTTCAAAGATTATAACCTCCCCTTCTCCATCAACCTGGCTGGCAAAGGCGAATTCAGCAAAGCCCTGGAAGCCGTCAAAGAATTCCTGACCATCACCAACCTCAATGAAAAAAGCCGGCAAGCCGGCGAATTTCGCCAGAAAAGCTACCAGTTTGCAATAGAATACAGCAAACAAAAAGCCCTGACTGATTACAAGTTTGAGCCACAGAATATGGGCGACAGCATTAATTCGGTGGTTTCTGAATATTACCCGGCCCTTACAATTGATGGTAATGAACTGATCATTACGCGCCGGATAAAAAATTATAATGAAGATTTCTTTGGCTCTACCCGTGTTGATGGCAAGTGGTCGAAAGCCCGGCCACTGGAGGGCGATATCAACACCGATGCCAATGAAGGTGCGCAAAGCATTTCACAGGATGGACAATGGCTCATTTTTACGGGTTGCAATTTCCGCGACGGATTTGGCAGTTGTGATCTGTACATATCCTACCTCACCATGGATGGATGGAGCGCACCGGTAAACCTGGGCAACAAGGTAAACAGCGATGGATGGGATTCAGCCCCCACCTTATCTCCTGACAAGCGCGACCTGTACTTTGCCAGCAAACGCAATGACGGTTATGGAGGCAGTGATATTTACGTAAGTCATTACCTGCCCAATGGCCAATGGACGGAAGCGGAGAACCTGGGCCCCGAAGTAAATACCGCCGGCGATGAAAGCTGCCCTTTTATTCATGCCGACAACCAAACACTGTATTTCACCTCCAATGGCCACCTGGGATATGGAGGCGATGATTTGTTCATGATCAAGAAGGGACCCAGGAATACCTGGGGCAAAGCCGTCAACCTGGGCTATCCCATCAACACCATTGAAAACGAAGGTAGCCTGATCATAGCAGCTGATGGTAAAACCGCATATTATGCCAGTGACCGCAGCGATAGCAAGGGCGGGCTCGATATTTATACCTTTGAATTGCGCAATGATATACGCCCGGCCCGCACACTCTGGGTAAAAGGAAAAGTTTTCGACAAAAAGACCACCAAAGGTCTTCCCAGTGCTATTGAGTTGACCGATCTGGCTACACAGGAAGTATTGAGCAAGGTACAAACCGATGAAACCGGCAACTACCTCGTTACCTTACCCATCGGCAAAGATTATGCGTTCAACGTAAACCGTAAGGGGTATTTATTCTTTTCCGACAATTTCTCTTTGAGCCAGAAAGCTCCTGATTCCACCTATCATATAGATATTCCCCTGCAGCCTTTGGAAGCCAATGCATCTGTGGTACTGAAGAATATTTTCTTTGATTCCAAACAGTTTGACCTGAAACCTGAATCTACTTCGGAGCTGGATAAACTCTTCCTTTTGTTGCGCGACAATCCTACGATCAAGATACAGATCAGCGGTCACACCGATAATGTGGGCAAGCCGGAAGACAACCTGGTATTATCCAACAACCGGGCACAGAGCGTTGTTAAATACCTGGTGGGCAAAGGTATCAACCCACAGCGCCTTACATTTAAAGGCTTTGGCGCCACCGTGCCTGTAGCCGATAATGCTACCGAAGAAGGCCGTGCGCAAAACAGGCGTACGGAAATGAAAGTGATGAGCCATTAATCACCCATTATCGTTAAAAACAGCTTTTATATAATAAAATATTGCATATATTCATAGCTGCGTTCATGCTATGAAAAACGACTTGTTATACCAGCTTGCCCTGGGCCTTGTGCCCCATATCGGCCTCGTACATGCTAAAACCCTCGCGGAGCATTTTGGCACGGCTGCCGCCATCTTTAAAGCACGCCCTTCCCAATTGGAAAAGATAGAAGGCATTGGTACTGTAAGAGCTGCTGCCATTCACCAGTTCAAAGGATTTGAAGAAGCCGAAAAGGAAATTGCTTTCATTGAAAAATACAAGATCCGTCCGCTCTTCCTTAGCGACCCCGATTATCCCCAACGCTTACTGCATTGTTATGATGCCCCCACCCTGCTTTTCTACCGGGGTGAGGCCAACCTCAACGCAGCCCGTGTAATAGCCATTATCGGCACCCGCAGCAACACCGATTATGGCAAGTACATCACAGAAAAGCTCGTAAGGGAACTCACCGAAAAGGAGGTACTTATTGTAAGTGGCCTGGCTTTCGGCATTGATGCCCTTGCACACAAAGCCGCCATCAGGAATAAACTGCCTACTGTTGGTGTGTTGGGCCATGGTCTCGATACCATCTATCCTTCCCTGCACACCCAACTGGCCAGGGACATGATCAAACAGGGAGGCGGCTTGTTGACCGAATTCAGCAGCAATACCAAGCCCGATAAGCACAACTTTCCGGCCCGCAACCGCATTGTAGCGGGTATGAGTGACGCTACTATTGTTGTTGAGACGGGCATTAAAGGAGGCAGCATGATCACAGCCGAACTGGCCAACAGTTATAACAAAGATGTATTTGCATGGCCCGGTAAGGTTACCGACCCAAAAAGCGCCGGCTGCAATTACCTTATCAGGAGCAATAAGGCCATGCTGCTCACCGATACACAGGAACTTGTTGACCTGATGGGATGGGCCGACATACATCGAAAGGCCCCTGCACAGCAAGACCTGTTTTTGGAATTGGGCGCCGATGAACAAAAACTGGCGCATATAATAGCCCAAAATGAAACTGTGCATATTGATGAGCTCAATATGCACAGTGGTCTCAGCAGCAGTACCATCGCCGCCGCTATCCTCAATATGGAATTACAGGGCCTGGTTCAATGCCTGCCGGGAAAGAGATATAAGCTGAGCAGGTGAGTGGAGAATTGCTTATTCCGCAATACCATAATACTTACATACCGCATGGTAGTCATTCACATCAACCGGCAAGGTAGAAACGCCACTCATCTGCCTGCCACCAGCAATTACAACGGAAGCCGGAGCTATAATGATCTTTATTTTTCTAAAGGTTAATGGCGTTGTATAAGCAGTACCATCTGCTTTAATAGCCCTTAGACCAAAGGAATATGCACTGACAGGTGCAGTAGCAGACTGATAGGTGAAGTAACGTGTTTCATAAGCGCCACCAGAACCGGAACCAGGAATGGGATACCAGGCTGTAGTAGCTTCAGGAACCGGATTGTAATAAGCCAATACAAGGCTGGAATCCATCCTGCCCTGTGAAATATTGTTTAAAAGCAGATTCACAGCACTGGTAAAAGTAGTCTGACCGAAATTATACACGGTTATATCAGCATTGCCCGTAGGGCCCTGCGGGCCGGTATCGCCTTTCTTACAGGCAGCAACAGAGGTTAAAGCAATAAGCACAACAGAGAAGATCGTTGATTGTTTCATGTTAAGCATTTTGAGTGATGATGAGAGGATGCAAAAGTTCATCACAAAAAGTTCCTGTACAATACCACTTATGTGTGATTATGATAGCATGCGCGTATAAGAACATGCTTCAGCCTACTCTTTATGGGGTATACCTATAGGCCATATAAATACCATTCAATATTTCCAATTCTGCCATTAACATTTTACTAACTTTTTACCGGAAATAGCTCAAACCCTTTGTGAGTAAGGCTTTAACTGTCTTTTAAAAAAATCTTTTGGAGCATATTGAACTGTTACCCTACCTTTGCACATGGCAACAAGAAATACCGCACTCCGGACAAATTCCCCCAGTTCAAATAAGTTTTTTGGTGAAGGTTTAACGTTCGATGACGTTTTACTGGTTCCTGGCTATTCGCAAGTATTGCCCCGCGAAGTAGATATCCGCACCAAACTTACCAAAGACATTACACTGAATGTTCCCATGCTTTCTTCTGCTATGGACACCGTAACAGAAGCCAACCTCGCCATTGCCCTGGCACGTGAAGGCGGCCTCGGTATCCTGCACAAAAACATGAGTATTGAAAAGCAGGCAGAGCAGGTACGCAAGGTAAAACGCAGTGAGAGCGGGCTGATACTGGACCCCATTACTTTACATGAAGATGCTACTATCGGCGATGCACTGCGCCTGATGAAAGAAAATAAGATCGGCGGCATTCCCATTGTGAACAATGGAAAAAAGCTGGTAGGCATTCTTACCAACCGTGATCTGCGCTTCGAAACAGCCCACGCACGCAAGGTAAGTGAAGTGATGACCAGGGAACTGATCACTGCACCGGAAGGAACTGATATGAAGAAGGCTGGCTCTATTCTTCGCCAGCAAAAGATTGAAAAATTACCGGTCATCCGCAAAGATGGCACCCTGATCGGCCTGATCACCTACCGCGATATTATGCAACTGCAAAGCTATCCCAATGCAGTAAAGGACTCCTATGGCCGTCTATTGACCGGCGCTGCCTTAGGCATTACCCGCGACCTGCTCGACAGAGCATCCGCTCTTCAACAGATCGGGGTAGATATTGTGTGTCTCGATAGCGCACACGGTCACAGCAAAGGTGTTATCGAAGCATTGAAAGCCGTTAAAAAGAATTTCAAAAAACTACAGGTAATAGCCGGCAATATCGGCACCGCTGCTGGCGCCAAAGCATTGGCCGAAGCAGGTGCAGATGCCGTAAAAGTCGGTATCGGGCCGGGTTCTATTTGTACTACCCGTATTGTTGCCGGATCGGGCATGCCGCAGATCACCGCCATTATGGAAGCTGCCTCTGTATTGCAGAAGAAAGGCATTCCCCTCATTGCAGATGGAGGTATCCGTTACACGGGCGATATGGTAAAGGCCTTAGCGGCTGGCGCCAACCTGGTGATGATGGGCAGTGTATTTGCCGGCACAGAAGAAAGCCCCGGTGAAACCATTATTTACGAAGGAAGGAAGTTCAAGCAATACCGTGGTATGGGTTCCATAGGCGCCATGAGCCAGGGCAGCGGCGATCGTTATTTCCAGGATGTGGAAGATGATGTAAAGAAATTTGTACCGGAAGGTATTGAAGGCCGGGTAGCATTTAAAGGCAATTTAAGTGAGATCGTTTATCAATATGTTGGCGGCCTTCGCTCCGGTATGGGCTATTGTGGCGCCAAGGATATCAAAGCATTGCAACAGGCACAATTTGTACGCATTACCAATGCAGGTATGAAAGAAAGCCATGCCCACGACATTGAAATTACACGCGAAGCACCCAATTACAGCAGGTAATTGACAAGTTATGTGGTTGACAAGTTGATAAGTTCATCCCCTCTTAACTTATCAACTTGTCAACTTTACTCCCTTCTTTTATTATCTTTCGGGAAATTACGGTCCATGCCATTATCCAGGGTTGTATTACTCTTCCTTGTTACGTTGCTCTTTTCTCGTAGCGGTTTTTCCCAAACAGACTCCTGCAACCTGCAGATCAGCCTGCTTACCTGCAGTCCGGGCGAAGAATTGTATTCCACCTTTGGCCATACCGCCATACGGGCAAAAGATGCCTCCACCGGCATGGACGTCGTATTCAACTATGGCACATTTGATGATTCTGATCCTACTAAGTTTTATTGGGATTTTACCAGGGGCCTGATGCTCTATACTGTTTCAGCTTATCCCTTTAGCGATTTTGTGGAGGAATACAACCAGGAGCATCGCGGTGTTATTGAACAGGTACTTCAACTGTCCTGTGCCGAAAAAAACAAACTATTCAACGCCCTGCGGGAGAATGTGCAGGAACAAAACCGCCACTACTATTATTATTTCCACCAGGACAACTGTACTACGCGAGCCCGCGATATGGTGGTTAAGAATACGGAGCAGCCTGTTGTATTCAGGAATATTTTGCCTGCTAAAATACCCAGCTTTCGCAACCTGCTGCACAACTACCTCGATAAAGGCCATCAGCCCTGGAGCAAATTTGGCATTGATATATTGCTGGGCGCCAACCTCGATAAAAAGGTAGATAACCAAACAGCCATGTTCCTGCCGGATTATCTCATGAAAGGGTTTGACAGCGCCACTACAGGCAACAAACCGCTGGTGGGAGCCACACATACTGTTCTTACTGTAGCAACGCCTCCCAAAGAAGGCGACAGCTGGTTCACGCCCTTTGTACTGTTTGCGGCTTTATTCTTTTTTATCGCAGCCTTATCGATCCTTAAAGGCAAGTCGCCCTCAACTTTGTTACGATTCTTTGATATTACTTTTTTTCTGCTGCTGGGCTTATTGGGGATATTACTGGCCACTCTTTGGCTGATCAGGGTAGATACAGTTTGCCGCAATAACTGGAACCTTTTATGGGCATTGCCCACACACCTGCCCGTAGTATTTGTAATGAACCGTGGTAAGAAATGGGTGAAAACCTATTTCCAGGCAGTTTGTGTACTCACCGTATTATTGGGAGTTACCTGGTTTATATTACCCCAGGCATTAAACCCCGCTATTGCCCCCATCCTTGGCCTGATCCTTGTCCGGTCATGGTATCGCAGCAAATAATATCGATCGCCCTTAAATAGCTTTACATGGCAGCAACAGAGAAGTTCATAGAAATTGATGGCCGGCCACTCTTTTACCGGGTAACCGGAGCCGGCAAACCGGTGGTTTTGTTGCATGGCTTTGCCGAAGACGGCACCATCTGGCAGCACCAGACAGCGTCGCTCCAGGATCACTACCGGTTGATTATTCCCGATCTGCCGGGAAGCGGCCGCTCTGGTATCAGCCAGGATATGAGTATGGAAGGGCTGGCGGCCTCAGTAAAGGAGATACTGGAGGATGAAACCCAGGATCAGGAGCCGTTGGTAATGATTGGCCATAGTATGGGAGGTTATGTAACCCTGGCTTTTGCTGAAAAGTACCCTGAACGACTGGCAGGCATTGGCCTGCTCCACTCTACAGCCTATGCCGACAGCGAGGAAAAGAAGGCTACCCGGCAAAAAGGTATTGAATTTATGCTGCAGCACGATGCAGCCCTGTTTATTCAGCAAACAACGCCCAATATGTTCTCGGCCGCTTTTAAACAGGAAAATCCGGAAGTAGTAGCAGAAATTATCGAACGATATTCCAGCTTTTCTACTGAGTCGCTCGTACAATATTACAAGTCCATGATGGACCGTCCAGACCGGACAAACATATTAGTAAAATCAACCTACCCTGTTTTATTCGTTGCAGGCGAGTACGATACAGCGATACCAGTGGAACATATAATGCAACAAAGTTATTTACCTTCTTTGTCATATATAAACCTGCTCAAGCATTCAGGGCATATGGGCATGTTGGAGGAACGGGACAGAACAAATGAGATACTGCTTGAATTTTGTGCTGATCGGTGAGCTAAAGGTTTATACCAGTTTTTATAACCACAGAAAATTCAAAAACCTGATACAATAGCCGCTATAACTAAAACTATAGCGGCTTTTGCATTACAAAGATGCCCGGTAAACGATTGAGTATTTGAATGATCTACCCAACTTTTTAATTTGTTTACCCGTAATATAGGAGCAACGCTGATGATCAATTTAATGTCATTCAGGACGATTGTTATGAAACAAATTCGTTAGAAATCAACTAATTATGCTCATGCTATCGGACCTCTGAATATCTTATATTTGAAACCAGGAGCGCTTTAGCAACAGATTAGTCCAAAAAATGAAGAAGTTCCTTTTACTTATACTATTAACTGTACCAGCCTTATCCCTTGTGGCCGAACATATCCGGGGGGGTGAAATGTATTATAAGTACCTCGGCCCAGGGGTGGCCGCCAATACTTCAAAATACCTGATTACTGTAAAGTTATACCTCAACTGTAATGCAACCGGCGGTCAACTCGATCTGAAGGAACCTTTGACCATTTTCCAGCGTTCAAACAATATACAATTCGGCAATGTAATAGATGCTCCATTCACCCGGGAAGAAACCATTCAATATGATCCCAATTCCAACCCCTGCATTACAAATCCGCCAATTGATGTGTGTTATAAATTGCGCTATTATGATCAGGAGATTGAATTACCCAATTCTCTGGATGGTTATATAATTGCCCTTCAGCGGTGTTGCCGGATAGATGGCATAGTTAATATACAGCCCAGAAGTAACCAATATGGGGCTACCTATCAATGTACGATCCCTGGTACCATTGCAGGAGTATCACCGGAAGCCTACATGAATTCCAGCCCTATTTTCAATCCCAATGATGCCGTAGCCATCTGCTATGGTTCACCCTTTACCTTCGATTTTTCGGCCACCGATGCAGTAGATAGTGATTCTATAGTTTACCGTTTGTGCAATGCTTATCGTGGAGGTGGACCAGGTTCAGGTACCGGTTGTATAACCTGCGCCCAACCCAATCCCGCAGCTTCACCTCCCTATAATTCCATTCCCTACAACGGACAGTATAGCGGGTCTATACCCTTGGGCATCAATGTATCGATCAACTCAGCCACCGGCTTGTTGTCGGGCATAGCACCCAGTGTGGAAGGACAATATGTAGTAACAGCCTGCGCTTATGAATACCGCGACCAAAAACTGATCAATGTACACCGGAAAGACATTCATATCCGGGTATCAGATTGTATACCCCTGAAAGCATTGCTGAAACCTGATTACTCCTATTGCGATGATTTTCTGGTGACCTTCAAAAATGAACAGGTCAATCCGGCCAATTCAGTATACATATGGCAGTACGGAGATAATACCAAACCCGATACTACTACTGATGTGGAAGGAAGGATGCAACACCTCTTTGCCGATACGGGCACTTATACCATCAAGCTGAAGGTAATATTAGCCGGTCAGTGCTTAGACTCTACTACTACCCTGGCGAAGGTATATCCAGGCTTCTTCCCCAACTTCAGCATTACGGGCACCTGCCTGTTAAAGCCCATCCAGTTCAACGACCTTACTACCTCACGATATGGTACTCCCAGCAAATGGAGATGGAATTTTGGCGATGAAACTACTGAGGATGATACCTCCCATGTGAAGTCGCCTTCCTGGCAATACAGTACGGTAGGACTTAAGCCTGTAGAACTGATTGTGGAAAGCAATAAGGGATGTATAGATACGCTTACCCTCAATGCAGATGTACGCGATAAACCTCCCATCACCCTGGCCTTTAAGGATACGCTTATCTGCAGCAATGTGCTGGTGCAGGATACCCTGCAGTTACATGCAGGCGGGAATGGTTTGTTCACCTGGTCGCCTCTGGTGCAAATATTACGCACCAATACACCCGATCCATTGGTATTCCCCAAAACCACCACCACCTATCATGTGCAGCTGGACGAGAATGGATGTGTCAATGTAGACAGTGTACGCGTACGGGTGGTGCCCGTTGTGACCCTGGAGCTGGGCAACCCCATCACTATCTGCCTCACCGATACGATACAACTAAGGCCTGCCGGGGATGGTCTGAAATTTACCTGGACCACCAACCCATCGCCGAGCCCGATCAATGATATTAATGTTAAAAATCCATTGGTATCACCTACCGACCAGTTCACTACCTATTCAGTAATAGCAGAGATCGGTAAATGTTCTGCCCTCGATGATGTTACCATTAAGACCGTGCCTTATCCCACTGCCCGCGCGGGAGCCGATACCACTATTTGCTTTGGTGATACAGCCAGCATTCATGCATCTATGATAGCTGCAACCTTTTCCTGGACTCCCACCAATACCTTAAGCAATCCAGCTATTTTGAATCCACGGGCCTTCCCCCGGACCACCACTCCTTATGTACTTCGGGTGCAGGATGTGCTGGGATGTCCCAAACCTTCTTATGATACCATAGTGGTAAAAGTATTGCCACAGCTATTCGCCTTTGCCGGTAACGATACTGCTGTAGTTATTGGAGAACCCCTCCAACTCAATGGTAAGGGTGCAGATCTTTATGAGTGGACTCCCCCTACCTATCTCAACCGCAACGATATTAAAAACCCCGTTGCCAATTTAAACAACAGCTTCACCTATCAGCTAAAGATCTATACGCCCGAAGGGTGTTTTGACCTGGATACAATTAACATCAAGGTATTCCGTACCAACCCGCAAATATTTGTGCCCAATGTATTCCGGCCCGATGGTTCACAGAATAACAGGTTGCGTCCGATACCGGTAGGTATCACCCAGATGGAATATTTCAGGGTATTCAACCGTTGGGGTCAAATGGTATTTCAAACCTCTCAACATGGCATGGGATGGGATGGCAGGCTGGGCGGTAAACCGCAGGATTCCGGCATGTATGTGTGGGAAGTGAAGGGAAAAGATTATACCGGTAAGATGGTGATCAAAAAAGGCATTGCAATGCTGTTGAGATAGATCAGAAACATATAGCTTGCAGCCAAAAAACAAGCCCATGTCTTCTATAGCAATGATCACCGGCGCTACCTCAGGTTTTGGAAAAGCACTGGCCATTAAATTTGCCGCCAACCGGTACAACCTCATTATCACAGGGCGCCGGGCAGACCGACTCCAGGAAGTAAAAAATACATTAACCAGCACTTATGGCATTGAAGTCATTGCTCTCTGCTTCGACGTACGAAGCAGGAAGGCCGCTTTTGAGGCCATTGAGCAGTTGCCTGCCACCTGGAAGGCAATTGATGTGTTGATCAATAATGCGGGGCTGGCGCTGGGCAGGGATTATTTCGACGAAGCGTCAATAGACGATTGGGACAACATGATCGATACCAATCTTAAAGGATTGCTATATGTAACAAAAGCGGTGATTCCCAGCATGATAGAACGCCGTAAGGGTCATATTATCAATATCGGTTCTACCGCAGGAAAGGAGGTTTATGAAAAAGGGAACACTTATTGCGCTACAAAACATGCAGTAAATGCCATTTCCCAGGCGATGCGTATCGACCTGCTGCGCCACAAGATCAAAGTAACAGCTGTGCATCCAGGCGCCGCAGATACGGAGTTTTCCACGGTACGCTTCAAAGGTGATGAAGAACAGGCCCGTAAGGTATATGAGGGGTATGAGCCATTAACTGCCGGAGATGTGGCCGATGTGGTATATTATACTGCCACCCTTCCACCACATGTCTGTATCAATGACCTGGTATTGACCTGTACAGCACAGGCTAACACCATGTACTTGTACAAAGATCATTAACTGATTGATTTACAATCAAATTTGTAGCACCCGGGAAATTCTTGGGGGGGATTGTGATTTCTGGATGATTTGAGTATTTTTGATAGGAATCGTAATCCACATCCCTAAAAAAAACCGTCCTTTTATGGTTAAGACCCTATGTAAGACCATACTATCCGTCTTACTCCTTTTTACCACCCATTCTTTATTGGCGCAAGATGTCATTAAACAGCAGAGCTGTGAAGGAGGCAATCCTTACCAGCACACTGTAGACAGCCTGAAACAATTGTATACTGCCCAGGGCTATACTGTTTTGCGCGAAGCATCTATGATCATGGAAAGTGAATATGAAATGCCTATTGTAATGCCCATGAACCAGGGTACGGGCTACCAGTTTATATTTATTGGCGACCCTACTTCCAGGCTTTATGAAGTGCGTATGTACGACTGGAATGAGAAGGAGGTAATCTACAAAAGGAATCAGTGGGGAGATATTGATGGAAACATCGTTAGTTACACCTATGTTCCCCAGTTTACCGAATACCATATGATCAAGCCAGTGCAGATCAATAAGAAGAAAAAGAAGCTCTGCGGCTATGTCATGTTACTGAAGAAAAGTGGCCCCGGTGATCAACAACAGGGACGAAGCACTAAGTAATAAACAAATCACAACAATTAAGGAAGCTTATTGAATACATCTACTTATTAAATTATCAAAAAGAAAGGCTGCCTTCGAAGGGCAGCCTTTCTTTTTTAAAGTTATTTCTTATTGTTGTTGAATAATGTATAGAACAAACTGACCTGTATAACGCCATTTCTAAAATCGGGATCAATATTTCCTGAATCAAAATCTCCCACCTTCGAAATACCGGCTGTATAACGGGCTCCGATACCCAACCCCATGGAGCTATGAAAGCCCAGACCACCTGCAATGGAAAGATCAGTACTCTTGGCAAAAGTACCTATCTGTTGATTATCGGTATCCTCATTGACTTTAAATCCGATCTGCGGACCCGCTTCCAAATAAAATCCACCGGTAAAGCGATACTTCAGCATGACAGGTACGTTGATATAAGACACTTTCAAATTTTCTTCTGTGCCCGCATTGTCCAGTTTAGCACCCTGGGAGGAGAACAATACTTCTGGTTGCAATCCGAGATGGTCACCTAACCAGAAGGTTACAAAACCACCACCATGAAACCCTACCAATGCTTTCTTATCAAGATTCTTAAAATCACCTCCGGTAAAGTTGCTGATATTAACGCCGCCTTTTATCCCCAATTGAAAGGTTTGTGCAAAGCCCGTAGCGCTGACCAATAAGAAAGCGGCAACGATTAACTTTTTCATACTTGATTTTTTAGTGATGAATACGTATTAATTATCTTGATCCTCCCAGCCAAGAGGACAAAAACATTCCTGCAAATCCCATACTTGTGGAATTTGGAGTACAATTGTGCGTACTGAATTGGGATTACTGAGCCAGCGATATACGTATTTGCACCCCTGCCTTGGTATTGGTGATGGGCGGTGAAGTAGATATTTTAGGTATTACACGCCTTTGTTCAAAATACAGTTTGATATTAACCCGGTTACTGATCACGTAATCAATAGTAGGATTAATGAACACTACTTTTTGCCCTGCTGTTGGCAAGGTCTGCGTTTGATCCAGGCGGCTATTGGCGGTGATATCATCGCGGATACTAAAGTCGAGTCGGAAGCTGGCATCATTGTCCATTGGCTTGCCTTTCCATTTAATGAAAGAGAATAGACCACGCTTGCGGTACCCAGCACCGAACTCAAACTCAGTAGAGCGGGATTCGCTAAGCTGGAAGTCAATAAGACTTAAGCTCAATTGCCTTGATTTCTTGTATCCAAACCTGGCAGTTACCTGGTTGGTGAACTGCATATCAAAATCGATCAGCGGTTCAAAACGTTCGCCAATAGTAATATTGGGTACCAGGAAATAAGGAACATAGTTGCCGGAAGTAGAATCAATAAAGCTTGGATAAGCAAGCGCAAATCGATCCTGGTACAACAAGGATGAGTTATAGCTATTCATACTCAACTGGCTGTTGTACCGGTGAGATAGCGTAAAGCTGGTAAATATTTTTTCCATGCCCGGTATACGGGTCAAACCGGTATACGTAAGTCCCCAGTTTGGTTTGGGTATGATACCAGAGAACGGATTGGAACGGATATTCGGATTGCTTTGTTTGATGAGGGCCACGCTGTTGGGATCCTTTCCGGTATAGGCCGCAATGAAAGAAGGTATCAACACATCTATTGCATAGCGGTTATACCCTGTATAATAACCATCCGACTGGATCTTCTCGTTGGCCGGCAGGCCCTGCCAGTAAGGGTTTTGTTCTGCAAGGCGTTTAGAAAGGATGATACGGTTGCTCTCAAACTTTTGAAACGTTTCAGACACTTCATTGGGGTTCACCGGTGTGAACAAGGTTTTGAAGGCAATCCAGCTTACGCTGAAACTACCAGCCGTATAAGGGGCCAGGCGGCTAAAGTGCAAACCGGTACCCGTAGTATCCTTATATAATTCCCGGTAGTTTTTACCAAAGCTTTTATCGAGGTTAATATCAATCGTAAGATCACGGATAGGCATCAGTTGCGCATTGATGGTGATCTTCTGCGAATAATCCTGCATGTTCTGGAAGTTGAACAGCGAATCGGAAGTCAACCAGCCTTTTTTGGCCATGGTATTAATAAAAGTGGTATCGGGCTGCTTGCCAAATACGAAGCCCAGGCCAGGCGCCATGGATTTGAAGTTCATACCCATTACCCTGGTGCTGTCTGTATAACCAAAGATGGTAGCGCTGGCATTTTCAGCATACTGCAAATTCATACGCTTCAACATGGTCAGGAAGCGACCGGCATATTTTACCCCATTACTTAATTGAAGGGGCTGGCTACGGTCTCTCTTCACCCTTTTTTTCTTACCCGTAGTGTCCTGCTTATTGGCATTGGGCTCAGTAGGTGCAGGAGCCGGAGCGCCTTCCTCATCAAATGCCCGCAGCAACCTCGACTTGCTGTATAAACGTGTAAAGTCTAGCTCTGCATTCAAGCCTCTTTGCTGGGTATTGGAAATGGTATTGCCCAGGTTGCGGGCAATGAGCGAAGCGCCTATCCAGTTAAAGGATGCTACATAGTTGGCTCGTATAGTGGTCCAGTCCAGGAAAGGCAATTTACTGGTAGGTAACGTATAAGAGAAGTTCGCTGTTTGCGTATAGGCAATGGTACGGCCACCCTTCCACAGGTTGTCCCACATACGCTTGCGCTCAGCCTTGTCCAGTCTTCCGCTGTCTTCATCGATCCAGGCTTTGTTGGTAGCCGTGAAATCTACATTGAAAGACCGGGTAAGGTCCCAACGGAGGTTATAGACACGGTCAAACGTGAAGAACTTATCATAGGTCTCCGGCAAAGTTCCTTTCGGTTCACCCACATTGCGCGGACGGTATGCGCCAAACTGACGGTTCACATCAAAGCGCAGGCCCAATAAGGAAGGCAATGGATTAAGATTGAAATCCTTGATAATGGCCAGCCAGGGTGATTTGGACTTAAACAGTCTTTTGGCAGGCTCCCAATATTTGGGAGTGGATGAATAGTTATAACCAAGCCCGGCACGATGGCGGGTGAGCTCATTGTTTTCAATCAGCGGGTTATGCTGTTCCTCTTTATAATAGGAATAGCTGACATCAATATTCTCAATACTCCATATCTGCTGTTTTTTACCGCTGGTGTTGTTCTTCTTCACATTGGTGAAGTTCACCGACTTGATGGTCTTTATATCCACCGCATCATTGCGGATAGAGTCTTTCTGCTCGCCGGGTGCGGCTTTTATTTTATCCTTCAGTTTAATATCCAGGTCGTATGGATCGTATTGAGGGGTACTTACCGTTTTGGAATAGCTGGCATAGAACGGAATGGAAATGCCTGCTTTTTGTGGCAGCAGCTTACCCAGCTCCAATTGCGTAGCTACATCAAACTGGGTAAAATCTTCCCGGGCACGTTCATTGATCCTTTGCTCCAGGGTACCGAAACCAGTAGTGCGGGCGCTTCCGGAGAGATACAAAGTACCCAGGTCGGCCAACTTAAAATCGATACGGCCCAGGGCTGCCCAGGCGCCTTTCTCGTTTAGTTCACTTAGCCTAAGTTCATTGATCCAAACCTCTGTACAAGCCAGTTCACGATGACGGTTTTCAACACCGGCAAACATTACCCGCACTTCACCCAGGTTGGGATTACCCAGGATGGCATACTCTTTACCATCCGCTTCCGTTTGTTTGAAATAATTAATATTGGAACCGGTATTGTTACGCACCACTTTCAACTTGATCAGTTTCTCCAATTCAAGGTCCAGTTCATTCTGGGAAGGCCATATCAGGTCATCCGAGTTCGTATTCCACGGGGTCATCTTTAAGGGGATCCGTACCTCATAAAAGTTATTGATAAGATCATTACCCAACCTGATCACTCCATACAATTCTCCATCCTTGATATCGGTGCTGGAGTTGACAGACTCTGCATGGATATACATCTGCAGGCGGCCATACTGGCGCAGATCGAGGTTCATGGTCTTGAACACACCACGTGTTTCTTTAATAGGCAATCCGCATACCTGCAAGCTCAATGATTGTTCATTCAGCAATATGTTTACATTGTTGTTGCTCAGCTGCTGCTGACGCACAACGCCGGGAGGTGTTCTATAAGGTATAGGTTTGCGGGAACTGTTTTCCTCGATGTTAACAGCCAGCTGTTTGAAGGAAGTAGATGAGGTGGGCGGGATGGTAACATACTGGCCCGTAGTATCCAACTCATAATTAAAACGCCTCCATTGGTTACGCACCAGTTCCAGCTTGGCAAAACGCAATACCACAGAATCGGTAAAACCCGTCAGGTACATCCGGATAAAACGAATGGACTTAAAGTCGGGAATATTACCCACTTTGTTTTGATACCCCGCTACCGGTATGCGGAACAAGTACCAGGTTTCGTGCATGCCGCCACTGGGGGTAAACCCAATACTATCCGTAATGAAGTTGTGACCTACCAGGAACTCATTCCTCTTCAGTTCTACCTTGTACTCAAAATATTCTTCCAGCTCATTGAGCGTATTATCGCGGTTAAATTCTTCCTGATCGGGATACAGGGTAAATGCGCTTACAAACTCCGATCCGGAGCTGGCTACGGGTGAGTTGCCCTGCGGGCTGTTGATCTGCTTATAACGACCCAGGATACCTGTTTTGGAGGCATCATAGGCTTGATCGCGATAATTAAGGAAGTTATCATTGGCAGGGTCTTGAACCGCTTTTTGGTAGATGGCGGAGTTAACGCCAAAGTTCGCTGCCAGCTGGCTCAGGTAATTTTGGAATTTCCTGCGCTCGGCTTCATCATCGAGACCGTCGAAACCTGCATCCTGTAATGGCCTGTCGGCGGGGTCATTACTGAAGGCCTGGGTAACCTGAATGGGATTGGCAGGCACCTTACCCCATTTGGTAGCAGAATCTTCCAATGCCTTGGTCACTGCACCGCTGATACCGTTTTCAAAGAAACGTTTACCATCTTTCAGCACATCTTCCGATATATTACCCAGGTTGAAATACAATTGACCGCCATTGCTGCCGGGGTTTTTCAAATAGGGATCCTGCAACCAGAATTCAATGAACTCTACATTGCCGGTTTCAAAATCCACCTGGTCAATGCCACGCATAATACCACCCCATCTTTTTTCAGGGTTCTGCAGTTTACCATCGCCAGTAACATTGATGGCGTCAAAGTTATAAGGCCCTTTATCTGTAGGATAATAAGCCATATCGAAAGTAACCAGTTGGGCCTGGCCAAAATCGGGTGTACGGTTGGGATAGATCTGCGTTACGTTCACTGGACGAACACGAGGATCATTAAACTCTGCATCAGCACCTCCGGCAGGCGGGTTGGTACGGATCGGGTTGTTGGCAGCTCGCTTGTCCTGTAATACAGGTTCAATATTATACCAGGCTATTTTAGCCCTGTTCATACCATAAGGCAATGAATCGCGCAGGTCGGCTTCCGGAAACAGTCCATTACCAGCCGGCGTGGAAGCCAGCCCCCAGTTGACTAGCGGGAAGCGGAGGTCAATGGCATTGCGGGCGCCTTCAAAATCATCAATAAAGATCAATCCGCTGCGGCCCTCCCCAATTTGCTTGGGGTGACCGGGTTTCAGATAAGCAGCTTCACCATAGGCGGTGATGGTACTCATCTCGGTGCTATTATAAAAAGGTAGTTTATTCAGCCAGTGGGTAAGCCGTGGCGCCTCAGTACGATAGTTGAAGTCAACTCCATACATGGTATTGCGGATAGGGTCTTCGTTGTAACCGGTTTTGGTGAAGAAAGGCCTTTCCGCCAGGCGTACCATCGTAGCCCCTATTTGCAGAGATTCCCGGGCCGTAGTTTTGGCCATATAATCGACCCTTAGTCCCAGGAAGTTCCTGTTTTGGATACCGAACCCTCCATTGTTCTCGAATTGCACATTGACAGGCAACCCTGAATTCAGAATAGCCTGGTTAAGGATCTTTACAGTACCCAGGTTATAGTCTACCGAATAATCAACATTCTCTCTTAATGTCTGTCCTCCTGCCGTAACACTCACCGAACCCTGCGGCACATTGAAAGCGCCCAACTGTATCTCTGAACTGGAGTTGCCTTTCGCAGAACCCTGGATGATATACCGGTCGAGGTTGGCGTAGGTCTTGGCTATTTCCTTGATCGTATCATACAATGGATAGTATACGTATTTCTGTCGGATGTCCGGCGTACTGGAAGCGAAAGCCTGCTGTTCCAGGTCGCGCCCGAAAGGCTCCAGAAAAGGAAAGATGATGCGCGCCTGTTGAGAGATGACGGTAAATCCTTCTATATAGTCGAACACCCCGTCGGGTAACGGGTCGTTTCGCGCATTGAGCCGGTCGAGGTTGAGGACACTGATCAGTGGTACCCCTGTTTTATCCCCCTCCGGCAGGAAACGCTTTTTACCCAGGCTGGGTTGTTCGTATAAAACGTTCAGTTTGAAATCACCTGGCTGTATGCTGGACAAGTAACTACCATCGGCCGATTTTAGGGAATAGACGTTTTTCATCATCAGTTCCCACAAAGGCAGGTTGGTACGTTGTGAAGTGGCTTTCAGCAATTTGAGGAACAGCACTTTTTGGGTACCGGATACAGCCGCTGTAGTATCAGGCGGTACATCCTGGGAGAATTCCCCTACCTGGAAGATCTTTCCATTATAACTATACTGGAAGGCAACACCCAACACTTCATCTGGTTGCAGGGGTTGGCTTAATGACAAGAAACCCACTTGTGGGTTGAAATAATAATCTGAAGGGTTGAGCTTACGGGCGAATGTTTTCTCAAAATCCTGTACCGCCCGCAATCCCATAGAAGACAATTTACCGGTAACGGAAGAAGAACCACGGCTTACCGGGTCCTCCCACAATCGCTGGTAAAGGCCATTTACCCGGTTTGCAGGCGCTCCATTGGGCGGAAATTCGGTTCCGGGCCCCAATGTGGTGTTATAGGGATTGGGTTCACCCAGGTCCATCAGACCTACGATATCCCTGGTTTCGGTAGTAGAGCCATTCCGGTTGGTTACCCATACTTCCATCCGCATGATCTGGATCTGCGAGTTCACCACCGGCAGATTGGACATGGCTTTGTTGAAGTTATTCCGGAAATACTGGGACAGCAGGAAGTGGCGGTTCTCCTCATAATCATTGGCTTTGAACTCAAAAACCATATTCGACGATCCGCCCTGCAAGCCCATGGATTGCCTTTGGGAACGCTGGTTGGCCAATACACCCGTCACAAAAAGTTTTCCAAACTGCAACTGGGTCTTGATACCAAATAATTGCTGGGCGCCGGGGATCAGGGAACCTTTGGAAGAGAATGCGACATTACCAGCCTCGATCCGCTTAATGATCTCATCATCAGTACCGGTATAGTCCAGTTTCAGTTGATTATCGAAGTCAAAATTGGCCAGGGTATTGTAATTGATAGGCAGTTTCAGCTTATCGCCGATATTACCGATCACGCTCAGGTTGGCATTCATGTCGAAATCAAAACCGCCATTCTTACGTGCTCTTTCGGGCAGTGCAGGGTTTTTGATATTCTGGCCCTGGTATCCGGCAATGATGTTCACTTCACCCTGCGGCCTGATCTCTACTTTACCATTACCAAATATGCGGTTGAACAGGTTATCGGTGACCGACATCTTAGGCTGCACCAACTTCTTATTGAGGCTACTGAGAATATTGGAACGCTTCTTAAAGTAATCCACCTCCATTTTACGAGACTGCAGCTGCATGAACTCATCAAAAGTGAGGTAAGTTGGCTTACGGTAATAAAACCCGCCGATCTTTTCAATGATGTAATACTGCTTGGTCTTGGGATCGTATATAACTGAGTCTGTAATGTTTACAGGGTCTTTCAGGTCGAGTGAGCTCCTGGTTGGATTGGAGTATTTATCGCCACGACGGTCATGAATGGGATACTTGAGCGTGTCGGCAGCGACGCGCTGTGGGGGGGCCTGAACAGGCGCCTGAAAAGCCATGGCTGTAGTACTAATACAGCACAGGATTAACAAAGCAGCGCTACATAAGGCTGTAAGTCTAATGTGGTTGAATGTGCGGACCAATCTTTTTTCTCCAAGAATTAGTAAGGTAGAATTCCGTTTGCGATAGGCTTAGAGTGTTTTTAACGCTTTCTTGATAATATCTTCTACTACGGCGAGGTCCGGCTGAGCTTTGACTACTTTTTGAACAGCTTGTTCACCGGCGGCCCGGGGTATACCCAGTGCCATCAGAGCATTTAACGCATCCTGTTCCAACGTATTGTTTTTCAAGGGGGAAATATTTGCGTCCCAGGTGGTTTTGCCTATTTTGTCCCTCAATTCCAGTACGATACGTTCGGCTGATTTTCTACCAATGCCTTTGATACTCTCCAGTTGTTTGGTATTCCCGTTGGCAATGGCCCGTACAATTTCATCAGGCTTCAACGAAGACAACATCATCCTTGCTGTTGCTGCACCCACACCGGATACACTGATGAGCATCATGAACAACTCTTTTTCCGCAACTTCCGAGAAGCCATATAAGATGTGTGCATCTTCGCGAATATGCAGGTATGTGTACAATAGACCCTTTTCGAGCTCCTGTATGGCCGAGTAAGTATGAAGGCTGATGTTCAGTTCATACCCTACTCCATTGGCTTCCAAATGAACTACAGTAGGTGTTTTGTACGCGAAATTGCCCCGTATAAACGCAATCATGGCTGCGAAAATAAGGTAAAAATGATTTCGGATTTCTGATTTAGAACTTAGAATTGCCGTTAGTACCCTGAAATGGGTAGTCCATTTCAGGGTATTGACAGGCCTACGATTGACAAAGCCTGTGCCAACGAAGGGCTAAAACCCTTTACAGGCAGGACTCCGCCCTCAAGTAGCACCTTGGCCGGCTACCGGTAATCTTTCCAGAATTACTTATTTATTATGATCTTACTTTGCCGGCGTCAAATTGTCAAGGGTCCTAAAGCGGCAGCCCTCAGGCGCTGAATTCCAGACTATTGACTCTTTTCCCTAATTTTGCCCACTCTTTAATGTTCTTATTCAATATCTAAAGCGATTTATAATAGTAGCATGAGTCAAAAAATCACAGCTGCCATCACCGCGGTAGGTGGCTATGTTCCCGAAGACAGGCTGACGAATTTCGACCTGGAAAAAATGGTAGAGACCAATGATGAATGGATCCGTACCCGCACCGGTATCAGTGAAAGGAGAATACTGAAAGGTGAAGGCCTGGCCACTTCCGACATGGTGGTGCCGGCAGTAAGGCAATTGTGCGAGAAAAGAGGCATCGACCCCTCTGAGATAGATGCCATGATAGTAGGCACTGTTACGCCCGATATGCTTTTCCCCTCCACCGCTAACCTGGCCTGTCATAAGCTCGGCGCTAAAAATGCCTGGGGCTTCGACCTGCTGGCTGCCTGTTCAGGCTTTTTATATGCACTCACCACCGGCGCTGCCCTGGTAGAAAGCGGACGTTATAAAAAGGTAGTGGTAGTGGGCGCCGATAAAATGAGCTCTATCGTTAATTATAATGACCGCGCCACCTGTATCATTTTTGGAGATGGCGCCGGCGCTGTATTACTGGAGCCTTCTACAGATGGTAATGGTGTACTGGACAGCATCCTGCGAAGCGATGGCTCAGGCGGCAATTACCTGCACATGAAGGCTGGCGGTTCTTTACGCCCTGCCTCTAATGAAACGGTGGCCAACAATGAACACTATGCCTATCAGGAAGGTCAGGCCGTATTTAAATTTGCCGTTAAAGGCATGGCCGATGTAAGTGCAGAATTGCTGGAACGCAATCAACTTACCGGTGATGATATCGCCTGGCTCGTACCACACCAGGCCAACAAACGTATTATCGATGCCACTGCCGATCGTATGGGGCTTTCACACGAAAAAGTGATGCTCAACATACAACGCTATGGTAATACTACAGCTGCTACCATTCCACTTTGTTTGTGGGAATGGGAAAAGCAACTGAACAAAGGCGATAATATTGTGCTGGCTGCTTTTGGTGGTGGTTTTACCTGGGGAGCCACGCTGGTGAAATGGGCTTATTAAAAAAGAGCAGCTGGTTTACCTGCGGTTTGTAGCTAGAATTGTAAGCATGTTATTTAAAATACATTCAACCCGTTGGTATGTCACCAACGGGTTTTTGATTTTCAAATTATTTCAGCGCTTGTTCTCTTTACGGCAGTTTCGCATTGGCACATTTGGTATTTTCACGTTCCCAAATTTACAACGCTTATTATGGCAGATCAAAACTTCCCCCTAACGGGTTTCGGTTCCCTGGCTATTCATGGTGGTCACGAGCAGGACCCGCAATACGCACACCTCACGCCTATCTTTGCTACTTCTACTTTTGTGTATGATTCCGCGGAACAAGGCATGCGCCGCTTCAGCGGAGAAGAAAAAGGATACATCTATACCCGCTGGGGCAATCCTACTATGACGGAAGCAGCAGATAAGATCGCAGCCATGGAAAGCTTTGGCCTTACAGATGGCAGCGGTAATCCACTTCCTATAAAGGGCTACTTACAGGCCTCTGGCATGGCAGCTATCAGCGCCCTGTTTATGAGCACGCTCAAGACAGGCGATAAGATACTCTCCCATTATTCTTTATATGGAGGCTCACAGGAGCTGATGGAAAAATTGTTGCCTGATTTTGGAATCAGTGCAGTGATTGTCGATCTGCGCGATCTGAACAAAGCGGAAGATGCATTGAAAGCAGATCCGGCCATCAAGATGATCTACCTGGAAACACCGGCCAATCCTACCCTGCAGTGCGTAGACATTGAAGCGCTCACCAAACTGGGTAAGCAATACGGTAAGATCATTGCCTGCGACAATACTTTCGCCACGCCGTACCTGCAACAGCCATTCCGCTTTGGGGTAGACTTTGTGATCCATTCCACCACCAAATTCCTCAACGGGCATGGCACTTCCATTGGCGGGGTGTTTTTGGGAAGGGATATTGAGTTTATGAATACCTGGGGAGGAAAGGTACACAAGATGCTGGGTGGAAACAGTAACCCTTTCGACGCCTTTCTGCTGGTCAATGGCATGAAGACGCTGGAAGTACGTATGGACCGGCATTGTCACAATGCCATGGAAGTAGCCGGCTTCTTTGAAGGGCATGCTGCGGTAGCCAAAGTGAATTATACAGGCTTGCCCAACCACCCTGATTATTATATTGCTGCCAAACAGATGCGCCACCCGGGAGCGATGCTAAGCATTGAATTGAAGGGCGGTTTGCAGGCAGGTATCAATATGATGAACCGGCTCAGGATGTGTACACGTACGGTATCGCTGGGAACCTGCGATACGCTGATGTGTCACCCGGCTTCCATGACACACTACAGTGTGCCTAAAGAAAAACGCGAACAATACGGTATCACGGATGGGCTGATACGCATCAGTGTGGGCATGGAAAATATACAGGATATTATTGCAGATATAAATCAGGCATTATGAGCATCAATATAAGAAGGGCAGTAAAAGAAGACTGTCCACGGTTAATGGAACTGATACAGGAACTGGCAGTATTTGAAAAAGAGCCAGATGCGGTAACGGTAGCCATGGAACATTTTGTGGAAAGCGGCTTCGGCGCCAACCCCGTGTGGTGGGCCTTTGTAGCAGAAACACCAGGTACGGCGGAAGCGCCGGGCGTAGTGTATGGTTTTGCTTTATACTATATCCGTTATTCCACCTGGAAGGGCCAGCGCCTGTACCTGGAAGACCTGTTGGTGAGCGAGGCAGTGCGCGGACAAGGAATGGGCAAATTGTTGTTTGAGCGGGTATTGCAGGAAGCCAAAGACAAGAAATACAGTGGAATGGTATGGCAGGTACTGGACTGGAATGAACCAGCCATTAACTTCTATAAGAAATACAATGCCACGATCGACGATGGTTGGATGAATTGTACCATTGATCTTTGAGCAGGTAGTAGTGAAAAGTAAAAGCGGTCTCTTTTTGACGAAACCGCTTTTACCTATAACTAGTACTTATTATCAGCTGTTAATCAACACTTTCGGTTTCAACCTTCTTATCGATCTTATTGATCAATCCCTGCAATACTTTGCCGGGACCTACTTCGGTGAAACGGTAAGCACCCTCAGCAATCATCGCCTGGATGCTCTGCGTCCAGCGTACGGCGCCTGTGAGCTGGTCAATAAGGTTCTTTTTCATTTCTTCCTTATTGATGACGGCCTTGGCCACCACATTCTGGTAAATGGGGCAAGTGGGGTTGTAGAAGGTAATGCTTTCGATAGCTGCTTTTAATTCTTCGCGTGCAGGCTCCATGAAGGGGGAGTGGAAAGCGCCGCTTACGGGCAATATCAGGGCTCTTTTGGCGCCCGCTGCCTTCATACGTTCTACAGCGATCTCAATTCCTTTTACGGATCCGCTGATCACCAATTGACCTGGGCAGTTATAATTAGCCGGCACCACGATCTCACCTGTTTCAGCCTGGATAGCAGCACATACTTCCTCTACTTTAGCATCCTCCAGCGCCAATACAGCAGCCATAGTGGAAGGGGTTAATTCACATGCTTTTTGCATGGACTGTGCCCGCACGCTAACCAGCTTTAAGCCATCTTCAAAACTCAGGGCTCCGCTGGCCACGAGGGCCGAAAACTCACCCAATGAATGGCCAGCCATCATATCGGGCCTGCCGGCATCGATACCTTTGAAGGCTATTACAGAGTGAAGGAAAACTGCTGGCTGAGTAACCTTGGTTTGTTTGAGCTCTTCCTCGCTTCCTTCAAACATAATATCAGAAATACGGAAGCCCAATATTTCATTGGCCTGCTCAAATAACTTTTTTGCAAATACACTAAGGCGGTAAAGGTCTTTTCCCATTCCCGGAAACTGAGAACCCTGGCCAGGAAATACGTAAGCATGCATCATATTTAGCTATAGAGGTTTAGACGAACAAAAATGCCACAAAGACTTTAACTAACCAAAACCTGTATCGTTTTATTGTTCTAACGCTAATTTTTGAAATAATATTAACGCTATGGTAATTTATAGTGCAGTAGTCCGTTGCCAGGAATTATAATATTTCCTACTACAAATGATTGCTGCGGATATTGGTTTAATGCAGATCGGAAGATATCAGTTTGGTAAATTCACTGCGGGTTTCATTCTTTTCAAATTCACCCCAGAATGCCGAAGTAGTAGTTACAGAGTTTTGTTTTTGTACACCACGCATCATCATGCAGAGATGGGAAGCTTCAATAACCACTGCCACACCGAGGGGGCGCAAGGTATCTTTAATAGCATCCCGGATCTGGGTGGTTAACCGCTCCTGCACTTGTAGGCGGCGGGCAAATACATCTACTACGCGGGCAATCTTACTTAAGCCGGTAATATAGCCATTGGGAATGTAAGCCACATGTGCTTTACCATAAAAAGGTAACATATGGTGCTCGCACATGCTATAGAGTTCAATATCTTTTACAATGATCATTTCACTTACACTCTCGTGGAACTTGGCAGAATTGAGAATAGAATGTGCATCGAGGCCATATCCCTGTGTGAGAAACTGCATGGCTTTGGCCATGCGTTCAGGTGTTTTGGTAAGTCCTTCGCGGTTGGGATCTTCGCCCAACAAAGACAAGGCGCTGCGGTAGTTTTCAATCAGGCCCGAGGTAGTCTTCTCATCGTACTCTTCTGATCTTGTATATGCCATGGCTATTATATTTCGTGTTTCAGGTTTCGGATTGTTCAATTAAACAGGGTACTCTACAAAATTCCTTTCTGTCTCATACAAGCGTACCTGCAAATCGAACTTTGCGTCAATCTTAGGCCTCAGCAATTCATAAATGACTACACAAATGTTCTCAGCAGTAGGATTGATAGCTTTGAAGAAAGGCGTATCCAAATTAAGGTTTTTGTGATCCAGCTTTTCCAGCACTTCTTCTTTGATCAGGTCGCTGAGTATTTTGAGGTCCATGACATAACCGGTAACAGGATCGGGCTCCCCCACCAGTTTTACCACCAATTCATAATTGTGGCCATGAAAGTTGGGATTGTTGCACTTCCCAAATACCTCATCGTTCCTGGCCATGTCCCATGCGGGATTGTAGAGGCGATGGGCCGCATTGAAATGCTCTTTCCGGAAAACTGCTACTCTCTTATTCATGTTTCAAAATACTAAAATAACGGTAGTAAGATAGGTTTACTGTCATATATACGACAAAACTAACAATCCGGTCTTAACAGGGCATTCCAGGAATTGTTCATAAAAAATACGGGGCGTACGGATTATTAGTCTCCGTAATACTCCACGAAAATCCTGGGGGTTTCATAGAGTTTGATGCAATGAAGCAATACTTCAGCGGGTAGATGGGGTTGCAATTGTTGCCAGATAGCCACGGCCAGGTTCTCCGTAGAACACATTTGACCCTGCATAAAATCTACATCCAGGTTCAGGTTCTTGTGATCCAATTTGTCCAGCACATACTTTTCTATGAGCTTGCTGAGTTGTTTTACATCAAACAGAAAGCCAGTATCGGGATTGGGTTTGCCCTTGATGGTAACAAAAAGCTCGTAATTATGGCCATGCCAGTGTTCATTGGCGCATTTGCCAAAAACGGTTTCATTCTGCTCTTTGCTCCACTTGGGGTTGTACAGCTTATGGGCTGCATTAAAATGTTCAACACGGGTGAGGTACACCATAGACCACCTTTATCAATTCAAAAATGCACAGGAATAATAATCCCGGGGTACCAATGGCACCCGGGCTTTACAAAATCAGGCGCAAAGGTAATATATGATGGGGATTTCAGGATATTTGCAGCATGCATATCCTGTTAATAGCAGCCACAACCTTTGAAATACAGGCAGTTACTAATTTTTTACAGCACCAGGAATACCCGTTGCCAGGGCATACAATAAGCATCCAGGTGACTGGCATTGGCAGTATGGCTACCACCTACCACCTCACCAAAAGCATCCGGGAAAAACGACCGGATTATGTGCTACAGGCAGGAATTGGAGGCAGTTTTTCCCAACATTTTCCGCCGGGCCGTGTGGTATTGATCGAAAAAGAGATGACGGGAGACCTTGGGGTGGAAGAAAATGGCGTATTCAAGGACCTGTTTGAAATGGGGCTGCAGCAGGATGGTGAGCATGCCACCACCTCAAAGTGGCTTGTGAACCCCTACACAGTAAACTGGGAAAACCAGGGCCTCGCACTGGTGAATGGGGTTACCGTGAATGAGATCACTACGCGGGCATCCCGCATTGAACAATTGCAACAAAATTATGCGGTAACTGTTGAATCAATGGAAGGGGCGGCTTTCCATTATGTATGCCTGCAGGAAGATATTCCTTTTTTACAGATCAGGAGCATTTCCAATTATGTGGGAGAAAGGGACAAGAAAGCCTGGAAGATAAAAGAAGCCATCACCGCCCTGAATGATCAGTTGATAAATATTTTTAAGACATTATGAAACTTACACTGGGTTTTTCTCCCTGTCCAAATGATACCTTCATTTTTGACGCACTGGTCAATAGGAAGATCGATACAGGTGATATAGATGTGGAAGTGGTACTGGAAGATGTGCAAACGCTCAATGAATGGGCCTTGCAGGGCAAGCTGGACATTACCAAGATAAGCTATGGCGTATTGCCGCTGGTGCTGGGATCTTACATCGTATTGCCGGCTGGTGGTGCGTTGGGGAAAGGTGTAGGCCCGCTATTGATCACCAATGCCGGTGGTATCACCGCTGGTGAAGTAAAAGATAGTACGATTGCAATACCTGGTGAACATACGACTGCTCATATGTTGTTCTCGCTAGCTTTTCCGGAAGCTGGCAATAAACAATTTGTATTGTTTTCGCAGATTGAAGACTCCGTGATCCATGAAAAGGTAGATGCCGGTGTGATCATTCACGAGAACCGATTTACCTATCAGGATAAAGGACTTGTAAAGCTGATGGACCTGGGAGAATTCTGGGAAACAGAAACGGGCAGTCCTATTCCACTGGGTGGCATTGTGATGAAAAGAACGTTTGACCGGTCATTACAGGAACGGGTTAATGCTTTGATACGGGCGAGTGTGGAATATGCTTTTGCCCATTATCCGCATATTACCGACTATGTAAAACAGCACTCGCAGGAAATGAGCGAGGGGGTGATGCGCCAGCATATCGACCTGTATGTAAACAACTATTCTATAGACCTGGGAGTTGATGGCAAAGCCGCTGTGCAACAGTTCCTGAACATATATACACGGGTACATAAGACCACATTACTTCCACAAGAGATATTTCTATAAAGGAAAAAGGCAGGCTCCTTTTAGGTAGAACAACGTAAGGATTGCCCCTACAGGGCAAAAGAGAATTTGTCTACATTCATTTCTACAAAGCGATAACCCCTAAAGGGGTAATAACAACCCTTCGACAGGATCAGGGTAACACTACCCTATTTCTTCAACGCTTTTGCATACACTTCGAGGCATCGTTTGCGGGCTGTATCATGCTCCACAATGGGCCGGGGATAGCTGAGCTCTTCCAGTTCCGGTACCCATTGACGAATATATTTGAGATCGGGATCAAACTTCTGAGTTTGCAAATAAGGATTGAATACGCGGAAATAGGGAGCAGCATCACAACCGCTGCCTGCAGCCCATTGCCATCCTCCGTTATTGGCCGCAAGGTCATAATCCAATAATTTCTCTGCAAAATATGCTTCGCCCCAACGCCAGTCAATCAATAGATGTTTGGATAGAAAGGAAGCAACGATCATCCGCACACGGTTATGCATGAAGCCCGTGGCATTCAGCTCGCGCATACCGGCATCCACAATAGGATAACCGGTTAGGCCCTGGCACCAGCGCTCGAACTCCTGTTCATTATTGCGCCAGCGGATATGTTCATATTCAGGTCGAAATGCTTTGCCTTTGCCTACCTGAGGAAAATGCCACAAGATCATATGGTAGAAATCACGCCAGATAAGTTCATTAAGGAAAGTATCACTAAGGCCGGCTGCCTTCTGTGCCAGCGTCCGGATGCTTAATGTTCCAAAGCGCAGATGCACCCCCAACCGCGAAGTACCCTGAATGGCCGGGTAATCGCGTTGTTCTTTGTATTTTCTGATCAGCTCTTCCCGCATCATCCTGGCCGGGAATAAGGTTTCAGATTCCCGAAAACCTATTGACTGCAGGGAAAGTATTTTTTGCGGGGTTTGCTTATAAAACTGCTGATGGTATTTTTTGACCGGGTAGCTTTTGAGGTGAAAATCAGTAAGTGTGGCCTTCCAACGCCTGCTGTAGGGTGTAAAAACTGTGTAGGGTTTACCATCCTCTTTCACCACTTCCGCTTTCTCAAAGATCACCTGGTCTTTATAGGTATGGAATGACACGCCTCTTTCGTTGAGGAGGAGGCGTACCCATTCATCCCTTTCCTGTGCATAGGGTTCATAATCGTGGTTGGTAAATACCTTTTGGATAGGGTATTTATCCAATAGCTTGCCAAATACTTCCTCCGGAGTGCCATGGTATACTTCAAGAGATGACCCCAGCTTCAGCAGACTCTCCTGCATATGTTCCAGTGCAGCATGTATAAATGTAACCCGGCGATCGGCTTTCTCGTCGAGCTTATCCAGGATATTAGTGTCGAAAATGAATAGGGGAACAACCGGCAAGCCTTTTTTGAGGGCATGGTAAAGAGCGGCATTGTCATCAAGACGGAGATCTCGGCGAAACCAATGTATGCTGACGGGCGTTTTAGTATTGATCATTGGGGGTGAATATACTTACACGGTCAGTACCCTGTGAACTTGTGAAGCTGAAATTGAGTGAAAGCTGTTGAGGATTAAACAATACAAGGCTGCTTTCACGCCCACAACTTCTTTATGTATTGGTTATAGAGCAAGGTGGTCAACTGTTTGCCGTATTCTTTATCCCTGTACCGGCCTATCCATTTGATGCCCTGGATGGCATTGGTGAGGAAGAGCTCATCGGCCTGTTCCACCATTTCGGGAGTAAGGGGTTCTTCGTGAACAGGGTATTGACCGGAGGTATTTTCAATCAGGTAGCGGCGCATCACCCCTCCTACCCCTGCTTCCGACAAGGGTGGCGTAAACAACCGGCCGTCCTTTACCCAAAAGACGTTGGCAATGGTAGCATCACAAACCCGGCCTGCTGTATTGAGCAGGAGGCAATCATTGAGCCTGTTTTGTCTGGCATACAGGGCTGCCAGCACATAGGGCAGGTAATTGTTGGATTTGATATTGGCCAGCACATCAAAATGCTTACGGGCTTCGTGGTATATATCTATTACCAGGCCATTCTCCTGGAGGCCTCGGGGTACTTCCAGCGGCCAGGCCTCAATAATCACCTGGGGTGCGTGGTTCTCCACATCATACAAGCCGCCATTTCCGCGCACAATATTCAGTCTTATCCGGGCAGCCTGTTGGATGGCCATTCTATGGCAAAGAGCCAGGGTCGCTTCTGACAGGTATGCAGGGGTGAATAAAGGAGGACATTGAAATTGCAATATGGAGAGGCCCTGAAACAGGCGGTCAAAATGGAGATCCTGCAATACAATACGACCATTCACCACGCGCATGGTCTCAAACAGACCGTCGCCGTAGCGAAGACCACGATTTCCTGCGGAGACCAGGGGGTCGTCCGCAGGAAGTATTTTGCCATTAAAATGAATGTATTTGTTCACTATTGGGGTTGGTCAATGATGCCATTTTTAACTGCATACATGACTAGCCCGGCCATGGATTTGGCTCCGGTCTTAGTTTTAAGTTTATCGCGAATAGCTTCTACTGTGCGGGGGCTGATCTCTACAATATCGGCAATCTCTTTGGTGGTCTTTTCCTCGCACATCAGCTTCAGCACCCGTGTTTCTTTATCAGACAGGTTCACTTCCTGGGGACTGGCCAGGTCGGTCCGCTTGGTACGCAGGCCGGTCAGCAGGGCTTTATTGGTCAGTTCATTGAAGAAGAATTCCTGTTCGTAGCAAGTTTTGATGGCCTGGTAGATCGTTTCAGAATCCGAATTCTTGGTGAGGTAGGAATTGGCGCCAATTTCCATGAGTTTGCTGATCATAGAATGGTCATTGTGCATGGAAAGGATGATAACTTTTGCATCGGGGCGCACTTTCCTGATCTCGGGGAGGGTCTGGATGCCATCCATAATGGGCATCTGAATGTCGAGTAATATAACGTCGGGCTCAATGTGTTTGAGGAGGTTCAGCAGTTGCATTCCGTTGTCTGCTTCGGCAATCAATTCCACGTCCCTCTTGGAAGAAAGGGAGGTTTTGACCCCTGCCCGGAAGAGGGCATGGTCATCCGCAATAGCTACTTTGATCACCTTATCAATGTTTTTCATTCGGGTTGTATTTTAAAATATAAGGGGTACGGCCCAATTCAGCGAACAAAATGCGAAAAATTCGTGAGAAATACTATAGGATATTTACGAAATTATACTAATTAATAATATAGCCTAAACTATTTTTAAATAGGACAATTACGATTGAATTTAAGGTGTTTTTTCAATACCTGCTGGGTTTGTTACGATGGGAGTAGTAAAAACTGAAATGTTAAAATGAAGCAAATGTGCTCTTGTCCACATAGTTATCCACAATTACTTTTGTTGCAGAAGTTGATTGACGAGGATTAGCAACCTCAGACCGTCCAATGTCCTTAAAATAACCGTCCAGAAAGAATTCTAATATTCTATGAAGCCAGCTAAAATCCAATGTCAGTCAACTTTCTTTTCCTTTGATGCCTGTTAAGTAGTAACCCATACCTAACCATAAAGGCGATCACACCCTTTGAAATCCAAGTTATTTTAGATCTAATATCCTGATAAAACCGACCACCCAACTTGTTGTGAAACAACCGAACCTAATCCATTCCTGTGAAAAAGAACCGTTTAAAATCCAAATGATCCAGGAAAAACCAGAAAGGTTAACGAGCCCCTGAGATGAAAATTTTTTTTGCGTGAAAAGGCGATGCCGAGAGGTGTCGTCTTTTTCTTTTTTAGGCCCACCGTAAGGGACCTTGTTATGGCCAAAGTCGTACCTCGTTCTGGTCTTGTTCGGGATTCGCTTAGGCGTGAGCGCTTTATCTTCGAAAAAGGTCATAACCAGCCCCTGCCAAACCCGGCTATGGGGCGGTCATGACTTGGCTGAAATATGGGTGGGATGAATACCCCTTTGGAATTAGGGTCAATTACATTGCCCCGATCTTAAAGGTAACGATTACGAGACCTTTAAAACCCGGGGAGACTCATTGAGTATTTTGCATTGTTATTGTTCCATATCAATGCCCTCACACTATTATTGCGAATAGCTGAGTTGTCTGTTATGTTATTAAAACCGTTTTACTGCACTATTACCCGCGAACGGCCAACAACGGCGCCCTGTGCATTTCGCACGGCAACCATGTACATACCGGCAGCATGCTGCCCAGGTAATTCCAACTGCAGGAAATTGATGCCTGCCTGCGCTGCATAGGAACGCTGGCTGATAACACTTCCCTGACTATTGTATACGGAGAAATGATACACTTCGCCGGCAGGTGTTTCCAATTGCACAGGAATAGTCTTGCTAACGAGCGTAGGAATGGTAACCGTTAAAGCACCGCCTGCATGGTTAATACCAATGATCCGTGAATAGCCTACACTGCCACTGGTACTGGTTTGTTGCAACTTGTAGTATACACGGCCAGTAGCTCTTGTTCTATCTAAAAAAGTATAATTCTTTACATCCTGCTGTACATTCACTTTACCAATATTTTCCCAACTCACGCCATCTCTACTTCTTAGTACGGTATAATGTTGTACATCTTTTTCATCGGCCGTGGCCCAATCGAGGTTGACGCCTTCAGTTACTGTTTTAGCCGTAAAAGCAACAATCCTAACGGGCAGGGTTATTAGGTCTGTATTGAAAAAGGATTTAAAGTAAATACAGGTATGCCGTACATCGGTGGCAGACTTGGTAGAGATAGAACCGTTTCGATAGTTGATGGTGCTAACATTGGAAAAGTTCATCTGGAACATATACTTCCTTTCTGAAGTATCGATGTTTGGTACAGTAGATACATTACCTGTAGCATGTGAATTGACACCATCAAAAGAAACAGTAAGGTTGGTATTGGGATCAACTGCATAAGCGCCGGGCGTAGAAGCCACAATAAATTCTTTCAACCTGCCGCCATCACCATCAATGTCAACCGCCGTAATGGCAAGACAGGGTAATATGGTATCCGTCATGGTACCAGCTTTCTTGAAAGTAATTTTCCAATCGAGGTAAGAAGTGCCGCTTCCGCCCGCTGTTACATAGGGCTGCCAGGCATCCATATACCCCTGGGTGGTGTTGTCCATATCATTGAGAGCAGCACCTCCAATAAGGCCCATGATCTGAATGGTAGCATCTACACCGGTAGTAACATTGGAAAACTTGTAAATAGCACCAACCTGCCGGGCGGTCCCGCCAATAAGTGTGGGCGTTTTAAAAGTCATGGAAGGTGGTATACACTGTGCTGATGCCACCGACGAAAGCAGCATGGAGCTTACAAGTACAATACCATATAGATAATAGAAGCGCCTGGAACAGGCACGATAAGGCACAATGAGAGAATAGAGGACATGAGTACAGTTAGGGTACATAGGGTTGAATTTAATCACGGAATCTGGAACAAGATTATAAAAAAACATTTATTAAAAGAAGTAAAACACCGTGAATGTTTACAACTGTTTTATCCTTATGGTATTACTACGACATAAGGTTATAAGGCAACATATCTAATGCCGTTATTTACAATGGTTATAATAAAAAGATAAACGCTGTAGCAGATATTACTAACTTTATCCATATGCTTTATGAAGTAGAAGAAACAGGACATCCCGCTTTGCCATTTATACAAGTATTGTATGAATCTTCATTCCCTTTTCGGGAAAGAAGAGAATGGCATCAGGTATTAACCTTACTATCGCAGGAGTCTATGCGGTTAATGGTGGTCGTAGAAGAAAGTACTTATGTAGGTTTTGCTATCGTATGGAAAATTGGTTCCTGGCATTTCGTAGAGCACCTGGCGATTGATCCCGAACAAAGAGGAAAGCAATATGGCAGTCAGGTAATGAATGAGATCATTGACTATGCGCAGCATCGTATCATTCTTGAAGTAGAACCAGGCAATGATGAAATAGCAAATCGACGTATCCGTTTTTACGAAAAGCTTGGCTTGCACCTTGTACCATTTGCTTACCAGCAGCCTCCTTACAGGTTGGGTGAAGAACCTATACCCATGCAACTGATGAGTATGCCTGCCATTGAGAGCGCCAGTAAGCTGGGAGGCATTGCACAGGTGATCAAAGCCACGGTTTATGAGGCCTTTTACTGATCACATCCCTAATAATACTGTAACTGATACGCTCTCTTTTCCATTGAGGATTAGCCTCTTTTTTTTATATTGTGCCACATGAATGGACTCCCCCTGCGCTGGAAATTATTCCGCATAATGTGTATTCTTCAACTGATCATGGTATTGTATTCCCTGGTGATGCATGGCATTCGTTTGTTCAATAGCAATAATTTCTGGGGCGATCTGATCGGTGTGATCAGTTATGCACTGGTCTTTTTATTCCTTTGCCAGGGCTTGTCCATATTGAGCGATAATTATCCCGACACACCGCTCACTGTATCCCAAAAGCGACGATTCAATCTGCTGTTTCTGGTAAACTTTATTTTAATTGCTTTCCTGTTTGCCAAAACGGTACATGTATGGCGGATCATTCCATTTATCAATATGGCCAGTATTATGAGGGGCAATCTATTGTTCAACCTGCTGTTCTTTATATTTCAATCGATCGTCGTTTTTATATTCCACCTTATATTTTTATTTGGCATGTACCGCCTGCGGCAGTTAATCTACCAAAATACCGTTACGGGTTGGTATCAGCAATTTGATGGACAAGACTCCCAGCAACCTTAACAGATCTTTGATCTTCGTTCACTAAATTGTTACCAAATCAATCGCCTGCGGGCCGTACATTTGATTATGCAAAAACTCCTGCTCCTTTTAACCCTTACCATTTGCTTAGTTGGCTGTAAGAAGGAAATTGTCAAAGATTCGGACTATGAAAAAAAGACCAATATTGCTTATGGGGCCGATGCCCAACAGGTGTTGGATCTATACCTGCCTGCTGATGGCAATGCGGGTAGTACCAAATTAATGATCCTGATCCATGGAGGCGCCTGGGCCGATGGAGACAAAGCTGATTTCGACATTTATATCACTGAGTTAAAACGTCGTTTGCCGGATTATGCTTTTGCGAATATCAATTACCGGTTATATACTTCTAATGGTCAGAATAAGTTTCCCGCCCAGGAAGAGGATGTAAAAGCTGCGGTAAGCTTCCTTATGAATAAATCAGGGGACTATAAATATTCTAAAAACTTCATACTGCTGGGCGCCAGTGCCGGCGGCCACCTGGCGCTGCTGCAGGGTTATAAGTACGCCAATATAGCCAATCCCAAAGCCATCATCTCCTTTTTTGGACCTACAGACTTTACGGACCTTTATACGCACCCTGGTATGCCGATCGTGCCGGCCCTGCTGGCCACCATTATAGGCGCCACACCTACGCAGAATGCAGCGCTCTATGAATCTTACAGCCCCATCCATTTTGTAACGGCCCAATCGCCTCATACGCTCCTGTTGCAGGGGGGCAAAGATGAACTGGTACCTGTGGCGCAGGCTACCCGCCTTATTGCCAAGCTCAATGGAGCAGGGGTGATCAACGAATACATTTATTATCCCACTGAAGGCCATTCCTGGACAGGCGCCAACCTGGACGATTCTTTTAACAAAGTAGAAGCCTTCATCCGGAAGCACGTGCCTTAATTATATTGCCCGGTTTTTGATTTTCCTTACCTTGTCGGCATGAAAAACACATTGCCGCCATTGGCAGAGAGAATGCGTCCTGAGACGCTGGAAGACCTGGTGGGACAAGCGCATCTTGCCGGCAAAGGAAGCATCTTACGTACTGCTATTGAACAGGGTAAAGTGCCCTCCATGATCCTGTGGGGGCCACCGGGAACGGGCAAAACTACCATCGCCAATATTATAGCCCATACATTACAAGCCCCCTTTTTTACGCTCAGCGCCATTAGCTCGGGTGTAAAAGATGTGCGGGAGGCTATTGAAACTGCCAAGACGATACAGAAGGGTATTCTATTCATAGACGAGATCCATCGTTTCAACAAAGGCCAACAGGATGCACTGTTGGGCGCCGTGGAAAAGGGCATTGTGACGCTGATAGGCGCCACCACAGAAAACCCTTCTTTTGAAGTGAACAGTGCCTTGCTGAGCAGGTGCCAGGTATATGTATTGAAATCGCTGGAGGAAAAAGACCTGGTGCAATTGCTGCAGCAGGCCATGGAAAGGGATGTAGTGATATCGACTAAAAAGATCGAGCTGAAGGAAACGGAAGCACTGATCAATATTTCAGGTGGAGATGCCCGAAAATTACTGAACCTGTTCGAACTGGTGGTGGATACGCTCAGCACCTCTTCAGAAAACAAACCGATCGTTATTACAGATGAGCAGGTGATGAGTATTGCACAACAGCGTATAGCCTTGTACGATAAGAGTGGTGAGCAACATTATGATATCATTTCTGCCTTTATTAAATCCATCCGGGGCAGCGACCCCAATGGCGCTGTATATTGGCTGGCCCGCATGATTGAAGGTGGTGAAGATGTAAAATTTATTGCACGCAGGCTGGTGATACTGGCCAGTGAGGATATTGGCAATGCCAACCCTACGGCGTTGGTGATGGCCAACACTACTTTCGACGCAGTGGCTAAAATAGGATACCCTGAAGCAAGGATCATTTTGTCGCAATGTGTGGTATACCTGGCAGCATCGGCCAAAAGCAACGCTTCTTATATGGCTATTAATGCCGCATTGGCTGCTGTGCAGCAACATGGAGATCTGCCAGTACCCTTGCATATCAGGAATGCGCCTACCAGGCTCATGAAGAATATGGGCTATGGCAAAAACTATCAGTACTCGCATAGTTATGACAACAACTTCTCCGCACAGGAATACCTGCCGTCCAATATTGCCGGCAGCAAATTTTATGACCCCGGTAAAAATGCCCGGGAAGAAGAATTGCGCCGCTACCTGAAAAACCTATGGGGAGATAAATATGGGTATTAGCAGTTAGCTTTTAGGAGTTAGGTATTAGCCTTTAGCGCTCAGGCTTTGACGACCTGATGCATTTAACTCAATAAACAGTAAATCCATACAGTAATTCAGGCATTTGACTCATTGCAGAGTGTCTTTTATTGACAAGTTTATTAACTTTAGTTCCATTACACTTATGAATACCACAATTACCTGGACCTGCAAACCATTTGCTGAATTGACCGTACAAGAGCTCTATGCTTCGCTTCAATTGCGCAGCGAAGTATTTGTAGTGGAACAAAATTGTGTATTCCTGGATACAGATGACAAGGATCAATATTCCTGGCATTTGATGGGTTGGCACAATAATCTGTTGGTTGCTTATACACGGCTGGTACCGGCTGGTATTTCTTTTACAGAAGTCTCTATCGGGCGGGTTGTTACTTCTCCCAAAATGAGAAAGTCAGGTGCAGGACGATTATTGATGAAAAAATCTATAGAAACTACTTATCGTATTTTTGGCAATACTCCTATTCGCATCGGCGCGCAACTCTATCTCAAGAACTTTTATGAATCCTTTGGTTTTCAACAGTCCAGCGAAGTTTATTTAGAAGATGGCATTGAACATATCGAAATGTTACTAGCTGAATTATCCTGATTTATGCTATAGTAAAACTCCTATACACCATTTATTTTTTCCACACCGCACACAAAAAGAAATATTTCTGCGTTTTCTTGTAAGGAAACTCAGCGGCTATTATTTTAGTCGCTGGATCCTAGACCATCTGAAAACTAAATCTGATATTCCATGAAACAGTATCTACACGCTTCTGTGCGGAAGTGTTGTGCGCTAACGCTTATTATCCTGTCCGCAAACATTTCTTCGTTTAGTCAAATGGGTGAAAATTCATCCTATTGGGAAATAGGAATGACGTTGGGGCCCGGCAACTTCCTGGGTGACCTGGGAGGTACGCAAGGTAAGGGTACCACGTTCCTCAAAGACAATAACTTCCCGAAAACAAAACTTCATTTTGGCGCCTATCTTGGTTATCAATATAAGCAAGCAGTAGGATTACGCTTTGCTTTAAATTTTGGTACACTGGAAGGTGATGACGCCATCATTAAAGGAAAGGGAGGACTTGAAGAAGCGCGTAAGATCCGCAACTCCGACTTCCGGTCCAAGCTGACTGAAGCAATGTTACTGTTAGAAGTTTACCCTACCACTTTCATTGAGAATGATCCAGACGACACCTGGCTGAAGCTTCGCCCTTATGGTGTAGTTGGCGTAGGTTTCTTCAAATTTAATCCGCAGGGTACGAATCCTGATAACGGGCAGTGGGTAGATCTCAAACCTTTGCGTACTGAAGGTCAGGGATTAATTCCCGGCCGTGAAGAGTATAAACTGACGCAGCTGAATATTCCGATGGGTATAGGCGTGAAATACTTCCTGACTGAGACATTCCATGTAAGCCTTGAAGTACTGCACCGGAAGACATTTACGGATTATATTGATGATGTAAGTACCAACTATGTTGATCCAAACATTTTTTATACGAATGGGATAATGACGCCAGCACAGGCGGCATTAGCAGAGAGGATGTCTAACAAAAGTGGTGTGAATACGCAAACCAAGTTTCAACCAGGTGACAAGCGTGGTACGCCCACTAATAATGACGCCTATTATACATTCAATCTTAAGTTTGGCTTTCGTTTAACGAGCACCGACCGGTATGGCAATTCAACCAAATGCCCTATCAGGTTCTAAGCGCCCGTATCATAAAGTATTTGTTTGATCCGTACCCTTTTCAAAACTATTGCCTTTTTAACGAAAGGTCATCCTATGCGAACAACTATACCCGAGAGAAAACTACATGGTTATACTATGCCCTTGCTGGTCATTGGTATGCTAACATTGTCAGTTCCTGCCTCTGTTGCCATGCCAGCTTTCCACTCCTCATTAATTGGGCATCCTGTGGACACCATCCTGGTGCAAAAGCAGGTGAATACCAAAAAGCATAAGATCAAATTGTATCCCAATGCCACTCACCAGGTACTGTTCTTCAGTGCTAATGGAGAAGATGGCAGGATCTATCAATTGTTCTTATTTAATGTGGAAGGTAAGTTGGTAAAGCAAGTCAACATTCGCAACAAAGAAACCACTGTACTGAACAATATGGGAAAAGGCAATTACCTGTATGAGGTATTTAGCGAAGATGAGCGTTTGGAAAATGGCCAGGTCATTATTCGATAGCAAGCTGGTGTCATTTGCTGTTTGCTATTCTTAAATAATTACCAATAAGCAGCAGGGAAAGTTAGTAGAATCCAGATATCCGGTTGAGTCAAAAACCTGATCCGTTCCCTATAGTTCATATACCCTGATAAAAAAAGAGATTTTATTGATCATTCCCTGCGCTTGCTTATTGGAAAAGCTTAAATGAATTCTGGTCAACCCCAGTATCCTCCGGTAGCCGGCTATGAATAATGGCCGGCTATCTGTTTTTATTTCGAAAGAAAGATGCCCGCGGCTTCTTCCCAGCTTCCTAACCTTTGGTATTCGGTTTCTGCCAGGTTGTGTGGGGATGTATAAAGGAGTTTTTTACCAGGAAAATGTACCAGGTTGCGACTGTGGTCATCGATCATATAATCGCCGTACACGAGTTTCTTATCGCCACAAAGCGTAAGCTGCCGCCAGCTAAAAAAGGGAAAATGCTCCTGCAGCCAATCATACTTGTCTTTTAATGAATTGGGAAACTCCATAGCGGCCGACACGATGAAGATCTCATAGCGTTCATTCATTTGCCGCAGCACTTCCACACTGTCTTTCATTACGCGCAGGTGACGGAAAAACCCGGGCGACCTCAGCCGGTCCCAGACCAATGAATGATGTTCTTCGGGAAAACCCTTTACCCAAGAACCAGCCATCCTGGTGTAATCCACTTTGGCCCCATACTTTTGCTCATACCAATCTATCATATCTCCCATTGGATCGGCTATTACCTCATCCATGTCTATTATTACTCTTTCCATTGCTTATTTCAGTTCTTCTTTTAAAAATTTTGCTGTGTGGCTTTCTTTCACCTTTACCAGGTCTTCCGGTGTGCCTTCGAATAAGATCTTTCCTCCCCCATCACCGCCTTCAGGCCCCAGGTCTATCACATGATCTGCTACCTTTATTACATCCATATTGTGTTCGATCACCAATACGGTATTGCCCCTGTCGACTAGTTTATACAATACATCGAGGAGGTGTTGAATATCTTCGAAATGCAATCCGGTGGTAGGTTCATCAAGGATATAAAAGGTTTTGCCGGTATCCTTCTTACCTAATTCGGTAGCCAGTTTAACACGCTGTGCTTCACCACCGCTCAAGGTAACAGCGCTCTGTCCAAGTGTAATGTATCCCAGACCTACTTCTTCCAGTACTTTGATCTTGCGATAGATGTAAGGAACGTTCTGGAAAAACTCCACGGCATCTTCTACGGTCATATCCAGTACATCACTGATGGATTTTCCTTTGTACCGTATTTCCAGCGTTTCACGGTTGTAACGCTTACCCTGGCATTTTTCACAATGGACGTATACATCGGGCAGGAAGTTCATTTCAATAACACGCATTCCACCTCCTTCACACACTTCACAACGGCCGCTTTTAACATTGAAAGAGAACCGTCCTGCATTATATCCCCTGATCTTGGCTTCAGGAACAGAAGCAAACAAGGTGCGGATATCGGTAAAGAAACCGCAATAGGTAGCGGGGTTACTGCGGGGTGTACGGCCGATGGGCGATTGATCAATTTCAATCACTTTGTCTATATGCTCCAGGCCCTTGATGCTTTTGTATTCAAGGGGGTTCATCTTGGAGTTGTAGGCATGTTTACTGAGAATGGGATAGAGTGTTTCGTTGATAAGTGTAGACTTTCCGCTACCGCTCACCCCTGTAACGACTATAAACTTCCCCAGTGGGAACTTTGTATCCACGTTCTTCAGGTTATTACCCTTCGCTCCTTTTATTTCCAAAAATTTGCCATTACCCTTGCGCCGTTCTTTGGGAACTACGATCGACCGATGGCCGTTAATATAAGAAGAAGTAAGGGTATCCAATTTCAGCAAGGCTGCGGGATCGCCCTGGGCTACTATCCTTCCTCCATGGAAGCCGGCTTTGGGTCCAATGTCCACGAGGTAGTCAGCAGCGAGCATAATGTCTTTATCGTGCTCTACAACCAATACGCTGTTGCCAATATTGCGCAGGTTCTTGAGGGCTTCTATCAGCCGCATATTATCACGCTGGTGCAATCCAATACTGGGTTCATCCAGAATATAAGTAATGCCCTGCAATTGGGAACCGATCTGTGTAGCCAGCCTGATGCGCTGGGATTCTCCCCCACTGAGTGTACGGGAGGTACGGTTCATGGTGAGGTAATTCAATCCTACATCCAGCAAAAACTGCAGGCGTTCGCGTATCTCTTTCAATACATCTTTGGCAATGGCATTCTGCTTATTGCTTAACCGGCTTTCAATGCCGGAAAACCATTTCACGAGTTTATCGAGGTTCAGTTCACTCAGCTCGGCAATATTCTTTTCGTCAACTTTGAACCAAAGGCTTTCTTTTTTCAGCCGGGCGCCGTTGCAGGAACTACAAACTTTCAGTTCCATGAACTGCTCTACCCAATCGCGCAAAGCATCTGTATTGCCTCCGGCAAACCAACGTTTCAATTGAGGAATGACCCCTTCATATTCTGTTTGGTACAAGGGACCGCCTGTAGCGGTTTCATCAAAATCAACCTGCTCATCCTCTTCGGGCGGTGTTTCGTTGCCGTACAGTACCAGGTTGAGTGCTTTTTTGGGCAGGTCTTTCACGGCCACATCAAGGCTGAATTTGTTCTTTTTGCCCAGTTGCTGTACCTGTTTGAACACATGGGCATCGCGCTCTGCTCCCAGGGGGGCTATGGCCCCTTCATTAATGGTGAGGTTTTTATCGGGGATAATGGCTTCCAGGCTGATCTGGTATACATTGCCCAGGCCTTTACATACGGGACAGGCTCCGTAAGGACTGTTGAAGGAAAAGGTATTGGGGTTGGGCTCTTCATAGCTGATGCCGCTGTCTTCACACATCAGCAATTTGGAGTACTGCACTACAGCGCCTTCTTTGCCTCCGACCTTAACGCCTTCGACTGATAAGAACATGAGGTCCTTGCCCACCTGGAGGGCTTTCTGCACGCTCTGACTTAACCGTACACGCATATCGTCGGTAACAGGCAGGCGGTCTATAACTACTTCAATATCATGTATCTTATAGCGGTCTACCTGCATCTTGGGCACCAGGTCCTTGATCTCTCCATCTATGCGGGCCTTGAGGTATCCTTTTTTGCGGATGTCTTCAAAGAGCTCGCGGTAATGGCCTTTGCGCCCACGGATGAGGGGAGCCAGCACGGTGATCTTCTTTCCTTTGAACTTTTTAAATACGTTGTCGACGATCTCCTCTTCGCTAAACTTCACCATCTTTTTACCGGTGTTGTAGCTATAGGCCTCTCCTACGCGAGCATACAACAAGCGCATAAAATCATATACTTCTGTAATGGTGCCTACAGTAGAGCGTGGATTTTTATTGGTGGTCTTTTGTTCAATGGAGATAACGGGCGAGAGGCCGGTGATCTTATCAACTTCGGGTCTTTCCATATCGCCGATAAACTGACGGGCATAGGCGCCGAAGCTTTCCATGTACCTGCGTTGTCCTTCGGCATAAATGGTATCGAAGGCGAGTGATGATTTACCACTGCCACTGATACCCGTAATTACGACCAACTTATTTTTAGGAATACTAATGTCAATGTTCTTGAGATTATGTACCCGCGCTCCAAACACTTCAATTGCATCGTGGGATGCGTTACTGCCGGTTTGTCCGTTCTCTGCCGGCACTGCCTTTTTAACTTTCGCCATATTATTTTTTGGGAAGGGTCAAAGATAAGAACAAATGCCAGACTGAATAGTTGAGTATCAGAATGAGGATTTTCTTTCTCATTTTCAGGCAGATATGGCAGTTTTTTGCTTTATGGTATAAGTTTTGAAAGGGGTGTTCTGGATTATTTAAATAAAACTAATGTCATGAAAGCATTTCAAAACACCCTCACAGCAATCGCAGCAGCCGCCATATTACTGGGCGGTTGTAAAAGTATGAATAAGTCACAAAAAGGTGCCGTCATTGGTACTGCCGGCGGTGCCGCCGTAGGTGCCGTGGTTGGTAAAGTAGCCGGAAATACGGCTTTAGGAGCTATCATAGGCGCCGCTGTGGGTGGCGTGAGCGGCACGTTAATAGGTAAGAAAATGGACAAACAGGCCAGGGAAATTGAGAACAGGGTTCCCGGCGCCAAAGTAGAACGTGTAGGTGAAGGTATTGTGGTGGAATTCAGTGAAAAGATATTGTTTGGTTTTGACAAGTCGGATCTGTCGGCATCTGCTGAAGGGAATCTTGACAAACTGGTTGCTGTATTGAAAGAGTATCCCGACACTGACATTGAAGTACAGGGGCATACGGACAGCAAAGGGGCAGATTCCTACAATATGGGGCTTTCCCAAAGAAGGGCTACCGCTGTAGCAACTTATCTGCGTAACCGTGGCGTAAGTGCTTCACGTATTACGACCAAAGGTTATGGTGAAACCGCTCCTGTAGCTTCCAATGATACAGATGATGGTCGCGCACAAAACCGTCGTGTAAACTTTTTGATTACTGCGAATGATAAGATGAAGCAAGACGCCAAGAAAGAATCACAAAGCAATTAATTGTTCAAACATTCATTTTTAACCAAAACCACCATTAAGAAAGTTCACTTAATCAAAAATCATAGCAAATGAAAACGAAAGCAATCGCAATTATCGCTGCCTGTTTATTAGGAACCTTTGTCACCCAGGCACAAAGTACCAAGACAGCTGTGGGCGGTACTACCTTTGGTATCCGTGCAGGTGTCAATTTCCAAAATTTGAATGGCCAGTTTGCAGGCAATGACCTGGACTTCAAAATAAAGACAGGTTTTCATGTAGGAGTAAACGCAGAAATTCCATTGGCAGATGAGTTTTATCTGCAACCGGGCTTATTGTTTTCCACCAAAGGAGGTGACTGGGATGATAATAATGATACGAAAACCAATATCTCCTATCTTGAGTTACCGGTAAACTTCTTATACAAACCTATACTGGGTGCTGGAAAACTGTTGCTTGGAGCTGGTCCATATGCCGGTTATGCCATCGGTGGTAAAGTAAAGGGTGATAATGCAGATACAGACCTGGAATTTGAAAGTGATTTACCTACAGCGCAGGCACTGAAATATTTTTATACAGTTAAGCGGTTTGACTTCGGCGCTAATTTATTGGTGGGTTATGAGTTCAGCAACAAGTTCTCTGCTCAACTGAATGCTCAACTTGGTCTCGCCAATATCAGTCCGAAGGTAGACGGATTTGACTCTGATGATTACAAGACCAAAAACACAGGCTTTGGCGTATCATTAGGCTATCGCTTCTAATTGGATATCTCTATAAGTTATCATAAAAGGTGGGCTGCCCGAAAGCAGCCCACCTTTTTTTATTATTCCGTAGTTAATAGGTACGTTTTACCCTTGTTTTTCTGCAACCCGGCGGAAACAGGTAGTACACACCGGGAGAGGGGGGTATTTTAGCCTACAAAATAGGTTTCTATGAAAGCACAACACATAGGTGCATTTTTTCTGGCAGGCCTGGTTGTTCTTTACTGCCTGTCGTAAGGATATCCGCTGACATTCTCGGGTATATCGCTTGGCGAACAGTACGAACTCTTTAACCTTCCTGTATTGAGTCAATTAAAGCGGTTCCCTACGAAGATCAACAAGACTTTCCTCAATAGTTCGGGGGTGGTCATCAGCAAAACGATTATTGATTACAATTATACGCTTACGGGCAAAAGACCGGATAAGGTGATTACTTCCATCAGGTATCCACCCGCTGTACCCTACCATTCGGTGTCGGAAATGGTATTTCATTATTAAAACTCTACTCGCTGGGGAGACTGTTAATGAGGCAATTAGGTAGCCCTTTTGCGGGAATGCAGTCCGTTCATTTCAAAAAAATTTGGAAATTTATTCCCGCGTTATATCTTTGCACCAGTTCTTTACATCTCTTATCAAGAAAGGCTGAGGGAAATGGCCCTGCGAAGCCTTGACAACCTGTCACGCTACCAAGCGCGATAAGGTGCCACGTCCAGCTCCGATGTAAGTCGGAGACAGATAAGTCAGATCAATAGCTTCTACAATACTGTAACAACATAATTGAAAAGCTCTTCTGACTCATCGGAAGAGCTTTTTTGTTGCCCCTACCCCCCGGCCCCCGAAAAGGGGATAAGAGGGCTCCACAGGGAAAGCAAAGAAACTCTCCGATAAGAAATTCCTCTTGATAAGTGCTGTCGCAGAACACTGAATAATTACAACATTTAACATCGTTCGGGACCTTCCTTCACCAGGATTGGCAGAACAAAAAACTGTTTATCATGCAAGCGACAACACAACTTATTCACAGCATTCCAGTAGATCCATTAACAGGCGCCGTATCAGTGCCTATTTATCAAACTTCCACTTTTGTGCAGGAAGCACCTGGGGTCAACAAGGGATATGATTATGCCCGCAGCGGCAATCCCACCCGTGCAGTACTCGAAAACCTGATTGCGAAACTGGAAGGCGGAGAAACAGGGCTGGCATTCAGCAGCGGCCTGGCAGCTATTGATGCCATTGCCAAATTATTGAAGGCAGGAGACGAGATCGTGGCGGTGGATGATATTTATGGTGGCGCCTACCGGTTGTTTACACAGGTGTACCAGCAATTTGGCATTACCATCAACTTTGTAGACACTTCTGATCCTGAAAAAGTGTTCAATGCTATTACGCCCAAAACAAAACTGATCTGGCTGGAAACGCCTACAAACCCCACGCTGAAGATCTCTGATATTGAAGCGATCGCCAAAATAGCGAAAGCCAACAATTGTCTACTCTGTGTAGACAACACATTCGCCTCCCCTGCTTTGCAAAAGCCGCTGGCCCTGGGCGCCGACATTGTTGTGCATTCAGCTACAAAATACCTGGGTGGCCATAGTGATCTGATAGCTGGTGCTGTAGTGACAAAAGACAAAGTATTGGGCGACAGAATTAAGTTCATCCAGAATGCCTGTGGCGCTATCCTGGCTCCCTTTGACAGCTGGCTGGTGATCCGCGGCATTGAAACGTTGCACCTGCGCCTGCGCCAGCATTGCGCTACGGCCCAGGAAGTAGCTGAATTCCTCGAAAAGCATCCGGCGGTAGATAAAGTGTATTATCCCGGTCTTAAAACGCATCCCAACCACGAAGTGGCCAAAAAGCAATCCAAAGGATTTGGCGGCATCGTTTCCTTTAGCCTGAAACAAGACACTATTGAAGCGGCCGGCGCTTTCGCTACTTCCACACAACTGTTTAAACTGGCAGAAAGTCTGGGCGGTATTAAGAGCCTGATCAGCCATCCCGCTACGATGACGCATAAATCGATCCCTACTGAAAAGCGCAGGGCGGCTGGAGTGTCGGACAGCCTTGTGAGGCTGAGTATTGGCCTCGAAGAAGCAGAAGACCTTATTCAGGATCTCCAGGTGTCCCTGGACGCGCTGCAACTTCACGAAACACCAGCATTACAAAAAGAACTGGCATAATTCATCAACATAATAAGTTACCATGGCCGCTGAAATAACAAAAGAAACGGTTAAGACCTATAAAGACATTGATAGCAGGTTACTGACCGCGATCCCCAACCCTACGAACCAGGCATATGAGATCAAGATCAAAATACCTGAATTCACTTTCCTGGGTGTAAAGGAACAGCCTGATTTTGCGGTTATCTACCTCACTTTTTATCCCAAAAACAAGGTAATAGAGCTGAAATCATTCAAGCATTACGTATTCCAATTGAGGAATATTGTGGTTTCTTACGAAAGGCTGATAAACATTATTTATGATGATCTGTTAAAAGTATACGACCCGGAAAGATTGAGGCTGGTGATGATCTGCAATCCAAGGGGTGGCATCAGTTCAAAACTGACCATTGATTCAGACTGGAAATCAAGAGGTGGCCAGGAGAAATTCAATGATTGGCAGATCATAGAAGACGAATGGGCGGTGAGCATGTAAGCTAATGACAGAATATACGGCGATTGCCGGTGCAATAAACAACAACAATTAACAGTTCAGGAACAAAAAATCGTAACCAGTAATGGATGCTCACAAACAGTTAACAATTGGCTTATTCGGATTTGGTGTAGTGGGAGAAGGCTTATATAAGGTATTACAACAAACCCCTTCGCTGAAAGCCAGGATCAAAAAAGTTTGTATTAAAAATCCCGGCAAGAAAAGAGAAGCGCCCGCGGACTTATTTACCACTGATAAAGATATTCTGCTGAATGACCCGGAGATCAATGTGATCGTAGAAGTGATCAATGAATCGGGTCCCGCTTTTGAGATCGTATCGACAGCACTGAATAATGGCAAAGATGTGGTAAGCGCTAGTAAGAAAATGATCGCTGAGCATTTACCTGAACTACTTGCCCTGCAGCAAAAGACGGGACGCTCCTTTCTCTATGAAGCAGCAGCCTGCGCTTCTATACCCGTGATCCGCAACCTGGAAGAATATTACGACAACGACCTATTGCACTCGATCAAAGCGATCGTTAATGGATCCACCAACTTCATCCTCACAAAGATGTTTGAGGATAAGCTGGATTACCAACAAGCGGTATTGCTGGCTCAGCAACTGGGTTTTGCAGAAACAGATCCCAAACTTGATGTGGAAGGATATGATGCAGTGAACAAATGGGCTTTCCTGCTCACACATGCTTATGGCATTGTAGAAACGATCGACAAGATCGTATTCAACGGTATCCAGAATATACAGGGTAGTGACGCTACCGTAGCCGCAGAAAAACATTTCGATATCAAGCTGGTAGCGCAAGCCAAAAAGTTACAGAATGGCAAAGTAGCTGCCTTTGTATTGCCACAATTCATCAAACAGGATGATCACCTGGCTTTTGTAAAGAATGAATACAATGGCGTGGTGATCGAGAGTGGTTTTGCCGACAAACAATTCTTCTATGGCAAAGGTGCGGGAAGTTTTCCCACTGCCTCTGCTGTATTGAGTGATCTTTCGGCACTGCGCTATCAATATAAATACGAGTATAAAAAATTATATCACCACGTTCCCCAGGAACTTACCACCGATTTCTATATCCGGGTATATGTAAGCTTTGATGACTGGAAATACATTCCCAAAGAAAGGTTTGAGTGGATTGAAGAATGGCACGCTGAAACGGATCGTAAGTACCTGGTAGGTGTGTTGCCATTTAAAGAGCTGCGTGACAATAGCTGGTGGAAAGAAAACAATACATCGCTTATACTTTCGCCGGAAGCGATCATTGAAGATGTGGAAATACGTAAACTGAAAAAGAAGAGCCTGGAATTGGCAGGTATTATATAAAGTATTAAATCTTTCGTTCGTCTGTTTTTTGTTGTTGTATTTGCATGAAAAACAAAAGCCCTCCCGCGCAAGCAGGAGGGCCTAGTTATTTATGAGCGCTTAGTATTTGTTGTGCAAGTACGATCTCAAAGCTTCATATTCGGCAGGGATCAACAGGCTTTCTTTTTTGAGTACCATCATGGCCTGTACGGCTGACGGAAGGGGTACGGCCTCCCCTATCACGGGCTCTACCACATCATAGAATTTGACCGGATGGGCTGTTTCGAGGAACATACCCTTTTCTCCGGGATGCTGCGCCAGCCACCTTTGCAAGGCCAGGAAACCTACTGCTCCATGGGGATCGGTGAGGTATTGATACTTTTCATACACGGACCTGATGGTGGCTTTTGTCTCTTCATCAGTAATGCTATAGCTGCTCAATACATTTTTCAATGCGCCGAATTCCTGGTGAAACAATTCAAGCACCCGCACAAAATTACTGGGGTTGCCCACATCCATCGCATTGGATAAAGTAGGCACGGCCTTCTTCGGTTGGTATTGACCATCCTCCAGGTATTGTGTCACCACATCATTGGCATTGCAGGCAGCTATAAAATGCTTTACGGGTAATCCTGACCGATGGGCCAGGAGTCCAGCACAGATATTTCCAAAGTTGCCACTGGGCACACACACAACAGGTGGCTTATCTTTATTTTGCCACTGTTTCCAGGCAAGAGCATAATAGAATTGCTGAGGCAACCAGCGGGCTACATTAATAGAATTGGCAGAAGTAAGGAATATCCTGCTGGTAAGCGATTCATCAGTAAAAGCCTGCTTTACCAATTGCTGGCAATCATCAAAACTTCCCTGCACTTCCAATGCATGAATATTCTTCCCGAGGGTGGTCAATTGTTTTTCCTGTACGGTACTTACTTTGCCGGAGGGATATAAGATCACGACCTCTACGCCCGGCACATCATAAAAACCATGGGCAACGGCTCCGCCGGTGTCACCGGAAGTAGCCACGAGTACCACCACCTTTTCTTTGCGTTCGCGGGCAAAGTATCCCAGGCAACGGCTCATAAACCTGGCGCCTACATCTTTAAAAGCCAGGGTAGGCCCATGAAAAAGCTCCAGGGAATAAATGTCCTCCTGCACAGGCACGAGGGGTATCGGGAAATTGATGGTTTCGGCCACGATGCGTTGGAGCTCACTCCCCGGCATGGTACCAGCCACATAGGGCTGAATGATCCTGTAAGCAATCTCTTCGTTGGAATATTGATCTATATTATTAAAGAAAGCAGGTTCTAGTACAGGTATCGCTTCAGGAAAGTATAACCCTTTGTCGGGCGCCTGCCCCCTGATGGTGGCTTCCTTGAAATCAACATCGGGAGATTGCTTATTGAGGCTATAATAGCGCATTTGTTGATTGCTGATTATTGATTATTAATTATTCGTTTGCTCCCGCTGTGGCTATTCACCTTCAGCTACCACCTTTACGCCATCGTAACTGATTGTGGTTACATAGGTCTTAAAATCTATTCCCAATTTCACATACACCTCGGTCATTACATACTCCACCTGCTGGGCCGAACTCTCTTCGCGGCTCAGCATAAAAATGGATGGACCTGAACCTGAGATACCACCACCCAGGGCTCCGGCCTCCTTGCTATTCCTCTTTACTTCATCGAAACCAGGTATCAGCATACTACGTACGGGTTCAATGATCACATCTTCCAGGGAACGGCCAATAAGCCCATAATCATTCTTCATCAATCCTGCGACCAGGCCTGCAATATTGCCCCATTGCTTGATCGCATTTTTAAGCTGTACTTCTTTCCTTAATATCTGCCGGGCATCGGAGGTCCTCACCTCTATTTGAGGATGCACCACTGTTACATACAAAGGAGGTGCTGAGAGCTGAACTATATCCAATGGAAAGATGGAACGGATAAGGGTGATACCTCCATAGATTGCCGGCGCAATATTGTCGGCGTGTTTTACACCGCTGGCCACTTTTTCGCCATTCATGGCAAAGCGCACCAGGTCTTCATTGGAGAATATATTTCCCAGCAAATGATTGGCTGCTACCACTACACCTGCAGAGCTGGCTGCACTGGAACCGAGCCCACTGCCTGGTTTGATGCGCTTATCGATGGTGATATCGAATCCCGGCGGCTCTTTTACTTCTTCCAGCATCGCCAGGAGGGCTGCTCCTGCCACATTCTTTTCGGGCTCTACCGGCAGCTGGTACCCATCGGTATGTTGTATTACAATACCTGGCTCCTCCCGGAGGCGAACGGACATCAGGTCCTGCGGGCGGTGCAGGGCCATGCCCAACACATCAAAGCCGCATACCAGGTTGGCCACGGTAGCAGGGGCGAACACTTTTACACCTTTGGTGCTGCCTCCGACCCCTGAAGCGGAGAATATCTTTTTTTCTAATTGATCTTGCATTGTTAAGTTTTAAAAGCATTTCCGAATGGTCGAAAGTCAGCCGCCCTTCAGCGCTGCATTGCTACACCGCAGGGCGACCCACCTTTCAATAGCTTAATGGGCGGCCCGGATGATATCCGCAAAAACACCGGAAGCAGTTACTTCTGCCCCTGCACCAGCTCCTTTTACCACCAGGGGTTGTTCCACATACCGGTTGGTGTAGAACAGTACGACATTGTCTTTCCCGTACAAATGATAAAAGTCGTGCTGAGGATCTATATGCTGCAAACCTACTGCCGCTTTTCCATTCTCATATTTTGCAACAAACATAAGCTTTTTGCCTGCTTTGACAGCCGGGTCGTAAAGGGCTGCAAAATTCGCGTCCAGTTTGGCCAATTCTGCATAGAAATCTTCCACACTACCCGTCATACAGGAAGCAGGCATAAAGGTACTATTGGTAATATCATCCATCTCCAGGCGCTCACCGCTTTCCCTGGCCAGGATCATGATCTTGCGCATGACATCAGTACCGCCGAGGTCAAGGCGTGGATCTGGTTCGGTATACCCTTCGTCCTGGGCCTGCTTTACCACTTCTGCAAAACTCTTCTCGCCGTTATAATTGTTGAATACAAAATTGAGGGTGCCACTCAACACGGCTTCAATACGGTTCACTACATCTCCACTGCGCATAAGATCGTTCAGGGTGCCAATCACGGGCAGGCCCGCTCCTACATTGGTCTCAAACAAGAAGGAAGCATTGTATTCACGGGCTAGGTCTTTCAGCTTTTTATAATAGGTATAGGCAGAAGAACAGGCTACTTTGTTGCAGGCCACCACGGAAATACTCTTTTCGAGTAAGCGGTCATAAGTGGTAGCGACTTCGTTATTGGCTGTCACATCTGCAAATACGGAATTGCGCAGGTTTTTTGAACGGATGATCTCTACAAATTTGTTGAGGTCCATGGCCTGGCCACCATCGAGCTCCTGCTTCCAGTTATTGAGGTTGATGCCTTCATCGTTGAAGACCATCTTCCTGCTGTTGGCAATACCAATGATGCGAATCTGCAAGCGCAATTGTTCCTGCAGCCAGGCATGCTGCTGTTGTAATTGCGACAAAAGTTTGCTCCCCACATTACCAGCACCGGCGATGAAGAGGTTTACCTGCTTGTAAGTTGTTTCAAAGAATTCTTCATGCAGGACATTGATGGCCTTCTTTACATCTACGGCTGCTATTACAGCGGAAATATTGCGTTCGGATGATCCTTGTGCTATGGCGCGTATATTGACACCGTTGCGGCCAATAGCGCCAAACATCTTACCACTCACGCCGGGATGGCTCTTCATGTTGTCACCCACCAGGGCCACAATGGATAATCCGGGTTCTACCACCAGGGGATCTACTTTACCGGTCTCTATTTCCCAGGCAAATGCACTATCAACAGCTGCTTTTGCATCGGCCAATGTGGCTTCATCAATACCCACACAAATAGAATGTTCGGAAGAGCCCTGGGTGATGAGGATCACATTGATCTGCTCTGCAGCCAATGCCTCAAATAATCTTTTGGAGAAACCTGGTACCCCTACCATCCCAGGACCTTCCAGGCTTAGTAAAGCTATTTTATTGATGCTGGTGATACCGCGTATATTATTACCATTACTTTTAGCTACTTCGTTTTCAATCACAGTACCATGAGCTTCGGGCTCGAAGGTGTTTTTGATCCATACAGGGATACTCTTACTCATCACGGGCTGAATGGTGGGCGGGTAGATCACTTTAGCACCAAAATGAGAGAGTTCCATTGCCTCCTGGTAAGAGATCCGGGGAAGCACTTTGGCATTGGGTACCAGCCTGGGATCGGCAGTCATCATACCACTCACATCAGTCCAGATCTCCAGGACCTTTGCATCGAGTGCACTGGCAAGGATGGCAGCGGTATAATCCGAGCCTCCGCGGCCCAGGGTGGTAGTAAGGCCGGCCTTGTTGGAAGCTACAAAGCCTGGTAATACGAAAAGGTTTTCGGCTGCACCAGCAATGTAACTGCGTATATTATCATCGGTCACCGCAAAATCGACTGCGGCATAGCCATGGTTGGAATCGGTAATGATCAGTTCTCTGGAGTCTTTCCATACGGCATCGGTGCCGGCAGCTTTTAAACGGGCTGCTACTATTTGGGATGAGATCAGTTCGCCAAAGCTTACAATGCGATCGCGGGTGCGGTCGGATAATTCGCCCAGGAGGAAAACACCATTGCAGATGTCCTCAATTTCATTACAGCGTTGTTTTACCCAGCTTAGAATACTGCTCTGCTTAGCAACGGGTACCAATACCTTCACTGCGTCAATATGCCGGTGTTCAATGGTGGCCAGTACGTCTTTATAGGATTCATCGGCTATGGCAGCGAGGGCGCCTGCCTTTAATAAGCTATCGGTGACGCCTCCAAATGCGGACACTACCACGACGGTTTTATCCCGTTGTATTATTTTCTGTACAATAGCTACTACTTTGTTGATATTGTCGGCATTTGCTACAGAAGTACCGCCGAACTTTAAGACCTGCATATCGTATATGATTAGTTGAATGTAAATGATTGAAACAGAGAGTATACCTATCCCAGGTACGATCAGCTAAAAGCCCAAATGATAATATGGAAATGTACAACCCTTAGCGGGTCGTAATAGTAGACGTTGTTGTAGCCGTGAAAGCTACTGTAGATGTGGAAGAAATAATATGTGGGTGCTGTAGTGCCACTTTTAATAGATGATCAAATATACAATATTTAGTGAAAACGACTGTTAGTTTTTGAAGTTTCTTCAAAAATTGTCTATTGATTGAATAGAGTAAGGAGCGTGAGACGTCAGCTTGGGCACAAATACCCAGCCGCACTGAGCTCACCCTGCATACTTGCCAGGTAACGGCAGGGCTGGATACATCCTTGTGACAGTGTGCTTTGAAGACAGGTTTAAACGTCGGGCTGCGAGCTAAAACAATCGCGGCTTATTGCAGGGGCTGGACACCCAGCTCGCGGCTCACAACTTGTCCCGCCGCAACGGGAGCCTGAAGCTGTTTTTGTCTTCTTAGAATTTCATCGTATTTTCAACGCCCGTTTGTGTTGCTGCTTGTTATATGTTTCAATTGATTATTGCCTAAAATACATTCCATATGGACCACCAGTCGACGAGAGGACTGCAGCAATTCAAGAATTACGTTGGTATCAAATTCCAGCTTTACAACAGCCTTTTTACTTCGCTTCCCTTCCACCGCATTGAAAAGACAGGCATCCTGTTATCGCTGTTATTAAATAATTGTGAAGAAGGTTATAAGCATAAGCTAAGCCCTACACAGATCATCGAAGAGTTTTTCGAGAAACATACTATTTATCAGAAAGACCAGGACAAGTGCGATCTGTTGTTCCGCTTTATACAATATGTAGAAAGACAGGTAGTGTTGTTTGACGCCCTGGAAGATGCTTCTTTCCGGGAAGTGCAGGATATGAATGGGATCGGTACACTGAAGTACCTTGAATCGGAAGTGATACAGGAAGGAGCACAGGATAAGCTGGCCGAAAAGCTGAAGGACTTCTCTATCCGCATGGTGCTCACCGCCCACCCTACACAGTTCTATCCGGGCACTGTGCTTGGCATTATCAATGACCTTTCCAAGGCGCTGGCAGACAATAATGCGAGCCAGATCAATATGTACCTGCAGCAATTGGGCAAAACACCCTTTTTCAAAAAACAGAAGCCTACCCCTTTCGATGAGGCGATCAGCCTGGTATGGTACCTGGAAAACGTATTTTACCCTGCTGCCGGACGGATCGTGAGCTTTCTGAAGAACCAGTTTCCCCAGGTGGTGCCTGACAATAACCCGATCATTACGATGGGTTTCTGGCCCGGCGGAGACAGGGATGGCAATCCATTCGTAACAGCCGATACAACGCTTAAAGTGGCTGATCTGCTACGTGGCAGCATCATCAAGTGCTATTACCTGGATGTACGCCGCCTGAAACGCCGCCTTACCTTCAAAGGGATCGATACCATATTGGCAGAACTGGAAAAGCAGTTGTACAACAATATTTTCATTCCGGGTCAACGTACGGCGCTTACCAAACAGGGCATACTGGACGAATTGTACAAGATCAGGGAAATACTGACTTACCAGCACAATGGCTTGTTCCAGCACCTGGTGGAAAACCTGATCAACAAAATACAGGTATTTGGCCTTCACTTTGCCTCACTGGATGTAAGGCAGGACAGCTCGGTACACAATACAGTACTGGAAGCCATTGCCAGCAAGGAAAAGCTATTGCCTGAAAATTACACTTCGCTTTCTGAGCAGGAAAAGATCAAGACACTGACCAGTATCATCAGCACGGCCCATGCAGACCTTTATGAAGAAGGTGTTATCAAGGATACGCTGCAAAGTATAACAGCTATTAAGAATATACAAGAATACAACGGACCTGAAGGTTCGAACCGCTATATCATCAGCCAGTGCAACAGCGCGCTGAACATCATGGAGGTGTTTGGCCTGTTCCTGTTGAGTGGCTGGACAAAAGACACGCTTGATATAGATATTGTGCCTCTTTTTGAAACTATTGACGACCTGGAAAAGGCGGCAGGCATCATGGAGTCGCTGTATAAGAATGAGGACTACCGCCAGCATCTTCAACGCCGTAATAAGCGCCAGACAATTATGCTGGGCTTTTCAGACGGAACAAAAGATGGTGGTTACCTGATGGCCAACTGGAGCATTTATAAAGCCAAAGAAGAGTTGACGAGCATATCGCGCAACTACGGTTTTGATGTAGTGTTCTTCGACGGCCGTGGTGGCCCTCCTGCACGCGGAGGCGGTAAAACGCATAAGTTCTATTCTTCCATGGGCAACAATATTTCCAACAAAGAGATACAACTTACGATCCAGGGGCAAACGGTCAGCTCCAATTTTGGTACTGTGGATTCTGCCCAGTTCAATATTGAACAGTTGTTGAATGCAGGTATCTCCAACTACGTTTTCTCTGCCAGGGAAAAAACCCTGCAACCGGATGACGAAGTGTTGCTTAAAGAGCTGGCTGATGAAAGCCTGAAGGCGTATACACAACTTAAGAACAACCCTGATTTCCTAAACTACTTGTCGCATATCAGTCCGCTGAAGTTCTATAGTGAAACGAATATCGGCAGCCGGCCTGCAAAACGGGGGAGTTCTTCCAAACTATCACTGAAGGACCTTCGCGCTATTCCTTTTGTAGGCGCATGGAGCCAGCTGAAACAAAATGTAACGGGCTATTATGGTGTGGGCATGGCATTGCAGGCCTTGGACAAAAGAGGCAAGCTGCCTGCTATTAAACATCTTTATAAAAACTCACAGTTCTTCAAGACACTGATCGACAATTGTGAGATGGCGATGAAAAAATGCTTCTTCCCGCTTACGGAATACCTTTCTAATGATGCGCGCTATGGAGAGATCTGGAATATGATCTTCCAGGAGTATGAGCTCACGAAAAAGTATATCTTCCAACTGTCGGGAAATAATGAACTGATGTTTGATTACCCGGTGGAGCAATTGTCTATTCAAACACGTGAAAGGATCGTATTGCCGCTGACGACCATCCAGCAATATGCCATGACGAGGATACGGCAGCTGGAAGAGCAACAGGCGCCTGCTACTCATAAAGAGATCTTTGAGAAGCTGGTGATCCGCTGTTCATTCGGTATCATCAATGCCGGAAGGAATTCGGCTTAGGTAAATAGCTTACAATGAAAAGGGGCCGTCTTCTATGAAGAAGACGGCCCCTTTGTTTTATTCTTTGTGTCGTTCTTAAAAAAGCGAGACACCGGTCGCCCGGTGCCTCTCATTCTTAACAAAACAACACTAAACTCCTAAGTGACTGTAAACATGTACCGGGGAAAACAAGTGATCGTTGATGATATTCCCACAGCTTGTGTTGATTTCCTTAAAAATGATAAGTAGCTGCCAGGATAAAGGAACCAGTTGACTTGGTACCTGTATTATCGTGTTTCAGGAAAATATTCTCACTGGCATTATCAAACCTGAACTCGGGTATAATGGTGAGGTTATCGATCTTGAAATTGGCTGATAAGGTAGGCGTGAAGATGGTGCCATCAAAACCCAATACGTTCTTATCATCATTGAGGTACTCACCACGGAATGTGAGACCAAACAAGGAACTGGGATCATAGTTGAGGTACACGGCTGCACCGTACCAGCTTTCAGAATCACCCCATTTGCCGGCTCCATCTTTGGAGGACCTGGACTGCCAGGTACCATTCACGCCAATGTTGAACTTAGTAGAGAGACCGAAAGTACCTACCACATCAAACTGTGTGAGGCGATCAGTATCGGTATATTTTCCTCCCTGGAAGTTCAAAAATCCTTTTACTGAACCGTCTTTGGAAGCGGTAGACAACTGACCTATGAGCATTTTAGGCTCAGCGCTGGCGCTTTTGAAGTCGGTAGGATTGGTAACACCGACCATCAAGGCAGTGGAACCACCGAGGTTGATATCGGCTTTTAAACCAGTATGGAAGAAGGGACCGTAAGAGAACATATAGCTCATGCTATAGTTGCGGTTGAGGTAGGCATCTACGAGTTCATAACCTACGTGGGTACCGAAACTACCGAGGGTGAACTTGATCTTATCAGTGGGAGAATAGGTTACATACAATTGCTTTACAGCCAGTTGGGTGTTTTGGTCATTGTAAGAGAACTCTTCTGCCCTTTTACCGAAACCGAGGTCGGCCACCATGCCTACTTTCCCAATGGTGTGCTCCACTTTGAGGGAAGCCATGCCTAAAGCAAAAGTATTGTGGGTGTTGGTGAAGCTGGTCTTATTATTAAAATTGTTAAATAACGGATCAGTGTCGTCCTTTATAGTTGGGTTGGCAAAGTTGTACCTGTAGTAAACATCAGCAGAGCCGGAGATCACGAAATTGGACTTTTTAGTCGAGTCTTGCGAGAAAGCACACGTAGAGCAGGCCATACCTATGGCCAGTACAGAGAATTTTCTTAACATTGTTAAAGATTTTAAGTGTTAAAAGGAAAGGGTACGGCAGAATGAGCTTGTGTCAGAAGCTTATTTAAAGGCTGTACCTTTTTCTTAATGTCCGCTCTCCACTAATTTATCTTCCATTTTACCATTGTCATGCACGAGTAAAGTGCCTTGAAGGTATTTTTCGTTGTGCTGTGTAGCATCGAGCCCGAGCTCTTCTTCTTCAGAAGTTACACGCAGCGGCAGTATGAAGTTGATGAATTTGAAGATGATGAAAGACATGGTGAAGCTGAATACTACAGAGATGATCATGCCTTTGAACTGCGTCCACAGGAAACCTGAGTTACCCAGCCACAGACCATCAGCACCCAGACCGTTTACAGCTTTGGTAGCAAATACGCCTGTCAGCAGCATACCTACCATACCACCTACACCATGGCAGGGGAAAACGTCGAGTGTATCATCCAGCTTAGATTTTTGCTTGTAGTAAACCACGATGTTGGATACCAGGGCAGCTATAACACCAATAGTGATACTTTGGGGGATAGCTACGAAACCAGCAGCCGGGGTAATGGCCACAAGACCTACCACAGCACCGATACAGAAGCCCAGTACAGAAGGTTTTTTACCTCTTAATACATCAAAGAACATCCAGGACAGACCAGCTGCAGCAGCGGCAGTATTGGTAGTAAAGAAGGCAGAAACGGCCAGGCTGTTAGCGCCCAGTGCAGAACCTGCGTTGAAACCAAACCAACCGAACCAGAGCAAACCGGTACCGATCAATACATAAGGAATGTTGGCTGGAGGAATTTCTTTGTGCTCCATGTGAGATTTACGACGTTTCAGCACAAGTACGCCAGCGAGAGCTGCACAACCGGCAGAAATGTGTACTACTGTACCACCGGCAAAGTCAAGAACACCCATTTTGAACAGGAATCCTTCAGAATGCCAGGTCCAGTGTGCCAGGGGGCAATACACCAGGAGGCTGAAAAGTGCAATAAACAGTATATAAGAAGTAAAGCGAATACGTTCAGCTACTGCGCCCACTACGAGACCAGGGGTTATGATGGCAAACATGAGCTGAAACACGGCAAACAATGATTTTGGAATGGTTCCCCAAGGTTCGCCTGAAGCTACACCCTTGAAGAACAGGTGTGTAGAAGGATTTCCGATCCATCCTCCCATTGATTCACCAAAGCTGAGGCTGAAACCTACCACGATCCACAGCACGCTTACCACACCAGCTGCAGCCACGCTCTTGATCATCGTAGAGATCACGTTTTTGCGGTGCACCATACCACCATAAAAGAAGGCAAGGCCGGGTGTCATTAAGAATACGAGGGCTGAAGCCACGAGCACCCAGGTGATGTCGGCATTGTTATAAACCCCTTTAGTGTCTACAAAGTCAGGAACGGCGGGGATGAAGATCGCGATGACCGCTACGGCTGCCAAAACGAGAAATGGCGCCACCTCCTTAAAGGTGATTTTTTTCATACCAGTTGATTTTAGTTGTTAAATTAAGAATGTGTTAAATGTGTTGTTATGAATGTAAATTAGCATTTTTTTGCCTCTTTTTAACACTACCACACATATGCATTTAATCATAATGTTGAGTATTTGCATAAGTTTTGTTCGTTGAAACAATTATCCCACCTCATTTATAGAGAATATCAAATATAGAAATAGAAAAAGCTGTCGTTTTTCGACAGCTTCTAAAAAATAATTTTTTCAACATGGTAACTAAAATGGTTTTAGCTGTATTACTCCTTCCAGAATAACCATTTTATCAATATGAAATTAGCACTATGCGTGTTTGTGCTCCCTAACGTGTATATATAACACAAAAGCCACCCACCTTTCGGTGAATGGCTTTTCAGCACTCTATATTGTTTTGTTAAACGGCCATAATGACATTCTGGTCTCTGCTTTCAAGCAGGGAAATGCCTCCACTCAGGAATTCATCCACTTTCCGGGCACATTCACGCCCTTCGCTGATGGCCCAGACGACCAGGCTTTGACCGCGGCGGATATCACCGGCGGCAAAGATCTTCTGGATATTGGTTTGATAAGCTTTTTCGGTAGCGCGTACATTACCCCGCTCATCAAGCTCCACTCCTAACTCATTGATGAGTCCTTCGTGCTGGGGATGTACAAAGCCCATGGCCAGCAGGGCCAGCTCGCAAGGAAGATCCCGCTCACTGCCAGCTACTTCTACAAACTGAGCCGGGCGGCCATCCTCCGTGATCTTCCATTCCAGGTCTACCACTTTCACCGCTTTCAGGTTGCCCTTTTCATCACCTACAAAGGATTTGGTGGCAATGGCCCAATGACGCTGCGCTCCTTCTTCATGGGAAGAAGATACTTTCAGTGTCATAGGATAAGTTGGCCAGGGCATAAAAGTTGTTCTGCCTTCGGGTGGTTTGGGCAGCAGCTCAAACTGGGTAACGGACAAAGCGCCGTGGCGATTGGAAGTACCCACACAGTCGCTGCCGGTATCACCACCACCAATCACTACCACGTTTTTATCAGTGGCAAAAATATCTTCGGAGAATATATTGCTTTCGATGGCTGCATTGGCCAGGGGATCCAGGCCTGCATTGCGTTTGTTTTGTTGTTTCAGGAAAGTCATGGCGTAATGAACACCTTTCAGTTCTCTTCCGGGAACGGGCAGGTCTCTTGGCACAGTAGAACCACCAGACAATACAATAGCATGAAACTCACGCAGGAGGTCGTTGATACTAACATTCACACCTACATTGGCGTTGCATTTAAATGTAACGCCTTCTTCTTCCATCAATTTGATACGACGATCAATGACCCATTTTTCCAATTTGAAATCAGGGATACCATAACGAAGCAAACCACCTGGTGCATCGTCTCTTTCAAATACTGTGACAGTATGACCAACATAATTGAGTTGGGCAGCGGCTGCCAAACCTGCCGGACCTGATCCTACTATGGCTATTTTCTTCCCACTACGCACATTTGGTTTGCGGGGTTTTACAAAACCTTTATCAAAGGCGATCTCTATGATATGCTTTTCAATTTCTTCAATCGCTACGGCTGGTTGATTGATGCCCAGCACACAGGCGCTTTCGCAAGGGGCGGGACAAATACGCCCGGTAAATTCAGGGAAGTTGTTGGTAGAAGTCAGGATGTCGTATGCTTCTTCCCAGCTTTTACGGTATACTGCATCATTGAATTCAGGGATCACATTACCCAAAGGGCAACCATTGTGACAAAAAGGAACACCACAATTCATACAGCGGGAGCTCTGTTGGTTCAGCTTTTCATCGCTGAAGCGTTCTACAAATTCATTGTAGTTCTTCACCCTGTCCTGCACCGGCAATTTGCCGGGCAACTCTCTCGTAAACTCTAAAAAACCTGATGGCTTACCCATTGTTTGTTATAGTTTATTATTGTTAGTCTTAGTTGTTAATGTTTACTGATCACGGCATTATTTGCCTATCTGTACAGACACTTTCTTTGCCTGCAGCACTTTCTTATAATCGGCCGGGAATACTTTCACAAAGTTCTTCAGCTGATTTTCAAAATCATCGAGCACAAACTTGGCTACTGTACTGGCTGTATAAGCATAATGCTTCATGATCATGTCCTGCAGCAGTTTGGCATCTTCTGCATCTACCGGATCAAGGTCTACCATCTCGCGGTTACAACGTTCAGCAAACTGTGCTTTCACATCGTATATGTAAGCAATACCACCGCTCATACCGGCTGCAAAGTTGCGCCCGGTTTCGCCCAGTATTACTACAGTACCACCAGTCATGTATTCACAACCATGATCTCCTGTTCCTTCTACCACTACCCTTGCGCCGGAATTACGTACGCAGAAACGTTCGCCTGCTTTACCGCGGATATATGATTCGCCGGAGGTAGCACCATAAAAGGCCACATTGCCAATGATGATGTTTTCTTCCGGTACATAGGAAGCCTGCTTGGGAGGATATATAATAAGCTTGGCTCCACTCAAACCTTTACCAAAATAGTCATTGGCATCTCCTTCAAGTTCCAGGGTAACACCACTGGTATTGAAAGCGCCAAAGCTTTGGCCTGCGGTACCAGTCAGGTTGAAGTGAATAGTATCATCGGGCAGGCCGGCTGCTTTGTATTTCTTGGTGATCTCGTTGGAAACAATGGTTCCCAGGGTCCTGTCGGTATTCTTCACCGCAAAGGAAGCTGCTACACGTTCCTGTTTTTCCAGGGCGGGCTGCGCTGCCTCGAGCAATTGCCAGTCAAGCACAGCGGCTAAGCCATGATCCTGTTCCTCCTGTTTGTAGAGGCCTGTATACAAGGAAGCAGGTTCTTTATAGAGAACAGGTGACAGATCGAGCTTGCTGTATTTCCAATGAGTGATATCATCTCTCATTTCGAGGGTATCAACCTGACCAATCATTTCATTGATGGTACGGAAACCAAGGTCGGCCATGATCTCACGCAGTTCCTGTGTAATGAACTTAAAGAAATTCACCACATGATCAGCATTACCCGTGAAGCGTTTGCGCAACTCCGGATCCTGTGTGGCCACACCTACAGGGCAGGTATTGAGGTGACACTTACGCATCATGATACAACCTTCTACTATCAGGGCAGCAGTAGCCACTCCCCACTCTTCAGCACCCAATAAGGTAGCAATGGCGATGTCCTTACCGGTTTTCATCTGACCATCGGCCTGCAGGGTAATACGGCTGCGGAGCTTATTTTTCACCAGGGTTTGATGTGCTTCGGCCAGCCCCAATTCCCAGGGTAAACCGGCATGTTTGATAGAGCTGATGGGAGATGCACCTGTACCGCCATCAAAACCGGAAATGAGTACTACATCGGCTTTGGCTTTGGCCACACCGGCTGCAATGGTTCCTACTCCTGCTTTTGATACCAGCTTAACGTTGATACGTGCGGCACGGTTAGCATTCTTCAGGTCAAATATCAATTGGGCTAAATCTTCAATAGAATAGATATCGTGGTGCGGGGGTGGCGATATTAAACCAACACCTGGAGTAGAGTGTCTTGTTTTACCAATCCAGTCATCTACTTTATGGCCGGGTAATTGACCGCCTTCGCCAGGTTTGGCGCCCTGTGCCATTTTGATCTGTAATTCATCGGCTTCAGTGAGGTAATGGGCGGTTACACCAAAGCGGGCAGAAGCCACCTGCTTGATAGCGCTGCGCATGGAATCGCCATTCTCCATTAACTCATATCTTCTTTCATCTTCACCACCTTCACCGGTATTGCTTTTACCGCCCAGGCGGTTCATAGCAATGGCCAGGGTAGTATGCGCTTCCCAGGAGATAGATCCAAAGGACATGGCCCCTGTAGCAAATCTTTTATAAATAGCTTCGGCTGATTCTACTTCGTCAATAGAAATAGCAGGTCTGTTGCGTTTGAAACGGAATAAGCTTCTGAGTGTACAAGCTTTTTCGCCCTGCTCGTTGACTGTTTTGGTGTACTTCTTAAAGGTATTGTAATCACCCATCCTGGTGGAATACTGCAACAGGTGAATGGTTTGTGGATTGAAGAGGTGGAACTCACCCTTTCTTTTCCATTGGTATACACCACCTACAGGCAAGCGATCTACCGGCACATCCTTGCGGCTGAAGGCAAATGTGTGCTTGGCGAGTGTTTCTTTGGCAATTTCATCGAGGCCCATTCCTTCAATACGGGAAGTAGCGCCGGTAAAATAATTATCAACTACATTTTTATTAAGACCGATGATCTCGAGAATTTGTGCACCCTGGTATGATTGCAGGGTAGAGATACCCATTTTAGAAAACACTTTCAGCAAACCATCATTGACGGCTTTGATGTAATTCTTTTTCAGGTGATCTACATCGAGTGTAGTATCGAGCTTACCGGTGAGCTTCATATCGCGTATGGAAGACAAAGCCAGGTAAGGGTTGATAGCAGTAGCACCGAAAGCGAGGAGGCAGGCAAAGTGATGCACTTCCCATATATCGCCTGCTTCTACTACGATACCTACCTGTCCACGCAATCCTTTACGGATAAGGTGGTGGTGTACGGCAGCGGTAGCAAGGAGGGAGGGAATGGGTGCGTGATCAGAATCAATGGCCCTATCCTGCAGGATCAATACTTCAAAGCCATCCTGTGCTGCATCGACTGCATATCGGCAAATGCGGTCCAGGGCCTTTTTCATGGAACCGGGTTTGCCGTCGGCCCTGAAATAACATTGCAGGGTTTTGGCCTGGAAGATACCGGTGTCTATACTACGAATGCTTTCGAGTTCATGATTGGAAAGAACCGGGTGCTTCAGCGCCACGGTATGACAGCTCAGTGGATCTTCTTCGAGCAGGCTACCATTGTTACCCACGAAAGTAGCAAGGGACATGACCATGCGCTCGCGGATGGGATCAATGGGAGGATTGGTTACCTGTGCAAACAATTGCTTGAAGTAGCTGCTCAGGTGCTGGGGTTGATCGCTCAACACAGCCAGGGGAGTATCGGTACCCATGGAGCCGATGGGCTCTTTGCCATCCAATGCCATGGGAGCAATGAGTGTATCGAGGTCTTCGGTGGAATAACCGAAGGCTTTTTGGTATTTGAACACCTGCTCGTGCTCGAGGTGGGTAAACATAACCCTGGGCTCGGGCAATTCATTGAGCCTGATCTTGTATTTATTCAGCCACTCGGCATAAGGCTTTTGTGAGCAGATGGTGCGTTTGAGTTCGCCATCACTGATGATGCGCCCCTGCTCCATATCTACTACAAACATCTTACCCGGCTGGAGACGGCCTTTTTCTTTGATGAGCGTGGGGTGAATGGGCAATACGCCTGTTTCTGATGCCATGATGACACGGTCATCGGTGGTAACACAGTAACGGGATGGACGTAAGCCATTTCTATCAAGGGTAGCGCCAATGATCTTTCCATCTGTAAAGGAAATAGAGGCCGGGCCATCCCAGGGTTCCATCATGGAGGCGTGGAATTCATAAAACGCTTTCTTCACGGGGTCCATTTCTTCATTGCCGTCCCATGCTTCGGGGATCAGCATCATCATTACATGTGGTAATGAGCGGCCGGTAAGGGCCAGCAGTTCTATTACATTGTCCAGACAGGCTGAATCAGACTGGCCTTCGGTAACGATGGGAAGTAATATCTCCATTTCTTCCTTGCTGAAATAAGGAGAAGCAAAACCAGGTTCGCTTGTCTTAAGCCAGTTGAGGTTACCCTGCAGCGTATTGATCTCTCCGTTATGTGCTATAAAGCGGAAAGGCTGAGCGAGTTTCCAGGAGGGGAAGGTATTGGTAGCGAACCGGGAGTGTACGAGACCAAAAGCACTTACTACGCGCTTATTGGTAAGGTCGGGGAAATAAGGACGTACCTGCATGCTGGTAAGCTGTCCTTTATATACCACGGTTTTATATGACATAGACGCGATGTAAAAGCCTATCGCATCTTTCTTTACGGTATTGGTAATGGTATGGCTGGCATAATTGCGCAACACAAACAATTTACGCTCAAAGTCGTCGGGATTGGCGATATGGTCGGGGCAGGCGATAAACACCTGTTCCATTTCTGGTTCCACACTCAGCGCAGTGGCGCCAATACCATCGGGATTGACGGGCACTTTACGGTAGGCAAGGATCTCCAGGCCCAGCTTTTCAGCTGTGCGGTTGAAAATATCCCGGCATTCTTCGCGCAAACGTATTTCGCGGGGGAAAAAGATGACGCCTACACCATAGCGGCCGAATGGAGGAAGGGGCACGCCCAGCTTAATGCACTCATCGAAGAAGAATTCGTGCGGTGTTTGGATCATGATACCCGCGCCATCACCGGTATTGCTTTCGCAACCACAGGCGCCACGGTGTTCCATGTTCTCCAATACAGTTAATGCGTCGGAAATGTGTTGATGAGATTTGTGGCCTTTGATGTTTGCTACGAAACCTATTCCACATGCATCGCGTTCAAAAGAAGGATGATAGAGACCCTGATTGCTTGCCATGAAAAGAAGCTTTGTTTTGAAAATTTTCAATAAAACCCACGATTTCCATAGGAATTTTCAATATGGCAGCAAGCAACGCTTTAAAAATACAATAAAAACGACTAAAAACCGTAGATATATGCAATTATTTTCCACACTAACGGGTGTCAGTTTATTAAGAAAATGTTATCTAAATCTTAAATATTTGAGTTTTGATGCAAAAAGCAGCTTTAAAATCAATTGACTGTATTTAAAATGTGACTCATCTGTATCACATTTATCAATAACGCTGTGTGAAAGTGCATTTTCATAAACATTATTAATATTTGGTATTTTACTTTATCAAGGTAAAATCTTTGCCTTTTTTGGTCATCCGCATAAAAAAAGCCGCCCTTTTCAGCAAAAAAGGCGGCTTTGTTGAGGCCAACGGGGAGATATTTATTTATTGTAGGCATGGGTGAACTGGACATCGGCGCCATTATAATCGTTTAGGACAACGATAATGAGGCCATTATTCCACTCCTTGTTGCCCACTTCCTGTATAAATGGCAGAAAGCCAGTACTGTTATTGATGAACTTATCGGAGGTATAGCAACCATTGTCGCAGCTCCATATGTATTCGGCTACTTTTGCATTGGCTCCGCCCTCTAATCTTTTACTGGCATATCGTTCTATATAGTAGAGGTCCCAATTAGTGTCCCGCACTTCTACATCAAAATGAGGATCGGTATTGTCCAGCGCTACCGCTATGGAAACCCCCATTTGTTCGTGCCTGAAGAAGGCATAGGGCTTCCAGCTATCGGTGATGGCGCCCGTAGGGGCGGTAAGGGTAATGTTTTCTTTGGCTCCGCCAGACTGTATGGTGAAGGTTTTGTCCTGACGGTACCTGCGACCCGCAGATTCATTGAAGCGGGCAAAGATGTACATTTCCGCTGTCCAGTTGCCGGCAGACAGGTCATCTATAGAAAAACTGATGGCCCCGGTCTTTTTTTCAAAGCGTTTGAAGATCTGGTTGGCACCCCCTTGCTTTTTAAGGACCACAAAACCAGAATCGACCAGGTTATAGGCTATGGAAGTAGTACTGAAGTTGACCAGCAATTCTTTTTCACCAGGTGGTTCAGGATCATGGTCCTTGTCTTTTTTACAGGCAGTAAATAATGCAATGGCGGTACAGATGATCACCAGGCGCAGGAACTGCGTTTTTTTAGATCCAGGGGTGTTTGTTGTTTTTGTTGCATGCATGGCTTAATAATTTTATTGTTGTGGCTTACTGACAACGAAGTAAGGAGGAACGTTGTTAAAGGAATGTCACAAACCCCTTAAACCACATGAACATGTGGTGAGTAAACATGTTTTCCTTATATTTGGATGAGTCAACGTTTTTGCTACGATCTTCTTGCCATTCTTAACCAAAGCCCCCTGCTATGCTAACGAACGAGCTGTTGAATGGCTATTGCCCCGACAAGAATACCTGGGATGAAATGTATGATACCGGCGCTGTACGCAATCAATACAGCGGCGTAGTGGATTTCCTGCAACACCTGAGCATGGAAGAACTGGGCAAAAAGGAAGAACAAGCCAAAAGGCTGTTCATGACCCAGGGAATCACTTTCACCGTATATAATAGTGGAGAAGGCATTGAAAAGATATTCCCTTTCGACATCATCCCGCGCATCATTACTGCTTCTGAATGGAGCTATATAGAAAAAGGTATCCAGCAGCGGCTGAAAGCCCTCAATCTCTTTCTCAAAGATGTATACAACGAGCAGTTCATTATTAAGGATGGCCTGGTACCCTTGTCTATCATCTATAGCTGTCCGCACTTCCTGCGGGAAATGGTTCGCTTTCCGGTTCCCTACGATATCTATGTACATATTGCGGGCATTGACCTGATCAGGGATTATGATGGCACTTTCTATGTACTGGAAGATAACCTGCGTACACCGAGCGGCGTAAGTTATATGCTGGAAAACAGGGAGATCACGAAACGTATCTTCCCCGACCTGCTGCCCCTGATCAACGTACGGAGTGTGATGGAATATCCCAATATCCTGCACAAGAACCTGGTATCGATGGCACCGCGACAAAACAGCAACCCTACAGTTGTGCTGCTGTCGCCGGGTATTTATAATTCTGCTTATTTCGAACATACCACATTGGCCCGCATGATGGGCATTGAACTGGTGGAAGGCCGCGACCTGGTAGTAGACAATCACCGGGTGTATATGAAAACCACCGGGGGCCTGCAACAGGTAGATGTGATCTACCGAAGGGTGGATGACGACTTTCTTGACCCGCTGGTATTTAATGCATCCAGTGCACTGGGAGTATCGGGCATTATGAGCGCCTACCGCAAAGGAAATGTTGCTATTGTGAATGCGGTTGGTAATGGTGTAGCGGATGACAAGGCTATTTACTCTTATGTGCCGGCCATGATCCGTTACTACCTGAATGAAGAGCCTCTCCTTAAAAATGTTCCTACTTATCAATTGGGCAATGTGGAAGAACAAGAATATGTGTTCAAGAACATGAACAACATGGTGATCAAGAAGACCAATGAAAGCGGGGGTTACGGGATGTTGATGGGACATACAGCCTCCGACAAAGAGATCAGCGATTACCAGGCAGTTATTTTGAAAGATCCGCGGCAGTTCATTGCGCAACCTACGATCAGCCTGTCTTCTGCGCCCTGCTATATGAATGGAAAATTGCAACCGCGCCGGGTAGATTTAAGGCCTTATGCTTTATGCGGGCCTAATGGTATTCGCATTGTGCCTGGTGGATTGACACGGGTGGCATTGCGCGAAGGATCGTTGGTAGTGAATTCATCACAGGGCGGCGGCAGTAAGGATACCTGGGTGCTGACGGTGTAGGACGCCGGGGGCTGAACAAACAAAAATCGACAACCAAAACCATCAACTGATACATGCTTAGTAGAGTAGCCGATAGTTTATTCTGGATGAACCGGTACATGGAGCGTACGGATGGCATATTGCGGATGCTGAAAACGAATTATGCGCTTTCGCAGGATGACCTGCAATACTTTTCCTGGCAGCCGGTATTGAAGATCTTCACTTATTTGACAGATGAGGAAGCCGCCACCATTGCCACCCAGGGAAGAACGGTGTTGCAGTACATGGTGTCGGACAAGGAAAACCCCAACTCGGTACTGAATATCGTTACGCAGGCAAGGGAAAATGCACGTAGCGTGCAGGATCACATTACCAAAGAACTGTGGCAATGCCTCAATGACTTCTATCATACGGTGAGGGATGAGCAATTGCTGGAGTGGCTGTACAAAGAAGATCCCATTACGGCGCTGGACATCCTGATCAAACAAGGGCTGTTGTTTTATGGCACTTCAGATATTACGATGGCCCGGGGGGAAGGTTACTCCTTCATGAATATTGGCCGCTTCCTGGAGCGGGCTATCCAGAGTGCCGATATCCTCGATGTAAAGTTCAGTGACAGTAAGTTTGACTTTTCCAATATTACAGATACTACTTACTGGCGATACCTGCTGCTGTCTATTTCCGGTTATGAATTATACCTCCGGAATTATTCCGGCGGCTTTGAAGCCAGGCGGGTAGTGGAACAAATTGTACTAAACAATCATTTTCCCCGTTCTGTAATGTATTCGATCGACCAGGTGAGCCGGTATTTTGAGCGGCTAAAGAGTGAACAGACCACCACAGCCTATAATAGCATTGACTTTATGATCGGCCGGGTAAAAAGCCGGGTACGATACTCTACACCTGAAAGTATTATGCAGCAAGGGCTGCATGAATTCCTTACAGGGGTTAAGAACGAACTGTATGGAATAGGGACCGCACTCAGTCAACATTATTTTGCTTATACCTGATAAATAGATATCTGTACTTAATTTGGATTCCGTTTTTGCCATTGTAGTGCTTTTAAAGCTACATTTGACCTTAGAACAACCAGAAAACTGATTGTAATTCATGCCAAGATTTAAAATTCACCACGTTACCAGGTATAGCTACGAAGTGCCTGTTGTGGATAGTGCGAACCAGATCATGTTATTCCCTATCGAGGATGAATACCAGGACGTATTGAAACACGACTTGCTGATCACCGGAGAACCAGCTGTTGACCTCTACCACGATTATTATGGCAATAAGGTGGGCTCCTTCATGTATACGGCTTCCCACAAAGAGCTGATCATCGATGCCAAGATGGAAGTAGTGACCCGTGAGCGGAAGCTCCCGGTAGAATCTACCTCCAAAGAAGAACAGTGGAGCAACCTGCTTTCCCTTGCATTTGAAATCCCCTATATAGATTTCCTTAAACAGGAAAAATTCGACTCACTGCATGAGGTGCAACATATTGCCAATGCTGCGGAAAGCAGGCAGGTAAGTGTGTTGGAAGCAGCTTATAAGCTGACTGAATATGTGTACAAGAACTTCAAATATATCAAAGGGGTAACTACTGTAGAAACTACGCTGGATGAAATATGGCAATTGAAGGCGGGGGTGTGCCAGGACTTTGCGCACATGCTTTCTTCCATGATGCGCATGATCAATATTCCAGCGCGCTATGTGAGCGGCTATGTTTGCCCCAATCGCAATGGTATGCGGGGCGAAGGCGCTACACATGCCTGGGTAGAAGCTTATATTCCCTTCTTTGGCTGGTTGGGCTTTGATCCCACCAACAACTGCATTGCCAATGAACTGCACGTACGACTGGCAGTAGGCAGAAGTTTTATAGATTGCTCACCCGTAAAAGGTACTTATAAAGGAACAGCCAATCACCGCTTGGATGTAGGTGTATCTGTAGCGTATGAAGATGGGGTCACGCAAAATGATGTAGCTACGGTATTAACGCCCCAGCCTGTGGCGCCTACCAACGGAGAACCTACTAACTCCTGGCGCAAGCATATGGAGATGATGCAACAGCAACAACAACAGCAGTAGGGCTTACACCAGGTAACCAAACAGGTTGTCGTTCTTGTTCAGCTCCGTGTAGTTGATATGGTATTTGTCCATATTGCGGAGCAGCACTTCATAATCTTCCCGGGATTGTAATTCCACGCCTACCAGCGCAGGTCCGGTTTCTTTGTTGTGCTTTTGCATGTATTCAAAGCGGGTAATGTCGTCATTAGGCCCCAGCACATAGTTTACAAACTCTTTGAGGGCGCCGGGACGTTGTGCAAAGCGCACGAGGAAGTAATGTTTCAACCCCTCATATTGCAGGCTGCGTTCTTTGATCTCCTGCATGCGGTCAATATCATTGTTACTACCGCTTACAATGCAAACAATGTTCTTTCCTTTAATTACATCGGCGTAGTCATCCAGCGCAGCAATGGATAAAGCTCCTGCAGGCTCTACCACGATGGCATCTTCATTGTATAGCTTTAGAATCGTAGAACATATTCTCCCTTCGGGTACCAGGTGCATATCATCCAGCACTTCTTTACAAATAGAGAAGGTAAGGTCCCCTACCCGCTTTACAGCTGCACCATCTACAAAGCGGTCTATGCTGTCCAGCGTTACGGGATGACCTGCTTCCAGCGCTCTTTTCATGGAAGGAGCGCCTTCGGGCTCCAGGCCTATGATCTTTGTTCGGGGCGAAAAGGTCTTAAAGAAGGTTCCTACACCGGCACTGAGGCCGCCACCGCCTACGGGAATAAATACATAATCGATATCAGATTGTTCTTCCAATATCTCCACAGCCACTGTACCCTGTCCTTCTATGATGCGGTAATCATCAAAAGGAGGGATAAAGGTCATGCCATTCTTTTCTGTGTATTCTTTGGCTGCAACGGCACAGTCATCAAATGTATCGCCTACCAGCACTACTTCGATATGGTCTTCCCCAAACATCTTGGTTTGCTTCACCTTTTGGTTGGGCGTAATGATGGGCATAAACACCACCCCTTTGGCGCCCAGTTTTTTACAGGAGTAAGCAAATCCCTGTGCATGGTTGCCTGCACTGGCACATACTACGCCCTTCTGCAATTGTTCGGCAGGAAGGCTGCTCATCATATTGTAGGCGCCCCGCAGTTTATACGAACGAACGATCTGCAGGTCTTCCCTTTTCAGGTATACATTGCACTGGTACTTACGGGAAAGTGACTGATTCAACACCAGGGGTGTTTTGGTCACTATTTTCTTTAACCGGAGGGCCGCTTTATGAAATTCGAGTTTGGTAGTATGGGACGCAGGTAAGCTCATGTGATATTTGTGGTATACTCCGGGGAGGCCTTTGTGCAGAGACACAAAGGCGCAAAGAGAAACAGATGAACTTTGCGCCTTTGGTGCCTTGCAGTATTATTAATTCGCTACTTCAGCTGATTTCTTAGCAGGAGCTGCCTGATTTTCAGGACGCAGACTTCTTACTGTTTTACCAGCCTGCCACATTTCGCTGTCGCGCAGTTCTTTCAGTTCAACTTCCAGTTTCTCGCGGTAGTCGGGCTGGCTGTTGGAATCAATTGAGCGTTGGCTTTCTTTGCCGGTAGCTACGCTTTCATACAATTCAGTGAATACGGGTAAAGTTGCATCACGGAACTTCTTCCACCAGTCGAGTGCACCACGTTGTGCAGTAGTAGAGCAGTTGGCATACATCCAGTCCATACCATTCTCTGCTACCAGGGGCATCAGGGATTGAGTGAGCTCTTCAACAGTTTCGTTGAATGCTTCGGAAGGAGTATGTCCTTTTTTGCGCAATACTTCATACTGGGCAGCGAAGATACCCTGGATAGCACCCATCAGTGTACCTCTTTCGCCGGTAAGGTCAGAATATACTTCTTTTCTAAAATCAGTTTCGAACAGGTAACCGCTACCTACAGCAATACCGAGGGCAATTACTCTTTCTTTTGCTTTACCAGTTGCATCCTGGAAGATAGCGTAGCTGCTGTTCAAACCACGACCTTGCAGGAACATGCGACGCAGGGAAGTACCGGAACCTTTAGGGGCTACCAGGAAAACATCTACATCCTTGGGAGGAACGATGCCTGTTTGCTCATTGAAGGTGATACCAAAGCCATGAGAGAAGTAAAGGGCTTTGCCGGGAGTCAGGTGCTTCTGTACTGTAGGCCACAGTGCGATCTGCGCAGCATCGCTGAGCAGGTAGCAAATGATGGTACCACGTTGTAAAGCTTCTTCTATTTCGAACAGTGTTTCGCCAGGAACAAATCCGTCACGTACGGCTTTATCCCAGGTTTTGGAATTCTTACGTTGTCCAACGATTACGTTGATACCATTATCTTTTTGGTTCAGTGCCTGACCGGGGCCTTGTACGCCATAGCCAATTACTGCCACTACTTCATTTTTCAATACAGCTTGCGCTTTGGCCAGTGGGAACTCTTCACGGGTTACTACGTTTTCTTCCACACCGCCGAAATTTAACTTTGCCATCTTTAAATGTTTATGGTTTTTAGTTTTTTGTTTGGAACTCTTTATGAATGTTGATTGTTTTTATCCTACATCGTGAACACTTCATCCTGCTTATCCAGGAATTCGTTCTCTATTACTTCTTCGCTTGGCTCTGCCTGTTCAAATTCTTTGAGCTTTTCATGGAAACCACTGCTGGCCTTGATGATGGCCACCCGTGCGCTACGAACAAACTCAATGAGGCCGTAAGGCTCCAGTACAGTAATGAGTTTATCTGTTTCCTCACGCTGACCCGTGGTTTCAAAGATTGTATAATCCTTGCGGATCACTACAGCACGGGCGCCGTATTCACGCAATAACCTTTCCACTTTTACCTTTTCGGCAATTTCATCAGTAGGCACTTTATACATCGCCAGTTCCTGCCACACGATCTCTTCGTTGGTGTTATAGTAAGCTTTTAATACTTCTACTTGTTTTTCGATCTGGCGAGCCAGTTTTTTCACTACCTCTTCCACTTCATTGATCACGATAGTAAAGCGGTGAATGCCTTCTACTTCGCTGGGAGAAGTATTGAGACTTTCGATATTGATCTTACGACGGGAGAAGATAATAGCAATACGGTTCAGTAAACCGATCTGGTTCTCTGTATAAACGGTTACTGTGAATTCCTGCTTTGACATGTCTGATTTTTTTCACTATTTTAAAAGAGGTCACACCTTTTCTCTGCTACGAAAGCGAAAGGTGTCACCTCTTCGCCTTAGATTCACTAATTACTATTTCAATCTGATCTCGGATACGCTGCAGCCCTGTGGCACCATGGGGAATACATTGTTCTCTTTTCCTACCATTACCTCCAGCAGGTATGCGCCATTATGATCCAACATTGTCTTCAAGCCAGCTTTCAGCTTATCTCTTTCGGAGATACTGTTGCCTTCAATACGGTATCCTTTGGCTACCTGTACAAAATCGGGACTGGTGATGTTCACAAAAGAATAACGCTTGTCGTGGAAAAGCTGCTGCCACTGGCGTACCATACCCAGGAACTGGTTGTTGAGGATCAATATTTTTACATGAACATCAAATTGCATGATGGTACCCAATTCCTGCAGGGTCATCTGGAAACCACCATCACCAATGATGGCCACTACGGTACGCTTGGGAGCGCCAAATTTGGCACCTATTGCTGCTGGTAAAGCAAAGCCCATGGTACCTAATCCGCCGGAAGTTACATTGCTCCTGGACTGTGTGAACTTTGCATAACGGCAGGCTACCATCTGGTGCTGACCTACGTCTGTAACAATTACAGCATCACCACCTGTGAGTTCATTCAGTAATTTGATCACCTCTCCCATCGTTAACTCATCGGTAGTAGGATTGAGTTCGGGGGTGATACAGGTCTCTTCTTCCTGCTGCTGAAACTCTCTGAATTTCTGCAGCCATTGGGGATATACTTTAGGTTGTATCAATTCCGTGAGTAAGGGTAATGTTTCTTTACAATCACCCCATACAGGCACGGCAGATTTTACATTCTTATCGATCTCAGCAGGATCAATATCCAGGTGGATCACCTTGGCCTGCCTGGCGTATTTGTCCAGCCTTCCGGTTACCCGGTCATCGAAACGCATACCGATGGCGATGAGTACATCGCACTCGTTGGTCAATACATTGGGACCATAGTTACCGTGCATACCCAACATACCTACTGCCAGTGGGTGGTCGGTTGGAATGGCGCTTTCGCCCAGGATAGTCCAGGCAGTAGGGATACCGGCTTTCTCGATGAACTTCATGAATTCAGTCTCCGCCTTGCCGAGTATTACACCCTGACCAAAGATCACAAAGGGTTTCTCTGCTTCGTTGATCATTTTGGCAGCCTGCTCTACATACTCTTTGCGTACGATGGGCTTGGGACGATAGCTGCGGATATGATTGCATTTTTCATATCCGGCGTAATCGAACTTTTGGATCTGTGCATTTTTGGTAATATCAATCAATACCGGACCGGGCCTGCCACTTTTGGCAATGTAAAAGGCCTTGGCCAGTACGGAAGGTATTTCGGTAGCATCTGTTATCTGGTAATTCCATTTGGTAACAGGAGTCGTAATATTGATCACATCGGTTTCCTGGAAGGCATCGGTGCCCAACAGGTGAGCAAATACCTGGCCGGTGATACAAACGAGTGGGGTGCTATCGATCATAGCATCTGCCAAACCCGTTACAAGGTTGGTAGCGCCGGGACCGCTGGTAGCAAAGACAACACCTGTACGGCCGGAAGTACGTGCATAACCCTGGGCAGCATGGATACCACCCTGCTCATGACGGACGAGTATATGGTTCAGTCTTTCCTGGTAATCGTATAAGGCATCATAGATAGGCATGATGGCGCCACCGGGATAACCAAAGATGGTTTCCACCCCTTCCGCCAGGAAGGCTTCCAGTACAGCCTGAGAACCGCTGAGGCTGGTAGCCTGGTCTCGTGTCTGGATCTTTTTGGGTGCCATTTCGATTGTACTGCTCATATATTTATTTTTTGGGCTACAGCCCGGTTAAACTCTTTTCGTTTTAGTTTTCGTCGGTTACGCAACCTTCAGAAGCATCTTTTACGCTTTTGGCATATTTGAACAGGAGGCCTTTGGTGACTTTGAGGGCTGGTTGAGCCCATTTAGCCCTGCGTTCGGCAATGATATTATCAGCCACTTTGAGCACAATGGTATTTTTGGTAGCATCGAGTTCAATGACGTCTTCATCCTGTACGAGGGCGATCAATCCGCCTTCAAAAGCTTCGGGGGTAATATGGCCTACCACAAAACCATGGGTACCACCGCTAAAACGTCCGTCGGTGATGAGGGCAATGCTTTTACCCAGGCCAGCGCCTATAATGGCGGAGGTAGGCTTCAGCATTTCGGGCATACCGGGTGCTCCCTTGGGGCCCACGTTGCGGATAACCACTACATCGCCAGCTTTGATCTTACCGGAGTTGATACCCTTGATAAGCTCAAACTCTCCATCGAATACACGGGCGGGGCCTTCAAAGCGTTCGCCTTCTTTACCACTGATCTTGGCCACACTACCCTTTACAGCGAGGTTGCCATAGAGTATCTGCAAGTGGCCTGTTTGCTTGATGGGCGTTTCAAGAGGAAGAATTATTTTTTGCTGATCGAAATCGAGATCGGGTGCTTCAGCGAGGTTCTCTGCCAATGTTTTACCGGTTACAGTAAGGCAATCACCATGCAACAATCCTTTCTTCAATAAATATTTCATTACAGCAGGCACGCCACCATACTGGTGCAGGTCCTGCATGAGGTATTTACCGCTGGGCTTAAAATCGGCCAGCACGGGTATCTTATTGCTGATAGTCTGGAAATCATCCTGTGTAAGTGGCACATCCACACTCTTGGCCATGGCGATGAGGTGCAGCACGGCATTGGTGCTTCCGCCAAGGATCATGATAACAGTGATGGCATTTTCAAAAGCCTTACGGGTCATGATATCTTTTGGCTTGATGTCTTTTTCCAGGAGGAGTCGGATGGCTTTGCCAGCTTCAATACATTCCTTCTGCTTGTCTTCGCTCAAGGCAGGATTGGAAGAAGAATAAGGCAGGCTCATACCGAGGGCCTCAATGGCAGAAGCCATGGTGTTGGCAGTATACATACCTCCGCAAGCGCCTGCACCGGGGCAGGAATTGCGTACGATGCCCTGGAAATCTTCTTCAGAAAGATTGCCTGCGATCTTTTGTCCCAATGCTTCGAAAGAAGAAACGATATTCAGGTCCTGTCCTTTATAATGACCGGGTGCAATGGTACCACCGTACACCATGATGGCCGGGCGGTTCAACCGTCCCATGGCAATGAGCGATCCGGGCATGTTCTTATCACAACCAGGTAATGCGATCACGCCATCATAATATTGCGCTCCGCATACTGCTTCAATAGAGTCGGCTATAATATCGCGGCTCACAAGAGAGTAACGCATACCTTCTGTACCATTGCTGATACCATCACTCACACCAATGGTATTAAAGATCAGTCCCACCAGGTCATTATCCCATACGCCTTGTTTCACTACTTTGGCCAGGTCATTGAGGTGCATGTTGCAGGTGTTGCCATCATATCCCATGCTCACAATGCCTACCTGTGCTTTCTTCAGGTCTTCATCTGTCAATCCAATACCGTATAGCATGGCCTGGGCAGCAGGCTGGGTAACATCCTGCGTAATCGTCTTTGAATATTTGTTTAATTCTTTCATACTGATCCTTGAATGAACTATGATTTATTGTTTATGCTTATTGCCTGTTCCAAGGTGAGCCGCCCTTTAAGGGCGACCCACCTTGTGATCTACCTTGCGCTAATGGCTTCTTTACTCTTTAAGCCTCTACTTACCCCATCTAATCTTTCAGGGGCCAGTGAACGTTCGGTTACCCTGTCCTTATAAGCCTGTTGCAATACTTTGCCCAGGCTGTTGTTCCAGTCGAGTGGGAATTTTACTTTATCCAGTGATTCCCAGCCGATGACCTCAGCTGCTGTACCGCAGAAGAAAGCGGAATCAGCCTGCTTCAATTCATCTACCGTGCATGTCTTTTCTTCAACGGCTATATTGAGTTCGTCACACAATTCAATAACAGTGGCCCTGGTGATACCGGGCAGGATATGGCCCAATGATGGCGTGTACAGCTTACCATCTTTTTCATAGAACATATTGGCGCCGGGGCCTTCTGCTACAAAACCGTGCATATCGGTAAGGAGGGCTTCATCATATCCTTTGGCTTTTGCATCCTGGCTGGCCAGAATGGAATTGACATAATGACCACAGGCTTTGGCTTCTATTTTAAATCCGCCGGGGTTAGGACGTTGAAAGGGAGAAGCCATTACACGCAATAATTTATCACCCAGGAACTTCCCCATTTCCCATACTTCGATCACGATATGGGATTCGGTATTGAGGTTGAAACTCATATTGGCAGGTCCATATACCAGGGGACGGATATACGCATCCTGCAAGTTATTCTGCCGCAGCACTTCATAAGTAGCATCAATCAGGTCTACCGCATGCCAGTTGTAAGGCATATTAAGGGCTTCGGCCGAATTCCTTAAACGATCGTAGTGCTCCACGGCTTTGAAGATCTTCGTGTTGCCATGCACTGTATTGTAGGAACGTATGCCTTCAAATACACCCAGACCATAATGCATGGTCTGACCATAGAGATCAACCTTCGCTTCAGAAGCTTTTACGTATTTTCCATTGTGGTATACAATGGTATTTTCGTTGTAATAGGATGCCATAATTCATAAGTTTTTAGTGCCTGAACGGCGGGGTAAAACAAAAAAGAAACCCGCCTCGTAGGAGGCGGGTCGCTTTGTATTTTTAAATATTTAATTATACGTTAAACACCACCTCCGTTTGTTGCAGGAATAATAATGACCACGACCACCACAATAATTATTGCAGTAAATACAGAGATGACATTATTTGTTCTGCTTTTAAACATAGAAGGAATGATGCACTGCGAATATACACCCCCCGTTTCAAAAAAAGAACTGTAGCAAGCAACTTTATTTTACCCCTCCCCGCATCTCCCTGAAGGAGTGTGAGAAGTCATATCTTATATGATCGTTGATTTTCTCAACTCTATATTGTGCTGATTCACTCCATCCGGTATCCTGTTTGCAACATAATCGCAGATCAGTTCGCCAATGGTGGAAGTGAAATAGAAGTTGATGGAATCTATGTCTTTGGTTACAAAACCATTTTGCAAAGTCCACTCCACAGCTTCTCTTACGATGGCTGCTTCTTTGGTTAAACCAATGTAATCCAGCAGCATAGCGGATGAAAGAATGGATCCCAATGGATTGGCAATGTCTTTACCGGTAGCCTGAGGATAAGAACCATGAATGGGTTCGAACAGGGCAGAGCCTTTACCTACTGAGGCAGAAGGCAATAAGCCAAGTGAACCGCTGATCACGCTGGCTTCATCGCTGATGATATCGCCAAACATGTTTTCTGTAAGTATTACATCAAACTGTTTGGGATTCAGGATGATCTGCATGGCAGCATTGTCTACAAACAGGAAGTCTACGGCTACATCAGGATACTGACCGGCCATCTCCTGTACTATTTTACGCCACAACCTGGAAGTTTCCAGTACATTGGCCTTGTCCACCAACGTTAGCTTTTTCCGGCGCTGCTGTGCAGAGCGGAAGGCAAGGTGTGACACCCGCTCGATCTCCTCACGGGTGTACACACAATCGTCAGAGGCCTGGGTATTTTCCTCGTTTACTTCTTTTTTACCGAAGTAAATGCCACCCGTGAGTTCACGGAAGATCACAAAATCAACCCCTTCAATATTTTTAGTTTTCAATGGGGAAAGATGATGCAAAGAGGGGTACGTGGTAACGGGACGTATATTGGCAAACAATTGTAGTGACTTGCGGAGCTTGAGCAGGCCTTGTTCGGGACGCACTTTGGCAGAAGGGTCATTGTCGTATTTGGGATGACCAATCGCACCAAACAAAATAGCATCGCTGTTCAGGCAGGCTTCAATGGTTTCGTCGGGTAATGGGGTGCCAGTCTTATCAATGGCATCGGCGCCCATGAGGGCATATTTATAATGAAATGTATGACCAAACTGTTCAGCAATGGCATTGAGCACCTTGACAGACTGTCTGGTGACTTCGGGGCCGATGCCATCGCCTTCAATTACAACAATATTTTTTTCCATGTAGTTTTTTGTTTTCGGGTTTAGGATCAACGGTTAGGGGCGGGCCGCTTCGAATGCCTCTATTTCGCTGCGCATGCTCAACAGGTAATCAATGTCATCATATCCATTGAGCAGGCAGGTCTTTTTATAGCTATTGATATCAAATTTTTCTTCTGTACCAACACCTACGATGGTGATGGTTTGTTGTTCCAGGTTTACGGCTACTTCTGTAGCGGGGTCTTTTGCTACTGCTTCAAACAGTTGTTGCAGGAATGCTTCGCTTACCTGTATGGGCAAGAGGAAGTTGTTGAGTGAATTGTTGCGAAAGATATCGGCAAAAAAGCTGCTCACCACTACATCGAAGCCTGCATCTTTGATGGCCCAGGCCGCATGTTCGCGGGAAGAGCCACATCCGAAGTTACGGGCGGCTAACAGTATCTTTCCTTTATACGTTGGATTGTTCAATGGGAAATCAGCCTTGGGCTGTTGCTCATCATCATTGTTGTAGCGCCAGTCGCGGAACAGGTTCTTGCCAAATCCCTCACGGCTGGTAGACTTCAGAAAACGGGCAGGGATGATCTGATCAGTATCGATGTTTTCGATATTGACCGGAACAACGGTGGAATGAACAATATTGATGGCTTTACTCACTTTCACTTATTTTTTATAAAAACTCTCTTACATCTGCTATCTCTCCTGTAATAGCTGCTGCCGCTGCTGTTAAAGGGCTGGCCAATAGCGTTCTGGCATTGGGCCCCTGCCTTCCTTCAAAGTTTCTGTTGGAAGTAGAGATACAATACTTACCGGCTGGTATTTTATCCTCATTCATGGCCAGGCAGGCTGAACATCCGGGCTGGCGCAACTGAAAACCGGCTTCTTCAAATATTTTATCAATGCCTTCGGCAATGGCTTGTTTTTCTACCTGACGTGAGCCGGGTACTATCCATACCTGTACATCATCGGCTTTCTTCCTGCCTTTTACAAAGGAAGCTACGAGGCGCAGGTCTTCGATACGGCTGTTGGTGCAGCTGCCAATGAACACATAGTCCACTTTTTTACCTTTGATCTCAGTACCGGGTTTCAGGCCCATGTAGTTGAGCGATTTGAGGAAGGAAGGTTTTTCCTTGTCTTCGATCTCATTTTCTGCGGGAATGTGTCCGGTAATGCCCATGCCCATACCGGGGTTGGTACCGTAGGTGATCATGGGTTCGATATCGGCTGCGTTGATGTTGATCTCTGTATCAAATACAGCATCCTCATCGGAATACAATTCTTTCCAGGCCTTTACTTTTCTGTCCCACTGGCCAACGCCGGGTGCAAACAAACGGCCTTTTATGTAATCGAAGGTAATGTCATCGGGAGCGATCATACCACCGCGTGCGCCCATTTCAATACTCATATTGCAAATGGTCATGCGGCCTTCCATGCTGAGGCTGCGGATAGCCGAACCAGCATATTCCACAAAGTACCCGGTGGCGCCACTGGCTGATATCTTCGCTATTATATACAAAATGATGTCTTTCGACACCACTCCTTTGTTTAATTCACCTTCCACATTGATGCGCATGAGCTTTGGCTTGCTTTGCATCAAGCACTGGGTAGCCATCACCATTTCCACTTCGCTGGTACCAATACCAAAGGCAATGGCGCCAAAAGCACCGTGGGTGGAGGTATGGCTATCGCCACAAACAATCGTCATGCCGGGCTGGGTAATGCCGAGTTCGGGCCCTATTACATGCACAATGCCCTGGAACGGATGTCCAAGGCCGTATAATTCAATGTCGTGTCTTTTGCAATTTTCGATGAGCTGTTGTACCTGGTTGCGCGACAGCTCTTCTTTGATGGGGAGGTGCTGGTTGATGGTTGGTACATTGTGATCGGCTGTGGCTACTACCTGCTGTGGGCGCAGCACTTTCATGCCTCTGTTCTCCAATCCTTTGAAAGCCTGTGGGCTGGTTACTTCATGGATAAAATGTTTATCGATATACAACACCGCGGGCCCGCCTTCAATTTGTTTGACGACATGCTTCTCCCAGATCTTATCGAATAATGTCTTCCCCATTTTCTTTTTGTGTTTCTCTCGTTTCGTGAATGAAAGCGTGGCGCAGAAGCGCCACGCCTAAACAAAAACTACATGATTATGAGAAAATACTGCTCACTAGGCTACTATCGCCCTTTCCTGGTACTGATTTGCCAGGCTTTGCAAGTCCTCATCACCTACCTCTTTTTTTCTGTCTGCCACTTTCAGGAACTGTTCGTACAACACGTCAATATCATTGCGGTTGTACATGAATCCCAGTTTCTGAAACCGATGAGCAAGGGCGCTGCGGCCGCTGCGGGCCGTCAGAACAATTTTACTACCGTCAGCTCCTACTTCTTCAGGATTAATGATCTCATAGGTTTGCGCATCTTTCAAAAACCCATCCTGGTGAATACCGGAAGAATGGGAGAAAGCATTGGCGCCTACGATCGCTTTATTGGGTTGAACCGGCATACGCATGGTATCGGATACCAAACGGCTGAGCGGGTTAAGTTGCTTTGCATTGATATTGGTGTAATATCCCATGGTGCTGTGCTGCTTGATGACCATCACCACTTCTTCGAGGGAAGTGTTGCCGGCTCTTTCACCCAGTCCATTAATGGTACACTCAATCTGACGGGCGCCATTGATAACACCTGCAATGGAATTGGCTGTGGCCAAACCAAGGTCGTTGTGGCAATGGCAGGAAATAATCGCCTTGTCGATATTACTTACGTTGTTGACCAGGAAAGCGATCTTTTCGCCGTACTGGTGTGGCAGGCAATAACCGGTAGTATCCGGAATATTGACAGTAGTAGCGCCGGCAGCGATGACGGCTTCCACTACCCTGGCCAGGTATTCATTGTCGGTCCTACCTGCATCTTCGGCATAGAACTCCACATCATCTGTAAAGTTGCGGGCCCATTTTACTGCCTGGGCAGCTCTCTCCAGGATATCTTCGCGGGTAGAATTAAACTTAGATTTAATATGAAAATCGGAAGTACCGATCCCGGTATGGATACGCTTTCTTTTAGCGCTTTGGAGGGCTTCGGCAGCTACCTCAATGTCTTTTTGAACGGCACGGCTAAGACCGCATACGACGGCATTTTTGACGACTTTCCCGATCTCATGAACACTTTGGAAATCGCCAGGTGAGGAAATGGGAAAACCAGCTTCGATAATGTCTACCCCCAATGTTTCCAGAGCCAGTGCGATCTCAATCTTTTCCGTTGTATTTAACTTACATCCGGGAACTTGTTCCCCATCGCGTAACGTAGTATCAAAAATATAGACCTTTTGTCCTGGCATAATAATTTTTGTAAGGGTAATAAGATAAAGGAGCAGGCTGTTTATTTTTGTGTTGCTTGCTTGAGAAACCAGATAAAACAACCTGCTGAACCGAAATTATCTTTGTTTACTGAGCAAGTGAAATCAAAATTGTGAGTAATTTACACTGCTTAACCCTCGGCAGCCAATAGATAACCATTTGAATATCAACAGGTTTAACGTTTATTAAATACGATGCCCAATCGCTCAACCGATGCTCTTTTTCAGCTGATCCATTCCCTGGAAAAGTCAGAAAAACGGAATTTTAAGCTATATGTACAACGTAATTCCTCCAGCGAGGAGCTGAAAGTGGTGCAGCTTTTCGATGCCCTGGACAAGATGGAGGAATACGATGAGGCGCTCTTACTCAGGAAGAATGAAAGTATTAAGAAGCAGCAGCTCTCGAATATAAAGGCCCATTTATACAAACAGATATTATCCAGCCTGCGTCTTATCAAGGACGACAGCAATATAGATATCCAGCTGCATGAGCAGATGGACTATGCCCGCATCTTATACAATAAAGGGCTGTACCTGCAAAGTCTGAAGGTGCTGGATCGCATGAAGGAAACAGCCAGGACCCATAACCAGGTCACTTATTTATTACAGGTCTTATTCTTTGAGAAGAAGATAGAAGCACTGCACATTACCCGCAGTATGCAGGACCGTGCAGAAAAGCTGACGAGTGAGGCGAATGAAGTAAATGCCAAACTGATCAACACGAGTAAGTTATCGAACCTCTCTCTCTTATTGTATAGCTGGTACATTAGGAATGGCCATGCGCGTAATGAGAAAGATGAAGTAGCGTTGCGTCTCTTCTTCGAGCAACATTTTCCTGCCGGCGCAGAAGAAGTCAAAGGGTTTTATGAAAAGTTATACCTGTACCAGAGTTATTGCTGGTATGCTTTTATACGGCAAGACCTGCTGCAGTATTACCGGTATACGCAAAAATGGGTAGAGCTGTTTGAGAAGGAACCCTTCATGATAGAAGTGGAGACAGCCCACTATATCAAGGGAATGCACAACCTGCTGAGTGCGCATTTTGACCTGCAGAACTACCAGAAGTTCAATGAAACGCTCAGCAAGTTTGAAGCATTTGGACAATCGGAGATAGCGAATGCGAATGACAACAACCGTATCCAGACCTTTGTATACCTGCAGATCTCCAAAATGAACAAGCACTTTATGGAGGGCACTTTCAGTGAAGGCCTGACATTGGTACCACAAACCGAAGAGAAGCTGCAGGAATATGGCCTCTACCTCGACAGACACCGGATATTAGTATTCTACTATAAGATCGCTTCGCTGTATTTTGGCAGTGGCCATTATGAACAAGCGATCGATTACCTCAATAAGATCATCAACTGGAAGGTTGACCTGCGCACGGACCTCCAGGCTTACTCCCGCCTGCTGCACCTGATAGCGCATTATGAGTTGGGTAATTTCGACTTGCTGGAATACCTGTTCAAGTCAGTGTACCGCTTTATGGCGAAGATGGAAAACCTGAGTGTGGTGGAAGAAGAGATCTTCCGCTTCTTAAGAAGGTCGTTCCATGTACAACCCAAGCAGTTGAAAGGGGAATTCGAAAAGCTGTTGAATAAACTGAAGCAGCATGAACGGAACCGTTTTGAAACGCGTGCGTTCATGTACCTCGATATCATTTCCTGGCTGGAAAGCAAGATCAACAATACGCCGGTACAGAATGTGATCCGGCAGAAATACCTCAACGCAGTAAAACACAAGGCCCAGGATTCCGAATTTAAGCTGTAAAATTTAGCATGCAGGATTGCTGCTATGGGGCGAAAAACGCCCCCTGTATACAGTTGCACTTCTCCAGGCAACTGGCGGGTATCTCCATGCCATTGAAGTAAGCTGTAACCCTGAGCCCCGCGAAGGAGGATAAGCACGGACATTCCTTTCTCTATTAAACCTCATTGCGAAGGGATATCATCCCAGCAAAAACCATTGATCCTCCATTCATCCTCCATTCATCCTCCATTCATCCTCCATTGATTCTTCATTATTGAATGGAGAGTCAATGGAAGAATAATGGACCTTTATTGTATATACAATATACTTCACCTATCCTCAATGAATACTCAATGCCTTTAAATTAAGGTATCACAAAGAGCCCTGACTGAGATTTGCTCATACAAAAGGCTGATCATTAACAGCTTAATTGTCAACTAGCTGTTAATGATCAGCCCTGTAATACATCTGCGATCCTTCTTCCTGCTGGCAGCAGGGGATACGCTATTGACTATCAGTATTTTGAGAGTTCCGGCTTTACTTCATCAATATAGCCCAGGATACCTCCCTTGAGGTTGTACAGGTTGGTAAACCCGAATTTCTCTTCCAGTTCACGGATGGCTTTGGCGCTGCGACCACCCATCTTACAATGGAGCACTACTTTGGTATCGCGGCTGAACCTGTCGGCATTGGCAGCCACAGTAGCGAGGGGTATCAATTCGGCACCAATGTTCACAAAATCATACTCATGCTGCTCGCGTACATCAATCAGCTGGAATGGCTCTCCCTTTACCTGCCAGTCGTAAAGTTCTGTAGCTGTAATTTCTTTAATGGGCTTTTCCACTGCTTTAACGCCGCAGAATTGCTCATAGTCGATCAGGGCTGTAATGGAAGGATTTGTGCCGTTGAGGGGATTATCATCGCGGCGGGAGATGTTGAATGTGCGGCTTTCAAAAGTAAGGGCATCAAAAATATAAAAACGGCCGGCCAGAGGATCGCCCACACCGGTAATCACTTTGATCACTTCCAGGGCCTGCAGGCTGCCAATAATGCCAGGCAACACGCCGAGCACACCACCTTCTGCGCAACTGGGCACAAGGCCGGGCGGTGGAGGTGTTGGGTACAGATCGCGGTAATTAGGTCCTAATACCCCTTCCTTGTTGCGGTAGTTGAATACAGAAACCTGTCCTTCAAACTGGAAGATAGAAGCATAGATATTGGGCTTGCCCAATAAGACCGCCGCATCATTGACGAGATAGCGGGTAGGAAAATTATCTGTTCCATCTGCAACCAGGTCATAGTCCTTCAATATATCGAGTGCATTCTGCGAAGTGAGCTGGGTATTGTACAATATGATGTTGATATGGGGATTGAGGGCTTCGAGCCTGGCTTTGGCAGCTTCCACTTTTGCTTTGCCAATGGATTCCACACCAAACAGCACCTGGCGCTGGAGGTTGCTATCGTCCACCACATCAAAATCCACAATACCAATGGTGCCCACGCCAGCTGCAGCCAGGTATAATAAAGCAGGACTGCCCAAACCACCTGACCCAACGATCAGGACTTTGGCAGCTTTCAGTTTTTGCTGGGCCTCAAGGCCAAATTCAGGAATAATAATATGCCTGTTGTAGCGGGCAAGTTCTTCTTTGGAAAAGGTTATCGTTGAATGAGTGCTCATTGTTGCATGATTGAAAAGTTAGGTATTAGCTGTTAGGTATTAGCCTTTAGCTGTTCACTTTCAGCGGCTACCGCCTGCAATGGCGGGTACAATGCTGATAATGGTATCTGCTTTAACGGCGGTTTGTCCCTGTTGCAGGTCGCGGATATCATCATTGCCAACAAAGATGTTGACAAAGGACCGGATCTGCCCTTTATCGTCGAGCAGGTGCTTTTTCAGTTCCGGAAAGTTAAGTGTTAATTCGCTAACGGTTTTGTCGATGGTATCGGCCTGTATATTGAGCCGGGCCGTATTGTTGGTAAACTTTCGTAATGGTGTAGGAATGATTACTGTTGCCATGATCGTTGATGTTATTTGTTGTTTATAATTGAATCGAATCACTGATTAATGCTAAGTTCAGCTACCCACTGTTTGCTCAACTGCCACCGTCTCTTCTTCAAATTGCGTTTCATCATTCAGTCTCCAGGAACGAAGCGGGCCAATCTTCCCTTCCAGTACTGAAACAATGATGTACGAGAAATAAGGTTGCGCGGCCACGCGGTCATGCTCAGATGGAATGGCCGGATGATTGGGATGTGAGTGATACACACCCAACAAGAGGAGGTTGTTCTCTTCGGCATACTGCTCGGCCCTGATATAATCAAGGGGCGCTATCACAAATCTCCTGCGCTTATCGCCTTCTTTGGCATTGATCACGATCTGTATTTTACTGATGCTCCTGTTGCCATGCTGGTCTTCCGCTCCAAACAGGAATCCGCAACATTCATCGGGGAAAGCCTGTACCGCGTCATTTAACAATAATTCCTTAGCTGCCGGTTGTATCGTGATCATCTCAGATGAGTTTATTAATTACTTCGCTGTATTTATCTGCATTATCGGGAAACACGGTAACTACATTACCGGCTTCCAGTTTTTCTGCTACTTTAATGGCGCCCACCAGGTTGGCAGCAGCAGAAGGGCTCAATAAGAGCTGCTCATGTTTCCACGCAGCTTTGATCATTTCATAAGCTTCTTCTGTTCCTACTTCCAGGTTTTCATCAGCAATGGAAGTATCATAAATGGTAGGTACAACGGCTGTTTCCATATGCTTCCAACCTTCCATGCCGTGTAATGGATTGTCGGGTTGCAGGGAGGTGAGATGAATAGCACGGTTCAACTCTTTTAAACGCCTGCCTGTTCCCACAAATGTGCCACTGGTACCCAGCCCGGCCACAAAGTGGGTGATAGCCGGAAGATCATGCACTATCTCAAGTGCGGTGCCATGGTAATGGGCTTTCCAGTTATTGTCATTTTTGTATTGATCGGCGTAAAAGTATTTATCGGGATGCGCCAGGGCCAGTTCCTTCGCGACAGCCTGTGCCCCATCTGTTCCTTCAAAACGGGATGTAAAAATGATGCGGGCGCCCAGTGATTGTAAGATTTCCTTTCTTTCTTTGGAAGCATTTTCGGGCAGACAAAGTGTTACGGGCACATGGAGATTACTGCCTACAGCAGCATAGGCTATTCCGGTGTTGCCGCTGGTAGCATCCAGCAAGGTTTTATCCCTGGTCAATTGCCCTTTTTCAATAGCTGCCTTGAATATATTGTAGCCTGCCCGGGCCTTTACACTGCCCGACAATTGTTTCCATTCCTGCTTCGCATAGATGGCCACCTGGGGTTTTGCAAATAGTTTAGTTATGCGGTATAAGGGGGTATTCCCTATTTTAGGGCTGAGCAAATGGACGCTCTCCAGTAGTCTCTCATCAATATGTTCTGATGTTAGGAATGGCATCGGTTCAGTATTATTGTTAGTTGTTCAATATGGATTGAACGGGTATAGAAATAAAAAAAGCCCCACACGATGGTGGAGCTTATAATATGTTGAATATTAAATATTCAGTATTTACCAATGGCTATCGCCCACCCCAATAACCCTGGCATGTTGACAACAACAGCAACAACAATTTTTGTATGGGTTATTCAATATCATTTTTTGGGAGGACAATTTTACTCTTACAAATATAAAGGGAATTATCCGGAAAATCCTACGGTTGGGGTAGACTAAATTTGTTAAAGTCCTTTTCAGGTTCGCAAGAATCGGGTGAGGCGGTTTGCAGGGGTTGCTTACATTTGGCGGATGAAGACGTTGATGATCCCTATACCGGCCTTGTTCAGTTTTGAGGAATGCTTGTGGTTCCTGAACCGGAACTATGACGACTGTTTGCATCATATTGAACCGGGTCAACTGTCTAAAGCGATCTGTATCAATGGAGAAAACATCGCTTTCACGCTGCAGGCAGATGAGCAGCACCTGTTGGTGCAACTTACACATGGAGGACAGGATAAATTCACGGAAGAAGCACTGGTACAATATATTACGGAGTGGTTTGACCTGAAAAGGGATATTACTCCTTTTTATACCCTGCTGCAGAAAAACAGAGTGCTGGGCTATATGGCGAAAGACTTCGCAGGCTTCCGGCTGATCAGCATCCACGATCTTTATGAGGCATTGTGCTGGAGCATTATTGGCCAGCAAATCAACCTCAACTTTGCCTATACGCTCAAACGCAGGTTGGTGGAGCAATATGGCCAAAGGCTCGAAGTGAATGGGCAGCCACTCTATATATTCCCCCGCCCCGAAGTTTTACAAGATGCCACGGTGGCTGATCTGCGGAAACAGCAATTCTCTGAACGAAAGGCCGAATACCTGCTGCTGATATCGAAAATGTTTGCTGAAGGCAGCATTAGCCAGCAAATGGTACAGGAATGCGCTACTTATGAAGCACAGGTGGCCCTGCTCACCGCCATCCGGGGAATTGGGGTATGGACAGCCAATTATGCACTGATGAAAACGCTGAAGCAATTGCAGGCTATCCCCTACGGCGATGTAGGACTGCTGAATGCATTACTGAATCATGAGCTGATCAAAGACAAAAAAGATACAGCGGGCATTGATAAACTATTCAAACGCTTCAAAGGCTGGGAAAGTTACCTGGTGTTTTATTTGTGGAGGAGCCTGGCCCCGGTAAATAGTCAATAGATAAAAAAAGAGGGATCAGTTACGATCCCTCTTTTAAGTACACATCTTTTATCCAACTATTTATGGAGCTTAATCTTTGTCGTGAACAACCAGTTCCACGCGGCGGTTGAGCCATGCATTGGCCGGTGTATTTTCGGCTACCGGATATTCTTTACCATAATAACTCACAATCATCCTGTCGGCCGGCACACCCCTGCTGTTCATGTAATCGAAGGCCATCTGCGCCCTGCGCATGGAGAGGTAATTGTTGTACTCGGTAGAACCCACATTATCGGTATACCCCTTTATTTCCACCACTTTCTTAGGATCACGTTTTAACTGAGCGATCACTTTGTCGATCGTAGCAAATGCCCTGGAAGTAAGTGAATAATCCTTATAGTAGAAATAGGTAATGAATCTGAGTGCCGGTTTACCATTCACCGTATCCACCTGGAAGTCGATCAGGTCAAATGCCTGTCCTGTTTTTCCACCTGCCAGGGAATCGCCATAATCCGCTTTTCCATTTTCACGTCCAGCCCAGTCATTGGGATTACCATTGCCAGGGAGGCCGTTGGGATTTCCGTTGTTGGGGAAACCATTGGTGTTGCCATTTGGATTACCATTGGTGCCGTTGCTGTTACCAGCCCTGGCATTGAGCAGGGAGTCTACATTTACGTTGATGTAAAAGTTATTGACAATTGACTGACCGTTGGCTTTGGAAGTATCCGTCTTTTTAGCAAGGAGTTCTTCCTGGGCTTTCTTAGCTGAGTCGGCGGCCGCCGCAGCAGCTGCAGCTTTATCTTTATCTGCTTTTTTCTTCTTCTTGTTGTTGATGGGCAGGTACATGCCTACAGAGTACATGAGGGTATTGGCAATGTTCTTACTCACTGAATAGCCATAAGCCGCCTGCCCTATGATCATGATCTTTTTGGCGTTGAACTTTAATCCAACCCCCATGGGCACGCTGGTATAAGAAGAGTCGTTGATCAGGTTATTGATACCCGCTGAAATAAAGGGTTGAAGACGGTATCGGTGGCTTAATAAGTGGTAATAGAAAGTTGCATTGAGCAAATTATAGGTTTGGGCTTCCGTGGTGGCCACTAACTTTTCCTTGCTGGTAACGTGTCCGTAGCTAAGACCAATATCTACGCTGAAAGACAACCTGCCTGCAATATTCTTGTAGGCTGAAGCCGCGAAAGATGCATTGATCTTATCCATGATGGGCAGTTCATTGGCATTACTGAGGTAACCGTGTTGGTTTTTCTCCAGCATCCCAAACTCCTGTACCTGGAATTTGGTGAGGGGGGAAATGAACCATCTGTTATCCCATTCTCTTTCAACCTCCTGTGCCAGGATGGCTTTTGCGGCCAGCACCAGGCACACCGCCATACAGACTAATACCTTTTTCATTGGTTATTGATTTTCAAGGGTTATGACATAGGTAGTGTTGGGTAAGGTTTTAAAAATCTAGTCTTACTGCTAACTCTAGTCCATTACGTTTTATTCCCGATGCACTGATTGCGGAGATATTGATATCATAAGAGATCCCCAAAATCAGTTTCATGTATCTCAATTCTATATTGGGTACGAGGGCATCTTCATAACGATAGCCCAATCCCAGTCCAACGGCCGTACCGGGCATTTTCTTAATGGGCGTGGAATAGGTGCCATTAAAGAAATGTTTGTACGCTTTTCCCTGCCAGTTCATAGAGGCATAGAAACCCACTTCATCATCATCCTGCCCTGTTACAAACCTGTATCCTCCCTGTACCCCCACTAACTGTGAAAGGCGGAACTCCTTGGTTTTGGCCTTATCGGTAAAGGGTTTGTTGACGTGCATAACGGATGCACCCAGGTACCACTTATTAAACGCTGAATTATTGAAAACTGAGATACCGACGTTCATATTAAAATATCCATACGACCATCCGGCGGCCATCCGGTCGGCACTGGCCATCCCGTCCACGGGTCCGTACTTGTCGTACTGATCCGCAAAAAGGGAACCGCCGTGGATATTGAGGTTACTTTGGTAATAAACTCCCTGGAAGCCGATGGCGGCATAGGTCTCATTCTGCCCAATGGGCACGGCATAGGAGATACCCAGCAGTCCCAGGGTATTGTTGAGGATGCCCTGGTTTGATTTATCCGATGCAGCTCCGGCGCTGGCACTGAAATAACCACCGCTATTCCCTGCTTCTTTCTTAGCCTTGGACAGCAATGGCATATCCACCATAGCGCTGATGCTGTTGTAGGCGATGATACCGCCATACTGTACGTTGCGGTAGTTCAGTTTTATACTGCTCTGTTTATCGGTCTTCAGGGACTGGTTGTACCAGATCGCCATATCCTGCACGCGGGAGAAGTTGATCTCCTGCCCCTGGGCGATCCCTGCCAATAAAATACCGCATAGTAGGAACCAAATCATTTTCATTTGGCCATGGTTTTAAATTGTATATCGGATAATATCTTCATTGAGCCTTTTGCTTGTTTAAACTTACCTCACCAGTGATATCATACCTCTGCGGGTAATTTTCTTTTTGTCTTTGTCGAGTCCTTCGGCAATCCACATATATGTTTCCACTGGTTGTAATACTCCTTTAAATCGTCCATCCCATCCTACATTCGGATCCTTGGTGGTAAACACCAGGTTGCCCCAACGATTGTAGATGTTGAAATAATGGAAGGTGGTAATACCTACCACGATGGGCTTCACGATATCATTCTGACCATCATTGTTGGGGGTGAATATCTTCGGTACATAGATATCAATGGGCACGAAGCGCAACTTGGCCGGACTACCATTGATGATCTGCTTATCACCCACTTTGGCGGTTACAGATACAGAACCTGCTGTTTTGCTGGCCAGGAGGATGGTAGCATCTCCATTGGCATCTGTCAGTACAGGCTGTATAGTCAATACAGTAGCATCGCCGGATTCTATTTTGAAGAATACTTCTTTCAGGTTGAGCGGTGTACCGGTGGCATCCACTATATGGGCCTTCACGCTGTTGGTCTCTACCCCATCGGCGATGGCATCATTGGAAAGGACTATGAGTCTGGTATCACCAATGATCACATCAGGCTCGGTGGTGAAGGTTACCGTAGCAGGGCTATTGTTGATGATAGCAACACCATTGACCGTAGCGGTAATATCCACCGTACCTGCCACCGTACTGGTAAGGGTGATGATGGCATCTCCATTGGCATCGGTGGTAATGGTTGTACTACCTACGAAGCTGCCAGAACCACTGGCGATCGCAAACTCAATGGTTGCGTTGGGAACAGGGTTGCCGTGGGCATCGACGATATGTGCTTTCACACTATTGGTAGCGGTACCATTGGCCAGGGCGTTGTTGGTAGCCACGATCAGTGCAGTGGCAGTATTGCCCGGATCAGGAGGTCCTGCAACAAAGGTTACGATGGCCGGACTGCCATTCACAATGGATACACCATTGACGGTAGCTGTGATATTCACTTTTCCGGCTACTATGCTGTGGAGGGTGATGATGGCATCTCCATTGGCATCGGTAACTATCGGATTGGTCTCTACGATGGTAGCGGTACCAGACGCGATGGTAAATACAATACTTGCATTCGGTACAGGGTGACCGGCTGCATCTACTATATGGGCCTTCACACTGTTGAGCGCCGTTCCATTAGCCACTGCATTATCGGTTACTACGGAAAGGGCGGTAGCCGGGTTGTTCACCGCTGGCGTGCCAGCCACAAACTGAACGATAGCAGGACTGCCGTTAACAATCGTTGTACCATTAACAGTAGCGGTTATGTCCACAGTTCCTATTACTGCACTGTGCAGGGTAATGATGGCATCACCATTGGCATCGGTTGTCACAGGGTTGGCTTCTACGATCGTAGCGGTACCTGTGGCGATGGTGAACAGCACGGTAGCTCCGGCAACGGGGTTACCATTGGCATCGACGATATGGGCTTTTACACTGGTAACTGCCGCATCATCGGCCACGGCACTGGGGATCACTACGCTGAGGGCGGTAGCAGGATTGCCTACTGCCGGTACATCGGCTACAAAGATCACGGTGGCAGGGCTGCCATTGGTAATGTCCACACCATTGACCTTGGCGGTTACAGCAACCGATCCGGCTACTGTACTCTTCAGGGCAACGATGGCATCGCCATTGGCATCGGTAGTGATGGTAAACGGTCCGTCGAACTGGGCTGTACCAGTTGCTATCGCAAATTCTATGGTTGCACCAGGAACAGGATTGCCCTGGGCATCTTCAATATGTGCTTTTACTTTATTGAGGGCAGTACCATCGGCTACTACACCGGTCACTACCACGCTGAGGGCGGTAGCCGGGTTTGTAACAGCAGGTACATCTACTGTAAAGATTACAGTAGCAGGACTTCCGTTGGTGATGGTCGTGCCGTTGACAGTAGCAGTAAGGGTAACTGTACCCACTACGGTGCTGTTCAGGGTAATCACCGCATCGCCATTGATATCGGTCGTCACGGGATTGGTTTCTATGATGTTCGCTGCACCACTGGCGATGGTAAATTGAACAGCAGCGCCCTTCACGGGGTTGCCATTGGCATCTACTACATGTGCTTTCACACTGGTAACTGCTGTACCATTGGCCGCAGCACTGGGGATCAGCACGCTGAGGGTGGTAGCAGGATTACCTACTGCCGGTACGTCGGCTACAAATGTTACAATAGCAGGGCTGCCATTGGTGATGGCAATACCGTTTACGGTAGCAGTAAGTGTGACGGTGCCTGCAGCGGTACTCTTCAGGTGCATGATGGCATCGCCATTGGCATCGGTAGTGATCGGATTGGCATCCGTCAATGTTGCTCCGCTGCTGGCAGTACCACCGGTGATGGTAAAATCAATGATCGCTCCCGGTACAGGATTGCCATTGGCATCTACTATATGTGCTTTTACGCTGTTGAGTGCTGTGTTGTTGGCTACCCTGTTGTCATCCACCACACTGAGTGTAGTAGCAGGATTGCCCACCACCGGAATATCGGCCACAAAGATTACGGTAGCCGGACTGCCATTGGTAATGGGGATACCATTTACCGTGGCGGTGATGATGACGGTGCCTACTACGGGACTCTTCAGGTGCATGATGGCATCGCCATTGGCATCTGTCGTTATCGGATTGGCATCAGCAAAGCTGGCTGTTGTAGCAGTACCACCGGTGATGGTGAATACAATGGAAGCTCCGGGAACGGGATTACCGCCGGCATCCACCACATGGGCTTTTACACTATTGAGAGCGGCATTATTGGCTACCCTGTTGTTATCGACCACACTGAGTGCAGTAGCAGGATTACCGCCGGAAGGCACATCGGCCACAAATCTTACCGTAACGGGACTATTATTAGTAATGGGCGCACCATTTATGGTGGCAGTGATGATCACGGTGCCGGTAACCGGGCTCTTCAGGTGCATGATGGCATTGCCACTGGCATCGGTGGTTATCGGATTAGCATCGGTAAATACGGCTGTTGTAGCCGTACCACCGGTAATGGTGAATACAATAGATGCGCCTGGAACAGGATTTCCATTGGCATCGACCACATGTGCTTTCACACTGTTGAGTGCGGTATTATTGGCCACCCTGTTGTCGTCTACCACGCTTAATGCGGTAGCAGGATTACCTGTGGCTGGTGCATCGGCTTTAAAGATAACGGTAGCAGGGCTTCCGTTAACGATCGCGGTACCGTTCACTGTAGCGGTAATATCTACAGGACCGGCTACTGTACTGGTCAAAGTAACGACGGCATCACCGTTTAGATCGGTGGTGACGGTTGCAGGACTGGCAAAAGTAGCTGTACCGCCAGCAATAGTGAATACCACGGTGGCATTGGGAACAGGGTTGCCACTGGCATCTACTATATGTGCTTTTACGCTGTTGGTAGCGGTATTGTTGGCCAGGGCATTGTTGGTAACAACACTTAAGGCAGTAGCAGGATTGCTTACAGCAGGAACATCGGCTACAAATTTAACGGAAGCAGGACTTCCATTAACGATCGGTGTGCCATCTACTGTTGCGGTGATGGTAACTGTTCCAACAACCGGGCTCTTGAGGGTAACAACGGCATCGCCATTGGCATCGGTGGTAACAGTAACCGGACTGGCAAAGGTAGCAGTACCGGTGGCGATGGTGAACACAACAGTTGCATTGGGAACAGGATTGCCATTGGCATCTGCTATATGTGCTTTTACGCTATTGGTAGCTGTATTGTTGGCTATGGCATTGTCGGTAACAACGCTTAAGGTGGTAGCAGGATTGGTGACGGTTGCTACATCGGCTACAAAGATCACCGTAGCGGGGCTTCCATTAAGGATAGCTATACCATTCACAGTAGCTGTAATGTTTACGGAGCCAGCCACGGTGCTGCTCAGCGTAACGGTGGCGTCGCCATCAGGATCGGTGGTAATGAGGGGCGGACTGGTAAAGGTAGCTGTACCGCTGGCCCTTATGAACCGGATGAGGGCATTGGGAACAGGGTTGCCCTGGGCATCTTCAACGTGTGCTTTTACACTGTTGACAGCGCTTCCATTGGCCACGGCATAATTGAGTACGACACTCAACCTGGTACCAGGATTGGTTACTGAAGGTACATCTACCACAAAGACAACGGTGGCAGGGCTGCCATTAACGATTGCTGTACCATTTACGGTGGCGGTAATATCAACCGATCCAACGATGGTACTGTTCAGTGTTACCACGGCATCGCCGCTGGCATCGGTGGTAACGGTAGCTGAACCGGCGAAGTTTGCTGCGCCGCTTGCTATGGTGAATACGATGGTTGCACCTGAAACCGGGTTGCCACTGGCATCAACGATGTGCGCTTTCACGCTGTTAGTGGCAGTACCGTTTGCTATGGCATTGTTGGTAACTACACTTAAAGCAGTAGCCGGATTGGTTACAGCAGGTACATCTGCTACAAAGATCACGGTAGCCGGGCTGCCGTTGGTAATGGGGGTACCATTTACCGTGGCGGTGATGGTTACTGTTCCGATAACCGGACTCTTCAAATGTATAATGGCATCGCCATTGGCATCGGTCGTTATTGGGTTGGCATCCGTAAAGGTGGCCGTAGTAGCCGTACCGCCGGTGATGGTAAATACAATGGAAGCTCCTGCAACAGGATTTCCCAGGGCATCTACCACATGTGCTTTCACACTATTGAGCGCGGTATTGTTAGCTGCCCGGTTATTGTCGACTACGCTGAGTGCCGTAGCGGGATTGGTGACAGAAGGTACATCAGCCACAAAGATCACTGTTGCCGGACTGCCATTGGTAATGGCTGTACCATTTACCGTAGCGGTAATGGTTACTGTGCCGGCAAGCGGACTCTTGAGGTGCATAATGGCATCGCCGTTGACATCGGTCGTTACGGGGTTGGCATCAGCAAAAGTAGCTGTAGTGGCAGTACCGCCGGTGATGGTAAATACAATAGCAGCTCCTGCAACAGGATTGCCCAGGGCATCCACCACATGCGCTTTTACGCTGTTAAGGGCGGCATTGTTGGCTACCCTGTTATCGTCTACCACACTTAGGGCAGTAGCAGGGTTGGTAGTAGAAGGTACATCGGCTACAAACGTGACGGTAGACGGATTTCCGATGATGATATCTATACCATTTACAGTGGCCTTGATCTTTACATTGCCAGCCACGGGGCTTTTTAATGTAATGCTTGCCCTGCCATCTGCAGCAGTCGTTTTGGTGGTGCTGCTTGTAAAGGTAGCGGTACCACTAATGATGCTGAATTCGATCACTGCGTTCTCAACAGGATTGCCCAGGGCATCCCGCACTTGCACTCTTACACCATTGACTGCAACGTTATTGGCCTTGGCATTATTGATAACAACAGAAAGAAAGGTATTTGGATTGGTGACAGAAGGAACATCAGCCACAAAGGTGACTGTAACCGGACTGCCATTGGTAATGGGGGTGCCATTTACCGTAGCGGTGATGGTTACTGTGCCAATAACCGGGCTCTTCAGGTGCATGATGGCATCGCCACTGGCATCTGTCGTGATGGGGTTGGCATCAGCAAAGCTGGCTGTAGTGGCAGTACCGCCGGTGATGGTAAATACAATAGCAGCTCCTGCAACAGGATTGCCCAGGGCATCCACCACATGCGCTTTTACGCTGTTAAGGGCGGCATTGTTGGCTACCCTGTTATCGTCTACCACACTTAGGGCAGTAGCGGGGTTGGTAGTAGAAGGTACATCGGCCACAAAGGTGACAGTAGACGGATTTCCGATGATGATATCTACACCATTTACAGTGGCCTTGATCTTTACATTGCCAGCCACGGGGCTTTTTAAGGTAATGCTTGCCCTGCCATCTGCAGCAGTCGTTTTGGTAGTGCTGCTTGTAAAGGTAGCGGTACCACTAATGATGCTGAATTCGATCACCGCGTTCTCAACAGGGTTGCCCAGGGCATCCCTGATCTGCACTCTTACCCCATTGACTGCAGAATTATTGGCCTTGGCATTATTAATAACGACGGAAAGAAATGTATTAGGATTGGCGACAGAAGGTGCACCGGCCACAAAGGTGACGGTAGCCGGACTGCCATTGGTGATAGGAATACCATTCACAGTGGCTGTGATGACCACATTGCCTGCAACGGTACTTTTAAGGTTCATAACAGCGTTGCCAGCTACATCGGTAGTAATCGGGTTGAACGCATTAAAGGTGGCGATTCCGCTGGTGATCGTAAATACAATAGCAGCACCAGGAACAGAGTTGCCATTGGCATCAACCACATGGACTCTCACGCTATTGGTAGCACTGTTATTGGCCACAGCATTGTTGGTAACAACACTCAATGCAGTGAGGGGATTGGTAGGTTGCGGAACGTCGGCCACAAAGATCACGGTAGCAGGGCTGCCGTTGGGAATATTGGTACCATTCATGGTGGCTGTAATATTTACAGGCCCTGCAATGGTACTGATCAATGATATGTCGGCATTGCCGTTGGCATCGGTTGTAAGTATATTGGGACCTACAAATGTGGCGATACCAGAGGCAATGGTGAATGCGATGGTTTGACCGGCTATGGGGTGATTATAAGCGTCGGTAATGTGCGCGCGTACACTATTGGTAGCGGTGTTGTTGGCAATGGCATTGGTAGTTAATACAGACAGCCTGGTAGTAGGAGTATTAACGGTAGGGGGCGCTGCCACGAAATACGTATTGGCCGGACTGCCGTGAATAAAAGGATCTCCATTAATAAATGCCTGAATGGATACTGTTCCAACGGCGGAACTGGGAAATGGCACACTTGCATCCCCACTAGCATTTGTAGTATATATAGGTGTAAATCCACCGGTGGAAGAAACGATCACGATATCAACGCCCGACACAGGATTACCAAATTCATCTACCACATGGGCTTTGACGATATTCTGGTCGCTGTTGTTGGCAACAGAGTTGTTTTTTATGATGGTCAACTTAGTATCAGGGTGTGTAAGGTCGGGCACGCCGGGCGGGTGACCTGCGCCTGGTGCAAATGCCGAAACACCTGTGTGAAAACCGAGGGTACACACAAGTATGCAAAACAACACAGTTAATAATCTCTTACAACGTGTTTCCCTTAATGAAAATAAAGGGTGAATAAATCCTGATGCTGAAGCCATACGGTATAGAGTTTATTCAATAATCAAAATCTATTACTATGCTATAACCGCCAGAGCGGCATAGCCACGCAATCCGTTACCGGTAGTACCGGTAAGTAATGATTAGGTTATTGATTACAGGGGGTGAAGTGTTTTGTGCATTACTGCCCTGCAAGAGATCCATATACGCCAGGGCCTTGCCTGTGGCTATAGGAGCTTGTTTTGTGACAGTTTAAAAACACCGGGTGAAAGGGAGGCTGTAATTGCCTGGGTAGTGTAGGGATTAGTGTCATAGTATTGGTTTTAAAAATCTTTTAAACGGTTTTTGGATAGATATTGGGTTTACTGGTCTAAATGCTTTGCGCGTAAAACTAATCGTCTTTTTTAATATAGGAAATAGCCTCAGATACATTCATATTTCCCCTATATATAAACATATAACTAGTATTGTACGGATAAAATTGTATCGTTTTGGGAATTTATTTCAAGGTTGCGTGTAACTACGTAGTTATATGGCCCGGAATGGGAAAAGTTGTTGAGGATTATCAAAGAAAGGCATTAAGACAACAAAGCATTAGAGGCGACGAGGGCGCAAATTAAAATCTGAGGAAGGGGTATAAAAGGCAACAAGGCATCAAGGCAAAGAGGCAACGAGGGGGAAAAACGGCAGCGGGAATTAAGGCAACAATGCATCGAAGAAAGGAGGGAATTGGGTAGCAAGGTATTAGGGCGACGAGGAGACAGAAGATCACGCGGAGTGATTATAATTATTTAACATACCAGAATAAGTGCCAGTTACGGCCTAAAAACAGCGCCGATTGTGTCGAAATTGTTAAGGAAAAGGAAAAAAGGGGCCTATTTTGAATTATTTTAAGTCCAAAAAACAGGTTGGGGATCATGTTCGATTTTGGCTGTAACCCGCTCCTATGGCGCATTCACTGTTTTGGAAAATGGGTTTACCATACTGAAACGGACCTTTATTTGGTTTTCGGGGTGGATAATGCCGCTGTATGTTTGCATCATAAAATAAAGAACACACCAACCTGGTGTTGAATACGGGAGATACGAACTCCTACTTTTTTTCTTCTACATTGCCTGCCTGCCCGATTGCCCATCCCATACGAAGCTTACAGCACTGTTTAAAAAACTTTTAAAATATACATTATGAAATCGATTATGAGGAATTATGGAATTTTGGCAATCGCCTTAGTAGCTTTCACTTTGTCTTTCTCTACCAGCGCGCTGGCAAACAACGAAAAAGAAAAAATTGCTTCTGCTATAGAATTGAAGTTCATCGGTCATTATGAGAACCAACCGGTTTTCCAACTGAACCTGAACAACAAGGAAGAAGATGAATTTACTATTACTTTCCGTGATGATTTTGGCAACGTGCTGTACAGCGGTAAAGTAAAAGGAACCAGCATTTCGAAGAAGTTCATGTTGAACATTGAAGAGATCGGAGATAACGTATTAAGCGTGGAAGTAAAAGCAAAGAAGAACAGTCAATCTGAAGTGTACAAGATCAACAGGAACCGTAGCTATGTAGATGAAACTGTAGTAAGCAAGATCAAATAATAAGCTGGTTTTTTGTTTTAGTAACTAAAGAAAGTGGAGCATCTACATCAGGTGCTCCGCTTTTTTTTGTGAGAACCCGTGAATCGGCAGTCGGCAATGCGTTTGCTTCGAATGGGGCGTGAAAGGCAGAAGAGAGAGGTTTTTTTTTCGATGACAATAGTAAAAAAGGAAAAGGGTGAGCCGTCCCGACTGAAGTACGGGACGGCCCACCCTTTTCCTTTAGTATGATCCAGCGCTATCTAAGCGCCTGCTTCTGGTTTCTTTTTACCAAACAGTGTGGTATAAAGAATCGGTATTACGAATATGCTGATGGTAAGGATAGATACACCCCAATCGGCTGCATGGCTACCCAGGAACTTGCTAAATGGTGATTCTGGTACAAAGTGTTCATACAAAGAAAGCATGAGCTTAATACCCAGGATGGCGATTACGATGAAAGCCGCAGCTTCCAGGAAAACGTATTTCTCCATGAGCTTTACAAAGCCCTGCGCTACAAACCGCATAGCGAGGATACCAATGAATACGCCCACCCATATAAGGATGATGTTATCAGAAAAAGCCACCGCAGCAAATACATTGTCTATTGAGAAAGCCAGGTCCATGATCTCTACCAGGGCCACGGTAGCCCAGAAGTTACCCAGGGCCCCTACTGTGACCTTGTATAGCCAGTTGCTTTTTTTATCCAGTGTATCATCTTCCTTTTCGGGTGTTTGTTTACCTTTCCACCAATCCCATACGAGGTAAAGAAGGTATAACCCGCCCAGCGGCTTGAGCCACCATATTGTGATGATATAAGCTGCGAGTAATAAGCAGATACCGCGAAATACATACGCACCAATAATGCCATATTTCAGGGCCCTGTTTCTTTGTTCCTTTGGCAGGTCCATCACCATGGTGGCCAATACGGCCGCATTATCAACAGACAGCAAGCTTTCTATAACAATAAGATTCCCAACCACCGCCAATGCAGCCCACGGGTTGTTGAGAATTTCCTGGATCATGTGATTCATGTTGTATTCTGATTTTAATTATTTACCATTTGTACTATGATCAATCGCCCGCCCTCTTCCTTAGACAGCAGGATCTTTTGTGCATCTTTAATCTCCAGCATTTGTCCTACCGGAATTTCCTGGTCTGTATCCATATCTTTTAAACCGGGAATAGCCTGGTTCACGAGCACCCATTTATCATTGTGGAATACAAAATAGCCTACCGGTTTTTTCTGATCGGCTGTTAAGCGTTCATTGGGCGAAATGTTCTTATTGATATGCCACTGATAGATATATTGATTGCTATAAACCATTAGCCTGTGATTTTCAAAGCTAAACATCCCTTTTGGATTTTTGGAATAGAGATTCAGCACAGGTAGCTGCCCGCGGTAAGGCGTACCACAAAAAGGACATTTAGGCGTGGTGGTATTGTCAAATACATACCATTTCATCTCGCAGGACTTATTCTGACAGGGCTGCATGAGGTCAACTGATCTCACCAGTGCATTCTCCCATTCATCTGCCGTTGGGCGCATGGCAGGATTGTGCAGTCCATCGATGAATGCCCTGTCGAACAATTGTTTCAGGTAGGGACCCGTAATCGTATAGGGCAATTTATCAGTGTCGGCCCAGGGGAAATAACTCGGTTTTACCTGGCTCAGTTTGGGCCTGTTGATCTTATCGGTTGGATGTTCAATGAACAAGGCTTTAGAGCCCATGGACAGTTCTTCATCTTTCTGTGCATCGGCATCGTGCACTTTTCCTCCCCGCAAGGGGTGACGCCGCAGCAGGTACATGTAGATCATGACGGCCAGGGCATGCCTGTCGGTAGGAATACCAGGAAACTTCCTGCTCTTGTCCTCCTTGGGCAGGTGCCTGGTAGCCAATACCTCGGGCGCAATAAAGTCGGGTGTACCCAACACATCGGGCGGGTATTTGCCGGGCACCACCAATCCATCAATGTCAATAATAGCAGCCCTGCCGGTGACAGGGTCTATCAATACATTCTTGTAAGAAAGATCGGAATGGGCCAGCCCAGCCGCATGCATACGCTTTACACCGCGGCTGATGGTGATGCCAATGAGAAAATATTTGTACCAATCGCCTTTCTCGGAAGGATCGAGGTTTTTATTCTGGTGAAAAGCGCTGGCAAACCATTTGCCTTCTTTTTCCTTGCCTTTGATCTGAAGGAAATCATTGTTGCGCGATCCTGTCTGAAAGAAGAAATGTTTCTGATAGGTAGGAGCCACAATGCCGAGCCGTCCATTCCATTCCACTACTTTGGTAGGCCAGCAATAGAGGTCTTTCCAATAATCACCGCCGGCCTGTTTAAAGATGCGGTCATAAAAGGTGCCGGTGATGGTGAGGAGACGATCTTTGGCTACTGCATCCTGTTTATCCCTGAAGAAGGCTACGACATAGGATTTATCAGGACTGAAATACACATCTTTCATGCCGCCCTGACCAATCATGTCGTTCACAAACTCAACGTCTGTGCCGTCTGCTGCCTTTATTTTGATGGTGTTTGCCATAATTAAAAAAGTATTGCAATTGTTCGGTCGTCGTATTCACCTTTTACCCAGAAATCAAGCCATTGTAATAACTGGTTATGGGCATTTGCATTGTCCCGTGTAAGATCCACTTCCTTTTGCATTTCCTGGAACAGCTCCTCCCATTTCTCTGCTTTGAAGAGGTTGGCATCGGTGTGAAACCAGGCATCTGTAATGCCGTCGGTCATGAGTACCAGGGCATCAAAATGATCTACCAGCTGGAAGCGTATGCGCTTATAGAAGGAAGATGTTTCAAATATCTCCTGCATGGTGAGGAACCTTGTTTGACCGGAGTATTCGCCGCTGTCGGTTTCCCCCAATATTTTAGGAGCTTCCCCTTTTTTGTAGATACCCACTCCCCCATCTCCTACCCAAAAAGCGCCGATAAACCATTTATCGCCGTATTGGCGGCACACGGTGGCCAGCAAGGTAGTAGCATAGTCTTTTACGAGGTTCTGGGAAGCTTCTGCTTCTTTGGCAATGTTCTTATAGGCCAACAGTATCGCATTGCCCAAAGTGGTGTATAAGGTATCGCCAATGGCTTTGCGGCTGGCATCATCGGGATTGGACTCCAGCTGTGCAATGAGAGCTTCGAGTTCATCCAGTTTACTGCCGGTAGCAGATAAGGACAGGTGTTCCACTACGGTATTGCAGGCAATGCGTGAGCCCTCCCGTGAGAATTTGGCCGAGCCTGCGCCATCTGCCACAGCAATTACATACCAACCGGTATCAGAACGGTACATTACATCAAAGTCATCATCCCTGAATTTGCCTTCCCGCGCATGGGAACGCCCACGCTTGCTGGCGGCGATCATGGTTTTGGCGCCGCTGATGTCCATCACACTATCAGTATGAGGCTTTTGGTAAGGAGCTTCCAGGGGTGGCTCCTGCTCAGTCCATAAGCTCCTGGGATCGAAATTCACAAAGAGGTGTACAGGCCTGGAGAGCAACTGCTCTATATTGCTGTCTAAAGGTTTATAATGTAGGGTGATGTCTGCATCACCGGGTATGGAAGGTGTACCCTGCACGGTGCCTGTTGCCGGGTCGTAGCTTAGCCCAATGGCTTCGAGCCCTTCAAAATGGTGTTCGCCAATATCGGAGAGGGCAAACTTTCCCCATTGAATGGTATAGGTGTAAGCTTCTTTTTCTTTGGCGTTGGGAAATACGATCTTATCCACAGAATGATTGGGTTAATGAAAATAGTTGTTATCCTCTTGAACGGTTAATGTCATGGTGCCCGGATGAAAACCCAAACTTTGCCTGTGTATTACACCAGGGGCAGGTACTCACTTCTTCCTCGCCGGTGCACATGATGCCGCCGCAGGCGCAGGTACTAAAGCCGTATTGATTACCACAGCAGGGACAATGGGGGAAGCCCACCAATTCTCCTGAACTGATCTTTTGGTTGGTGGGAGTATCTTCACTCAACTGAAAATAGGTATCATCCACCGGGAAGGATCCCTGGAGTTTAAAGAATTGTGTTTCCAATGATAGGCCTTCTATGTTGGAGGGGGTAATATTGCGTTTGTATTTAATGAGGTAAGGCTTTTTGGTAGCCTGGCATTTAGACAGGAAGACGGCAAAATTATTGTCAATGACTTTCGATGAGGGCGTGGCCGCAGGCTCTACCTTGGTAAGGTAAGCATCATCCAGCTTAGCCAGTTGGGGGCCGTCTATATTGCTTTCAGACACACTCATGCTGGTGGTCTTAATGGAAGCGGTAACCCATTTAAAGAATGATTTATAGGATTCGGGCGCCAGGTTCTTCACGAGCAATACATCGCTGGTGAGCTTACCCAGCACGGCCGTATCGGTATTATCGCCCAGGGCAATGGCTACAATGGACGCTTTCTTTTTGTATTGGTTGATCCACTTGGTAACGGCGGCTTCGGGATTGTCGGTAGGCGCTCCATCGGTAAACAAAAAGATGATGGGTTTCCAATCGCCCTTGGTATCCGGCGTACTCTTTACCACATTGGTGTCAATATCGTGCATGAGGAACTCCAGGGCCTCTCCCAGGGAAGTTCCGCCACCAATGGGGATGCGCGGGGGGTAAAAGGAAGTAAGTTCGGTTAATGGAACAATGCGTTTCGTTTTCCCGGCAAAGACGATGATTGACACCCAGGCTGTTTCCAGGGCATAGGGATCGGACCGGAGGTCTTTAATGATGGAAGCAAGTCCTTCTTCAACGTAGGGCATTTGATCGCCCACCATTGATTCTGAAACATCTATTAAAAAGTATACCGGTAGTCTGCGCATAGCAAGGAGGTTTAGGTTTATTTAATGGTTAGGTTTAAAACCGGCCAATGCCTAATAAAAGCAATAATACAATGAGGAGCACGATCTGCGACATGTCGACAGAAAGTCCGCTTCCTACCTGGAAGGGTTTAATGACTCCCCGGAAGAAATTGAGAATGGGGTTAAACAGCTTGCTGAAAAAGTCGAATGTGCCTTTGTAGCGCTTGTCTAACCTGTCTTTATAGGGCAATAGTTTTGAATACAGGAAAAGACCTATGATCAAAATATTGAGAAGCATCCATATGATGAAATACATGGTTTATTGTTAAGTGTTCTTCTGAACGTGAACCGGATTCGACCGGCAATCGGCAGTCGGCAATCGGCAATGTTGATATTTAAACTTTCCTTATTCTACTCCACTGCGTACCTGAATACACCAACATTAGATTACCATGTTGACCTGGGGAGGAGGCGGTGGTAATACCACATCGCCGCCGGCGCCCATACTTCTGTTGCCGGTACTTACCGATGCTGATACCCACTTAAAGAATGACTTAATAGTAGAGCTGTCTGCCGTATCAAGGTGCACCACAATATGGGTGAGCTCCTTGAGCAACTGATCATCCACCTTGGGGCCTGCGGCACAGGCTACTATTTCGCCAAAATGTCTCTTCTTCACTTCGGGTATCATTTCGCGGTACTTCTGCAGGTCGCTGGGCTTTCCATCTGTCATGATGAACAACAGGGGCATCCAGTCTCCTTTCTGATCGGGTGAGCTTTTCAATACCTCACTATCCACCAGGGTACAGAGCATTTCCAGCGCCTGCCCGAGGTGGGTAGGCCCTGAATCGGGCGTAGTAATTTCCGGCAGGATAAGGCTTTCCAGGTCTTTGAGGGGAAGGATGTTGGTGACTTCCCGGTCGAAGGTGATGATGGAAAGGTGCACAGACTCCAGGGCAAAAGGATCCTGCCTCAGGAAACCGATGAGTGATTCAAGACCATTCTTCACAGCTTCAATAGGCTCTCCTTTCATGGAGCCGGAGGTATCGAGCAATAAATAAACCGGCAGTCTTCTCATGAATGTTTAGTTGTATTTTCCCAGGAATTGTTCGAGGCCGCCGCTGTGTCCGATACCTACGGCTTCAAATTTCCAGTTCTCGTCTTTTTTATAGATGCGGCCAAATTCAACAGCTGTTTCAATGGAGAAGTCTTCTCCCAGCTCGTATTTCATGATCTCTTCGTTGGTGGTAGCATTGAATACGCGAATGAAAGAGTTTCTTACCTGACCAAAATTTTGTTTACGGCTTTGTGCATCGTGAATGGTGACCACTACACAGATCTCTTTAGCACCGGGGTTGATATTGGAAAGGTCGATCTCGATGGTTTCATCATCGCCATCACCATCGCCGGTGGTATTGTCGCCGGAATGTTTTACAGAACCATCAGGAGATTTGAGGTTGTTGTAAAAAACAAAGTATTCATCGGCCAACAGCTTCCTGTTCTCGCCGAGAATGAAGATGGAGGCATCGAGGTCGAAGCCCTGGCCTGCCTGTGCTTCGTTGGTATCCCAGCCCAGGCCTATGGTAAATTTGGGGAGGTCAAGGTTTGCGCGCTGTCCTTTTTGTAAGTTGATAGCCATATGTGATGATTTTGATGGGTGATTGTTAATAGTTGAAGGAAATTCTTTTTGTATTCCTCCATTTCATGGTAGCCATTGCTGATGGCCAGATCGGTTAGTTGTTCACAAAACAAGGTGGTTTGCTTTGTAATAAAAGTTTCGAAGTCGGTAAACGCCGCATTGAGTATGTATTTGACAATACGGGTATTGACTTTAAAGTTGCCGGAATGGATGATGCTGCCCAGGTCATGAACAGACTTAACAAAGCTGTAGTTAAGGTCGTTTTCAATCCTGGGATGGATGTTCTTACCATCCAGTTGGGCGAAGTAGAGGAAGTAAGCGATCTCTTCTTCCAGTGCAAATTGCTTCAGCAGGTTGCGGATCACGAGTTCATGACTGCCGGTAATCTTGATATCATCGATAAAGAGGAGGCATTTACCCCGCAGGAACTGGCTGTCGAGGTGGTACTTATCGTTGAGAATAAGGTTGAGCCTGCTATCGGCATCAAGCTCGCCGTAATCCAGGCTATAGGTCTTATAGCGATGGATCTTGGCTTCTTCAGCTACGGGTAAGCGATTGGCCGCTAAAAAGCGGTTGATGGTTTTCTTAAAAGCCCCAGCCATAGCATAGGAAGCAGTAGGGATGGCAAAATAAGGGCTGGGCAGTATGACCAACTGCTTTCCACTCTTTAACTCCTCCGCATGCTGCACCAGGAATCCAATGGCAAGTGCTTCGCCAAATGACTCCGCGATATGGCCATCTCCAAATTTGAAGCGGCTATAGTCGGCAGGGTTGAAGGTAAAAGTATCGACCCCTGTTATTTTATGCAACGAGTACACTGAGCTCATCGGCTATGTTTTTTAAGGTCATGCTTTGTTCATTGATGAGAAAAGCATTGATCCCAAAATCCTTTGCCCCTCCTACATCTGTAAGATTGTTATCGCCAATGTGCACGATATGTTGTTTGGATAACCCGTTTGGATACAACTCCTTTGCCTGCCGGTACATGTGTTCAAAGATGATGGGTGAGGGTTTTGAAGCCGACACTTCATCTGAATAGATCTGAAAGTCCATGTACTGCGCTATTCCGTTATCCTCCAGGATCCTGCGCAGGGTGCGGCCCTTTATATAACCGGTATTGCTGAGGATATTGATGGTATGCCCCCTGTCTTTCAAGGAAGCCAACAGCGGCACAATCTCCTCATTTAAGGGTTGTGCGGGGTATCGAAAGAATACCTGCTCCGACAGGTTATAGTATTCTTCCAGATCGCCCGGTTGCAATCCCGATAGATCGGCACCCAGTTTATCGAGCACGATCATGTACATTTCCAGGGAGTCTATGTTCTTTCCTACTGTTTCGTTAATGCGATTCACCAGCTGGTCGGTTTCTCTGAACACTTTAAACACGGCGTCGGCGTCTACATGACGGAGGTTGAAATAAGAACAAAAGAGCTTTGCTTTTTCTTTCTTAAAATCTTTATCCGACCGGATCAATGTCATCCACAGATCGAAGGAAATATGTTTTGCTTCTTTCAACATCTTATACAACTACGTTTACTTCTGGTGGAGGTGGAGGCAGTTCATTGAGGCCAGTAACTTCCTGACCGCCGCTTTCTACTTTCTGGCTACCGGTGCTGATGGAAGCGGATACCCATTTAAAGAAAGCTTTGATGGTGGAAGAGTCGGCGGTATCCAATTGAACTACCGTATCGGTAACCTGTTTGAGTACATTGGTGTTGGCAGCCCGGCCAGCGGCGCAGGCTATTACCATACCAAATTTCCGTTTGCGGTATTCATTGAGCCCTTTCTGCCAGTCGTCGGTGGGCTCTCCATCGGTCATGATGAATACAAGTGGCTTCCAGTCGCCTTTCTGGTCGGCGGTGGTACGGGCCACTTCCACTTCTACTCTTTGTGCCAGTAAATTCAGTGCTTCTCCAAGAGAGGTGGTGCCTGCAGCCTGAAGATCCGGCATCTGGAACGTTGACAATTCGGTAAGGGGTACGAGTTGTTGAGCTGTTGTACTGAAGGTGATCACGCTTAAATACGCTGTTTCGAGTGCATAGGGATCCTGGCGCAAGGTAGAAATGAGGACCTGAACGCCATTCTTCAAGGATTCAATGGGCTCTCCAGTCATAGAACCGGAAGTGTCAAGTACCAGATACACGGGTAATCTTCTCATAATAATATTTTGAAAGTTATGCGTTCACATATTGTTTTAAGATCTCCACGAAGGAGTCGGCCTGGTGAGGTGTACCGAGGGCGCGGAATTTCCAGCTGCCGTCTTTGCGGTATACTTCAGCAAATACCATGGAACACATACCATTGAAGGTGGCATCGCCCGACAGGTTGAAGCGGGCAATTTCCTTTCCACGGGTGTCAATGGCGCGGATAAAGGCGTTGTCCACGAGGCCAAAGTGCTGGTTCTTCTGGCGGCCCTGGTAAATGGATACTACGAATACAATCTTTTCAAAGCGTGCATCGAGGGTATCCAATTTAAAAATGAGCTGTTCATCATCCCCATCTCCTGCTCCAGTTCTGTTATCGCCGGTAGACCAGGCTTTGCCGGAAGGGTGTTTGGGGCTGTTGTAGAAGATAACATCGCCGCCAATGAGTTTATCGCCCAGGTTGGCTACTTTACCATTGCTGTCGAGCAAAAAGGCTACGGCATCGAGGTCAAAGTCTTCCTGTTTGCTACCGAGGAGCTTTCCGAGGAATCCGCTCTTTTTCTCGCGGATGTCCCATCCAAGGCCGATGGTTACAGTTGCAAGGTCAAAATCGGCACCGCCATCGTTTTTTCTAAGGTCAATTGTTTGTCCTTTTACCAGGTTAATTGCCATAAATAAGGTTCTTTTAGTTTTATTTATTAGGGTTTAATCGCTCAATAATCGCTGATAACACTGATTGTTCCGGATTTCGCTGATCTGGTGCAATGTAAGGGATCAATCAGGGTGTCTATGTTTTATTTAATGATCTGTCCTTTGTAATATTTGCCCAGGAAATAGCCCAGGTCTTCTTTATAGCCTATACCGGAGGCTTCAAACTTCCATTTGCCATCGCGTTTGTACAGACGACCAAATTCCACGCCTGTTTCGATGGAGAAGTCTTCTCCCAGTTCGTATTTGGCGATCTCACTGCCGGTGGCATTGTCTACGAGCCTGATGTAGGAGTCTCTTACCTGGCCAAAATTCTGTCGGCGGGCGCCCGCATCATGAATGGTGACCACAAACAATATTTCTGCAATAGCGGGATCAATTTTAGTAATGTCTACGACGAGGCTTTCATCATCGCCACCGGCGGAGTTGCCGCCTGTAGGATCATCACCGGTATGGTGCACCGCAGCATCGGGAGAATCTGTATTGCCATAGAATACAAAATACCCTTCTGCGGGTATGAGCCTGGAAGAATCGATCATAAATGCAGAGGCATCAAGGTCGAAGGCGGAACCCGTTCCTTCATTTGGATTCCAGCCCAGTCCTACACTGATGTTTGAAAGGCCTATGTCTATTTTCTGGCCTTTCTGTAAGTTAATTGCCATTGGTAAGATATTAGTTTACGTATCAGGGAAATTATTACGGTTTGTCAGGAAAAAATGGCATTAAAAATGACCATGTTCCCCCCGGCATTAAAATATGACTGCTATTGTAAGGAAGATATGTTCGTAAACGATGGCGGGACTTTGTTATAACAAACGGCATCGATCAACTGGGTACGCGCAAGCATATTTTAAAGGGTTTATGGTTGTTTCAAAGGGCGAGACAAAATATAAAAAAAATATTACTCACCAGCATTAATATATGAAGAAATTCTTATCAATAATAAACTTCTTTAATGTGTTGAGTGCGGGAAGGAAAAAACAGGGGGTAAAATGGCTTGGAGATCATTTTCATTTATTTCTGCAACCCGCGCCAGTAAAGGATTTTAACATTTCTATCACGCGTTTAGCATCCTGAAATGAGGCATTAGTTGGTTTGTACCCGGGTGATTGCCGCTGTAAGTTTGCATCATGAACGAAGGGAATGAGGACGAAGACGAGTGAAGCTTCAGACCCGAAAGAGGTTCAGCCCCGCAGCGGGGGATAAGCGCAAAACAACCAGATCATAAAATTATAAAATATACGAATTATGAAAATCAAGATGAGAAATTACGGAATGATGCTGATGGCAGTAGTAGCTTTAACCTTAGCCTTTTCTACCACCACTTTAGCCAATGGCGAAAAGAATCCCAGGAGCTCTTCTATAGAATTGAAATTTATTGGTCATTATGAGAACCAACCGGTTTTCCTGCTGAACCTCAACAATACTGAAGAAGATGAATTTTCCATCACTTTCAGGGATGACTATGGTAATGTGCTTTATTCCGGCAAAGTAAAAGGAAGCAATATTTCCAAAAAGTTCATGCTGAATACGGAAGAAATTGGAGACAATGTGCTGAATGTAGAAGTGAAAGCAAAAAAGAATGACAAGGCAGAGGTATACCAGATCAATCGTAACCGCAGTTATGTGGACGAGACAGTAGTGAACAAGGTTAAATAATTTCAGTTATAGTTTTCGTTTATGTGTTTGAATACACCGGGCTGCACCGGTGTATTTTTTTTGTGGTCAGTTCATCGTAATAGTGACCCATTTACCATCTAATTGTACCCTGTAGGCCTGGCGCATTGAGTCGGCTACTGTCTTTAAGTCTTTTATATCCCCCTTTTTTATTAATTCCGGAAGATTAACCTGGTAGGCACTGGTATCCCGGTTGAAATTATAAATGGAATTAGGCCCCTTTGGCAATACCACACCCTCATAGGCAACTGTGTCATTAAACATTTCCTGTCTTTTATAGGCTGCTATCTCGTCGGTTGAGTCACGGAGAAAATGCTTTCCAGTGCCCTTTGCCGGATCTCCTAAACTTATTAATCCCCGCTCAAACTGGTAGACATGCAATAGCTCATGCGCAAAGAGAGAAATTGGTGCAACAGGAGTAATATGTATGTTTATATAATGCGACTTGTTATCAAATGAAGTAAAGGCCCACACCCCAAGTGTATCATCCTCTACTACCAGAAAGGGTTGGTTCGATTTGCTCAGGTATTCAATCTCCCATTGAATTTTTTCAAGCTGCCCAACTTCTTTAACTAAACCTAAGACACCTCTTGAAATGCTGTCCAAAGCATACTGGGTCAACTTGTAACTACTTAGTTCAATAGACAGGCTATCGATCTCAATAATATAGTTTCTTTTTCGTAATTCAATTTCCTTTTTTAGTTTATCCATCCACTGTTTTGTAATCCCTTCAAATTTGTCCTGGGTATTATTTATCTGACTTTCCTCGGGACTTGAAATCGAATCGGAGCACGCTGCAAAGCCTGCTAATACCATAACAAGCATGGCAATAGCCATGGCAGGGGATAGTTGCCTGGACATAGGTTAAGGTTTAAGTAAAAGCAATAAGGTTTTTTACCGTGCAGTACACGGCGCTATAAATGACCAGTGATAACTTACGGGCGAGTCTTCAAATATTGTACGGGATGTACTAAGGCGGCAGGTAAAATACAGGTATGAAAGAATAGACAACAACGTTAGTAATATTTCCCGTAATAACAATTAATAAGGACTAAAATGGGCCATATTTTGACCAATGATAAACAACCCTGATGGTATGTTCAGTGCATTTGTCAATGATGCGAAAGGTATTCAGGAGAGGGCATAGCCGAGTGGCCGAGGTGCTTCATTTTACTTTCGGGTGATCTACTGTACAATCAATGACTGTCTTTTGTAAACAACGTTGGGAGCTTCCTTCATGGTCCAGGTATCTGCCCATCCTTTGAACTGGCTTTCCAATTGTGGATAGGCCATGAGCAGGACGGCTTTACCGGAATGAATATTGACCCTGATCTTGCTGTGGTCACGATAGGTTTTCTCTCCTTCGGGAGATTGAAGATTTTCCACCCATTGAGGCGTTATTTCTGCCAATGATCTTGCTACAGTGTTTGATTTCAATGCTGATACTGAAGAGGGATCGTAAGCAAACTGTGCTTTATAGGCTTCGGCTTCATCGTACAGATCCTGCAGGTAAGATTTATCGAGCAGGGAATCAAATATGATCTCTCCGGTTTCGTACTGACCACCATGGGTAATCTCATGTATGAAATTGGCAGTAGAGCCTACCGTCAAAACAATGCATTTTCGCCTGGTATCGTATGCGGTAGAACCTTCTGCTTTGACAGCAGGTTTCAATATATATTCCACATCACTTTTTTCGAGTGTATTGACAAGGTCGATTACTTTATCGAGGTTGGCAAGCCTTGCTTTGAGCGCAATGATCCCTTGCTGCACTTTCTCTTTATTGCGGCTGAGTTTTTCTTTGTCTGCAATGGCATCATACAAACTGTCTCTTTTATTAATGATCAATTCCTTATGTCTTGACCATTCATCCAGACACAAGGAATTGATTCCTTTGGGGGCAGGCGTTGCCAATGGGATGGCATCCGGCATATTCATATCAAACACCAAAGAATAAGGGCTATTTACCACGGAGGCAAAGCCAATAAGGTTAATGATCAGTGCATAGGAAAGTTGCCTGGACATAGACCAAGGTTTAATGGAAATAACAATAAGATTATGTTACCGTGCATGGCACAGTATAGGATACAATAATAACCGGGAGCTACTTTTACAGGTGAGTTTTCAAAGCGTGTACGGTGGTTGTGTGCTTAAGATTGGTTGGTGGAGGGCACTTAACTACTAACGAGCAACGATCAGGTGTATAAAAAGCGATTGCAAGGTTAATAAGTTTTTATAGTAATATCAAACAATACTCATTAAAAGTAGTATTTATTTGATCTTAATTAAGTACTCATTCAGGGTACTAAGGGTAAACATGGAGTACGCATGTAGGGCATACAAGGATGATTGATGTTCGTTAGCTGAGTAATTGTAACTTTAAAGTCTTCCTTACCAGGTGATTGTCGCCTCGTAAGGACCGTTATACCCACTTACCATGCTTAGAGAAATAGATCAATACTTCCTGGAGAAAGAAGAGCCTGTAAAAAGTTACTTACTGGCCATGCGTGAATACCTGTTGCATTTTGATCCGCATATTACGGAAGCCTGGCAATATAAAATGCCTTTCTATTGTTATAAAGGGAAAAGGTTTTGTTACCTGTGGGTGCATAAAAAGAACCATCAACCTTACCTGGGTATTGTAGATGGCAATAAGATCGATCATCCGAAATTGATCACTGAAAAGAGAGCGCGTATGAAGATCTTGTTGTTTGATCCGGCAAAAGATATTCCTGTGAAGACGGTACAGGCTATTTTGAAAACAGCCCTTGCGTTGTATAAATAAGGGTAGGCTTCCAGCGCATTGAAGTTTACAATAAACAAGGACAGCTATGATGGATGGTGAATCCATGATAGCTGTCCTTGTTGTATGATCAGCCGGAAGAGACCGGCATAATGTATTCCTAGCCGATGATGCCTGCTGCTCTCTTTTGTACAAAATCCCAGTTGATGGCATTCCACCAGGCGGTGATATAATCAGGCCGGCGATTCTGGTATTTGAGGTAATAAGCATGTTCCCACACATCCAACCCCAATAAAGGGAATCCTTTTACTTCAGCCACATCCATCAGTGGGTTATCCTGGTTTGGGGAAGATACAATAGACAGCTTTTTGTCGTTGCCCACAATCAACCAGGCCCAGCCACTGCCAAAGCGGTTTTTGGCGGCATCGGTAAACTGAGTTTTGAACGCATCAAAAGAATTGAAGTCTTTTTCAATGGCAGCCAGCACTTTACCAGTAGGTTTAGCTCCATCTGCAGGCGCTTTGAGTGTTTGCCAGAACAGTTCATGATTATAATGACCACCTGCGTTGTTGCGCATTTTGGCCGAATATTTTGAAATTCCTGACAGGAGTGTTTCCAGGGAAGTAGCGTTCTTATCTACCTTTTCGGCCGTCACTGCATCGGCCAGGTTTTTGGCATAGGTAGCTGCGTGTTTGGAGTAATGGATCTCCATGGTAGTGGCGTCAATAGCAGGCTCCAGGGCATTGTAGGCGTACGGCAATGGCTGTTGCTCGTAGGGAGTAGCCACCCCTGATTTGAGCGCCGGGGCCTGGTTGGCACCGATTGCCAGGGCATCCAGCACGGGCAAAGACAATGCTGCTGCCAGCCCAGCCTTACCTGTGGTTTTGAGGAAATCCCGGCGATTATTGGTTTTGTTTGCCATAGTATAGGTGTGTTTTTTATGTATGAAGGAACAATATTACAATGATTGTGGTTCGGGACGGAAAGAAATTACAAAGTACTAATACAATTTTAATACCTGATTATCAGCTAAGGTCTGACATAAACCTGATAAATGACTGTTGTTAACATCCACTTAATTGGTGAACCGGTACCGCTCTGTGGCTGGAACAATGGAGAGGTTGGACGCCCGGAGTAAGGTGTGGATGTGTTGATGCAGCGTGGGTTTCAAAAGTTATGCAGGGTCAACGAGACCAGCCTGTTAACTGAAACTAATGGAGCTGTCGGAGTCTGTTCATTGTCAATTAGGTACAGAGACCGCGACTATTTCATAAAATGACATAATAAAGTGAGATTTGAATTTGCCATTTGATATTTTCCTCTTATTTTTGCGATCCCGTAAAAAGGAGAGGTGCCTGAGTGGCCGAAAGGGCCGGTTTGCTAAACCGTTATACGAGCTTAAACTTGTATCGAGGGTTCGAATCCCTCCCTCTCCGCTGAAGAACTGCCGTTTTCAGCACGGTAAGTTTAATTGTCCGGTGTATTTGGTTTCCTGGTTGGCCCAGGCTGATAAGGAAACAGGAACGGGAAGTAGCGCAGGCCGGTAGCGCACCTGGTTTGGGACCAGGGGGTCGCAGGTTCGAATCCTGTCTTCCCGACTGAAAAAAGCGATCTCTTTGGAGGTCGCTTTTTTATTTACAGAATACTCTCCCTCTTAGGATCATTAACAACTTTATTGACGCGATAGCGCATCCCGGCCTTGGGTCGGGAGGGTCGCAGGTTAGAATCCTGTCTTCCCGACAAGCATATGCGTAATTCGCATCAAATAGGCACAAACTCAACGTTTTGTGCCTATATTCTTTTATTATCTACCCCAAATAACACCAAAGTCCAGTTGACCTATTCATTGACCTGAAAATTGACTTAGTTTTCCGGCAAATGAATGGTATGGAATTCTGTTGGCAAGGCATTGCTAACCAGTTCTTCATACCGAGCGTAGTGTCACCCGGAATAAATGTTAATGCCGCCACCAGGTTACCCGGTAGCGGCATCGATCTGGAAAAAGCGGTTATTGGATCTTCAGAAATTATTGTTTGATAAACGCAGTAGACACGGTTCTTTTACCGGTTTTGTACACAATTAAATACATTCCCTTTTGTAATGTGCTAACGTCAAATCTTGATGAGATGAGTCCTTTCGGCACTTGGCTGGTCAACAGGATATTACCTGAAACAGAAACCGCCTGCAATACCGAATGCTCTGTAGAAGAAAAGGGAAATACTACGGATAAAATGCCACTACCCGGATTAGGGGTTACAACAAGAGGCGAAGATATGCTGTCCAATTTGATATTGGCAGCGGCTTGCTTTGAAAACATGCCAACGCCTGCCTGTTTCAATACGATCGGTCCCTGGTCGGGCTTTGCCTTTATGAGAGCATAGTTGCTGTCGGCGTGCGTTATCATGTTAACAGGTATTGAAACGCCGTTTTGAGTAGCCGCTACCTGCGACCAGTCATTTCGTACACGTACCTTAATGGTGAGGGGATAATCGAAGATGGCAGGGTCCATCTGCGATGTGAGCGAAAGGTGAATGGCTGTGTCCGACACCCATGTCGTTTGCACAGCACCCATATCACGTTCCTGTCCATACAGGGCTACATCTGCCAGGAAACCGATCCAGAGGCTGTCCCTGTGCTGCTGGAAGAAGCTGAACACTTTTGCAAAGTTTGCAATGATAGGATTGGCACTTCCGGCAAGGTTTGGACCTGCGCCCTGTATGCTATGTATGAAAACAGTTGCCCATCCACGATAGTACTTATGATAAGCTGCGGGCAATCCGGTAGTGTCCAGTATTGCCCGGAAAGGAGCTACGTTGGGCGAGTCATTAATGTACTGGGTAGGATTGGAGGTGGTTGCAATAGAGGTGTAATTGGTCATGTTGGCAATGTTGATGGGCGGATTGGCACTTACCCCTCTTGCTGCCGCCAGGTATTTCGGTACGGCCGGATACCAGTTGGCCGAGAAATTGAACAAGGCGAGGCCGGAGCCGGGATAAGCCACCAGTTTTGTCTTATACCCGGGAATATTGGCATCGATCTCATTCCTGGAAAGTTCAAACTCCCAATTGGGACCCAGCCATCCGTCTTGCCGTACGGGGTCTGCCACATGTGTTACCGTATGCGATTGTACCTGGAAACCGGAATCTACCATGCTTTTCCAAAAGGCCCAGGTGCCGGTCTGGTTCACTCTCGCTGGATCTATTCTTCCACCGATATTGCCGGTGATTAAATTCCAGGTGATGTTAAGCCCTCCGTAATTACGGTTGATCTGCTTCCAGTCTGCTACTTCGTTTGCCAGGTTGTCGTCGATACTATGGCTAACGGCGGCCACTTTATCATTTTCCCATAAACAGATCGATGCGTCGCCCGGCTGTACAGGCCAAACTTTTCCGGTTAATGAAAACCGTGGTGCGGCAGGAACACCGGACAACGCCAGTAGTTTGCCAGGTGCGGGCACATAGGGTGTAGGGCAATAGCTGGCATTGCTATCGTACAGGTTTTTCCAGGCCGGTCGCAGGTTGATATGTTTTTGCGCCTCGCTATTGGTGGGCGCCATGTGGGCTATGGAATCCCAGGCCCAGGGTTCGGCGGCATCGCCTACATATACTGTTCTGCTGCAGGTATCATTGCTTGTATGTTTTCCCGGCCAGGTGGTATCCACGCGTATACTGTCTATCAGTACTTCAGGAACGATGTTCGTGTTGTTGTTTTGCCTGAGTCCTAACAGGTTTACTTTTGTATTGGCATTACCCGATGCCACGGTGGTGGTATGTGTGAGGCTTGCCGGAAAATCAGCCTCCAGGTCTGTCATGGCGCCGCCATAGAACACCCATAATTTTACCTGGTTGGTAGCGCCCGCTGTAGCCGCCAGGTTGTATTTCATTACCAGCAGGTAATTCCTAGACGCCGCTAATGCACTTGTATACTGAACGGAGGTGGTATTGGAAATGCCAAACTGAATGCCACCATTGGCATGTTGCCGTACGTATAACATACTGCCAACTGATAAGGGGCCGGTCCCGTTTTGATAACCGAGATGTAATACATAGTTGCCTGTTTTAGCAGTGAATAAAGTATCTGCCAGCCTGATCAGGAAACTTACATACACAGCTTTACCAGGTGTATTTTGTTCTGCAAATGAGCGGAACACATCTTGTCCTGCTACCGTAGCCAGTCGCCTGATATAAGCGGCATTACCGGAAGGCGGATGCACACTGCCTGGGTCTATCGAATAGGTCAAGCCAGCACTGGTAGTAAGCGGTTGGCCGGCTGTTTCATACAACGTCCAGCCATTGGCTGAAAGGTCGCCGGTAAAATTGAAGTCTTCAGTCAATAGTTGTGCTGTACCCTGATACGTGATGAACAGGGTAAGCAAAGGGAGTAACTTTTTCATATAGGTTTATCGTTGGTGAAGCATGATTATGCCAGGGCTATGTGGCCGCAAGCGGCTCGGGGATCTTCGTCGGCGCCACCTCTTCTTTAGGAGGGCGGCTTCCCCACCAGGTAGCAATCAGGGAGAATACGGTATTCATGATAGGACCATTCACGGCCGGGGCAAGTCCCACCGTTGCGATCTTACCCATCTTGGCAGCGATACCGGAAGCAAGTCCTCCGTTCTGCATGCCTACTTCTATTCCTACCGTACGGCATTCATTTTCCGGTAAACCAAAGAGCCTTGCCCCCCAATAACCCAACAGCAAGCCCAGCACCATGTGCAGGAACATCGCTATTACAAGCGTAATGCCCATGTGTAACATGTTATCTCTTCCTGCGGCGGTAATTACAATGATGATCATGGCAATGCCTGCCATCGATAACTTAGGCATTACCTTGTGTATCCAAGCGGCTCTTTTATGAAAGAAATGATTGACGAGTATACCTGCAAAAATGGGGATGATGACCAGTTGCAGGATATCAACCAGCATATCGGCAAAACTCACCGGTACAAACTGCCCTCCCAGGAGTTTCATCAGCAATGGTGTCATTACCGGCGCCAGCAGGGTAGACACTGCCGTGATGGCTACAGATAAGGGAAGATTGGCTTTTGCTATGAATGCGATTACATTACTGGCCAGACCACTGGGTGAGCAGCCTACCAATACAATGCCGGCAGCGATCTCCGGCGGGAATCCAAAAGTTTTTGCGATAGCAAAGCCTACCAGCGGCATGATCGTAAAATGACAACCGATGCCTACCAAAACCGCTTTCGGCATTTTAAGCACCCCAGCAAATTCATGCCAGCTCATGGTGCAACCTACACCAAAGGTGATTAGCTGTAATAAGGGAACGATCAACCGTTTAAATTGGAAATCTCCGGCTGACAAAAAGTATTGCGGGAAGGTCATGGAAACAGTTACAGCAGCGAGGATAACGGTAGTATAGGAAAACTTCTTCAGGTGTGCTAAGGTGGCCATTTTAGCAGCTACCAGCAGCCAGAATAAGGTGAGCAGGAGCCCGCCGGCTGCATAGCGGTCGTTCAGAAAAAGGATCATGGAACTGATGAATACAGCAAAGATGATTATTACCTGTATACCGTTAAATTTTTTCATATCGCGAATGGTTTACTATAATTCAAGGTGCAAGGCGGAAGAAGCTTTTCTGATCAGATCAAGTTCGGTGGGTGAAAGCCTGAAATGAACTGCCTTTATATTATCGTTCATTTGTGTACTGTTACGTGCTCCTACCAATACAGATGTGACGCCGGGTTGCTGCATTGCCCAGTTGATCGAGAGTTGTGCCAGGGTAATGCCTCTTTCATCGGCTATACCTTGTAACGTAGACAACAATGCGTTGATCTTGTTCAGGTTTTGTTCTTTAAAATAACCATTGGCAGCACGGTGGTCACCTTCGTTAAAATGATGACCTGGCTTTATTTTTCCTGTTAACAGGCCTTTTTGCAGGGTAGTATGCGTGAGTATCCCAATCTGATGCTCCAGGCAATAAGGAACCAGTTGTTCCTCTATACTTTTGTTAAGTAAACTGTATGCTACCTGGTTGGTGCTGACGGGGAATATCTTAGATGCCCGCTCCAAGAGGTCTATCGGGCAGTTGCATACACCTCCGGCCAGTATCTTTCCCTGTTGTTGGAGTATTTCCAGGGCTTCCATTGTTTCTTCAATGGGCGTAGTGCTCTCTGGCCAGTGCATCTGGTAAAGGTCGATGTAATCGGTCTGCAACCGTTTCAGACTGCGCTCGCATTCTTCCATCACACTTTGTTTTCCGTTGAACTTATAAATTTTGACGGGGTTACCGTTATTGTCTTTTGAGTCGAAGGTGAAATCTCCGGAAGATGTGTCCCAGCGCATGCCGAATTTGGTAAGCACCTGCACCTGCTGTCTTTTTTGTTTGATGGCTTTTCCTACCAGTTCTTCACTTTGCCCCATTCCATATACAGGCGCCGTATCGATGGTGGTGATGCCATTATCGATCGATACTTCTATTGCTTCCACGGCTTCTGTTACATCTGCACCTCCCCAGAACCAACCACCTACTGCAAAGGCGCCATAGGTGAGCGGGGATATTTTTATTGCTGTTTTCGGTAATGTTGTTTGTTCCATATTATTGTAGTTGAAATAACAGACTTTCTCCATATTTAGCCAGTTCGCTATCCTGCATGATCACATCTTTTTCATTCATCTTTCCTTTTCTGCCGCTAATGCCGATGCCTCCTATTATCTGGCCCTCGCTTTCTATTACCACACCGCCGGTAAAGCCTGTGAATTGTTCGTCGGTCCAGTTGCGCATATCAAAGTGTTTTACCTGGTCGGGCATGGTTGCCCAATACGCCGTATCTTTCTGACCTATCACGGCCGAGTAGGCTTTACTTTGGCTAAGGGTAATGCCTGCGGGGGCCACCCCATCCATAGCGGCAAAGGCAATGAGCCGCGCAGACGCATTAACGATGGATATGGCTACGGGATCACCGCCATCGGCGGATGCTTTTTCAAGGATGACTTCCAGTATATAAAAGGCTTCTTTCTGTGAGATCGATAAAACTGTAACGGGCATATATATTTATTCTTTAAAAGAGGTTAGCGTGTCATTTCATCTGCCGCCAGCATTACAATGCCGGGTACAAATCCCATAAATCGTTGGTCCATCAGTTGTGTTTGTTTGTTTTCTGCCGGCACTGCCCATCCGGTATAGGCATTGTGTACATTGCCTTCTTTATCTACGGAACTGCAGGTGAATTGCCAGGCTTTTTGAAGCATCTCGTTGTGCCGGCTTCCGTCGATCCATTTTTTTCGGCTGGCTTCTTTCAAGGCAGAGAGTATCATACAGGTGCCGGTCACTTCTTCGGGGGCTGTGGCGTCGTCTACTAGTACCCGCCAGGCGCCTGCTTTGCTCTGATATTTTTGTAAGGAGTCTGCAATCACCTGCATTTCTGCTGCGATGGTCTTGAATGCCGGGTGTGTCGGAGGCAGGTATCTTAAAAGGCCGCCCATGGCCCATAGTAACCAGCCCTGCGACCGGCACCAGTATGTTTTGCCTGGTAGTCCTTTGAACAGCCCTGTACGCACCAATCCTTTCTCTTTGTCGAGGAAACACTGAATACCCTGCTCCAATTGAAAGATGGATTGCTTCCAATAAATATTTGCAACATCCTTGTTGGTGCTTAACGATGCTGCTATGGCATTGGCGCGGGTAGCCCAATAGGCGGTATCAGGTATGGCAAAATCAGTGAAATTAAAATCGTCATGGGCCAGCATGCCAAAGCGGTCCCTTGCCGCATATTGCAGGATGGCGTCGGCCACCGTGATGCAAACTGTTCTGGCATCTGGCTGTTTGCCAATCTGGTATAATTCATGCACCGGGAAGGCAACGCCCAGGTTGGCAGAATAAAGTGCAAAAGCAAGCGGCCCTTCTCTTATTATCCTGGCCTTGTTGCCTTCATATTGTTTATAGTATTCTTCATCGGTCAGTGTTTTATCATGTTCTACGTGATAATTGAACCAGTTCAGGGCATAATCGTATCCCTCCCGGTAACCTCTTTTCGCAAACCGCAGCAGTCCTTCTATCTGTATAGAACCAAACCAATCGGTATTCACTTTTTTATAGTCGGATGCCATTACAGTAGCAATCAGTTTTTTGATATTGTCGGGGAGTTGAGGCGGTAATCCCTGGTCATTAAGAGCGCGTTCCATTGGGAATGCCGATGTCCCGTATGGGGCCAGCAACGGACCTAAAGCCATCAACGAAAGCGCCCGGGTAAATTCTCTTCTTTGCATCTGTTATGATTTTTTTGTCATAGTTATACGTATCGGGTGTTCCAGCCTGTTGGCAACCTCCCGGAGATAGTCAGCAAAACCGGCTTCCCCTTTGAATCGTGCATCTGTTCTTTCCCAGCCCGCAAAAAACAAACTGCTAATGCTGCCCTGTGTTTTCATCTGTATATAACAACTGTTGGGCAACTTACTTGTATCACCTTGCTTACCTGATCCCAGGAAGCTGCTTCGAGGGATCATGATAGCCAGGCCAAGAGAAGATGGATCACCTTCTACCTGTTTTCCAAATGTCGATACGGAGACATAGTGTTTGTTATGAAATAACAGCTTCAGGCTATCCTGGTAAAAATGGGCAAAGCCCTGTAGCAGTGTTTGTTGTTTTTGTAATGAGAGATAGAGCGTAGTGGTATAATAGTAATTTCCCTTTAGCATCGTCAGGACCTCGCTTCCCTTTCGTTTGATAGTGCCTGCATCCCAATTGTAAAAATCCAGCCGGAAAGAAGCGGCCAGCGGCCCTTCATATAATTGTGTGAAAACTGTACTGTCGGCATCCGCCAGTGGATAGTCTGTACCTGCTTTCCGTACGACAAAGTTTCCCGCCCCCATGGAGTTACCGGTTTTCAGAATATCCATGCCCCAGTCTTGTAGTTTGTGCCAACTGCCTTGTAACCCAACCCTTTCCAGTACTGGTGCTGTTGTCAATTTCCCATAGATATCTTTTCCATTCCGATAATCGAAGAATACCCGGAAAGCAACCTTGTCATTTTCTATCCCCGGCCCTTCCATCTGCCAGGTGGGTTTGCCGATGTCCTGCACATACCCCCGTAAGCGAAAGGTATCGGTGATCTCCTTTTCCGGCAGTCCATTCGTGCTGCGACGACTGAAACGTACATTGGTAATCTGTTGCTCATCACGAGGTGGATGATCTGTCCACACCAAGGTCAATGTATCTGTTGCGTAGGGCGGCAGGGTTACTTCCAGGAATAAACTGTCCCATATGCTATCTTTATTACTATCTACCGGCTGGGAAACACTTACCTCACCATGCCGCATGATCACGGGATAACTAGCAGTGGTATGTTTGCCGAACTGTTTACTACCTATGCTAATAACTTCTTTGTGCCTGGGAAAAGGCTGGTCATTGTGAATGATAATGGCGGCAGCCGGAGGGATCCGGTTGCCTTCCATTTTCATTGTCTGCAGGATAAGTAATAATGGTAGCAACATGGACACTTGTTTAATAGCCGATGTATTTCATTTGTGCCTGGTACAAGTCCTTCGGAAATAACCTGTCTGGCTGAATCGTTTCGAACCAGTTATTATGTGCATCCGTCATTTCCGATGTTCGCTTCGTTTTAATACCCACGCAATTATTATCGGCACTTTGTTTGGTAGCGTCGTTGTGCTGATCGCAATAGTTCATGTTGTTAACCGCCCTGATGTTCCAGAATGTTTCTTTGAAACAAATTCCACGCGGGGTGGAAATGCCGCCTGAAAAATAGAGGCGGGTACCGAGGCCCGCATCGAGGTTGGTAAACAGGTTATAGGTTTGTACATGGTTATGGTGATCTATTGCGAGGTCTTTGCCTTTACCGTTCCTGAAAACATTGTAGCTGGCTTCTTCCTTTTCCACAGACAGGTCATGCTGGTATTTACCCTTCAACTCAAAATTTTCCAGCAGGTTATAACTGCCGGTAATGTTGATGCCATGATGTCCGGAAACCTTCTGTGCTCCCCTTATGGATCCAAAATCCAATACCCAGTTGCGGGCGGTGATATGGTGGGCATTGCTGTCTATCCAGATTCCCATGTCACATCCGGTGAGTTGTAGATCCCGTGCCCATCCGTCATACGCGCCGGAAGAGAATCCTATGGCGTTATATCCTTTCTCGTCGTAGGTATGTCCCGCCCACGGATTATCAGGAAAGCGGATGGATAACTTTTCAATACCCACCTCAGATATAGGACCGTCGAAGAGGATCATGGCGCCACTCCACGACCAGTTCGATTGGTTTGGGTATTCAACATTGTAATTGGGATATAATTCTTCCAGTCCCTTTTCAAAGTATAGTGTAG
>CBIHOV010000021.1:0-150297 GCA_966211765.1 uncultured Paraflavitalea sp.
GAGGAAAAGCTTTAATCCATCGCAAGGCGTAGGGATAATGATGGATTTGATACCGGGATCGGTAGCTCCATAATCATCAATGCGGCAACCTTTGATCCACTGCACAAAATCGCAAAAGTCGGGGGTGTACAGGTTGATCAATACATTGCCGTAGCCCACCTGGAAGTTCTCGCAATGGAGGCAGCGGATCACGTAGCCTACTTTATCGTCATAAAACAAGGTTTGATATTGGCACATATAATAGTTATTGTAAAGCGTTCATAAAACGGGTCCATTCGGGTAATTCGGGAGAGCCAGGTTTACGCTTGCCAAAGAACTGGACGATGAGTTCTCCTTCAGCATTGAATACCTCGAGTGAATGGACCAGGCCGTCTATGGTGGGCTTTTTGACAGCCCAGGTGTCGGCAATGTGATCGAGCTTCAAATGCAGGTTGAAAGCAGGATCCATGACATTGATCCAACCGGGTATTTCGACGATCTTGCTTACAGGGCCGGTATGGATCTGGATATTACCGTGGTTGGAAACGAATACCATGATCTCCAGTTGGGTGTTGGCCGCATGTTCCAACAGCAGCTTTACACTTTCATTGCTCACTTTGCGGGCAAACTCTCCGGCTACTTCGAGGGCATAATGGCGGGAGATATTGTATTTGCGGAGCAGGGGAAAGAAGTCGTGGGTATCCTTCAGTTCGCCCCAGGCTTTGACGAAAGCCGGAATATCGGCTTTTTCATCAGCATATACGGGAGGCTCGGGCGCCGGCAATATATCTAATGTTGTTGTTTGGAGACCTTCCTGGAAATCACGTACCAGGTGATCGAAAGCGATCTCATCGCTGTTGGGCTGCAGGAATATTTTTATGATGGCGGTTCCCTGGTGATCAAATACCTGGATAGACTTCTTAAACCCGGCCTCTTCGTTTTCGAAAACGGCAAAAGCAAAAGCCCAGCAATGAAACAACATGCGGAGGTCGATATCCTTACCCACCACTACACCTACATGTTTGCTGTTGACACTTACCTCTTCAAATACGCCTTTGCGCTCATGGACGCAGCTTTCATTGCGGGTAAGCACCATTACATAGCCAAGTTGAGGCAGGCGCTTCCACAGTTCTCCAAATTGTGTATTGAGACGAATGACGCTACTGCCTGCAAAGGAAGCCAGTATCCCCGCTTCTGTAGTATCCAGTTGTTTCGCTGCATCACGGATCCTTACACGTGGATTTTCTTTATGAAAGGTGATCCATTTATCTTTTGTTGACAGATTCATTGTAATACTCATGTTTTATTGGTTTACTGATCTTATTAAAACGGGCTTGCTCTTGTGTGCTGCAGGAACGAGGATAGGAAAGTCATACTCATCATATTCCAGCACATTCACTTCCATGTCATAGGCTTCGGCAATGAAAGCAGGCTGCAGCACTTCGCGCACGGAGCCCATGGTAACCAACCTCCCCTGTTTCAGCAGGAGAATGGTATCGGCAAACTGGGCTGCCAGGTTCAGGTCGTGGAGGATGACCAATACGGTATATCCTTTACGGGCCAGCTCTTTTGCTTTGCTCAGGCACAATTGCTGGTAAAGGCAATCCATGCTGGCGGTGGGTTCATCGAGCAACAAAACTTTCTGATTGGTGTGGTGGTTGTTTTCTTTTAACTGGGCCAATACACGGGCCATTTGTACCCGTTGTTGTTCGCCCCCTGAAAGGGTTTGGTAAGAGCGGCCGGCGAAAGAATTCACCTGCATCTCTTCCATGCACTGGTGAACTATTTCTTTATCAATGGCAGCGGGCTTATTGCTGAAATGAGGGTAGCGCCCCATCATAACTATCTCTTCACAGATAAAGGGCAGGTTGGTGGCATATTGCTGAGACAAGACAGCCCGCTTATGAGCCAATTGCTGAAAGGACAAACGGTGGAGATCTTCCTGGCCAAGTAATACCTTGCCCTCTGTGGGCTTTTGTTCGCCAGACAAAATTTTAAGCAGGGTAGATTTCCCGGCGCCGTTTTGCCCCAGTACCACAGTTACTTCACCGGGCCTGAGGGCAAAGGATAGCTTGTTCAGGATATTCTTCTGCCCCACTTTGTATGATATGTGCTGAACGGTGATCATGATGTGGTATGGCGCAGTTCTTTCTTTTGTTTTAACAGGAGTGCTATGAATACGGGCGTACCCAAAATAGCAGTAACGATGCCGATCGGTAATTCTGCAGGGGCTATTATTGTTCTGCTCACTACATCAGCAATGGTGAGCAGGGAAGCGCCCATCAAGGCGCAATTGGGCAATAAAGTACGGTGATCGCTGCCGGCAATGCTGCGCAGCATGTGGGGTACGATGAGGCCTACAAAACCAATGATACCGGCTACGGCCACGGAAGCCCCTACAGACAAGGTAGCCAATATAATAACGGTATTTTTCAATTTCTTTACGTTGATACCCAGGTAGGCGGCCTCATTTTCGCCAAGAGCATAAGCATTCAAGGACTTACCTAAAACAGGCAATAATATCAGGGGGATCATTATAAATGGCAGCAAGGATATGACACTTGTCCAACTGGCGCCACCGAGGCTTCCCATGGTCCAGAAGGTAGCGGTGCGTAGTTCTTCATCATTGGCTACATAGGTAGCCAGATCGGTCAGGGCGCGGCAGAGGGTGCCGATGGCCAATCCGGCCAGTAATAAAGTAATGATGGATGACCTGCCGCCGATCTTTGACAGTCGAAATACCAGGAGGGAAGTGAGACAGGCGCCTGCAAAGGTTGCGACGTTGAGTAAATAATACCGTGGAATAAGGGCATCGATGTGGAGGTAAGGCTGCGATGATATCAATACAATGACCGCTACGGCAGTAAGCGATGCACCCCAGGAAATACCTATGAGGGCAGGGTCGGCCATGGGATTCCGGAACAAGCCTTGCAGGGAAGCGCCGGCAACGGCGAGGCCCGCTCCTATCAATATAGCCATCACTACACGGGGCAGCCTGATCTGCATCAGCACATTGGCCATGCCTTCATCATAAGGAACAGGCAGGTGGATACCTACTTTATCCAGCAGGATCGCCACCACCTGGCCCGGAGCAATGGACATGGCGCCGATGCCGGAAGCTATAATAACAGCAGCCAGGAGCAGTATGATCAATGATATGGTGAGCCACTTTGGTTTCAAGTATTACTGTTTATTTGTTGGTCCACTGATATAACCTAAATCATGCCGCGAGGCTTTCGGCCTCGCAGCACTTTCAGGTTCATAGGAGTTTCTTATTCAGTTCTGCAATGGCAGCAGGCAGGCGCAGACCAAAGCCACTGAGGAACTGTCCATCCATGGAAATGATCTTTTTATTTTTACCGGCATTGGTAGCATTGATCCCCTGTACGGTCATCAAACCATCAGGACCACCTACACTTTGTAAACCACTGTCGAATAGCAGGATGACATCGGGATTAGCCGCTACCAGTGATTCAGCAGACAGGGGTTTGAATTGAGCAAAGCCGGTGATGGCGTTTTCTGCACCAGCCAATTCTATCATGCTGTTCAATGCGGTACCGGTGCCCGATACTGTCATGGAGCCCGTGCCACGGGCGTAGATGAAGAGTACCTTTTTCTTCAGGGGTGTAATTTTCAATGCAGCCATTTGCTTGTCGAAGGCAGTTCTTAACTCCTTTGCTTTGGCCGTAGTGCCTGTTGCCTGGGCAATGTCCTGCAACAATTGACGGGTGCCATCGGCACTATAAGCTGCCGGTAACAGTTGCACTTTTACTTTGGCAGCGGTGATCTGCTCTATCACTTCCTGCTTTATTTCACCCTGAATACCCAGCACGAGGGTAGGTCGCAAAGCAAGGATACCTTCTGCAGAGATGGTCCTGTTGTGTCCTACCCGTGGTTTCTGCTGCAGGGAAGCGGGGTAGTTGCTGGTAACATCCACGCCCACGATCTGTGATTCCAGTGATAAGGCACAGAGCATTTCACTGATGGCCCCGCTGAGAGATACGATACGCTGTTGGGCGTGGGAGGCTATTCCAATAAGGAAGAGACTACAGATAAGGAAGATTTTCTTCTGTAACATGTCATGCTTTCTTTACGAGTTTGTATTCAATCTTTGGATAACCTCTTACACCGCCATCGGAAGCATGGAAGCTGATGAAGCGGAGTTTGTATACATTACCGGCTGCATCTTTAATTACATAGAAGCGGTCGGTCTTCACGCCAATAGGGGCCTGGGTGTTGCGCCAGTTGCCACCAATCGCCACTTTACTGCTGCTGAAAGTAGTACCGGCAATATTTGCCTCAGCATAGGCATCAAAGGTGGCGGTAGTGGTGAGCACTTCAGCAGCCTGAACACCAGCCAGGGAGTTGATGTATACGTAGTCAGAATAGGTATAAGGAATAGTAGGCGTGGCTTTGTAGGTGGTGAGGGTCCATTCGATATCCCAATTGGCCTTAGCAGGTTCTACAGTTACGGCGCCGTTGGTGGCCAGCGACACATATTTGAAATTGTAAGCTGCATCCTTCACCACATCGATGGTCTTTACAGTAGTTTCGGATAGCCTGGCATATTGCAATTTATAATTGGATCCATTGCGGGTGATGCGGATCTTGTACCAATCGCGGACAGCAGCCACCATTCCATTGGAAGGCTTGAGGATATAGATCTTATTGTCGGCATCGGTAGCAGACACGGCAGGGATCACTGTTTTAGACAGGTCGCCTTCCACATCATCGATAATAGCAAAGGTACCGGCACCCTGACCGAGGGCTAATGCATCGGCAAAGCCAACCGTATCGGCAGTGGTTACCAGCGCAAGGTCGGTTTTGCTGATGGCTTTGGCAGTAGCGGCCGTGGTGTTATTAATGATCACCCTGAAATCGGCGCCGCCATAAAAGCCAAGATCCCAGGCAGTACGGTTTACAGAATCTTGTTTATCGGTACTGAGGTCAAGGAATACTGAATTGGCCGCGTTAGCACCGCCTGCACCACCGCTGAGGGTTTCTGTTTTTCCATCAGAAGGCGGTGGGATGGTGATCTTATCATCTTTATCACAGGAAGCCAGGGCAAGGGTGAAGCCCGTTATGAGCAAGAGGTGTGAGGCCTTGATTTTAGTTAACATTTATTGAGGGTTTTAAATATTTATCAGGTAATTAATGTTTGGACCATTGTAAATTGACGCCTGCAAAAAAGGAGGTTCCATACCCGGTAAGCACAGGCCCACCGGTGCTGTGGGCGCCGCCTGCCGTAGCAGCAGTATTCTGTACACGCTTTACATTGAACAGGTTCTTAGCCCCTGCCTGCACTGAAATATATTTCCAAACTTTTTGGGTTACGGTAATATCAGCCCAGTGATAAGCATCCATCTTAGAAAGGAGGATATCGCCATTGGCATCGAGTACATAAGAAGGAAGGGCGCCGTTGAATTTATAGAACAGGCCTATCTGTGTACCCAGCCTGGGGAAACGGTAGGTGATATTGCTGTTGACCTCGGGCGCCCAGGAAAACTCTGAGTGATCGCCGCTGCGCGCCTTATCATCGGCAAATGCATTGTAATACCCGATGTAAGAAAGTCCGAGTGTAGCGCCCAGGTTTTTCCATTGGAGGGTATTTTCCAGGGTACCGCCTACGGTCTTGTACCTGGCGTTGTTGAAATAAGTATTTACCTGCCGGGCCGGATCAAAAGCCATATCGATGAAATCGTGGTAATCATTGTAAAAACCAGTGATAGAGGTAGTGATGTTTACACCAGCTGCTTTTGCCTGTTGCCAGGTGAGCGACCCGATGAAGCTGTTGGAATATTCTGCTTTCAGGTTGGGATTGCCTTCTATGCTGTGGCTGGCATCATGAAAGTTGAAATACAACTCGCGCAGGATGGGCGCCCGGAAACCGCGTGCATAGGACAGGCGCAGGTCAAGGTTTTTATTAAGGATGAATTTTGTATTGAGCGATGGGATAAGGGGTGGCGCATCGTAGATGGAGTTCTTGCTGAACCGAACACCGGGCCTTATTAATATACCAGCCACCGGCTTTATCTCAGCAGATGCAAAGACAGAAAAGTCGGTAATGGTGGGGGTACCGCTGATGCGTTCCCCACTGGTATTGTCTGTCTTCAATTCAACACCCGGCTGCACAGATACGGATTGTGTAATGCGCCATTGGGCAGTGCTGCGCACAAAGAAGGTTTTGAAACGGGACACATCCCAAAAGCCTTCGCCCTGGGCTACTGTTTTGGTACCAGCCCGGTAATCGATGGTATAACTTTCCGTGCCGCGTTTATAATCCTGGTAAGAGACAGCGGTATTGATGTTTAGTTTTTCGTTGAGGGTCCAATCTGCCTGGGCCTGGTGGGTGAAGCGATTGGTAATATAATATTTATCGAGGCCGGCATAGGTGGTAGTAAACATCACGCCTGCTGCAAAGAGTTCTTCATGGAGGTAATCGAGGCGGTACCAGGCCTTGAGGTTTTTAAAGCGATAGCCGATAGTGGCACCTGTCATCCATTGTTTTTTGGGTTTCCAGGTTTTGGCAGGATAAGCGGCGGTATCATTCCAGCCGCCAAAATTATTGCGGGTACCCCAGGCCGATAATTGCCATCCCTTGTGTTGCCAACTGAGACTCAGGTTCTCATTGTGTATACCTTCTTTGGTGAAGGGGCTATAGCGTTTGCCGGTGGTTTCTTCCTGCAGGCGGGCATTGATGGTGAAGTTGTTACCGCTTTTCCCCTTTTTGGTAATGATGTTGATAACACCAGCCAGGGCATCGGTGCCATAGATCACGCTCATGGGGCCATCTACGATCTCAATACATTCGATGGTATTGATGTCGATCTGGCCAAGGCTTTGTTTGGTAGCATCCCTGTCAATAAGGGGAACGCCATCGAGCAGCACTTTTACACGCTGACCGCCAAGGCCCATGATCTTTGTATCGCTTTCACCAAGGGTATAATCTGTTTCAATGCGGATACCGAGTTCGTTGTTGAGCACACCGGCAATATCGGTAGCGCCGCGCAGGGTAATGCGCTCGCGGTTGATGGTGCGTACCCTGTACACGGAATTCTTTACAGATTGAGGCGCATACTGGCCGGTGACCACTACATCCTGGAGCGGACGCCAGGTTACAGAGTCGGGCCGGGTTTGTTGGGCCGATGTGTGTATGCATAGCAATAGCATCACACACACCATGAAAGGGGTGTTGCCGTAATTTCTTACAGTCATAATAAGTTATTTATTCCATTGCGTACCGCAAGGAGACCTGGCTGTTAGTAAGGAAGTAAGCAAATGTAGAACGTGGCAACGAGGGACGTTTACCCAAACAGGAAAATGGACTTGCGCAAAGGGGAAAACTGAGTCGGGAGTTAAGAGTTGGGAGCCGGGAGTCGTGAATGGTGTTGCAAGCTCTCCTTGCAAAATTGAGAAGGCTCCTCTAGATCACAACTCGTAGAGGATTGCCCCTACAGGGCAAATGAATTTGTTGGCATTCATTTCTACAAAGCTGTGGCCCTTAAAGGGGCAGGAATACCTTTTGATACGATCTCTACAAAGCTGTAGCCCCTAACGGGGCATAATACCCTTCGACAGGTTCAGTCCCACACAGGGTGATAAACCCTGACAACATCAATGCAGCAACAACTCACAAGGTTTGAGGCCAGTGTGCTTTTTGAAGGCGGTGGAAAAATGGGAGATGGAGGAATAACCGAGCATCATGGATACTTCTGTTACGCTCAGTCCCTTTTCATACAGGAGGTAACGGGCATGTTCCATGCGCTGGCTTTGGTAGAAGTCGAACACGGTAGTGCCGAACAGTTCTTTGAAGCCTTTCTTAAGGTAGCATTCATTAATGGCTACTTTGCGGCTGAGCTCTTTAATGGTGATGGGCTCACCAATATGCTGAAGGAGTATTTCTCTTGCCCGGACGATCTTTTCGCGATCGGCATCATTGGCGAGGAACTTACATTGGAAGGTTTCAATGGCTTTATCGCCTTTGTCTTCACCCAGCATGCACTCCAGGCTATACAGGAGGAGCATTTGAACCTGGGCGTTGATGTAGATATTTTCCAGGCTGCCGGTATAGGAATGGTTGAGCAGGGCTTCCAATACCATCCTTGTGCGACCGCACAGGGGTAATATCTTAGAGAAGGAGGAAGGATGTGTAAACTGCAGGATGTTGTCGGTCACTGTTTCCTCATCATCCTGGCGGCGTGGCTTCAGGAATTGGGTGAGGTGAACGGGGGCAAACCGGAAACTGAGTACATCTATACTATCTACCCTGTCATTGCAGTTACGGGAAGCGCCCAGTTTGCACTGATCGCATTCGGTATCCTTTTCGTGGCAATACACATTACCCGATACGCAGAATCGCAGCTCTACATAATTCTTCGCGGCATCATTCTTTTTGTAATGGTACACCATCATACCCGCATCATCTACTGCCCATTGAGAATGCTTGCGGAAACGGCTGATGTTATACTGTATAGAACCAGGAATTTGTTGTTCCTTTTCAAACAGGAGATCGAGCTGTCCCTGCATCATGGGTTGCTTATAAGCAAAAGATAATATGTCGGGAGCTTGTAACATGATGGTGTGCAAAATTACAGTTACAACGTTAAAGTTCCTAAAAGGTTTGCCGCTGTGAAAGTCATATTTATGTCATAGAGTGTTGTAAGACAAAGAGTCATGGGGATGACAGATTAGCTGCGAGCTATAAGCTGCGAGCTTCGAGCAATACCATTTTGAGCGGCCTGCGACGAACAGCTGCTCGTGGCTCGCAGCCCAAGGCTCGTAGCAGGTTTTTAATCAAAGCTTTGGTTGCTGGAAGCAGCCAGTTTCAGGAGGCGGTCGTATTGTTCGGGTGTGAGGTCATTGTAGAAAAAGTAAACAGGATCGAGGTGGCGGCCATTTTTGTTGACCTCGTAATGGCAATGGGGGCCGGTGGATTTACCGGTACTGCCTACCCAACCGATAATTTCTCCTCTTTTTACTTTCTGGCCGGCTTTTACCTTGATGCGGAACATGTGGCCATAGAGGGTTTCATAACCGTATCCGTGATTGATAACTACATGATTTCCATAGCCTGTACCGGTATTGGCCGCTACGCGAACGGTGCCATTGGCCGTGGCGTAGATCGGTGTTCCCTGGGGGGCGGCAAAGTCGAGGCCGTTGTGGAGCTTCACCGTCTTGTACACGGGGTCAATGCGGTAACCAAAACCAGAGGCCACGCGCTTCAGGTCGGAATTGCTGACAGGCTGAATGGCTGGTGTGGAGGCCAGGAGTATTTCTTTATCCTTGATAAATTCGGTGATTTCATTATATGACCTTTCCTGGGAGTTGATGCGGTTGGAAAGGTTGTTGATGGTCTCCACGATGGAGTTTTCCAGCTGAAAGTTGGCCATTTTCATGACCAGCTGGGTTTCTTTCTGGGAGGCTATTTCCTTGGCGCGGATGCTATCAGGTATGGGATCGGCCTCAAAAATGGTGCGGTACACCTCATTATCGCGCTTTTCGAGTTCAGTAACCTGCTGCTGGATCTTTTTGGTACGTTCTTCGAGCACTTCAAATTGCTGCTGCAATTCCTGGTTGTCCTGGATGAGCCTTTTTTCTGTAGCGGAAGGAAAATACCGGTAAGCAATGGACACGATGATGATGGCGGTAACGATGGCTGCTGATATAAAACCCAATACGCGCAACAGTTTTACCCGCAGCGGCGTCTCCAGCTTTTCGTAGCGGAGGGTATTGGTGTTATAAAAATATTTGATCTTTTTCATGGAGCGTGCCCGGGGTGAAAGGGTTGATTTCCATCATTAAAACAGTCCTAATTCAATTACCTTTGCACCACGTTTATCAGAGCTAAGGTTACAAACCTACACGAAAATGTTGATTTTTTGCCGATTACGTATTGGATGCTCTAACGTTACAAGTTCGGGGTTTAGTGTTTCGGACTTGTGATTGATTAAAAGCTGAGGATCGTGCTCAGCGTTCACAAAACGAATGTGCATCCAATCGACAAAGGGCGTTTCACGTTAACAAAGATTGTTCCGAATAATATGACAACGATGACCAGTGCAGAAATCAGGCAGCATTTCCTGGATTTTTTCCGTTCGAAAGGCCATACGATCGTTCCATCGGCCCCAATAGTGGTAAAGAATGACCCTACCCTGCTGTTTACGAATGCGGGTATGAACCAGTTCAAAGATTACTTCCTTGGCAACCGGCATGCGCCGCATAACCGGGTAGCGGATACTCAAAAGTGTTTGCGGGTAAGTGGTAAGCACAATGACCTGGAAGAGGTGGGAGTAGATACGTATCACCATACGATGTTTGAGATGCTGGGCAACTGGAGCTTTGGCGATCCGGCCAATCCCGGTGCGGGTTATTTCAAGAAGGAAGCGATTGCCTGGAGCTGGGAACTGCTGACGGAGCTCTTTAAGCTGCCGAAAGACAGGTTGTATGTGACGGTCTTTGAAGGGGATGCCAAAGAGCAGCTGCCTAAGGATGAGGAAGCCTTCAACGAATGGAAACAATGGATTGCGGAAGACAGGATACTGCTGGGCAATAAGAAGGATAATTTCTGGGAGATGGGCGATACGGGTCCTTGTGGCCCCTGTACGGAGATCCATGTGGATTGCCGCACGGATGAGGAGCGCCAAAAGCAGGATGGCCGGGAGCTGGTGAATAATGACCACCCGCAGGTGATCGAGATCTGGAACAATGTGTTTATACAGTTTAACCGCCTGAAAGATGGTAAGCTGGAATCATTGCCTGCCAAACATGTGGATACAGGTATGGGTTTTGAGCGCCTGGTGAGGGTATTGCATGGCAAACAATCGAATTACGATACGGATATCTTTAGCGGTACGATTGCCGCCACGGGTAAGATCGTTAATAAAACATACGACGCTACGGACAGCAAGGAAGCCATTGCCTTCCGGGTTATTGCGGATCATATCCGGGCAATCAGTTTTACCATTGCCGATGGGCAACTTCCTTCCAATACAGGTGCGGGCTATGTGATCCGCCGGATATTGAGGAGGGCAGTACGTTATTTTTATAGTTACCTGGATTATAAGCAGCCTTTGTTGTTTCAGCTGGTACCGGTACTGGCCGGGCAATTCAAAGCAGTATTCCCTGAGCTATACCAGCAGCTGGACTTCGTGAGCAAGGTGGTAAAGGAAGAAGAAGAAGCATTCCTGCGTACCCTGGAGAAAGGACTCAAGAAAATAGATGAGCTGGTAGCGGGCGCCAAAAATAAAACGATCAATGGGACAGCTGCTTTTGAGCTGTATGATACTTATGGTTTCCCGGTAGACCTTACCAGGCTGATAGCGGGTGAGCAAAACCTGCTGGTAGATGAGGCCGGATTTGAAAAGGAAATGCAGCAGCAGAAAGAACGGAGCCGTGCTGCCACTACGCTGGACACGGAAGACTGGGTAAATATCTACGAAAGCAAGGGTCAGAAGTTTGTGGGTTATGAGCTGCTGAAGGTTCAAACCAAGGTGATCAAGTACCGGAAGATCAAGGCTAAGGGAAAAGAATCCTTCCAGCTGGTATTGGACACCACGCCTTTTTATGCGGAGAGTGGCGGACAGGTAGGTGATACGGGAGAGCTTTATTTTGACGGAGAGATCGTGGCGGTTACAGATACAAAAAAGGAGAATGACCTGATTGTTCACTTTACGGATAAGCTACCTATTAATATTACCACGCCGGTAGATGCGCAGGTGAATATTGAACGCCGCCGCAAGATCATGGTGCATCACTCGGCCACGCACCTGTTGCATGCAGCACTGCGCAAGGTGCTGGGCACGCATGTGGCGCAGAAAGGATCGCTGGTGAATGATGAATACCTGCGATTTGACGTATCGCATTTTGCCAAAATAAGTGAAGAAGAACTGGTAAAAGTAGAAGCGCTGGTGAATGAGAAGATACGGGAAAATATTCCGGTGGTGATCAAAGAGATGCCGAAGGAAGAAGCGATGCAATCGGGCGCGATGGCTTTGTTTGGAGAGAAGTATGGCGATGTAGTAAGGGTGGTGGTTATTGATCCAAACTACTCGGTAGAACTCTGCGGCGGTACGCATGTAGGTGCTACGGGTGAGCTGGGCATCCTGAAAATAAAACTGGAAACCGCGATAGCAGCCGGTGTACGCAGGATTGAAGCAGTATGCGGAAGCGCGGCAGAGGTTTTCATTAATGAGCAATTTGCCTTTTTGCGCGGTGTGAAGGAATCGCTGAAAAATCCGAAAGATATTATCAAGGGTGTGGAAAGCTTGCTGACAGAGAACAATGACCTGAAGAAGAAGCTGGACCACCTGGAAAACAGGATGCTGGTGGGCATCCGGAATGAACTGTTGACGAAAGATGAGATCATCAACGGAGTTACTTATATAGGAGATATTGTAGAGGTGAGCAATGCAGATGCTTTGAAGAAATTGTGCTTCGACCTCAGGAATAACCTGCATGATTATGTGGCGGTACTGGGCGCCAATATCGGGGGCAAGCCCTTTGTAGCGATCGGTATTTCCGATACGGTGGTGGCTGCGAGGAACCTGGATGCAGGCAAGATCATCAAAGAACATGTGGCTCCGCTGATCAAAGGCGGCGGCGGCGGACAAAAGAACCTGGCTACGGCCGGGGGGCAGGAAGCGGGAGGACTGAAGCAGGTGATTGAAAAAGTAAGGTCGTTGCTGGGGTAATACAAGGTGCAGGCAACAGGTTGCGAGCCTGGAGCCGATAATGCAGCCTACAAGATAATTAAGAAGAAATAGGGTGAGCCGCCTTTGAGAAGGCGACCCACCCTATTTCTTTTAAGGCAGGCTCTTACACGCATCATTGTTTCACCATGTAATTACTCCTGTGCACTTGCTACTTCCTAAGATTCTGTTAAAGCCCTTCCCCCATTTCCGAAATTTTTCGTATTTCAATTATTTCCCTATATTTGAAGTACGAAGGTCAACGTAGTTAACATACTTAAACATTAAAATCATGCGCAGATATTTCTTACCCCTTATCGGACTGGCAGCGATGCTGTTGCTGCTCAACCAGCCGGTTGCCGCACAAGATGAAAAAGGCAAAGACAAGACTAAAGAGAATAAAGAAAAGGTCAAACAATACGATGAGATCATCATCCGTAAAAAGAGTGATAAAGATGGCAAGGTGACTGTGGAGATCAAAGATGGCGAGGTAACCGTAAATGGTAAACCACTGGATGATTATGAAGATGAGAACATCTCTGTGCGCAAGCGCAGGTCTGGCGCTATAGCTGGAAACATCTCCCCCTTCCGCAGTAATGGCGGTACCTGGAACTTCAATGGCAATGAAAACCTGAATTTCGACGCCTTTACCAATGACGGCAAGACCGCGTTCCTGGGTGTTGCCACGGATGATGGCAAGGAGGGAGCAAAGATCGATGAGGTAACAAAGGGAAGCCCTGCTGAGAAAGCAGGACTGAAAGCAGGGGATGTGATCACTAAGATCGCCGATCAGGACGTATTCAGCCAGGACGATGTGGCCAAAGAAGTAAAGAAGCATAAGCCAGCCGATAAGGTAGCTATTACTTATAAACGCGATGGCAAAGAGCAGAAAACCACGGCTACGCTGGATAAAAGATCAGCAGCCAATGCCCTGGCATTTGGCAATGCAGATGCTTTTGTAGCTCCCCATATACAATCGATGCCCAATTTCAACTTCAACTGGGATGAAAATGAAAGAGGTCCACACATCATTTATGGTGGCCGGCCAAGGCTGGGTATCAAGGCACAGGACACAGAAGACGGCAAGGGCGTGAAAGTATTGGATGTGGATGACGAGTCTATTGCCGGAAAAGCCGGTATTAAGGAAGATGATATTATTACAGAATTTAATGGCAAGACTGTAAACAGCGCTGATGAACTGGCAGAAGCTGCCCGTGATTCAAGGGAAAAACCTTCTGTAACGGTGAAACTGACCCGGGACGGAAAGTCGCAAACGGTGGAACTGAAAACCCCTAAGAAGCTGAAGACGGCCAACCTGTAAACATTCTGCTTGACAGCACTATAGAGAGCCTTCCGGGAAACCGGTGGGCTTTTTTTGTTGAGGGAATTATTAAAAAGTTACTTCTGTGGCGCCCTGGTCAAGGCTACGGCGAGCGCAGTGGGAAATCCGCCTTTTATGAGGTATTTTTGTGGGCTTAGCAGACCTAAAACAGACTATGGCTGATCTGATAGATACCACATATGAAATAGTAGTAGGACTGGAAGTACATGCCCAGCTGCTCACAGACAGTAAGTTATTTTGCGGCGATAGCGCTGCCTTTGGCGGGGAGCCGAATACGCATATCAGTCCTATTACACTTGGTCACCCGGGCACCTTGCCCAGGCTGAACAAAAAGGCGGTGGAGTATGCCATCCGGATGGGATTGGCCTGCCATAGCGAGATCAGCCGTAACAATTACTTTGCCCGCAAGAACTATTTTTATCCTCACCTCCCGAAAGGTTATCAGTTAACCCAGCATACCACGCCGGTATGTATCGGCGGGCATGTGAATATCCGCACCGTGGAAGGAGAAAAGAGCATCCGCCTGAACCGTATCCATATGGAAGAAGATGCAGGGAAGAGCATCCATGATGCTGATCCGCACAGTACTTGTGTGGATTATAACCGGGCAGGTGTGCCACTTGTTGAAATTGTAACAGAGCCAGATATACGGAGTGGGGATGAAGCATATGCTTATCTCACTGAACTGAGAAAGTTGCTGCGCTACCTGGCGATCTGTGATGGGAATATGGAAGAAGGGAGTATGCGCTGTGATGCGAATGTATCGGTACGGAAGAAGGGTGACCCCACACTGGGCACCAAGGTAGAGGTGAAGAACCTCAACTCGATCCGTAACGTGAAAAAAGCAATTGAGTTTGAAGCGCAACGCCTGATTGGCCTGTTGGAAAATGGTGAACCGATCATACAGCAGACGCGTAGCTTCGACGCGGGCAATGGCACCACCTTTGCGCTGCGCACAAAGGAAGACGCGAATGATTACCGCTATTTTGCCGATCCGGACCTTACGCCTTTCAAGGTTACAGATGCCATGCTGGCCGCCATCCGGCAGGACATTCCTGCCTTACCAGAGGAAAGAATTGCCCGGTACATCAGTGAGCTGCAATTACCCGATTATGATGCGCGGGTAATTTGTGATGAGAAAGAAACCGCTGATTATTTTGAAACAGTTATTAAGCATACGAACAATTATAAAGCGGTGGCCAACTGGATGCTGGGACCTATCAAATCCTGGCTGAATGATAACAATGCCTCCATCAGCAATTTTCCGGTAGCAGCCCCTACGCTGGCGGCACTGATTGGCCTGGTTGATGGCAACCAGCTCAATTTCTCTACGGCCTCCACGAGGGTATTGGCAGTTTTACTGAAATCACCTGACAAGGCTCCGCTGGAAGTAGCGAAAGAGTTGAACCTGCTACAGGATTCGGATGAAGGCAATGTTGCCGCCTGGGTAGATGAGGTGATCAAGAAGATGCCGGACAAAGTAGCTGAATACCAGAAAGGCAAAAAAGGATTGATCGGGCTTTTTGTGGGAGAAGTGAAAAAGGTGTCGAAAGGAAAGGCTGATCCGAAGCTGACGAACGATATTCTATTAAAAAAACTACAATCGTAAATAATTATGAAATACCCTTTGCGCTGGCTTGTATTGGCAGTAATGGTGATCCTGGCGGCCTGTTCTCAAAATGATAAGAATGTATTGGAAATAAAAGGTACGTTGGAGCATGTGGAACTAATAGCTGCCAACTATCCGGGCGTTGTGAATGACGGCAAGGTAAAGCTGGCGCTTTATGAAATTCCTTTCGGCGGTGATGCTTCACCTGTATTATTAGACACGATCACGATCCCTGTTACGCAAAAAACATTTCGCCTGAAAGGGGCAGCTCTGAATCCTGGCGGATTGTACAATATAGCCATTGGCGACGGACCGGTATTGCCACTGATCAATGACAGCAAATCCATCTCGGTAGACCTGGACTTTGCCAATAAGAACAAGTTCTATACGGTAAAGAATTCACCTGCCAGTGAGCAATTGAAAGATTTCATCTTTACGTATAGCGACCAGCGTAGTGCGGTAGAGAAGCAAATGCAGGCGCTGGACAGCCTGAAGCATCTGCAGGCGGGCGATAGTGCGGTACTGGCTGCCACCAATAAAAAGAACCAGGCCATCAATGAACTGAATGCCTACCTGAAAACCTTCCTGGGTAATGCCAGCCAGGCTACGGTAGCTTCCTTTGCGCTGGGCCGTGCTGCACAAACATTGCCGATCACCGATTTTGAAGCAACGCTGAACCAGCTCACACAAAAATTTCCCCAGGACAGCAACCTGACTGACCTGAAGAAAAAATATGAATCGTTCAGGGCGCAGCAGGAAGCGCGTTCTTCGGGCAGTTCCTGGGTGGGCAAGAAAGCGCCGGACCTGGTATTGCCGGATGCAAAAGGAAAGAACATTGCTTTATCTTCCTTTAAAGGAAAATATGTGTTGGTTGATTTCTGGGCAAGCTGGTGTGGTCCCTGCCGTGATGAAAATCCCAATGTGGTATTTGCTTACCAGCAATTCAAGGACAAAAACTTTACGATATTGGGAGTATCGCTTGATAAGAGCAAGGACAAGTGGCTGGAAGCGATCAAACAAGATCAACTGAACTGGACACATGTAAGTGACCTGGCTTACTGGCAGAGCAAGGCGGTAGGTACTTTTGGTTTTGACGGTATTCCTTTTAATGTATTGGTTGATCCGGAAGGAACGGTGATCGCACAGGGCCTGAGGGGTGAGGCGCTGGAGAATAAGTTAAGGGAAGTGTTGCAATAGTCTGGACCCCCGCAATAAGCGGGGCAAGCTATGATTTGGAGGATTTAATGGATTAAGAGGAGGAGGGTATTGACAGGGCTGGAAAGTTGATAAGATAACAAGGTTTACATCTTAATAGCAAACGACTTACCGGAAGGTGGGTCGTTTTTCTTGTGCCCCAACCAGGGGTTTTGTTTTGGTCTTGTTCGTATCTCGTTCGGGTCTTGTTCGGGACCCGCTTAGGCGAACTCAAGCCCTATCAAAAAACAAAGCAGGCCTGCCCTGATCTAAAATCGATACAAAGTCGCACCGTGATTTGGGATATTGCGCTTTAACTCCGGTCGAGGTACGAACAAGGTCCGAACAAGACCCCTGCCAATCCCGGCTGTGGGCCGGCTATGGTGCTTATTAAAAAGGGACTTTAAACTTCCGTTTTCAACTTTTTTTAACTGAATGTGGCAGAACTTAACCATTTGCGTTAGCACCTTTTTGATCACCCAGACCAAGGCTCTACCTTTATCAAAAAGAATGTTATGGCACGACTTACTTGCACACCTGGGTTTATTGGCACTTTCGAATCTATAACAGTATACTACATGTTCGGGAAGTACTATATACGCACCCGCAGTTCCCTTACCGGCAAGCGGGTGAAAACAGACCCTGCCTTTTACAATACCATGAAATACGCCGACCTGATGGCAAAAGGCTCCCCCATTGCATCGAAGGTGTATGCGTTGGTTCCACTACAACATAGACATAATAAACTCTGTCGTAAGATCACCGGAGAAGCTATGACCTGGTTGAAGTATGGATGGACAAGCGAGGACATCATTGAATGGCTTACCAAAAAATATGTCCCGCCATATGGCGGGATGCAACTACCTGTGGAAGCGCCTGTGACGGTATTGCGGCCCACTTATCGCCGCTCAAGGCCGGGTGTGAGCGGTAGCATCCCGGGACTGGTTAAGAATACACCTTTTGCAGAGCCTTCTTTTGAATTACGCGCGTGGAGAAGGCGGGATAGGGAATTCAAGCGGGAGCTTTATAAAGAGAGGCTACAAAGATCTGTGCCTGGGATCCCAACAATTTGATCTGATCCTTGTGGGGATTGGAGGTAGGTATTATTGATTACTGATCCTTGATTATGTAGGTCGCGGCATTGTCTGAACCGAGATTTTTGGGATTGAATGGATGGGTGGGATAGAAATTATTGATTACTGATTATTGGGATCGCGTCATTGTTGAATAACGGGTTGAAGATTTCTGAATGCAAGGGTATAAAACAATATAAAAATCAATCACTTGTAAGGCAGTGGGTACCTAAGTCGGGGATGCCTGGGCAGTAAGTATGCCTAAAGACAGGTATAGGTTTCCCTAATGACAGACTAAAGCCAAGGTCTCTATAAGGTCTCTAAAACCTCTCTGAAAGGTCTCTAAAATGTCTCTGTAAACATCCGGGATAGATTTTCCTTCGTATATGGGTTTAAGGTGGGGCTGGCCCACTGAAACCAATTTATTTACTCCAATACATAATGGTATGGCAAGGAATATCTCTACGGTTTTTAAGTTCCAGGGAACACTGGGCAATGTTACGCATGTGGACAGTCCAACCTATGGACCGCATACGCGGATGGAGCGTGGCACCTATACGCCCATCACACTTAACGAAACGATGAAGCAATGCAAGGACACGCTGATGAATTGCAATAAGCAAGCCAAAGCGGTCTTTGATGCGTTGAAAGAAGAGCAGCGTGATGGCAGTTTGTGGTGGCGGTTGCTGGCCATTTTTTTCAAGCGTAACAAAGCGGGCTTAAAGCCAAACGTGGGAATGCTGGCAGGACTGGAATGCGATGCAAAACATCCCCTGAGTTTGATACTGGGAGTTCCTTATAAGATAGTTGTTGAACGTGGTTCGAAAACAATGGATATAACGGTTAAGCTTGATCAGGCACCTAAGAAAAATGATGTCAAGCAACTGTCGCATTACCAGTTGCAGCTCGTGGTGCTGTACCCTTCTTTCTCAAAGGGGCGTGTGCGGAAAGAAATTGCTGCCGGCCCTATGACCCTTTTTTCTGATAAACCTGGTGCGGTATTGATGGAAGTAGCTGCGCCTTCAGCTACAGCGCCTTATGTGGTACTGCTGGGTATTAGAGGGTATAGCTATGTAGCAAAAAAGTATTGGGAAGTGGCGAGTTATAAGGCGCTGGCGGTGGTGGGGGCGAGTTGAGGAAAGTCTGTACCAATTTGAGCAGTTTTTGGCATGTGTTTTTCCCCATATCGAATACCTTAGTATATTCACTTTATGCGATCAATGTTGGTAGGGGATTAAAAAAATATGACCGCTCTTTAAAACAGTCAAGCAATAAGTAACCCAACACAAACAAGTGTGAATAAATACAATACTTTTTGGAAAAGATTCGTTGCCGCCATTATGGATAGTATTATTTTATGGCCGCTATCCTCCCTCACTGAATATTTAGAAGTACATGCTGGTCAGCTTTTATTTAGTATTGGCATATTTATTTTTTCAATAACTTATAGTGCCTATTTCGTTGTATCACATGCCAAATATGGACAAACGATAGGGAAAAGAATATTAGGAATCAAAGTTGTTGACATTAGTGAATCAGCTATTCTTAATTTCAAAAGATCAGTCCTCCGGGAGTCACCTTGGATTATAGCAAACATTATCCTCTTTTTGTATTTCTTTATTGCTCTCATTTTATTAAAACAAATGGACTTTGAAAAAGCCAAAAATAATTACTGGAATTTTTCCACCATCATATCTATTATCTGGATACTAATTGAATTTGTCACTATGCTTACCAACCATAAAAGGAGGGCTTTACATGATTTTTTAGCAAAATCTGTAGTTATTAAAACTGATATATGATTCTTAAGAATGCTTAGTGGTATTGGCTTTCTTTTCCTTCATATCCAAATACCATTTAGTCAAAATGTCAAAATTAATAATAAAATAAACCACGAACAACAATAGGGAAATTAGCTGAATTTCTGGTGTTGATATACGGGTATTGCCTATTCTAATTTGCCAAGAAGTAGTCTTCTCGATTGTAAAAAAAGTAAGCAAATTAAATACTGCTAGTATCAAAATAATGCCGGTCAATACTATTGCCAGCCTATAATACTTAAAGTAAAATGCAGCGTTCGCAGTAATAAGAACCAAGGTTAGGTAATGCTTCCACAGGCCAGCATATGCTGTAGTTATAATTTCAAACCACATAAATAATGTTATTATACATGCTAACCCAAAAGGGATAGCATGTATAAATCTTTTCTTTCTGCTTATAGCACTCATCGTTACCAGTTAAATTTAAATCCTATGCCTGATGAAAAAGTTGTTTTACTGTCTATTCTTTTTTCAGCAGTAAACCCTATTTCTACGCTTTGTTTGTTATTATTTGTTGAGTATGTTAAAGTCGCTTTCCCCTTTGGATCTTTCCCTGCGGTGCCCTCCATTACTACTTTTCTGGTACCGTCTGAACTTTCAGAACCATTTCCACCTAGAGAAACAGGAACTCCCTTCAGATTTTTCTGCATTTTAACTCCATTTTCGGTTGTCACGACACCGTTCTGATCAACACTAGTTTTATTAGTGGCTGTAAGCATAGATGTCTTAATTTCCGTCTTCTGTTCGTCAGAAACTTTTATTTTTGGTTTTCCTATAACTATAATTGGCTCATTGTTATTGCTATTAGAGTTGTTGCTAATTATATGACTCATTATACCTCCAAAATTTGTACGAGTTTCTACTTTGACTTCCGTAACTGTACTATTAGTTGTGGTTACGTTTCCTGCAGTTTCTGAACTATGTTCTCTTACCAATTTAGTCGTATTTGTTTGAGCAAATGATCTGTCAAACCAATTGGCGAGATTTCTAAATTCATCTTGTACGGCTTTCAGAAAGTTTGGTAAAGGTGTGGATTCCAAGCCTTCTAACTCAATATGGTTTGTTACTTTATTTTCAGAAAATGCATAAACTGAATTATACTCATATTCGCTTGCAAGAGGATCTATTTGTATAAATCGCCCTATTTGAGGATCGTGACTACGATATCTAAATTCATAGTAATTTACGTCCAAGGCATCATTAAATTCTTGTCCCTGAAACTTCTCCTTTTTATTCTCTAACCTTCCTATAGCTTTGGAACTAATGCCCGCCATGGTAAGCCCAAACGGATAATAATGTGTTTCCTCGGTGATGGGACCGGTATATTGCTTTACCACCAGGTTATCAAAGAACACATCCCAGTTCTGGGTTTCATTGCTGAGGTAAATATACAAATATCCGTTCTTGGTCATGTTGACCGTTCCGGGAGAAGGGGTATTGAGCAAATCCGGACTTTGTACCGGTTCAGCCCCGCTGCTGGCTGCTACATAGTTGAGCTGTTCATCCAGCAATATCCAGTTGAGGTATGCTTTAGGCTTTGTGGCCTGACTGGGATTATTTCCTGAACGGAAACTGCCCAAGGCACCCAGCAAGGGACTGTTCGTGCCATTACCTAAGGCTGACAATGTTCCTTTGCTTTCTCCTGCTACGCCGATGATGCCGGTAGCCAGGGAAGTAAGGATGTCGGTGAGCGGATTGCCACCCTCATTGGCGGTACCACCGCTTTTATAAAAAGATCTTACAGCCAGGTATACCTTATCGCCACTCATCACCTTCATTACCAGGGCAGGCCCCACTTTGTTGCCGTTACCATTGAGTTTGGCTACGAGTGTATCCGGATTAATCGTTGAGGAGGGATCCGCCGGATAGCCTCCTGGCACGGTGCTTTTGGGAACAGCCGTTTGGGGAATATTATAAAATAGCTGGTCTTCCTTAGCCCGGTAAGCAGCCTCCATAGTAGCCATGTATTTGGCTGTATCGGTTTGTTCGGTGAGTACCATGCGTACATTGCCCAGGTGGTCTTTGAGGAAGTAATCATACTGGAACTGGTAAGCACTGTCGCCAGTGGTAAAGCGCCGCTTGGTGTAGCGCAGCCTGCCTTCTTCGTGACCAAGGAATTGAAGCGTATCGTTTTCATAGACAGCACCGCCCAGATAGAGGGTAGTTTTCAGTGGCTTACCTGTTTCCTGTACTTCTTTTTTTAGCTTATTGCCTAGTGCATCGTAGGTATAGGTAATACCTCCTTTAACACCTCCACCGGGGGCTTTTACCTGTACATAGCGCACCAGTTGAAGCTGGTTGTATGCAATGCCGGCTTCCATGTCTTTATTGCGGTCGGAAGCCAGGTGGCCATTGGCTTCATAAGTGTAGTCCACCGTGGAATTGGTTTTCCCACCCGGCATTGTTTGCATGTACATGCTTGATGCCCGGAAGTCACCCAGTTTTGTAAATGGATCGTTCACGCTATCTATAACATTCAATAGCTTATTGCTATACCCATAATAATTATAGAACAGGCTGTCAATGACCACACTACCGCCCGGTTTCCATCCACGCTGGGTCATGGTGCGGATATTGCCATTGGCATCATAACTGAGGTTTGTGGCACTGAAGTCTATGCCAGCATTTCGGTTAAAGGTGGTGCCGGTAAATTGGTTGAAGTATGCGTTGGTAAGTCGATTAACAGCGTCATAGGTAAAGTCATAGCGACGCACGCGGCTATCGCCCCCGCTTTTCCAGAGCATTCCGGCTATATTACCATTGAACAGGGTATCTGCATAATTGCCTGTAATGCCGTTGACGCTGAGGTTGTTTTTATCATAAGCCAGATCAAAACCAAAATGATTGGTAGTGCTGTTGCTGTCTTTGGCATAATCACGGTTATTTCCTAACATCCAGCCACGGATATTATAATCATAAGTGAGTGATTCCAGTGGGCCTCCTGCGATTCCCCCGGTGGGCGAGAGTGTCTTTTTCTTCAATTGACCCAAGGCATCGTATTCATTGGTGGCTATCACCTGTTCCGGCTTACTGATAGTTTGACTATTGACCGTACTGTTCACCGCTTTTTTCGTGGTAAGGAGGCGGCCGAGGTCATCATAGGTCAATTTAGTAATGGTGGTATGGGTTTGCGGGTTAACACCTGCCTTTTGCTGTTTTTGCACGATGACGAGGGGTTGACCATTCCAGGCATACTGTGTAGTGGTCAGATCTTGTCCACCTGTAATATTGGTTGCCTTGGTTTGTATGACGCGGCCCTGGTCGTCATATATATTTACTGAATACAGGTAAGGGGTAATATTACCCACCACCCTGATCCGTGTGCCGGTTACCAACCCGGTAAGGGCTATTGATTTGACGTTTTCCTGCGGATAGGGAAAGCTGGCAGATGCTGGCAAGAGCCAGGTGTTATGAGCAATATCATAATTGGCATCTAAAGTAGTTGTATATCCACCCAGCCAATTGTAATTATCATAAAAGCTATGGGTATATTCTTCTTCTGCATAATTATTCAGATCGGGATAATTGGTACTGCTCCAGGCTGCGTTGGTATGAAAAGCGAGGTTGTCATAATTGGTGAGATCGGGAATGAATCCGGTAGCAAGAGGCCGGTTAAATTCATCATATTGGGTATACATCCAGCCTTTGAAACCTATGCGCATGTTGCGGTCCTGGGTTAGTACCAGCCGGTCACGTGCATCATATACCATCCGTACTTCACCACCATCAGGTACTTTTTTGCGGATCATGCGGTTGCGGTCGTCGTATTCATACCGGAAACATTGGCCTCCCAGGATCAGGGATATGGCTGGGGCATTAAAAGCTGCAGGCACAATTCCTTCCACCCCCCGTGGCTGGATCACGGCCCTTAACCGGTTGAGATCATCGTAAATATAGTAAGTGCATAGCCAGCCGGTGTAGCCGCTGCCGCTGCCATTATCAGCAGTGGCAGTGTGTTGTACTTTTTTAAGGATGACCTGTCCTTCTTTGTCTTTAAACTCTATGACCTGTTTGCCTTGTTCATCGACGGTGATGTTCTTATAGAGTTTACCCGCCGAATAAGCGCCAGTAACAGCATAGGTGCCAAAGTCATTCGCTACATCGGTCACCGTCCAGATCTTCACACTATCGGCAAGGGCATTGAAGTAGTATTTGGCTTTTACGGAGTGGCGGTTATTGTCAGCAGCCTGGGAAGATGTGCCTACCCAACTGGCACCAGGTGCAAAACTTTCCTGTACGCGGTTGAGGGGAGAGGCCTCAAACAGGGTTTGGCTATAGGCCCAATTGAGACCGGAACCGTTCACATTTGTTTCCCCAGGCTGACCATTTAACTGTGTATTATAAAACGCTGTCTGTTGTTGAAAGGGGTTGGCTTTGAAAAGCCCGTCATTGACAGAGGGGTTATTACCGGTATTGTTGGCAGCAAAGGGGAGGTATTTGTGTATTTCCCGACCAAACTCATCGTATACAACAGCACTCACGAGGTCAACTGCCCCGGCAGAAGAAGTTGGATCCGCAGGATTGGTAGCAAGAGACCCTTTTTTGATCACGGTTTGCAATGGGCGGCCCAAGCCATCAAAGTAAGCTGTAGTTTGTCGTACATCCTCGAGATCCCGATTGGGTAAATTAGCAGGGATCTTTTCAGGAGCAAAGGCATCCCAGCTGCGGATATAGTTGATTTTGCTTCCCCTAATATAAACATCTGGCAGAGATTGCTGTGCCATCGACAACAAGGAGATATTTGACCCTATAAATAACAGGAACAGGTTTAAGCAATTTTTATTGAGCATGTTAGCGGCTTGAGTAAGAATAATATTACAATCCCTTGTTATTAATGAACGCTCATCAGCGTCCTCTTTTTTTGGCTATACAATATGAATTGGTCGCCGGTCAAGACTACCCGATATAAAGAATCCCTTGTGTTTTCGACAGCCTGTATTTTCGCATTTAATACCGTATTACCAGCATACTGATTGCGCATCGCTGTTTTCTGTTCATATAGCCTGATATTTATATCGTATACCTGCCCTTTCTGGGTATCAGATAAGGCTAATGTATCTTTCATGCGCTGTGCAATCTTCCCGGCTATTTCCTTTGCTGGGTTTTCCTGGGCATGTACAAATAATGTGCTGATCACTAAAATTGTAACTATTGAAATATTTTTCATACAACTATTTTTAAGGGTTCATACAATCATAAGACGATACTTCTGTGTATTCGGCCGACCAACTGCCATCGCTCCATTCATACCGGTAAAAACAAACCCAGGTTCCGTCCGGATACCCATTAGAGAGAAAATAAACTTTCATTCCGTATTCACAAATATTTTCGACACATTTAAACCCTTCTCCCTGACAGCTACCAGGATCACAGGTAGGAGGTGGCAATGGACAGGCGTTAAGGTCCTCCACATAGTTCAAACTGATCTGAAAAGCTGTCGGACTACATGGATTCATATCTTTTTGCTCCAGTATCAGTCTACCCGTATTCCCACTAACCCCTTGTTCACAGTGTGAGGGGGCACTGGTATTTTGCCAATCTGGCAAACCACAGGCACCACCGACCCCTACATCAACCCATCTGGGTGCTACCGTAATACCCGGATTGGTATTTATCTCTTCTCTTTGTAAAACCCCAGTATATGCCGGATTAAGATCGCAGGGCTTACAACGGGTAAGGCCCGAAGGCTGCCACACAACCCCATTGACCACCGAATCCTGGTATTGGTATTCTAATTGCTTGAGAATATTTTGTTCTTCGTCCCGGATACGCAATAACTGGCCCCATCCGTTATATTCGTAAAAAACAATTTTATTTTTCACATCACTATGGCTGGTGACCCCAATCAACGGATCATAGGTGTAAGTGACCATCCGAGCCTCCTTTGGAAATAATCTAACATCATCAATTTTGTTACCCGACACATTAACCTGGCTTACGTTGTTGAGTACCACTTCAAAATAGCTCCAGCCCCCTCTCGTTTTAACAGGCGCCTGCGCCAATTGCTGCCCATTGACGAAGCTGGTTCCCGTACTCCAATAACTCAGCATGTAATCTCCCACAGGTACCGTTTTGTTGACGCCTCCGTTTATAGATCTGTTACCCGCAATGCCACCACTAATAATAGATGCGCCGCTATTCAAGGTCCATCCTCCGAGTCCACTTGTCTCAAAAGAGGTATAGGCAATACGCGCAATAGAGGCATTGCTTGCCTCAGCAATCAGGTAACTGTTATTATAATCCCATAGAAAAGACCTTACCGGTGAACGGGAATCTTCTAACTCAGCAATATTAGAACCGGCATACTGGGTAATCTTTGTTTCGGAAGAAAGTGTACTGCCGTTTTCAAACAGTAATTCCCTGCCTGGAAGACCAGATGAATAATAGGTAGTTAATTTCTTTGCAGTAAGCTTGTTGCCAACCTCTTTTTCGGTACCGATCAAAGTGATCTTGTTACTAGCCAATAAATTACTATAGGCAGCAATTTCTGGCGCTGTTACCGGGTAATTAGTAAAGCTGGGTAAATAATTGGGATAATATAATTTATGTATAGTTTGCTGGCTCCGGCTATTGCTGTAGCTAATTTTGACCGGCTTCAGGCTTTCATAATTGGGGCCATAAGAATAAACAGCTGTATCTGAGGAAGTCTGACCATTTTCATACAGGGTTTTGATCTCCTTTTCCAGGATCAAGGGAGCAGACAAAAGCCTTAGCCTTCCGGCAAACAACAATTTAGGTATACAATAGTTATCCGTAAAGCTAGAAGAGGTTAACTCATCGTGTACATAGGTTACCGGGGTACCCCATGTTCTTTTTTCCCGCGGATAGGAAGAATTGGCATAGTAGCCTGCGATGTCATCTTTTATGATCTTGTATTTGTATTCTTCGACTAGTTTTGGCACATGAGATGCAGTGGAAGCCTGATAAGTATAGGTCACTTTTTTCTTTAATGGATTTCCTGCATATGTAAAATCAAATTGGTTCATAAGGTCGGCCGAATTACTAAAATAATATTCGATCTTCCCATTTTTACCGCCTGCACCCAGGAATTCCGTCACCATACCATAACACACGCCCCCACCACCATATTGAGATGCAGATGATGGTTGTGAGCTATATTTTGTAGCATAACAATCGACCAATTGTGAAGCAGTATTATCCCCTTGCTTATACATAAAGTATGCACGATATTCATCAGTAAGCTGGTACCCTTCTATATAATGTGATGCATAAGCGTATGTCTTTTTTATTGTCTTATCAGTTACCTTATCGAAGCTTTCCGTACTTGCCACACGAAGGCCGCCTACTAAATCATTTAGCTCATAAGTATATTGGCTATATCCACCGGTAGGATACATGATCTTTTCAAGCACACAAGCTTTGGTAGGCTCAAGGTATGAATCACGATTGGCCACCGGGGGTATAAGTGAGGTATTGAAAGAGCCGTTATAGTATCCTCCCCAATCAATCCCTTTTGCCAATCTGTTGGGAAGCTGGGTGGTGTTGTATTCAAAGGCATAGCTGAGGAACTTATTTTCATTGATAGCTTTATAACTTACATTCTCCAGTTTTAAACGGAGATCATCGGGCGCACTTCCCGAGCCGAAGTAAGTATAATTGAGCAGGATCGTTTTCTTTAGAGAATTTATACCAGTGGAGTTATTGTATACTTCAATTTTGTCCAGTTTCTGCCCTGCAGGCAAATCATTTCTTGAGGAATAGGTAAAAGAGACAGAGGTCCCATTAGAACAAGTTATAGATTGAATTAGTTTTTCACTTACGCTGCCATACACCGGACAGGTCTTGCTTGGGGGCAAGGAAAAGGAGCCTTCACCAACAGGAGCACTTGCCCATGCCATACAAGGTGAGTTATTGGGATAAGGAGGCATAACATATTTAACTTCGTTATCAGTAGTCTGATAGGTATAATTCAGGCTGGTATAGTTAAATGTTAAGTTTTCACCCTGGTAGGTCTCAATTCTAGTAAGGTAATAAATAAAGGTAGGTGAGTAAGGTGCTCCCCCACACCACCCCATATTAATACTATTAGATCCCATTTGTTCAAAATAGTATTTATTACCATTCTCATCTGTTACAGTCCAGTCACCCCCCTCGGTTGAATAATTGATCCTAATATCAGAAGCCGGCATGGTACTTAACTGACTGTCTGCATTCAGGAAAAATTTGGTACTGAAATTATTGCTGTTGAGGTAATAGACATCCGGCAGATAGTTGGAAGTCAACCCGTCACTGGCAAGCTCGGCAATGGCAATGTCAGTCTGATTGGCATAATTACATATTCCAGAAGAACCATAAGCAGAGACATCGAGGTCCCTCCTCAGCGCATTGGAAGCATTGTTGGCCAACAAATCGAACTGCCCAATCATTTTCGCTGATATCATCCCGCCATAGTTGAGGGTCCATCCGAGCCCTGTATATCCCGCGATGTCTGCCACTTTATTTCCCCCGGCATAGTAGCTAAGGTCAATATTCCAGTTAAAATCTTTTAATTCAAATGCAAAGACAGGCACTTTAATATCCGGTATGCCGGAGGATATATTAACAGGCACATCAATGTATTGCTGAAATTTAGCTGCTTCAGGCGTGGTGGGTACGGATACCATATTTGACCTGTTAATAGCAGGAATGGAGGTAAATGTTTGGGCATTAAGTTGCCATGCGCAAAGGAGTAATAAAACAATTAAACTTTTCTTCATGATTACCTGAGATTAAAATACTATACTTCACGAACCCGCCAGGGGATTGTGATATCCATTGATAATAGAACGTCTGATTTCTTAGATGTCAATTACACCTGTAAGGACCTATTAACACATAGTGCAAAGTACAAGGAGAAGCTTTTAAGCTTTTCAGAAGTCAAATGGCCAGCAGTTGGCCCTGTTACTACATTAGGCAGAAGAGAAGAAGCCCTGCAAAAGGGGATAGCTGGACTGAAGAGTTTCATAGACAGTTAAGGTTTGATTGGGTTAAGCAAATTAATTTGCCTTTAAAGCATTGATAGCTCTACGAAGTAAATAATAAATATTCAACCAGCAAAGATCAAACCGATATTCGTGCAGTTTTGACGGGTAAGTGTGCGGTTTAAGACAATATGTGTGCAGGAGAAGTGGAAGAGACATGCTAGATAACTGCTGCACCGCTACGAAAGGTAATGGTTTTTTCTTTAATACAGGAAACAACTGAAATGAGGACCCCGAAGGCTATAGTGATATTAATAATCTCTTCATCTTGTTTCAGATTAAATAGATTAATACCAAGGATTGTTTTCTAAGACGAGTTGAGGTTTATAAAAAAAGGCGCCTTCAAATTGAAGACGCCTTAACTCTATTACTAATAAGATCAAATAAGATTAATTGTATCCTGGGTTTTGCTGTCCTGCAAGCTGAGGATTTGCATCCATTTCGCGTTGAGGAATTGGCATGATAGTTCTGTTTTCAGGGGCATTCACAATAAAGGTGATCGTACCCCTTCTTGTTTTAGTAAAGGTTTGTTTAGTCCTTGTGAGGTCGAAAAGACGATGACCTTCAAAGGCAAACTCTCTCCTTCTTTCATTAAGAATAGCTGTTAACAAAGCAGGGCCGGTAACTGCTACAGTTAATTGAGAGGCAGGATCCGTATCGCTACGGCCAATGATGGTATTAATATCCGCTCTTGCGAGATCCTCCTGGCTTGAATTGGCATAAGCCTCAGCCCTGTTCATGTATACCTCCGCCAACCTTAACACTTTTATGTTTTCCTCATAAGTGGTTATGTTGGAATATTTGTTTACGATATTTGCCGGGTTTTCGCCGCCTGTTCCTGTACGTCTGCTTCTTGTAATGAAGTCCCTACGAATATCTGTACTCTTATAAATCTTATACATAGTATCGGTAGCAATCGCATCTCCATATCCGCTCTGATTGTAGAAATAGGCTAGTGCATCTGTACTAAGGTTGTCCGTTGCAGTATTCGCCACTTCAAAAATTGATTCTACATTGCTTTGTTTTTTAAAGTCCGCTACAAATGCTGTCCTTACCAATAAGGCATATTTTTTCTTATCGATCAGTTTGGTAGTAAGATCAATTACCTTGGCGTAATCCTGCTTGTATAAGTAAACACGAGATAACAATGCCTGCGCACCGAAATAATTAAACCTCGATCTGGAGGTAGCGGAAGTAACTGTAGTATCTGCCGACATTTTGCTCATTGCACTGTCCAGATCTTTAATGATCTGATCGTAGGTTTGTTTCACAGTATTACGTGGCAATGCTGCAGCTCCAGACTTTTCTGTTGCAGTTTGTAATGTAATAGGCACACCCAAATGTGAAGCATCTGCAGAATAATTATAAGGCTGGCTGAAAAAACGCACGAGGTTAAAATAGCCCAGTGAACGCAATGCATAAGCCTGCCCCAGTAATCTTCTCTTTTCAGCTGTATCAGCAACAGGAACTGTTAATGATTCGGCTTTTTGGATAATGAGATTGGCGTTTGCTACCACAGCATACAGATTATTCCATAGATTGGTAACCATTCCATCATTGGACGCAACGGTATATTGGTCCTGGTTCAGGTAACGGTTGGCCTGCAATACACTGATCTGAAGATTATCAGACATCAGATCCGGAATCAGAGTAGCTGTACGCCCATAAGAGTTGGAGCTTTGCAACAATGAATAAATACCGTTCACCGCAGATCGTATACTCGGCACATCAGTAATAGTTTGGTTTACGTCGGTATTTTGCTGCGGATCAATTTCCAGGAAACTTTTTTTGCATGCAGTACCTGCAAGGAGTACTGCTGCAAGTATGTATAATGAATATTTTATGCGTTTCATGTTTATCACTTAAAAGTTTAGAAAGAAATATCAATACCACCTACAAAGGTCCTGAATACGGGAGGACGCTGATCAAGATCACCGGTTACCGGCACTTCTGGGTCATAAGACAAACGCTTATCTTTTACCCAAGTATACAGGTTATTGGCTCTTACATAGAACCTTACATTATTCATCTTTAATCTTCCTGTAACTGATTTTGGCAAATTATATGACAGGGTTATATCTCTAAGACGTATATAGTCACCGTCATATAAAAAACGAGAGGAATTTTGGCTTGAACTACCTGTTTGAGCTCCGAGGTAAGTTACTTTTGGTACATCAGTAGCATCACCAGCTGCTTTCCACCGGTTCTCATAAGTATATCGATTTATTTTACCAGTGGCGCTAAAGCCAGCTGATCCATCATTGTTTACGAAAGAACCCCAACCATCATATACTTTGTTACCAAAGTTATAATAGAGCTGGAAACTAAGGGTAAAGCCCTTCATGGTAAAGGTGTTGGTCAGACCTCCGAAGAAATCGGGCAATGCAGAACCCTGATTGAGACGGAAGGCACTACTATAAACATTGGTTGTATTCTTCTTTGCACTATCAGTAAACCAAAGCGCTTCACCATTAGCAGGATTAACACCAGCGTAGGGTACCAGGTAGTATTGGTAAAAATCCAGTCCTACTTCCCTGTTAAAAGTAGTCCGTGTAGGACTGTTCAACTGTGTGATCTTATTCTTCAGGGTAGTGAAATTAAAATCGGTTGTCCAGGTGAAACCATCAGCACTGGGGCTAACAATATTGCGGGAGAAAATGCTAATCTCAATCCCACTATTCTTCATGGCTCCCACGTTATCACTATAACCGGTAAGCCCATTAATAGATGATATGGGAACAGTCAATAAAAGATTCGAAGTTTTACGCTCATAATACTCAACACTACCAGTTATGCGATCATTCAGAATACCAAAATCAAGCCCTACGTTAAATGGCTTATTGGTTTCCCAGGTAAGATTTTTATTTTCATATTGGCTCAATGCATAGGCCGGTGCTCCATCATAAACAGTGTTACCACTGTACAAGCCACGGGATGCAAAGTTGTCAATTTCCTGGTTACCGTTTACTCCATAACTGGCGCGCAATTTAAGTTGAGAAAGAATTTTATTGTCATTCATAAATTCTTCTGCACTAATATCCCATGAAGCGCCTACTGACCAGAAATTACCATAACGTTTGTTGGCGCCAAAACGGGAAGAACCATCACGGCGGAGAGCGGCTGTTAAGTAATATTTTCTTTGGTAGTTGTATCCAACACTGGACAATATAGAGGCTATGCTGTTTTCAGAAAGTGAAGAAGATGCACTCTCTGGCTTTGAAGCATTTGCCATGGTGTTGGTATTGGGCAGGAAGTTAGAGGCTGCAGTGCTACTACCTGTTATGGTTGTTTTTTGTGCTTCATAGCCTACCAAGGCGTCAAATTCATGATCTTCCCCAAAAGTTGTTTTATACTTCAACAAGTTTGTACTGATCCAGTTTAAATAAAGCACATTCGATGATGAGCCATAGCCACCATAGTTGCGACCATCGCCGAAACCGGGAGACCAGAACAAATTGGTGATGCCATAGTTCACATCAATGCCTGCTTTGGTTTCAAAAGTCAAACCCTGATATAATTTATATTGGGCGCCTATTGAGCCTAAAGCAGAATAAGATTTAGCCATACGCTGGTTCTTTTCTGCCAGTTGAACCGGGTTGAATGTACTGTTGTAACTGTTATCATAAGTTCCATCAGCGTTGTATATTTTCAGCCATGGCTGTAAGCGGTAGAAAGAGCGAACAGGGTTGGCAAAAGCACCTGCTTCGGAAGAAGTATTGGATTTCTGGTAACCGAGTGATAAAGTTCCATTGAAAGAAAGCCTGTCAGTTGCTTTGTTGGTCAAGGCTAATTTTACAGTAGTCCTGCTATAATCGCTACCAATAACAGCAGCTTCCGATTTATATAAGCCACCAGAAATATAGTAGGTAGTTTTTTCATTCCCGCCGGAAGCTGACAGGTCATACTGTTGGAAATTTCCCTGACGAGTTAAGGCGTCAACCCAATCTGTATTCACAGTTGTATCAATACCACGTGCAGCTATTTCAGGAACAAACAAGCTAATATTACGTCCGGAGTTCACCCAACCTTCTCTCAATAACTCGATCATTTCAGGTGTTGACAAAGGCAGATCGCTGTCTTTTAAGGTAATTTTATTGCTACCATATTGAGCTGAAGCGTTGAATTTTGTTTTACCAGCTTTACCTGCTTTGGTAGTGATCATTACAACGCCATTGGCAGCCCTTGAACCATATAAGGAAGCAGCAGCAGCATCTTTCAACACTGTGACGCTTTCGATATCTGAGCTACTTAACCCTGCAATGGTATTGGTATTGTAACCTGTAATATCGCCTGATACAACCGGGATACCATCAATTACATACAATGGGGCGCTGGAAGCATTGATAGATCCTACTCCACGAATGCGAATGTTGGGTACACTACCAGGCTGGCCAGAACCATTTACGGCTTGTACGCCGGCCACATTACCCTGAAAGCTTTCCTGAATACTGGCTCGGGGAGCTCTTGCCAGTTTTTCAGTACTTATAGTGGTGGCAGCACCTGTAAGAGAGCGTTTATTCTGGGTTCCATAAGCAACCACTACGACTTCCTCAAGCCCCTTCTCTTCTTTTACCAGTTGTACATTCAATTGAGCGCCATTACCTATGGCAATTTCCTGAGTAGCAAATCCAACAGCGGAAATGTTCAGTGTTTTTGTATTGGCAGGAACTGCAATTGTAAAACTACCATCGGGACCGGTAGATGTTCCCCCTTTACTTCCTTTGAGGATTACGGAAGCGCCAGGGATGGGGCTTCCGGTAGGATCTGTAACCTTGCCGGAAATAGTTTTGTTTTGAGCCAGCAATTGTCCGGTAAACAATAGCATGACCATGGCCATAACCAAAATTTTTCTCATGACAGTTTAGTTGGTTTAAAAATAATATTAAACACGTTAAGAAAAAGAGAGCGCAAAAGTATGGGATTGGCTGCTTACTAATTCAACTTTTTTATGAATGGCCTGCGTCCGGACAAATTGGGTTTGGCTGGAATCCAGCACCATAGCGATTTAGCAACCCCTCTTGAAATAACGTTGAATAACATATTAAAGTATACAGATTACATATTGCGCATCATGGATAACGTAATAAGCAATCTTCATGATAATTTTATTTCAAACTCATACTTAAACTTTTCTAGTTCAGCCTATAAAAAAGTAGTCTTCAGATAGCGTTTATGGCTGCTCAGAAAAATGCCTCCAATAAAGTTGGAGGCATTCCTATTCGATCTGTCTGGATGTAAACTTTTCTTGTATCGATTGATCTTCTATATTAATAATCCTGAGGGCACTCCGGGTAACTGGGTAAAATAGACTATTACTCCCGGTTACTTAGTAAATACGGTTGAGTATTTACCAAAGGAACCTGCAGCCACTGTCAATTCATATTCAATCCGGAAGGAGTTCTTACAACTGGAGAAGGAGCCTTTATTGTTGGGCCTTAAAGTGGTTTGACCATAAGTAGCGTGCACGAACCAGGGCTGTGTTGGCACTTCGGTGGTAAAGTTGGAGGGGTCCTTCCAGTCAATATTAATGATAAAAGGAACCGGTATACCAAATAAACCATCCATGGTAAGGGTACCAGCACTGGGCCCCGTGCTGGTGCCCGGCGTAAGGTCTACCGGGTAGGGGCTTCCATCGGGCGCCCCATCTCTAAAGTCCTGCGCGGTGTACTGGCCTGAAAAATTGGCCAGGTCTACATCACAGTACCGTTGCAAATAGACGACAAACTCATTGGAGGTTGCGATGGGGCTTACATCGCCACCTGTTATTTTAAAGATGAGGGTATCTACTCTTCCCACAGGGTATCCGCTGTACAGGCCTTTTACCAACAGGCTATCAGCCACTTTACCAGCAGGTATGGTGATTGATTTTCTAGCAAGGGTGTATTGCTGCCCTTCAACAGCGCCGGAGGGAGACGAAATGGTGAACTGGATCGTTCTGTCGGCATCTGTAGCAGCAGTAAGTCCTACCGGTATTTTGAAAACAGACTTTCCATCCTGGGTAATATAATAATCACCCGAACTGATAAAATCAAAATGCACGAAGGTGGGGGGCACGGTTGTTTTCTCTTTTTTGCAGGCCGCTGCCGAAAAAAGTAAACCGGCTAATGCTATTATATAAGTGAGTTGTTTTATCATAAAACTATATTGAAGTTTATGAAATAATTTGGGTGATCGATCATTACCTGTATCCGGGATTCTGGATGATTTTTTTATTGGCAAGTATTTCCTTGGCCGGAATGGGGAAGTAATATTTTTTATCGGCAGGGTTTAGCTGTACGGCACCCAATGCATTGATGGCATCTTCGGGCAGGCGGGTGACAGACAATAGTTTTCTCCGGAGATCATGCATTCTATGGGCTTCGAAAGACAACTCTTTAAACCTTTCGAGCAGCACGGCATTGATCAGGATATCCTTACTGCCAAAAGATTCATTGGTATATCCACTGATCCTTGCAGCACGTAAAGCATTGAGGTCGGCAGCACCCAGGGGTACCTGATTTTTTTCGGCATAGGCTTCGGCACGGATGAGGTACATTTCGGCTGTACGCAATACTTTTATATCAGCCAATCCAGGTTGACCGGGATCACCACCCCAATATTTACCGACAGCATAACGACCACCTCCCAATTCCAACACGGTGCTTTCATAGCGAACATCGGTTAGAGAGAATAAATTGCGTAGCTCGGCAGCAGGGCCATATAAAACATTATTCTGCGCTACATTATAGTAGAGATCACCGATCCTTGACTGACCGCTGGTTCTCTTGTGTTTCCACAATACTTCGGCATCGGTTTCATCGGTCCATATATGGGGGTACTGGGTTTTATTGGCCAGGGGTATTGCATTGATCGCTGTAGTGGCGGCTGAAATGGCCAGGTCCCAATTCTTCTGGTACAAGGCTACGCGGGCCTGCAGGGCATATAAACCGGGCAGGGTGATGCGTGTACGATCACCAAAGTTGGCGGGAATAAGGGCCAGGGCAGCGGTTATGTCAGTATTGAGGTAACCAAAAACTTCTCCTACGGTGAGCCGGGCAGGTTGCTGTATCCTGGATTCAAACACATAGGGAACACCCAAAGAACCAGATTGAAGGTTCTCTGCATAATTGATCAATACCTGGAATTCACAAAAAGCACGCATGGCCAGGGCTTCTCCTTTCACACGTTTCCTGGTCACTTCTTCGGCAGCCGTTTTACCGGTTAGTTTATCAGCTGCAGCTATGATCCTGTTGGCACGGTCAACACCAAAGGCATAACTTCTCCAGGCGTCTGTAACCTCACTAATACCCGGATCGGTTTGCCAACGATAGGCAATTACCCCCCGGCCTGTATTGTTTTCAGTAGGAAGGGTGGCTTCATCGGAATATAAACTGTTGGCATAAATGTCCTGATCGTAGGAGCCATTAATACTGGCATATACGCCGATCATACCTTTCTCCAGGTCGGGAACGCTAGTCAAGGCAACATCTTCTTCTATATCATCGGGTGGTGTTATATCCAATTGTTTTTTGCAGGAAGCAATTAATAAGGCAAGTCCCGCAAACCATATGTATTTATTAAGCTTCATATTCTTAGTTATTATGTTCTTAGAAGGTGAGGTTAATACCAAACGTAAAGCTGCGCTGGGAAGGGTATTCGTACCCCGATATATTGTTGCTGTCTTCCGGATCAAATCCTCTCCAGTTGGTCCAGGTATAGAGGTTTTGTCCCTGCACATACACCGTAGCGGCAGAAAACACCCTGATCTGTTGCAACCACTTGCGTGGCACGTTGTAACCCACATTTAAGTTCCTGAAACGTACATAGGAAGCATCCTGAATATCTTTGGAAGAGAAGCTGCGGGGAGTGCCGAATTTCTGGATATCGGTAACGTCACCTGGCTTTCTCCAGCGCTGCAATAACCTGGTCGATTGGTTACTGGTGGGGAAAGCTTCGTTGAAGAAGTCTTCGTTATTGAAACGCTTGTTGCCACCTGCAAAAGAGAAGAATGCCTGTACATAAAAGTCGTGGTAGTTGAGGCTGGTATTAAAACCACCATTGTATTTAGGCAGGAAGCTGCCAAACTCTGCCACACTTTGTACAGCGCTGTTGTATTGATTGGTGAGGGAACCATCTATATTATAGTACAGGGGATTTCCTGTAGCTGCATCTACGCCTCCCCATTTAGGAAGAAAATGAGAGCCATATGGCAGGCCGACGCGAATGATGGCTGTTCCATCTACAAATTCATTGACTTGCCCCAGGCTGGTGATCCTGTTGGAATTGAATCCAACATTACCGCCTACTGTCCATTTCAAGGTATTATTTACTATGATATCACCGGCGAGTGTAAGCTCAATACCACGGTTGCGCATTTTACCGGCATTGATATCCAACTCATCGGCCCCTGACCAGGCCGACAGGCTCTGGGACACAAACAGGTTGTGGGTAGCTTTGTTGTAAAATTCCACGGTACCCCTGATACGGCTGTTGAGTACACTGAAATCCACACCCACATTGGTGGTATTGGCATATTCCCAGTCATAATCATCATTGCCGATCTGTGTTACACTGTTACCGGGCACTCCATTATAGGAAGTAGCTCCATACAAGGACAGGTAACCAAATGAATTGGTAAAGGGACTGGCGGAGGTACCATAACTGGCACGTACCTGCAGGTCGGTAATAACCTCAACGGTTGACATAAAATCTTCCTTCAGGATATTCCAGGAAGCGCCTACAGCAAAATAGGAAATGGACCGGTTCTTTTCGGGAACGGTCGAAGATTTATCCAGGCGATAGCTACCATTAAATGAGTATTTACCATCATAGGTATACCTGGCTATACCGATCAGTGATTGCAGGGCATTTTGATCACGGCCGCCGGTAACTGTGGGAATAAAATTGTTGTCAGAACCTGGCGTAATAGCAGCCGGTGTATTAGGTAACAATGGATTAATACCAAAACCCACGTAGTTAAAATTCTTTGCGGTGACTTTGGTGTTTTCCACCAATACACTGGCATCGACCACGTGTTTGGAAGCGAAGGTTTGATTATAATTGAACCCTATATTGCCAAATAGCCTCATGAACCTGTTGGTTCCTTCTGAAAAGGAGCCCTGGTTACCCGGAGAAAGGCTTCCGGAATAAGAGTTGGGATCGACAAAGCGCTCAGACAATGTTTCGCGGAAATCGAGCCCTAAAGTTGACACGATGGAAAGACCATCAATGATCTTATACTTCAGGTTGGCGCCCAGTATGGCTTTTATTTCACTTCTTTTGCTGGTAGTGGACAACATTCTTTCGAGCGCGGTAGTTCCTTCGCGCAGATCATATACCAGGGTTTTATCGGGGTCGGCGGGCAGCAGTGGATCGTTTGCATCGGGCCCTGTTGCATTACCAGCATGCAACAATACCCCATTCTTATAGGGTAATTCATAGGGCAAGCCATAATAGGCGGCTGCAATGGGATTGGTAGCGCCAAAAGTATTTTCTGATTCTATAAAGTTGCTCGTAGCATAGTTTAATGTGCTGCTGATCCCCACCGTGAGCCGTTCGGTTTTGATATCGTAATTGGTCCTGAATGAAAACCTTTCAAGAGAGGATCGTTTGGCGATACCTTCCTGCTTAAAATAATTGAGTGAAGAATAGAAAGCCGTACGTTCACCGCCACCGCTTACGCTGACTTCGTGTTCCTGGGTCTTCCCGGTACGAAAGTAAAGATCCTCCCAGCCTGCATTTGAATTACCAAGGCTATCCCTGATCTGATCATATCTTTTCAGGGTGGCTTCGGGAAGTCCATTGTTAGCGGGATTCAAACGGGAAAAGGTCCAACCTGGCCCGATGGTGAGATTATTTTCAACTCCCACTTCTTCTTCGTACTGGATACGCTGTTTTGAATTCATCATTTCGAACTTTCGCTCGGTACGGTCGGAGAAACCGAATTGTGATTTTGCACCAAAGGTAATTTTACCGTTGTTCTTACCTCTTTTGGTGGTGATCACGATAACCCCATTGGAGCCACGGGAACCGTAGAGGGCGGTTGCCACAGCATCTTTCAATACGTCGACAGATGCTATATCTGAGGCGCTCAATGCAGAGAAGGTAGCAGACTGGATGGGAATTCCATCCATAATGTACAAGGGCATACTGGTGCCTCCGATGGTGCCTACTCCACGGATGATGACATTGGCTGCAGCTCCGGGCTGACCGGAGCCGGATGTCACATACAATCCGGAAGCATGGCCTTGCAAGATCTGATCAAGACTTCCGTTAGGGACCTGGTTGATGTCACTGGCACCTATTTTGGAAGCAGCACCTGCGTACTGTGAACGCTTTTGTGTGCCATAACCGGTGACGATCACCTCATCAAGCCCCTTACCTTCCACATTGAGGGAAACAACAAAGACATTTTTGCTGCCGATGGTGAGCTCCTGGCTGGCAAAGCCTACTGCAGAAACAGTAATGACCCTGGCAGAAGCGGGTACAATTAACCTAAAAGAGCCATCGGTACCCGTAGAGGTACCCAACGCCGATCCTTTGATGGTAACAGAAGCGCCTGGCACCGGAGCTCCGGCGGCATCTGTGACTTTACCTGAAACCGTTCTTTCCTGTGCCTGTACCACTAACTGACCCAATATCAGCAGGGCGCAAAGCAACGTGCATAAAATTGTCCTCATGAACGTTGATTTTGAATTTGTATAATTAAAAGAGATCATTAAGGTTGCTAAAAAAGGGACAAAGGGTTATTGCCTAATGCTGCATCCTGTTGCATCATTTACCTTCCACACTGTATCAGCATGGGTGCATGGACTGTCTTTGCATCAACAGTTAATGCCTGACTGTTCAATCATTGCAGTTCTTATCTGCAATGACCCTTTGAATGATAAAAAAATGATAAGGGAAAAACATCCGTAGTAAGCAGGGTGGCGGATGGGGATGATGGTAACATTTTTTTCATACTATAATGGTTTTAGCTTCGGGCGCTAACTGATTACAAGCAATTAATACCCTTAAAGATATCATCAGCTTTATTGAAATTAACATTTTCCGCATTAAAAATAGGACACAAATACTTAATGCCTCTCTTTCAGAAGCTTTAAGCATCAATATATTACAGCTTGTTTAGCTGCGTCAAGGCCAGTCAAGACAAGTAGGAACCTTACTTCTTCCGTTCCTTTTTAACGAAACTCATAAGCAGGGTAGGCAGAAAAATAAGGTTGGTCAGAGTAGCTAATACCAGGGTTAGGGAAGTAAGCCATCCCAGGGCCTGGGTGCCTCCAAATCCACTGAAACAAAAAATAATGAACCCTGCTATCAATACCAGTGATGTATAAATAATACTGATCCCTGTTTTGTGTATGGTGTCAACTACTGTATCGTGGGGTGATTTATCGTTGTTTTGTAATTCCTGCTTATAGTTGACGAGGAACCGAATGGTAATATCAACGGCAATACCGAGGGCCACGGAGAATACCAATACTGTAGATGGTTTAATAGCCACTCCTGTCCACCCCATTACACCGGCAGTAATGATGAGGGGAATGATATTGGGCACCAGGGAACAGAGCAGGATCTTAAACGACCTGAACAGGTACAACATGCAAAGGGCAATGAGCAGGAAAGCCCATCCAATGCTTTCTTTGAGACCATTGATGATAAATGCGCTTCCTTCCAGAAAGGTGACGGTGCTGCCGGTAAATTCAACTTTGTACCTGGCGGTATCAAACAGCTGATCGCTCTTGTTTTCAATTGACCGGATCAGCTCGGGTAGTTTTTTACTGCCTACATCGGCCATGTTAACGCTGATACGGGTACGCTGGCGGGTACTGTCCATGAAGGAGCGAACTACCCGGTTGAAATTATTCTGTTTCGCACTGCTGTCATCGGACTTACTACTCAGGTATTGGGCCAGGAAACCAATGTCGAAACTGGTGGGTAGACCGTATTGGACGCTATCGCCTTCATAATAAGCCTGGCGGGCAAACTTCAACCCCTCCACGATAGAAAGGGGCCTGGCCATTTCGGGCTGTGCCGCTATAAAGCCAGAGAGTGAATCTATTTTCGTAAAGGTTTGGAGCATATTGGCCCGCAATCCATTCTTCCGTTTGGTATCTACTACAATTTCGAGGGGCATGATACCTTTAAAGTGCTTCTCAAAAAACTTGAGGTCGGTATATATCTTATCGGTTTTAGGCAGGTCATCTACGATAAATCCTTCTGAACGGAGGCGGAAGATGCCGGCTACAGCTGCAATTAATATGACACCAGTGAGGACATAGATCATTTTGCGGTGACTGACGGACCATATTTCCAGCTTATCAAGTATGGACAGCATCCATTTATTGTCGAGGTAACGGGTATGGCGGGGTTTGGGCGCTGGCAGGAAACTCAATGCCACCGGAATGAGGATCACGGAAATGAAGAACAGGGCCATGATGTTGATACCTGCTACAAACCCAAATTCTTTCAGTATAGCACTTTTGGTGAGGGCAAAAACCCCGAAACCTATTGCCGCTGCAATATTGCAAAACAGGGTGACCACGCCCATGCGACTGATCATTTCAGTAAGCGCTGTGCGTTTTCTTATCGCCGGATCGGAGATGGATGCGGTATCATTCCAGGCGGTATGGAATTTATTGAGGAAGTAAATACAGTTGGGGATGCCAATTACTACTACCAATGGTGGTATGAGGGCATTCAAAAGGGTGATCTTGTATCCCATTAATACCATGGTGCCCAGGCTCCATAAAACGCCAATAATGACCACAGCAAGGGACAGTCCCATGGCGCTGAAGCTGCGGAAAGAGATGAGCAGGAGTACGGCCGACAGCAGGATAGATCCGAGGAGGAACCATTGCATTTCGCTGGCCACTTTAGTCGCTATATTGGTGCGAATAAGGGGCAGGCCGCTGTAATGCATATCCAGCGTATACTTTTTGCCAAATGCATCACCGATCTCTACAATTTTTGCTACGACATCATTCCTCTTTTTTGAATTGAGTACTTCTTTGTTGATGCGGATAGCCATCAAAAAAGTATTGGAGGAAGGATTATAAAGCAATCCCTGGTAAAAAGGCAGGCTGCGGAATACGGCTGCACAGCTATCGATGGTTGCCTGGGATAAATGACCGGAAGGAAATACGGGAGATGCGTTGAGCTTTTCTGCGGCAGAATCCCGGAGCAGGTTGGTGGCGGCGGGCACACTCAGTACATCCTCTACAGCCTCTACCTTTTTCAGATCAGCTGCCAGTACGATATAATCATTGAATACCTTTTCTGTAAACAGCTGATCGGTTTGCACACCAATAACGAGCAGGTTGCCATCCTCTCCAAATTGCTGACGAAATGCCTGGTAAGTCAGGTATTTGGGGTTATCAGTAGGAATAGCCCTGGAGAATTCATAACTCAGTTGCACTTTGCTGGCGTGCCAGGCCATGAAGCCTGTGACAGCGAGCAATAAGCAGAGTAACAACCAGCGGAATTGCAGAATAAAGCGTGCAAGGGTTCCCCACATGAGTAATCAACAATTTGATGAAGAATAATAACGAGCAAAACCCGCCTGCAAGTATGCTTCGGAGCGTTGGAGGCTTTGTCGGGCAGCCCACCTTCACTAAAGCTCGGGCGGGCGTGGCAAAGAAACTTAATTTGATGGGATTAATGAAGTTTTCCGGGTTTTAATTCGTTGCTGATTCGATTAACTTTGGATTAATATGCCATTACGCCTTTTATTTCTGTATTGCCTGATTCCGGCCTTTGTACAATCGCAGGTACAGGCGCCGCCCATAGGCAATTGGCGGGATCACCTGCCGTACCACCAGGTTGTACAGGTAGCCGGCACGGCTGATAAAGTATGGTGCGCCACGCCCTGGAGTATTTTTTCAATAGATATAGGAGATAATAATATTGATCGGTACAGCAAGGTGAACGGCCTGAGTGAAGCCGGTATCAGCGCCATCGCCCTCCAGGAGACTGGCGACAAGCTGGTGATCGGTTACAACAACAGCCGGGTAGATGTATTAGCGGATAAGGTCATTCATACGATTGATGCCATCAAAAACTCAGCTATTACGGGTGATAAAACGATCCATCACATTTTCCTATCGGGTCAGCAGGCTTTTCTCAGTACGGGCATTGGGATAGTGGTGATCAACCTGGAGAAATATGAAGTAAAAGACACTTATGTTATTGGGGATGCTGGCAATAAGATACCAGTGAATGCTACGACCAGCGACGGACCATTTTTCTACGCTGCCACCGCAGAAGGGTTAAAAAAAGCTGCTACCAATGGTAATAACCTGGCTGATTTCAGAAGCTGGCAAAACCTGTCGGGCGCCAATGGGTTAGCAACCGGCCCAGTGACAGCCGTTGCTGTTTTTCTCAACAACCTGGTGGCATTGAAGAATGACTCTTTATTTGTTTCGCTGAACGGCCAATGGAATTTCCTGTATGCCAATGAATGGACCATTCAAAATATCACTATTTCCAGTGGCAAGCTGCTGGTGAGTGAGCAACTGAATACAACTGGAAGGGTGGCATCCCTTTCCCTGCAGGGCAGCATCAATGAACTCATTCAGCATCCGGTATTCACGAAGGCTGCCAGGCAAGCCATTTATTCGGCCGGTCATTACTGGATTGCTGACTCTTTATCGGGTTTATCGCAATATGCTTCCGGTCGTTTTGAATCTTTTATTCCCAATTCACCGTACTCCATTGGCACGGGCCCGGTACAGGTTTTCAACAATACTCTTTGGGCTGGCGCAGGGGCTGTAACACCGAATTGGGAACCCGCGCACAACAAAGACGGCCTTTATTCACTTGCCCAGGATAGCTGGACCAGTTTTAACGGTACCACGCTGGCATTAATGGATAGTTTTCCTGATATTGTATCGATCGCTGCCGACCCAGCTGATGATGGTGTGTGGGCAGGATCATTTGGTGGAGGTCTGTTACATATCAAAACGGACCGTACGGTTCAAACGTTTAAACAAAACTCGCCGCTGCAACCTGCCTATTTTGCACCCGGCAGCTACCGGGTAAGCGGACTGGCTTTTGACGGGGAAAGCAATTTGTGGATCGCGAATTATGGTGCTCATCAACCCATCGCCGTGAGAAAGAAAGACGGCAGCTGGCGTTCTTTCTTCATCCCCTACACCATCCCCGAAAACGCCGTGAGCCAAATAGTGGTGGATGACATAAACCAAAAATGGATCGTAGCGCCCAATGGAAATGGCCTGTTTTGTTTTAACCATGGTCAAACGATTGACAACCCGGGTGATGATTTATGGAAATGGTACCGGGCTGGTAAGGGGAATGGCAACCTGCCCGACAACCAGGTGCTTAGTATTGCCCGTGATAAAAACGGCTTTATCTGGCTGGGCACCCGTCAGGGGATCGGAATCATCCAATGTCCGCAGGAAGTATTTACAGCTACGGGGTGCGAAGCACTGCTGCCAGTGGTACAGCAGGATAATTTTGCCGGTTACCTGTTTAGTGACGAGCAGGTGCAATGTATAGCAGTGGATGGGGCCGACCGTAAATGGATCGGCACTAAAAACGGGGCCTGGCTGATCAGTGCCGACGGCGCAAAAACCATTACGCGTTTTACAGCCACCAACAGTCCCCTGTTGAGTGACGATGTACGGCAGATTGCCATTGACGGGAACAGCGGGGAAATATTTTTTGCTACAGATAAAGGCATCTGTTCATTCAGGGGCACTGCCACAGAAGGAAATACCTCTAATACGAATGTGCTGGCTTTTCCCAATCCTGTACCGCCTGGGTATACGGGCTCCATCGCCATCCGGGGTGTAGCCAACAATGCAATCGTTAAAATAGCTGAAATGGATGGCAGGCTGGTATTTCAAACAAGGGCGCTGGGTGGGCAAGCGGTGTGGAACGGAAAAGATTATAAAGGAAGGACGATTTCAACCGGCGTGTACCTGGTATTGGTAAGCGACGATAACAAACAAGAGAAAACGGTGACCAAAATAGTATTCATAAAAAAATGATCCATTCAACCAAGGGTATTGTATTGAGAACAGTAAAGTATGGTGAAACGAGCCTCATCGTAACCATCTATACTGAGCTGTTTGGAACACAATCGTACCTGGTGAATGGAGTTAGAACTTCTTCTAAAAAAGGGCCGGGCAAGGCCAACTTATTCCAACCGGCAGCCATACTGGACCTGGTGGTATACCACAATGACCTGAAGAACCTGCAACGCATCAAGGAGTTCAAATGGGGCTATATTTACCAGCACCTGTTTTTCAATGTGGTTAAGAATTCGGTTGCCTTGTTCATGGTAGAACTATTACAAAAGACCCTGAAGCAACCAGAGGCCAATCCCGACCTGTTTCATTTTATTGAAGATGCTTTCCTGCACCTGGATGAAGCAGACGATCAGATAACAGCCAACTTCTCGCTATTCTTTGCGCTGCACCTTACGAGCTTTTATGGCTTCCGTTTTAGTGACGATTATTCGGAGGAACATCCTTTCCTCGACCTGCAGGAAGGCGAGTTTGTGCATGATCATCCGATACACCCCTATTTCCTGCAAGGTCAATACAGTTTTATCACTTCTCAATTATTGAAAGTAATGCAACCGCATGAGTTGAAACAGATACAGCTGAACAAAGAGGTGAGGCGGGTATTGCTACATGCCTACCAGACTTTTTATGCGTTGCATGTGCCCGATTTTGGAGCATTGAAGACTTTGCCGGTGCTACAGGAAGTGCTGGGCTAGTACCTGGAGTCCGGGGCTCAGAGTCGGGAGTTAGGAGTCGGTGACTGGTTGCTGATTGGCACCTATAGCAATCTTTGCACTTTACTTAGATCATTCTCCAAAATCAAAATACCGGGTGTTTTCCCTTTTTCAAAGCTGCCAAAGCGGGATTGGATGCCCAATGCTTTTGCTCCATTGAGGGTAGCCCATTGCAAGAGCTCTTCCACCGGTATTTCCGGATGATGAAGCCGGAGTGTTTTTAATTCGTCCAATATACTCAGTTGACGATTGGAGGCCAGGCTATCGGTACCGATCACCAGGGGCACTTCGTAACGACGCAAAAGGGCTATATCGGGAAGTCCATTGCCAATATACAGGTTGGCATTGGGACAAAGACAAAAATGGCAATCCGGCAGCAGCGACTGCTGATCGCGGATAAATTGCAGATCGGCTTCGCTGGTCATCACATTGTGCACCAATAAAAGCGCTTGCTCTTTATGAAACCTGGGCAGGCAGGTTTGGAGGCTGCTTTTGCCAGCCGGCTTATAAAATGAAATATCCAAGCCCAGGGCCTGGTACAAGCGAAGGAAACCACCGGTACCGTTTTTGAAAAATGCTTCTTCGTCTTCACTTTCCTGGTTATGTAAGGTGAGCAGGTCATTGCCTTCCAATCCGGTGATGAGCTCAAACAAAGCGGGGGAAACGGAATAAGGTGCATGGGGAACCAGGGAATTATTTTGGGCGCCGGCGTCACCAGCCTTCCTAAAGCGATCCCAAACCTCCCTGGCAGCATCAAACCGGGCAGGGGCGGTAGCTGCTATGAACCCGGTAGCCTCAATAAAGTTGTGGTAATAAAGGCGCTGCTGTATTTTTTGGGGGAGGGTATGGGCAGTATTGCAGATATCTCCTACGGCTACAATTCCGTTTTGAAACATAGCGGTTTCTGCATCGGCGATGGCCTGCAGGATTATTTCCTCCGGAACAAAGCGCCGGCCCATCACGGCCAACAGGAAGTCGATCATTCCTGTATGCGGCTCTATAGCCCCTTTCATATGACTGAGTTCCAGGTGGCAATGGGCGTTGACAAAGCCTGGCGCCAGGATGCCGGGTAGGGTTTGCAGGTCGCTCCCGGCTTCGGCAGCAGCGATAATGGCCTCAACAGTACCTTTCTCATCAGTGACCAGCACCTGGTTTGCCAATAGGTGGCTACCGGTAAATAAATATTCGGCGGTGAATTTTCTGTACCCCATATAAACTACATTCTAACCTGCTCGCCTGCTTATAGTTGTGATCAGGCAAAAGCTGCTGATAATTTGAAAAGCAAATCACGACAAACGATTAACTTTGCAAGCCTTTATAACCAGGGATTAACGTTCTGAAGGGGTAAGTGTTGGCATCAACCGGACCACCTCTCAGGATTTCGTAAAAATACAGCAAACATGTTAGACAAACTGGACGCGATCAGGGCCCGATTTGAAGATCTTGGAGTAGCATTGACCAATCCTGCTATTGTAAGTGATAACAGGAAATTTACCGAATTGAGCAAGGAGTACCGCAACCTGGAAAAGATAGTAACGGCCCAAACGCAATATAAAGAGGTATTGAATGACCTGGAGAGCTACCGGGCCGCCATGAAGGGCGACGATGATGAATTGCGCGAATTGGCCAAGGAAGAACTGCCCTTGCTGGAAGAAAGGAAAACGAAGCTGGAAGCTGAGATACGTCAATTGCTGATACCCAAAGATCCGCAGGATCAGAAGAATGTGATCATAGAGATCAGGGGAGGCACCGGTGGTGATGAAGCCAGTCTATTTGCCGGCAACCTGCTGCGCATGTACCTTCGTTATTGCGAACGCAGGGGCTGGAAGACGGCTATCCTGAGTGAAACAGAAGGAACGGTAGGAGGGTATAAAGAGGTGCAGCTGGAAGTAACAGGAGATGATGTTTATGGCACCCTGAAATTTGAAAGCGGCGTTCACCGGGTACAGCGAGTACCGGATACAGAAGGTTCAGGCCGTGTACATACTTCAGCTGCTACGGTAGCTGTGATGCCGGAAGCCGAAGAAGTAGACTTTGAACTGAACCCGGCAGATGTGAAAATGGAAACAGCCCGAAGCGGTGGCGCCGGTGGACAGAACGTAAACAAGGTAGAAACCAAGGTAATGCTCACGCATATTCCAACCGGCACGGTAGTAGTGTGCCAGACAGAACGGTCGCAGCTTGGCAACCGTGAAAAGGCCATGCAAATGATGCGTACCAGATTATATGAGGAGCAGGTGCGTAAGCAGGAAGATGAAATTGCCCGGCACCGTAAAAGCCTGGTAAGTACCGGCGACCGCAGTGCCAAGATCCGTACCTACAATTACCCCCAGGGCCGGGTTACCGATCACCGGATCGGGTTGACTGTTTATAACCTCGACGATGTTATGAACGGGAATATCAATGAATTCTTAGAAGCCTTGCAGTTTGCCGAAAATGCCGAAAAAATGACTAAGCAAGACTAAAGGCAGCAGCATACTCTCATTACTGACTCTGCACGATCTTACTGTATAACACCAATCCTGCTCACAATATTTCGCCTGACCTATTGTGAGCAGGATTTGGAGTACTTTCATAGTATAAATGCCGCAACAGCTGTTCCCCATGCACAGTGGCTGTGGATGTCATGGATATAAACCAACTTCATCATTTTTAAACACATCGTTTATGTTAGACAATCTGATCAACCTCGTACGTGAGCAGGCAGGCGATGCCATTATCAACAATCCCACGGTGCCAAATGAACGTAATGAAGAAGTCATTTCAGCTACCGGTCAATCCATTGCAGGCGGACTACAGGATGCTCTTTCCTCAGGCGGCCTGAAGGATGTATTGAAGCTGTTTGGCGGACAGGATGCGCCCACAGGCAATAATCCAGTGGTGCAAAACCTTTCGGGTAATGTGATCCAGCAACTTATGAACAAATTTGGCTTTGATCAACAAGCTGCCAGTGGAATTGCGGGCAACCTGGTACCGAATGTTTTGCAGAAGCTGGTAAGCAAAACGAATGACCCGGCCGACAACAGCTTTGACATACAAGGCATATTCAATCAGTTGTCCGGAGGAAAGTCGGAAGGAGTAAATATCCAGGGATTGCTGGGTAAAGTAACACAGGGAGGACTTGATAAAGATGGTGATGGAGATACAGACCTGCAGGATGTAATGGCGATGTTCTCAGGTGGGCAAGGTGGTAACCTGCTCGACTCAGTGAAAGGCTTTTTCAGCCGTTAGTATGGGCAAACCGAGCAAGTTTAATATTCTTTTAATAGATAGGTGTAGTAAAACCACTTGAAATAGCCTATTAAATCATGATTTAGCTGCTGTAGAATGTTAACATTTTGAAAAAATCCATAAAGTGAATGGAAAATATATTCAGGGGTCGTTCCTTTGTGATGTCAAACAATTGAGCTCTTTCTTTCGATCTTTTTCAGCAAATCCCGGTACTGGTTTTAAACCTTCTTTAACGGCGGGGATCATACTAATGGCATCGGATTTGCGTTACTATATTGAAGTTCTTTTTTAAAGACTTACATAAAGCAGTCAATTTTCTCATAAGCAGTTAGTTTTGGTTACGGCCCTTGTTTCTACAAGGGCCATTTTTTTTGTAATAAACTGTATATCAGTATTTAACTGCTTGTTTAGGAGATAGAAACAGCACAAAAAGCATGGCGGCAATGGCGCCGGAAGCATCTGCCACAATATCGCCCCTGTCAAAACTGCGCAGGGGAATGTAGTAAAACTGTACATATTCAAGGACAATTCCCAGTCCGGTACTCAAAATAGCCAATAAAATAACCAGTTTTTGCCAGCCCTGGGGCCTTTCGGGTCTAAAGGCATAATGTGCTCCCCAGAAGAGCACGATCCCTCCAAAGAGTATTACATGCACGACTTTATCAAGATTGGGGATGTCGGCAAAGTTGTCTCCCGGAATGGAAGAGCCTGGCAGGCATAGAAGAACAATGGTAATAATGGTCCAGCCTATAGGGAGTAACTTCCTTGAGCAAAGTTTTTGTAAAAGTGATTGCATACTGCCGGAAAGATAAATCAAAAAGAGGTGCTTAAAAAGAGAAAGGTCTTGCGCATTCCGCCGAAGCGGACTACTGCAAGACCAGTGAGCAGGGATTAATCTGCTATAATGTTTTATAGAGGCGCTTTCGTTCGCCCGGAGGACTGCATTTTTTCCAGTGTAGGAGAAGGATTGCCACCTTTCTTTTCTATTGTAATGGCAAAGGCATCTGCTTTCTTGGTATTGTCCATTTTAAGGACAACATTGGTTTGCAGTGAATCAAATACACCAAGGCTTTTTGGCTTGCCTTCTATCAGCGCCCATAACTGGTATTGCTGATCGGTAGGCAGTTTGGGCATGTTCTTGACCATCAGGAATACGGAAGCAGAAGCGGTATCCCAAAATACGTTGGCAGAGGATTGTGGTGCAGCGGTTGAGCCCACCATGTTCACTACGGTAACGTTTGGATCTTTGATCAGTTTCTGTTCATCAGCGATCTTGTTCAGGGTGTTTTCGGCTGAATCGAGCCTGGTTTGTAAATCGCTGTTAGAAGTTCTTAGTTCGGTAGCCTGGTTGTAGAACTGATAGGCAAACCATGCGCAAGCGAGCAGTAAAACCACAGAGGCAGCGGCCATAAAACGCAATCCGCCGTTCTTTCGAACGTTTGAGTGTTGTTCCATTGTGATGACTTTAGATTGATTTATAGAAGGGTTCTGAATAGCTTCTAAAAATCCGTCCTTAACCTGTCGCGGTGGTACAACCGCATTTTGCAAAGCGAATTTTTCGAGGGCATTCTCGAAGGCTTTGCGTTCGGCAATAAGCTCGGGGTATTGGGCGCTTAGCTTTTCAAACTCTGCACGTTCGGCTGCATCTGCCTGGTCCAATACATAGCTTTGTACTATGCCACTTGATATGTATTCTTTTATATTCACTTTAAAAATCCCCTTAATTGAATCAATGCACTTCTGATGCGTGTTTTCACAGTGCCAAGCGGAAGGTTTTCCATTTCCGCAATTTCCTCATGTGTGTAACCTTTAAAATAAGCCAGATCAATTAATAAACGTTGTTCATCCCTCAATTGGGTCAACACTTTTCTGAATCCTATATTGTCTACATTCACTTGAGTAACAAGCGCTACCAGGGGTTCTTCACCCTGGTTATCCATAGATTGGTTTTTCCGGTCGTTTTGGTAGGTTTTGGAACGAAGCGTATCAATAGAAGCATTGCGGGCAATATTGAGCATCCACGTAAATAGCCGCCCTTTCGTGGAGTCATAGCTTTCTATTTTTCGCCAGATATTGACAAAAACATCCTGCAATACGTCGTTGGCAAGCTCCGTATCGTTCAATATCTGCAATATGATGCTGTATAAAGCGCCAGAATAATGATCGTAGAGATAACCAAAAGCCTTATTATCCCTGTTTTTAAGCAGGGAGACCAGTTCCTGTTCCGTATATGTAGGAATGGCGCTCAATAATGTGTTTTACCCAAAGCGATGCTCAATTTAACTAAAAAAGAGTGGAATGAACCACTCTTTTATAAACGTAATTTAAGTATCGTTGGATTTTTATGCCCCTACTAATTTTCCATAAGCAGCCGCATCCAGCAATCCGTCTACATCGGCCGGGTTGCTAACGGTCACTTTTACCATCCATCCTTCACCATAGGGGTCGGAATTCACCAGTTCGGGTGCACCATCGAGTGCAGGGTTGATCCCTGCAATGGTACCCGCTACAGGCAAAAACAGGTCAGATACCGTTTTAACCGCTTCCACGGTCCCAAACACCTCTTCTGCTCCCAGCGTTTTGCCCACCGTGCTGATATCCACGTACACAATATCGCCCAATTCTCCTTGTGCAAAATCTGTAATGCCTATCGTTGCTGTATTGCCTTCCAATAACACCCATTCGTGGTCCTTGGTATAGCGAAGATTTGCGGGAATGTTCATGCTGTTGAATTTTGTGTTGCAATATTACAGGAAAAGTCGGAAAGACGATAAGACGGGAAGTCCGAAAGTAAAAACTTCCTTTAGAGCAGACTTCCAGAGCTTCTTTCTGTCGGACTTACCGGGTTCCGGACTTGCCGACTGACTTCCTTTATTTTCTTTTTACCAGGCGTGCTTTGATGATCCTTACATCCTGCAGGGGCCTGTCGCCCCCATCACGGCCACTGGTAGGCACCGTGGCAATACTGTCGATAACAGGAAGCCCTTTGATCACTTCTCCAAAAATGGTATAATTCTGGTCGAGGTGCGGGGCGCCACCCAGGGTTTTATAGACCTCCCGGTGAGCAGCAGGCAATTTCCGGCCTTTGAGCCTGAATTTCTCCACGGAGTCCAGCCCTACATCGGTGAATATTTTTCCCTGTACAATATAAAACTGGGCGCCGCTGCTGGCCCGCTGAGGGTTGATATTGTCGCCGGTGCGGGCGGCTGCCACCATCCCCTTTTTGTGGAACATACCGGTCCTGAACTCAGCCGGAATGGTGTATTCCGGTCCGCCATCGCCCAGGGATTCGCCGGGCTTAGACCGCTTGCTGTTGGGATCGCCGGCCTGTACCATAAAATTTCGGATCACCCGGTGAAACAGGATACTATCATAAAAGCCCTGTCTTACCAATTTGAGGAAATTGTCGCGGTGGAGGGGGGTGCTATCGGATAAGCGAATGACCATAGTGCCTTTATCGGTCAGGATTTCCACGTCCTTGCGCCTGTCATTCTTACGTAGCCCATTGCCTAACCAGGGATTGCAGGAGGCAGTAACCATGGCCAATCCTGCCAGGATAAGTAATTTGTACATGAATAGCTTTTTGCCGTTAGCTTTTAGGTGTTAGCGGGATACCGCAACGGACTATTGAAACCCGTTCTGCTGAAAGTATAATAAAATATGGTCTTTTAGAAAATTTTCCTGTTCTATCGGATTGTATTCCGGCAAGGCTCTCAATTGCTTAAAATGCGGCCACCCATCTTCGTCCACCGATTCGAGTTCATAAAACCCGCTTTGCGACAGCAGGGAACATATGGCAACATGTATAAGATCCTGTTTCTGTTCCTTGGTGAACTTGGGGCGTATATCCCCAAACTCCTGGATACCGATCAGAAATAAAACTGTTTCCAGATCCGGCTTTTTTCCAAACCGCTCTACCAGGCTGGCTTCGAGGTTCCACCAGCGACTCTGCAGATCATCCTGTATTTGCATGGCGCAAAGATAAGGAATGCAAGCCACGAGCTGCGAGACAGTGAAGCTTCGGCAACAAGCTGCGGGCAATCGACACCTCCTACCGTATTGACCCGCAGCTTGTAGCTCAGCAATCGCAGCTTGGTTTCAATACTTATTTTTGTACAAAGCCATGCAGATGACATTAGCTACCAAGGAAGATTATACCATCTCCACCGACAAAGACACATTAAACATTCCCTATATCCATCAATTCCTCACCAGATCTTATTGGGCGGAAGGTATTCCCATTCATACGGTACAGCGATCCATTCAAGGGTCCCTGTGTTTTGGGGTTTACAAAGGGCAGCAACAGATCGGCTTTGCCCGGGTGATTTCCGACCTGGCCACCTATGCTTACCTGGCGGATGTATTTATTGATGAGGGATACCGCGGTAAGGGTTTGAGCAAATGGTTGGTAAAAGTGATACTGGATTACCCCGATCTGCAAGGCTTACGGCGTTTTGAACTGGGTACCCGCGATGCGCATGGCCTGTATGCCCAATTTGGATTTACACCCCTTCCCAACCCCGACGTTTTTATGCAGATCCGCAACCCGGATGTTTATAAAAAAGCCTCCACTGATATACAGTAATAGCCGCCATTAACTTATACCCGGTAAAATATCGACGCAATCCCCAAAATCCATCAATCCGCGATTATCTTTGCCCAAATTTGAATTGCGATGTTACAGGTAGCATTTATACGCCAGCACACTGAACTGGTAAAGGAACGACTGACGATCAAGAACTTTAAAGACCTTCAACTGGTGGATGAAATTATTTCGCTGGATGATGAACGTAAAAAATTGCAGCTTGAATCAGAAAACGCGCAATCGAAATTAAACAGCTCGGCCAAAGAGATTGGCCAACTGATGGCCAAAGGGCAAAAAGCAGAGGCGGATGCCAAAAAGCAGGAAGTAGCCACCTTAAAATTGGCTCAGCAGCCTATTGCCGACCGCCTGGCAGTGGTGGAAAAGCAATTGCAGGATACCATTGTAAAACTTCCCAACCTGCCATCGGCCAAAGTACCTCCCGGCAAAACCCCGGAAGAGAATGTGCTGGTGCGTGAAGGAGGTCAGATACCTACTTTACACAATGGCGCTGTTCCGCATTGGGACCTGGCCAAAAAATACAATATCATTGATTTTGAACTGGGCAATAAAATTACGGGCAGCGGTTTCCCGGTCTATATTGGCAAAGGGGCCAAACTGCAACGGGCATTGATCCAGTATTTCCTGGATTATAATACAGCCGCTGGTTACACAGAGTACATGCCCCCCTTTATGGTCAATGAAGCTTCCGCTTTTGGTACCGGCCAGTTGCCCGACAAAGAAGGCCAGATGTATTTTGTAACAGAAGATAATTTTTACCTGATCCCTACCGCTGAGGTACCGGTGACAAATATCTACCGCGACGAATTACTGAAAGAAGCCGACCTGCCTGTGAAGATGACAGCCTATACACCCTGCTTTCGTCGCGAAGCCGGTAGCTATGGCAAAGATGTACGTGGACTGAACCGCCTGCACCAGTTTGACAAGGTAGAGGTGGTACAACTGGTACATCCCGATAAGAGCTATGAAGTATTGGAAGAAATGGTGAACCATATAGAAAAACTGCTGCAATCTCTCAAGTTGCCTTACCGCATCCTGAACCTCTGTGGCGGCGATATGGGTTTTACATCGGCACAGACCTACGATTTTGAAGTATTCAGCGCTGCCCAGGAAAAGTGGCTGGAAGTAAGTTCTGTTTCGAACTTTGAAGCCTACCAAACCAATCGCCTGAAAGTACGCTTCAAGGATGGCAATGGTAAAAACCAACTGGTGCACTCCCTCAACGGAAGTTCACTGGCGCTTCCCCGTATACTGGCCTGCCTGCTGGAAAATAACCAGGCAGAAACCGGCATAGAGTTACCACCTGTGCTACATAGTTATATGGGCTACGGCTCTATCAGTTAATGCTGTTAACATTCTGATTTACTTAACATAAATCTGTGTGAAAGGAAGTAAGGACTATTCTTTACTTCCTTTTTGCTTTTCATATTTGTGGAACACAAAACACTTTTTATGAAAAGACAAACTCTACTCTTACTTGTTATTACTATTTCCTCCACCGCAACCCTTACCGCTCAAATACAAAAAGGCGATATATTATTAGGCGCCACGGCGGGGTTTAATTACTGGAATAGTGATCAAGTATCTTCTTCCACCTCCAATACCAATCTTTCGCCCCGTATAGCGTTTGGCATAGGGCAAAATTCAGTCCTTGGCCTTCGGGCTGCCGTTACCTATTCAACGGTCAAGTCTGAAACCTCCATCGCCAAAACCACTGAAATGAGTATTGGTACTTCGTTATTCTGGAGAAAGTACATGCCCATCAAAAAACAGCTGGGCTGGTATGTAGAGACCAATGGCGGTATTTACTTCGGGAAAAATGTCAATAAAAATGCAGTCGGCGATAAATACAAGACCTCTTCCACCCGGTATGTTGCCACTGTTATACCAGGCCTTTATTACCAGGCTTTGCCTAAATTATTGATCAATGTAGATTTTGGTGGACTAGGATATTCCTACAGCAGGAACAAATATGAGGGATCTCCCACCTCCAGGACTTCCAATGCATACATTACCCTGATGAGCTCATTTACGTTTGGTGTGGATTTCATATTGGGGAAGAAAGGATAACAACCTGCAAAGCGCCTAAACTTTCCGGAAAAATCAGCATCTGATTTAAGATATGCCTTTCTACTTATGTGCTTACCTCTGTTACTACTTTACCGCACCAGCATGAATGCGCCTTTTTGCTCATGCAGCTGTCCGGCAAAGTCTTTACCACTTACCATCCACACATAAGTACCTGTAGGCTGGGGCTGGCCATTAATAGTACCATCCCACCCGTCTTTGGGATTGGTGGAATTGTACACCACTTGTCCGTAGCGGTTAAAAATGCGGAAGTAATAAATATTGGTGATGCCTACTGCTGTCATCCGAAAGCGATCGTTCCGGTTATCGCCGTTGGGTGAAAAGACATTGGGAATATAGATGGCCGGCCCTTTAAACACCTTGATCCTGATGGTATCGGTGGTGGCGCATCCCATCGGCGTATAGGCCGTAAGCACATATGCAGTGCTTTTTTTGATCAGTGCAATGGGATTGGCGATGGCAGGATCACTTAACCCATCGGGTGGCGACCAGCTATACAATATTCCGCCAGAGCCGTTCAGGGGCAGCGGATGATTGTCCGTAACCACGGTATCATTGCCTGCAAAAGCATGCGTTTCATAGATACTGATCGGTTTTTCTATCGTATCGGAATGACAGCCATTATCAGCCACGGCATAGAGCTTAACTGTATACAGACCACCATTATTGTAAGTATGTTGAATGCTGGCACTGCTGTCGAGTGTTCCATCTCCCGGCTTCCAATACCATTGTTGTATAGAAATAGCCGGGGTAAGATTGGTACCGGTCAACAGCGCGGGCACACGAAAGCAGGTATCGGAAAAGCTCATGTCTACTGCAGGTGAGGGAAACATAGAGAGCGGCCTGGTAATGGGATCTGATATACAGCCCTCTTTTGTTTTTACCTGCAGCGTGATTGCGTGCGGGCCATAGGCAAAGGGCTGCTGATAGCCGGGGGTAGTTTGCACGAGGGGTGGCCCATTGTCTATTTTCCATTCCCAACTATTGATGCTTCCATATTGCACTTTGGAAGAATCGGAGAAAGCCACTATCTCTTCATTACAGTAGGGAGGTGGGGATGGTCCGAAATTGGCTACCGGTTTTGAACCTACTACAATGGTTGTTTTAAAAGTATCAGACAAACAACCATCATTCCCAAATATGTTCAGCTTCACTTGGTAAATGCCTGGCGCGGCATATGCATGCGGGTCGGGCGTTTGTACAGAATCCTTGGTGCCGTCGCCAAAATCCCAATACCATTTTAAAATAGTACCGAATGAAATGGAATTGTCATTGAACTGCAGGGAGGTGGGAAAGCAGGTGAGCTGGTTGGGTTGCAGGGCAAAGCCCGGGTTGAGGGAAGTACAAAAACGTTGGCGGTTATAGGAGCCGCCGGTACCTGCTGTAAATCCCCAATAAACAATAGGGTTATTATTGAATACCTGCGCTACCAGGTCAATCGTAGCCTGCACACGATCTACCCCGTCAATCTGTGCCGATATTGATTTGGTAACAGCATTCCAGGTAATACGAAGGGTGTGCCACTGGCCATCTTCAATATTGTTGTTGCCCGAAATGGCGCTTACCGGTCCGGCCAGGTTATTGGCAGAAGTATGGTTAACATCGCCATCGCGGTTAATGGATATATGGTCAAAGGCAGGATCGTTCTGATTGCCGTTTTGCCAGGTATCAATGGGAATTCCGATTGAAGGCGTTACGCCACTAAATCCCATGCCTTCGCCTGTTGTTCCAATGCTAAGGCTAATATTTTGTAATACAAATACCATCCCATCGGCCCCATCCGCATCGCGGGTTCCGAGGTTGATGTTGAATTTGTAATCAAAAGATTGCGTAAGATCGATTTTGATTTTATTCCACACAGAACCGGATTGGGTGCCCTGTTCATTGGTAAGGGTGTAGCAGTTACAGTTCTCCCGGAAAGCAGAACCATTGGGGAAATAATTATCATTGGACTGCGCAGTAACTGCAACACTGAATAATAGCAACAGCAGCGTATATAGCAGGCAGGATCTCATGTGCGCAGCAGCTCCCGGTTAGATTAGTGTTAAATTATATTTATCCCCTTCTACAAAGAAAACACGGTCGGACCAGTAACGATCAGACCGTGTTTTAATCAACAGCCATTCTTTCGAACGACCTTATGACGATAGTACAGTAAAAGCTTTTATGCTATCGGTGGATATATCCGGCGCAGTGCTGAATAGAATCCCTAATAGTTATTCCCAGCCTTTTTTTGCCACACCAGCTGCAATAGCTGCAAGGGCTTTCTCTTCACCCAGCAGGGTAGTGAGTTTATTACCCTTACCATCATTCCCTTGTGCCATATAAGCTCCCTTGGCGGTTTTAGTAATCACTGCATCCTGAATAGGCACACCTTTCTCCTTTGTCTTTACATTGTATGCAGTCAATTGAACATCTGCCATAATAAATACTTTTAAGGTTAGTAAAATAAAGCTTATCCTTCAAAAATGTGACCGGATTGGCTTTAAATGATGAATAAATATACAGCTTTTTGTAATACAGGTCCGTTGGTGTTGATTTTCAAGTGATTGATATTAACAAAAACTTACTTGCGGCTTCCCGGCAAAACGCCTATTTTGATACATCAATTGTCAATAACCCAACCATCAATATGAAAAACCCTTCCCTGTTCCTGCTGGCCATATCAGGTGCTTTTTTGCTGCAGGCCTATTCCCCTTCCCCGCTCAATGCCTTCAGCAGGATCGACTTAGGTGGGATACCCTTTACCCGCAGCGAAAGTTTTTCAGGCAATAACCTGGCTTTCCGGATCAATCCGGTCTTCCACAAATCCATTGACACGACCAGTGAGCATTTTTTCGACGAACTGATGAAACCCTACAAAGGCAAAGTAGTGTACATTGATTTCTGGGCACCCTGGTGTGGGCCCTGTATGCGCGAAATGCCGCATTCAAAGGAGTTACAGAAAGAAATGGCCGGCAAGGATGTTGTGTTCCTTTATATTGGCCTCAGCTGCAGCAAGCAATCCTGGGAATATACCATCAAAGAAATGGGCATTGAAGGAGCACATTATTTTGCCAATGAAAAGGATGGCATACTGCTGTCCCAAAAATTCAATTTAGTGGGTATACCACGTTATGTACTGGTGGATAAAGATGGGAAGGTAGCCGATGGTGAAGCCCTCCGGCCCAGTTCCAGATCGAAGCTGGTAAAGAAGATCAACGGCATGCTTAAATAAAACAGAAGAGGTGACACCTTCGTTTGCTTCGCAAGGGAAAGGTGTCACCTCTTTTGTTGACCTGTTTTGGTCAATCTATATTGGTCAATGATTATCTCTTCAACGCGCTTGCCTCCACCCTGGAAGGTGTATCCTTTCCAGCCACAATGGAAGTGGAACTGAAGGCAATGGCCTTAATGATCTCCGTCATATTCTTCAGGTCCAGCGTTTCGATTTCATCCTCTTGTGTATGGTAATTTTTCTCACTATCCATTTTGGATGTTGAAATCGTATGTGCCGGCACGCCCAGTCTGGCCAGGGTAGCATTATCCGACCGGTAAAATAACTGCTGCTCAGGATATGGATCAGGATAGAATTTGAAATTGGTCCCTTCAAGGTTCTTCTCAAGGATCTTTCCCATATCGGTTTTTTCATAACCGGTGATATAGGCAGAATTATTGCCCCACTTGCTATCTGTACCAATCATTTCAATATTGAACATAGCCATTACTTTATCGGGCTCAAACTGGCGGGAAAAATGTTGGGATCCGAAACCACCGGATTCTTCCGCCGTGAAGGCAGCAAACACGATGGTACGTTCATTGTTCTTTTGCTTTGCAAAATAATGTGCCAGCATAATAACCGCTGTGGTACCGGCAGCATCATCATTGGCGCCGTTGTAGATGGAATCGCCGGCAGCATTGGCCCTGCCAATACCCAGGTGGTCATAGTGGCCGGAGAAGATCACGTATTCCTTTTTCTTGCTTTTACCTGGCAATATACCCACCACATTGTTCAATGGCATGGCTGTTACCTCCTGGTTGTACTCAATGCTGTAAGTGGCAGGGTCTTCCGTAGTAAGCAGGGCTACGATACGGGAAGCAGGAGCAAACAAGGTAGAGCGGCGCCTGAGGTTGTTGAATAAGCTCCTGGCACTTGTATCCACTACCAGCAGGTAATTGCCCGGGGCACTGGAAAGACGTACATACACGGGGTAAAGACTGTCTTTAGATACTTGTACCTTTTCGTATTTCGAAGCTTCAGTAATGGCCAGTACGGGCTTGTCGGATAAAGCAAGGATATCCTTTTCATCAACTGTCTTGCCATTCAGTGTACCTTTTGCTGAAGCAAATTTGATACGCAGCATGTTAAAAGACTGGAGGTAGGATTTCTTATCAACAGGTTTCAAGCCTGCTTTTTTAAACTCCCCGGCTATGAAAGCAGCCGCCTTATCGATACCGGGCGTGAATGGTTTGCGCCCCTGCATATCATCAGCCGAAAGTGCACGTTCCACACGTTCTACTTCCGTAACATTAATAAGCTCGTCAATGGATTGGGAAAAACCGAGGTGGCCTATAACAAGAAGGGCACCAGAACATACTATTTTCTTAATCATGTAATAAATATAAGATTTAGGTTTATTGAGCGTGGGGTACATCTAAAAAAACAGCCTGTTACCAGGCTTGCCTGCAACCAATGATAGGCTATTATTAAACGCGGAGCAATTATAAATACTACATCCGGGATCCGGAATCGCTAAAGGCTCATCATTTCTTTGAATTTCACCGTCTGCCGGCGGCTCACTTCAATCTTTTCGCCTCCCTTCAATTCCAGCAGCAGGCCGCCATTGAAATAGGGTTCGATCTTATCGATCAACCGGAGGTTGACAATATGCTTGCGATTGGCCCTGAAAAAGGTTTTCTCATCCAGCCTTTCTTCCAGGGCATTGAGTGATTTTAAGATGAGTGGCTTATTGGGGCCGAAATATACTTTGGCATAATTGCCTACACTTTCAAATAAACGGATATCCGACAGTTTTACAAACCAGCAACGCTCTCCATCCTTTACAAACACCTGGTCATTTTCACTCAGTATGGAACGGTTCACATTGAGCGGTAAGGGATTGGTCTCTCCCCGCTCATCCTGCATATGAAGCTTCTGGATAGCATCTGCCAGCCGCTTGGGTTCTACCGGCTTCAGCAGATAGTCCAGTGCATTGACTTCAAAGGCTTTGAGTGCATACTCATCATAAGCCGTCGTGAAGATCACATTGGGGGTCCTGTCCAGCTCGGACAGCATATCAAAACCTGTTTTACCAGGCATTTGTATATCGAGGAATACCAGATCGGGGTTGATATGTTCAATCTTTTCAATACCTTCTCCGGCATTGGCTGCTTCTGCCACCACTTCAATTTCGGGAAATTCCATCAACAGCTTCTTCAGTTCATTCCTTGCAAGCCTTTCATCATCAATAATAATCGCTTTGATCATACATCCATTATTTTATTTCAACAGGAATTAAAATCCGCGCTTCTACCAATCCGGCATCTACCTGTTTGATTTCAAAGTTAGCTTTTTCACCAAATAATAACTGCAGCCTGTTTTTGGTGCTGGAGAGTCCAAATCCATCCCCATTGATATGGCCACCATTCAGCGAGCCTGAATTCAAAACAATGAGCTCATGGAAATCATTCTTGAAATCGGAGATCACTTTTACAACACCACCGCTGATCTGTTTACCGATACCATGTTTGATGGCATTTTCCACCAGCGTTTGCAGCATCATGGGCGGCACCGGTTGGTCGAGGGTATCTTCATCTATCTGGTATTCAATGCGGAGACGGTCTTCAAAACGTATGTATTCCAGGGCCAGGTAATCCTTCACAATATTGAGTTCTTTCTCAAAAGGAACGGTTTCCAGTTTCTCGGCCTGCATGCTGCTGCGCAGGATATTACTCAGCTCAGTAATGGCATTCCTGGCGCGGTTGGGATTTTCATCGATCAACGCCCGTATACTGTTGAGCGCGTTAAAAATAAAATGCGGATTGATATGCGATTTGATGGTCTTCAGCTCCAACTCTTTTACCAGTGATTCCAGCTTTAAAGTATCCACCTGCTGACGACGGCTTTTTTCAATGTAATGGTAGAAATAATACAGCAGGATCCAGGGGATCATGAAAATACCAATGTTCAGCACATTGGCAAACAGGCGGGTGGAGAAATCGAGCTTATTCTTGTTTTCGAATTTAAACGCTTCATAAGCGCCCAATACCAATAAGCCATAAAGGATACTGGTAATGATCACAGCGGCGGCCAACCGGGTTACCATCTTTTCAATAGGTAGTAACAACCAATTGGTACGTTTGAGAAACTCCCGCAGAATATGTGTACTTACAATACCCGATACGATGTAGATGAGTATCCGGTAGAGATATGCGTTTGATATTTCCTCTTTGAAAGTAAAAGCATAGAACAACATGGAAAGACCTACCAGGCCCCAGCCACCTATCTGGCAAAGCCAGTAATATGAATTTCTTTTCGCCATCTCAGAATTTGGGTCTAAGCAAAACTATACATTTGGGTAGCCCTCCTACCGTATTTTGGATATATGGCTTAAATAGCCGGGCTATCGGCAGGCACATACCGCCATTTTTGCCTCTCAATGTACGTCATTCTATTAAAAATCAATCGAATATATCAAATTGGCGCCTCAATTCCAACCTTGCCTGATACTGCGGCCGCCAGCGAAATGGGCTATCCGGCCAGGGAATGCCCGATTCCCTGAATTTCAAGCGATAAAGTAGTATTTTTGAGCCATAAATTTTCTCCCGATGGAAATTGCTCCCGGCCCCTTACTCAAAATGATCGAATCACCGGCAGATGTAAAGCAGTTGAGCAGAGAACAGCTGCATCAATTGTGTGATGAATTACGTCAGTATATCATTGACGTTGTGAGCGTTCACGGTGGTCACTTTGGCGCCAGTCTCGGCGTAGTAGAACTTTCTGTAGCCCTGCATTATATCTACAATACCCCGTATGATCAGCTTGTATGGGACGTAGGCCACCAGGCATATGGTCATAAAATATTGACCGGTCGCAAAGAAAACTTCAGTTCCAACCGTAAGTACAACGGCCTGAGCGGTTTTCCCAAACGCAGTGAAAGTGAATACGACACCTTTGGCGTAGGGCATTCCTCCACCTCAATTTCTGCAGCGTTGGGAATGGCCATAGCCGCCAAACACAAAGGTGAGAACCGCAAATCGGTAGCTGTTATTGGCGACGGTTCCATGACAGCCGGTATGGCCTTCGAAGCAATGAACCACGCCGGGGTAACCGACGCTGATATGCTCATCATCCTGAATGACAACAACATGAGCATCGACCCCAATGTGGGCGCCCTCAAAGAATACCTTACGGATATCTCCACTTCGCATACTTACAACCGTCTGAAAGATGATATCTGGAAGGCACTGGGCAAATTACCCGTAGGGAAGAAATTTACCCGGGATATGGCCAGTAAGCTGGAACACAGCGTAAAAGGGTTTGTCAATAAAAGCAGCAACCTGTTTGAAGCCTTGAAGCTGCGTTATTTTGGGCCAATTGACGGACACAATATCACGAAGTTGGTAGATACCCTGCAAGACCTGAAAAAGATTCCCGGACCCAAGATATTACACATTATAACTGTTAAGGGCAAGGGTTATTCATTGGCCGAAAAAGACCAAACCAAATGGCATGCGCCTGGCCTGTTTGATAAGATCACCGGCGAGATCTATAAGAAGACCTTTGAAACCAAACAGCCCCCCAAATACCAGGATGTATTTGGACATACGATTATTGAACTGGCTGAAAAGAACAAGAATATATTTGGCATTACTCCCGCTATGCCTTCCGGCTCCTCCCTCAAATTCATGATGGAGCAGATGCCCGACCGGGCTATTGATGTGGGCATTTGCGAGCAGCATGCTGTTACCCTCAGTGCCGGCATGGCTACCCAGGGGTTGAGGGTATTTTGCAATATCTACTCCTCCTTTATGCAACGTGCCTATGACCAGGTGGTGCATGATGTTGCGATACAAAAGCTGCCGGTGATCTTCTGCCTGGACCGCGCGGGTCTGGTAGGAGAAGACGGGCCCACCCACCATGGGGCTTATGATATTCCTTTTTTCCGTTGTATTCCCCATATGGTGATCAGCGCACCGATGAATGAAAGCGAATTGCGCAACCTGATGTATACCGCACAGCTGGAGAGCAATAACCATCCCTTTGTGATCCGCTATCCCCGTGGCGAGGGTGTGATGCCCGATTGGAAAACACCCTTTGAGGAGATCACGATCGGTAAAGGCAGGAAGCTGAAAGATGGCGACGATATCGCTATTCTTTCCCTGGGCCACCCCGGTAATTTTGCGACCACCGCCATCCGTGAACTGAAGACAGAAGGCCTGAACCCTGCGCATTATGATATGCGCTTTGCCAAGCCCCTGGATGAAGCCCTTTTACACGAAGTGTTCAAAAAATATGACAAGGTGCTTACCATTGAAGATGGTACCATCGTGGGAGGAATGGGTAGTGCAGTACTGGAATTCATGGCGCAGCACAATTACCATGCTACCGTGAAAATGCTGGGTATCCCCGATCGCCTGGTAGAGCATGGCACACTCAAAGAATTACACCGCGAATGTGGTTATGATGCCACCGGCATTGCACAGACAGTGCGGGAAATGATGAAAGATAAAATAACAGTAGGCACGCTGCTGCAATAATAGCTGCGGATAGCGAGCTACAAACTGATCATATAAGAGGTGATACCTTTCGCTTTTGTGGCGAAGAAAAGGTGTCACCTCTGCTTTTAGAAACCTTTCAGGAATCTTTAACAGCACTTTCTAACTACCCTTTATGGAGAGGCGTTAGTATGGCATCTGATCCATTTGCCATAACCCCATTTATCATGAAACGTTTCCTGCTGGTGGCCCTGGCCACGATCCTCTTTTTTGTGCTGGCCAGTGCTGCCTGGTATTATTCCAAAATGAAGCCTGTTTATAAAACAGTCAACCGCAATGTGGCCGCTACCCTGCACAAAAAACTCCTGCTCAAACTAAACTCCCGGGCTGCCCAGGCCAGGGACTACGCTACCAGGAATAAATACAATGCTGATGTATGTTTCCTCATCGACATGAGTATTGAATCGGGAAAGAACAGGTTATTTGTTTATGACCTGAAAAGGGATTCCATTACCAATGCGGGACTGGTAACCCATGGACGCTGCAACGAGGAATGGCTCAATGGCCGCCGCTACAGTAATGAGGTGGGTTGCGGTTGTACTTCGTTGGGGAAATACAAAGTAGGCGTGGCTTACAAAGGAAGGTTTGGACTCGCTTATAAATTACACGGACAGGATTCTACCAACAGCAACGCTTTCAAAAGGTTTGTGGTATTGCATTCGCACGAATGTGTACCGGCAGCAGAAGTAGATCCTTATCCCATTTGCCAGAGCGACGGCTGCCCTACGGTAGCTCCGGCTTTCTTAAAAAAAATGGCCGCAACGATCGACGGATCGCCACGGCCAATACTGCTATGGATCTTTAATTAATAATCCAACACGCCCATCTTACCAATCTCATATTTCCTGATCGCCTCTTGTATTTCTTCAAAACTATTCATCACAAAAGGTCCATAACTTACTACTTTCTCTTTCAAAGGCTGTCCGCCAAAAACGATAAGGTCAACATCACTGGTGGCGGTAAGCACTACCTGATCACCATCAATATGGAAATCCACCAACTGGCCAGCCTTCACGTCTTCTCCCAACACCTTAATTTTTCCATCCAATATATACAAAGCCGAAGAGTACGAACTATCAACGGGCAGGGTAAACAAGGTCCCGGCTTTCAGTTTCACATGGTGTAGGAACATGGGTGTATGCGTAGCAATGGGCGATGTTTGTCCATTGTATTGACCGATCAATGTTTTCACCCATACGCCCTCATTGGTTTGCACGGGAAGTGTAGCCGAAGCATAATGCCGGAAAGAAGCATCCAATGTTTTCTTATCGGCAGGTAAGTTGATCCACAGTTGTAACAACTGCACTGTGCCGCCCTGCTTCAAAAAAGCAGCCGTAGGCCCTTCCGAATGAACGATACCATTGCCGGATGTCATCCAGTTAATATCGCCGGCAGTTGCCACCTGGTCGTGCCCTTTACTGTCGCGGTGAAAAAACTCGCCATCCAACAGATAGGTCACTACCTCAAAACCGGCATGAGGATGGGGCGGAAGCCGTACCTCAGCGCCAGCTTTCAATTCATTGGGCTTCATATGGTGTATCAGTAGGAAGGGGTCTACCTGCTTCAAAGTGCGTGAAGGCAATACATTCTTAATCTGGAAAGGGCCTACATGCTCATTGGTAGCGTCGGTTATTTGTGACACAGTCCTGGTAGTCATAAAAACTCCTTTTTTAATAGATAACAGGTAATAAATAATAGGTTCGGCGTTTAAACACCAACTATTATACCCATTCCATTCTGTCAGATTTAAAGGAGTATTTTACGCCGTTTCGTCAGCGGGAGGCTCATCGGTAGCCGGTTCGTCAGTAGGGGGTTCATCATCAGCATGCTCATTTGTAACAGGCCCATTCCCAAACAGTCCACCGATAGGTGTTTCGTCTGCGGAATAGTCCTTGTCGAGCGTCTTCATATCAAAAATGGTATCTTCTTCGCGGTGTTCGTTGAATTCGAGGATGAAGTTATTGCGGCCTTCCCCTACCATGAGGGTCATGTATTTCATTTGTACCAGCTCGAGCATGGAGAGGAAGAGGAAAATAGCATGGATGCGATCCTGACAGACATCAAAGATCTTTTCAAAAGACATCACCTTTTCCCGCTTTACAGAACTCAGCATATGTTCCCGGCTTTCATCCATGGTATAATTATAACGCACCACGGTATGTACCGGCTTGAGGTTGCGCTGCTCCAGCCGCTTGATCACCTTTTCAAATGTCTTCATCAATTTGAAAAGAGTAATAGTCTGTATTTCAGTGCCTTCACCGGTTTCCTCACCGATAGAAGACAAGTCTTTCTGCAGGTTACCGCGCCTTACCATCAGCATCCGGATGGCTTCCATTTCGGCCATTCTCACCGATGCTTCTTTAAAGCGTTTGTACTCCAGGATCTTGTCAATCAATTCCTGACGGGGGTCAATCTCATTTCCCTGTGCATCGATTTCCTTGCGTGGCAATAACATTTTAGCCTTGATACGCATCAGCGTGGATACAAAGAGGATAAATTCACTGGACAGCTCAATATTCAATCCTTCATCGCCATGGATGAAATCCATGAAATCCTTGATGATCTTGGTAATAGGTATATTATAAATATCCAGTTCATCCCGTTCAATAAAGAATAACAGGAGGTCAAAGGGCCCTTCAAACTGCGGCAACTTAATCTGGTAACTGGATTGATTCACGCTCTGTCGTTTTATGAGATAAATAACGGGCCTGAAAGGTGGTATTCACGGCTACAGACCAAAAGCCCGGAAGAAACATGCTTGTTAGTAAGTTTCTTCCGGACCCTCGGGCTTACCGTCCTTTCGGACCATGCCGACAAATGTAAGGAAATCCCTGATTAGAATTTAGTAGAAAAACCCACAGCCAGTAATGACCTCAGCTGGGTGCCCGCAGATGTATTATTGGGGCCAAACTGACGCACATCATCGTCATATATAAGATCAAAATTATAAGTAACATTCAGGAACTTATTCACTTTCATCACGATGGCATTGGTCCAGAACACATCCACGTTTTGTGGTTTGGCGCTCACCTCGGTTATCTGCAACTGGTCGGGCCCTGTGGGGGTAAACCGGTATGTTTTGAGGTAATTGGAATACAGGTCGAGACGGCTCTTAAAGCTTACGTTTTTCAGAATTTCCTTGTTGAAGTTGATAGATGCGTAAGCGCCGGCCTCCACTTTTACTTCCCGGGCAGGATCTACACCATAGTAAGTAGAAAGGGGCGCTTCAAAGCCACCGCCATCTGCACCAGGATCGCCTGCGGGATAATAGTAACTTTTAGGCTCATTCGTAACAAATACCCAACGCGCAGAAATCGGAGAAAAGAAGATACTGAAATAATCAGTAGGATGCCAGTCGAGACCCGGCGCTACTACCAAATATGCGGGAGCAAAGAAACCTGAGATCCTGCGTTTGTATCCTTTACCCCGGTAATCATAATCAAACCCGTCGGAAAACTGGCTCCTGAAGTTGACCACCCCTGCCACACTCACTGTTTTAGAAAGGTCATAACCAGCTTTGCTATACAGGTCAATCTTATCATCGGTCTTACGTACACCCTGTGAAGTGGTATTCACCATGGCATATCCAAGATCGAGGTTATTATCCCAATAGAACCTTCCGGCTTTCTTGTTTGCATATACGCTGAGATAAGCAGCAGTAGTGAAAGAGAATTTTTCGGCGCCGGCAGCCCAGTTCTTACTACCGCCCTGGCCTACGTTGAGTGTGAACAATCCGCCTTTTTTCCAGCCTGAATGGTGAGAAGTATCCGCAGCCAGCTTTTTATCCGACTGCGCTTTCATATCTTTTATACCAGCATCCTGGCCCCAGGTGATCAGGAAGGACACACTGAATACCGTGAGTAAAAGCGATTTTCTCATATTATATAGTAGTTTGGTTTGGAATAAGGCTATTTTGAAGATACTCAAAATGCCCGAGATAAGCTCTCAATTAACTCTTTTTCTTTAACTCGTCGCGTATCTCTGCCAGTAATTGTTCGGTTGCGGTAGGGGGTGTGGGAGCAGCAGGTGCGGCTTCCTGTTTACGCTTCATGGAATTGATCGCTTTAACCATTAGGAAAATGACAATGGCCAATAAAAGGAAGTTGATAGCAACAGTAATGAAATTACCATAAGCAAACACAGGTCCTAACTTCTGTGCGTCTGCCAGGGCAAGGTTAGTGGGTATTCCCGATTTTAACGGCAGGTAGGCATTACTGAAATCAGGCGCACCTACAACCGCGGCCACCAATGGCATAACAAGATCTTTGATCACTGAATCAATGATCTTTCCAAAAGCGCCACCAATGATTACACCCACAGCCAGATCAATTACGTTTCCTTTAATAGCAAACTCCTTAAATTCTTTGATAAATCCCATGATCAGTTGTTTTTAACGGTTAGGAAATAAAAACTATAGCAAATTAAATAATATATAATAAACAACAATGGCAATTACTTATCCATGACAAAATAAATTTTGTCGGTTTAGTGTATAGTATTTCAGGTATGACCTGTTAACAGGTATACTTATACGTTGGCGATATCCAATCGCTTAATATCCCTGATTGCTTTTTTTCAACCCGGGAAATTTCATGTCCAGTTTCTTCAATGTGGCTAAGAGTGCAGAGGCTATAACATATTCTTTGTACCAGTTTTGATCAGCTGGTACAATGGTCCAGGGGATGTCATTACAAAATTCAAAACAATCTTCGTAAGCGCTCCGGTATTCTTTCAGCAGCTTGGCTTCCGCAAAGTCGTTTTCATTGTACTTCCATTGCTTCGTACGGTCCTTAATGCGCTCCTGCAGTCGCTCCTGCTGCTCTTCGGGCGATACATGCAGGTAGAATTTCAGTATCTGTGTATTGTTGTGCTCTTGCAATAATTTTTCAAATGCATTAATGGCTTTCATGCGCTTCTGGGCCATATCATCATCGATCCATTTGTGCACCCGCGTGATCAGTATATCCTCGTATTGTGAACGGTTAAAGACCTGCACCATGCCTTTGGCGGGCGTTGCTTCATGTACTCGCCATAGGAAATCATGGCTCAATTCGGCGGCAGTAGGGGTTTTAAATGATTTTACGGTAATGCCCTGGGGATTCATAGAAGTGAAAACATTGCGGATCACACCATCCTTGCCACTGGCATCAGGCCCCTGTAAAATGACCAGTATGGCATATTTTGACTCGGCATAGAGCAGGTTTTGCAGCTCATCCAGCTCTCCAAGGATCTCTTGTGTGTTGGCTTTGGTGGTTTCCTTGTCAAAGTCCTTTGGCGCCCTTGTAGAGATATCTTCCAGCCTGATCCTGCTCATAGGTTAATGTTTGAGACAATTAAGGTATTATTTTTTATGCTCATAAAAAAGCTGGGTATGCCTACAAAAAAGCCATCCCAACTGAAAGTCGGGATGGCCAGTATAAAATAAATAGTAAAAAAACTATACGGTCATGATCTCTTTTTCTTTAGCAGAAAGATGTTTGTCTACCAGCAAAATGTACTTGTCCGTCATTTCCTGAATATTCTTCTCAGAATCCTTGGCTATATCTTCGCTCAGGCCATTCTTTTGCAACTTTTTCACCTGCTCCATAGCATCCCGACGGATATTGCGGATGGACACTTTGGAATGTTCTCCCTCACCTTGTGCCCTTTTTACGAGTTCCCTGCGACGCTCTTCCGTTAAAGGCGGCATGAACAGGCGGATGATGTTGCCATCATTCTGGGGAGTGATACCAATATTGGAGTTGATGATAGCACGCTCAATAGGCTGCAACATATTCTTTTCCCAGGGCTGTATATTCAGCGTACGTGCATCGGCTACTGTAATATTGCCGATCTGGTTGATGGGGGTGGGTGTTCCATAATAATCTACCACAATGCCATCAACAATATTGGGGTTGGCTTTGCCGGCCCGCACCTTGATCAATTCTGTTTCCAGGTGACTGATGGCCTTATCCATGGCTTCCAGCGCAGTTTCTTCAATTATATTTAACTCGTCTGACATAATGTATGAATATTGATGCGCTGCAAATGTAGGAAGAATCAGGAAATTCAGGATACAGAAGACAGAATAAGAAGGTATTAGCTGTTAGGGGCACCACACTTTCAAAGGCTAGGATTCCCTATTTCCTACTGACTATTCACTTCCTCAGTTCTTCTGCTCTAAAATTGTATCCTTGGTAAGCGGTACGATCCTGGAATTCTTGTTTTCCGATTCTACCGTACGGGCCACAAACAAACGGGGCTTGGGACGCGTATAGTACAAGGCTGCAATGCCGCTAAAAAATATCAGCACAATGGCCAGTATGATCCAGGTGCACCCGGTATTACGCAGGGCATAGGAAACCACGATCGCCAGCAGGTTGATGGTCACCAGCATTAAAGTGATACTGCGATGTGAGAGGCCTTTATCCAGGAGTAAATGGTGGACGTGATTGCGATCCGGGCTAAAGGGGGACCGGCGGTTTACAATACGAATAGAAAATACCCTTAATGTATCCAGCAATGGTATCATTAGGATGGCAAAACCAATGGCTGGTGAAGCAATAATGGGGTAGGGAACATTCACCGCATTGGCTACTTCAATGAATTTAACCACCAATATGGAGTTAATGAGCCCAATGAGTAGCGACCCCGTATCGCCCATAAATATTTTAGCCGGATGGAAGTTAAAGATCAGGAAGGCCGCCAGACTGCCAGCCAGCGCAAAGGCAAGGATGGAGTAGGCAGGCATATTGACCTGCAGAAAATAAAACCCAAAAACGATGGAAGCCATCAGTCCAAGACTACCTGCCAACCCATCAATCCCGTCAATAAGGTTGAAAGAGTTGATGATCACAATGATGGTAAAGTAGGTGAGTAACAGGCTGAAAGACTCAGGCAATTCATGAATGCCCATAAAGCCATGCATGCTCCTGATCTGGATATTCCCCTTATAAATGATCAGAAAAGCGGCCAATACCTGGCCAATGAATTTCTTAATAGGGGATATAACCAAAATGTCATCTTTCAAACCGAGAAAAAAGATCACAAAACAAGCAGCCAGGAAATATTGAAACTCAGGGGAAGCATGAAATTGAATGGCAATGAGGCATGCCATAACAAAGCCGGCAAAAATACCCAACCCACCCAGCGAAGGGATGGGATTCTGGTGAATCTTCCGCTCGTTAGGCAAATCGAAAAGTTTTTTTCTTTCCGCTACGGTAATAATAACCGGAATGGCTAAAAATGTGATCGTAAAGGAAATAGCTATTGATAGTAATACATCAAACATTAGCCTGGTTTTGGTGACCAAATTTATCTACGTGCTGCTAATCAGGGCCGTTGGGGCAAATTTGGTGCCGGCAGCAAAACTACGGCCTATTTCTGAAATAACAACTTCTGTTATAGCTACTTTATTGTAAATAAGAAAGTTTGAGACACAAAAACAATAAAAAAATTAGTCCCACTAATGGGCCAAATACAAATTCATGTAGTTTTGCTTCCACATTTAAAGACAGCTTATGCCCCCATTAAAAGACATTGCCACGCAGATAAGACGCGATATTGTTCGGATGGTACACGGTGCTGCCAGCGGTCACCCCGGCGGTTCCCTGGGATGCACAGATTACTTTACAGCCCTCTACTTTAAAGTACTAAAGCATAACCCACAATTCAATATGGACGCCACTAACGAAGATGTTTTCTTCTTGTCCAACGGCCATATTTCTCCCGTTTTTTATTCCACTTTAGCAAGGTCTGGCTATTTTGATATCAAAGAACTGGCCACCTTCCGCAAGCTCAATTCCCGCTTACAGGGTCACCCTGCTACCCATGAGCATTTACCCGGCATCCGCGTTGCCAGCGGCTCCCTGGGCCAGGGTATGAGTGTAGCCATCGGCGCTGCCCTCACCAAAAAACTGAATGGCGAAAATACCGTTGTGTACTCATTACACGGTGACGGAGAGCTGGACGAAGGCCAGAACTGGGAAGCCATGATGTTTGCTGCTCACCATAAGGTAGACAACCTCATTTCCACCGTGGATTGGAATGGCCAGCAAATTGATGGTCCTACCAAAAAAGTAATGAACCTCCTCGACCTGGGCGCCAAGTTCGACGCTTTCGGCTGGGAAGTGATCCGCCTGGAAAAAGGCAATGATGTAGAAGAAGTAGCGGCTACCCTGGAAAAAGCCAAAAGCTTTGTAGGCAAAGGCAAACCCATCGTTATCCTCATGGTTACCGTTATGGGCAAGGGTGTTGACTTCATGGAAGGCTCTCACGAGTGGCACGGCATCTCCCCCAATGATGAGCAATTGGCCAAAGCATTGGCACAGTTACCAGAAACCCTGGGAGATTATTAAGGTGAGTTGTCTGTATCACCAATATTAATTAGAAACGACAATTAGTAAGGAGTCCAAATATAAATCCGGGATTTGAAGCTTGGTGCCTCAGATCCCGGATTTTTCTTTTTACTCAAAGCCAGATCCAGACTTCTGTATGCTGAATTCTGTATTCTATATTCTACTTGTATTTCGGATTGAACCAGGCCATAGGAATATCCGCTTCAAAGCCCCCACCATCGCTGGCGATCCTTTTCTCAAACCTGCCTTCTTTTATAAAACCGAGCAGCTCGTAGAATTTCAGTGCCCTTTCATTACTCTCTTTGGCCACCAATTCCACCCGCAGAATATCCGGGTGATGGTCCTCCACTTCTTTCAGCAATGCCTGGAAAATATTACGGCCAATACCATACTCCTGAAATGCAGGATGCACCACAATCGTCAGGTCGCTCAATACATGGCTAAAAACCTGAGGCCCCATGCGGGCGGTGTGCACTTCCGCCACCAGCTCTCCACCGATAGATTGCTGGGCAACCAGGATGATCCCCTGCTCCAGACTTTTCCGGATAAAGGAGCGGATATATTGGTCCGTCACTTCGGCTGTTTTCCGGGCGATCCCGCTTCCCTGCAGGGTCACTGCGTGATACAAAGCACGGATAGCTTCCAGGTCGTCGAGCGTAGCATAACGTATTTCAACAGGCTGCATATGATAAAGATTAATGATGGATTAAAAACAAGCGATCAGCTTTTCAGTTCAATGGGCTGCAGCGCAGCCTTGCGGGAGGGGAACCAGGAGGCAGTAAAAGCAACCACCGATACAGTGGCCAGGATCAACAAAAAATCACCTGCTACCAGTTTTACCGGGTAATAATTGATCAGGAAAGTACCGCCTTCCAGCGGTATCAATTCGAACTGTACCTGTGCCCAGCAAAAGATAACTGCCAGTATAATGCCACTCACCGCGCCAATACCGGCCAGTAACAAGCCTTCGCTCAGGAATATTTTTTGGATCAGGCGGTTGTTGGCGCCCATGGCTTTTAACACTTGTATATCTTTTTGTTTTTCCAGCACCAGCATCGTCAATCCGCCGATCATCGTAAAAGCAGCTACTATGAGCATTAAGGTGAGGATGCCATAAATGGCCCATTTTTCCAGCGTCATCACACTGTACAGGCTTTTGTTTTGCTCATACCTCGTCTCCACCACATATTCATTGCCGAGTATTTTCTGAATGCTTTTTCCCACCGCCGAAGCCTTGCTTTCATCTGTCAGCGCAATCTCTATACGGCTGTATTCATTGTCTTTCAGCCCCAGCATGCGCCGCATGAAATCAATATTCGTAATGGCATATTTATTATCAATATCGGCCTGAATGAGAAAGGTTCCCCCGGTAATCATATTTTCGGAGGCTACCGATTGATACAGATCGGCTACATTGACCGACGTGCCCCCCTTAAATATATAGGCAGTAAGCGGATACAGGTTTTTGTCTGATTCAATGTCCAGCGCTCCTTCTACACCATTGCCCAATACAATGATGGGCCTGTCGGCTGTGCCCGTAGCATATTCTCCGCGTATGATATTATCGGCTACGCCTGTTACTTTTTTGTAAGCATCGTCTACCCCTTTTAACTCCACCGGCACCTGGATGTCCCCATTCAGGAGCAGCGTTTTTTCTTCTATTACCCCGGAATAATGCACTACATCCTTTACTCCCGACAATTGCTTTAACTGTTCAGGCGAAACGAGGATCGTCTTGTTGCCAATTTTGGGGGTAATCAGTACATGGGGATAAAAGGAGGAATACAACGACTTCACCAGGCCCTCAAAGCCATTGAATACACTCAACACTACAATAAAAGCAAAAGTGATGCTCATAATGGCCATCATGCTGATCCATGCAATGACATTGATGGCATTGGTCGACTTCTTTGCTTTAAAATAACGCCAGGCGAAAAGGAAATTCATGTAGCATGCAGGATTTAGGTTGTAATCGAAGCAACCGATTGACTATTCACTTGGCTCTTCTCCTTTCTTCTCTTCATTGATCTTTTTAAACACATCTTCCATCTTGAATACATGGTCCAGTGTATCATCAAGATAAAAACGCAGTTCGGGCATGCGGCGTAGTTGTTTGGCTACGCGGGCTGTCAGCTCTTTCTTGATCTCCCAGGCCCTGTCCTCAATTTTCTTCAGTGCGGCCTGCGGATCACCTACCTGGAATAAACTGAGGTAAATACGTGCTTCCAGCAGGTCGGGCGTCACCTTTACCGTCACGATAGATACCATCCCACCATTGATCATGGTAAGGCTCAGACGCTGAAAAATGGCATTCAGCTCTTCATTCAACAACCCGGCTATTTGTTTTTGGCGCTTCCCTTCTTGCATATCATTAACGATTTAATCGTGGTAAAATTAGTTACTTTGCGCTGTTTATCGCCATTCCCGGTACAGATTGGCACCAATAACCGATAGATTAGGGGTGGAAGACAGTCGAGGACTGGTATTATTTGATCCATTTTAACATTTCATGAAGCGATTTTCAACGATTTTAAAATATTTACAGGATAGGAAGGGAAATATAGCCTTATACTTCACATTTAACCTTTTATCCATTCTTTTTTCCCTGGTATCCCTCACCATGCTGGGGCCATTTTTGAAGTTGCTATTTGACAAAGACGTCGCCAACATAAAAGAACCAGATGCTTTTACCTTTTCGGCTTCCAGCGTGCTGGAAAACCTCCAATGGATATTGGCCCGATTGATCAATGAGCACAACCGGGTGTATGCGTTGGCCTTTATCTGTATCCTGGTATTGGTGGCCATCTTCTTTAAAAACCTGTTTACCTATTTATCCTTCCGCGTTTTGGCGCCCATGCGCAACTATGTAATGACCAAACTGCGAAGCGATCTATATGTTAAAATATTACAACTGCCGATCGGCTATTTTACCGAGCAACGCAAAGGCGATATTATCAGCCGAATGAGCAATGATGCCAATGAGGTGGAATGGAGCGTGATGAGTACCCTGGAAGGGTTGATCCGCGAACCGTTGACCATCCTGATCATTTTGTTTGCCCTCGTTTTCCTGAGCCCCTTGTTATCCCTGTTCCTTTTTATATTACTGCCCCTGACCGGATTTGTAATAGGAAGGCTCAGCCGCTCCTTAAAAAAGCAATCCGGTGAATCGGCGGAAAAGATGGGTATACTCATGTCAATACTCGATGAAACGCTTACCGGCCTGCGGGTGATCAAGGCCTTCAACGCAGAAAAGATTTTGCAAGGCAAATTCCTCGGCACCAACAATGAACTCAATCACCTGCGCAATAAAATGAACTTCCGGAGAGACCTGGCTTCCCCCATGTCGGAATTCCTGGGAGTGGCGGTGCTTTGTTGCATACTTTGGGTAGGCGGCAAAATGGTATTGGGAGGGGCGGAACATGGTGGAACCTCATCCCTCGGCCTGGAACCGGAAGGTTTTATCACCTATATCCTGTTCTTCACACAGATCATCAACCCGGCCAAGTCATTGTCTACCGCCTTTTACAATGCACAACGGGGCAGTGCTGCCATTAAGCGCATAGAAGAAGTATTACAGGCGCCGAATGTAGTGGAAGAATTGGCCGATCCCCGCCAATTAACCAGTTTCAAAAGAACCATTGAATTCCGCAATGTAACCTTCAAATACGAAGACGTTACCATCCTCGACAATATCAACCTCACCATTGAAAAAGGCAAAACCATTGCCCTGGTAGGTTCTTCCGGAGCAGGTAAATCTACCCTGGTAGACCTGGTGCCCCGTTTTCATGATGTAACCAGCGGCGAACTGCTCATCGATGGTGTGAATATCAAAGAATATTCCTTGCTGTCCCTGCGCGATCAGATGGGTATTGTAACCCAGGAACCCATCCTCTTCAATGATACCATCGCCAACAATATTTCATTGGGCAATCCCGTAGCCACCATTGATGAAATTGAGCAGGCTGCACGCATTGCCAATGCCCATGATTTCATCATGCGCAAGGATGAAAATTACCAGACCAATATCGGCGACCGTGGCAACAAATTGAGTGGTGGCGAGCGCCAGCGGGTGACCATCGCCCGGGCGGTATTAAAGAATCCACCGATCTTAATTCTGGACGAAGCCACTTCTTCACTCGATACAGAAAGTGAACGCCTGGTACAGGATGCCATCAATAAAATGATGGCCAACCGCACCAGCATTGTCATCGCTCACCGCCTGAGCACCATTCGCCATGCGGATGAGATCATTGTACTCCAAAAAGGCAGGATCGTTCAGCGCGGCACCCACGATCAGCTCCTTACCCAGGAAGGCCTGTACAAGAAGCTGGTGGAAATGCAGGAAGTGAAGTAAAGCTTTAGAAAGTATCATATACAAAAAAAGCAACACCCTACCAGTGTTGCTTTTTTTTGAATTTATCAGCGGAACAATCGCTCCCAAGGCTCGATCGAATCACAACTTGTGCCGTTCCGTGGAACGCATTGCCGACCATCGATTACCGGCTGCAGCCTCACTTCCCTTTCGGCAGTGCATACACATTAAAGTGCGGCCAGTTGGTCATATCATTGCGCTGAACAGGCTTTGTAGCCGCATTGGTGTCAAAATCCCCAAAATAAAACAGGTCATAACCTTTATCAGCAATTACATCATACAGTTCGTAACGTTCTTCTCTGGTGAGTTGCGTAAACACCTCGGCAATGACCACTGGCTTGTATTTTATGATCAGACCGGCAATCGATTTGATGATCTCCTTGTCGTGCCCTTCTGTATCGATCTTAATAAAAGACAGCTTATCAAGCCAGCTGGCGTAATGCTTTTCCAGGTAATGCTGCAGGTTAACACCTTTTACCTTCTGCGCCAACGTAAAATTGCCATGCTTCTTGTTGGCCTCTTCTGCAATGCCGCCATTACTGTAAGAAGCTTCTGAAGATCCATAATAAAACTCGCCCTCTTCACTGGAAATGGCAAAAGGCAGCGCCACAATATTCGTCTTATCCTTATTTAAGCCGGCATTATTGTCCAGCACTTTAAAAACATGCGGATTGGGATCGAAACCCAATACCAGGCCTTCTTTACCGGCAGCCAACCCCATGGGAACTGTCGTATCGCCGGTATTACCGCCAATATCGATGGCCAGACTGCCTTTGGGAATAAATTGCTTGAAAAAATTGACTTCCGACTGAATGATCACTTTCTCTCCCAATAAGGGGTTCATCCAGTTGCCAAATTCGATCGTTCCTTCTTCTGCCAGATGGTAGGAAGATACCTGAATTGGGTATTCGCAAAAAATTCTCCTGGCCCGCTTACGGGCAAAGGATTTCTTCAGATAATTGAATATCATGTCGGTGGGTTGTGGGGTTATTACCGAATATAATATAATTACCATGAAACAATTGTAAAAAGACTGGAACCCCATCCAACCACTTATCAAAAACACCTACCATGCCCCTCCCCAATTCCCTCCTTTTCGTACATTCACCGCTTCAATATTTCATTACATGAGAAAGTTAATTCTATTGGGCACAGCCTGTACCCTGTTACTGGCTGCTTCGTTTTCATCAACGGCACAGAAAAAGGACTTCAGTTACGACCAGTTATTTAAAAATGCTGCTACCAACACCAGCAAACCACTTCCAGTGATCCGCGGATGGGTAGATGACGAGCACTACATTGAGCTGCAAAAAGACGCAGAAGGCAAAACCGTCTTTTTAGCCGTAGACGTGAAAACGGGTAAATCCAAGCCATATACAGGCCCTGTTCCCGCAGAACCGCGCCAGCAGGCCGTTCCAGCCATTGGCATATCAGATGCCCGTAATATTACTACTTCACCCGACGGAAAATGGGTGGCCTATACCAGGAAGGACAACAACCTCTATGCGATGGACCTGGCCACCAAAAATGTAACCCAGATCACCAAAGACGGCTCTGAAACTATTCTGAATGGCTACGCCTCCTGGGTGTATTATGAAGAGATACTCGGCCGCGCCAGCCGCTACAAGGCATTCTGGTGGAGCCCCGATAGCAAACGCGTTTCCTACATGCGCTTTGATGATGCACAAGTGCCCGTATTCCCTATTTATGTACTGGATGGCCAGAATGGTTACCTGGAAAATGAGCGTTACCCCAAGTCTGGTGAAAAGAACCCCGAAGTAAAAGTAGGGATCGCCACCATTGAGAATGGCACTACCGTATGGGCCGATTTTAACCCCAAAGACGATCAGTATTTCGGTGCTCCTTTCTGGACACCCGAAGGCCAGCTTTGGGTACAATGGATGAATCGCGGGCAAGACCACCTCACCATCTACAATATTGACTTTGCCAGTGGCGCTAAAAAAGTAGTATATGCCGAGGAGCAAAAAACATGGATCGATCTCGACGAGGCCAGCCGCATAGAATTTCTTTCTGCCGGCAAAGGCTTCATCCTGAAAAGTGATAAGGACGGCTGGGAAAACCTGTATTATCACGATGCCACCGGCAAACTGATCAACCAGGTCACTACCGGCACCCTGTGGGGCACTTCCATTACCAAAATAGATGAGAAAGCCAAACTGATCTATTTCAAAGCCCGCAAAGAAAACTCTGCCCGCTTCGACTTTTACAAAGTAGCATTCGACGGAAAAGGCTTTACCCGTTTAAGCTTTGGCGATTTTTCACACGACCAGATAATCCTCTCACCCAACGGCAAATACTTTATTACGACCTACTCCAACCTCTCCACACCCACTACCATGGCTTTGGCCGACGCCAAAGGGAAAGTGATCAGAGAGCTGGGCAATAGCAAGGGCAGTGACTTTGATGCTTATGCATTACCCAAAACAGAATTGGTAAGAGTAAAATCGGGTGACGGAGTATTTGATCTGCCCGTTACCATTACCTATCCGCTTAATTTCGATCCCAATAAAAAATATCCGGTACTCATCAGCATTTATGGCGGCCCCAATGCCGGTACGGTATACGATCGCTGGCGGCCTGCAGGGGGTGCTACACAATGGTGGGCACAGGAAGGCATCATACAGGTAGCTTTCGACAATCGCAGCAGTGGCCATTTTGGTAAGGTAGGCTTAAACTATATCCACCGTCAGCTGGGTAAATGGGAAATAGAAGATTACATGACCTGTGGCAAATGGCTCCGCAAGCAAGGCTGGGTAGATACCAACAAGGTAGCCATGACCGGCGGAAGTTTCGGTGGTTACATGACCTGCATGGCACTCACCTATGGTGCAGATGTGTTTACCCATGGCATTGCCAATGCTTCTGTTACCGACTGGCAGTTCTATGATACCCACTATACCGAACGTTTCATGGATACTCCTCAGGAAAACCCCGAAGGTTATAAAAACACCGCGGTGATCAACTATGCTGAGAAATACAAAGGGTTACTCCGCATTGTACATGGAACTTCCGACGACAATGTGCACATGCAAAACAGCTTTACCCTTATCGACAAATTGCAGAACCTGGGTAAGCATTTTGAATTGATGGTATACCCCGGCGAAAGGCATGGCATTGGCGGCAATAACATGAAGAAAGGACAACACAACCGCAATGAGGCTTATGCCTTCTGGTACCAATACCTGCTGGGCAAACCCATGCCGGCTGTATTCACCAGCAGTAGTACCGACTCAGGCCGCAGAGGTTTCTAAACCGATAATACCTTCTACACATAATGAACACCTAAAAAGCGCCCGGTGGGGCGCTTTTTTATGCGCTATAAGCCCTGGGATTGAATAAGCTGGCGTACACTCAGACCTAAAATATTCCCTTCCGGATGGAAAAAAGGACGGCCTGTCGCCAACCATAATAGCCCTTTCAAAAAGCCAGCCTACATTAACGCCGTAAGTATCAAATCCTAAAATCTAATCTCTGTATGAAAAACAGTACACTGTTGTTGTACATGGCCTTGGCTTTATCGGGCATTGCAGCAATCCTTTTCACAGGTTGTAATAAAAATGATGAACAACCTCAGCCACCGGATACCTCGCCCGTCATTACCAGCTTCTCCCCACCCGAAGCTGCTGAAGGAGCCACTGTGGTGATCACAGGTAAAAACTTTTCGACCGACAAGTCTAAAAATGAAGTCAGCATCAATGGCAAACCTGCAGCAATAACTGATGCCAAAGCAACAGAACTTTCCGTAACCGTTCCTGAAGATGCGACCAATGGCAAGATCATCGTTAAAGTGGATGACAGATCAGATACTTCAGCCACGGATTTTAAAGTAAATCCTACGGCCCCCGCCATCGCCACCATTAGTCCGGAAAAAGGAGATGTCGATACGGAAGTGACCATTACCGGCTCGCGTTTCACCAGCAACAGTAAGGTCTACTTTAATGGCACAGAAGCTACTGCTGTCACCTTTGTAAGCAAAACCAGCCTCAAAGCAAAATGCCCTTCAGGTTCTTCGAATGGTAAAATAAAAGTCACAGCCGGCAGCCTCGAGGCCCTTAGCGCTGCCGACTTTTGGGTAAAGCCTGCCCTCACAGGTTTTGCGCCTGAAAAGCAGGAAGAAGGAAAAGAAATTATCATTAATGGCACCAATTTCAGCCCCCTGCCAGGCGGCAACACCGTTACCTTTGGATCCATAGCAGCTACTGATGTCACTATTGTTGCTGCGACACAGTTAAAAGTAAAAGTGCCTGCAGGACTACCGCTCGAACCAGTTTGGGTACGGGTTTCAGTACAGCAACAGGAAGCAACAAGTGCTACAACCTTCCTCCTGCTGCCGACTATTATCTCTTATACGCCCGATCACGGTCAACGTGAGGCAGTGGTAACCCTCACCGGCAAAAACTTCGATCTCAATGCTGAAGTTTATTTCAATGGTGCAAAGATCACCCATTTCCCATGGGGCCAATCTGCTAGTAAAATCATGTTTAAGGTGCCGGGCACAGCCACCACAGGCAAGATTGTATTGAAACAAAACGATACAGAATATGAGGCAGGCAACTTTCTTGTCACCAACCTGTTTGCACAAAAAACCTCCTCGCCTTTCAATGCAAACCGGATGAGGAACTCTGGTGTAAATTTTGTTCTTGGCAATAAGGTATACATCGGCTGGGGACACGACGGCACAGGAAATACGCCTTTTGAAGATGAATTTGTAGCCTATAATCCAGCTACAGACACATGGGCCAAAACGATTAAACCACCAGCCAATATCCCCCCTCGTGTAGGAGCCGCAGCAGTTGCATTGGGAGACAAACTATACATGGGTGTAGGTATCACAATACCTACCAATACAACCCACAATAAATGGTATCGTGTAGATGTACCTACCAATACCTGGACCGAAATGACAAGCTTCCCGGTGGCCACATTTGAACCTGCTTTTGGCGTTGTTGGCAATAAGATACTCGTGGGACCAGGTGCATTCACCTCCAAAATCTATGAATTCAATGATGCAGGAACCGGATCCTGGTCCGAAAAAGCCGACGTAGGCTTAGAAATGTACTACTGTTCAACTTTCGAATTAAACGACCGCCTATACTTTGGCATGGCGCTGTACGATGGTGGCTTCAAAAAGTCGTATTGTGGTATCAATGCAACCGGCAACATAACTACTACTATTGAATTTCCCGGAGGCAATGAAACAGGTGCTCCGACCTTTACTTATAATGGAAAAGCCTATTTAATTGAGACCTCAGCAAGGAAATTGTATGAATATATGCCAGATGCGACAGGTGGTAAATGGTCTCAGGTCCATTCAGATCTGCCTTTTGCTATACGGTCTGCCCAAACAGTTAATAACAAAGTGTACCTTTTTGATGCTTATGAAAATGTCTATGAATACATTCCCAACTATTGATTAATGGGCAGTGATCCCATACGATTGAATAATTGGTTAAAAGTGCAGAAGGCCGTCTCCGGACGGTCTTTTTTTGTTGCCCACTCCTGAAGCAAAGCCTTCCGTCTCACCTTTCACGTTTCACAACTCAACGCCTTTATCCGACAACTCAATAAAAAATCCATTTCCCTGTGAGGTCAATAGCTCAATTTTGTATGGCATCAATTACCACAAAAAGAAATTATGCCTCAATCACCCTATACAGTCATTACAGGGGCCAGCGCCGGCCTGGGAAAGGAATTTACCATTCAGTGCGCTAAAGCCGGCATGAACCTCATCCTCATTGCCCTGCCCGGCACCTATACCAGGGAATTGGCCAATAGCCTGGTAAGCACTTTCGGTATAACAGTAGAAGTTTTTGAGTTTGACCTTACCGACTGCGCCCTGCTTAAAAAGCAGCTGGAGCACATCATAGCTCATTTTCCGGTCAACTTTCTCATCAACAATGCAGGTATAGGAGGCACCTCCGCCATTCGGGAAACATCTACCGAAAGAATAGACCAGATCATCCAGCTGAATGTACGCAGTACCGTGATGATCACCCACCAACTCATCCCTCACCTGTTGAAGAACGAGCGCAGCTATATCATGAACATTTCCAGCATGGCCGCTTTTACGCCCATCGCCTTTAAAACAGTATATCCCGCATCCAAAGCATTCATCGCTTCATTTTCCCATGGCCTGCGGGAAGAACTATCCGGCACAGGTCTTTCCATCAGCGTGGTTTATCCGGGTCCTATCATGACCAATTCCAACACCACCCGGCGTGTGATCAGCCAGGGCATAAAAGGTAAGATGGGGTTATTGCCTACCTCGGCCATCGCCAGCATAGCCCTTCGCAAAACCCTGGCAGGTTATCCCACCATTATACCCGGCCTCATGAATAAGCTCAACCATCTTTTAATGACTTTGCTTCCGCTGGAATTGAAATTGAAGATCGTTTCCAGGGAAGTGAGAAAAGAAATGCAATACCAGGCCATCTAAGATATTCCTATGAAAAAGATCCTTATTACTGGTGCAAATGGATTCCTGGGTATTAACCTTACCCGGGAATTTTTCAGCCTTGGCTACCAGGTAAAAGTATTCGTTCGTCCTGGCGCCGACCTGAGGGGACTTTCGGGTATACCCGTTCAAATAAGCTTTGGCCGTATCGATAACCTCGGGCAGGTAAGCAGGGCTGTGGAAGGTTGCCAAATCGTTGTTCATGCAGCTTCTATTACCGATCAATGGGGCGTAGGATTTGAAGAATATGAAAGGATCAATTTTAAGGGCACAAAATATATTGTAGAAGCCTGCCTGCAACACAAGGTGGAAAGGCTGATCCATGTGAGTACCGCCAACACCATTGAACCAGGATCTCAAAAACAGCCGGCCACCGAACTCAACGGATTCTCCCTCTTCAAAGCCAACTCAGGTTATATCAATACTAAATACCTGGCGCAACAATATGTGTTGGAACAGGTACAGGCCCGACAGTTACCTGCCATCGTTGTAAATCCTACCTTTATCATTGGACCCCATGATTTCAAGCCCAGTTCCGGCAAGCTCTTATTGTATGGACTGCACAAGAAGCTATTGTGGTATCCTCCGGGCGGTAAAAATTTTGTGTATGTGAACGATGTATGCCAGGGCATCATCAATGCCTTGGCCATCGGAAAAACAGGTAGCTGTTACCTGCTGGCGGGACATAACTTAACCTACCGTGAGTTTTTCAGGTTGCTCAACAATATCTCAAAGGAAAAGCAACTCATGGTCAGGATACCCGCTCTTCTTTTGAAACTGGCTGGCATGATAGGCTCGCTGAAAGCCATGGTAACCGGTAGGCCCGGCAAGCTTACATGGTCTGCAGCCTACCTGCTTTGCCTGGACAATTACTATTCGGGCAAAAAAGCAGAAACTGAATTGCTGGTAAAATATACGCCCATGGAGACAAGCCTTGCCAACGCCTGGGCATGGTTCAAAGAGAATGAATATTGTTGATAAAACAGGAAATCAAAATGGATTTTAAACGACGTGAACAAGTATTTAACAGCATGCTTTTCCGCTACCTGTTTCGCGTACTCGTATTGTACCTGTTCAGCGTAATTTTCAAATCCTTTGACCTCACTTTCATACAAGACATTGGCACCTTCAATATCCGGTCGCAGGTCTTCAGCCTCTTCTATGTACTCCTTGGCCTCCTGGTATGGGAAGGTGCAGTGCTCCTTACCAAATACATGGAGAAAAGCATCGTCAGCATCCACCCTACCGGTGGATTATTACTCTTGTGCAGCCTCCTCATTGTGTATGGTTTATTGGCAGCATTTGCCTTCGGCTTTGTATATGGCGTGATGGATATCCTATTCTTCAACCGGCGCGAAGCCTGGCAAAGTTTTACCAGTATTAGCTACAATATGATTGCCGGCACTTTCCTGTTCTATATGATGATCCTGGCCTTCAATGGTATCGTATTTTATTACAAAGGCTGGAAGGAATACCAGGTGCAAACAGAACGCCTCATGCGCGAAAACATCCAGGCCAAATACGATGCACTCCGCAACCAGATAGACCCCCATTTCTTCTTCAACTCTTTGAGCGTTTTAACCAACCTGGTATACAAAAGCGCCGACCTGTCGGCCGATTACATTACACAGCTCGCCAAGATCTACCGGTATATACTCGATAAAAAATTCGAGAACCTCGTATCCATTCAAACCGAACTGGATTTCCTGGAATCCTACCTTTTCCTTATCGGCATCCGGCACCAGAACAGCATTCAATTCAGTGCCGATGTGGGCGAAAAGGCGCGCACCAAAGGCATGATACCACCAGCCACCCTGCAGATGCTCATAGAGAACGCTATTAAACACAATCGCTTTTCCGTTAACGATCCGCTGGTGATCACCTTGAAAAGTGAAGCAGGCTTTTTACTAATCAGAAATCCCGTCAAAAAGAAATTACAACCTGAAATGGCTTCCGGCATAGGGATTGAAAATATCCGGAAGCGGTATGAGTTGTCAAGCGGGCAGGGGATCACCGTATCCCAATCCGATGATGTATTTACTGTTAAGATCCCAATAATAGAACAACCATGAAAGTAGCCATATTTGAAGATGAAGTGCACAACTCCGAAAGGCTTATTCAGCTGTTGAAGAAATGTGATTACCCCGTAGAAGTCGTGGCTGTGATCGACTCCGTGGCGGAAGGCATAAAATGGATGGAGCAACACAATACAGCCGATCTGATGCTAATGGACATACAGCTATCCGATGGCAATTGCTTTGAAATATTCAAACAGGCTAATGTCAAGACTCCTATCATATTCACCACAGCTTACGACAACTTTGCCTTGCAGGCCTTCAAGGTAAATAGCATTGACTACCTGATGAAACCCATTGAGCTGAAGGAACTCAAAAATGCATTGACCAAATACCAGCAATTCAAACCAGTAGAACGGCAAACCATCGATATCGCCTCCATTGCCGAAGAATTCCTCAAAAGAGAAAGTACCCGCTTTATAGGACGGCTCAACAACCAGCTCATTTATGTGAAAGCAAAAGATATCGCTTACCTGCAATTTATCAAAGGTGTTACCTATGCCACCACCAACAGCAATCAAAAATTGCCGCTGGACTATTCCCTCGACCAGGTGGAGAAACTACTCGACAGGCACCTCTTTTTCCGTATCAACCGCCAGTTCATTATTCATATTGATGCCATCCGCAAGATCCTTACCTATTACAATAGCCGGCTGATCCTTCAACTGCATCCCGATGCCGGAATTGATGTGATCATCAGTCGCGAACGCGTAGCCGATTTCAGGTCCTGGCTCGAAGGACACCACACCAATTAAGGTTCCACGCAGATCTCACGTTTCACAACTTACAAGCCCCTCAAAAGCTGTATACGCTCACGGCTCGCAGCTTGTATTCCTGTTCTCATCATCCCTTGCCGTCTATAAACGAAAAAAGGTCGCTTTTCAGCAACCTGTTTTTATAGGCTAATAAGGTTAAGAAACCATTATTTATTCATCATCTGCTTAGCCTCGATGCTCAAAGTAGCATGTGGCACTGCCTTCAACCGGGCCTTGTCAATCAGCTTTCCGGTCACACGACATATACCATATGTCTTATTTTCGATACGCATCATTGCTTTTTCCAGGTGATCAATATAATTGATCTGGCGGCTCGCCATCTGGGCCAACTGTTCCCGTTCCATACTCATGCTACCATCTTCCATGGTCATGTAACGGTTTTCAGTTTCATCGCCTCCCATCTCATCTTTGCGGGTAATTAACCCTTGGAGATAAGAAAGCTCTTTCTTGGCCTGTTCCAGTTTCTTTTGGATCAGTTCTCTGAACTCTCCTAATTCGGCATCGCTGTAACGCATGGTTGGTCCTGTTTGAATGTTTTCTGGTTGATCCAATACGGATTTCGTGAACTCCGGTTCGTACTTACGAACCGTTTTAGTTTTGATCTCAGGTATTACCACCTTTACCGGTTTGGCTGGCACAGCCGGCTTTTTAGGCGGCGGTGGAGGTGGTACCGGTACCGGTTCGGGTTTCTTTACTTCTTCTTTCGGCACTTCGGGTTTCTTTTCCACTTTCACGGGTTCAGGGACAGTTTTTTTCGCCAATGGTTTAAGGTCTGGTTTAATAGGCGCTTTAATGGCTGGTTTAGCAGCCACAACAACTTTGGCAACCGGCTTCTTTTCCGGAGCAACTACTTTGCCGCCATTCGATTTTGCAGGTTTCGGCGCCGGCTTCGCAGTCTTCACGGCTGCTTTGGGAGCGGGCTTACTAACTTTACCAGCAGGTTTGGCAGCAGGCTTTTTAGCCGGCGCTGCCTTCTTAGGTGCAATCGTTTTTTTAGCTGGCTTAGCTGCTTTCTTCTTCGTTGCCATACTGTTAGGCTTTTTTTGTAACGAACACTTTTAGTGAAATATCGTTGACCTCAATTTCAGTGCCATTGGGCAATTCAGATACCAACTCCAGGGTATCTGCCAAAATTTCGGCGCAAATATAATTATTAAACTGGGCTATTGACTGATTCAAATCCTGGTTATCGGTTACCTGTACTGCTATCCTGTCAGTCAATTCATAGCCATTGTCTTTTCGGATCTTCTGTATGCGATTAACCAATTCGCGGGCATTTCCTTCGTTGATCAACACGGGGGTTACGGTTACGTCGAGTGCTACGGTCAGAGAGTCTTTGTTGGCTACCATCCAGCCGGGAATATCCTCGCTGGTGATCTCCACTTCATTAACCTGTAATATTAAGGGTTCGTTATCAATAAACAATGAAATAGACCCTTCTTTTTCTAAATGTGAGATGTCTTCCTGTGTAAAACCGGCCAAAGCGGCAGCTACAGCCTTCATTTTCCCTCCCAGCTTCTTACCCAGGGCCGTATAATTGGGCTTGATCTTCTTTTTAATGAAGCCCGTATCCTCCGTGAGATACTGAATCTCTTTTACGTTTACTTCGCTCTTGATCAGGTCTTCCACACGCCCTATCTGCTCTTTCACCGCCGGATTAAATACCGGTATCAGCACCTTTTGCAGGGGTTGCCTAACCTTGAACTTCGCAGTTTTGCGGAGCGACAAAACGAGTGACGAAATGTCCTGCGCCAGCCTCATTCGCTCCTCTAAAGAGCTATCTATGGCCTCGAGGTTAGCCTTGGGGAATAGCACATGGTGCACCGATTGTTCGGGGTTCCGGCCCGTTACTGCATTCAGGTTCCTGAACAGCATATCACTGAAGAAGGGCGAAATAGGCGCCATCAGTTTCGACAGGGTTTCCAGACACTCATACAGTGTTTGGTAAGCACAGATCTTATCCTGCTCATACTCCCCCTTCCAAAACCGGCGGCGGCAAAGGCGCACATACCAGTTGCTAAGATGTTCATCCACAAACTCTTCCATCACCCGACCAGCCTGCGTAGGCTCGTAATCATTCATGTACTCCTCCACCTTCCGGATCATACTATTCAGCGAAGAAAGGATCCAACGGTCAATCTCCGGACGCTCTGCCAGCGGTATATAAGCCTCCTTAAAGGCAAAACCATCCACATTTGAATACAGGGCAAAAAACTGGTACGTATTGTACAAGGTACCGAAGAATTTGCGTTGCACCTCTTTGATACCTTCCAGGTCAAACTTAAGGTTATCCCAGGGAGAAGCATTGGTAATCAGGTACCAGCGGGTAGCATCCGCCCCAAACTGCTCGATCGTCTTAAATGGATCGATCACATTACCCAGGCGCTTACTCATCTTATTCCCATTCTTATCCAGCACCAGCCCGTTGGATACACAGGTTTTATAAGCTACACTTTCGTACAATAAGGACGAAATGGCATGAAGCGTATAGAACCAACCCCGGGTTTGGTCTACTCCCTCGGCAATGAAATCTGCCGGGTAGCTCTGACCAAAAGGCGCTTTGAACGGACGGGGGTCGCCAGCCGCCACTTTATCATAATCCAGGCCCCACTGCGCAAAAGGCATTGCACCACTGTCAAACCACACATCGATCAGGTCAGGCACCCGCTTCATGGGCTTGCCGGAAGGACTCACCAGCACTATTTCATCCACATAAGGCTTGTGCAGATCCAGGATACCCTCATGCAGGTAATGCTTATTTACGTCGCCACCCAGTACTTCATTGGCCTTCTTGATGGCTGCATTCAACTCCCCAATGGTACCGATACAAACCATCTCCAGCTCATCCTCCGTTTTCCAGATCGGCAATGGCGTACCCCAGAAACGGCTCCGGCTCAGGTTCCAGTCTACCATATTCTCCAGCCAGTTGCCAAAACGGCCTTCGCCTGTCGATTTGGGCTTCCAGTTGATGGTTTTATTAAGCTCTACCATCTTGTCCTTCAGCGCTGTGGTCTTGATAAACCAGGCCCCCAGCGGGTAATACAATACCGGCTTATCGGTACGCCAGCAATGCGGATAATTATGTTCGTATTTTTCTACCTTAAATGCCCGGTTCTCTTTCTTGAGCTTCACACTGATATCAACATTCACATCCACATAAGCCGGATCGTCTTTGTAATTCTTGACATAACGGTTGCTGAACTCTCCCACACCATCCACAAACTTCCCTTGCTTGTCAACCAATACCAGCTTTTCCCGCTTGCCATATTCATTGATACCGGTAAAATAACCAATGCCATATTTTGATCCTACCTTATAGTCATCCGCTCCAAAATCAGGCGCCGTGTGTACGATTCCCGTACCATCTTCTGTGGTAACAAAACTGTCAACCAATACCCGGAATGGCTTGGCATCGGGGATACTGTAACTGATAGCCTCGAGAGAATTGGCCTCAAAAGGAAGCAATTGCTCATACTGCGCACCTTCTATTTTCGAGCCCTTGAATTCCGCCAGTATTTGCCAGGGCAATAATTTATCGCCTTCCTGATAAGCGCTGAAATCTGCTGTTTCACCTTCCGGTTTAAAGTATTTGCCCAAAAGGTCTTTGGCCAGCACCACATTTACCGGTAGGTGCGTATAAGCATTGAAAGTCTTTACCAGTACATAATTGATATTACCGCCTACCGTTAGGCCCAGGTTGGAAGGAAGGGTCCAGGGGGTAGTCGTCCACGCCATGAAGAACACTTCATCGCTAGTGGTTGCCGATTGCTGATTGCCGATTGCCGAAAACAGAAACTCCGTCTTCGCATCCCGCACTGCTTTAAACATCGCCACCGCCGAAGTATCCTTCACCATTTTATAGGTGCCGGGCATGTTCAGCTCATGCGAACTTAAGCCTGTACCGGCAGCAGGAGAGTAGGGTTGGATGCTCACACTCTCATAAAGTAATCCTTTCTTATACAATGTGCTCAGTATCCACCAGAGCGTTTCAACATACTTATTGTCAAAAGTGATATACGGATCGTTCAGGTCTACCCAATACCCCATCTTGCGGGTAATGTCATCCCACTTATCCTTGTACCGCAATACCGCTTCACGGCATTTCTGGTTGTACTCTTCTACCGAGATCTTCTTGCCAATATCTTCTTTCGTAATACCCAGTTCTTTTTCCACCCCCAGTTCAATGGGCAGACCGTGCGTATCCCAACCGCCTTTCCGCTTCACCTGGAAGCCCTGCATCGTTTTATAACGGCATACCAGGTCCTTCAAAGTACGGCTGATAACGTGGTGAATGCCAGGCATGCCATTGGCGCTCGGAGGCCCTTCATAAAACACAAAATGGGGCGCCCCATCCCTTACAGACATACTTTTTTCAAAAGCCAGCTGCTCATTCCACAAAGCCAGTATTTCCTGCTCCATGGCAGGTAAATTCAAATGCGAAAACTCTCTGTATTTGGACGACATAGTTATTATAGCGTAAGCCGGGTAAAAATTGTAGTTAAAAAGTGTGCAAAGTTACAGAAATATACCTATATAGGACCGGCTTCACACAGCATTCGCCTCCCCACCGTATAATCTCCCCTTAATACATTTAAAAATGTTGCAATATGGCAATAGCTGACGAGGACATATAGAGGACTTATAGAGGAGTTATAGAGGACATGACGAGGATCACACCCGAGGATCAGCCGTAGATACTCCCTTGATTACCTATTGATTATCTTACCCAGCTCCGCTACAAACATACAAATAAAAAGGGGACCATGGCGAGCTGGTGTGGAGCAGGCTTGTGCCATCTTCAGGCAACGGATCTACCCTTCCGATCCAACTGTCCTTCCTTACAGCTAACACCTGACCGCTAACGCCTAATCCTCCTTCCGCCAACTTTCCCCATTCGCCCTGCGGGCAATCCGGCACTCTTTTGGTAACTTTAGAAGGACCAGGCTAACATGAGAGATCACCTGATATATCTATCGGTATTAATAACCTTATTCTGTTATTCCCCTGCATGGGCCGACACCTTTGTAGTAAACAGCGCCCTGCCCACCGGCGCCGGCAGCCTGCGCGAAGCCATTGAAAAAGCCAATGCCAATGGTACCGCTGTAACCGATTATATCACCTTCGACCTCCCCACCCGTCGTGGCCCCGCCACCATTCTGCTTGCACCCAACAATCCATTGCCTGCCCTTACATCCAATATTGTAATTGATGGCAGCACACAACCCGGCAATGCTTTAGGTATTACCGATGCCAAAGTTGCCGTGGCCATTCAAGGCTTTTTTTCCGACGATACCCGGTACTATTATATTTTCCAGGCCACCAATGCCACCAATATCCAGATTTATGGCCTCTTTTTGTGGGCACAGGTGGGCGACCGCACCACTGGCCAACCGCCGCGACACCTTTATGGCATCAACCTGCGCCAATGTAGTGAAGTGATCATTGGCGCTCCCGGCAAAGGCAACCTCATCAGTGGCTGGGGCAGAGGCGTATATGCAGAGTATTTCAGAGGGGCGCCCTGCCACCACATCACAGTACAATCCAATTTTATGGGCGTGAAGGAGGATGGTATCTCCACTGTACTCATTGCCGGCACACGCCCCGGCGACCCCGGTGTACCGGCCACCAATGATTATTGTCTGTCCTTCGACAAGGCTACCGACCTGTTTATAGGAGGCGAGGCTCCCGAACTGGGTAATAACTTAAATGGCACCAATGATATTCATTGTTATGGCCATCCTGATCCTACGCTCAATGACAGCATCCTCATCATCAACAACAAAATGGGCATAGATGCCAATGGTGATATGATCGCCTCCACTTCTGGTGTAGGCATTATTATTGAATCCTATAATAAACTCAATTCATCTACCAGAGCCGATGCCGGTATCATTATCCGGAAAAATTACATTGCCGGCAAATCGCGTGCTTTTGGTATTATTCTCAATAAGATCCAAAGCTACTTTGCCATTGAGCAAAACCTTATTGGTGGTGAAAAACGAAATGCGCCCATCCGCAATACATTTCTCGGTATTGGTATTAGTGTAGGAAATAGCACAGCAGGTATCATAGGCGGCCCCGCCCCGGGTAATGAGAATTATATCCGGTATTGCAGCCAGATGGCCTTGAACCTTAGCGGTACGTCCGACATCACTTTCCGTTACAACAGTACTTATTGCAACGCCAAAAGAGCCGTAGCAATTGATAACTGGGCTACCGTCAATGGCGCCCGCCCACAACCTTTTATTACCGTCAATGGCATCAACCAGGCTACCGGCACTATTCGTGGTACCGCCTTGCCCAATTCCGCGATTGATCTGTATGCAGATGATGACTGTCCGAATTGTGAAGGCAAAACACATCTTGGCATCGTTGCCATAGCAGATGCCACAGGCCAATGGACATATACCAATGCTTCACTCACCGGTAAAAGTATTGTAGCTACTGCAACCGATCCACAAGGCGCTACTTCCGAATATTCAGCCCCACTAGTGGATGATGACGACCTTCTCATCACACCTGTCAGCTGTAGTGCCCTGGGCTCCATTTGCGGATTGAAGATCATCAGTGGTTCAGACTGGGAATGGAGAGATTTGACAGGCACCGTGGTAGGTCGCGATACCTGCCTCACCAATGTACCGGCTGGCACCTATACTTTGTGGTTGCCTGTGGGCACAGGCAGTTGCCAGGAAGAATTTACTTTCATCGTACCAGCCAATACACTCAATATCGATTCCAGTGCAGGCATCCTGTTCACACAGGCCCGCTGCGGAAAGAACAACGCTTCCATCTGCGGATTAAAAGCCGTAGGTGCTGTAAGCTGGTCCTGGGAAGATGTATTGGGCAATACCATCAGTACCGATATGTGCCTCACCAATGTACCGGCTGGCACTTATCGCTTCAAAGTAAGCGATGGCTCCTGCGATAAATTCACCAACTTTTATACCATTACCAACGTATCACCGGATATAGAGGTTACCAACCTGCAAACCAATCTTACTACCTGCAACAAGGCCAATGGTTCCATTAGGGGCATTATACTCTCCGGAATGAATTTCTCTACCACACAATGGATCGATGAAAACAGGAATGCAATAGCTACTACCACTGATCTGTTGAATGTACCTGCCGGCCGGTATAAATTAATTGCTCTTGATAATACCGCCGGCTGCGGAGATTCCACTGCCTGGATTACAGTAGCGGCTACACCTGCCCCTGCACTGGTGATCACAGCAGCACAGGTAACTCATGCTACCTGCGGACAAGCCAACGGAAGTATACTCAATATCACAACCATCAATACCACTGGCCTGGTAGAGGCCCGCTGGGTAGATGAAACTGGGGCGATTGTCGGCAACGACCTGGTTCTCCTATCCATAAAAGCAGGGAAATACAGACTAAAAATAAAAGACAGAAGTAATTGCGATACAGTCGTATCTGCTCCCTTTGAAATATTGGACAATGGCGCAGTAACCCTCGACAGTAGTGCTCTGTCTGTAAACCCTGCCGGCTGTACCAAAAATAATGGCAGCATTATCGGTATGAAAATATCCGGCGCTACTTTCTGGCAATGGCATAATTTAACCACCAACCAGGTGGTTGGCAACAATCCGGAGATCAACCAACTGCCTGCCGGCAGCTACCAGTTATGGGCCACCAACAGTACCTTCAACTGCCAGGCAAAAAGCCATATATATAATATAGGAATTGCGCCCCCCTTATCCGTCGCAGTAACCCGAATAACCACAAAGGATGCCGCTTGTAATAACCCTGACGGTAGTATCACCGTCAACGAACTGAGTAATGACGCGGCCTTATTTAGTTTTCGATGGTTGCGCGATAGTCTTACCCAAATGGCTACGGGTCTTTCAATCTCCAACCTCAACCCGGCCACTTACTACCTGATAGCCACCGACACCAACGGCTGCGAACAATCGATCTATAAAAAATCGATTATTATGCAACCACTTCCCGCCATGAATGAAACCGGGGCCGTGATACAGCCAGACAAATGTGGTTTTGGAACAGGCAGTATTGCCGGAATCACTGCCAGCAGCGCCGCCGGTCCCCTCCAATATCAGTGGTACAATAATAATGTACCCGTGGGGAAGCAGGCATCCATCACCGGACTGCTCGCCGGCACCTACCACCTCGTCATAAATGATATTAATGGTTGCACATTAAAGAGTAGTGATTTTTCTATACCCCAGGTTATAATGCCCCTCCCAGCCCCGCAATACGACAATATTATAATACCCAGAAACACGGATGGCGTCCTGAAAGTCAAAAATCCAGTCGCCGGTGCCACCTATACATTATACCAGGCTGCCACCAATGCAGTCATCGAACAGAACCAAACCGGCAACTTTACCCTGAAAAAAGTGCCGGAGGATACCCGTTATTATATTATATACCAGGCTGGTCCCTGCACCAGTGATCAGGGGCAGGTGAGCATCAAGGTCATAGATATGACCAAATTGGATATCCCTAACACCTTTACTCCCAATAACGATGGTATAAACGATGAATTTCGGATTGGGGTAACCGGGTATTTTAAATTGAATGGTTTGAAGATCTTCAACCGTTGGGGACAGTTAGTATTTGAAAGCAGGGACCTCAAATTAGTGTGGAATGGGAATAAAAATGGACAATTATTACCCGTCGCCACCTATTATTGGGTAATTGAAGGAATTGATCTAAACGGCAAATTGTTGCGACAATCGGGCTCTGTTACACTGATTCGTTAAAATGACATTAAAACACTTAACAAACCTACCATTCAGAAAATAGTTTTTCCCCAAACTTCACCTTTGGCATAATTTATGGAAATATATTCCACGTTACAACGATGCAGTAATTGCAAATGGAGTGCAGAATTGAATTGGTGGTTTTACGGCTTGAAATTTGCAACATATCCTAAGAAATTTTACTGCAATTAATTAAGATATTTGATTTATTTTTATAATGCATTACATGAAAAACCTTTTCTACGGTTTAGGGTTTAGGGGTTAAAAAGGGGAGTATTCCTGCTCCCCTTTCCTTTTAAAACTCTAATGGCGTTGGAAAGGTTTTTCTCTTTTTATACACCCTCCGGTTTTTTCTTCCTTCTATCTTCTTGTTTTACAATTATTTGTACTCAGGCTTTCCGCTGGGTTCAATTTTTTATTTCCAATGATTAAGCAGAAAATGACCCCGGTAAGAGCTATTTACACCAAGAAAGGTGCTGTTTTAGCTCAATGATCCGCCCGCTGGCAGGTAGCCCGGCCCATTAGCTTTCTTACCCGCTGTGGGGGTAGAATTCCAGTTTTCGGGTCGCCCATCCACAATTACGCCAATTCACCCGATTCCAGGCTCCGGACCGCCCCTTCAGCCGGGTAACCTGCCCACAACATCGCATCCGCATGCCCCAGCCAACACTGTACCCCATCCCTACAAATCTAACCGGGCCAAGACTCAGCAATGAATGCCGGCATATTCTTTTGGCTTCTGTACCCTAACTTCTTCTCTTTCTCTACTTTTTCTCCCGTAAGTATTTGTAGATCTTAATTGCACTCATAAGCAGAACCACAAAGAGCAGGAGCCCTGTAATACCCCATACGAAACTGAGACTTTGTTTTACAACCACCAGCATTACGATGGCAACCAGGAAGATAGTAGCCACTTCATTCCAGATACGCAATTGTTGCGAACTGTATTTAAATATACCTTGCTGCTGTTGCTTAAAGATCATGTGGAGAGAGAAATGATAAACATACAATCCCAATACAAAAGCCAGTTTGATCACCAGCCAGGTAGGAGTGACCCCCAATAAATACCAGGTAGTAGATCCCAATATCAGCGTGAGCACAGCAGAAGGCCAGGTGATGCCATACCACAGCCGTTTTTGCATCACTCCAAATTGCTCGCGCAATGCATCCCTTACCGGCTCCGGCTTTGCAGCCGCTTCCGCATTATAAATAAATAAACGCGGCATATAGAACATACCCGCAAACCAGGTTACCATGAAAATAATATGGAGTGCCTTAATGTATAAGTACATAAGTAAATTATGATTACTACTGTCAGCGTATACGCACTTATTGTGCCTTTTCCAGCAGGCCCTTCAACGCTGTGATCCACATCGGATGAACATTCAAGCAAGGCAATAAGGTAAACTCTTCTCCCCCGGCATGAAGGAAAATTTCGCGACCCTCTTCTCCCATCTCTTCCAATGTTTCCAAACAATCGCTTACAAATGCCGGACAAAGGATCAGCAACTTCTTTACCCCTTCCTTCGGCCATTCTGCCAAACGCACGGCTGTATAGGGTTTCAGCCACTCATCACGACCCAGCCTCGACTGAAAAGAGAAAGTATATTTTGAAGCAGGAATATTCAGCGCCTGCGCTACCTTATTGGTGGTCACTATACATTGATGACGATAACAGGTTTTATGCGCTTCGGAGTCAACCGAACAACAATCTTCCGACTTCAGGCAATGCTGTCCTGTTGTATCACTCTTCTGAACATGCCGCTCAGGAATACCATGATAACTGAATACAATTTTATCATACTCCTTATCCAGGTAAGGCCTGATGCTATCAACCAGCGCTTCGAGGTAGGCAGGATCATCATAAAAAGGGGGTACTACTGTCAATTTAAATGAGTATTTCCTTTTACGATGGATCTTTCTTGCATATTCTACAGCCGTTTCATAACTCGACATAGCATAATGCGGATACAAAGGTACCAGCACCACCTCTTCCAGATCGGGCTGCTGCTCCAGCAATTCATCGAAAGCAGTCCAGGGAGCAGGCGCACCATAACGCATAGCCAACGCTACTGGTTCATCTACCTGTTGTTGCAAGGCTTCTTGTAATTGTTTGCTGATCACAATAAGTGGTGAACCTTCTTTGGTCCAAATCGACTTATAGGCAACAGCCGATTTAGGGGCCCTGAAAGGAACAATAATACCTTTTACCAACAAGGCTCTCCATAATAAGGGGGTATCAATAACCCGTCCATCCATCAGGAATTCATCCAGATAACGGCGTACATCCTTTACTTCGGTAGAATCCGGCGAGCCCAGATTCATTAAAACAATGCCTCTTTTAGTTGCGCTCATACTCATAAAATAGGTAGCAAAAGTAATTCAGTAAGTTGCCTTAACAATTATTTTTTACAGTTCACAATAACACCGATATCACATATCATGTTACAAACAAGTGTTCGTATAACAATTGATTCCTACACCCGGAAACGTTTGCACACGGTATTTTTATCCGTTAAAACCCTGTCTCATGGCCAATTTAGGCAAACACACCCCCAAAAACGGTTGATTTACCTCACCTCTTTATGTGATACAGGTCAGGGGGTAAAATGACAGTGAAATGACAGATATATTAGGTGATTGACGCTTGCGAAAGTATTTTTGCGGTGTCAATTCTCTGAACCACTTACCTCATGCACGGACATAGTAGTAAAGACATATCAAAGTTTTTTATAGCAGGGATTAACTATAAGAAAACCGATGCAGCGATCAGGGGCCAGTTTGCTATCAGCAATGAACAATACGCCTCCCTCCTTGCCCTCGCACCCTCTTATGGTTTACATGAATTATTTGTTCTTTCTACCTGTAACCGCACAGAAATTTATGGCTTTGCCGAGCAGGCAGGTCAACTCATCAGCCTCCTTTGTACACAAACCGAAGGCAACCAGGATACATTTACCCAATTAGCATATATCAAGAGAGGCCCCGCCGCAGTCGAACACCTGTTTGCAGTAGGCGCTGGTCTCGATTCACAGATATTAGGCGACTATGAAATTGTAGGTCAACTGAAAGTAGCTGTGAAGTTTGCACGTGAACATGATTTTGTCGGCACCTACCTCGACCGCCTGGTCAATGGCGTACTCCAATCTTCCAAAGCCGTAAAGAACCAGACAGCCATCAGCGATGGTACCGTATCTGTTTCCTTTGCCGCTGTACAATACATCAAACAACAATTCAACAACCTCTCCGGTAAAAAGATATTGCTGCTGGGTATTGGTAAAATAGGCCGCAGCACCTGCAAAAACCTGGTCGACTACCTGGAAACAACCGATATTACCCTCATCAACCGCACGGCGGATAAAGCAGCCGAGCTGGCCAATGAACTGGGACTACTCCATGCTTCCATCGATCAACTGCCGCAATACATCGACAACTCAGATATTATATTGGTAGCCACCAACGCGGCTCACCCTACTATATTAAAAACGCACCTCGAAGGCAAGACAGACAAACTGATCATCGATCTGTCGATTCCCTACAATGTAGAGATAGCTGCTCAGGATTTACCCAATGTACATTTGGTAAATGTAGATGAACTGTCAAAACTGAAGGACGAGACATTGCAGAAGCGTGAAGCGGAAATCCCCAAAGCCAGGCTCATCATTGATGAGCACATGGTTGAGTTCATGGACTGGTTCGAAATGCGCAAGCATGTACCAGTATTGAAAGCGGTAAAAACCAAATTACAGGAAATCCAGGCATTCCCTCCCTACTTACAGGGCCTTTCCCCCGTTTCAACAACCTTCACTATCGACGCTGATGCAAAAATTCAGCGCGTGATCAATGGCATGGCTTCCAAAATGCGTCGGGTAAACCAACGCGGCTGCTATTATATTGAAGCCATCAACGAGTTTATTGCCACGGGTTCTAATTAATTTTGTTGCATGAAACAAGCGATTCGCATCGGTACCAGGGAAAGTCAACTGGCCGTGTGGCAGGCTATGCAGGTAAAAGAACTGCTGGCAGGCCAAAACGTAGCAGCCGAACTGGTCTACATTAAAAGTGAGGGAGATATCGACCTCAAAACCCCTTTGTATGAAATGGGCGTACAGGGCATCTTTACCCGCAGCCTCGACATCGCCCTGCTCAATAACCGGATCGATATTGCCGTTCATTCCATGAAGGATGTACCCACCCAGTTGCCCCAGGGCATTGTACCAGCCGCAGCCCTTAAAAGAGCTTCCTGGAAAGACCTCCTGGTATACAAAGGCGAGTGGAAAGAGATAAGTAGCGAGCTAGGATACTTCAACAACCAATGGGCGACTCCCGACTCACAATTCACAACTCACAACTCACAATTCATAATAGCCACTTCCAGCATCCGCCGCAAAGCCCAATGGCTCAACCGCTATCCCCATCATACCATTGAAAACCTACGCGGGAACGTAAATACCCGGTTGGCCAAGGTAGCTGAGAGCAATTGGCAGGGAGCTATTTTTGCCGCAGCAGGATTGGAAAGAATTAACCTCCGTCCCGAACAATCCATTGAGCTCGATTGGATGTTACCAGCTCCCGCACAAGGCGCCATCATGGTAGTATGCAGGGAAGAAGACAAGGAAATTGCTGCTATTTGCCAGGCATTCAACGATGAGGATACCGCCGTCTGCACAAAGATAGAACGTGATTTCCTACGCACCTTATTGGGTGGATGTTCCACCCCCATCAGTGCACTGGCCGAAGTAAAGAACGGACAGATCCATTTCCAGGGCAACATTCTTTCTGTAGATGGTGAGCAAAAAGCAGTGATTGAAAAAACGATAGCGCGCAATGTTGCGACCGATGCAGGAAACCTTTTTGCCAAAGAACTACTCGCCAATGGCGGACAATCCATTGCCGACAGTATTCAAAAAACAGGCGCAACCCATTAATAATATGGCTCGATTTACCATACTCAGTACCAAAAAAATTGATCCGACGCTCAAAGCGGAGATGGAACAAAAAGGTGCACATGTTTTGGAAGAGGAATTTATTACCACCAGGCCAATCTTTTCTGTTAGCAAATACCAGGAATTGTGGCCATGGATGGGCACCCGTGGCGATACAGCCGTCGTATTTACCAGCCAGCATGCCGTAGCTGCAGTAGAGAAATACCTGCGTGGCGGTGATGCCTATTACGTGCCCGATCAATGGCAGGTATTCTGTTTAAGTGGGGCCACCAAAGACCGGGTCATCGACGCACTGCCGGAAGAACAGATCATTGCTACCGCACCCAATGCTGCAGAACTGGCAGCTGCCATCATTACCAACGGACAATTTAAACAGGTAGTTTTCTTCTGTGCCAACCAACGCCTGGATACCCTGCCAACCCTTTTGAAAGATGCTGGCATAGAGGTAGTAGAAATAATAGTGTACGAAACCATCGCCACACCTGTCAAAGTAAACGGTACTTTCGATGCCATTCTATTCTTCAGCCCCAGTGCTGTGAAGAGTTTTTTTTCAGTCAATACCCTGCAACAGAATACACCCTGCTTTGCCATAGGTGCTACCACAGCGGAAGCCATTGGCGGACATACAGGCAACTGGGTTGTTACCATCGACCAGCCAACACAGCAAAGGATGCTGAACGACGTATTATTTTACCTGGAATACATTGATTTATATTAATAGCAAGAACCTATAAAAATGACATCATCCACACAGAACAAGGCAGCCAATACAAGTAGCACAACCCTGCAAAATGACCTCCTATTACGCACCTTGCGCGGAGAACAAACAGAACGTACCCCTGTATGGATGATGCGCCAGGCAGGACGTTATTTGCCCGACTATATAAAACTTCGTGAGAAGTATTCCTTCTTCGAACGTTGTGAAACACCAGAGCTCGCTACAGAGATCACACTCCAGCCAATAGACCAGGTGGGCGTAGATGCCGCCATCATTTTCTCCGACATATTGGTCATCCCCAAAGCCATGGGCCTTGAAGTACAATTGCTGGAAGGCAAAGGCCCCTTTTTACCAGATCCCATCAGGCAGGCAAGCGACCTCAACAGGATACACATACCCGATGTGCAGGAATCACTCGGTTATGTTTTTGACGCCCTGCGCCTCACCAAAAAAGAATTGAATGGCCGCGTACCCCTCATTGGTTTTGCAGGCGCACCCTGGACCTTATTGTGCTATATGGTGCAAGGCAAAGGCTCTAAAACCTTCGACGATGCCAAAGCATTTTGTTATACCCAGCCCGAAGCGGCCCACCGTCTTTTACAAATGATCACCGATACTACTATTGCTTATTTAAAAGAGCAGGTAAAAGCCGGTGCCGATGTCATACAAATATTTGATAGCTGGGGCGGCTTGCTAAGCCCTGCTGATTTTGAAAATATTTCCCTCCGGTACATTCGCCAGATCGTGGCAGCCCTGAAAGATGAGGTACTTACCATTGTTTTCGCCAAAGGCGCCTGGCATTCTTTGGAAGGCATGGCAGCTACCGGCGCACATGGCCTGGGTATCGACTGGTGCATAACACCGGCACTGGCCCGGCAAATGGCGGGCCCCAAAGTAGTACTGCAGGGGAATTTTGATCCTGCCAAACTATTGGCGCCCATTCCCGTTATTGAGCAGGAAGTAACACAGATGTTGGAAGCTTTCGGCGGCCATGGCCATATAGCCAACCTGGGGCATGGTATTTTACCCAATGTTCCCGTAGATCATGCGCGGGCTTTTGTGAATACGGTGAAGAACTACCGCCACAAAGCCTGAACTAAAAACATTCCTTTATGAAAACACAATTGGTGAATCGCCTTGCTGGTTTTGTGATCCTGTGTTTGTCATTTACTGTTTCCCTGGCTCAATCGCAGCCCAAAGCATTGGGTCTTTGCCTGGAAAACTATGAGTACCCTTTTGCCGTGCAGTACATCAACCTCACTGTTCAGGCACAGCCGGTAAAGATGGCTTTCATGGATCTGAAGCCAGCCAGCGCCAATGGCAAAACAGTACTACTGCTGCATGGTAAGAACTTCAACGGCGCTTACTGGCGGCAAACAGCCCAGGCCCTGGCCGATAAGGGATTCCGCGTCATCATGCCCGACCAGGTAGGGTTTGGGAAGTCTTCCAAACCAACTGCTATCCAATACACCTTCCAATTACTGGCCAGGAATACAAAGGCCCTGCTCGACAGCCTGCAGATCAACAAAGTGGCAGTATTGGGGCATTCCATGGGAGGCATGGTAGCTACCCGCTTTACCCTGATGTATCCGGAGATAGTAGAAAAACTCATATTGGAAAACCCCATCGGGTTGGAAGATTGGAAATTAAAAGTACCTTACCAGCCTATAGAGACCTGGTACCTGTCTGAGTTGAAACAGGACTACAACAGCATCAAGAAATATCAGCTGGACAATTATTACGGCGGCCAGTGGAAACCCGCCTACGATGAATGGGTAACCCTGCTGGCAGGTTGGACATTAAGCCCCGAATACAATCGTATAGCCTGGAATGCGGCCCTTACCTATGATATGATCTTTACCCAACCCGTATGCTATGAGTTTGAATACATCAGGGTGCCTACCTTATTGATCATTGGGCAACGTGACCGGACGGCACTGGGCAAAGCACAGGCATCGGAAGAAGTGAGAAAAACACTGGGAGATTACCCTTCCCTTGGAAAACAAACCCGCGATAAAATAAAAGGATCCAAATTGGTGGAGCTGGACAATGTAGGGCACCTGCCACATATTGAAGCCTTCGACCGGTTTATTCAACCCCTCTTACAATTTCTTCAATCATGAACACTGAACCCATAGCCACCCAGAGTATAAAGGAAAACTGGATCAATTACGTCCACGATCTGCAAAACCGCATCTGTAATGGACTTGAACAGGCCGATGGGCAAGCCACCTTTAAAGAAGATAAATGGGAACGACCAGAAGGTGGCGGCGGTAAGACAAGAGTGATAGCAGGTGGTAAAGTATTTGAGAAAGGAGGTGTCAATACATCTATTGTGTTTGGTCCCGTGACCGATCTCATGCGCACACAACTGAAAATTGAGGGAGATAACTGGTTTGCCTGTGGCCTATCCCTCGTATTGCATCCCGGTAATCCGTTCGTTCCCACCGTACATTGCAACTACCGCATGTTTGAATTGTACAATGCCAACAATGAAGTAATTGACCGCTGGTTTGGTGGCGGTACCGACCTGACCCCCTATTATTTATTTGATGAAGATGCCATTCATTTTCATCGTACCTATAAAGAAATATGTGACCAGTTTGATGTTTCCCTCTATCCAAAGTTCAAAAAAGAATGCGATGAGTATTTTGTGAACAAGCACCGCAATAATGAGCGCAGGGGCATTGGCGGCATTTTCTATGATTACCAGCGCCCGGCAGGAGAGCAGGATGTTGATTACTGGATGAGCTTTGGTAAGGCCTGTGGCGATGCTTTTCTCCCTGCTTATATACCCATCGTCGAAAAGCGAAAGGACATGCCATTTACTCCCGCCAATAAATACTGGCAGGAAATACGTCGTGGAAGGTATACAGAATTTAACCTGGTACATGACAGGGGCACTATCTTTGGGCTCAAGACCAACGGACGCATTGAAAGCATCCTGATGAGCCTGCCCCCCACCGTTCGGTTTGACTATAACTACCAGCCTGAGGCAGGAACAGTAGAAGACAGGTTGCAACAGGTATGCCTGCAACCAGTCAATTGGATTGAATAATAGCTGGCCCGGGAAAAGCCCCGGAGCCTTAAAACATATCGTATGTATTTGCAAAGAAGAAACAGGATCTTACGTCAGTCACCGGCCATCCGTTCATTGGTAGCTGAAACAATACTCACTCCGAATGATTTTATTGTTCCATTGTTTATTGATGAAGGCACTAACGTAAAGCTGGAAATCCCCTCCATGCCTGGTTATTACCGGCAGAGCCTGGATAATACCGTAAAGGAAGTAAAAGAGCTGTGGAGCATGGGATTGAAAAGTGTATTGCTTTTTATTAAGTGCAAAGATGAGCTGAAGGACAATAAAGGAACAGAAGCACTAAACCCACAGGGTCTAATGCAAAGAAGTATCAGGGCCATTAAAGAAGCCTGTCCCGATATCTTGGTAATGACAGATGTGGCACTCGATCCTTTCTCTTCTTTTGGTCATGATGGTATTGTTGAAGGAACCGAGATTGTCAATGACGCTACCGTGGAAGTACTGGCCAATATGAGTGTGAGCCATGCCCAGGCCGGGGCCGACTTTGTAGCACCGAGCGATATGATGGACGGACGAATCAGCGCAATCCGCAGCGCCCTGGAGGAGAATGGGTTTACCAAAACAGGTATCATGAGCTACAGCGCTAAATACGCTTCCTGCTTTTATGGACCTTTCCGGGATGCGCTGGACTCAGCACCCGGCTTTGGCGATAAAAAGACCTACCAGATGGATTATGCCAACCGCACAGAAGCCATTAAAGAAACCCTGATGGATGTACAAGAAGGAGCCGACATTGTGATGGTAAAGCCTGCACTGGCCTACCTCGATATTATCCGGGAAGTGAAGAACAGCGTCGATATTCCTGTAAGCGCATATAATATCAGTGGTGAATATGCCATGATCAAGGCAGCTGCTAAAATGGGCTGGCTCAATGAAGATAAAGCCATCCTGGAAACACTGACTGCTATCAAACGCGCCGGTGCCGACATGATCGCTACCTATTTCGCTAAGGACGCAGTGAGGCTGATTTCCTGAGAAATGAGAAGCCAATTGCAATGCAGTACAAAACGATAAAAGCTTAAATAAACGAATCAACGTCAGCCTTAGGTTTCATTTTTAACTTTTCACGGCCTGTCCTGCTTTGCGGGATCTGACGTTCCACATTTCACGCATATGACAACTCAAACGAGCGAATCGCTTTTCCAACGTGCCCAGCAATCTATTCCCGGCGGTGTAAACTCGCCCGTGAGAGCTTTTAAAAGCGTAGGAGGAACGCCCTTGTTTATATCCAAAGCAAAAGGCGCCTACCTCTACGATGCAGATGGCAACCGGTATATTGATTACATCGCATCCTGGGGCCCCATGATCCTTGGCCATGCTTATGAGCCCGTCATAAAGGCCATTCAGGAACAGGCTGTTTATTCTACGTCCTATGGTGCTCCTACCGAACTGGAGATCAGGATGGCCGAGTTGATCAAAAGTATGGTACCCAATGTAGACCTGATCCGCATGGTGAGCAGCGGCACAGAAGCCTGCATGAGCGCCATCCGTGTAGCCCGTGGCTATACCGGAAGAAATAAGATCATCAAGTTTGAAGGCTGCTATCATGGCCATGCCGACTCCTTTCTGGTAAAGGCAGGTAGTGGTATGGCGACTTTCAATATTCAAACCGTTCCAGGTGTTACAGCCGGCGTGGCAGCAGATACCCTCACCTGTGCCTACAATGACCTGGCAGCTGTTGAAAAACTGGTCAACGAAAATAAACAGCAGGTAGCCGCCATTATTATTGAACCGGTAGCAGGCAATATGGGTTGTATTTTACCCGAACCGGGCTATCTGGCGGGTCTTAGAAAAATATGTGATGCAGAAGGCATCCTTTTCATATTTGATGAAGTAATGACAGGCTTTCGCCTTGCTAAAGGTGGTGCACAGGAAAGATTGGGAATTGATGCAGACCTCGTCACTTATGGGAAGGTGATCGGGGCAGGTATGCCCGTGGGCGCATTTGGAGGAAAGAAACATATTATGGAAGTGGTTTCCCCTTTGGGTAATGTATACCAGGCAGGCACCTTAAGCGGCAACCCCATCGCTATGATCGCTGGTTACACTTTATTAACGGTGCTCAATGAGCAGCCCCAATTATTACAAGAAATTGAAGAGAAGACCATTTATCTCAGAAATGGGCTCGAAACCATATTGGCTGCTACCGGCACTCCCTACATCATCAATCAGCTGGGATCAATGATCAGCATTCACTTCAGTGATCGCCCCGTAACCGATTTCGCGACGGCCGCTGCTGCCAACAATCAATTGTTCAACAAATTCTTTCATGCCATGCTCAGGAGAGGGGTTTACCTGCCGCCTTCGGCCTTTGAAAGCTGGTTCCTGAACAATGCATTGACACAGGAAGACCTCGATGCTACTTTAAAAGCAACGAAAGAAAGCCTGGAAGAAATTCTATAGCAGGCTTTTACAGTGAGGAATTTAATATATTACCGGAATCAAGGAGTGATTTCACGCCATTCATGAGGGAAGAAGAAGAACGCAATGCGTCCAGGTGGCGTTCATGATGCAGATCGGTGCCCAACAGATCTATGTACTTCTTTTTGAGGAGATAATGCGCCAGCTCATTGGGTATTTTGCCATAATAGCCAGTGAGTGACAACAGGTTTAATTGAAAATAGCATCCTGCCTCTTTCAACTCATCATACCAGTTCTTTTGGGAAACCAGGTAATTGTATCGCTCGGGGTGAGCGAGAATAGGCTTATAGCCTTTTATCTGAAGTTCAAATAACGTTTCTTTTACATTCCTCGGAGCAGCAATGAATGAAAACTCTACCAGCACCCAGTTATCCTTCACAGTAAGCAAGGGAGTATCATTGCTCAGCAATTCGTCGAAATGATCGTCCAGGTAATACTCTGCAGCCGCCCTTACCGGTATGGACAATCCCTCCTGTTCTAATGACCGCTGCAACTGCCCGTGGGCATTGGTAATAGTTGTGGCGTTATTTTTATGCACATCCCACATAATATGAGGCGTGGTAATAAATTGCCGATAGCCCAAATGTTGCAATCCTTTTATCAACGTAAGAGAAGTTGCATCATCAGGACTACCGTCATCTATACCAGGCAACAGATGCGAATGCATATCTGTACCCAGCATACTCAAGTCAACGCTAACAGAACTCTTTTTTCTGAAAATAGAGAACATGCTATGCTACAGGCTATTTTTATGCCAGAGTTATTGAACCACCGGCTCAGTCTTAATAAAATCCTTGTAAACTTTTTCGATCCCTGCATGTAACTCGATCCTCGCTTTCCAACCCATGTTGTGCAGCTTCGTTACGTCCATCAGTTTGCGGGGCGTTCCATCCGGCTTGCTCAGGTCATGCTGTATCTCGCCTGTATACCCTACGATCTCTTTTACCATCAGGGCCAGATCCTTGATCGTTATATCCTCACCAACGCCTACGTTTATTAGTCCGGCCTCATCAAAGTTCTGCATCAGGAAAAAACAGGCACTTGCCATGTCATCTGCATGCATGAACTCCCGACGCGGACTGCCTGTTCCCCACATTACAACCGTTGGCTCATTTTTCAACTTCGCCTCATGGAATTTGCGGATCAGGGCTGGCAGTACGTGTGAGTTATTCAGATCATAATTGTCATTCGGCCCATACAAATTAGTGGGCATCACCGAAATGAAATTACAACCATACTGGGCCCTGTAGGCATCACACATCTTAATGCCTGCAATCTTCGCTACAGCATAAGGTTCATTGGTCGATTCCAGCAAACCCGTCAATAGGTATTCTTCCTTTAATGGCTGAGGAGCCAGCTTTGGATAGATACAGGATGAACCAAGGAACATGAGTTTTTTAACCCCTTGCATATAAGAAGCATGGATTACGTTACTCTGGACCATGATATTCCCATAAATAAAATCGGCCCTGTATGTATTATTTGCTTGTATGCCACCAACTTTAGCCGCAGCCAGAAAAACATAGTCAGGCTTTTCCTGGGCAAAAAAATCATCCACTGCCTGTTGATTACGCAAATCCAGTTCTGAAGATGTGCGTGATACCAGGTTGGTATATCCCTCCGCTTTCAGCTTGCGTACAATAGCTGAACCTACCATTCCCCGGTGACCAGCTACATATATCTTATCTGACTTGTTCATAATTGGTAAAAACTTGTAATAACTTGCAAAATTAGCTCAATTATTATTCAAATTGGTTGCGCACATAATAGCCTGAATCCTTCAGCAACACTTCTTTCTTGAACAACTCTACATCATTGGCTACCATTTCTTTGACCAATCCGGCCAGATCATATTTAGGTTTCCATCCCAACTGTGTTTGAGACTTAGTAGGATCTCCGATCAGCAGATCCACTTCTGTAGGGCGGTAATAGCGGGCATCAACAGCCACCACTTCTTTTCCGACAGCAATTTTAAAGTCAGGATTTCTGCATGCAGTAACTACAGCGATCTCCTTTTCGTCTTTGCCTTTAAACTCCACTTCAATACCTACCTCATTGAATGCCATGCGTACAAACTCACGCACAGGGGTAGTAACACCCGTAGCAATTACATAATCTTCAGGCTTGGGTTGTTGCAATATAAGGTACATCGCTTCTACGTAATCCTTGGCATGTCCCCAGTCACGTTTGGCATCCATATTACCCAGGAAGATTTTATCCTGTAATCCCAGTGCTATCTTGGCTACGCCACGAGTGATCTTACGAGTCACAAATGTCTCTCCGCGCAGGGGTGATTCATGATTAAAGAGGATACCATTTACGGCATACATATCATACGCTTCCCGGTAATTGACCGTAATCCAGTAAGCATACATTTTTGCTACTGCATAAGGAGAACGTGGGTAGAAGGGAGTTCTTTCCGATTGGGGAATTTCCTGCACCTTTCCGTATAATTCTGAAGTAGAAGCCTGGTATATCTTTGTTTTCTTGGTCATGCCCAACAGGCGCACAGCTTCCAGGATACGCAAAGTACCAATACCATCGGCATTGGCAGTATATTCCGGAGTTTCAAAACTCACTGCCACATGGCTCATGGCAGCCAGATTATATATTTCATCAGGCTGTGTTTCCTGAATAATGCGGATCAAATTGGTGGAATCAGTAAGATCGCCATAATGCAGCTTCAGCTGTACGTTTTTTTCGTGTGGGTCCTGGTAGAGGTGGTCAATACGTTCCGTATTAAACAACGAACTTCTCCGCTTAATACCATGAACAATATATCCTTTCTTCAGTAGCAGATCAGTTAAATAAGCTCCATCCTGACCGGTTACGCCGGTAATCAAAGCAACTTTTGGCATAGTGTTTATCTGGTTATAAATTGAATAATTTTACGCATTGGCTTTAGCCAGGTCGTAAAAAAAAATGGTTTCAGTTCATTCAGGTCCCAGGCCTTTCTATCTTCCCGGTTAGCCCTCAATCTGTTTTTTAATGATGCATTGCTCATCCCGCCGGATCGCATTTTAACCAGCACACTGGGAATATAAGTAGCCCTGGCATTATGCCGCACCAGGATGCGGAGCATCATTTCATAATCGGCTGCAGATCGTAAATCAGTGTTGAATAATCCTACCTCTTCATAAATCTTCCGGCGTACAAAGAAAGCCGGATGCGGGGGCATCCAACCATAATAAAAGTATTTCTTCTTGTACTGCCCACTCTTCCAATTCCGGATGACAACATAAACGTTATTTTTCTTAACATATTGCAGATCACCGTATACAACATCTACAGAAGGGTCATTAAAAGCAGCCATTACCTGCGAAAGGACCTCCTGATTATCATAAAAATCATCTGAATTGAGGATGCCCACCACCTCACCCGTGGCCAGTTTCAATCCTTTATTCATAGCATCATAGATCCCTTTATCCTTTCCGGAGACCAGCTGCGCCACATGTGGAAATTCCCTTACAATGTCCAGGGTATTATCCGCCGAGAGGCCGTCCACAATGATATGCTCAATAGCCTGGTAGCTTTGTCCCGCAATGCTATCAAGCGTATCACGTACCGTAGCCGCACTATTATAAGTAGCTGTAATAATAGTTATTTTCATACTACCCATTCCTGGTGATCACACAATTTTCCAATACCAGCATGTCCATATTGGTGCGGAGGTAGCATTCCAGCGCATTTTCCGGGGAGTTTACGATGGGCTCGTTCTCATTAAACGAGGTATTCAACAATATAGGGACACCCGTTTTCTGACGGAATGCCTCTATCAAGGCATAGTAGCGGGGGGTAACAGCCTTGTCTACTGTTTGCAAACGGCCTGTGCCATCCACATGGGTCACAGCAGGTATAGCGGCATGTTTTTCCGGCTTAATTGGAAATACCTTCTCCATAAAGGGTACATCATCCGTCACCTCAAAATATTCAGACACATATTCTTTTAAAATAGAAGGAGCAAAAGGACGGAAGCTTTCCCGCCGTTTGATCTTCGAATTCAACAGTTCCTTGGCATCCAACCTCCGGGGATCAGCCAGAATTGACCGGGCACCCAATGCCCGGGGGCCAAATTCCGCCCGCCCATTGAACCAGCCTACCACACCAGCATCGATCAACCGGTTGGTAACCTTTTCATACAGCTCTTCGTCCGAATACCGGGTATATTCAATATTCCTGGATTGGAGGTAGGCTTCAATAGCTTCATTTGAAAACCGGCTGCCTGTATAAGCCGTCCAGATCGGAGTAGCCCTTGGCTGGTGGAGCAAATGATTATGAACGTATAATGCTGCCCCCATTGAGATGCCGGCATCATGGCCGGCAGACGGAATATATACCTCTTTGAAAGCAGTCTTACGGGTAATCTTTCCATTGGCCACAGAATTCTGTGCTACCCCACCTGCAATACATACTGCCGGCAGTCCCGTCCTTTTCTTAAGGTGCTCAAGTATATGGAAGATCAGTTCTTCGGTAATACGCTGAATGGAGGCAGCCATGTCTTTATGGTATTGCGACAGCGCCTCGTCCTTTTTACGAACTGCTCCGAACTTCTCCTCCATGTAAGCAGAAAACAATGGCGCTACTACAGGAATATGGTCATCCCCATAAGATACGATCCCTTGTTTAGCCGACCGGAAATACTTCAGATTCAGGGTGAACAATCCATTACTGTTATTAAAGCAAAGAACATCCCTCAACTTGTCAACATACCTGGGTTCGCCATAAGGCGCCAGCCCCATTACCTTGTATTCATCCCCATAATGCGGGAATCCCAGCAGTTGGGTAAAGGCCGTATAAAAAAGGCCTACAGAATGCGGGAAATCCACGGAATCGATCACCTCTATTTTATTACCCTTCCCCACGCCGATCATGGTGGTGGTAAAATCGCCAGAACCATCAATAGACAACAAAGCAGCTTCTTCAAAAGGAGAAGCAAAAAAAGCCGAAGCCAGGTGACTACGGTGGTGCTCTACCTGGTGTATTTTGCTTTTGATCAACATTTTATCCAAGCTGCTGTCCAACGTGAGAAATTCATCTTCCAGGGACGAAACTTTACGTGCATTCTTTAACCGGTCCTTTACCGCATTCCAACCTCCGCCCGGATTTTTAAGTAAGAACATCACCTTGTTAAGCACCTTGGCAGAAGGATCGCGCCCAATAGCAATATGGTCTACTTCTGCTAAAGTGATCCCCGCTTCCTCCAGACAAAATTGTACCGCCATGGAAGGAAAGCCAGCCCAGTGTTTTACCCTCCTGAACCGTTCTTCTTCTGTGGCAGCAATCATAATCCCGTCTTTAAAAATAGCCGCAGAAGAATCTGCGTGGTAAGCATTAAGTCCAAGTATGTACATCTCTCAGTTAAATAGCTTTTGATAAATTATTTTTAGTTCCTCGTTATTGATCGTATTGTTAACATACTGCCAGGCACCCAATGACCATTGGTCGTACGCTTCCTGCCCAAGATCGACAGCCAGCTGCAAAGCACTTATAAATTGTGGCCGTTCCTGTAGAGGAAGGTCCCATCCTGCATAAACGGACTGTAGGTTTCTCCAGGGAGTCTGATCACTGATCAGCACAGGCTTACCACCAGCAAGCGCCTCAAAAATGGCATGCCCAAAGTTTTCACCCTGGGTAGGAAGGCCAAAAATATGATGTTCAGTAATGATAGGGGGTAATTTATTGTTGGGTATCTCTCCCTTGAAATCAACCCGGATATTTGCAGGAAAGGTGGCGGCTATTTCACGGCAACGGGTTGCAAAAGATTTATCCTCTTCATTGCCAATCACAGTTAATACAATATTCCCTTTTACCTGCGACAGGCATTCCAATAAAAAATCGAGGTTCTTGATGGGATGCAGCCGTCCTATGAAAATGATCCTGAGTTCACCTGGCTTCTTGGTCAGGCTTCCGGGATAGGAAGGTATATAACCTGGCCAGTTGGGGGCCAGTACGCTTTGAGACCCGGAGCCAAATACTTTCTTAATATCCGTAAATTCGGTTGTATCAGTAGCCTGGAAATCTATGTGCCGGTGAAAGCCCAGCAGCTTAAAAATACGCAGGTATACCTTCTTTTTTAAGGGCTTGAACTGAAGGGCACTTATCCTCAACATCCCACGCGGCGCCAGTACCACTTTGGTTTTCCATTTGTGCCGCCTGTTTATCAACAAGGGATAAATGGTAAAGTGCCGGGAAAACATACTGTTGAGATAAAAAACTGCAGGTTGCAATTCATTCACAACACTGGCGATGGTTTGCATGTTAAGCTGGTCCGGAGAGCAATAGTAGACCTTTATCTTTTCATCATAAGGCAGCCATTCATTTACCCGGATATGCGGGTAAGGCGCTGAAGCTCCAAGGTCTCTGTCGCCCGTGAAAACATGCACTTCATAATCGTGTTGCATGTGTTTTGCAAAGTTCACGGCAGAACGGATTGGCCCCCCTGCTTTATAACCCGGATCAAACCAGTCAACAAATACTAAGATGGTTTTTCGCACGATCTTTACTTAATAAACATGATTAGAACCCATTCTTCTCCATCCAGTACTCCAATACTACAAATAACCAAAGCTCCATCCACCGAACTTCCGGATCACCTTTTCTGAAACGCGCCCAATAATCCATCAGGGCCTTTCCTTCAATAAAATCGCGTTCAGCCATCCGCTGCAGGCGTTGATCGCAAAAATCATGCAGTTCACCTTTCATCCATACAGCCCAGGGGAATAAAAATCCCTGTTTTCGCCGATGAACAATTTCAGGAGGCAGCAGTCCCTGCAATGAGTCTACCAACAGGCTTTTGGGCGTATGTGGAAACTTCAATTCATCGGGAATGCCTAATACATAGCTAACCAGGTCATGGTCGAAGAAAGGTTCCCTTACTTCCAGGGACACCGCCATGCTCATCTGGTCAGTATCTTTCAACAAAGTATGCTGTGTATAACCAAGGTATTCGGCTATCGACACCTGGCTCAATGCCGGAAACTTTTCAAAACTTCCATTCAATCCGAGCAGGTTATTCTCCAGCGCTGTAATACCACTACCCAACCGGGTAAGCTTAGAAAGCAGTGCAGGCGCAAATATTCTTCTGAATTCAGGATAAAAGGAGCTGATTGAACAGGACGGAGCTCTCAACAATTGCTGCATCCTGCCGGACTTGTTGGAACCTTTGAGCGATAAACCTGCAGCAGCCAACCGCCTGGCCCAACCGGTTGCCCCCCACACTTTATTCAATTTCCTCAACTGCAAGTATTGACTGAAAAACGGATATCCCGCAAATAACTCATCTCCCCCTACGCCCGAAAGGGCAACCGTGAGCCCACTCTGCCGGATAGCCTTTGATACAACATAGGTATTAATGCCATCGCCGCTGGGCGTATCCAAGGCATCCAAAGCATTGGTAAGCTCATCCAGGAAAACGGATGGCTTCAGCAATACCTGGTTATGGTGTGTATTGAATTTTCTGGCAATTTGTGCAGCATACTCCGACTCATCAAATTCTTTCTCATTGAAGCCAATGGTGAATGTATTCGGTCGGGATTTGCTTACCTCTGCCATCAGGCCTACTACGGCACTAGAATCTATACCTCCCGACAAAAATGCGCCGATCGGCACATCGCTTACCAATCTTCGCTCCACAGAGTTCCTCAGCAGATCACGAATATGCTGCAACACCTGCTTCCTGTCACTATAATCTCCTTCTGGTGTAGCAGTCGTAATATCCCAGTATTTTTTTGTTACAGCTTTTGTGTCACTGATAGTGATACAGGAACCTGCATCCAGCTGTGCAATATTTTCAATGATAGACAGCGGGAAGCCAATAGACTGATAACTCAAAAACTCTCTTACGGCAGCTGTGTTAATTTTTTTAGGCACCATCCCACTGGCCAGTATCCCCCGCACCTCCGAAGCAAAAAGGAAATAGTCATCATTAATATAATAATATACAGGCTTAACCCCCATCCGGTCCCGTGCAATAAACATCTCTTGTGTTTCTGTATCCCAGATAGCAAAGGCATACATGCCTTTCAGGTAAGTGAGGCTTTCCACTCCCCATTTTATATAGGCCGCCAATAATACTTCAGTATCCCCATTGGTAGTAAATGGGTAATCGGTGAGTCGGTCTTTGATCTCCTGGAAATTGTATATCTCTCCATTAAAAACGATCCGGTATCGGCCTGTATGATCTGCAAATGGTTGATTGGCAGCATCCGACAGGTCAATGATAGACAATCTGCGGTGTCCCAAAGCCACCCGCCCCTGCACATAATCATTGTGCGCATCAGGTCCCCTATGCGCCATCGCGTCTGTCATTTTTTTTATAACAGATTGATCCGGAACTGGGTGATTAAAGTAAAGAATACCGGCAATGCCGCACATACAATAGGATGATAATTAATAGATAAATTCTGAATAGAATTGCCCAAAGCCACTGTTACACGTCTTCAACAGTGACTTTGTCAACTGGCCAATGACTATCAACAAGTATAGTCATAACGATAAAAATGAAATGGTAGTACAACTGAAAGATCAACTCATCGATTGAGCCGGCGTTGTGACGCCATCGACATTAGAAAAAACTACACCATTGCCAGTGGCCCTGCGTCTGGCTTTTATATACATATTAATAGAGAAGAGGATGACGAGCAGATAGGCGCACAATGTAATATTGAATAAAACCTTGTACTTGTTAAGACCCAGGCTTCGGAGAGAGTAACTATCTGTCTTCTCTTTACCCATTGTCCAATACATAATATTCTTGATAAGGGGCATCACCACTGGAATCTTATCCCAATTGGTGTATCGTACTCCTTCGTACCGATAAGACATATTATAATTGGCAGGTACTTGATTTTTATAATAATTCCAGTCGTTTTTAACATCATCAAAACCTGCCAAATGCCCATTTGGTCTTCGGAATAAAGCGTTAAATGAAGGGTCCAGTACTACCCAGCCATATGAGGTTTTGGCTTCTACCAGAATATGTCCCGCACTTTGGTTCGCCACAGTCATTTGCGGAAAACGGACATCAATATTCATTTCCTGCAACAATCTTCCCAAAACATAAGCATAACTTCCACAGGCACCCTGGTTCGTCATTAAATCAACACCAATAGCTTTTATATAATTTGATTTTATTCCTTTTACCGGGTATTTGCCAAACAATGTCAATCGTTCTTCTCCCAATGCATTTACAACATTTACGCTCCTTTCTAAGAGACTTTCTTCCTTACCAATATATTGGGATGAGCTGACTGGGGAAACCGAATTTTGAACGTATGAAGCAATAGAGGCAAAAAGATTTTCTTCGTATTGTTTCTCTACATAGAAATTGAATAAAAGTGCCAGCAGAAAGCCATTAAGAAACACTAATATGTATTTCTTCTTTGTGGTTAAAATAGACCTTGGCCGGATTATTCTTCGAAAAAAAATCATAAAACATCGACTTTGTAATATTGTAAGCCGGCATAAAGTTATGGGGTAACGAAAGATTGCTCTTGCCAAACACTTTTACAATATCAACTGTCAAAATCACATAAAGTGTAGCTGTATCCAAAATAAGCAGCTGCATATTAGTCAATCTTATATTACATCCTTTCAAAAAGAGATTAAAATTCATTAATATGGGCAATAAAATACACATTTTAATACATCATGATATTAATGGCTGGAGTTATGATTAGACATTAAAATTTGCTCTGCACAATTAATAATCTCATGAGGCAAAATCGCCTGCATACAAATATTATTATTACAGGTTTCACTGAAGCAAGCCTCACAATGAACATTAGGTGTCCGGAATACACAATTCGTTTTATTGGGCGGATACCACTTACCTGGAAGATCACGACTGCTGAAAAGTGCTATAGTAGGTGTTCCTACCGCATAAGACAAATGCATCGGGCCGGTATCATTACTAATTGTTAATGAACAAAGGCTAATTGCGGCTGCACTTTGCAGGGGAGTAAGCGAACCACAGGTATTTATAACGTTTTTAATGGAAACCAATTCTTTAACAAGCTCATTATCCTCTTTAGATCCGATCAATATAATTGTGCAGGTATCCGAAAAATGTTCAGCAACCTGCCTGAAATAATTGATAGGCCAGCGGTTTTGGGGGCGTTTGGCGCCTACAACAATTGCCAGTAATTTTTGACTGTTAGTTATACCTGTATTATTGATAACCTTTTGTGCAAACTGCAGGTCTTCTGGAGAAGGTAATAAAATATGCTGTTGTAGTGATGGCCCTATACCGCTTTGTTTATGAATTAACCATTGCAGGCGGTTGATCTCATTTGAAAACTCTAGATACCGTGCCTGCACTTTTCTAAACAATTTTATCTGACTTACATGCCATCCAAAACCTGCAGGAGCTATTATTCTAAAAAACAGGAGGTCTCGCATCAAGTGCCGGAAACGGGCATCAACTTGTGGCAATTGAATAACCAGATCATAACCCTTACTTCTCAGGGACTTAAACAGTTCTTTCTTCGAATAAGCATAATAATCTATAATCTCATGATAAATTTCCGAAGGCAATAACTTACCCAATCCTACCAGGTCTTTTTGACCTGCATTGGTCAGGATATCGATAGAAGCCCCCGGATAGGCAGCTGCAATATTTTTAATGACTGGAATTGCACAAAGGGAATCACCTAATGAACCAGTCCGGAAAATAAGTATTTTACCTCGAGGGGTGACAGGCTTTCTATATATTGCTTTACGTGCAAGATTCAACAGGCCATTTGAAAAGCGCATCCTCCAATCAGCCAATTCCAGCTTCAGTTTAGCGGCAAAAGGAATGATACCGTTTACAAACTGTGCATTCAGATAATATTTTCGGGAATCATTCAATGCATTAATCAAATAGTACTTAACGGCTGCGAAACGGATCTTTGCTCTTTCTTTTGCATGCCAAACCATTGTGGTAAGAACTTATACAAAAGAAATATAAAGAAGGCCGACTTTAAAAGAGAGTTAAGAATTTGCAATGTATCAGATTCTGCAGAATAAGTTATCTGGTAAAACATTACAGGTATCCAGAAAATAAGTAGAGGGATTTTTTTTGCCAGGATAAATACACGCTGATAAGCAAAGCGTATAAATACAGCCAGTACAAACATAAATATAATACCTCCTGCCCTTCCAAAACTTCCATACGCTTCACCCAAAGGCCCCACATTGGTTGACCAGGTCCTCAAATTAATTCCAACATAATATTTCATATTATACTTTCCGCCGGCCTCGGGCTTATCTGGCCACAGCACACGTGGTACAAGTGACGCAGCCAGAGAGCGTAAAAGATTTGCCCCATCATCATGAGGTTTTATGGCAGGAAAACGGCGCATTACCAATGCAACATTAAATCCTTGGTTAGTACGATAATAAATAGGAAAAAAAGCATCTGCAGTCAAAAGTACATCAGCCCTGCCCGCCATGTCCCAAAGCATTGTGCCAAATAATGCAACTTTACTACCTTCATAATTTTGCCTCCATGTCATTTGTCGGTAAGTCTGTTTTACACTCTGAACAAGCATCAACATAAAAATCCCAAACAGAAATAACGTTATCTTCTTCCATAGTGCTGTATTCTTTCCAAGAAAGAAAAAAGAAAATAATGTTATTCCCATATAAACCGCTACTGTAAACATCCCTCCCCTGATTGCATTCACAACAATAATAGCGGCAAATATGAATAGAATTATTTTTTTATAGCGAAACGCTGGCGTAAAATAAACATATAGGATCCCTGCAAAACTGGCAAAAAAGAACAATGTCAGCACAAACCCGATAATATCAGGCATGAAATTGACCACACTAAACATCATGAGACCAATAACCACAATGTAAATGCCAGCTTTAGGATTTTTAACCAGTGCTTTTTTTGCAGATTCAAGAAACTGCTGCACTACTATGCCTTCATCACTTATTCCATTTTTATTTAGGGGCCAGGTGAGGGCTAATACAAAAATTACCACTGCAGGTAACGCAAACGAAAAGTATTCATTCTCTGAAATAGGCATAAAACGGCCCCAGGTTTTTGCCAATACATTATTGCTTGTGTATAAATCATACCCCAGGCTGGGCATTACCAGGTAAACAAAACAACCGAACAAAGCAATAAATTCACGTAGTACAATACCCTTTCCAAGCTTATCAAGTGCAGAAACTACCAGAGTCCCCGCAGTTAAATAGATCAATAGTGTATACTCGCTTAAAAAGAATGAAAGCAGGAGTACACAAAAATAGATTATAGAATACAGGTATTTCTTAACTCTATTGATAATGGGTGTTTTTTACTTTGAAACAATTCATTCCTGAAAACATAGTTGCATTTTATCCCATAACTGGATATAGACACGCTCCGCATAATAAGGTTGCTGAGCCAAAGCTACACTTTTAGTCCATAAAGAAGAATCAGTAAATTGAAGATCCATGAAATCAACCATCCGTACAAACGGCTTTCCACGGCTATGATCATAAGGTGTCATACCCAGCATTTCCTTCGGATACCAAATATTTAATCCACAAACAAAATATTCAAAAAATTTATTGGGCGCATTATAGACATAATTGAGAATGACCCCTTTATATAAGATTACGCCTACATCGTATACGGGTAGAATAGTAGGCAGGTCACTATACTTAACCGCACCTATAAATTGGATATTATGTGCATTTAACGATTGTAAAAAAGCAATAACATCATTATCGTGATTATCGGAATATATGTCCCAATAATACTGATCAGGGTGCGCTGAAATAAACTGCGCCATTTCACGGGTGTACATGGTCTCAAGGCTCAACGCACCAACATACACAAAACCAATCCGCGAGTCCTGCGCACGGCTTACTTTATGAGCTTGCTTTTGCCAGCTTACCGGAGGATAGTTAGGCAATTCGAAGACATTGGTAAGCGTAGTTTTATTGATATCTCTCAAAAAAAGCTCAAGTCGCTTGGCATTCGTATGAGAGATCCAGTCAGCCAAATGGTACAACGACATCTCCAACTTGTGAAGCAGCCGGCTTAGCACCATTCCTTGCCGGTATTCCTGTTGACTGGTATATTCATGGTAATGAATAAAAAGATGGCTGTACCTGTTAAATATTTTCTTGTATAACCATGGCCCCCCTGCGGATAGCGTTTCATAATACATGACCACACCTGGCCGCACTTTTATCAAAAGCTTTGCACAATACAAATTGAACTTAATATATAAAGCCATGCGCGCTGTGCGACTCATCAACTGTTTCCACTGCACTATTCGGTGTATTGTTACTCCTTGAATGTCTGCTACAAGATTTTCCTTCCCAGAATGGGTAGTAATAACATGAATATCGTATTCATTACCTGCCTGCGCTGCCGCAAAGGATATATAATTGATCGCCGGAGGATAGCTTTCAATAGGAAGAAAATGAACGATGCACATTTTTTTCATGAGAACGTCGAATACAAAGCCGTAAACACCTGCTGAGCCCTGTCTTTATAACTATAACCAGACTGTAGGGAACGTTTTCGCGCCTGCTCCCGGATATCCATAGCATTGGCAAACGAAAGATTCAATAGGTGGGCTGCCTTATCTGTACTTTCTTTAAGACTGTTGTATAAAAATACTTCCTTCCCGTTGTTAAAAAATTGGCGATGATCTGGTGTATCGGGGAACAAACCGATACCTCCTACACCAGGCACTTCGAAAGTCCGCATATTATGAGAATTGGTATTATGCCTGCGCATCAGGTTTAATTGCACTCTGTACCGGTACAATACACGCCAAAAATCTGCTTCATATTTGGGTTGAAATAAATTAACATTCCGATGACTAATATATCTGTTCCAGTGATGGCCATATACATCAACCGGTATGGTTTCGGCCATTTGACTGATAAATGAAGCCCTGTCTTTATCAGGATTGCCTAAAAAACACAATCGGAGGATCTCTTCCTGCTTCGTGTATTCATCATACAGGGTATCATCCAATTCGAACCCAAAAGGCAATAAATATACAGGAAGATTATAGACTTTACTGATTTGATTGAGTACAACCTGATCATAGGTAAAATGCAGATCATATAGGCCAATAGATGCAGTAACATTGCTATTTCCGCTTCCTCTTCCGCTGAAAATAAACGGATTATCCGGGTTGTAGTTCACCAGTTTGATACCACGCTTACGAGCCCACTCCAGAAAAGAAGGTGTTACTTCCATTCCTTTAAATACCCATATAATATCGGGCTTAATCTCTTCAGTAACGGCCCGCATCTGCTTGTCTATCTCTTGTCCGATAGATGAAATACCCGCTTTGTATAATAATTTATTCCAAATATTCCGTTCATAATATGCATAGAATAAAGACTGCGCAGCAAATACGTGTACATCTATACCCAGTTCTTTTAAGTGCCTCAAATAATATCGCTCTAAGGATCCCTTCTCATTGGAACCGGTAAGAAGTAATTTCATGATGACTGATTATTTATGGCTTCGCCGATATTGTCCACTATATGTCGGATAGTGTACTCCTGAATAATTTCAAGTGAAGCATCCCCCATTCTGCTCCTTATCCCCTCATTTTCCAGGATGATTTTCAGGTGTGCTACAAGCGCCTCGACATCGCCCTCCGGAAAAACATAACCATTAACACCATGCTTCACCAGATCGGCAGCTGATCCACAGGTAGCAGATACGATGACCGGCTTTGAAAAATTCATTACTTCGTTGACTGCTAATCCCCAGGTTTCACCCATCCCAGAGCACATAACAAAAACATCAGCGATAGCGTAATATTTAGGTATTGCACTTTGATTTACAAATCCGGTAAGCAATACATTCCCTATTCCATTGTCAAGTATGTATTGCTCCATCTCCTGTCGCAACTCTCCTTCACCAACCATAACCAAGTGATAATCATTTGACTTTAATTGATAAAAGGCTTTCAAAAGGTCAAGAGGTCTTTTCTTTTCAATATACTTTCCGCAGAAAAGGATCACTTTTTTATCCGCAGCTATGCCCAGTTCCTGCTTTAGTTCATGCTCTTTTCCTTTATAGACTTCATATGCCGAGTTAAAAAATTGATTATCTACAGCATAGGGCGTATATAGCAATTTTCGTTCCGGCACACCATAATACTCAAAGAAAAGCTTGTTCTCCTTTCCAATAAACAAGCATTTATCAGTCATTAACCTGAACAGGTTACCAAGTATAACCTTCTTAATTCCAACAGTGACCCTGCTCTTCCGTAATTCCTGGTTTAGCGGATTTTCCGCCCTTAACCATACCTTTTTCCTATATAACTTGGCCATTAACAAAACCATCCAGTTAGAACTGTAGGTCCACCCATTAACAATAACCACTTTTGTATTTTTTTGCCGAACTATCTTCCAAACGCCGGGATTGAAAACATCCATAAATCCGTTGTTGATGGCTCTCGATGGACGGTAGTTATTTAGAAAAGTGCTTTTATAACCATCTAACAAAGGAATATCCCAAGACACTTCTGTTCCAAATCCGCTGTCCATATGGCCCTTAATACTGTTATCTGAATAATAGTACACATCAAGGTCCATTTCTTTTGACATCTCTTTAAGTAATGGAGAAAAATATTGGATTGGATGGCTTAGAAAATAAGCTACCTTTCTCTGGTTACTTTCCATATGGCGGGTCTTTGGGGTGTTAATTTAGGGTTTGTAACACTTCTTCAATACGGTTTATCTGCTGAGCATAGGTGTTATTGCGCGCAAAATCTTTTCGCATTTGATTTAATTCATCGCTATTATAATAAGATATATTCGTTACTACTTCATGAAACAATGCTGGTAATTTGTCATTATTATCCCGTTCTGCCACCATTTGCACCAGCTCCGGATAACGTTGATAAGTTGTTATATTATTAGAAACTGTTACTTTTCCTGTACTTATATATTCCATAACCTTATGGTAATTGGTTCCCTTACTCTGATCTTTCATCACATCATAACAGATCAAAAACAGGTCTATATCCTTGAATGCAATAGCCAATTGAACAGAAGATACTACACCGTGCATTACTACATTAGGCAACTTTATCAATGCTTCTATAAAATTCCGGGTATCCTCGTCATTGCTACCTCCAATATTAGTATCGCGCAGCTTATAGCTTCCCCAGAAATTAAACCGGATAGCCGGGTTTTCAGTTATAATATTTAGCAAGCAGGCATGATCAATATCCTGCCGCAGCCAATTACCAGACAAGCCAACCTGCAAATTCACATTACCTTTACCGATATTGTTATCTACGGAAGCAACAACAAATTCTTCGGTCAGACCATGGTTAATAAAATATTTTTTAGCCGGCAGGTGTTGATACTTTTCAAGTATTTCGGTCGTAACTGAAAACAGCACCTGTGCGCCATTTGCCGCTTGTAAAGCTTGTTGTGAGCGAGGTTCATCCACAGGATGGAAGATCTTCAGGCTAGTTGCAAAGTTGTGCAAAGGATAAAGATTTTCCAGGTCAAAAGACCATACGATATCCACCTTATCGCCAATGCAGGAAAGGATATCTTTTATTTGTTTGTGCATCAGCCAGTCAAACACCGGCTTAGCATGAAACTTGAATAAAAAAGGGAAATATAGTGTATGCCAGATGAGGTATACTCCCGGATAATTGGGTTGTGCTTCGATCTGAATGCGTTGACGCTTATTGGCTAAGCTAAACCTGTTATTATCGGGTGGGTTGAGAAAAAATACCTTATTACCCCGCTTAGCCAATGATATAGCATAATGGTGTTTCGCTATAAACATATTGCCCCATGATTGGGGAGATATCAGTAGTATAGTTTTATTTGCAAGCACTGGGGGCATAGGGTCAGGAGGTATAAAACTTACGAATCTGCTGGGCAACATAGGTTATCTGTTCCTTTTTTATTTCAGGGTACAAAGGCAGGGACAGTATCACCTGTTGAAGCCTAGTGGCTACCGGAAAATCAGATGACTGATAACCCAGATACTGATAGGCCGGCAGATTAGGTAATGCCGTAGGGTAATGCACAGCTGTTTCTATACCATTAGCATTCAGGTATTTTGCCAATTCATCTCTTTTCCGCGCCCTGATCACATATAAGTGGTAAGTGTGTTTTGTGTTTGGCCTTAATGCCGGCAAATTGATTTCTTCAATGCCGGCCAAGTGTTGATCATATAAAGATGCAGCTGCAATTCGCTGTTCTGTCCATGAATGAATATATGGCAGCTTTGCTGATAGTATAGCGGCCTGCAGGCCATCCATACGACTATTGATACCTTCCATTTTATGGTGGTGCTTTTGTAGGGCCCCGTGATTGGCATACATACGGCATTTTTCAGCCATACTATCATCATTGGTTACAATACAACCGGCATCGCCATAAGCCCCCAGGTTTTTACCGGGATAAAAACTGAAAGAACTGGCTATTCCAACAGTACCGGAACGCTTTCCATTGTATTCGGAAAAGTGTGCCTGTGCACAATCTTCAATCAGGTGGATATTGTGTTTATTGCAAATAGAATTTAATATTTCTATATCGCACATCTGCCCCTGTAGATGCACAGCGATCAATGCTTTTGTGCGTGGCGTAATCATCTCCTCAATCTTTTGCTCATCCAGGCTATAATATTCAGGGTGAACATCCACAAAAACGGGTGTCGCGCCTGCCTGTGAGATCGTTTCTGAGCTGGATATCCAGCTATTTGCTACCGTGATCACCTGATCGCCTTCGCCGATCCCCAGCATCTTCATAATTATATAAAGAGAATCGGTGCCATTGGCGCAGGATATTACATGCTTGACACCATATACTTCACTAAACTGCTTTTCAAACTCTTTTACATATTTTCCACCTATGAACGCTGTTTCCTCAATTACTTGCGCTATCGCAGTATCTATAGAAACTTTGATACTTTTATATTGAGCCCTTAGATCAACAAAAGGAATCTGCATACTTAATTAAGTGATTAAAGTGAACGAATTTTTTTTGCCGGATTGCCTACATAAATACCAGGCACTGTAATATTCTTGGTTACTATAGCCCCCGCACCAATCACCACTCCGTCGCAAATAGTAACAGGTAATATAGTTGCATTAGAACCTATGGATACATTATTACCAATAATGGTTTCCTTCCACTTCTTTTTATCTCCTCGTGCAGGCCCGCCTGTAGCAAACAAGTCATTAATAAACATGACCCCGTGACCTATGAAGCAATCATTGCCAATTGTTACCAATTCACACACAAAACTATGAGATTGCACTTTAGTATTATTTCCAATAGATACTGATTTTTGAATCTCAACAAACGGCCCAATAAAACAATTGTCGCCTATTGAGCAACCATACATATTGACTGGTTGCACTATCTTCACGCCCGTGCCGAAAACTACATCTTTGATCTGGGTCGATAATAAAATGGGTTGATTCATAAACGAACGCCTTCTCTATAAATTTTCTCAATAATTTCAACTGTCTTTAGCCCTTCAAAGGAACTTGTTGAAATGGCTGCATTATTCTGCAATACCTCAATGAGGTTGTCATACACCTTATCATGGTTGCTCATGGAACCCTGATATGTTCCATAATTATTAGCCTTATTGCCTTCCGGCAAATTACCGATTCTATATCCTTCTATATTCTGGTACTCCAACTCATTCAAATATTGGCCGCCTATTTTAACAGTGCCCTTTTCGCCAAAAATGGTTAAGGATCCTTCCATATTCTTTCCGTAACTATTAACGGTATAGTTAATAGTGCCAATGGCGCCGTTATAAAATTCCAAGATCACAACCCCTGTATCTTCAAATTCAATAACACCCTGGTGTGCAAAGTTTGCCATCAAGGCCTTCACTTGTCGCACGTCCCCTATCATCCAATAAAGCAGATCTATAAAATGACTAAATTGTGTATACAAAGTGCCTCCGTCAAGTTTCAGGGTCCCTTTCCACGAATTATGGTAGTAATCAGCGTTCCGGTTCCAGAAACAACTTAACTGTACATTATGGATCTTTCCCAACCTGTTCTCATCCATTGCTTTTTTAACCGCCTCAACCGGTGGATTAAAGCGATTTTGCTTAATCGCAAACAACCGCTTGTTCGAACGCTCAGCAGCTTTGATCATCTCACCACAGTCGTTTACAGTTAATGCCATTGGCTTCTCACAAAGAACATGAAATCCAGCATTTAAGGCATTAATTGCATGAGAAGCATGTAATCCGTTGGGTGTACAGATGGATAATACATCTATAGATCCCTCATTTTTTAAAAGTTCTTCGATAGAATAATATGCTTTAGACGAATACATTGCCGCCAGCTTATCGGCCTTTTCCGTAACTACGTCACAAACCGCTACCAAATGCCCCTTTTTACTAATATGCTCTGCATGACGTTGTGCAATACGTCCACAACCAATTAGCCCAAACCTGATCTTTTGCGAGGTCTCCATTTTACATTTGTTTACTATACTACTTAAATTGCTTGTTTACACTTTACACCCACGTACATTTCGCCATACTTCTGCATGTCAAAATGATTGCTCTCTAATATGCTTAATATATTCTTCGCCACTCTATATTCATCATGAAGTTCAATGGCGATAATCAAAATCTTACTAAGAAAAGAAGAAGCATAGTCTTTATCTTCAAAAAGAAACTTCTCAGCGCCCTCGATATCCAACTTTAAAACATCCACCTGATTTAAATCATATTTTCTAAAAATATCGTTAATCTCTATCGAGCGCAGATCAGTGGGCATTTCCGACTCAACAATCTGTATTGACCATTCCATGCCATCTCTAAAACCCTGATCAATTTTCAAAAAACATGGTTTATTATAGAAGCCAGCTCTTTCGAAGCAGGCTCCGTGAATTCCTTGCAACCTTGTATTTTTCTCTGCAAGCTGTATATTATCCTCAAATGGTTCCACCAATATTGACTTTATCATTCGCCTGCTTTTGAGTGCATGGTGCATGTAAATTGTTGTAAGACCAATATTAGCACCTCCGTCAATAATAGTAACTACATCGCCTTTACAATGCTTGTCAACCAGATCGGCAAGCAAAGAATATTCTTTGTCAATAAAAATCTGTTGAAACACTTTATAATCACTGGAGAATGGCTTCCGAAGGTAAAATTGCCCATATTGTTTACTTTCAATAAGGTAATACCTCCCTGCATCCTCCTTATGAAAAACATCAAGGTTATATAACGCATTAAAATAAGAAATTATTTCAGATTGCTGGTTAACCAGCTTCCGTTTAAATAATTTATCGCCCAAGTAAGCAAAAACAACTTTTATCGCCAATTGAAAATTCAATCTTCTCAATTCTAGTAATTTCATAACTACAACAGCTTAAGAGTCAATAATTCACTCAACTTTTCTATATCCAGGTTTAAATCACAATCAATCTTATTCAACACGAGGTCTACATCATCTGATGGATGCTCCCCTTCACCAAAAAAACCTATGTATACCGCATTCCTAATATTAGAGATCATCCAATAATACCCATCCTGATGGTAAGGGGCCAATATATCTATTACAATTGTCCCTTCCGACACAAAACACAAATTCGAAAGACCGCTCCCATGTACAGATATAATAAACATTGCTCCCTGAATTATTGCTGCCATTTCAGAAACAGAGTAATCCTCCGGAAACACTTCAATAATATTAAATGACGTCAATAAACGTTCAAAAGCATCATTGTTAATTATTTTCCGGGTGGTCACATGTTTACGAGATAAATATATCCGGCTGAATACGGTCTTTTTTTCCACGTTGTGGATATATAATTTCCTTAAAAATCCGATCACCCAAGGCGACACAGTTCCCAGTGGGGAGGGTAAAGACGGGACCACTAATTTTTCAGCTTGAATTAATTGAACACTACCTTGTTGAACCGGCTTGATGACTTTCTCCGGCGGAATACCAATCAACCTTAAGGATTCCAATTGAAAAGGAGATGAGGAATGATTAATAATAAAATAGTTTATTGACTCGAATATGCCCGCTTCCTTTAACAGATGAACCCGCGGCATTGCATCATAATTCCAATGATGAAAATTGAGCGATCCACAGGTAGATATAACAGCCACATTCCCTTTTACATACAATGGCGATGGCAGCGAAAGCCGTTGATTGATTAGACTGCTATCACACATTTGTTTGCCACCATACCTACCAAATTCTCTCGAAACGTCATCAAGCAGCAACAAGTCAGAGGTAATAATAAAATTAGCATCTGCTCCGTACGCCATCCCATCTGCTAATTCCAATACATAGGCATTCTGTACCTTCCTTTCATAATATCTCTTAAATCTTCCAGTCACTTCATAGTTGAAGATCAGGGGAGCGGGTTCCTTCCTGGTTTGTACCTCATAAACAGGCAGTATACGGCTACCATTATGGGAATGTTTCTTTACCCATTGAGCAGACGAAATTGTTTTACCAGGAGCTCTGTACACACTACCGACAGGAAACAGGGCTTTAACTATTTTTGTAAATGCTTTGAACACACGAGCTTTAATACCCAAACCTTTAAAAAGCATGCCTATCTCTTCTTTTTTATCAACTTGTAAATTGGTCGCAAAGTTTTCAATATAGGATACATGTCTTTCAAAAACCCTTGTTGTCCATACTTTGCATGAGCAATACCTGGCGAATGAATATACTGCTCGAAATAAGAAGATGTTAAGCCAAGTTTTTTAATAAAATATTCTGTATCCGTTATTAACTCCTGATCATTATATAAAGGTTGCTGTAATTCGGCTAATGCCGCTTCTTTTGATATTTGATTAGATAGGATAAGATTTGACAGGTGAGCCTTCCGCTTATCAATTCCAAATTTTTCCGGAAGGATATGAGCTTGGTAATATTTAGTGTAAAAAGACTCATAATGTTTTCCGCCGTAATCTGTCCAGCCAAATTCTCTTTTTAGTGTATCTTTTGCCGAAGCCTTATTATACTCTATCAGGTTTAATGGTTTTACGACATTAATATTCAACAACTGATTATACAACAGTTGTTGAAGTGGCTTTACCACAGGATAGGTTTTTAATTTTTTTTCTCCAAATTGCTTGTGAATATTTAACAAATTAACGGCATCCGTTTTATTGTAGATCCAGCCTGACGGCATGATAGATTCAGTAGGATAGTTATTGCCATTCAATACATACTTTATTTTAAACTTTTTCGCTAGTCGGAGCCAGGTACCATAAATAGCATGGTCAGTAGGTACTTCTAGGTCAACCACCCCGGCCTTTATGTAACTTAATTGTAGGTCTTTAAATTCCTCCCAGTTCACAATCAAGGTATATAATTCAAACCCCGTTTTATTGATAATATTATTAATATTACGTACCGAGATCTCTGTATTCCATCCATTATCAAAATGAACAATCAGTGGCCTCAGTCCCCATTCTTTTGCTTTATAGATAAGATAGGAACTATCAACACCTCCACTAATACCTGTGAGGCAGTCGTAAGGCTTGTTTTTGCCCGATTCTTTTATTTTATGAATGAGTTCATCCAATACCTTATTACGATCAGGTGGTACATTCTCCTCGTAATATTTAAAAAAGTCATGCGCATAATTACTAACGCCCTGCTCATCAAACTTTATGAACTGATCAGCTATATTATCCATAACAGTAAGGGTACACTGTTGATATGCAGGATCACTTTTGCTTAAAATCATCTTATTACGTTTAACTCAGTATTACTTACGGATAAATTCATACTCACTCAGCCCTTGTACTCCATTTTGAAGATCTTTACCCAATGCTTTATAATCGATCATTACAACACTTCCTGTTGATTCTTTTCGCACCTGAACGCCCATATAATTCTTTGCAGCATTTATTATAAAAGGGAAATGCACTTCCCTTTTCCCGCTGTTGCCATGCACACGCACCCTAACTTGAGAAACGTTATATTCAACCTCGCTGCATCCTCCCTTAATAAATAATCCCCAGTTGTTAAAGCTACCGCCCTCCCTCAAGACTCCTGCAACAATCCGTCGTCCATCTTTTATGCCAAATGACCATGGATCAATGACCACCTGCCTGCCATCTGTATTTATAAGTATGCCTTTACCGGGCAATCTCTTAACATCATCTCCATAAGGATTTGCACCTTTATTATAGGGTAACAGCACAACAAAAAAGGGCTCGCGTCCTGTCAATCGTACAAATTGTTGCTGTTCTTCATAGGTCTTTCTATTCGTAGCCAGAAATTCTCTTTGTTCCAGGGTGTTCTGCCAGGTAGTGCCCCATTCCGTAATATTGAAATCCATGGCAGCACCTGACGCGGTAATCAACCGGCAATCAATACCACCGGCCGGATGTGCAGACCAGTCCTGGCCGGAGAAAGTAAACTGGTTTATTCCCGATGATATTTTTGTTACGCCATTTGCCTGCGGAAGTTCTTTCCGGTTGCCATTGTATTCATACAAGCGAGCGCGCGTTCTTACCAATCCTGCCGGTGTTTTTACAGGACCTGCTGTCATTAAAGGTAAACTCCACACTGACGGCTCTTTACCGGTAACGCTATCATAAAAAACAATAATAGGCTGCTCCTTAACCGGGTTGATCATATAAACATTCCTGTACCAGTCTTTACCGGTCATCGACATCCTGACAGTAACTGTACTGCTAGTTCCCAATGAAGCAAATTGCACCAGTTCCGCCCTGGGCCAGGTTTTGTTTGTAAGCGATCTTTCGGCAATGGGTTGCTCACCCTCTTTCCATTGCGGGAACATGGATTCGGGAATTACCACACCTCTTATACGTGCATCTGTCGCAGACGGATAGTAAAAAGAGCTTCTGCTTACCGACAGCGGAGCGCCCAACGCATATATAGCCACCTCTCCCTCATCATCATTTCTATGATCATACAGTCCGTTTCCATTAAGTACCCACAGAGCTGATTCGCTGGTAGTATTGACAGCTGAGCGGAAACCTGATACATATCCTGTGTAACTGGCGGATGTACTACTGAATATTTTATCAGGATCAGATGAGAGGTTCACAGTTAATCCTACCGGCCCCGCTAAAGAAAATCTTGGAGGCCCATAATAGAATATAGACATCAGTTCGTCGCTCAGCTTCCGGTCGGTCTGTTTAAAACCGGTTGCAAGGAAAGCAAAAGTGGGCGCACTTTCTTCAGAACCATCTCCGAAAGATATCAGTTTACGGTTGTTGGAAAACCGGCATGATGGAGGTGTGATCAGGCTGGCATAAAATAGTGCGAACTTCTTTATACGTGGATTTGTTCTGAATAAGTCGGCCACACCCGCCTGCTTTAGCTGCAGCATGGAAAAAAGAATAGGATCCATAGTGGCCTGTGTATAATGCGGAGTTCCAATGCTTGAACCATTTTCATATATCGATTCGGTAATATCAGCATTCACAGCAGCTACAGACTGCTTAGCTCTTGCAGCAAACTCAGGCGCATTGGCAAACAATAAAGCAAAAAAAATTCTTCCATTATTCCGATATTGGAAAGGCATATTTGCCGGGCCGAAATTAACACCGGCGCTATCAAATAAAGGCGCATTATTATCATCCCAAATCACTCTTGCCATCAGCGCCACAAACTGTTCCAGTTTTAGTTTATCGCCGGCGCTGATATTAATATTCTGTCCTGCAAATAAACAGGATGTGAGCAAGGTATAAAACTTGTAGTTCAATGCTCCTTTCCAATATCTATAAATAGTGTTATAAGTGCCTTCTCCGGTTGAATAGGATGTTATTAATTCCTCACGGGTACGTAATAAAAAGCGCAATATAGACCGAGCCGAATCTTCATATCGCCACATATCCCAGATCGCCTTGTACCGTTCATCTATCGTACATAACTTCCGATAAAATGCTTCATTAGTTCTTACCTTTTGACAAATTACCGCTATCTCCTGGGCTGGCATGTAAATGGCGCCTTTATAAAAAGCGGGAATTAACGGAGCTGGTTTACTCAGATAAGTATTAATTATATCACCGATGCCTGACACATGGTTTAATTCCACTCCGATCGGTTGGATCTTGTCTACCGGGTATAGGTCGGCCATCGTGCTGATAAAAGCTCCCCATTGAAATCTTTTTTTGGGATACCAGGAAGCATCAGGGCCCCGGCGGATCATCGTAACCGTCACTTCTGCATCATTCTTTTCCTTATTCAACGGATCTACAGGAAATATATCGATGTTCGTACCTATATGACTACCTCCCAATAGGCGGCTTGCTTTGCCTTGAAATATGCCAAATAGGTTACCGTTCTTACCGTTGCTCCTATTATAAACCTGCCAGTAGCGCCCGGAATTGGTTTCCCCTCCTTCAGGTTCCCATAATATGAGGCGTGGATAGGAAAATGGCTTACTATAGTCAAAATCTACTATAGCATCAATTTGATAACCTCGTTGTCCCTCTGTACGGTAAACACCGCCGCCAGACTCATAACCAAATTTAACGGCATTAGACTGTCCTCCCCTGTAACGTGCCTGATCTGGCTGTAATCCATTGCTAATCTTAACACTGTACTTAACCTCATAATCAGACTCTTCCTCGATCAACACTGTTTTTACTCCCTTTTTTACAGTCAGTTTACAACTATAAAATCCTGGTCCCGGTTCAGCGCCTTTCAAAGTCAGCAACCCGTATCTTCCTTTCCGGAACTTATAGTATACCTGAACGGTTACTTCATTAGCATTTTGAGTAACCATTTTTACCTGCAAAGAAATAGGTGGGGTAGTAGCCGTGAGGTTATTGATCGTATTATCAGAGCGGGTACCATCCTTATAGATAAAGTATTGAATAGGCGCCAGGTCATATTTTTCCAATTTAATAGCTTCGTTCCAGGGAATACCTACACCGGCCAATCCATTGCTTATTTCCAGGAAACCATTGGAAGGATTGACTGCAACCCGGATATTATCAGCTGGTTTTGCTACTGTTACAGTTGTAACACACAACAGGATACAAAGCCAGTATTTTGCTAGTAAGGGGGTTTGCACTTTAGGTAGTATATACTTTTGCGATCAGCTCTTGCTGGGAAGGATAACTGATCAAAACAGCATTATGAGGACGTTGAAATACAAACATGCTTCCCGCTGCCACAGCCGATGCGCCGTGCCTAACAGCCTTTGCAAAATCATCTATATTACCGGCGCCTCCACAAGCTACCACGGGAATATTCACAGCTTCGCTGACTTTTCTTATCAGATCAAGGTCATACCCTTCATAAGTTCCATCCCTGTCTATAGAACACAAGAACAATTCCCCAGCCCCTGTTTCTTCCATTTTTTTAGCAAACTCAACCGGATCATGTCCTGTATTCTCAGTTCCGTTCCGCACAAAAACTTTGTATTTCCCAAATAAGTTTTTCTTTACATCAATAGATGCTACTATACTTTGACTGCCTACAAGGCTAGCCGCCTCAGTAATTAGCCTGGGATTGCTGATAGCAGCATGGTTTATGACCACCTTCTCAACACCTACATAAAATAACTCTTTCACCTCTTCAATTGTAGTAATACCTCCACCGTACGCCAATGGAATAAATGCTTCACCGGCGATCTCCTTTATCTTCTTCATCGCCGGCGGCCTTTTTTCACGGGTAGCATCTATATCGAGTACAACGATCTCATCAATCTCCTTCTCGTTAAATATCTTCACTGCATTGATCGGATCGCCGACATACTTATTATTTTTAAACCTAACTGATTTGACCAGACCGCCTTTCTGAAGTAATAAGACAGGTATAATACGTATTCTGCGCATTAGAACTTTTCAGCAAAATTTTTTAATAACCGCAGACCGAAGCGATGGCTTTTCTCGGGATGGAACTGAACACCAGTAATATTTTCATGTTCAAGTGCAACGGCATAGTCATATCCATAATTAGCTACCGCCAATATATCACTGCCTTTATCGGGTACCACATGATATGAATGAGCAAAATAGAACCTTGAACCGTCCATTCCCTCCAGCAAACGCGATTCTTTCTGCGCACGGATCTCTATCCAGCCCATATTGGGTATTTTCTGACCGGCCGCCAGTTTTTCCTGCCTGAATCGGATAGTTTCACCACCTATCCAGTTAAGCCCGGTTTGTATTCCCTCTTCACTTGATCGCATTAACATCTGCAATCCCACACATATGCCCAGTATAGGTGCTTTATCCTCAAATACCCGCTTAATGATCAATTCCTTTAATCCTGATTGGTTCAGACGCAACATGCAATTATCAAAATGCCCCATTCCGGGTAATATCAGTTTTGATGCCGCCTGTACATCTTCCGGCTTGCCGCTTATAGTGGCCGCGCCCCCCCCTTTTTTCAGCATATTCTGAATGGAGGTCAGGTTACCTACGCCATAATCAATAATGCAGATCATGCTGAAATAGATTCATAAATACGTTTCATATTGCCCTTAAAAGATTCTGATCCATAGTGCTCCAGTGCATATTGCCGGATCTTATCCCGGTTATAAGACCTGTAATGCTCAACCATATTTTGTAATGCACCTGCCAATGCATCCACATTATCCGGGTCCACCAGCAAGCCGCAATCTTCATTTACAATATATTCCGGGCCTCCACTGACGGTAGCAATGACCGGGCATCCCTGTGCCAGTGCTTCAATGACCACTACGCCAAAGGTTTCTACCCGGCTGGACAGAACAAATACATGAGACTTGCCCAGCAGATCCCGTACTTCAGATTTATTCTTTTGTCCGGTAAAATTTATACAGGAAGCAATTCCAATTTCACTGCTTAACGCTATCAACTCCTTTTTCAAATGCCCATCACCACATATATTCAATACATACCGTGGATCACCTTTAAATGCTTTTCCGAAAGCGCTGATTAGCACATCAATCCCCTTTTTCTGGTCGAGCGACGCTACATTGGTAAAGATCACCTGAGCGTCATCAGCCTTTACTGGCTTCTTCTCTTCAAAAACTTTATCTAGCACATTGGGAATGACGAGGGCAGACCCAATTGTTCTGCCTAGAAACCGCTCCACATGCCCCAGTAGTGATTTGCTCACGGTAATGAAAGCGGCCGCGTTGTTTATTACTGCGTTCAGTATATCTTTTGCTCCACCCGGTGCTATTCCCCTTTGGTAATATGTACTATGCTCTGTATAAGCATATGGAATTCCGTATTGCTGTTTAACGGCCAATGCCAGTGCACCTGCATTTAAAAATCGTCCGTGAGCATGGATTACATCTGGCAATCCTTTATCTTGCTTATAGGCCTTAAATGCCTGAAAACCTGCCTTTATCCATACGGCAAGCTGCCGGCCGAATTCAGGCGAGCTGACAAATGAATAACCAATCGATTCATACACAGTTATTCCTTCAATGATATGCTTTCTGATTATCTGCTTATGAAAAACCGTATATTTTATCGCATCCAGTAATTGCCCCATAGTCCTATCGGGTTCATTACCTTTACCTCTCACCACTGATTTTATTACTGCTTTACACCGTGCGCTTAAAGACTCTCCTACGTTAACTGAAAGAATAGCCACATCAAATTCAGACGCCAGTATCTGTGCCTGTGTCAGTTCAAAAGTTGAACTCAACACATTTGCAGGTTCCAATAATTCAGAAGTCACAATCAGCAGCTTCATTACGCAATAGGCAGGTAGATGTAAAAATCTGCTAAACTTCCTTCCTGGTCTTCATACCCCTGAGCAGGGTATTTGTTTTTGATATGTCTGGCAAGCTTCCAGTTGGGAATATTCTTTTCAACATCTTTCGTAAACTCCCTGTATAACTCATGGTTCGTTTGCTGAGGAAGGTTCATGTTTGCAGCATAAATAATAACCATTCTGGAGGCAGTCGCAAACAGGTGCTTTAAATATGTTTCATACACGTCCTGTTCCACTAAATGATACAGAACATCTAATGACATGGAAACGTCTGCTTTAAAGATACCGTGATTATCCACAAACGCCTGGTGGTGGTACAGGAAAAAACTCTTATTCTTATCGCCAGAGAACTTGTTGCTGCATAACCCGATGGCACTTACCGACACATCGAGCCCTATATAATTTTTATACTTCAACATGGTAACCTGATTACCATCGCCACATCCAAATTCTATTGCACTGTCTACCTTATATTCATCAATAAGGCCATTAATAACTTCGGCTTTAAAATCTGCCAGGTGACTATAGGACCCAGCTCCCGAATTACCGCCGCTTTTGTACCTTGATTCCCAATAATTTCCTGACTGAAAGCTCTTTACTTTTTTGAATAGTGCTTTGAACATAAAATTGATTTAGACACTGAGCATTTTAATAAATTGCAGGCCTGCTGATTTTATTCCTGAAACAGCGCCGGTATGGGGTACATATTTTTTATACACAACAAACACTTTCTTTCCAAGTCCATAGGAATTCAAACAGAGCCAATGCCACTTAATGAAAAAGAAGCGCTTCAATAAGGCATCGACAAACAATCCTGTTTCAGCATTTTTTTTCAAAGCTGCCTTGCAGATCAATCCAGCTTCTTCCAGTTCCTGTATACTCATTATTTGTTGTCCCATCACCAATTGTAGATAGCTGTCAATCTGCCTGTCTTCTAACCCAAAGTAGGAACGTGCATGAAGAGAGAAAATACGCTTTCTTGCTGCTATGTAATTATTACTGTATGTTTTTTGGGCAGTAACCTGGGTAGGGCTTTCGCGGTACAGCAATGTAACCTGCTCAAGGTTATGAAATTTTCCATAAGGCAATAAGGCAGACCACAATCCATGATCTTCACCATCCTTAATAGTTTCATCGTATTGCAAAGAATACTTATCTATGGCCCCCTTTCTGATCATCACAGTAGAATGTGAAAAAGGGCAGGCATTCAGCGTATGTATCTTGAGAACCTCATTGCGGGAAGGGTACGTAAATAACTTCTCTCCCCCTATTAACCTCATATTGCCACCACAGACAATATGGTCGGGATGTGTTTCCAGGAAATTAAAAAGGCTTTCAATCATATTCTCCAACGCCACGTCATCTGCATCAGTTCTTAATATATACTTACCGCTAGCAACACTTAAGCCCTTATTGAGGGTTTTTACGATACCCAGGTTCTGTGGATTATCCAAAAACCTGATGCGCTTATCTAAAAAGGTGGCTATTTGCTCTTTTGTGCCATCCGTTGAACCATCATTTATAATGATAAATTCATAATCGGTAAATGTTTGTTTTAGTATCGCCTGGATAGCATCGCCAACATAAGTTACGCAATTGAAAGCAGGCATTATAATACTAACCAGCGGACGTTCCATTACCTCACTTTGGTTTTCTGATATAATAAAAACCACGACTTTTACCCAATCCGGCAGCCTTGATCTTTTCTGCTATCGATGGAAAGAACTGGTATTTATTAAGCACCAATTCCCTGGCTTTTTGAATGTGCTCCAACGATTTTGACCACCTATCTGTGGCAACTGCTTCTTCTATAATACGAAGAGCCTCTTCTGGCTTATTGAGGTCTACCATGATCATCGATTCCGCAGGAAAATAATCTGTTATATTGCTGCAGCCAAAATAAATAGGCATCGTCCAACTTAAAAAACAGTCAGCGATCTTTTCTGTCCAATAATCGGGACAGGAGAAGTTCTCCACGGCGATGCTGTATTTAAAAGGATGGATGCCGTCGAATTTATCTTCAATAGGCTGAAACCCCCTCCCATAAAGATGAAACGGAAATTTCCTCGCATGGAGGAAATCAATAAATGAAAGTCTGAGTAAATGGCCGGGCCTTGTTTGAAGACTACTAGTAATCCAGGATACTTCATCCTTCTTTACAGCAGAACAGGCAAGGCTTATAAGCTCATCATACGATTTGTTTATGTGCCAGGGCAGGGAAGTTTGTGTGTTCACAATATGGGAAAGCGGGAAGTCTGCTTTATTCCAGAAAGTATAAATCGTATCAAAAGACCTATATGACTTTGTTTGCCACTCATAAAAAGAATGGGGTGGTTCCTGACTCATAAGCCAGCGCCCCCCTTTACGGCAAAAAGTAAAAAAGTTTCTGTCGGGCACATTCAGGGTTATCAGTATATCACAGCTTACCCCCCTTTTATCCGTAAACTCTATATCGCCCCAAAATCCTTTCCCACCGGGTGTTTGCCGGAGAAAGTTTGGGAAATCCCAGTCCTTTACAATTCTAACCTTCATTTCTGTAACCAATCAGGGTTGACCAATGGTGAGTATCCTTTACAGTAGTAAAACCGTATTGCTGAAGCCGGCTTCGGATAAACTCAAAAATATCAGCGCCATAATGCACTTCTATCTTGATTTCCCGCGTCAGTTTTAACCAATTCGTTTCCTGCTGGAATATTTCATACTCTGCACCTTCAATGTCCATTTTCACATAATCAACAGAGGTGAGGTTGTTTTTAGCAACAATATCATCAATGGAAATAGTAGCTACCTTTATTTTATTTCCATTATTACCACCGGAAACATCTATTTTATAAGCATCATCATTAACACTTTTATCATATTCAACAAACCCAGAGTTTATCCAAACAGCTTTATTGAATAAAAAAACATCCTGCAAACCATCACAATTCTTTACAGCCATATCGTAATTCTCTTTGTCCATTTCATAGGCGTATATCTTCGCGCCAGGGTATACCATTTTAAAATCAACAACAGTAAGCCCTACATTGGTGCCAAGGTCGAGTATTACCGGCGAAGGGCTGCGAACATCTTTAAAAGGGCGGTGATATTTTTCCACGAACACATAATCAAAAACCTCCGAATCCACACTCTTTTTTCTCAGATAGATCGTCCGTCCGTTTACTTTCTTATGAACAAACTTGCTTAAGAAATTCAGATTCATGATCATCCTATTAATGATGTTATTTTACGGCTAATTGCTTCGGGATTCCCTAAACGTTTTATTAAACGCTTATGAACGAATAGCATATCGTTGCCAAGATTCGTGATATACTTATATCCTTTCAGGAATAAGCTGAACTTAATCTTCAACCGTTCCATCTTATAATTGGCTTCTACGGTAATTACATCTATTTCATACTTACTAAAGTCAATAGAGTTTAGTATCTCCAGTTCGCTACCTTCTGTATCTATATTACAATAGTCAACATGAATAACCTGGTGCTTAGCCAACAGCTCGTTAGCTCTTACACAATCAATAATGATCTCATTCCTGCTCCCTCCATATGAATCTATCTCGCTATCTATCCTTGACAAATGTTTTTTATTATAATTCTTTTTAAGCCCGGATAGCATTTCTGAATAACCCGAGATCTCCATTAATACTTCCTTTTTCGTCTCGGCGCCTATTGCACAATTTTCCAGGATGCAAGAACGCTCACTACTTAATTTCTGAAATGCATTGGTCAAGGGCTCCACACATATTCCCGACCATTTACGGTGTTTTTCCAGAAAATAAGTGTTACTATAAGTTACTCCATCATTGGCGCCGATATCAAGAAAAAATCCTGGTTTATCCTGTTCAAAAATGATGTTGTCCAATACAAAATCCTGCTGGTGTTGTGAATAATACTTATTGCTCATGCTTTAACTTACATTAATAGAAGAAAAATCGTTTGCTAATTCTACTACTCCCCTTACTTCTTTAGGATACTTAATAAAGTCAGCAGGAGAGTCGATTACTTCAAACTTAATCAGGTCAAAAAAATTACTGCTTTCAGAGTTGTTCGAAATGAAAATGCCTATTCTATAGGCGCCTTCTATGAAATTAATGCCTTTAATGGCACCCTCTACCAAAATTCCTTTCTGCATTCGTTTTCCTACAAAATCGGTATGCCGCAAATCAACGATGGCAACACGATCATTCATACTGTTGTAAATCAGCAGGCACAGGTTATTAATAGTAGTGTCTTCTGCTTTTATCTTTATAGAAAAAAGCATATTCTCACCAATTGAGAATGCATATTTATCTACGGTGAATTCTTCCAGCAACAAGTTGTCGAAAAAACGTCGGTTGGAAACGCTATTGTTGAGATCGGCCGAACTGGAGTCCAAATACTGGTTTACGGTATCCTGGATATTTCCGGTAAAATGCACCATTCCACTTTTCAAATAGATTCCTCTATCGCACAGCGCTTTTAAAGATGCCATATTATGGCTCACAAAAAGAACTGTTTTTCCCTGGTTCTTACTGATATCTTCCATCTTACCAAGGCATTTTTTCTGGAACTGCGCATCGCCTACAGCCAACACTTCATCTACTATTAGTATCTCAGGTTCCAGGTGAGCGGCCACAGCAAATGCGAGTCTTACGTACATACCACTGCTGTAACGTTTTACTGGCGTATCCAGGAATTTCTCAATTTCAGCAAAAGCAACAATTTCATCAAACTTGCGCTTGATCTCCGACCGGCCCATTCCCAGAATAGCCCCGTTCAGGAAAATATTTTCGCGGCCAGTTAATTCCGGGTGGAATCCGGTACCAACTTCCAGCAGAGAAGCAACCCTTCCCCGTATTATGATACGGCCGCTGGTAGGTTCTGTGATCCGGCTTAATAATTTTAACAACGTACTCTTTCCGGCGCCATTATGCCCGATAATACCTACCCGGTCACCTGTGCCTATATCAAAACTTACATCCCGCAATGCATAAAACTCTTCTTTGGTTATATTGGTTTGCCGGTTAGGCCGTATAAGCCGTTTTGCTTTTTTTGCAATCGCATCACGCATGGAACTGTAACGCTCCTGGGTTTCATGCGATAAGATGAATTTTTTACTGATTTGCTCCGCTTTAATAACGCAACCGCTCATATGCTACTATATATTATCTGCAAATGATTTTTCCGTTTTCCTAAAATATCGTACACCTATCACGCAAAAGAATACTATTACGCCCATTGACAGCAGAAAGCCAGGCCAATACAATGGCTCACCAACAATGCACCACCTGAATCCATCAATTACACCTACCATTGGGTTCAGTGAAAACCAAAATCGTATACTTTCCCCATATTTATCGGCAATCACTGTACTACTAAAACCCACAGGAGTTACATAAAGACCAAATTGTACAATAAAAGGGATTACATATCGAAAATCACGATACTTTACATTTAAGGCTGTTATATATAATCCGGCACCGAATGAGATTACAAATGCCATCAACACAAAAACCGGCAACATCAACATTTGTATAGGTGGCAGGTACTGAAAGAATACCATCATCAGCAGAAGCAGGACAAAGGAAATACCGAAATCAATCAAACTTACAATAATGGAGCTTGCAGGAATAATAAGTCTTGGAAAATACACTTTGGTGATCAGGTTACTGTTTCCAACCAGACTACCACCTGCTTCTGTTAGTGCGGTTGAAAAAAACTGCCAAGGCAGTAATCCTGCAAATACTATAATGGCATAGGGTATAGGTCCTTTCTGATCCAGGTTGCCTATTTTACCAAAAACAAAAGTAAAAACCAACATCGTGAGCAATGGCCTGATCACGCCCCAGGCAGCACCGATAACAGTTTGCTTGTACCTTACCTTAATATCACGCCAGCTCAGTATATAGAACAAATCCCGGTAATGCCAGATATCTTTCCAATAGTTTTTCTCTGCCCGCCCCGGTTCAATGATCAATTCATGGGTTGATGTAGCCATATTATATCTTAAAGAATAAACGTCCTCTTATTTCTTACTAAACCATTTTCTCCATCCTTTCTTCTTGTCATTCGACTGGTTATCAAAATACCCTGCGCTTCCATTGGAACCATAGCCGTAACCATAGCCGTAACCATAGCCATAACCCCCATATCCATATTGTCCGTCCCTCGAATTAATATCATTGATAATCAGTGATAGATGTGGCAGCTTCTTTTGCTGATACATTTCATCGATGAAACTAACCTGCTTCTTAACTGTATAGTTATGTCTTATTATATATACCGTAGCATCAGCAAACCGGCTCAGGATAATCGCATCGCTTACCAGGCCTACCGGAGCAGAATCAATAATAATAGCATCGAACTGACCACGCAATTCATCGAATAATTTATTAACCTTACTATCCAATAACATTTCACCCGGATTGGGAGGAACCGGTCCACAAGGAATTACGTATAAGTCTTCTACATTAGGCACAGGATATACAATATCTGCGATCGACACATTACTAACAATATAATTGGTGATACCCTTGCGTTCACTCAATCCAAGGCCTTTCATGATCTTTGGCTTGCGGATATCAAACTCCAGTATCACTGTTCGTTTTCCGGAAAGTGCCAGTACAGACCCAAGGTTGGTGCTGATAAACGATTTACCTTCCCCGCTAAATGAAGATGTAACCAATAATACAGGCTTTTCAACCTGAGGCAAAATATATCGCAGGTTGGAACGTACCAGCCTGAATTGTTCTGCCATGAATTTGCGGTTTTTACTTGTTACAACCAGGGTAGAGGCCTCATTGGTATGACCGATTTCCCCAAGGATAGGTGCTTCGGTTAATTGTTCAATATCGTGTTTGCTCTTTACTTTATCATTCAAATACTCAAGCAAGAAGATAATACCGGCAGGAATTGCGATGCCCAATATGGCCGCAATCATATACAGTCCGCGCCTGTCAGGGCTGATAGGTGACCCGGATGCCATTGCGGGTTCTACTACTTTAATGTTTGAGATCGTTGAGGCAGAAGCTATCGATGTTTCCAATTTCTTTTGCAACAGATAGGAATACAATTCCTGAAGAATGCTTTGCTGGCGTGTAACTTCTACCAGTTGTTTTTCCTTACCAGGAATGGCGCTGATAGCCTGATCGGTAGTTTTTTCCTTTTTAACCAATTCGTTCAGGACCAATGTATAGGTTTGCCGCACATTTTTCAGGTTCTCTACCATATCTCTTCTCACTTTTTCAATAGCCACGTCCAATGTCAGCACGGCGGGGTTCTGCGTGCCTGAGCCACTTAATGCGGTTTCACGCTCAAGCTGTAGCCTATTAAACTCATTTACTTGCTGCAATAAAGAGGGTTCATTGATACCCAAAACGGAAGGAATGATCTTATACCTATTTTTCGAATCCGATAGATAAGAGGACAAATAATCTATTACTTTCACATTGATGCCTTGCTGCACAAGTTGCTTATTGTTTTCAGACAGCTCATTAAAAAACAGCTCGGTTTGTATTTCCTGATTGAATAGCTTGTTATCCTGCCGGTATTGTTGTAAGTTTCGCTCCACTCCTCCCAGATCCTTAATAACAGTTCTAAGTTGATCATCGATAAATTCCAGGGCCTTGGCAGCGATCTCCCTCTTATCGTCCAAGCTGCTTGCCTGGTACTCTTTCATATATTGGTTAATAATATCGACTCCTCGCCTTACATTTTCTGTTTGGTAAGAGATATTTAATACATTGGTAAAATCGTTGACCCTGTTTACGCCAATGCTTGCACTCAGACTGGCCGACATTCTCTCCAAAGGTGTCCAGGAAACTACAAAATCATTACTCTTAAATACATCATGGTCTCCATTTGCCGTAAGCCGGAAGACAATTCCCGGCAAACTCACAATCTCAGAATAATGGTATTTTTTCGGTTGTTCGTTTAAACTAAACTCATTATTACCTAACAATGTAACAAGTATGCTTACTCCTTTCGAAGAATCTGCGATACTAATAATTTCAAAGTTAAAAGGAGATTCCCGCAGGTGAAGAACAGAAGACCTGATCTTACCCTTATTATTTATCTCAGTTTGAATCCCCAAGGCACGAATAACACGGCCCGCAACAGAACGCGATTTAATGATCTCAATTTCGTCATTGATTTTATCCGCCCGCTGCATCATAAAGATATCATCAAACTTTTCACTGCTGTTGCCATAAGGCGATTGGCTTGTAACAAACAGTTTGCCTGATACACTAAATATGGGTTTGGAATAGCGGAGTTTAACGTACGCAGCAAGGAGCATGATTATTACAGAAAGGATCACCCATGGCAAGTACTGAATGTACTTATAAACTATTTCGCGGGGTGTAATGGCCGAACGTGCCCGTGAATCTTTTATAATTTCTTCTGACATATGCCTATTTGAAAATATTTATAAAAATTGCAATGGTGGCAAGCACACTGGCAGCCAACGTAACATTCCGAACAGTAACCTGGTCACTTACTGCGCCCTTATTCTTTGCCACATCCACAATCACCATATCATTTTGTTCGAGATAATAGTACGGAGAGAGAAACACATCCGGTTTGCTGAGATCCAAGGTTCCAAACTGGCGTACACCATTTAATTCACGGATCACTAATACATTATTCCGTTTTCCATACACGGTAATATCTCCAGCAAGACCTATAGCTTCAAAAGCGCTTATCCTTTCAGTTGGAATGGTGTAAGTACCCGGACGGTTTACTTCCCCAATCAATGTTATTTTATAATTCAGTAACCTTACTTCCAGGTAGGGGTTCTTTAGCAAATCCATGCGTGTATATAGGTTTGCGAGGGTGTCAGCCAAGTCTTTTTTGGTAAGTCCTTCTGCATGAACAAAACCCAACTTATATAGCTGAATATCGCCGTTTAGATTAACAAGAAAACCCTTCGCAGCAGAAGAAGAAGCGTTATTAAGCGTTGTAGCAGAACCTGCACCTTCCGTCGGTAGAGCCGACGGCGAAGATACCGGACTGGTGACTGCTGCTGTAGCCTGTGCATTATCACTCAAGACTGTTACACTCAACAAATCCCCTTTTTGAATGACATACTCTTTAAACTCGATTTTACTCAGCTTGGCCGTATCAAAGGCCCCTTGCATGTATTGCAGATTCTTTATATTGCCGCAAGAAGTTCCCAGGACAATAACGGTGGTTACAAGTAAAATGCCAGACAGGCGTTGCATGGAGATCATTTAAAAGTAATTATCAAATCTACTGGTTTTCAATAACTGCGATTTTAGACTTCTCTATATAAGCGGTAAGTGTAAATCCGATGCTTTCAATCAATACTTCTACTTTTTTACGCAAAACGCGCTTTACGGTACCTTTCTTGCCCATCAATACGCCCTGCTTCACAATTACCTGGGCATCTGGCTCCACCTTCATCTGCCTTACCTCCACCTCTTCATAATCATTCATGAACTTTCGGATAGTCTTTATTTCTTTATCTTTAATTATTGCCGGCTTTCCCAGCCAATACACAAAATTGACTACTCCATTTACCATACGTACCCCTGTTTTCTCATCTTCCTGCACCCGCACGAAAACATACGATTTAAATAAGGGCTCCTCCACGATCTTTATCCGGTCACTCCATTTCCGGTGCACCTTATTGAGTGGGCAATAACATTCTACCCCTTTTTCTTCGAGTAGCCGGTGTACCTTTTTCTCCCAACGGGGTTTAGTGTACACTGCATACCATTTTTTAGTGCCATTACTCATGAAAAGATAGGATCAGCTAACGGACTTTTAACCATTGTATTGCAGGGCTTATTTAAACTTTTTATCACTTGCCTGATGGGCAGGGCTTCGCCACCTCAGTCACACTTTTTCACCCTAAGTAACTGATTAGTAATGATTATGATACAGGAACCTTAATACAATAAGCGAAAAGGGTATAAGAGAGTCTTCATACGAAGTACTCTTATACCCTTCCACTGTATAGTAAAAAATGCGTTTGTTGTTGTCTCTTCACAGGTATTAGTTCCAGGTCAACAAAATTATTGGACTGCCAACTTTTCGTTCGACGTTTGCAAATATAGGAGATTTTTAATGCGCAAAATCACGGTGTAAAAATACTTAAACCATTATTTTTCAATAAAAAAAGCCTTCTCCCCAGTCACAAATCAGCCAAAGCCCAGATTGGCAGATATGACTATTTGAAATAATCTGTGCTGCGCATTTCAACCTATACAGGTCTCCACACTCTTGATCACGGTCATTTCCCAGTTTATGCATCAATACTGTTTGTTGAACTACAAAGATTAAGCGCAGCTCTTACAGCACCCTTGATATCTGATCAAATAACTAATAATCAGTAAACAGCAGTCCACCCATTACAAACCATAGACCAAAAAATAAATAACCAACATTTACCATGTTACTTGTCTCTTACTTCTTGCATCATCTTCCTTATCTTTCGTTTCAAAATCAATCATTTTGACCCAACGCTTCTATTCCCTGGATGTATTCCGGGGCGCTACGGTAGCCCTTATGATCCTGGTAAACAATCCTGGTAGCTGGGGACATATTTACGCTCCTCTTGAGCATGCTCCCTGGCACGGCTGCACACCGACAGACCTGGTTTTCCCGTTTTTTCTTTTTGCGGTAGGCAATGCCATGTCATTTGTAATGCCCCGACTTGAGGCTGCCGGCACTGCCGTATTCCTCAAAAAAGTATTTACACGCACGCTGCTCATCTTTGCTATTGGCCTGTTTCTCAACTGGGCCCCCTTCGTAAGGTGGGTTGATGGAGCCCTGGCATTCAGGCCCTGGGCAGACCCCATTGTGGAGGGGCGTACGCCTTCCGGTGTACGTATATTGGGAGTACTTCAACGGATTGCGCTCAGCTATTGTTTTGCTTCTCTGATCGTTTACTTCTTCAAAATACGGGGTGCATTATTCGCCTCCATTATCCTTTTACTGGGCTATTGGGTATTGTGCCTGCTGGGTAACCCTACGGATCCCTTCAGCCTGCAAGGCTATTTTGGTACGCAGGTCGACAAGGACATCCTGGGCATCGCACATATGTATAAAGGGGAAGGCATTCCCTTTGATCCGGAAGGCATCACCAGCACCCTTACATCCATAGTTCAGGTGATATTTGGGTATTTTGTTGGGCATTATATTCAGCAGAAGGGGAAAACCTACGATATGCTTACCCATCTTTTTGTAGCAGGCAGTCTGCTCATCTTTGCAGGCTTTGCCTGGGATATGGCATTTCCCATCAACAAAAAGATCTGGACCAGTTCCTTTGTACTTTATACTACGGGACTAGCCATATTTGTTCTATCCTTATTGATCTTTCTAATCGAATTTAAGAAAGTACATGAACAAAGAGGCGTGACCAAGAGCCTGAGTAAGTTCTTCGATGTGTTTGGAAAAAACCCGCTGTTCATATTTGTATTAAGTGGTTTTCTCCCCCGCTTCCTTGGCCTTTTCCGTTGGGTGGACCATCTTTCAGACAACGGAAAGCCCGTTTTTACAAGCGCTTTCCCCTGGTTTTATGAGCATGTTTGTAAACCGATCTCAGAGAACCTGAAAAACGGTTCCTTATTATATGCCCTTTGCATGATCGCTTTTTACTGGTCAATTGTTTACTGGCTTGACAGGAAAAAGATCTATATTAAAGTGTAAGTATTCATGGTAGAAAAAGCCCATGTCCTAAAAAAACATAGAAGTCTTGCTGTTACTGAACATTTTATTGCCCAGCCAGAAGATCAGGCACACCAATGTAAATAGCAGGCACAGGATAATGACAGAAAATTTAGCGGCTGCCATATCATAGGTCAGCGTAACATTCCAATGGGTAATGCCGTCCTGCAGGCTTCTCATCATGGCTACATTACCAATGATATCGCAAATGGCGGCAGCGATCAACAACCAGAAAGCACCTTTGCCTGCGCGAATCAGTATTTCGTGGCCGGTTAATCTTGACAGGAACGCAGAAGCAACCGCCAGGCCGGCTGTATATAAACCAATAAACAAGCAATTAAAATAAATACCCTGCAATGCCTTAGCATATTTCCCCATCTGCTTCCATTCCTGTACAATTGTTTCTACGGTACGCGTGTCTTTGGCTACTGCAAATCGCACCATTTCACCGTACGTGAGCGGGCGCAAATAGAACTCAGCGCATACTATAAACAATATATTCATCAGGAGTAACCACCAAAACCAGCGCTGCAGGGAAGCAGTGGGTGCTGCATAGGTTATTTTCATGGTAAGATGAATTAATAGCAGGCATTCAAAATGGGGTATGCCTTCTTTAAAAGTAATCAATTTTTCAATAACCGGTTACAAGGCTTGCCTACTCCTCCTTATACAACTGCATCAGCTTTCACTTAAATTCTATAAATTATGCCATGAAAAAGCTTCTTCAGCGGTTATTCAGGAAGCCTGTAGCCTGGCTGGCAGAAAAAGTGTCTTCCTCCCCGGATAAGGAGGCAGTATTTGCTTCACTGTCGAAACTACGGCAGGACATTGTGAAAGGCAAAGGCAATAATGGCATGGTGCTTCCTTTCGATATTGATACCGCCAAGTTTATTGTATTCTCTGATCAGCACAAAGGATGCAAAGATTTTGCCGATGATTTTGCCCCGGCTGAGGCTAACTACCTGAAGGCGCTTCAATACTATTATGATCACGGCTTCACGTTCATTAATGTAGGCGATTGTGAGGAGTTATGGGAAAACACGCCGACAGCAGTAATAGAAAAGAACCGCTCCACGTTACTCGAAGAAGCGAGGTTTCTGCAGGTGGATCGTTATTACCGTATTTTTGGGAATCATGACCTTGAATGGAACTACCTGATACAGCAGAATCAATACCTCAAGCCGATCTTTGGTGATAAGCTAAAAGTGTATGAAGGTATCTTGCTGCATACCCGGTATCATGAACAGGATTATGCTTTATTTATTACGCATGGGCACCAGGGCGATAAAAAAAGTGATGGCAATCCTTTCAGCAAATGGGTGGTAGCCGCTATCTGGACACCCATCCAACGTTTCCTGGAGATCAGCATCAATACTACTTCTGACTCTTTTGAGCTGGTAGACCGGCACAATATTATGATGTATGAATGGAGTGCCACGCAAAAGAACCTCCTCTTTATTTCAGGCCATACGCACAAACCGGTTTTTGCTTCTCTTGACCATATAGACCGCCTCACAAAGCAACTTCAAAAAGCAATTGGTTCGGGCGATGAATTATTGGTCAAATCGATCACTGAGGATATAGAAAAAAGAAAACTGGAATACGCCGGTAAGAAACTAGTCAAAACCATGGCGCATCCCAGTTATTTTAACAGTGGGTGCTGCTGTTTTAGTGATGGAGATGTTACGGGCATTGAAGTAGCAGATGGTTTCATCCGGCTAATCAAGTGGGAATCTACTAATGAAGGGCCTCTTCGCATGGTGCTGGAAGAATCGCCCCTATATTACATTTTCGACTCACTCGTATAGACCAGGCCATTCCAGTTATTCACCCAATTCTTCCTTGTCTTTCTTCATCCAGGGTTTGGGTGCTGTGCCATCCATCTTCACGATCTTAGGATAGAACAGCCCTACGGTATCTACTAGGTGTTGTTGTGCGTTCATCACGGAATAAATGTCTTTATACGCGTGTGGCGCCTCATCCAAGCCACCACCCAGCAGCTTAACGCCGTGCTTGGTCAGCATTTCCTGCAAAGCGCTCTTTGTTATCGCATTCAAGGCGGCAGTTCTGCTCATCTTTCTTCCAGCTCCATGTGAGGCTGAATTGATGGCAGCGAGTTCACCTTTTCCTTTTACGATAAAGCCTGGTGCGGTCATGGAGCCCGGGATAATTCCCAGCACATCCTTGCCGGCTGGAGTAGCCCCTTTTCTATGGACAATTACTTCGCGACCTTCATACATTTCTCTCCAGGCAAAGTTGTGGTGGTTTTCCACCATTTTCAACGGCTGTCTTCCCAGTTGTTTGGCAATCTTTGCGTGTATCACATGGTGACAGGCGCTTGCGTAATCACCAGCCAGGTTCATCGCCATCCAGTATTCAATACCTTCCTGTTCATCCATGGTTAACCAGGCCAGGTTATTGGCTTCCCCGGGCAGGCGCCTTTTTTGTTTGGCCACTTTGGTATAGTGATTGGCAATATTGGCTCCGAGCGCCCTGGAACCTGAATGGGTCAATAATCCCAGGTAAGTGCCAGCTTCAACACCCAATTGAGCATCCTTTTCTTTCACCTCCACGATCCCGAATTCGGCAAAGTGGTTTCCTGAACCTGATGACCCCAATTGTTTGGCTGCTTTTCCCTGTAGGGCTTTCAGCAGGGGTAGTTCACCAAACTCCGGACGGTCAATGACCGGATGTTCTGTGGAATATTCAAACTGGCGTCCTCCACCGAATAAAGTAGCTTCATTCAATTCACGGGTGAAATAATGTTCACGCTGTGTCAATTCTTTTGGATCAATATCAAATATGGATAAACACATCCGGCACCCGATATCAACGCCTACCCCATATGGAATCACGGCATTTTCTGTAGCCAATACACCACCGATGGGCAAACCATATCCGGCATGGGCATCGGGCATTAAAGCACCTGCCACTGATACGGGTAGTTTTGCTGCCTGGTACATCTGGTTCATAGCACCGGGTTCGATAAACTCTCCTCCGAATACATTGAACTGTATACCTGTTACATTCAGTGATATCTCCGCACCTTCAGGAACCGGCTTTGGCAATAATTGTTGCGCCACTGGCGCCAGTATGGCGTCCTCCGCATATTCGGCCGGGGTAGCCAATACCTCTTTTAATATATCTATTGCCTGTTCGGCTGAGTGGTGCTTATAATGTCGTTCCATTACATTCATAGCAATGCTGATCACCGGTCCTTCCGGGTAACCAATTGCTCTCAAATCCTTTCCTTTCAATTTTAACTTTGCCATACTTTGTTAGTTTTCAATAACAGCTCTCCTGAAACCGATAACCTGCACCTGCTGAGGTTGGTTAACCTGCTCATGCGGGTTGGCGATCTCGGCAATTGTCATAGGCTGTTTTATTAATGTTTCAAAGCCCAGGTGATTGCTCAACTGCTGTGCCTTGGTGATGCTCAATTTACCAAATTCGTACCGTGCGATCAAGCGTCCTTTTCTCATTAAGGCGCTATCGATCATAGTTACTGAGTTATTAAATGTACAGATCAATTGTACATTCAGAAAATCGGCCAGCAAGCCATCAGAAATATTCAGCAAATTAGAAACAGATGACTGCGGATTGGTTCTCCTGTCCTGGATCACATTTTCTGCATCTTCAATGATCACCACGCTATTGGGATTGTCAATGAGCAGATCAATGAAATCAGGATCTGTTAAGCTGCCTGCAATATTGGGAGACAAAAACAGTACTTTCTTTTTGAGCTTCCCAATCAGGTAGCGCAGGTAGGTTGTTTTACCCGAACCCGGCAAGCCATGTAACAGCACTATCCCTTTATCGTCTTTCTTATCCAATCGACTGCGGATATTTTCATCCACGGCCTTGAAATCGTCCTCATAGAATAATCCCAGATCGAGTTTAGTCCTTTTGATCTCCATC
>CBIHOV010000022.1:0-142601 GCA_966211765.1 uncultured Paraflavitalea sp.
TGTTCTCATAATACAATTCGACCCGGCGTTCCCGCTGCAGGTACTCATTCATCTTTGCCTTATCTCCTTGTATGGAAGGAGGCACCGGTACCATAAAAGAGCGGGTACGGATCGTATTCAGGATATTGACAATGTCGGCTGCAGAACCATTGGTCTCATTCAAGGTTTCTGCATAGATCAACATTATTTCAGGCAGGCGTATCAGTGGGAAGCTCATATTGAAGGTAGGCGCTCCACCAAAGTATTCTTCGCGGTAAAACTTACGGTGGAAATAACCGGTATAAGTTGACTTATTGACCACCGCCCCTAATTTATCTGTTCCATCTGCAATATTGATCACAGCACTTCTGAAGGTGGAACCGTGGTACATGATATCACGGTAAAAACGGGGATCGCGTTGCACACTCTCATAAGGGTTTTTATCATCGTATCCATTGGCCACCGCATTGGCGGCATAAATGGGATAGCCATAATTGTCAGGCGCCTTAAACTCATACTCATCCACCTGCTCCTGCACGGGTGTATTGCGCGATTGCCCACTGGCAGAAGGAGGATAGTTATCACCCTGCCATGCCTGGTTTTTATCGATGGAATTAATAAAGATGGCTTCATTCTTAAAGGCATCTATATCGTGGTACATTTCACGCAGCCGGGTATATACTTTGCTGTTGGAGCCGGTAACGAAATCGGTGGCGGAATATTTTGAGTACAATGAGTAACGGGGACCGCCATTAGAGCCCTGCAGGTCCAATACAGCCTTGGCTGCATCACGCGCAATGGTCCAACGTTCAGGTTTATTGCCATAATCTTTGCCAATACGGTTTTCGCTGCCGGGAAAAGTACCACCATTGTACAATGGTGTTGCCTGCATCCAGCGCACTATCGCTTTTACGGCCAGGGCTGCTCCTTTTTCCGCCCGGAAGAAATCAGCATTGGGCTGATTGACAGGCAGCAGGGCAATGGCCGAATCCATATCCTTACAGATCTTATCAGCGATCACGTGAAAAGATTCCCGTTTGTAATTCATGTCTTCCGTAATATCACCGGCATGGTCCATGTATACGATCTCTCCATACAGGCGTACGCACAGGAAATGATAATAAGCCCTGAAAAAATAAGTTTCACCCAACCGCACATTCAGATCACCCGCACTCAGGGGATTATCCGGTGTTTTGTATTTCCTTACGCCTTCTAAGATCACATTGGCTTTACGAATGGAAGTATACAACCAATCCCATTTGTATTGATCGCCGGTCGAATTGTTGCCAATGCTGGCCGGATTAAGATTGCCTACATTGAAATTGGTGGATTGACCACTTTGCACACCGCTTCCTTCACATTCGTCGGTGGCGGAACTTAAAGAAAAGTGTTGCAGATAGGCAAACCCCCGGGCCACATTGTGCATATCGCCATACAGTACGGCCACCAGTTTGTTGACCTTGGTATAATCTGAGAACACCTGCGCTTCTGTCATTTTATCATCCGGTCTCCTGTCCAGGAAATCCTTTTTACAGGAAAGGCCTGTTAAGATCAGTACAATGGCCAGAAGGCATAAGAGGTTGTTATTTTTATTGAACATAACTGACATGATTTAAAGTGAAATTTCAAGACCAAAATTGATGACCTTATTGATGGGGTACCAATAGCCGTCGCTGTTATTGCTGCCGCTTGAATTGCCCATTTCCGGATCAAAGTCCAGATCGCCCAGCTTATCCCAGGTAAACAGGTTGGCGCCCTGTACATAAAACCGTACTTTTTGGAGCTTCCATTTTTTGATCAATGACAGTGGCATATTGTAACCTATCTCCACATTCTTCAGTCGGATGTACTGACCATCGTACATATAAAAGGAGCTGTTGAAATTGTTGCCTGTTAGCTTGTTGTTTTCATAGGAGCCATAATGCAAGGCCGGGAATTTGGCATTGGCATTGTCTTTGGCCGATAAGCCGGGTTGCCATCTTTGCAGGTGTATTGATTTCACTTTCCCGATCCGGTCGCCTTCCGATTGAATATTGGTAATGGCGGGAAAGTCCCATATGGCAGAAGTGGATAGGAAAATAGAACTGTTGGCTGCACCCTGGAACATAAAGCTGAGATCAAAATTCTTATAACTCAGGTCGATGGGAAGGCCAAATTGTATTTCGGGTGTTCGCGGATGCCCGAGGGCCATCTGGTCTTCCAATTGCGTGATCTTACCATCTCCGTTGAGATCTTTGTATTTAATATCACCGGGGATCACCCGTCCAAACTGGCGGGCATTGTTGGTGATATCATCTGCTTCGGCCTGGTCCTGCACAAAGCCATCAAATACATAACCGAACTGCTGGCCCAGTCTTTGACCAGTGCGATAGGTCCAGGGATACTTGCGCACCACCTCCCGCATATATTTGATCTTGTTGCGGGCAAAAGAAAAATTAGGACGCAGACGATAGGTGAAGTCCCTGCCAACCCTGTCGGCCCAGCTTACTTCAATCTCAAATCCATGATTGTCTACGATACCGGCATTGATCAACGGCGCGGGTTTACCAAACACCTGTGGAAATCCTATCCTGCTGGGATCAGCCAAATTGGTAAGGATATCATAGCGATGCTCAAAGAATACATCAAAAGCTACGCTCAGCCGTTTATTAAGAAAGGAGAGGTCCAGGCCAATATTGGTTTTCCTGGCTTTCTCCCAGGAGATATCCAGGTTGGCAAGATCGCCTTCTGTAATACGGTTGGCCGAGTTGTAAAGATTGGAATAGTCTGTACCAAAGTAGTAATCATTACTACCGCCGGGGTTGAAGGTTTGAATGTAAGAAAACCGGTAACTGGTGATCTGGTCGTTGCCCACCAGTCCGAATGATCCCCTGAGCTTCAGGAGGTCGATCCAGGAAACATTCTTCATGAATTTTTCATTGCTGACGATCCAGCCTGCTGAAAAGGCAGGGAATAAACCATAGCGTTTGCCTTTCGCAAAGTTCTCAGAACCATTATAACCGAGGTTTACTTCTGCGAGGTAGCGCTCATCATAATTGTAGGTGGCCCTGGCCGATAAACCCTGGTTGGCAAAGGGTACCTGGTTGCCAATTGTTCTTTGCTCCCTGGTGCCCAACAGCAGGCCCGTTACATTGTGCAAGCCAAAAGAGCGTGCATAATCCAGTTTGATCATGGCGAACATCCGGGAAGTGTTGGATCCATTGTTCAAACCATTGTTCAGCGTATTGTCTACATCTCTGCGGCCGGTATAAGCTCCCTCATAATTGCCGCCATTCATATATATGTTGGATCCTGCGGTAGGTGCAAAATAGGCATAGGTAGCGTATTGCTTATAACCATCCTTGTCAATAGAAGTAGACCTGTCGATGGTGGAGATATTGCTGAAATCATAAGAGAAGGTTCCTTCTATCTTAAGTCCTTTGGTAATGCGGTCCAGCTTCAGCCCCATGATAAAAGCACCCTGCATGGCAGTGTTTTTCTCCTGTGAAAATCCCGCTCTTGACAATTCCCCTAAAATATTCCACCGGTACAGTGCATCGCCAAACAAAAGGCCATTGGGAAAATTGGCCACTTTTCCAGCGTTGGCCGGATTATTATTGTTTTGCAACACAATGGGAAAATAAGGCGCCTGCGTATTGGCCAGCATGATAATATTTTTCACGGTAGGCAGGGAGTTGTCGCGGTTGAATACCCCCGGTGTATTGCGGTCACCGATCTGGGCTCCCAGGTCGAGCCGAACATACCAGTTATCGGTAACGTTGATATCTATATTGGAACGGAAATTATACCGCTTATAGGAAGAAGATGTTTTGTATTGATCGTTGATGGTATGGTTGAGGTTGCCCTGTTGGTCCATGTAGCCGGCCAATACAAAGTAGCGGGCCCTGTTGGTGCCTCCTGCGATGGTCAAATTATAGTTCTGCATCCAGCTGGGTTTGAATGCATAGTCAAGCAGGTCTATATTGTATCCTAATCCATCGGAGTTATCGCCTCTTGCTTTCCGGAAATTTGCAATTTGCTGGTCACTGAAAAGCCCCAGGGAGGAGGGATTGGCGCCGGGATTGTCGTTGAGCCTTGCTTCATTGTATAGCATGGCATAATCGGCCGAACCTAAGTATTCGGGCACCTTTATCAACGAACTGCGTGCTGCGGAGCTTTTAAAACTTACCACTGCTTTCTCAGATGTTCTTCCCCGTTTGGTGGTCACAATGATCACCCCGTTAGCGCCTCTGACACCATATACGGCGGTAGCGGAGGCATCTTTGAGGATGGTAAAGGTTTCTACTTCATTGGGGTCGAGGTTACTGAAATCGCGTTCAATACCATCTACTATTACAATGGGCGCTGTACTGCCGCCAAAGGTGCCGGAGCCACGAATCAGCAAGGTACTTTTGTCATTGCCCGGTTCACCACCGGCAAACTGACTGGCTATTAATCCCGGAAGCCTTCCTGCGAGCGCATTGGTAAGATTGGAAGCGGGACTTTGTTGCAGCTCACGGGATCCTACACTGGTAACTGCACCCGTAACAGTTATCTTTTTTTGTGTGCCATAGCCTACCACCACTACTTCATCCAATTGCTTTGGCAACGGTGCTAACTGAACGGCTAAGCTGATTTCCTCGCCTTCGTTGAACTGATAGCCGGTCAATATTTTCTTTTCATAGCCCTGGTAGGAAAACGTAAAACTATAAGGGCCGCCCACTACCAGGGTGTTCAATACAAAGATCCCTTTCTCATCGGTCTGTACCGTTTTGGTAAAACCGGCAGCTTTGTTTTGAATGGTGACGGTTACGCCAGCGAGTACCTCTTTCTTTTCGTTTTGCACGATCCCTTTCAGCGCATCCTTTTTTTGCCGGGCTTGCAGCTTGTCCGTCAGGAACAACATGGTGAGCAGGCAAACAAGTGCGCGTGCATAGGTAAAATTTTTCATTTTTTTAGTTTAGGTAATACAATGTCACCCCCGGTTTGGGGTATGGCAAAAATGGATTCTGTCAGGCTATTGGTTTTTTGTTATGAAGTATTCTTCATCCTTCTTTGTAAACTGTAGGTCGTTGAGCAGCGTGATCGTATTTAAAACATCTTCCAGTGTTCTTTCCCTGGCAATGGTTCCTATGAACTTTTTATGCTTTATAGCTGCTGTATCATAGTTGATGCGTACCCGGTACACTTCGCTCAGCTTATTCATGACCGAGATAAGGTTTGTATTCTTAAATATGATGCTTTCGGCAGTCTCTTCAATACCACCCATGGCAGCTACAGGGGTATGCCTTTGCGGCACTGGTAGGAGGGCAGGTGCTTGTTTGGGTGTAACCCTGGCCAGGTTGACCGATGTATAGTCAAAGGAACATTGTTCGCCAGGCGCCATGTACAATGCATTGTTTGCCTGGCGCAGGTTCTTCACCACTATTCTTCCGGTGAACAGTTGCACCCGGGCTGTCTTATCGTTTTTATAAGCCTTGATCTTAAAGGAGGTGCCGAGTGCTGTAGTTGAAAAACCTTCCGCAAATACAGTGAAAGGACGTTGCTTGTCTTTGGCCACCTTGAAGAGCGCTTCTCCTGTAAGCTGCAGGTCCCTCTTATGCGCATCGAAGGGTTTGTTGTATTTTACCGTACTGTTTTTGGACAAGATGATCTCCGAGCTGTCTTCCAATATATAATGTACTTCCTTATTTGTTGTATTGGACAGTACCACTTCCTGCCGGACCATTTTTTCTGGTGTGTAGCTGATGGTCTTTTCCGGCGGGGCCTGTTGCCTCATTTGATGGTACAAAAGGCATCCTCCCACACAGAGTAGCAGCGCAGCTGCCACCTTCATCCGGTTTTTGGTAAATAGTCTGACCAGGCCAGAACGCTTTCGCTGGTGGATAACGGTCAGCATTTCCTGGCTGACTTCTTCCTCTATACGCTCAGCGGGTTCAAATTGTTCCCATTCCTGTTCAGGGAAATATTCGTCGAGGATGCCTGGGTTTTTAGCGATATGATCGGCTACCAGCTTCGCTTCGGCGGCAGGTAATCGATTGGCAAGAAACAGGGCTACCTGTTGTTTCGTTATTTCCATCCCTTACAAATACGATCGAATGGAAAAACATACCTACTCGTAACAATGTATTAATAAAGGAATTTTTGAGTGGTGGGAAACAAGGGATGGTTATTCGTTGAAGATCAGAGAGATGATTTTATGATGAGGCAGATCAGCAGGGTGGGGATGTCTGCATTTTTTTTGATCTCGCTGAAGGCTTTGTTCAATTGGTTCTCTACCGTTCGCTTGGAAATGGACAGGAGGTTGGCTATTTCCTGGTTGGTGAGGCCCTGCAACCTGTATTCGATGATCTTTTTGCGGATCGGCGGAAGAGTTTTGATTTCACGTTTGAGGTACACCACATGTTCGCTTTCTTCCTCGGCTTCCTGCTCAGGTATTGTATGTAGTATTTGTTCCGGTACGGTTACTTCCCTGTGCAGAGCTTGTTTCTTGAGCACATCAATGAGGGAGGTTTTGGCAATGCGGAAGATCTGCAGGGATAGGCCAAGGTCGGTTCGCAAACTGGAGCGGTAGCGCCACAGTTTGATAAAGGTTTCCTGCACCAGGTCTTTGCAGATGGTCTGGTCTTTTAAGCGCTTTAAAAAATAGAAATATAACTTATCCCGATAAGTATAATAGACAGCTTCAAAGCTCTCCTCGCAACCGTTAAGGAGCCTTCTGGTAATTTCAATTTCCATCGCAGGCAGTTAGTTAGATGACCGTAAATTACATTTTCTGCCGGAAAATAAAATTACCAGATTGTTACCTGGGGCGGCTAAACCCCATCAGGTCCTCGATACCCCTTAACAGGCGTACATTGGCGGGGATGCCCCGGGAAATATAAGTGCCGGTTTTGGACCCTGAAAAAACAACTTCTTTACCAGGAAACAGGCCAGCCAGGCGGTGCAGGTATTCTCCCAGGTCGCTTTTGAGGAGGTTGGTAATGAGGTGGAAATAGACCTGGGTAATGGGCTGATCGGGATTAAGTTTCTCAAATTGGGTACAAATGGTTTTGAGGGTTTCCGTCTTCACATTGCTGCCCAGGTAGATATAGGGAACGCCATTCTTTTTAAGCATATACTGCATGAACAGGATGGGAATCTCATGGAGCTCTCCATACGGAGTATACAATACTACTCGCCTCAGGTAGTGGGAGCCCACTGGCCGGTTCAGTCCATCAATAGCCAGCAGTATCTTTTTAATGATGATGGCGCTGGCAAAATGCTCCTGGGCAGGCATCACATTGCCCGCCAGCCATAAATGACCGATCTTCCTGAGCAGGGGAAATAAAACCTCCATTACTGCTTTTTCAAAGCCTGTTTGCAGCACCAGGCAATCCAGGGTAGTTTCAAACCTGTCGTGGTCGAGGTCGATGGTGGCCTCAATCAACTGATTGATATAAATGTCATAATTCTCCCGGTCGGGCCTGATCTCCAGCGCCAGCCGGGAAATATCTTCCTCCGACAATCCGGCAATCCGGGATATCTTGTACCCATGGTGATACAGGAAGGCTATCCGGAGAAGTCTCTTCAGGTCATCGTTGTCATAAAACCGGTGATTGCTCCTTTTGCGCCTGGCATTGAGAATGCTGTGTCGTTGCTCCCAGATGCGGAGGGTGTGAGCCTTTATACCAGTAAGATTCTGAACGTCGCGTATGGAAAAAAAGTTCATAATCATGTAACAAAGCGGAAGTTATTACAACTAATAGACCTGTTCAAATACTGTTTAGCCTAAAAAAGCCCCTGGGGAATAAAAGGGGCAATATATTAGCAAAATCCTGGTTAATACCCTGTTTCTATGACAATTAATATGGTATTTTTGCCCGGAATTTTATAAAAAGCACAGCATGAGTTCACACGATCTGACCGTTATTATTATTATCTCGCTGCTGATTGTACTATTGCCTGCCGTAGGATTGTATAAGATGTTCCAAAAGGCTGGAATTCCGGCCTGGAAAGCATTTGTACCCTTTTTGAATACCTGGGAAATGCTCAAACTGACTGGCCTGAAAACACATTGGTTTTTCTGGCAATTCATTCCCGTGGTAGGCTGGTTTATCAGCTTATGGATATTGGTAGAGTTTGTTAAACTTTTCGGCAAGTTCCGTTTCCTCCAGCATGCCGCTACGGTATTGTTTGGATTTGCCTACCTGCCCGCTATCGGTTATGACGCCAAAGAAAAGTACTACGGTCCGGAGATTGTTAAAAAGCACAAAAAGACGGCTGCCCGGGAATGGATCGATGCCGGTGTATTTGCCATCGTAGCCGCCACACTGATCCGCACTTTTGTTTTCGAAGCCTATACCATTCCCACAGGATCAATGGAAAAGACCCTGCTGGTCAATGATTTTCTGTTTGTAAGCAAACTCAGTTATGGCCCGCGTATTCCCAACACGCCACTGGCGGTGCCCTTTGTACATTATGAACTGCCCATCGTCAAAACCAAATCATATTCAGAACTCATCCATATTCCCTATACACGCTGGTTTGCCAGTCCGGTAAAACGGAATGATGTAGTGGTGTTTAACTTTCCCGCTGGTGATACGGTGATCAACCTGGAGGAGTTTCAGTCCAGAAATCCTTACTATGATGTAGCCTGGGAAATTGGGGACCACAATATGGATGTGGGCCGGCAGATCATCCTGTCCAATCCCGACCGGTATCCGCTGATCATACGACCGGTTGATAAAAAAGAGAACTATATTAAGCGATGTGTGGCCATTGCAGGCGACACGCTCAAAATCGTCGATGGCGTACTTTTTATCAACGGCCAGAAAGCATTCCTGCCTCCCAAGATGCAGTTGTACTATTATGTGACCACCAAAGGGCAGCAGCTGGATTATGATGTGCTGAAAGAAGAATACGATTTTGATAAGCTGGACGAATCTGAAATAGCTTCTTTGGGCGGCAATCTTTACCGGATGCTGCTGACCAATGATGCCAAAGAAAAGATGATCAAAAACGGCCTTATCGATTCCATCCGGATCTACAAACAGGAAGATTCCAAAATATTCCCCCGGGATGGAAAGCACCATTGGCAGGTAGATGATTTTGGGCCTTTGTGGGTACCCAAAAAAGGCGCTACTATCACCTTGAATGATGATAACTACGCCATGTATGAACGTGCTATCCGCGTATATGAGCACAACGACCTCGAAGTGCGCAATGGCAAAATATTTATCAACGACAAAGAGACCAACCAATATACCTTTAAAATGGATTATTTCTGGATGATGGGTGATAACCGCCATCAATCACAGGATAGCCGTTTCTGGGGTTTTGTGCCGGAAGATCATGTGGTAGGTGAGGCATGGCTCATCTGGATGAGCTGGGACAAAGGGGTTCGCTGGAGCCGCATGTTCAGCAGCATTCATTAGGAGTCGGGAGCCTGGAGTTAGGAGTAAAGCGTCTGAAGCCTGGCATTGCGGTTAATAAAATTTTAAGTCCGAAAATCAGAAAGTATATTGCGTAAGCATCCTTCTGAATTTCGGACTTTCTGTTGCCAGGCGGCTGATCTCAGACATGCGCACAATATTCAATTCATGAAATCAAGCGAGTATAAATTTTCCTACGAGGTATATGACTCCATAGACGATCTGGATCAAGAGGATGCCTTTTTGCTCGGCAAAGCGCGGGAAACGACGCAAAATGCCTGGGCGCCTTATTCCCGTTTCAGGGTGGGGGCGGTGGCGCGTTTAAAGAACGGCGAGCTGGTGATCGGCGCCAACCAGGAAAATGCTTCTTACCCGGCGGGCATTTGTGCAGAAAGGGTTTTATTATCCACGGCAGGAGCTACTTATCCCGGTGAACCGATCTTATCAATAGCCATCAGCTATGAAGGTGATGGCGTATCCGGCGATCATCCCATTAGCCCCTGTGGTATCTGCCGGCAGACCCTGCAGGAGTTTGAACAGCGCACACAACATCCGGTACGGTTAATATTGGCGGGCAAAACAGGCCAGGTTTACATCATTCCTGCCGCAAGTATGCTGTTGCCACTGGCCTTTACGGGCGATGAACTTGATATACAGTTATAACTAACTGTTTCTGCCTCTTATATTTACCATTTATTTCTTTACTAAAATTTGCCGCTATCTATCCTGATTAATAGCGCAGAATAAGTAATTTGTACTTTATATTTAGTTTCGCTTGCTTATGGGGAGACTCCTTTTATTGATATGCTTTGTATTGATTGCAAACATTGTTTTTTGCCAGTCGCACGGTTTAAGGTTTTCGAGTCATGAGGTTGTTCCCGAAAAGAGAACCTCACTAAACCTGACGCCCAAAGAACCCCTGTGCCTCAAACAGGCTGCTGAAATATCTTTCGACCTGGCTTTTACTCCCAACCTGGAAACTTATTTCGGATATATAATGCGCCTGGTAACAGGCAATAACCAGAATATAGATATTGTCTTCAACCAGAAATTGCAGAAGTTCAACTTTGTGATCGGGGAAACGGTTTCCGGAGAATTTACCATCGATTCCATGCACTTATATGGCGAGTGGAGCCAATTTAAGGTAACCCTGGACGCCAGAACACAGGAAGCGGGGTTTTACCTCAATAACAAGCTTGTTTCCAAAAGCAAGGCCAATATCTCTCATGCCACCTGTTACCGCATCTTTTTCGGCGCCAACGATTTTACTGGATTTCAGATCACCGATATCCCACCCATGAACATCAGGGATATCCGGATATCAGAAGGAAATGCACTGGTAGCCTATTATCCTCTGTCGGAAAGCAGTGGCAATGAATGTGCCGATGAGGTCAAGAACACAGTGGCCATGGTGACAAACCCGGTATGGATCAAACCCCGCCATCAAAACTGGGTGCAGACAGCGGTAATCGATACCAGGGGAGTGGCCAGTGTAGCTTTTGATAAGAATACCGAAAGACTCTACATTGTATCGCCCGACTCACTGTACCAGTTTTCATTTAAGAACGGACAACTGACGGGCACGAAACTGTCTGCCGGTCACGATACTTTACCGCCCGGCAATCAGTCGGTTTTTAATACTGCCGGCAATGCCTTGTACAATTTCAATATCGATGAAAAGAAAGTGAGCACCTGGCAGCCCCAGGCCGGCAAGTGGGATGTGAATTTTACACCGGGTCAACTTACCGTCTACTGGCAGGCCAACAAGTTCCTGTCGCCTGTCGATACCTCCTTATATATAATTGGTGGTTATGGCCAGCTGCAATACAAGAATGAAGTGCAGCGCTATCATTTTCCAACCCGCGAATGGGAATCCATCGACCCCGGTGGCGATTTCTTCATGCCACGCTACCTGGCAGCCCTGGGTGGTAACAATGCCGGCGATACCGCCTATATCATAGGTGGTTTTGGCAGTAAGACCGGCGATCAGACCATCAACCCGAAGTACACGTATGAATTAATAGCCTATTGCGTAAAGAGCAATACTTTCAAAAGTATCTTCCACCTGAAAGAACCTCCCAACCAGTTTTGCTTTGCCAATAGCCTCGTTATTGATTCTACCACGCGGGATTTCTATGCCCTCATTCACCCTATTGACCGGTTTAATTCTGTACTGCAGTTAATGAAAGGCTCCCTGCAATCGCCGGAGTATCAGCTGATGGGCGATACAATTCCCTACGCTTTTCATGACATTGAATCTTTTGCCGATCTCTATTATTGTCCCGTGAGCAAAAAGTTGGTGGCCGTCACCTTGTTTACCAATAAGAAAAACATTACCAGCGTAAAGGTCTATACCATAGATTTTCCGCCCAATAAACTGTTGGCGGCAGCAACACAGGTAGCCAAAGCTTCCCGCGACTGGGTTTGGTTCCTGCTGGCGGGCTTCCTTGTAGCAGTGGGTGTATTGGCGATGATGTGGCGGAAGAAAAGAGGCGGTCAGCTGGCACAGCAGGAAGCAAGCTGGCAGACATCGATTCCTGCCAAACCAACTGCACCGGCAGTAGCAGAGCACAATACCACGGGAATAACAGGACCTGCGGACAACAAAGAAATGGCCGCCATTAATTTATTCGGACAGCTGGAAGTTTTTGACAAGGAAGGGAATGACATTACTAAAATGTTTACTCCTTTGCTGAAAGAATTATTCCTGCTGGTATTGATCCATACCTATAAGGATGGCCGGGGCATTGCTTCTGAAAAACTGTATGAAACCTTGTGGAGTGATAAACCGATCAAGGATGCGCGGAACAATTTCTCGGTCAACGTGGTAAAGCTAAAAGGCATCCTGGAAAAAGTGGGGGATTGTCATATCGGCAAAGAAAGCGGTAAATGGAAACTGGATATCCTCAACAATTCCATCAAAATAGATTACCAGCAGTACATGGAACTGGTGTCCAGCAAAGCGCCTGTTAATAAAGCCTATGCGCATGAACTGGTGCAAATTGTTGGAAGGGGTGGTTTCCTGAGCACCATGCATTACAGCTGGCTGGATGATATTAAGTCAGCAGTTTCCGGTAAAACCATAGATATTCTATTAAGTTATATAACAACGGCCGATCCCCTGGCCGAAGCAGAGTTTATCATTAAAGCCACCAATTGCATCTTCTTTTCCGACCAGCTCAACGAAGAGGCGCTGGCCTGGAAATGCAAATGCCTGGTATTGCTCGGGCGGCATGGTATGGCCAAAGATGCCTACCTCAAGTTTGCCAAAGAGTACCGGGAGAACTATGGGCAGGATTTTGAAAAGTCTTTCACCGAAATGACCGGGCAGTAATATTCTGCCCGCTCGCCTTCCCGCCGGCGAGTGCACGCTCGTTTTCACCCCCTTTCTTCATAAAAAATTAAAAAACAGGCTATTAATTTCTCAATTAATGGTTTTGTTAATGCCTTTATTAGTCTCCTCCGCCTTTCTTGCACTAAGAATTATTCAACGAAATGTTTGCCTGCTATATGAAAAAGCTCCTGCTGCTTTTACTGCTTTTGTGGAATGTTGCCGCCCTCTTTGCCCGTCAACCTGGCAAAGCTTCCCTGCCTGTTACAGAAAGATCGATCCTTGAATATGTTGATCCCACCATCGGAAATGTGGGGCAGCTACTGGAGCCTACCCGGCCTACCATCCAGTTGCCCAATCAAATGATCAGGGTTGCGCCGCAGCGAAAAGATTACCTCGATAACCAGATATCCAGTTTCCCATTAAACATTGTTTCTCACCGGCTGGGGCAGGTGTTTTCTATCAAACCCTCCATCAAACCCGTTGCCCGGGAGAGCTGGCAGGCCAGAATGGCTTATGACCACGACCTGGAGATCAATGCCCCCTGGCATTATTCCACCTACCTCCTCGATGATGAAGTAACGGTAGAATTTAGCCCCGGCAAAAAAGCCGGTATCTATCGTTTCCGCTTTCCTCAATCGGCCCATAAATCTATTTTGTTTGATGTATACAATGGCGGTGAATCGCAATACAGCTTCCCCTCTGCCACTGAAATAACCGGTCTCGAAACCTGGCATGGAGATGTAAAAGTGTACCTGTATGGCGTGTGGAACACTGCAGGTAAGGCCGGGATCTGGGAAGGTAAAGGTCCCAAAGCCTACGTGAGTTTCCCCTCAACGACCAATGAGATAGAATTAAAATATGCGATCAGTTATGTAAGCGCTGAGCAGGCAAAGAAGAATTATGAAGAGGAGTTGAAAGGCAGGAGCTTTGCCGCCCTGGTAGAAAGTGGTAAAAAAGCCTGGGGCAAAGTGTTGTCACAGATAAAAGTAGAAGGGGGAACAGTAGCACAGAAGCGTTCTTTCTACACTGCCTTGTACCGGTGTTATGAGAGAATGGTGGATGTAACGGAAGGCAGCCAATATTTCAGCGGCTTTAATAAGCAGGTAAATAAAGACAAGCGTCCTTTTTATGTAGACGACTGGGCATGGGATACCTACCTGGCGCATCATCCGCTGCGTATGATCCTGAACCCGGCCCAGGAGGAAGATATGCTGCAATCCTACGTGCGCATGTACGAACAAAGCGGCTGGATGCCCACCTTCCCGGTATTGTTTGGCGACCATGCCTGCATGAATGGCTTTCACTCTTCTGTGGTGTTTTTAGATGCTTACCGGAAAGGGCTGAAAAATTTCGATATTCAGAAAGCCTATGAAGGCATGCGCAAAAATGCCACGGATGCCACCATCATCCCCTGGCGCAATGGCCCTAAAACATCCCTGGACGATTTTTACCATACACACGGTTATTTCCCAGCCCTTGCTCCCGGTGAAAAAGAAACGGTAAGCCTGGTAGACAATTTTGAAAAGCGGCAGGCGGTAGCCGTTACACTGGGCACCAGTTATGATGACTGGGCATTAGCGCAACTGGCTAAAGACCTGAAGAAGCCGGAGGACTATGCCCTGTTTACACCCAGGGGCGCGAATTATAAAAACTTATGGCATCCCGAAAAGAAGTTCTTCCTGCCCAAAGATGACAAGGGCAACTGGATCAATATTGATCTCAAGTTTGATGGCGGGCCCGGTGGACGCGATTATTTTGATGAGAACAATGGCTGGACCTACCTGTGGCAGGTGCAACAGGATGTGCCGGGCCTCATTGACCTGATGGGCGGCAAGAAAACATTCGAAGACAGGCTGGATCAATTGTACCGGGAAGGACTGGGCCGTAGCAAACATGAATTCTGGTACAAGTTTCCCGACGCTACCGGCCTGGTAGGCCAATATTCCATGGGCAATGAACCCAGCTTCCATATTCCCTACCTCTACAATTTTACGGCCTCGCCCTGGAAAACGCAGCAGGCTACGCGCTTCCTGCTCGATGTATGGTTTAAGGACAATGTGTTTGGTATTCCCGGCGATGAAGATGGTGGCGGTATGACGGCCTTCGTGGTATTCTCTTCCATGGGTTTCTATCCGGTAACACCAGGCTTGCCTGTATACACGATCAGCAGCCCCTTATTCAGTAAAATAACCATTGACCTGCAGAATGGAAAACAGTTCAGGCTTACGGCCAACCATTGTTCTGTAGTCAATAAATATATTCAAAGCGCTAAAATGAATGGGGTGGTATTGAATACACCCTGGTTCACACATGAACAACTGACGAACGGAGGACACCTGGAACTGGAGATGGGCCCCAGGCCCAACAAGACCTGGGGCACCGGGAATGCCGGTTTCTAAGCAAGGAATTACTGCCAGTACTTATTTAACGATGCCATTATGAAATACGCTGTATTGCTATTGCTGTTAATGTCTGCTATTGGTACCGGTACTTTTGCGCAGGGCAAAAGTATCCGCGAATTTCAGGTACTTCCTGAAAATGATGGGGCTACCAATGCTGTCAATCTCCAAAAAGCCATTGACTGGGCATCTGCCAGCGGGGCTGCTTTATACGTAGAGCCATCAGAAGAGCCCTATACGATCGCAAGTGGAATCATCTTAAAGAAAAACGTATCGCTTATTGGCGTACATGGTCCTACACCCCGGGGCACCCGGCATGCTACCAAAAAACAACCGGTAGGCAGTGTGTTCAAAATAACAGATGATAAAAACTCATTCATTACGGTAGAATCGGCCACACAGATCAAAGGCATCCAGTTTTGGTATGCAAACCAGGAACTGAAAGACTCCTCAAAGATCATTAAGTACCCACCTACGATACAGGTAAGCAAGACCTCCAAAACAGAAGGCGTAACGCTTACCAATCTTACATTCTACGGCGAATACATGGCCATGGATTTTAATGCCAGCCGGAGAATGGCCTGTGAACTGATCCTTATTGAACATTGCTATGGATATCCGCTCAGCGGCGAATTCATCCGGATCAACTATTGTTATGATATTCCCCGTTTCCTCCACTGCCATGTGAATCCTTCCAATATGCGGCAGATCGGTTATGGTTTTTCCAAAGCGATCATTGATAAGGTAGTCAACAGCAAGACCTATGCTTATGCGATCAACAATACGGACAATGCACAACTGATGGACCTGTTCACTTTTGCTACCTGGGGAGGTATTTACTTAGGAGCAGAAAGCTATGGTCAACTGACCAATTTTAACCTGGACTGTGTAGCCGTAGGTCTTTATAAAGGAGGATCCAATACAAAGAACCGCAACTGGCAGATAGCGCAGGGCTCTATTATTGCGAATGCCGGCACTATACTGGAAGAAATTCACCCCTTTATTATTGAAGGTAAAGGACATACAGCCATCACCAACGTGGAAGCTTTCTCCGGTGGTAATGGCGCCTTAACGAACCTGGAAAAGTCTTTCGACTTTATGCAGGTGTTGGGTACGGAAAAACTCACCGTATCGCTGGTAGGCTGCCGCATGCGCAATTATGTGGCCGATCTGCCCATCACACTTAAAAACCCCGCTGCTGTGGTACAAGCCGTAGCCTGTATTGATAAAGACGAGAAGCTGTACAACGCAACATTGGGAAACTAATAAACCAATTTTAACACCAAAACGATGCTATCCATGTACTATGCCACCTTTTACCCGCCATGACACTACCGATCAGCGGCTTAGGGTGGGCCGCCCCGAGGGCGCAACTCACCCTTGTCCGCCAGCAGTATCAAACTTCACTTATCTAAACAATTAACTGAATTATGAAAAGATTGTATTACATACTATTCCTGGCATGTGCTTTCCCCTTTTTAGCTGTGGCACAGCAAAAAGTGGTCAGCGGGAAAGTTACTGATGCCAGCCGCACCGCCTTGCCCGGTGTTACTGTTTCTGTAAGAAGCAGTAATGGCAATGCCTCGACCGACGTGTACAAGTCGGGTGCTACAACAGACGCCCAGGGTTCCTTCAGCATTATTGTTCCGGAAGGAGCTACAGAACTGGTCTTCTCTTTTGTTGGCAAAAAAGAGATCGTTGAAAAGATCGGCACACGTACCATTATTAATGTATCCATGGCAGATGGTGAAGACCAGCTATCGGATGTAGTAGTGGTAGGTTATGGAACCAGGCGGAAAGAAACGCTTACCGGATCGGTAAGCAATATTTCCAATAAGGATATCCAAACCACTACCAACGTAAGCCTTGCGCAGAAACTGCAGGGTAAAGTGGCCGGCTTGCAAATACGCCAGCTAAGCGGTGAGCCCGGTACGTTTGAGAACATGATCAATATCCGTGGATTTGGAGCGCCTTTGTATGTTATTGATGGTATTGTACGGGATGGCTCTTCTGAATTTCAAAGACTGAATGCCGATGATATTGAGAGCGTATCTTTCCTGAAAGACGCTTCTGCCGCCATTTACGGTTTCGGTTCTTCCAATGGCGTGGTGATCGTTACTACCAAGAAAGGTGGCAAAGGCAAGGCTTCTTTTAACTATACAGGTGTCGTTGGGTTTTCTCAGCCTACTGATGTTCCCCGTATGGCCAATGCTTCTGAATGGATGCAAATGCGCAACGAGGCCAACCTGAATATGTATACCAATCCTACACCCTTTATTACCAAGGAAGAATTGCAGAAATGGATCGATGGCGGACCTGGTTATGAAAGTACCGATTGGTATGATGTAGCACTTAAGAAAACAGCTATCCAACAACAGCATAATATCTCAGCCTCGGGTGGTAATGAGAAAACGCAATATTATATTGGTCTGGCATACGTAGACGAAGGAAGCTATTTGCGCAGCAATGACATGAATTACAAGCGCTATAACTTCCGTTCCAATATCACTACTGAACTGGCGAAGAACCTGAAAGCAGAAGTGCTGATCGGCGGCCGTTATGATATCAGAACAACACCTGGTGAAAACTTCTTCAATATCTTCAAAGGCACAAGGGTAACCCTGCCTACGGAAAAGCCTTATGCCAATGGCAACCCACAGTTTCCTGCAGTGGTAACACCTTCTAACCAGAATCCCCTTTCTTTATCTGATAGAAGTATTACCGGTTACAGTGAAAATGTGAACAGAGGTGTTCAATCGACCTTCTCCCTGATCTATGATGCGCCATTCCTGAAGGGACTTACGCTGAAAGGTACGGCCGCCTATGACCTGAACAGCTACCAGGGTAAAGACGTGGGCAAGCCTTACACACTGTACACGTATGTAAATGGCAATTATGTACCCTCTCCCCAGCGGGTAGGTACGGGTGGTATTTCCAATGGCTATGGCAACCACAACCGTTTTGTGGTGATTGGCCAGGCCAACTACGCCACCACTATTGCGAACCACCATAATGTTGCCTTATTGAGCGCTTTTGAACAAAGGCAGGACTGGAGCCGCAATGCAGACCTTAGAAGGATCTATGATTTCTATACGATCGACCAGATCAATGCAGCCAGCGGTAATGGCATGACCAACGGCGGTGGCGAAGGCCGATCTTCATCACAGGCGGTACTGGGACGTTTCAACTATGATTATGATAAAAAATACCTGCTGGAACTGGCTTTCCGCTACATGGGTACTTATGCTTATCCTCCTGATACACGCTGGGGTTTCTTTCCCATCATCTCCGGTGGCTGGAGGATCTCAGAAGAGAACTTCATGAAGAATATACCCGTTATTTCCAATCTTAAGGTACGTGCTTCTTATGGCCGTGTGGGTGAGCAGGCTGGTGGTCCCTTCCAGTGGATCCAGGGCTTTTCACTCAGCGGCGGCGGTCAATACGAATTTGACAATGGAGCGCTCACTACGGGTGCCCAGGCTCCCGGCCTCGTGAACCCTTCGCTTACCTGGGTTACTGCTAAAACTGCTGACATTGGTATAGAAGTAGGTTTGTGGAATAATAAACTGACTTTGGAAGCAGCTGTTTACCGCAGAGACCGGGAAGGTATTCCTTACAGGAGAAATGTTTCGCTGCCCAATACCTTTGGCGCCAACCTGCCTGAAGAAAACCTCAACAGCGATCGCACACAGGGTATTGAGTTTACCATTGGCTATAATGACAGAATAGGAAAAGACTTCCGCTTTAATGTATCTGGTAACTTCAATTTTGCGCGTTCACAGAACCTGTACATTGAAAGGGGGCCTTTCCAAAGCAGTTGGGACAAGTGGAAAAACGGAGCGGCTTACCGCTATGATGATATCATCTGGTCTTATACCTACCTGGGACAATTCCAGAACATGGATGAAATTTCAAACTATCCTATTCAGGGTGGTGACAATGCCAATACACGCGAGCTGCCTGGTGATTTCAAATATTCCGATATCAACAACGATGGCATGATCGACGATAAGGATATGTTGCCCATGTACCTCGGCGCCAATGGCAGCAATGACAACCAAAACCCAAGAGGTAAGAACCCCAAGATCAACTACGGCCTTACCCTCAATGCTTCTTACAAAGGATTTGACATCAATGTACTCCTGCAAGGATCTGCCATGTATACCGTTCGTTTCAGTGAAGTGTATGCCGAAGTACTGGCCTTCCGCGGTAATACACCGGCCTATTTCTTCGACAGGTGGCATAGGTCTGATCCGTACAATCCAAAGAGCGACTGGATCCCTGGTAAGTGGCCTGCTACCCGTTTCAATGGTGACGTAGGTGCTATGTACAGGGAAAGTTCAGTATGGCGCAAGGATGCTTCCTATGTAAGGTTAAAGAGCCTGGAACTGGGGTATACTTTCGAAAACAAACTGTTCTCCGGCACCGGTATCAAGAAGTTACGTGTATTCGTAAGTGGCTTCAACCTGCTCACCATTGCCGATCCTTTTGTGAAAGCATTTGATCCGGAAAGACTGGAAGGTTTGTTCAATGCAGGATTCAACTACCCGCTTTCCAAAATATACAATGTTGGTCTCAATCTTAACTTCTAAAAAGAGCTTGCTATGAAATTGAATCATATAAAATATATCGTACTGGCAGCAGGTCTCTCGTTTGCAGGTTGTAAGCGGGTACTGGATCTGCAACCTACTGATAAGGTGACTGCGGATGCCATCTTTGGCGATCCGGCCGGTGTAAAGATCTATATGGCTAACCTGTATTATCAATTGCCTATAGAAGATTTTGCTTATTTCCGTGGTGGATTTAACCAGAATGGCGGCGACCCCAATAATGGTGGTTTTAGCCCGGCTATGGAAACAGATGAAGCGGTGCATACAGAGTTTGGTGACTTTGTAGGGGATAATGATTTTCATTGGTGGGACCAGGGTTATAAACTGATCCGCGATGTGAACCTGCTGATCGATTATATTCCTACGCTTAAGATCCGTGACGATGAGAAGGCCGCCTTGAAAGGCGAAAGCTCTTTCATTAAAGCCTTCGCCTATTTCGCCCTGGCCAAAAGATATGGCGGTGTGTCCTTAATGAAAAAGTCTCAGGTGTATACCGGTGATGCGGAAGCCCTCAAAGTACCCCGCAGTACAGAAAAAGAAACCTGGGATTATGTATTGGAATTGTGTGATGAGGCGATCGCCAACCTGGCCGTTGCCAAGGGAAGCCGCCGCGCTACCAAGTACACCGCTTATGCGTTGAAGAGCCGTGCTGCCTTGCATGCTGCTTCCGTTGCTAAGTTTGGTAACCGCATCACCCTGGCCGGTACTGCCGTAGACCAGAAGCTCGTGGGTATTGATGCAGCAGCAGCCAATGGCTATTACAAAGCGTCTCTTGATGCTGCACAGGCATTGATCTCCAGTGGTCAGCTTAGTTTGTACAAGCCCAATCCTGCCACCCCCGATGAGGCGGCAGAAAACTATCGTCAGCTCTTCCAGGATCCCAATGTTGCCAATGACAACGAAGCCATCCTGATCAAAGGGTTCACACTTCCCGGCAACAACCTGGGTCATAACTATGATATCTGGTACCAACCTGCACAGGTAGCCAATGGCTGGCCTCACCCAGGTCGTATGAACCCAACACTTGACCTGGTTGATGTGTATGAAAGCTATACCACACCGGGAGTGTCTGCACCGATTAACACCCGTACAGATGGAAATGTGCTGGACTATAACGGTTTCAACAGCGGCACCAGTTATTTGCAATTTGATACACCAAATGAGATCTTTAAAAATAAAGATGCCCGTCTGTGGGCCACTACCATCCTGCCCAGTACTACCTGGAAAGGCAACCCCATCATCATCCAGGCTGGTTTTGTAAAACCCGATGGCAACGCCGTGATCCGTACCAAAGATCAGATCACTGTTAGCGGCACTACCTATTATTCCTATGGTGCGCCTGACGTGACCATGTACTCAGGCTTCGATACCTATGGTGGCAACAACACCCGTACCGGTTTCTCTTTCAAAAAGTTCATGAACCAGACCAGCCCCATCCAGGCAGGCTGGAACCGCAGTACGAGCGATTGGGTAGAGTTTCGCTATGCTGAGGTTTTGCTGAACTATGCAGAGGCGGTAATAGAAAGCGGACAAGGCGATGCTGTACTGGCTGCCAAACTGCTGAATGATATCCGTCACCGTGCAGGTCATACCACAAATATCGCTTTGACAGCTGAGAATGTGCAAAGGGAAAGAAGGGTAGAACTGGCTTTTGAGAACAAAAGGTTCTGGGACCTGGTGCGCAGAAGGGAATTCCACACGGAGTTCAACAACAGGAATATGCATTCCTTGTTGCCTCTGCAGGACCTGCGTGCATTGCCTGCCCAAAAATACATTTTTGTAAGGGTGAATGTGCCTAATGCCGGTACTAAAACTTTCCAGCCCAAGAGCTACTACCGTTACATTCCCGGTGTAGGTTCCAATGGCCTGGTTCAAAATCCGCAGTATTAGGATGAATAGACGACGCTTCTGCGGAACTCAGGTTGACAAAGGTGAATGTGATGCTGAGCCCAAGAAGCCGACAAGTATTTTTTAAAGACCATTAATGATTTGTTATGAATAAGTTTCGATTAATACTTTTTTTATCCATCATAGCACTGGCATCCTGCAAGAAGGATAACTATGATGCGCCCAATGCCGGGCTTTCCGGTAACTTCTTTGATGCTACTACGCATGAACTGGTACAGATGGATATTATCCGTGGCACACAGATCGAGTTTATTGAGCATGGATATGCCAATCCCCAATCTCAATACATGATCGTCAAGAATGACGGAACGTATGCAAACACGCTGATGTTTGCCAACACGTATACCATCAAGATGCGGGAACCCAATTTCATTCCAATTCCCGAGCAGGAAATTGTAATAAACGGGCAAACCAAGCTTGATTTTCAGGTTACACCCTATATCCGTGTGAAGGATGTAAGCATTGTAAAGAATGGCACCAAGATCGTGGCCACCTTTAAGCTGCAGCAGAATGTGATCAACAATGTATCGAAGATCGGTTTGTATGCGCATTCCGATTCAAGGGTGGGCGAGCCTATGCGGGCAGTGTCTAAAGAACAATCCATTGGTGCGGTTACCAACCCCGCCACTGTATACACATTGGAAATAGATGTTACTGCCTATCCCAACGAGCTGAAGGCTGGTAACAATTATTATTTCAGGGTAGGCGCTTTTATCGATATCGGCGGCACCAAACCTAATTATGCCCCGGCTGTGAAGCTGGGCATATAGTTCCCGTATCCTGATAGGTATCGGGGCGGGCTACCATTGCTGAAACGAGGGGTACAGTCCGAGGCAGTAGGGCTGTGCCCTGGTTTTCAGCATTTAGAAATTTTAAACATTATACTATGAGAAAAATAACAGGGTTCTTATTGTTGTCGGCTTGCCTGGCAACCATAAGTTGCTCCAAAAAGGGTGGGGGTGGCACCAATCCGCCTGATCCTCCTGGTCCGCCACCGGTAACGGAAGTTGTATACGACGAAACCGGGTGTTTGTATACTTCTTATAATAAACTGGTGATGGCTGGTTACCAGGGCTGGTTTGCCGCACAGGGCGATGCCTCGGAGCGTGGCTGGTACCATTACCAAAACGGCAACTGTGGTGGCTTTATGCCTGGCTGTTCGGCCGTGGATTTCTGGCCCGACATGACAGAGTATACGAAAACCTATAAATCGCCTTTCCAGTTTCCCAATGGGAACGACGCGTACCTCTACAGTCCTTATGATGAGGAAACGGTTGACCTGCATTTTAAATGGATGAAGGATTACGGTATTGACGGGGTTTTTATGCAACGTTTTGTAGGAGAAATAAAACCAACGAATACAAAGGGGAAAAGACATTTCAACAAAGTATTGGAAAACGCCTTGAAGGCGGCTAAGAAATATGGCCGTGCCATCTGTGTCATGTATGACCTTAGTGGTTGTAGTGCTGCAGATGTAGCTTATTTGGAGCAGGACTGGAATGAATTGCAATCACTGTTCAACCTGTTTAGCAATACGGCCAATCCTACCTACCTGCGCCACAATAAGAAACCGCTGGTGGTGATATGGGGTGTAGGATTTAATGACAACCGGCAATACACTACGGCTGATGTAGATAAGGTAGTTGATAAGATTAAAGGCCCCACCAAAAAAGTATCGGTGATGTTGGGCGTGCCTTATTTCTGGCGCACTTTAAAGAACGATACAGAAACCTCACCCGCCCTGCACACCCTCATTAAAAAATGTGATATCGTGATGCCCTGGGCTGTGGGAAGATATGGCAACGACAATTACAACAATGTGGCCGGTGGCGAGCTGGCTGGAGATATTCAATGGTGTACAACCAACAGTATCACCTATGTGCCGCTGGCTTTCCCTGGATTTAGCTGGGGCAACCTGCGAATGGATGCTGCCCAGTATAATTCTATCCCCCGTTTTAAAGGAGATTTCCTATGGAAACAGGTGGCAGGAGCTAAGATATCCGGTGCACAAAGCCTGTATGTGGCCATGTTTGATGAAATAGATGAAGGCACAGCCATTTTTAAATGTGCCCGTGAAGCCGACCTTCCCCTGCACGGCAGCAGAAAGTTTATAGGCATAGACAATGACCTCGCTTCAGATTATTACTTATGGCTTACAGGACAGGCCGCTAAATGGTTCCATGGTGACAATGGGTTTACTGTCACCAAACCTGTACGCTAAAACTTTTCCATAATGCAAGTGAACATTACAACCCCGGTTTGTTTCTACAGACCGGGCTTGAATGTTATCTAAATTCACAACTCACATCAAAATATGAAAACTAAACCTGGTATTTTCCTGTTCAGTCTATTGTTGACCAGCCTGGGCCTTCAGGCTCAATTCAAGCATAGTAAAGAAACAAAGTATCCTTCTTATAAAGGGCTGATGATGGCAGGCTACCAGGGGTGGTTCCGTGCCCAGGGCGATGGCAGCAATGCCCGGCGCTTTGCCTATGGCAATGAAGAACGCAGTGGTATTGACATGTGGCCCGATGTAAGCGAGTATGAAAAAACCTATGAAACACCTTGGAAGCTACCCGATGGCAAGCCTGCCCGGTTTTTCAGCAGCAACGATAAAAGTACGATAGACCTCCATTTTAAATGGATGCAGCAGTATGGTGTGGATGGCGTATTCATGCAGCGCTTCTTTGGCAATGCCAAGGGACGTGATAGTGCATCAGGCATTATCCTGAAGAATGCCTTTGAAGCAGCTTCCAAATACGGCAGGGCCATTGCTGTAATGTATGACCTTTCCGGATTGCGGGGTTCCAATGAAGATTGTTCTGCCCTCATTGATGACTGGAAATACCTGGTAGATAAACTGAAAGTTACCAATCAGGCCGGTCAGAAAACTTACCTGCACCATTACGGTAAGCCGGTGGTGGCTATCTGGGGAGTGGGTTTCCCCGACCGGCCTTATAATATCCGCAATATTGGGTTGGAGAAATTGATCGACTTCCTGAAAAATGACCCGGTATATGGTGGCTGTGCCGTGATGCTGGGCGTGCCTGCCTTCTGGCGTGAGCTGAATGCAGACTGTCTGCCCGACCCTTACCTGCATACGTTGATCAAACAATGTGATATTGTATTGCCCTGGACAGTGCAGCGCTACAGTCCGCTATTGCACAATGATATGGACCGTTTCCGCGATAATACCATTGCGGATATAGAATGGTGCAAGAAAAACCAGGTGGATTATGTACCCTGTGTATATCCTGGCTTTAGCTGGCACAACCTGAGCCGCTATGAATTCCCGGATGATGTGAAACCGGTAGGATCTATCCCCCGCCAGGGAGGCCGTTTTTACTGGCAGCAGATCGCTACGGCCATCAATGCCGGCGCTTCTATGTTGTATGTAGCTATGTTTGATGAAGTGAATGAAGCAACTGCCATCTTTAAAGTAACCGACACGCCACCGGTGAGTACGGTCACTTCCTTTATCAACAATGATGGCAAACCCTCCGATCACTACCTGTGGCTTACGGGCGAAGCTGCCAAAATGCTGCGCAACGAAAAGCCGCTAACGCTTAAGATGCCGGAACGGAAGTAAAAGGCCTGCTTATAAAATATTAAAACGGAGAGACCCCAAAATGGCTCTCCGTTTTTCTTATAAAAAGGATGTTTAGATGGGTGGGGTGATTTTTGCACAGATTAATGACTCGCTTATTCCGCCATTCCCTGTTACCTTACGTATGGTATGCCAATTGCTGCAGGTAATGAAAAATACCTGTTATGCCAGATAAGAAAGTAATTGAACGCGCGAAGCGCGACAAGCGACAAGGTAAATCTGCCTCTACACAGGCAGGCGAATTTGTGAAGGATGAAATAGATAAGATTCGCAAAGGCGATCATGGTGCCAGATCGGCCAAACAAGCTATTGCCATCGGTTTATCGGAAGCACGCCGGGCAGGTGTTGACCTGAAGCCACCTAAGAAAGGCACTGTTTCGGAGAAAACCCGTAAGAGTGCAAAGAGTGCTTATAAAAAAGGAAAGCGGCATGAACCCATTTCCAGAAAGCGATCAAGAGCCAGCAAGAACGCGTTAAAGCGCGAAGGCCATGCGGCAGCTTCTCATAAAGCACTTTCCGAACAAGCCCGTACGGCAGCCAAAAAACGAGGAGCTTCAGCAAGGTCTGTAGCGGCTAAGAAAGCTGCGAGAACAAAAGGCCCGCGTAAGCGCTCGGTAGCGGCTAAAAAAGGAGCACGCACAAGAGCGCGACACAAAGCATAGCGCACAGGCTGGTGCTTATACTCCCTTCGGTCTGTTCCATTGGGTCTTGTCAATGACCATCGTGATAGCTGTCCATTTTTTACCATTCACTTCCCTTAACAGTGTTTTGTCTGGAACAATGGCAAAGCCCACCTTTTGGTAAACATGAATGGCTGCTGTGTTCCAGTCAAACACGAGCAGGTAAACGGTAGATTGTTTCAAAATATCAAATGCATAGGCCAGCAGCAAGTGGGTGAGCTGCGTACCATATCCTTTTCCCCTGGTGTTGGCTGCACCAATTAACAGCCTCGATAAATAAGTAGCACCGTCCTCTTTGGCATAAATTTCGCCATGCCCGATGGTTGTGTTGGTTTCGTTTTCAATGACCTTGAAAGCATACCTTAATGGATCGCCCAGGTTCTTCTCCAATTGTTCGGCAGTAAGTGGGAAGTTGAGCGCCGGGCCCCCAAACTGCATCAGCATTTCCGCACTGTCTATCCAGTCGATCAATTGTGCATAGTCGGCAGCTTCAAATTTTTCTAACCGGATCATGAGCCTGTATTGGTTTAGTCGCAAAATATACGCAAAAAGCAATAGATTTGATTATCCTTCTTTCCCGGATCATACCATTTAGTACTATGGCAAAAGCAACCCAAAAAGCAACACCTGCTACTGTAAATGAATATATGCAGCACCTTGATCACCCGCTGGTACAAACAGTAGAAGCCTTGCGGCAAATATTCCTGAAAACAAGCAAGGAAATAGGAGAGCAAATAAAATGGAATTCCGTCAGCTTCCACTATACGGGCGAAATGAAGGCCTTTGATCCCAAAGAATACAAAAGAGATATAGCAGTAGCGAACCTCAGCAAAAAGGAATTTATCTTACTGGTATTTCCCACAGGAGCCAGGGTAAAGGATACGACGGGTCTCCTGGAGGGCGCTTACACGGATGGCCGAAGAATGGTAAAGCTCATGGACCTGAAAGACCTAAAGGCAAAAGAGAAATCCCTACAGCATGTTATTAAAGAATGGCTAAAGGGGGTAGAAAAATAGGCAATTTTTTATTCTTCAAAGCGATAACTGGCATGGGTATCATAATCAATGCCATGTTTCTTTTTCAGCTCCTGGATAAATTGGTGTGTTTTCTTCGTGTGCGGACTCGCCACACCCACATCTTTACCTACCACTTCAAAGGTGTGCAAGAGGGTTTCTTCCAGGCAACTACCAATGCTCATGCCTTTGTGCTCAGCCAGGTCTTTGAGCAGGGCTGCCAGCCGTCTTTCCAATCGCACCGGAACTTCCACCCGTTCTATTTTGAGGGGAGGGCCTACGGGCTGAATGTAATGGCCGAAGGATAGCTCGTTGCCCCAGGGGTCTTTAACACGATAATCACGTAATTCGTAAGGCCTGTCTTCCGGAGGAACAACTACTTCTACGCCATTGTCGCGCTGAAATTCAAACAACCCGTCTGCATCACCTACTACGAAATATACATAATTGCCCTTGGGTTCTCCCAGGTATAGATGTATTGAAACATTACCCAGGTTCATGCCTGCCATCTCCGGCGGATCGCCCCAGGTAAAGCCATGTGCAAAGCCCAGTTTGTTGGTGTAAAAGTCTACCGCTGCCGGAATGTCGCTGACCAATAGCAGCGGATGCAGCCGGTCGCAGTCGATGGTGAGTGGCGTTTGAATAGACATAATATCCCTTTTTTGAAAGTTAAGTAAAACCCATCTTCTAAGCAGGGATTTTATGTATTCTACTGTTTTAGCGTGATAACTTGTATCTGCGACTGACAGAAGCAGGCAATCGAATAGTGTATACCCCGGGGCAATCAACAGTTGACAGGTTACCACTCACCAGGCCGCTAAATGTACAATTACCCCCGTGATTTATCAATTGATCTCCCCCTAAGATACTGGTACCTTTAGGAGTATGAAAGCTTCAACGAATGTAACCATTACACATATCGATACGGCCTGTATCCTGCTGGAGATAAATGGCTACAGGATACTCACGGACCCTACGCTGGACAAAGCCGGCGGCCTTTATTACCACGGGTTTGGTGCAGCCTCCCGTAAAACGGAAAGCCCGGCGATGCCAGTGAGCGGACTGGATAATATAGACCTTATCCTGCTAAGCCACCACCAACATAAAGACAACCTGGATACAGCGGGCAGGGCATTGCTCGAACGATCATCGGCCAGGATACTGTCTACCAAAAAAGCGGCGCAGGAAATGGACCATGTTACCGGGCTCGACAATTGGCAAACGGTGCCCATAGCGACCAGTAAAATCAAGAACCTGCGGATCACCGCTACACCCGCACAACACCATCCCTGGTGGATACCGGAGTTTATATCAGGTACCGTTATAGGCTTTATCATTGAATTTGACGGGCAGGAAAACGGTGTCATTTACATTTCAGGAGATACGGTCTACTTCCGGGGAATAGAAGAAGTGGCCAGACGGTATAAGATTGACATCGGCATTTTACATGCGGGCGGTGTTCAGTTTCGCTACCTGACGGGCCTGGGCAGGTATACTATGGACAGTAAAGACCTGCTGAGGTCAGTGAATGCATTAAATCCGAACCGGATCATCCCGATTCATTACAAGGGTTGGTCACACTTCAAAGAAAAGGAAGTCAGCTTACGCAACGCTGTCCTGTCGAGCCCATTCATCAAAGACAAGACCATCTTCCTGAAACCGGGAGAGCCCCTCACCCTGAAAAACTAGATTCCGGAAAGCTGTTTTGTCTAATACATTGAGCGTAGTAAAAGCGTACGCAAATTGTATCGAAACCGGACAGCTGAACTTGGTAAATTGGCTGTATTTGATTGGTTATTAAAGATATATAGACAGGGCATTGCTTTTGGTTATATTACTTTGACTAACAAATAGGAGCTGGTGGATCTTTGCACTGGCAGGTGTGCTGGCAGTGATCATTGCGTTGATCACCATCAGTTTCCAAAGTATCAAAGCAGCATTGATGAGCCCGGCGAAAAGCCTGAAATCAGAATAACCATTAAATACAGACTAGTCATAAAATACAAGATCATGCTACCTCAACATTCCTGGTGTCATTCAGTAAAGAACAACCCATCCCGCAAAGCTATTCCGGAAATGCTTATTGTACTCCTGGTGAGTATGCAGCTGCTCACCGTCCGGGCTGCTGCGCAATCCAATGAAGGGGCCTGGCAGCCTGTGTATACCTTTCCATCGCCTGCCGGCTGGGGTACGGAACACTTCCCGCTGCCGCCGGATTTTGCGCCAACCTTTATTGGGAAAGGCACGGAGGATATCCGTTTTCATCCCGGTTGGGGCGACTCTACCAGTCAGGGCTATTGGTCCTATACTTACCTGTGGTGGCTGGAAGGTACTGTTTCTTTCAGTGAATCCATGCTGCAGCAAAACCTCCAGGCCTATTATGCCGGCCTGGTTGGCAGGAATATTACCGGCCGGAAAATTCCTGCTGAGAAAGTAGTACCCACGGTGGCAGCTGTGAAAAAGATCAAAACTGCTGGCAAGGACAAAGAGACCTACTCCGCCACCATCCATATGCTGGATTACTTGACACAGAAGCCAATGGTATTGAATGGCGTTATCCATGTGAAAGACGCCCAAACTGCCAGCCATTCGATCGTGCTGATAGCGGTATCGCCACAAGCACCGGGTCATGCTGTATGGAAACAAATGGACGAGATCGTTGGGGGATTTGTACCGTCACAAAAGCGGTAAGGGATAATTGCAGAGAGATTGCAATTGTCAGAACTGTTTGATAATTTAGGTGTTTTCATACCCTTCATTATGAGCAGAGCAATGTGTTTTCCCTTCTTACTACTTTTTTTGGGGCTGTTCACCTCCAGGGTGATGGGGCAGATTGTCTATTCCGGCTTTATTGATAAATATCCCATTGAACTGGTAGTATTGGATCATTCCGATAAGGTGACAACTGCCATTTATGTATATAAGAATTTTGACACACCCATTAAGCTTACCGGGAGTAAGATTGACAATAAGTTGACGCTTTATGAAAAGGATACCAGGGACATCAATACTACATCATTAACGTTTGATCACTTTGATGAACAGCAAGAAGCGTTAACAGGCACCTGGGTGGATCTGAAAACAGGAAAACAACTTTCTATCCAATTGCATCGAAAATTTGAAGATGATCATGGTGAAAATGTTTCCTGGAATGACCGGGAGCTCCTTCAGGCTGCCTCCTTAAAAGACCACTATTTTAAATTACTTCTATCCAAAAATAAAGATGCCTTCTCTGCGCGCATTACAGGTGTTAAGATCATGCAGAAGAAAACCGATAAGTTAATTCAGCAAATTGAATTAGACTGCCAGCTAATGGGAGTAAACAGTATTTCAACCGGCGACTTTAATTTTGATGGGATTCAGGAGTTTGCTGTTTTTGAAGCCAGTTATGCCGGCCCCAATACATCCAGTTTGTATTTTTTGTACGATCCCATAACTAAGCAGTATGTTGAAAGTGGCTTTACCGGCGTTTCCTTAACGTTTGACGGAAGCTCCAAAACCATTGTCGAGCACAACCAATGTTGTGCGGGCACCCAACATACTACAGCGTTATACAAAGTGGTGAAGAATAAAATGGTGTTAAAAGAGCAACATTGTTTTATCTGGGATGAAAAGAAACAGGAACTTGTAGAACGAAAGATGAAGTACTGTCAATAGTGATCACCAACTCCCTAAATTTAAGACTAGCATTGAAAACCCTCCTTATTGGCATTGTAGCCCTCTGCTTGTTAAGCTGCAAAAACGAAGTGAAAGTTCCCCGGCTTGAAAAAGTCACAGATACGGTTACGGCTGTTATTAAGCAATCGCGCAGTCATTCCCCGATCGATTCAACCCTCTTTACAGACAAAGACAGTATTGTAATGGTGGCGGAAGACCGTGATACCATGGTCTTTACCAAAGAGGAGTTTAATGATGTTGTATCTGCTTATCCGGAATTATACAGTGAATGGCCTCAGCACCCGGATATTACCTATTCTAAAAGATGGGTATTAAAAAAAGGGGAGGACACCACGGGTTGGAGGAGCAGGGTCTCTTTAGGAAGTGAGGCAGGGCAGGACACATATTACATGTTGTATGCCTGGTTCTTAAAAAAGAAAACCGGCGAACAAAAGTTTGCTGCCAGAAGAAGTAAGTTGATAAAGATATATACCCATATCAATAGCCTTTTTGGGCATATCCAATATGGCGGAACCTATTTTGGACACCAGTATAAAAGGATTGTTGGGATTGCTGAATATGCTATCTATTTGTATTCCAGGGCTGAGGATCACTTCGTAAGGGATTACAGCATCGAAAAGCAAAAAGCCATATACCTCGCATCTTTACGTCAACTGATAGCAGATGAAGTAAGCATTGATCAAAATCAGTTCACCCCTAAGGATAAGAAACAGCGTAAAAAAGAGTTACTTCAAATAGTAGATGATCTTCAGCCTTTGATCACGGACCGTTTTTATTTAAAGTGTGCGCAGGAGTTTCAGTATTCTCATTACTGATCACACTTCCCTGTATTCAATTCCCTCCGGCCTGCCCCGGAAATACTGCCCGGGATGATAGCCTGAGAATTCTTTAAAGTCATGGATAAAGTGCGACTGGTCATAGTAGCCGCATTCGTAAGCAATGTCGGTAAGCGACCTGAAATCATTGCCATACTGTGTGAGGGCTGCCTGGAAACGTATGATGCGGGAATAGACCTTGGGGCTGAAGCCGGCATATTCTGCGAATTTGCGCTCAAACTGTCGCCTGGATAAATTAAAGTGGTTTGACAACTGTTCTACACTCATCGGTGATTGGGAATGGATCACCTGTTTTACAGCCGTTTGAATAACAGGTTCAGGACGCTTGTTCTTATTGAGTTGTTGCTCCAGAAAGCCAGCCAGTAATTGTGCCCGGTGTTCATTGCTGGTAGCCAGCATGATCCTTTCTTCCAATAACCTGCCTTCGGCTCCCAGGAACTCGCCCAGGTCGATCATGTGGTTGATGATATTGGTTGATGCACACTTGAAAAACTGCGGAATGGCAAATGGGTAGAGGTAGGCGCCAAAAATGCCAAAGCTTTCCCGGGTTACAAACCTTTTATAGTGTTTGGACTGTGCATGCAGCAAAGAATAATTGTACAGCGGGGTAATGCTGTCATCCTCAGCTATGGGGTTGAACAAGCCTTTGTAATGGAATACCATTTCGGCACAGCCATCGGCCATTGAGCGATAAACATACGTGCTGCCCGGTTCTACCTCATGCTCAAATACCCAGAAACAGCGTACAAATGCCGCTAAAGATGGGGGAGCTGGTATGGTGTAATACCTGGTATTCATGGAAGTTTCCGGTCACTCAAATATAACCTTTTTCGGGAGCCTTTCACTATTGACAGCAGAGGTCGACCAAAGAGGTGACACCTTTCGTCTGCTTCGAAAAGGAAAAGGTGTCACCTCTTCGCTTTCGATCTACTTTTCACAACCTACTATTGGCTACTCCCATACAACCGTTGCGCCAGCGTATAATAAACCGGCGGCATATGATGGATGAATACGTTCTTACCATCGAATTGATACTGCTTACGGTAAAGTTCATCGGGCATGAGGATGATGGGAGCGCCTGCCCGCATATAATTACTGCCGGGAGCATAAACTGGTTCTTTTAACTGCGGAAGGATTTTTTTTACTTGTTTGAATACTGTTTTGCCCAGGTATTTTTGAAACCTTTTTTGTGAGCGCCGGGAAGAGCGGCTCATGGAATTAAAAGCATGCTTCAGGTACAGGCGGGCCAGTAAAGGCTGCTTATTAAGGGCTGCACCTACATTGACAAAGGGGTTTACTTCGTTAAAGTCCTTCAGGGATTGCAGGCTGAAAGGTGTTTCCGGCACCCAGTCGAGGGCATTGACCACGGTATAGCTCCATCCTACCCGGGAAATAAAATCGTAGTCGTATACATATTGCATATTGCCGGGTTTGGGGGCGGCACTGCAATAGGTTTTGTAAACAATGTCGGCAGGCAATGATCCGGCCTGTGCCTGGTAATGCAGCCATGACCTGAGCAGAAAGCACAAGGCGCCGCCCTGGCTGTGCCCGATGATGATAAATTCCTTTACACCTTTCTGCCTGTATGTTTTGATGTATGCTGCAATGGAAGGGGCCAAATGAGCCATACCGATCAGCCAGCCCACATGTACCGTGGCGGCCGGGTTTTCGGCCAGTTTATAGGGAAAGGAGGTGCTGTCGTTCAATTGTACCTGCCCGGTGGCCGGCACCATGGCGGCATAGAAATTCTCCAGCCAACTGGCTGCCCCGGCCACAGTGCCGCGCAGGCTGATCACGGCTACTTTTTCGTCTTTCCGTATCCACATGTCCCACTGGTTCAACAATCCCACTTCCGGTGACTGATATACCATGCGATAGGCCAGGGGGGCAGGCATATTATCTTTCGGTAATAAGGTGTCGTTGATCTTGCCGGCAATGCGCAGCATTTCCAGGTATTCCTGTGTGTCAAAACCAGGTTTGAGGGATGACTGGGCAGTAGCTTGCAAAAGACCTGATAAAAGAAGGGCGAGGACGCAAAAAAGATGGCGCGGCTGGGTTACCAGGCATTGGGGGCGATGATGGTGGTGCTGCTTACTAATTCCCGCTGCTATCATGATATGAAATGTTTGTATAAATCTATTGATTTTTTTCCTGGCGACAGGAACTTGCCAGCGTTGGCTCTCCTTATTCCTGAAAATGCACCCAACAACATGGTCATTCTAATCTTCATAACCGTTATATGCCCTGTAAGATATTCTTGCCCGGGATCAAATAATGTAGAGGGTATTGCGGAATTGAAAATATTAATGTATATTTATATTAGCCTATCAGTTCTGCACAAACTATTAAATACTTACACCAACAAGGTCCTCTATCCCCACTCAAAATCCTCGTTTATTTAGGGCAATTAATTTTCCTTCGCCAGACTATTGGCATCCAATTTCCACGTTCACGATCTTGCACCACATTGACCATTCCATCTATTGTATTGCTACGGCATATTCCATAGCACAGGGCTATCCATTTTCCTTCCAAAGCTGTTTCCGCTGCTGATCTGCAAACTATTGTGTTTATCGGAAATGATCCATATCCGGAAGGGATACCTCATTTTTTAACCCCAAAAAGAAATGTTATGAAACGTATTCTACTATTCAGTATGTTATTACTGATCGCTACTGCTATGGAAGCACAGCTGGAAGAAGATTTTACACCCAATCCTATCGGTTGGGTATTGGACCAGGGCGCCCAATTTACCACCATTAGCGGCAATGATGTATCAGTAACGCCTGCTGGCGGTGGTAACAACCATGCTGTGATTGGCACGCCTGCTGTAACCAAAACATCCAACACGGTTCAGGTATGCTTTGATGTCACCCCTTACACTTCCAATCTGAACAGCAAGGTTAGTTTTCCTTGTAATACTTTTATGGATGTTTTGTTTGTTAAATCTACGGTCACTAACTCCAATGATGCCGTACTGCCGGCCAATATTTATGCACGGGTAGATAATTTTCAGTTGGGAAATAATGGGGGGATGCATTGTTTTTCATTCAGTTTCCCGGGCAATCTGGTGGCGGCTGATTTTAAAGTATTTCTCTCTTTTCATGCCGCTTGTGTCCAGCAAGGTGTTAAACTTGTAATTGATAATGTTAAGATAAGTGGTGTAGATGAAGTTTGCCCCGGGGCTACTTGTCCACCTTCTGCTCTTGATGATGTCTTTACTATAACCAGCGCTTTCGGCCTGTCCTTTGATGCGGTATTGTACGGCTCCAACATTAATTATCCAGGTCCTGGCAGTAAAGCAATTGACCTGGGAGGTACGGATAACGACCAGAATGATACTTATGCGCACCTGAAATGGACATTGGTAACACCGCCCGTCGATGGAAGTGTAATAGTGAATGCAGATGGAACTTGTGTCTTTACCAGGAATTCAACTTCGGTAGTGCAGCTTACCTTTGTGTACCGCCTATGTGACGACGGAGCTGATAATGATTTTAATACTACAGGTGATAATTTATGTGATGATGCCACGGTAACGGTCAATTTTGTGGGGGTGAAAGTGCCGATACTGCTGGCTGGTTTTTCAGCCACCCGACGTGACGCGGTGATCACCATTAAATGGACAACTGCTACAGAAAGCAATAACAGCCGTTTTGAATTACAACGTAGTGGGGGTGGGGCTGCTTTCCAAACCATTGCGACCATCGCCTCCAAAGCAACGAATGGCAATAGTGACCTCCCATTGAATTATGAATACAGTGAATCCAGCAACACCAAACAAGTGGTTGCCTACAGGCTGGTACAAATAGACAAAGATGGCACAAGAACAATCTACACTACCCGGATGGTGAAGGGTATGGCGGTGGCATCTGCCATGATCGTAACGCCCAACCCGGCGCCTTCGGGCAGGTTTACCATCATTTTTGATGATGTACAACCAAGGGATATTGTGATCACTGATCTGAGCGGGAAAAAAGTACAGCAATGGAACAGTTTTTCTCAAAGTAACCTGCCGGTCAATGGCCTTCTCGCCGGTATGTATATTATCCAGGTAACGACCAAGGCCTCCTCGCAAAGAATGGTACAAAAGCTGATGGTGACACAATGATAGTGTTGAAAACCCCGGCCCTATTTTCATCAAAGCCTCCTCTTACAGAGGGGGCTTTTTCGTAATATGAATTGTTTTCATGGACGGGTTGAATTTTAGAAGCCTGCGTTATCGGGCCTGAGTGGCGATTCTTTCTTAGATTGCACCCTCAAATGTTGTGTTTATGAGTCAGGTGATCATTTCAGTCAAGAACCTTGTTAAAAAATATGGTCAGTTCGAAGCGGTGAAAGGCATCAGCTTTGATGTGCAGGAGGGGGAGATCTTTGGCCTGCTGGGTCCCAATGGTGCCGGTAAATCCACCACCCTGGAGATCATTGAAACCCTGCGTGAGAAAACGTCAGGAGAAATAATGGTGAACGGATTCAACCTGGATACCGATCCCAATGAGATCAAAAAGATCATTGGGGTACAGTTGCAAACCTCCGGTTTCTATCCCGGTCTTAACCTCCTGGAACTGATAGACCTGTTTGCCGGTTTGTACAACCGGTCGGTCAATGGGCGGGACTTGCTGAAAAGTGTGAACCTGGAAGACAAGGCCAAAAACAAATACAAGGAACTGAGCGGCGGACAAAAGCAGCGGTTTTCCATTGCCACAACACTGATCAATCAGCCGAAGATCATTTTCCTGGATGAACCCACTACAGGCCTTGATCCACAGGCGCGCCGCAATTTGTGGGACCTGGTAAAGAATATCCGCGCGCAGGGAACCACGGTGATCATTACCACGCATTATATGGATGAAGCTGAAGTGTTGTGCGACCGGATCGCTATCATAGATTCCGGGAAGATCATTGCCATGGATACGCCTGATAAGATGATCGATGCATTGGTGGCCACCGGTTTTGAAAGGCCCAGGGAAGTGAAGAAAGCCAACCTGGAAGATGTGTTCATCAATTTGACAGGACATACGTTGAGGGAGGAATAGCGGCACAAGTACCCTGCCGCACCAGACTGGCCCTGCATACTTGCGCCAGGAATAAATATTATACTTTTAATTTGATTTATGGACTTACGTTATCCGATCGGTAAATACGAGCCACAACCTTTTTCTGACAGGCAAAAGCGGGAATGGCTGCAGGATATTCAGTTCCAGCCGGGATTATTGGAACAGGCGATTGAAAACCTCGATGAGCGCCAGTTCGATACACCCTACCGGGATGGAGGATGGACCATAAAGCAGGTGGTGCACCATGTGCCCGATAGCCATATGAATGCGTATACCCGTTTTAAACTTGGACTTACAGAAGATAAACCGGTCATTAAAACCTATGATGAAGTGCTTTGGGCCAACCAGCGTGATGTAGCGGTGGTACCTGTTAATATTTCCATCACCCTGCTGTATGCGTTGCATACACGCTGGCATGCGGCCATCCGGGATCTTACGGATGCGGAGTGGAAAAGAACGATCTTTCATCCTGAACAGAAAAAAGAGATCACGCTCTGGCATTTACTGGGCATGTATGCCTGGCATGGCAAGCACCACGTGGCGCATATTACTACCCTGCGTGAAAGAAAGGGGTGGCGATAAACAAAAGCCTGCACGATGATTGGCATCACCGCACAGGCTTATTCAAAAAAACAACCTTTCAACATTCCTTCCTGGTCATTACACGATAAACGGATCCACAATAGCCAGCACTGCTGCCTCTGATAGTGGTTCGTCAAATGCTTCTGTTGCTGCATTCACAGATATGCCCGATCCATTGATGTTCACGATATCGATAGTGGCTTGTGTAGTCAGATCTTCTCCATTGTAGCTTGCCTGTACCGCTGCACCAATAGCTCCGGTATCCTTACCGGTGATCCAGGGCTTGATGGTCGTATTGCTTAAAAAGTTGCGGCGCATGTACCGGATATGCGCTGCGTGCCTGGCTTCTACAGAATGTATTTGCAGGGCAGCTGTAAGCACATCGTTGTTGGATATCAATTCGGCCGCCCGGCCTTTATAAGCCCGCACACCGGTATCTTCAAAGGTTTGCGCCACTGCCAGCAATAATCCATAATTGGTGAATACGTCTTTAAAAGGGCCGTTGCCGGAGCCATTGCCTGCGCTGAAATCGAAGGTGGGCTTTGCCACGGGGGTAGCGCCGCTGGCGGTAATGGCGGTCTTTAAGAAGGCTACGTGTGCATTCTCATGATCACGGATGGTGGTATAGGCGCCTGTAGGAGGACCTGCAGGTACAATGCCGCTTTGAACAGCCTTGGTGTAAAACTCAGCTTCCAGGTATTCCAACTTTAAAGCGTATTGAAGCACATCTAATACGGTACCAGTGGTACCACGGCCGTAAGCCTTGCTGAAAAGTCCGCCAAGGGCTAATGGCACAGCGGCCAACGCCAGCTTACCGCCCAGGTTGGCAAATTGTTGTATCACTTTGCGACGCGGGCTAAGCCTGTCATATATTTCCGGATCGACTTTTTCGACTTCAGTTATAATATGGTGGATATTCATACTTGTATTTTTAGGAAGTGGGTAAGTTGGATGCGTTGATCTTCGACTTCAGGAAGGAAGAAGCCGTAGCCAATACTTCGTTGGGTGCTTTGGCCATATCCAGTCCATTGGCATCAATAGCTGTATTATCGGCAAAGGAACCATTGGAAATGAGGTCGCGGATCAGGGCCGCATGCCTGGCTTCTACAGAAACAATTTTACCTGCCAGCAGGAGATAGTCAGGGCTGGTAATCAATTTACCGGCGCCATTGTAAGCGGAGACCCCGAGGTCTTCAAATGCTTTGGCCGTTCCCAATACACTGTCGCGACTGGAGAAGTTGATGGCGGCGAAGTTGACTTCAAGGCCCGGGATGGCTTTATCAGCCAGTGCTTTTTTGAAGAACTCGCGATGGGCTACTTCATGATCCCTGATATCGGTAAGCAGGGCCGTTTCTGTGGCGGTAATGCCTGAGAAAGGTGTCATGATCACCTGAATATAAAAGGCAGCTTCCAATTGTTCGAGTGCATAGGCATAGTTTAATATGCCAATATCACCACTCCCGAGGTTGATACCGCTGTCGTCATTCTTATCTTTTTTACAGGCCCCCACCACAGCCGCCATGGTAACCAGGCCGGCAGTTTGTGTAAGAAATCGCCTTCTTGCCAGTCCCTTTGCGGTAATGGCATGCTGATCCTCAGAAACATACAAGTGTTTTTGTTTCATACAATTTGTTTTGCTGAATGATACAATAGAGGTTACGTGGTAACCGTCAGTGAATGAAATGGACGATCATGTGGAGGGCTTGCACCCGCAACCAGGATGTTACATTGTTCAGTATTTCTTGGAATACTTTGGTGAATTAATTAAACACGATTATGGAAATAGAAGGCTTACACCGGGCTTTACACTCATCCTTATAAGCTTGATAAGGACGATCAGGCTGTTTTGTTATAACAAATGCTGATGCACAATTATATACGAAGTATAGATTCCTAAAAGTTTGGACAATAAATAAAAAGTTTACTATTCCTGTATAAAGCCTGAAATAATGGGAAGGGAAGTTGTTTTGTGTAAAAACCAGGGCAAAAATGGGAGATACTGATCAGCCTGAAAAAGGGAAGGCCGGCAAAAGCCAGCCCTCGTGTGAGCCTTTTAGCTCCTGGGTAACACCACATGATCGATCATATATATAATTCGGTTTTTATTGGCGATTAAGCAGGCTATTGGTTTTATCGACTTCTTTCTTTTGCGGAGTCTGTATGGCAGGTGATTGAAATAAATACGTAAGAAGGCTTATTGTTGGATTTAAGAAACCAGATTTTTATGTTTTATTCTTGTAAATCCAATTTTATTGAAAATCCGTAGTCATACCCCATTAATTTCCTGCAGGGGATGTATTTTTACTTTTTTAATTACAACCCGTCATTAATTTACGACCATGGCTTACTGGCTAGTTAAATCTGAACCATTCAAATACTCCTGGGATCAATTTGTAAAGGACAAAGAAACTTATTGGGATGGGGTGCGTAATTATGCCGCCCGTAATTTCATGAAAGAAATGAAAAAAGGTGATCAGGTATTGTATTACCACAGTAATGAGGGATTGGAGATCGTAGGTATTGCAAAAGTGACCAAAGAATTTTACCAGGATCCTACTACCGAAGAGGATGCCTGGGTGGTGGTGAACCTGGCGCCGTATAAAAAATTAAAGAAACCGGTAGGTCTGGCACAGATCAAGGCCGACAAACGGCTGGCCAATATGGCCCTGGTGCGCCTGGGCAGGCTGTCTGTTGGCCCCGTTACCAAAGAAGAATGGGCTGTGGTGATGGAACTGGCAGGGGAATAGACTTTTTGAGCGTAAGGTTTATGTAAAATAAAATTCACTGCATCTAATCTTCACTTACGCTTAAAAAGTATAGCCATGAAATTCAACACAAGATGGCAGTTACCCCTATTGGTGGTACTGTTGATGACTGTCAATGCCTGCAAGGATCAATCGCATAGAGCTGAAATGAAAGACGCTGTATCGCATGAGGCGAATAAAGAGATTGCAGCCATTGCTGCTACCCATACGCCTGCTAAGGTCACTCTTCAACAACAGTTTAAAGACTCACCCGGTTACAAAGTAGCGACAGACTCAACGTACCGGGACGAAGAGGAACAGGCGCCCATAGCTGGTAATGATAAAAAGAAGGATCAATCTCCCCGGCAAACTACTGCTGCCAATCCCGACTGGGATAAGAAGATCATTAAGAATGCAACTTTATCAGTAGAAGTAAAAGATTACGTCCGCTTCAATGAGCTGGTGCGTGCTGCTGTAAAGCAATCCGGTGGTTATATAGCACAGGAAGAACAAAATGAATCAGATTATAAAATAGAGAACAGTGTTACCATCAAGGTGCCGGTTGATCAGTTTGATAATACCGTATCGGCGCTTACCCCCGGCAAGGAAAAAGTATTGGTGCGCAAGATCACTTCACAGGATGTAACAGGTGAAGTGGTGGATACAAAGGCCAGGCTGGAAGCCAAACGCCAGGTGAGGCTGCGCTATCTTGACCTGCTTAAGCAGGCCAAAAACATGGAAGAAATACTACAGGTACATAACGAGATCAACGATATCCAGGAAAATATGGAAGCAGCCGCCGGTCGTGTAGGCTATCTTACACACGCCGCCGCCTTCAGCACTATACAGCTCGGCTATTTCCAGGTATTGGATCCGCATGCAAGGGATGTGGAAACACCTCCGGGTTTTGGACAAAAAGTGTTGACAGCATTAACAGCCGGACTGGGATGGGTAGGAGAGCTAATTATTTTATTGGTAACGCTATGGCCCGTATGGCTGGTATTGCTCACCGCCTGGTGGGTATTCCGGAAATACCGCTCCTCCGCCAAACAAGTTGCTGTAAGCAGGCCCGCTCCTCCAACAGAGCAGGGCGCCTGATCGAATGTAAGTCTTCTCATTGCTGGGTCTTTTATAATACGGAATGGTGTCTGGCGGCTTTGGTGTTGCCAGGCGCCTTCTGTAATTTCGTACATCAGCAATAACTATATAACACAAACCTCCAATGAAGAAGAAATTAGTCGTCCTTACCGGTGCAGGCATCAGTGCTGAAAGCGGGTTGAAAACCTTTCGGGATAGTGATGGCTTATGGGAAGGATATGAAGTGACAGAAGTAGCTACACCCAGGGGCTGGAAAAAGAACCCGGAACTGGTACTCGAATTCTACAATTTACGTCGCGGGAACGTATTGGAAGCACAGCCCAATGCTGCCCATTTTGGACTGGCAGCTTTGGAAGCGGATTATGACGTACAAATTATAACACAAAATATCGACGATCTGCATGAGCGGGGAGGCTCCTCCAATGTATTGCACCTGCATGGCGAAATATTCAAAATGCGCAGTGAAATGGATGAATCCCTGGTCTATGATATAAAGGGTGATATCAAAATGGGGGATACAGCAGAAGACGGCGCGCAGTTGAGACCGAATATCGTTTGGTTTGAAGAGCCGGTGCCGTTGATCGAAGAAGCTGCCCGCATGGTGAGGAAGGCAGATCTGTTTGTTGTAATAGGAACCTCACTGGTAGTGTATCCTGCTGCGGGCCTGTTAAACTATGCCCCCTGGAATATTCCCAAGTATATTATCGACAAAAAAATACCTTATACTTCCTCGGTGGGTGCGCTTACTATTATTGAGAAACCGGCCACGGAAGGCGTGCAGGAATTAATTGCCTTGTTGACAAAACCCTGAAACCAGCCCGGTGCTGGGTAGCCGGAATGATCGGTCACGGGGTCTACGTAATATTTTCAAAGAAGATAATACCCTGTTGTTCCAGTTCTTCCAGCACAGGCTCATAGATCTGTGCAAGGATGGGTATATGCAAACCGGTCAATTGGATCTTTCCTTCCAGGATGAGCTTGGCAGCAATGCCGAGGGGTAATCCTACTGTTTTGGCCATTGCTGTGCGTAGCTGGTCTTCTCCTTTTACGATCAGGGTACTGGTGATGGTATTAGTGGCGCCGTCTGTTGTTTCGTAGTTTATTTCATGCAGCATCACGATCATGTCCTTGTCTTCCTTACCCAATACAAGTTTCGTTTCCAGGGCAAATTGCAATATATCTGCTGTGCTGCAGGTGCCTTTGTTGATCATGGTTTTATCGTCATCCATGCCCAGGAAGAACAACTGTTTCATCGACAGGTTGGCTTCATGCATCTGGCCGGCTACGGTTGCAGCGGCCTTTGTTTTAACTTCATTGAGGTTAATGTCCATCAATTGCCCCTGGTCGTCCACCATCATGAAATCCTGCAAGGCTTTTCGGTCCTTCTCATCAACTTCCTGTTCAGCCTTGATCAATTCCTGTAGTTTTTCCAACAGCTGCTTGGTTTGGGCAACGCGGTTGGTGAGTTGTTTTTCTATCCAATCAGAAAAGCCATGGGTATTAAAATGCTGGTGGAAGAATCGTTGCAAGCTGAGTCCATTGGTATCGTATTGCTCTGTTTCATCGGTTAGCTTTAATTCAATCACGTTTTTCCATCCAAAGCAAAACTCCGGGTAGCGGAGGGTGGTGCGTATAAAAGTAGCTGCTTCTTCCAGTTGGTAAATGGGAATATAGCTGAGCGAATCGCGGTTGGGATACCAGGCGAGGTAGCCGAGTTCGGGCACATTTACTACACGGTTGGCATCGAAGAGCTCGGCATAGGCCATTTGGATCTCCTGCTGATCTTCTTTGAATACAGCGCCTGCCTTGCCGGCCAATACAACATTGCGGGGGTTCCAGCTGATCTTGTAATGCCAGGGGTTGTCATCATATTCAGGAGCTACCAATCCGCCGCAGTGGGATTTGAAGGAGGTGATCTTTCCACCGGCAGCTTTGATGCGGTGAATAAGCTGCATGGCGCTCATGTGATCGATACCGGGGTCGAGGCCCATTTCACAAAGGAATAACAATCCCTTTTCCTGTATCTGTGGCGCCAGAGAGGCGATTCTTTCATCTACATAAGAAGCTGTGAGCAGGTGTTTACCCAATTCTACACAACTGCCGGCTACCAGGAAATGCAGGGAAGGCGGGAGGAGGGAAATCACAATATCGGCCGATGCGATCAACGCATGGCGGTCTTTTTCATGCGCCACGTCAATAGCTACTGCCTGGGTATGTGGGGCATCGCCTGTTTTGGAGCGGGCCAGGGCGAGGTTATTATCGGCTACGGTGAGCTGCCATTGATGAGCCTGCACGGTGGTGGTAAGGTATTCAATAAGACAGGTGGCCGATTTGCCGGCGCCAAACACTAAAATATGTTTCATGCAATTCCGGATATGGATTGCAATATAGAAAAGAATAACCGGACAGCTATAAGCTGCCCGGTTTTCTAGTTCTGAGCCGTCCTTAAAAATGAGTTATTGTTGTAGTTTGATCTCGCCAAGCTGGGTTGTTTCACCCTCTTTTACATCTGCATCCAGGGTGGTGTCCTTGTAGGGCTTTTTAGCATCAATCCATACTTTCCAGGCTCCTGGCTGTACGATAAAACTGAAGGCTCCTTCAGAAGGTTTTAATTTGAGTGAATCTGTTCCATTAATAGCTATTACTACCTCTACGGCATCGGCTGGTGAAATTTTCCCCGAAATGGTCGATTGTCGCATAACGCGAACGGCGTGGAGACTAGCTACCGCGATGACGATAACGATCAACGTGGCAAGTGTCTTTTTCATAACGAATGGTTTTAGCGATGGTACAAATCAATATCCCCGGGCTTACGCACAGGAAGCGTTTCACAAGAGCAACGGTTAAAAACGGGAAAGAGGGGAGTCGGGTGCAATCGCAGGATCACCTATATTCAATTTTTATGCCATGGTCTGAAAGGCGGTGCCTGGCATTAGAAAACAAAGGAGACGAAGTTTATTCAAACTCAAAAGCGATCTGCATTGCGACCGCTTTTGGGATGCTATAATACGTTACAAGTTAACCGGAATTTAATATCCTGCATGGGCCAATCCGAGCGCTTTGGAGTTAATGCGGGTAATAACGTAATCAACTGTTACACCCCGGTTGGTACGCGGCGCCTCAATTGTTTTCTGTTCTCCCGGTGCTACATCATTAAAGAGCAGCATTTGGGTTTTTACCACGCGCTTTTCAGGTCCGAGGTAACGAACCTCTACCTGCACCTCATCTAAAGGATAAAGGCTGTTATTGGAGATAGTGAGCTGGAGATCGGAAATGCCGCCCAGTACGCCAGTCTTGTATTTATTGGCATCAACAGCCACCATTTGATGGATGTTTTTGCGGGCCTGTTCTACTTCCTGGCGGTTCACCTGGTTTTCTTCGGCTTTGTTGGTAACCAAAGCGGGAATGACCTTTACGGTTTGCCGTTGTGATACGTCCTTCACGGGCAAGGATTCTTTCATGGCAGGCTGGTCCACTTTATGGTTAACAGGTGTGCCAATCGGTTCCTGCTTATTATTATCGGGTTCAACCGCAGACTGCTGCTGAACGGCAGCCTGGTTGTTGTCGATCGAAGTAAGGTTGCCCTGTGTCAATGGCAATGCTGCCTCCTGGGCCGAAAGCTGATTTTTCTTGTCGCGCTCCTGGATCTGCTTCACCAACTGGTCGAGTGCTGCACTGTCTTTTTGCTGGCGGTTGTTGCTGATCACAAGTCCTATGATAACACCGCCCAGTAACAAGCAGGCGGCTGCTATGCTGCGCATCAATAACCGGTGGTTGTTGGTGCCAGGCAGCATGATCGGGGCCAGTTTCTCTTCCTGCCTTGGGTGGTTCTTTTGAACGATCTCAGAGAATGCAGGTGCCGGGATCTCTTGTTTTACGGTGTTGGCTGCTGCAGTTTCGGCCTGTTTTATCTTTTCTTCCCGCAGGCGGGCAAACTTTTCATTTAAGAAGGAAGCGGAGGAATCTTCCTTTTCGGAAGCCTGACTATTGGCGGATGCCGTTTTGCCACTGGCCGTTGTGGTAGCCGTATTACCACGGTTACCGGCTCCTGCAGGCAAGGTGACATATATCTTTTTGGCAATAACAGGCTGGGGCGTATTATTGGCCGTTACAGGCGTAGTAACCACAATGGCTTCGGCAGGTACCGGTTGCTGATAAGTGATATTGGCCTCTGCGGCCTGTGTGGCCGACTGTTGGGCTGTTGTTTTCTTGTAGAACCGGTCATACGGTTGTTCCTCTACGGCAGGTGCAAAAGCCTTTAGTTCGGCTATTTCGCTGGGGTAACGCCATGCGGCACTCTTCCCATCCAACCATACAAGGTCATAAGGTTTGAGGCCTTTGGTCGTTAACTCTTCCACAGAGTAAGGCCCCGTTTGCTTGTTGTCTCGGAGTAATAAATACTTGTTCATATTTCATCGATAAGCATTCACAAAAGCTCAAAAGCAATTGTAGCGGTACGATCACGGAAACATGCCGGGTAGTTATTCAGGGGGATTGGAGTAGGGAATGGAATTGGAGGTGGATTCTTTCTAAAGAGTACATGCAAGTTAATAACTTGACCCCATTTATTCCAAGAACCAGGCCGGAAAATTGTTAAAAGGAAGAGAATACAGAATTTAGAATACAGTATACAGAAGCTTTTGAGCCTGGGGATGGAGCCTGGGCCCGAAATTGAGCGTTCGGATCTAAGGCTCAGGGCTCCTAACTCTGTATTCTTCTGTATTCTAAATTCTGTATTCTGTATTCTCTAATCTATATCCTAATTTTACAACTACTTCATTTATAGCATGATTTTATGGATACAACAGGAACTATGAGCCAGCTACACATCCCTTTGTCTTTGCCATGCCTGAACCAGGTGCCTGCCGGTGGAATGACCGTGCTGGCGGGGGATGTAGGGGGCACCAAGACCAACCTGGCTATTTACCAGGTAACCCCCCAGGGAATGAAAATGGCACAGTCTGCACGTTATGCCTCGGCCGAATATAAATCCCTGACCTCTATTATCCAGCACTTCCTGTCGGATTATGACCTGCAGAAGCCCCACCGTATCAGTTTGGGCGTAGCAGGCCCGGTGCTGAAAGGGAAGGTAGACCTTACCAACCTGAGTTGGGTATTGGATCAGGCAGATATTGCCCGGGACCTGGGAATAGGGAAGGTGATCCTGATCAATGACCTCGAATCGATGGCCTATGGACTGGCCGGTTTACAACCGGAAGATTTTATTACCATCCACCCGGGCAAGGAACAGGCAGAAGGAAACATGGCGATCATTGCACCCGGTACCGGACTGGGTGAGGCGGGGCTGTTTTGGAATGGCAAATCTTATTTCCCCTTCCCCACGGAGGGCGGACATTGCGATTTTTCGCCCCGTACGGACCTGGATATGGAATTGTGCAAGTACCTGCAGCTGAGTGGCGGGGTGGTTAGCTGGGAGAAGGTGGCGGCAGGTCCTGCTGTTACGAGCATTTATACTTTTTTGCGTGATGTTAAGAAGAAAGAAGAGCCCTCCTGGTTAACAGCGCAATTGGCAGCTGAAAAAGATGATTCTGCTGTGATCAGTCAGGCCGCGCTTCACAATAAGGCAGCCATCTGTGTGGAAACCATGGATCTTTTTATCCGGTATATAGCCCGGGAAACTTCCAACCTGGTGCTGAAAATGAAGGCTACAGGGGGTGTTTTCCTGGGGGGAGGCATTCCTCCCAAAATTGCTCCCCTGTTGTTGAAAGAGGCCTTTTACCGTCATTATATGGATTGTGATCGAATGCAGCATCTGTTGGAAGGAGTACCCATAAAGATCATCAAGAACGATAAAACGGGTTTACTGGGCGCCGCTTACTATGGTGCTTATGGGGAATGGTAATTACGGATATTGCCTGTAAAAATAGACCTGCGGTCTGTGGTTAACTTGTTGATGAGCGGAAAACAATTGAGCCATAGTTACGTTAAATTTGTTTGGAAGTGCCTCCCGGCTAACGCCTAATGCAACTATACATGTGTTACGTTGTTACACCCGATGAATCCGGCATCCTACATTCTAAATAAGAAATTGTCCTCGTATGAACAAGCGTTGTGGTTATCAGTTTATCCTGTGCGTATGTCTTTTATCAGCCTTTCAGATTTCCTCCTCTTTTGCCCAAAAAAGTAAAGTAACAGAGAATGTAGACCTGGTATTTCACAATACGGCTGAGATGCTGCAGCAGATCCATTATGCGCCCAAGAAGCTGGATGACAAATTCTCTACCCAGGTGTTTACGGCCTATCTCGACCAACTGGATCCCGGCAAGCGTTTTTTTCTGCGGGAAGACCTCCAGCAGTTCAGGAAATATCAATTGCAGCTGGACGACGAAATGAAAGGGAAAGTGGTGCACTTCTACAAAGTGGTGAATACTGCCTTCCGCCAACGCTTGAAGGAGTCAGAATTAATGGTGGAGGAACTGCTCAAACAGCCTTTCAAGTTCACAACCCGGGAAGAATACAATACCAATACAGATAAACTGGATTACTGTAAGTCGGTGGATGACCTGAAAAGCCGCTGGCACAATTACCTCAAGTTCCAGGTATTGGGCCAGTACGAGGACCTGCTCGACATTCACGCACGCGATACCGCCAATAAGCAGAGCGATGCCCAAATGGAGGAGAAGGCGCGGCAAACCATCCTGCGCATTGAAAAGCGCAATATTGCCAATCTGCAAAAACTTACTACAGACGAAGAGGCTTTCAATACTTATGTAAACAGCATCACCAACCTGTATGATCCGCACTCCAATTATTTTCTGCCGGTTGACCGCCGCGAGTTCCAGGAAAGTTTGAGTGGAGTGTATTATGGCATTGGCGCCTTGCTCCAGGATATGCAGGGTAAGATCGGCATTGGAGAACTGATGATCGGTGGTCCGGCCTGGAAGTCAGGACAGGTAGAAAAAGGAGATGTGATTGTAAAAGTGGCCCAGCAGGGTGGTAAACCAGTAGAGGTAGCTGGTTTTGTAATGAGTGAAGTGATCAAGCTCACGAGGGGCCAACAGGGCACTTCGGTGACGATCACTTTCCGTAAAAGCGATGGCAGCTTGAAAGATATAACGTTGAAGCGGGAAGCGCTGCAACTGGATGATACTTTTGTAAAAAGTGCGATCATAGAAGATTCAGTGAAGTTGGGCTATATATCCTTTCCAAAGTTCTATACTGATTTTGGCGATGCGAATGGTCGCAGTTGTGCTGCTGATATGGCGCGCGAGCTGGCCCGTTTGCAACAGGAAAATGTAAAAGGCATCATCATTGATATCCGTGATAATATTGGTGGTAGTTTGGGAGAGGTGATCAATATGATCGGCCTGTTCATCAAAGAAGGCCCGGTAGTGCAGGTGAAAGGCCCGGCAGGAGAACCCTATGTGAGCCGGGTAAAAGGAAGAGCGGTGTTGTATGATGGTCCGTTGGTGGTGCTGGTGAATGAAATGAGCGCTTCTGCTGCCGAGATCTTTGCAGCGGCCATACAGGATTACCACCGGGGTATCATTGTGGGCAGTAACTCTACCTATGGCAAGGGATCGGTGCAAAGACCTTTTGGTATAGGCGACAACCGTATGGCGGCAGTTAATGCTGTCAATACCGACCTTGGTACACTGCATGTAACCTTGCAAAAATATTACCGCATCACCGGCGCTGCTACCCAATTGAAAGGGATAGAGGCAGATATCAAATTGCCCGGTATCTATGAGCCGTATAAAATGCAGGAAAAGAACAACCCAACAGCGCTGGCCTGGGATACTATTCAGGCCGTACCCTTTGCGCTATTGGATGAGCAGGGAGCTATTCCTAAAGTAGTGGCGCTTTCTGCCGAACGCATGAAGCAGGATACTACGCTGCTGGCGCTCAGCAAAAACCTGCATTGGATGCAAAACAGGAACGGCATCTATGCCCTGCAGCTGGATAAATACCGCGCTGCTGAAAAAGAATTGCAATCAAAAGTGAGTGCTATACGGAAGCAACTGGTATCGGCCAAACCCATGGGTGTTAAGAATACCACGGATATGGATGAGTCGCTTAAAACCAAAGAGCAATTCAAAAATGACAGCAACAAAGCCTGGATCAACTCCTTAAAAAGAGACCTGTTCTTGTCCGAAGCTGTATACGTGATGTATGATTACCTGCGGCTGAAAATAAGTTAATGTCAGACACTCCCAACAATGAGATATATCAGTTTAGCTGTATGCCTGTTCCTCGCCACCCTGGTGCAGGCACAAAAATCAAGAAGTGATAGCAGTAAGCCTTTTGTGTTGGGTGTTGTTGATCAATTATACTCCAGGCTGCTGAGTGAAAAGCGAACTGTCAATATTTATCTTCCCGAAGGATATGACGCACAAGACACCGTCAGCTATCCGGTGATCTATTTGCTGGATGGTGCTGCCGATGAAGATTTTATTCATGTAACAGGGCTCATTCAATTTAATAACTTCTCCTGGATCGACCGCGTACCGAAATCAATCGTAGTAGGTATTGTTAATACCGACAGGAAAAGAGACTTTACTTTCCCCACCAGTGTGAAAGAGCAAAAGGACCAGTACAAAACGGCAGGCAGGTCGGCGCTCTTCATAGCTTTCCTGGAGAAAGAATTACAACCCTTTATCAATAAGAAATACAAGGGTGGCGGTTCGAATATGCTGATCGGGCAATCGCTTGGCGGCCTTCTGGCAACAGAGATATTACTAAAGCGACCTCTGCTTTTCAATAAGTATATTATCATCAGTCCCAGTTTGTGGTGGGACAATGGATCTTTGTTAAACCAGCCTTCTGCCTTGTTGGAGGAAAAGTTTAACCGCCCTACTGCGGTGTATATCGGGGTGGGTAAGGAAGGGCTTACGCCCGGCGCCAATCCCCGGGTGATGGAAGTGGATGCGAACCTGCTGGCAGATAAGATCAGAGCCGGCAACAGTAAGCAGGTAACCGTTCAATTCGACTACCTGCCGCAGGAAGATCATGCCACCATCATGCACATTGCCGTTTTTAATGCCCTCCGTTTATTGTATCCGCCAGCCAACAACAAAGACTGACCAGCGTTTACTGGTTAAAGCTACCAGTTGTTCATTTCATCCTTATTGATCCTTTCCGGTTCTTCAGGTGCATGGTCTCTCCAGTTTTTATCATACTTTACAAAGAAAGCTAGCCAGAGGGTTCTTGCCAGCCGCATCAGTACAGGTTGCAGCCCGATCAATAAAACACCATTGATAGCCATCCAATAAAAGAAGCGGTTATCCTGTGTGCTAAGGCCTATAAAGACCCACCAGGCCACCAGGGTAGCTACGCTAAGCGCAACCGACAGTGCATAACTTACATAGCTGGAGCCATAATAGAAACCAACTTCCAGTTCAAAAGGCTGTCCACATTCAGGGCAACGTTCATTCATCTTCATGGTACGTTTAAGTTTGTAGGGATTGGCTTCCACAAACATATTGCCCTGCCGGCAGCGGGGGCATTTACATTTGAACAGGTTGAATGCGCTGGGGTTGGATACTTTGGTTACAGGGGCCATGGCGGTAACGTTTATATTTTCCATGATCATTTATTTTCAGTGTGAAATTGTTTCCTGAACTCATCCGGGGTCATACCGGTATATTTCTTAAAGAACCGGTTGAAGTAGGAGTTGTCCTGGAAGTTGAGGTCATAAGCGATCTCGGTGACGGTCATCCTGGCATTGGTAAGCAGTCTTTTTGCTTCCAGTAGTATCCGCTCGCGGATGAGCTCACCAGCTGTTTTGCCCAGCAGGTCCTGGCACAAGGCATTGAGGTGGTTGGGTGTTACATACAAGAGATCGGCATACTCCTTCGGCAGGCGGATAGAACGGTAATGGGTATCGATCAACCGCCTGAACCCCCGGAGTAAGATGAGTTTTTGCTGGGGTATTGATTTGATATTGTGCGCTGCGAGTGAATTGTCGATCAGCATGAACAACTGCAGTAACAATACCCGCACCATATCTACCTGGTTTTTCCAATCATGCCCCGAATAAGTAAGTATGGACTCCAGTAGTTGTGTGGCTTGCTTGTGCAGTTCTCCGGGCAACTGGCATACCCCTTCCTCGCCAATGCCGCTGAAAAAGGAAAACCGGTCGAGGTACTGCGGATGCTGCAGGAATGACTTGAAGAAGTTGTCGGAAAAGTTGATGATAAATCCCTCCATGGGCCCTTCAAAATGCCAGCTGTGCACCTGGCCGGGGATCATGGCATAGAGTTGAAAAGGTTTTACATCGAAAGTAGTGAAGTCGATGGAGTGGGTGCCTTTGCCTTTGGTAAATAATACCAGGTGGTAAAAGGAATGGCGATGGGGAAAATGAAGGTGCTCATAATATTTGTTCAGGTAGCTGGAAAACCGGTCGGCCAGGAAATCGTCATTGGCTCCTGGTTCTTTGCTGATGCTGCAGATATCATACACCGGTATATTTTCCTTTGCCATGGTGAAGCTGGATTGAGAAACAAAACTACATACGAAAAGTGCAATCCACATGGTATAATTTAAGGCATTGATGGTACTATTTACTGATGGCGGTGTTGCGGGGCTTTGTGCTCCGGGGTGGCAGGCCTGGTAAGTGACCTGACTTTGTTTACCCATTGCCTCCGGATTGCCTACGTATTGCCTGAACGCTCTATGAAAAGGGGGCCAGTTCTCTAAGGAGCGCAGGCAATCCGTAGGCACTAAGCAGGCCAGGAGACGGCCGATGCCTGTCAACATCGGTATCATCGCGATAAAGTTGGTCACCCGTAAGTTGGTAGTTGATAACATATCCATCAATTTTGGTAACTCAAAACTGAAGCATCTGCGGATGAATTTCTATACAGTTCTATATATTAAGTAAAGATTTTCTTTTGCAACAGCTGTTTAAAAAAATGAAGGAGGTTTAGCGCATTTCCATTATTTCGGTCAGAAAATGCCAAGCTCATAAGTAATATTCTGCACATAAACTATACAGTATATAAAAAATATAATTGCAACAATTCTTCAGGAAGGGCATAATAAAAAGACGGGATATGGTCGATGGTTTAGTCCTAAAATGAAAAGACCGTCTCGTAATTTTGAGACGGTCTCTTCCGGACAGACGTACCAGTTATTATTTTTGTTGTAGTTGTTGTTTATTTTTCAGTCTAATAGCTTCCTGTAGTTTACTGCCTCTTTCGATATCCTGGGCCAATAGTAGGAACTTATTCTTGTGAGAGCCGATATCGGGGGTATCTACGGGCTTGCCAAAATTGTTCATCAGGAAGGAGAAATCGCCCCCCTGTTTGGTTTGGTTCACGCCATGGCAACCCTGACATCCGCCCATGGTGACTGGGGATAGTCGGGCGTGAGTGGCCCTTCATTGCCTGCGGTATCGATCTCCACATAGGCCATTTTGTGTTTCTCTACATCCACGTGCTCCCAGGTAGCGAAGATGAAGTTATTGTAATTTTCGGTCTGCAAGGAAGACAACTTTCTTCATAAGATGATTGAATTTTGGTGATGAAAACAAGCTACTAAGCTTCGAAGCAATGACCGGTTGGTCGTGAGTGGGAGTGTAAATTAGAATGCTTTAGGCCGTTTTTCAACAACCAGGAGCTATAAATTATAGCGTATGGTTGTAATGAGGGTAGGCTATCGGGTTATATCGGTAGTGGGCCACCGGAATAGAAAAGCCTGTGCCGCTACAAGAGCAACACAGGCTTTCGTGAAGTGCTTTCGGGGAGGCTATCAGGGTACTACCGTGGTAGCGGTATCGTTGACACGCTGAATGAGGGTTTTGGGTGTTCGTGTATCTCCCGAAAAGTTATTGTTGATAATGGACGTTCCATAGGTGGTATTGATATAGATACCATAATGATTTCCGGGCCATAGGAAGCCGCCTGTATCACTGATGAAAACATTGTCCTGTATGGTGCAATTGGCCGCATTGAATAAAGAGATGCCGTGCTGGGCAAAGTTCCTGATCGTATTGCCTTTGATAAGGATATTGGCGTGGTCGTTGGACACAGGCGACATGGCATCATCAAAATTGTTGTTGATGCCAATGGAATCGATCTTGTTGATGCGGATGTTGATGGCTCCGGCATCGGCGCCGAGGATGTCGAACCCGGAATTCCTGATATCGTTGTTCATGATCCAGATATCGCGGCTATAGAGGCCATTGTACCAGAAGGCAGCCTCATTGTACAGGGCAATGGCCGGGGATGAACAGCTGTAATATTGGTTGTTTTCCACCATGCCTTTGGCAGACCGGATAATGGAGCCGCGCGCCCTTACAGTGAAGCGGTTGTTGCTGATCATAAACCTTTCATTGCGCAGATTGGTATTGTACAACTGTACATTTTGTTGCAGGTCGGTAAGGCCAATGGCGGTGAGGCTGTCGTAATCATTGGTGGGGATGGCAGGTGAAAACTCAACGCGGTAAGCACCACTTTGCAGGTACACGGTATCGACTGTAAAGTTGGGGCTCATGACCTTGCCTGTACGGGGAGTGAATATCCGGAAGATATGTCCCTTCTTCAGGTTCATGAACTCATTGTTGGTGAGGGTAAGGATGGTAGGACTGACCTTCGTTTTCACAAATATCCCTTTGTTGTAGAGGGCCACGCCATCATCGGCATTGCCTATAAAAGTGCTGTTCTCTACCCAGGGGCCGATGGCATTGGCCCTGCAATGCACACCGTCTGCATTGGCAGAGACCAGACGGCTTTGGTCTTTCAGGGTAGTTTGGCAATTGAGGATCTTCATATCGCTGCCATCGTAGGAATAATAACATCCGATGGGGCTTGCATAGTTAATAACGCTGTCGAAGACGAGGTCCGTACAATTGCGCGTGCTCATCAGGGGGCCTACATTATCCCTGGCCACAATAGACAGTACATCACCCACGGCAAAGAATTTGCCCACCTTGCTGCCTGCATGGTATATATTATAAGTGGGTGTATCCTTGCAGGCCAGCGGGGTTACATCGGCCGGGCCGATACCGAATGTATTGTTGTTTATTTTCTTCAGGCTGCCGGGATCGGCAGGATCAACCAGGTAGGCCCAGGACCAGTAATTGGTAAAGGAAGGATTGTTGTAAATAGCAGGATAGTACGGCGACATTTTGCCGGTAACGCTTCTCAGCCGCACATTCACATTCAAAGCATTGGTATCCGTCTTGTTCACACTGATCACATCCAGCAGGGAGTGGGGCAGGGGATCCCAGTCTACTTTTAGTCTTCTCACCGTTACCCGGTTGGAGTTCTGCATACGCATAAAGCCTACATGCGCGTGGTTCTTGATGAGGATATTGGCATTGTTGCCTTCTATGATGAGGTCGTTGATATTGGCGGTATCGATGGCAAACTGGCCTGTGATGCCGGCATCGAGTTCGTAGGTCGAGTCGGCTGTGAATGCCAATATGGAAGGCGTATTCATGATGGCCTTGCGCAGGGTGTCTTTGATAGCCTTCAGCGTGGCGCCGGGTGGTATGGTGTATGTTTTGACGGGTTGTGCTACGGTATATGCATACCGGGCCGACCAACTGCTGATATCGGTACCAGCCTGGTCTTTTGCTCTTACGCGCCAGTATATTGTACCCAATGGTAACCGGCTTACGGGAACAAAACGGGTGATGAAGAGATCGTTGCGGTTAAGGATTATATTGGTGAAGGCTGTATCAGTGGCCAGTTGTATATCATAGCTGTAACCATTGGTCACGGCAAGCCAGGTAAAGGAAGGGTTGCGCACATAGCCGGTACTGTTGTTGAGCGGGGCCGACAATGCGGGTGGGTTAATAGCATAGCTTTCACCGGTGGCCAGGCTGCCTATCAATAGACATAGTACGGCACGTAGTATCGTATATTTCATGGGGATGAGCTTTAAAGATTAATAAATGAACTTGCTGGTAAGGAGATGACCTTGCCGGGAGATAAAACTGGCCATGTAGAGACCGCCGGTTCCGCCAGGTACCTGGAGGGGAAAGCGGTTCTTGCCTTTTAAGGCTGCTACCTTGCGGGTGTAGAGGAGCCGGCCATTGAGGTCATGTACCTGTACTACACCAGTAACGGGCTGAGGGGTGGTCAACTCTGCCAGCACAAGACCACTTTTTACATCGGTCAATACACGCAGGCTGGCTGTGGTTGTTTTGGTGGCCCTGACCAATGGTGACAATGCCTGCGGCGCCATGGCTACGCTTCTAAAAACTTTATTGGTATCGGCCTGTGCTATGATAACGGGTTTACTATTCGAGAAGTTGGCATTGTAACCAGTACTGTCAATATACCGGATGAGCTCGCCGCCCGTATCATTTCTGCGTACGGTATACAAAGTGACGATACCGTCCTGTTCTACACCAGTAATACCCCGGTATTTATCGGCAAATACACCGATGGTGCCATTGTCGGTCCAGGAGCCCGATACGAGTGAATATTTCCTGAGTACATTGTTGTCGGCGATATACAATACGTTTACGGTATCACTGCCATTGAGTCGCGTCATAAAGTATTGGAAGGGACTGCCCCCGGAACTGGGATAGCCGGGCAGGTTTTGCATGGTCTGCCCCGTAGTGGTTGGCAGGCCGGTGCCCACGCGCGCCATTCTTAAACCGGTGGCGGTAGAGGTAGCGTAAAGTTGTCCGTCATAAATGCTCAGGCAGCGGCCGGTGGAGGTCGTAATTAGCGTGTTGGCAGTGCCGGTACTTCCCAGGGTGGCGTACACAATGCCGCCATTGCCGCCGGTAACCCATACATCAGAACCATTTACAATGACGCCCCGAACGGGAACGGTATTGAAGCGGTTGCTGAATGCGGTGCTGGTGTTTACATTGCCGGCAGGATCGACCACAGCTACTATCCTGTTGACTGTAGCGCTGGTGGTGGCGGCAACAGCAGCGGTACCGGTTGCTGCATCATAACCTGCAAGGGCCAGGTACTGACCATCTTCAGAAAGGCTGATAAAACCTTCGGTGTAATCTGTTGCGAGCGGAGAGAGCGTAAGCCGTCGGTTGCTGCCATTAACGGTTACGGGCAGGGCAATGGTTCTGACCAGTTCACCACAGGGGCTGTATTCATCCAGGAACACAGGTTGGGCGGCGCCGGCTGTCATGGGAAGGGCGCCTTCGCCGATCCTGACTACTACGATATTTCCATTGCCGAATGATTGTGCACCACTGCTAACGGTGCATAGCGATAGAAGGATAAAGACGAGCATTCTCATATAGCGAGTATTGGTTTGCAATCGTTGTATACACAATCTTTGCAAAAAACAATACTTGTCAAAGTAAACAGCCTGGATTATTTAGTTGGGAACCTTCCCTGTTCGCGGGAATGTTCCCAACTTTGAGTTTACGGGAAAATTTTGTTTCTTTTTATCAGCCTGCATTCCTAAACCGGCACCCCTTTGTATGAAGAAATACTCCCTCCTGATCGTATTGAGCTTTCTGTTCATGGCAGGCTATACTTAAGTAAAATAGCAGGCGATCAGTGGCTGCGCCGGTGCGCTTGCGGTAGAGGGCATGTTACTTGCGTTCTGCCTGCAGAGCTGTATCATTGTTATTTTAGCCGGATAAAATAAGGTGTTTTAACGGTATACTCCCCTTGTAAATAGTTTTAATTTTTCATAACAATCAGGCAAGAGCAATAAATGAATGATCGGTCAGGCATGTTGGATCGATGCCAGCCAGGAATGTTGCTTTGCCAGGTAGCTGACGCTGCATCAATCATATTTCACCCTTAATTAATAAAGATGAAAAGAGGTCTTCTTTCGTTTATCTTTTTGCTTGTACAGATGGCAGTGGCGCATGAATGCATTGGTCAAACGATCGAGTATGATTTCAGGAACCGGGATAGAATTCTGGGCGTATTGCCGTTTGACCGTCCATTTGCGATCCAATTTACGCATATCGATACCGGGCGGGTCGATTATATTGTGGTAAAGATCTATCAGACCAGCATCACAGATTATAAGCGTATCATGAAAGACCTGCCTGCAGATCAGGGGAAGAAGGTTTCCGGAAATAGAACGGCGGCAATAACAATAACCAACAAAGATGTGCTGTTTAGTGGAGCTGCATGGGTAATAAAGCTCGATACGATCAGGCGAAATAATTTTGTTGATTCTACTGCTTATTCCACGTCGTTGATAACATTGAAGCCAAGTACGGGCTATTTTATTGAAATAATTACGGGCAGATCAATACCGATTTCTGCGAAGGAAAAGGAAGTCCTTGCAAAGCGGATAGCAACTAGTCCGAAGGTAGCGTCTTTGATAAATCGTTTTGCAAAAGCAAATATCACACAAGATGATGTTTCGTTTGACACTGTCAATGAATTAGCGGATGACCTGAATAAAGCTGTAGAGGCTGTTGTGAAGGAGACTGACCCCTCCTATAATTTTCGACCGGTGAATGTTCAAAGAAACCTTGGCAACCTCTTTGCCGGCATTGCAAATGTGCGGGACCGGATCACTGATCTTCAGGAAAATTTCGGCGTTGGTGATAGTGTTAACCTGAAAGCATTGCCCACCTACAAACAGGAAGTGAAAAAGTTATTGGATCAAATGGAGGGGGCGAACTGGTTTTCTATAAAAAAGGATGAAGCAAGTGGCGATTACAGGGCCATCAAATCGGCGATTGCTTCCACTAAAAAGAAATTTGCTGAAATACCGGCTCCCGGCTCTTTGCCTGCCGAATTTGATAAAATGATGATTGATATTGATAAGGCCATCGAGCAAAAGGCCTTAGTACTGGATACCCTGATCACCAAAATTTGGGTGAACCAGGTGAGTAGGGATGGCGTACTGAGTGCAACCTTCCCCAAAGAATTTGTTAAACAGGCTACTCAATTCATCCGGTCGGATCTTGGTCTTGCCTACGTGTGGGGAATTGGCCGGGTTAATCCTTATGCAGCTATCCAGATATCGCTTACTCCTCTCGATGATTCAATTCCTCTCCGTGCATATCATGGAATATGGAATACGTTGCGTTCGAGGATGTCTTTTATGATTGGTATTTCGGTGGACGGTATTGCAAAAGATAGTGTGCGGAAGGGGTTGATCGGGAATCAGGCGGTGATACTAGGAAGTGGGTTTAAGTTATGGCAATGGCTAAAAGTTAATGGTGGATTTTACCTGTATTATAGCCAACCGGAAAACCCGCTTATCGACCGCAGTCGTTATTCATTTAAAGGATCACCCTTTGTGTCCCTTTCAATAGATATAAGAGTACAATCCTTATTGAATGGGATCGGTAGCGCCATTTTTAAAAATCAAACACCTTAAAACATTTTATATGCCTGGAATTAGTTTAAACGATGTATCGATCAGTCCGGACACGATCTCAACTGGCGTTAATCCTGTTACCGTGACGTATGATTGCGATATTGATGAGGGTAGCGAGGGAGCTGTTACTGTTAAGTTATTTGTTCTGTCGTCACTCGCAGTTTCATTCGATATATCCACCTGGGAGGATAATCTGTCAGTGGGAAACAATGTGGTTCCCACTAGCAGGAATATATTGGCGAATTCTGATCTGACCAGTGACAAAACTATCAGGATCAGGATCCGCCTTGAAGATAAAAATGGTCTTATTTCTACCAGGAACACTACAATTACTTACACTGCTTAAAAGGAACTGATATGAGCAAAACAGCATGGTGCCGGTTTTTATTGATTGCTATTTTATTGATCTTCGGGATACAATGCAAAAAGGAAGATGATATATATAGTATCGGTAACAAAGATGCAGTAAACCTGAATGAGATCATTGCTTTTACCAGCGTGTCTCCGGTCAGCCTGATCGCTGATAGTGTTTCTGTATGTGCCATCAGTGTACAGATCAATGTTGAAGCAGGGACTGACAGCCGGCAGGTAAAATTCTACACTGATGGTGGTACTTTTGCCAATGGCGACACTGTGCAAAGGGTAACTGTTAATTCACAGGGGGCAGCTTCAGCTTTCCTTATCAGTAAAGTGCCAAAGAAAACAAATGTCAGGGTTTCGGTAAAAGACACCTACATAATAGATACTGTCATCAATTTTCTTCCTTCCTTACCGGATGATATGTTGCTCACTGCCGATGCTTATACTGGTGATACATCAACCGGTTTCCGTTTTACGAGCGTATTATTCAGAAATCCTGGAAGGGGCATAGTATCTGATCCGGCAAAAGTTATGTTCTATGTAACGCCACTGGATACAAATGTGAATATGGTATATCCTCAGTTCGCTTTCTCGGACAACAGAACAGCCACGATCGATCTCATCAATCCCTACCATGTGATTGGACGGTTTAATGTTGTAGCGAGAGCCGCGGCGGCCTCTGGGGATTCTATCTCACGTTCTGTGATCATTGTAGTAAAAAAATAATTGATCATCAAGCCGAACAGCCATTTGAATGTCAAAAAAAGTGAAATGTACAGGCCTGCTGGAGAAATTAATCTCCAGTTGGCTTGGCTAACAAAGGCAACTGCGCCGCAACAATAAATACAATAAAACTCCCGGTACCTGCTACGGTACGTACGAGGTGGTAATTATCCCAAGTATGTAATAGCTCCTTCCAATTGGCCGGTGGGGCAGCCGGCGACCAGGTTCTCATTATTTGATTGATGGGCACATTGCCAAACCTGGTGACCAATAAAGCTGTCAATGCCAGGCCGGCAGCAAGTAGTGCCATATTCCTTATGCTGGTATTGCGCCAGGAAAGAATGCCATACCGTAATTATATAGTATATTCCGGGATCAAAACTAACCCATGATCAGGAATATTTTGCTTGTCACTTATCGCAACCTTGTACGGAATAAAGTATATACAACCATCAATGTGCTGGGGCTCGCTTTGGGCATTGCTGCCTTTCTGCTGATTGGCGCCTATGTGCGGTTTGAAAAAAGCTATGACAGTGGTCAGGTGGATGCAGACAATATCTACCGGGTGGAAAGCCAGTTTTACAAAGGAGAAAGCCTGACGGATGACTGGGCCACCAGCACCAATGGCTATGCCCGGGCCATGAAAGACAACCTGCCGGGTATTGCTTCCTTTGCCCGCGTAAGCTGGTACGGTTCTGAACGGGTGATCCGGTACAACGATATCAAATTCCGGGAAGAGCATGTAGTCTTTGCAGATAGTAACTTCTTTTCTTTTTTCTCTTACCCTTTGCTGAAAGGGGATGCTGCTACAGTGCTTACCGGCGTAAATAGTATCGTGCTTTCCGAATCGGCAGCTAAAAAATATTTTGGTACTGCCGATCCTATTGGCAAGATGCTGGATGTGGCTACGCAATCCAGAAAGCTTCAATGCATGGTGACGGGTGTATTTAAGGATATGCCTAAGAACTCTACGCTGCAGTTGAATTTCCTGCTCTCCTGGGGGGCTACGCCTCAGTGGCTGAAGGAGTTTTGGTACCAGCATGAGAGTTACACATTTGTAAAGTTGACGCCCGGCGCCCGGGTTGCCGAAATAGAAAGGCAGTTCCCGGCGCTGGCCGAAAAGTATAAAACAGGTCCGTCGCTAAAGGACCTGAAATGGGGCATTCACCTGGTGGCTTTAAAGGATATTCACCTCAATAAGGCCAAACCTTATGAAGTGGAAACCAAGGGCAATCGTTTTTTTATTGGGTTCCTCTCCATCATCGCCTATATCATATTATTGATCGCTTATATCAATTACATCAACCTGGCTACCACCAAATCGATGGACCGTGCACGGGAGGTGGGGATCCGCAAGGTAAGCGGCGCCCTGGCTTCGCAGCTGGTGTTTCAATTTCTGCTGGAATCTGTGATCATTAATGTGCTGGCGCTGTTGTTGGCCATCCTGCTGGTGATCGGGTCTGTTTCCTGGTTGCCGCTTTTCCTGAGCGCCAACGGTGCTGACGGTTTAATGTTGAACCAGGATTTGTTTATTCATACGGGTTTGGTCTTTATCATCAGCACTTTATTGTCGGGTATTTATCCTGCGTTGGTATTGGTGCGGCTGAAACCCATATCGGTGTTGAAAGGGCGTTTCTCTTTTTCAAAAAGAGGGGTGCTGCTGCGCAAAGGGATGGTGGCTTTTCAGTTTGTTACTTCCCTGTTGCTGATTGCGGGTACTATAGCAGTTTACCGGCAGATCAATTATATGACCGGGCAAAATACCGGGGTAAACACCAGTCAGACGATCGTGATCAAAGCGCCTGTAAAAACAGCTGATTACGCACAAAAAATAAGAAGCCTGAAAACGAGCTTCCAGGCCGTGCCTGGTGTAAAGGCTGTAACTGCTTCGGGATCTGTGCCGGGCAAGGCGGTAGGGAAGTCCCTGGCCAACAGACGTTTTGGCGCCTCCCCTGCGGAAGAGCGTACTTACGAAATGTTGAAAGCCGATCATGATTTTATCTCTACGTATGGGTTGCAAATTATTGCAGGCAGGGGATTTGACAGGGAAAGGCCTGCTGATTCCACTGGTATGGTATTGAATGAATCGGCGGTAAAGCAATTTGGGTTTGCCTCTGCTGAAGCTGCTATTGGTCAGAAAATATGGGTGGAAACGCTGGAGAATCGTCCCAATGAAGTAATTGGGGTGATCAGGGATTATCATCAGCAATCCCTGCAGCAGGATTTTACGCCCTTTATTCTTTTCATGGACCCGGGGCTGAACTGGATACCCGCTGACTATGTTTCCATAAAGGTTGAAGCCAGTCATATGCGCGATAAAGTGGCTGCGCTGGAACAAACCTGGAACCGGTATTTCCCTGAATCATCTTTTGACTTCTTTTTCCTCGACGACTTCTATAACCGGCAATACCAGCAGGAAGTACATTTCAGTCGTAATTTCCTGGTCTTTTCTTCGCTGGCCATCTTTATTACCTGCCTGGGTTTATTGGGATTGACGGCCTATTCAACGGCCCGCCGTATCAAAGAGATCGGCATCCGCAAAGTGCTGGGGGCCTCTGTTCAAAATATCCTGCTGTTGCTTAGCTGGGATGTGGTGAAACTGATACTGCTGTGCAGCCTGGCTGCCATACCGGCAGCATTTATGTTAATAAAACAATGGCTCAACGGGTATGCATTCAGGGTATCGATCAGCTGGTGGCAGTTTGCGCTGCCGGTGGTCACGCTGGTGGTCATTGCGCTGGTTACCACGGCTTCGCTTACCATCAAAGCTGCACTTTCCAATCCAACGCAGTCATTGCGGGATGAGTGATGGATACGGGGGCAATGTGGAAGTGAGGGCGGTATTGACGCCCGATGATAAGGATCAGTAAACCTGTTCAGCCTCGCATACGGCCTGCCAATCCTTTGGCAGGCCGTATAATTGTCAAAATAACAAGTAAATATTCCACTATAATGGGTTAATATTTGGTATCCCTTTTTTGTTTCTGCTTAGTATATTTATTACCGGTATTATAACGCAACCAGGCCCTCCAAAACGGGGCCATTGCGCTTGTGGGTAAACGGTCCCCGCAAGCGGCTTCTTTAGGATTATAGCAATCTCTCCTCCACCTTTCATGTCCTCCTTTTGCAAAAGGAATCCATGCCCATGTCCATTCCATTGTGCGCTTTGCTGTGCGAGGTGCTGCAGGTTACTGTTGTTGTCATCAGTGGCTGCCGGCATCATCGTATAGGATATCTATTACTCAAACAAAAGCCTATTTTATGAATCAATTCAAATTCTATCTATGCCTCCTTGTCTTGTCTTTGGGCTCCTTTGTGGTGCAGGCCCAGTCGAATGTAGCGCCCCAGGCTACAGCCAGCACTTCGTACGTATCATCCTGGGAAACGATTGCTGCGCTGAACGATAATTTCACACCAGCCAATTCGAATGATAAATCACATGGAGCCTATGGTAACTGGAACAATCCCAACTCACTGCAGTGGGTACAATATGACTGGTCGCAAACCTATGGGGTGACTTCCATCCAGGTATATTGGTTTAATGATGGGGGCGGGGTGCTTACACCAACTACTGCTTATGCGGAATACTGGAACGGATCGGCCTGGGTAAACCTGGGCAATGTGCCGCTGGTGACGAATGCCTTCAACACATTGTCTTTTACATCCGTCAATTTATCCAGGATACGCGTCACCATGCGCAACACTACGCAGTCCACCGGCATGCTGGAGTGGCGTGTAATGGGCACAGTGGTGGGCGGTGGTGGCGGCACCGGCAATCCTTATACCTGGCCGTCCTATTCTCCTACGATCAGTTATAATTTCAGGGACGAATTTCCCTCGCTGCCCACACCGACCAACGTGTTGAATGATTGTCCCCAGGTGGTAGGCACGCAGTCTTCAAATTGGTGGACTTTTCGGTGGGGGCCCAACAAAAATGCGCTGGTAACCACGGCGGCTATCACTCCGTTGCTTGCCCGCATGAACACGGACTTTGCGTATTTCCGCGATCAAATGGGGTGGCCTCCTGACCTGCGTGCCAAGAATGGCTATCGCAGTGCGGTATACCTGTATGGCTCGGGCTTGTGTACGGACAATGCACCCAATACGGCATTGGGCGGCTGGCAGAGCGCCATCAATTACAATGGGACGAGTTGGCCCATGGTGCTGGCATCCTATTATCCCATATACAGTTTTGATCCTGCCTGCCCTTATTCGGACAGGGTGGGTCAGCAGGGCGCGATGGTGCATGAAGGTATTCACTCTTTACTGGCCGACCTGCCAGGTGTAAAGCAATCGGCCTGGTTTCATGAAGGAGGTAATGTATGGTTGCAGCAAACGGCTGATGCAAGGCGGACAAATAATTTTGCGTCAATGGGCGATCTGAACGGCACTGATTTCATTGCTCCCTTTATGCCGATTGAATGTTATTCGGGCTGGTTGCAGGATGGCAGTTTTGGTGGTCCATCGGCAGAAGGTGTGAACCGGTACAATTCCAGTGGACAGCAGCTGTGTACCTGGCGCACTTACCTCGGCGGTCATCAATACAGCAGTTCATTCCCTACCTTCTTAGGCAACACCCTTGGTGATGGCGCTGTGCCCTGGATATGGCGGAATTCACCTACCCGTGTGCTGGCAGGCATCGCTTCGGGAATAGGTACAGCGCAAACGCGCAGGCTGATCTCTGAATACAGGGCCAAACAGGCGCTGGTGGATTTTGGCCCCTGGAAGAATGCTATACTTGCCTTGCTGAATGCGCATTTTGGACAAACCATTCAGGCCGAATGGCAGCCTTCCTGGTTAACCCCGGCTGCATGGACTGCTACGCCTTATGTGGTAACTACCAACAATGCGGGGCTGCTCACTCCGGAAGCACGCACTTTGCCAGGATGGTCGGGCGCCAATCAAATTCCATTGAACGTAACAGGTAATATGGTGACGGTGAACTTTGAGCCGATCGGCGCGAACATGACCTGTCAACTGGTGTACCGCTCTACTACGGGTGTGCCGGTATATAGTCAGATTGTATCCAGCGGCAACCTTAGTTTGCGACTGGACACACCGCCGGCCAGTGGAGTGGTGATCGCTGTGATCACCAATACAGATCATATCTATAATGGTGAGAGTTCCCGTACTACCAAGTACGATTACCGCCTGCGACTGGTAACGGGCGTTACCGGAGCAGCTTCTGTCAACACCAAATGGTATAACTCTGCTACGCTGGCTTCGGCACGGGTGGCCGGTAATGATGCTCCGGGAGAAGTTGGCATAGATATGTCGAAGTATTGTACACATGCTTACCACAATACCAGGGAAGTGGCGGAAGTTAAAAGGATCATCAATCCTGATAAGTTTCAGATGTATCCCAATCCTGTGGCGACGAACAATAAAGTATTGCTGGAGTTTGTGAATACAGGGAAAGAGAAAACGGTGATCACGATTGTGTCGCTGGCAGGTGTGAAAGTGTTTGAAGCGAGCACTACTGGCAATAATTATATCGTTGATCCGAAGCGGCTGCAAAGCGGTACTTATATCGTGAGCGTGAAGAATGCTTCCGGTAGTAGTACGCAGAAATTGTTGGTGAAGTAGAGAATACAGAATACAGGAGACAGCATACAGAATTGGAATGCAGTTTTGGGAATGACGAGTGAAATCTGTAATCCACTATTCAGTCGAAAGGATAAAAGAACAGCGTGTCTCTTAAGTAGGCACGCTGTTCTATTTAAGGGAAATGATTCGGCAGTTCCAACCCGGCAATAATTTGTACCTTGGTATAGTATGACAACCGTACTTTGAATAGCACATGGATACCAACGACATTGAATATAAGGTAGTGCAGCCCGATCCTTCGCTGGCCGATTTTGTGGAAAGCTTCTGGATGCTTACCGTTCATGCTGACACAGCGCGTGATATTATTGTATTGCCGGACGGACGGATCGATCTCTTTTTTTCTCAATCGGCTACGGACCCCTTCCATATAGCTTTGCTGGGTCTTGAAATAAATCCTTCACAAACGGTACTGGCCCCTAAAACGATTATGTTTGCCGTGAGCTTTAAGTTGCTCGCCGTTGAATATCTTTTCAAAACAAGTTTCTCCCATTTGGTCAATGAAGGCAGCTATTTACCCAACGGATTTTGGGGTATTACAGCCGATGACCTCCATGATTTTGATTCCTTTTGTACCAAGGTGTCCGGTACGCTGCAATCCCTGATTACTGAAAAGCCGGATAGCCGGAAGCAACAGCTCTTTGAGCTGATCTATTCCTCGCAGGGATCGTTATCAGTGCAGGAACTATCCGCTAAAGTGTTTTGGAGCAGCCGGCAGATCAATCGTTATTTCAACCAGCAATTTGGACTTTCTCTAAAAGTATATTGCAATATTCTTCGGTTCAGGGCATCGCTGGAACATATCAAAGGCGGCAAGCTCTTTCCTGAACAAAACTTCACCGACCAGGCCCATTTCATCAGAGAGGTAAAAAAGTATGCAGGGGTGACACCTGGTGAGTTGTTCAAAAACAAGAACGACCGATTTATACAATTCTCCGCCAGCCGCAGACAATAGCTTTGCAGGATAAAATTATTCCTATTACAATGTTGACCAAGGATACAAAAGTGGCCATCGTGGGCGGAGGCCCGGGAGGCCTGGTTCTGGCCCGGCTTTTACAATTGAGAGGGGTTTCAGTAATCGTCTACGAAAGAGATAAGAGCAGGGCTGTGCGGGTGCAGGGGGCTACACTGGACCTGCATGAAGAGTCGGGCCTGAAGGCGCTCGACGCAGCCGGATTGATGGATACCTTCAAAGCAAGTTACCGGCCCGATGCCGACAAACTTCGTATTACAGATCAACAGGGTAATATCCTCTTTGATGATCACCTCGATGAGCAGGTTGCTGGATTTGGCGATGAACATTTCCGTCCTGAAATTGACCGCGGTCCCTTGCGCGAACTATTGCTGGATTCCCTGAACCCCGGCACGGTGGTGTGGGACAGCCATATAGTGGGCCTGGAACCGGAAGGTGAAGGCTGGCTGATGAAGTTTCAACAAGACATTACTGCATATGCCGACCTTGTAATTGGGGCTGATGGAGCCAATAGTAAGATCAGGCCCTATGTAACACCGGTAAAGGCTTTCTATGCAGGTGTGACTGTAGTGGAAGGCGCGGTATATGATGCGGCTGTGGTTACTCCCGAAGTATATGCCTTGCTGAAAGGGGGGAAGATCTTTGCGTTGGGCCAGGAACAATCGCTCATCGTTAGCTCCAAAGGAGATGGCAGCATTGCATTTTATACGGGCTGTAAAACACCTGAAAACTGGGTGAAGGACAGTGGTATAGATTTTGGCAACAAGGCGCAGGTATTCACCTGGTTCAAAGAAGCCTTTGCCGGTTGGGGCAGTATATGGGAGGAGCTGTTTGCTAATGACAAAACGTACTTTATTCCCCGTCCGCAATATTGTATGCCACTGGATCAGACCTGGGAAGCGAGGCCCAATATCACCTTGCTGGGCGATGCGGCGCACCTTATGCCGCCATATGCCGGTGAAGGTGTTAATATGGCCATGCTGGATGCCTTGGAGTTGAGTGAATGCCTTATCAGCGACAACTTTAAGGATACGCAAGCCGCCATCGCCCATTATGAAATACACATGCGGAAGCGGGCTTCCCAAACAGCGCAGTTAACACTGCAGCAAACCGATGCGCTGCATGCTGCTGACGGGCTTCAATACCTGGTGAGTATGTTAGGGGGTGGAAGGGAATAAACTCATATCGGCTTTGTACCGCAGGTTTTCGGAATAGACCTCCGTAAAGACTTTAATCTTCAATTGGCTTTCTATGTTGGAAAGCTGTTCCCGGATATTATCCGTTTGGCCAAAGGCTTCAAAGTTGTTGTAGCCGATCAGTAAAATGAATTGGTTCAGCTGACCGCCATCTATCATTTCATAGACCAGGAAATGCTTTAGTCCTTTTGCCTGGTAGCCGGCTTTTAGTTTTTCAAGGCAGGTTTTAGCTTGTTCCCCATCTGTTACAGTGAGGGTAATGTAGCGGAGGAAATTTGATTGCAGGCTTTGGGCATCGGCTATGCTAAGGGATGGCAGGTATTTAAGTTTGAATGATCCCTTAAAATCTCCAAAGGGCTCTGTGTGCAGGGCATTGTCAGCCGCATCGCCGGCAGGGTTTACGGGTTTGTCAAAATCACTCCAGGCATGCCGGAAGGTAGCATCTATGAAATAGTCCACCCTTGGTCCTGAAATAATATACCAGCCGTACCAGTTCCAGGTATCCTTGTTGGTGGCGTGCCATTGCAGGTGTTTCTTGTATCCCTGCTCAAAGTTTTGCTCTTGTCCGGATTGGGGTTTCCATACCGAGAAATGAGCAATATTATTATTGGTTTGCGCAGTTGTGTGCATGGCCATACAGATGATGGCGACTATTATCAAGTTCTTCATGGTGCATAGCGATTATTAATTACAGGTCAGCGGGAGCTGAGGCGCCGCTGAAGGTGCAAGGCTCCTTATTTTTCAGTAACTAATTTCCTGCTTTCGACAGGTTGGCCGGAATTTTCTGCGTTTTGCGGTCACTAAGTCGTACTAAGGGTCGGGGTGAATGATTGAATCTTTCTATATATGGAGATATTCGGCTAAGTTATTGATTATTAGTTGATAATTGTTGGGTCGGGGATGACTGGAGGCTACTGGCAGCCTGTGAATTTTAGTGAAATGCGCCTTTCATACGGCTAAAATACGGCTGGTCTACGGCAGATCTGCGGCTGATCCCCGGCTAAAGGTGGTAGCGTCTTGTGCTGAAAAAAATGAGGGTAGCATGTTAATGAATAAGAAGTGCCAGGTTTCTGAAAGAAGTACTAATTTTCGCCCATGCTTATCCTGCAGGCAGCCCAAAAGCTGCTCAATACATCAAGATTGGAAGCGTCCCTCTATATATCACAACCGTCTGAGGGACAATTGCTACACAGCTGGTATTGCCGGCTATTGCCCACCGGTTTTCCCGGAAAACTGATGGTGATGTATGTGCATGAGCCTTCCCTGATGACCATTGTATGCCGGGGAAAGACGATCAAAGGCAGTTGGGAGGAATTTGTCCACCGCCTGCCCCTGCTGTTGGAAAAATACAATTTCCAGCCTTCCTTTATACTAGCCGAAATGGCGCATGTAAATGGCTATGTAGTGGGTAAAACGAATAGCCGGTCGATGTTGGGGTATATGAACCAGCAGGTAATGCAACTGGAGTACGACTGTAGCAAGTTTGATAGTTACGACCAGATTTCGCAGGATGTACTGGAAGGAAGAATGATGGAATACCTATACCAGCCCACCGATAAAAAGAAGCCGTATACTACGGCTGTAGAATACTGGAAGGAATGGATGATATTGCCGTGATGAAATAATGGCTGCTTAAGTTTTTGGCATTCGTGTACCACTGTACAATTCATATTCGAACAAGCGGCAATCGATAATGCTGGTATAAAATTCAATGCGCCGGGTGGCTTTGAGACCGATCTTTTTCGCCAGCTCCAGATTACCGGTAAATACATAGCCAAAATAACCACCGCATTTTTGTTTCATGAAGTCTCCAATGCGGGCGTATACTTTCTCTAACTCAGATATCTCTCCCAATCGCTCGCCGTATTCGGGGTTTACATAAAAGACGCCGGGCACATTGGCAGGTATTTCGGTGTCCGCAAAATCGCACACGTTAAATTCAATGAGGTTGGCCACACCAGCTGCTACTGCATTCTTACGTGCATTCTCAATGGCTTTGGCACTGTAATCTGTCGCTATAATGCGCAGACCGGGTACTTCTTTGATCTGCTCTTCGAGCAATGCATCTTCCTGCAGGTACACCTGCTCATCATATCCCTGGAGGTGCATAAAAGCATAATTGGTCCTGAACAGGCCGGGTCTGCGGTTGGTGGCGATCATGGCGGCTTCAATGGCTACGGTTCCTGAACCGCACATGGGATTAACGAAGGGGCTTTTCCTGTCCCAGCGGGTGGCGAAAATGGTAGCAGCGGCCAGTGATTCCAGCATGGGGGCCTGACCGGGTATTTTGCGGTATCCATGACGAGCCAGTGAATCGCCTGAGGTATCTATAAAGGCTTCGGCCTCCTCATTTTTCCAGAACAAATGGATCACAGCGCCCGTGAGGGCAGAGCCCGTAGAAGGGCGTGTGCCGCGCTTGTCCCTGATGCGATCGATGATGGCATCTTTTACCCGCAGGTTGGCAAACATGCTGTTGTTGATGGTCTCATTGCTCACATTGCTGGTAATGGAAAAGTAGCCAGGCTCGGGCAGTAAGTCTTCCCAGGGATAGGAGCGCAGGTTATTGTATACATCGTCTGCATTGACTGCCTTGAACGCCGTAAGGCTGTACAATACCTGGCTGGCGCAGCGCAGATTGAGGTTTAGTTTGATACACTCATTCACCGTGGCTTTCAGTTTCACCCCGGTCACAAAAGATTCGTCAATGGTAAATCCAAGCTCCTTTACTTCCTGTTCGAGGTAGGGCATGGTACGTTTGTGGCAGGTAATGGTAACAGCGCCTGTGGTGGTATATATGCTCATCGGCTGCGAATGTACAAAAAAGCCCTGCTACTGAACGCCAAACATTGAAACAGGTGCAGGGTGCGCGGCCACTAAACCAAGACGATTGCCATTCTCCAGGTGTTTAAATACCGGTTTTTTCCCCTCAGTATGGGGTTTTCCCCCCGCGGGCTATCGTTTAGCTTAGTGTCTGAATCATCCGTTATCCTGCTGATACTCCTCCTGGAGGATTGCTGTTGACAATAACGCTCCTTTTAGTAGTGGCTGAAAACTGATCCTATCTGATCGTTCCTGTATTTCAGGCAGCAATTATTTCACATTTTAATCTTTATAAACATGAGCAAGTTCAAAGAGAAATTAGACAAATTCAAAAAGACGGGAGGAGAAATAACCACACCCCAAAACAAAGCCAACAAGACACCACCCAAAGACAAAACAACCACTCCCACGCTGAAGCCTAATGGCCCTAAACCCAAGGGATCAAAACCCAAGGGACTTAAACCCTGATCATCCCATTTATTAACATCAGAACCTGCTTTTATGACTTTGCTCTATCCTATTACGCACAGACAGTGGCTTAAGAACAAAGAAAAAGGATTGGAAAACTATGCTTCACATATTGTGACCAAAACAGTGAAACGCATCAGTCGTCGACTTTCTTTTTTGTCGAAGGACCACCAATCGTTTATTACTGACGGCGATATTGTGAACGTGAGTGCAAAACGCAATGTTTACAAAAACGCCCTATTGAAGAAGACACTTTTCCTGATCGTCTTTGTAGCATTGGTGATCTCAGAATCTTCCATTAACTACGAGAATATGGAAATATTCATTATGCCTGGCGAGGAGGGGCTGCGGCCAATCTCCATGCGGATTTTCACTGCCTTGATCTTGACGCTGGGTAGCATCATTGCCGCCGATCTCACGCTGGAAGTACTTTTTCATAATTGGCTGGAGAACGACAAGGTGAAATACAATTTCCCCGATTCGACCAATACCAGTTTCACTGAAAAAATAGGGGTGGGAGAAAAGAGCAGGTTGTTATTCCTCGTCCTGTGTCTTTTGATATTGATAGGTTGTTTGTGGGCTATTTACCTGTTCTCGCAGCACAGGTCGGCTGTAATGGATGCGATTTCACAGCAGTCCGGTATTAACAGTACGATGGCGATATCTCCACTTACGCTGGTAGCCTTGCTGCTTCCTTTTTTGGGCGGCATCTGTATGTTGCTGATCAAGAAAAACCACAATATTGTGGCTGCTTATAAAGCCATGATCCGCTATCAACATATTGTTGATTACGATAAAAAGAAAAAACTGAACATCATTGATATATTTTCTGTGAAACGGGCAAGAACGCTCAATAGTGAAATTGCAAGCAGCTTTCGGAGGATAAACAAATTCAGGAATTACCTCGAAGGACTGAACCATAAAATGAAAGGTAAAGGTAGTGGGCAGGAGCCTTATAAAACATTGGGATTGCCCCATACGCTTGATCAGAACCAACTTAAAGAGTTTATTAAACAACGACTCGAACCTGAAACCTTAAGGGTTTTAAACAATGTTGAAAATCCACTTAAAACGGCGATCTGATCATGAAATACCTTCCTCCTTTTCTGTTGTTGTCGATGCTTTTGTTGCATCTAAAATGCAACTCTTATCATTCTGAGATCAAAAATATTGTGTGCCTGGTAGATTTTTCTAATAGTCTGAACCATAATCGCATCGTAGAATATGCAGAAGGCATCAAAACGATCCTGTATGCGATGGGGCCGGAAGATAAATTGATCGTCTATCCTATAGATGGCGGCGCCATGACAGACCGGGTGACGATCGTTTATGAGGATTTCAGGAATGCCACCAATGCTTTCGGGGTTACTTTTAAAAACCTAAACCTGCCAGATTCCATCAGCCCACCTTTTAAAAAGAAAGGAGAAGATGCCTTGACCGCTACTTCCAAAAAGCAGAAAAGATTAGATGGGTATTTGAAAGTGATCACGCCCCTGATCGTAAAAAGACTTGACTCACTGAAGGAAGTGCGAAAAGGGTATGGCAACGAAACCGATATTTTCTCAGCAATCTACAGTGTGAAGGATGATATGACGAAAGAGAAAGAGCGGTCGATGCTTCCGGGCGAGGTAAGTGTTAATTACCTGGTTATTTTTTCAGACCTGGTCCAGGAAAGTGAACTGGCAAACTTTAATACAAAAAATGGCATTCAGCGGAATGAGTATAAAAACATTCTTGGCTCATTACGTAACAGAAACCTGCTCTGCAATTTGCAAAAGGCCAAGGTGATTGTGTATGATAGTTACTCTAAGTCCAAAGTGTCTGAAAGTTCCATGGCAAAACTCAATGTGAGGAATTTCTGGGAAATGTATTTTTCAGATACAACTGTCAATACTTACCTGAACCAGATGAAGTATTACAATACGAATACGATGGATGAATTGTATAATGTGATTAAATCTTACTAAACCTCCTACGGCAGCTTATGAACCAGTTATTTCGTAACCTGGGAAAGCCTTTTTTGTTTCTATGGAAAGAAGGCGCTTTTGTATTGGTACTTTCCCTCTTAACCGCTAGTGTTATCTTTTCCCTGTATGCCAATTCGTCGGCACCTGTCATGGCGCTGTTAGATGATTACTTGCTGAACATTACGGATCCTGTTGTCTTATTACTAAAAATAGCTTTGTTCCTGGTTGTCTTCTTTCTATACTATTGGCTGTTTGTCAAATCTCCATTGAAATTTCTTAACAATGCATTTTTTAACGGACTGGCTATCGTGTTCCTCGGTTACCTGCTGTTTCGGTTATCACCAGTTGCATTATATATTGTAGGGGGATTGGCTTTGGTGCTGATACTGTATAAATATTTGATCAAAGGAGGTGATTTTAGCTTCGATACTACAGGCGGAACATTTGGGGATTCAAGGTGGAGTAAGTTCAATGAACTAAAAGAAAAGGGATTGAATGAAGAAAGTGGTTTTATTTTAGGTAGAGATGTAAACTCGGGAGAGATCATTGGTTTTAAAGGCGAAGGGCATATATTGACAGTTGCGAAAACCGGATCAGGCAAAGGTGTTGGCGTTGTTATTCCCAATCTTCTGAATTACAGTGGTTCTGTGGTTGTAATAGATCCTAAAGGGGAGAATTTTATACGAAGTGTATACGCCCGGGCAAATCTTCACCAGCAGGAAATATGCCTGGTTGATCCATTTGGTGAAGTTCACAAGCAGGTGACGCGGCAACTCAACCGGATCGAAGGCATTGAGAAAGGGAAACACCATTATCCCAATATCAACGAAATCAAGGCCTTTTACAAGGATCTGTTGCCTAAAGTAGCTCCTCCTAAAATTGAAAAGGATGGAACGGTCAGCGTACCTGCCGGAGCTTATCACAAAGGAATGAATCCTTTGGAGCCCATTACCGCATTGGCGCAGGCGGAAAATTACCAGGAGGTAATTGATCAGTCTGCCGTGCTTGCCAATATGATAGTTGTGAAAACGAAGGAGGAAACCGATCCGCACTGGAATGAAAAGGCAAGAATGATCATTAAGAATATGATTATTTATCTTTCCTTGCATGAAGCCTACAAGGAGGAGGTTAAAGACCTTGTTGAATTAAGGACGCTTATATTGGAAGTTTTTGAAGACGAAGAATCGCTTACGCTCTTTGCGGATTCCTGCCAGGAAAGCGAGCACGCCTTTTACCTAAAAAACATGGCCGGTGAATTCAGGATGATGGGATCTGAGGAATCCAGCTCTGTATTGTCTTTTGTGTTAAGGCATCTTGAATTCATTGCTTCTCCACTGGCAGGTAATAACCTGAGTAGAACGGATTGTAGCTTGCTTGATATTAAGGGAAAAGCAAAATCCATTTTTCTGGTACTTCCTTCCAATAAGCTCGATACTTACAGCAGGCTGGCCAGGATATGGATTGCCTCAATCATCAGCGCCATTTCGATGAGCCCTGAATTACCCAGTGAAAGAATATTAATGATGGTAGATGAGATGGCGCAATTGGGTAAAATGGAGCCTTTAATGCAAGCTGTTAGTTTATTGAGGGGGTATGGGCTAAATCTGTGGATGTTTTTTCAGGATATTCCTCAGATGGAGGAGATTTATGGGGCTAATACCTGGAAGACATTTTCATCGAACGCAAAGGTGCAGCAGTTCTTTGGCATTTCTGATAATGTTACTGCTGAATATGTTTCTGCTTTGTCGGGTATGACGACTGTTGTAAACAGCAGTACTACTGTTAGTGCCGATGAAAACGGACTAGGGGCTAAAAATGCCTCTCATTCTTATACAACCAGTGAGCGCAAGTTGGTATATCCTGATCAATTATTCAGAACTCCGCTGCAATTAATATTTACAGATGAGCTTTATCCTATTAAAGCGAGGAAGATCAGGTTTTTTAACGATGGTAAGTTTAAAGCCGGCACTCATTTCCCGTTTCAATTGGGTAGCGATTACCAAAGCCTGTTTTAGTCTCTGTGCTCATCGGCTGCGCATGTACAAAAAAGCCATGCCACTGAACGCCAAACATTGAAACACACTGGTCCATTCATTTCCATCATCTGTAGCAGGCGCCACGATGGCCCTTGGGATATGCAATGTTACCAGCCATATTAAGAGCATGACACCGAGTGAAAGCCCCACTGTTTTGGGTTTGAAATGGAGAAATATAGCGAGCCCGGCAGCCGCTAAGGCAATTCCGGTTAAGTAGGTCCAGAATAATGGGCCGGGAATCCAGGCAGGTACCAGTGTTTGAACAAACGCTGCATACACAAAGTGGTCGATACCGAAAATGATCAGCATGAGGGCAAAGCCATACTCGCCGTACAAGGCTATTTTTTCGAAGGGACCACTCGTTTTCTTACCCGGGTAAATTGTTGCGATCATAAAAGCGCCACCCGCCAGGCCCAACAGTTTCAAGGCATTTGTCCAGGCGCCGAGCATACCCGGATTGTGGGTAAGGCGGATGGGTAAATGGCCGGCCAATACAAACAACAGTAGAAAGATACCAAAGTAGAGGGCTACCATTTTTACCTGGTCCATAAATGCGATGAACAGCCCTGCAAGCACCAGGATGGCCGAAGTGGCGTAAACCAATACGCTGAGGTGCTGTGTGACATCGGGTGCAATGGTCAATATAACGGGTCGGAAGCCGGGATACATGAATTGTAAGACGCCGATACCTGCGATGCCCAGGCCATAGAAGAGTTTGCCCAATGATGTTAATTGCTGCATGGTTGTGGGGATTGATTGTTTGAAGCGGGTAGGTGTCTTAAGGTACAAAGAAATAGGCGTACGGGGAAATTCAGATGGGCATTGGCATGCAACTGAGCGGCAAGGTAACGGGAGTGGGTAGGGGTGTAAAAGGTAGCTGGTACTTTGCTGAACTACCTGCATGCTGTGCAATTGGTTGTTGGTAGAAATGCGGGAACATCATTTTTGTTCGCTTTCTTACAATTTAATGTTTGGCCCAGGGCTGATATTTGTGTTAAACAAATAAAAACGTATGAAATCTATCATCTCTGGCGTGGTGATCATCCTGTCATTGTGTTCTCTGAAAACTGCTGCCCAATCAAAACAAACTGACGGCCTGGAAGAAGTGAAGAAGGTGATTGCAGCAGCCAATGCCATCCATTTCAGCCTGTTTGCCAAACATGACGGGTCTATATTGAGTCTTTTTGCAGAAGATGCCTGCCTGCTGCCGGCCAATGCAGCTGCTCTATGCGGGAGGGAAGGCCTTTTGCAGTTTTTCAATGGTGCTTATGAAGCAGGCGCCCGGGATGGTAAGTTTACTACGCTCCAGGTATATGGCGACGGAAAAGAATATGTAACGGAAGAAGGGACGGTACAGGTGTATGATGGCCAGGGGAAAACCATAGAGAGCGGCAAATACCTGGTAGTTTGGAAGAAGACGAAAAGCGGGTGGAAAATGTTCCGGGATATGTTTAATACCAATCTTCCGGCTAAGCAGTAAGATAGGCTTATTCGTTAGCCTACTGCCTGCAAAGCACGAACTTCTGATGGCGTGAGGCCGGTGAATTTCTTAAACTCTTTGATGAAGTGAGCCTGGTCGTAATAGCCGCAATCGTAGGCTATGGAAGTAAGGGGCAGGTCGGCCGTCTGAATAAGCTGCAGGCTTTTATTGAACCGGTGGATATTCGAGAATGACTTGGGTGTTATGCCTACATTATCGAGAAACAACTTTTGGATATACCGTTCAGAAATACCATACTGATCAGACAAGGTTTTAATGCTGAATGATTCTCCTTCTGTACGAATGTGCCGGCATATTTGTTCGATTATAATGACCTTGTGGTGCACCGTCTTATTCTTTTCCAATCGCTGCACCAGGAATGTGTCGAGTGCCTTTACTTTTTGTTCTGTTGAATCGGATTCCATTAACCGGCAATAAAAATCATTGGATTCTTCCCCGAATACATCCGACAGGTCGATGGAATGGTTGGTGAAGTCGGAAATTGGATTGGGAAAAAACAGGGAATTGGCATGTGGGTAGATACGCGCGATCAATACAGCCGTGCCTTTGGTTGCCGTAAGCCTGGTGGGCTGGGTTATTTGTCCAAGTACCTCTACTTTGGGCATGTCAACGGGGCGTCCATTGATCAGGGTGATGGCGCTTCCGCTTGAAATATTGACGGCAAAATCCACAAAGCCACTGGGATAGAATACTTCATTCGTGACATCCCTGTCCACGGAAAATATCCAATAACCCTGTACGTAGGGTTTCAATACAGCTGAAGCCGGGAATTGCATAACAGAAGGTATTAAATAATCAGGTAATGTTTACAATCCAGGCAGATTTTTGTTCAGGAGAATAAAATAAATGCAGGTAGGGAGGCATAAGGGATTTTAATTGTAAGAAGCTAACCTGTATTAGATCAGGGCGGCCTCCTTATTGTATTTTGTTCTGTAATCCAAAGGGGATACGCCTGCTATTTTCTTAAAGACCTCTCTGAAAGCTTTGTCGTCGGAATAACCTACTTCATGCATTACCTCAAAGATGCTCTTTCTGCCTTTTTCCAGGCTGCATTTGGCCACTTCTATTTTCACGCGTTGTAAATACTCTACAGGAGTATTGCCGGTGGCCTTGATGAAACGCCGGTCAAAGTTTCGCCTGCTGATAGCCAGTTTTAAAGCCAGCTCCTCGAAAGAGATCCTTTCGCTGAGGTTTTCTTCAATATAAGTTTGTGCTTTGTGTATCACTTCATCACTATGGTTCTTCTGGGCCTGGAAAATGAAAAAGGGAGACTGGGATGACCGCTCAATGTCGATCTGGAAGATCTTTGAGCAGTAGATAGCTGTTGCCCTGTCAAAATATTTTTCTATGATAAACAGAATCAGGTTCAGGAATGAATACCCGCCGCCATTGGTATAGATGCCTTGTTGAACGGTGATGAGTTTGTCAATTTGCAGTTCAATGCCCGGGAATAATCGCCTGAAATCATCTGCTGCACACCAATGGGTAGAACAGGTTTTCCCATCCAGTAGTCCGCTGGCGGCTAGAAAAAAGGCGCCTGTGCAGATACTGGCTATTTCAGCGCCGGCTTTGTATTGGTCTCTCACCCAGTCAATAAGTGTTGTATTCTCTTCCACTATATCGGCGCCATCATGAAAAATAGATGGTATAATAAGCAGGTCGGTTTTTTCTATTTCCCGGATGTTTACAGGATGAACCGAAAAGTAGCCGTAATCCAATTTCAGTTCTGTAACAAAGCCGGCGATCCGGATATCGATCAGAGAAGAGTGGCCCATCCTTTGCCAATGCTTATTGGCCTCGGAAAGTACCTCATAGGTGCCCGTTATACTGCTGAGGTTAAGGTTGCCCTGGGGTACAATGATCGTCACTTGCTTCATCGTAAAAGTTTAGATAAAGCTAGGTGATTGTGTTGTCCGGATCAACCCTCCTGAAAGTCTATTTCACCCCCTTGAGCAGTGGTATTAAAGACATAATATTGTTGCTTTTGTACTTCAGCCGGTTTTCTGGGCTATCCCTCCACTGCCTTGTTTGACAGGATGTAATTACATTTGCCCCCGTATTGCCTCCGCGTTTGTGCGGGCAATTGTTATTAATCCTCTAATAAATGGGCTCCATACCAATAAGACATATTCATGCAGCACCCAAAGAGCCTGCTCTCTCCGGAGGCTTTAGCATCCGGGATATTCATGATTTACTGGCCGGGAAAGACATGGTACAGGAGCTTCACCGGCATGATTTCTATTATATACTTGTTTTGAAGAAGGGCGCTGGAAGCCATAGTATTGACTTCACTTCTTATCCTGTTGCCGGTAATACTGTATTCTTCATGCGTCCGGGGCAGGTACATCAGCTTGTATTAAAAGCAGGAAGTAAAGGATATTTGATACAATACAGCGGAGCGTTCTATTCTCCTCATGAACAAACGGCCAGCCAGCTTTTGCGCAAGGCGGGTGCTGTTAACCATTACCAGTTTAGTGATGGTGGGATCCAAAAATTGCTGACGGTATTGGGTGCTGTCTTCCGGGAGTATACTGATAAGCAGGACATGTACCAAGAGGCTGTTAAAGCTTATATGAGTGTTTTCTTTATTGAGCTTACCCGGCAGGTTGGTAAAACTTCATCCGGTAAGGGAAGCCATTATAAACAGGAAAGGCTGGAAGCGTTTTTAGCGCTTGTTGAAGCTTCGGTCTATGATCATAAGAGCGTATCACAGTATGCTGCTAAATTGAATCTTTCCGTTTATCAACTGAATGCCATTACTAAGGAAACGCTCGGTAAAACCAGTTTGGAGCTTATCAATGAATATATTATCCTGGAGGCCAAAAGATGGCTTTTGGCAACAGGCGATCAGGTCAATCAAATAGCCGGTTATCTGGGGTATGAAGATATTTCCTATTTTATCCGGTTCTTTAAAAAGCATACGGGGTATACTCCTGAATTGTTTAGACAAAAGTTTCGATAAGTCCTGCACAATTGCATTTTTGTCCTATTCCTGCGTTCATGGCCGCCAGTACCTTTGTGTTCATAAATAAAATACTATGACATTGTCCTGGGATGAGGAATACAAAAAAAGGTGGGATGAGCGATATGAAGGAGAGGCATACGCTTATGGAAAAGCTCCAAACCTGTTCTTTAAGGAATGGCTGCTGCAATTCAATCCCGGATCCATATTGATGCCGGCCGATGGGGAAGGGCGTAATGGGGTATTTGCTGCTATGGAAGGCTGGGAGGTCACTTCTTTTGACCTGAGCGTGGAAGGAAGGACAAAAGCTTTACAGCTTGCCGAAGAAAACCAGGTAGCCCTGGAGTATATTGTTGGCGACCTGGAGCAACTCCATTTTGAACCTGCCTCCTTTGATGCCATTGCCTTGATCTACGCACATTTTGCTGCTGACAGGAAATCCTTGTTTCATAGAAAACTGGATCAGGCACTGAAGCCGGGAGGCATACTTATTATAGAGGCTTTCAGCAAAAAACACCTGGTCCTTAATAGTCTTGACCCTGCCGTTGGTGGGCCAAAAGATATTGATATGTTGCTGTCAAAAGAAGAGGTGCTGGCTGATTTCGAGAATTATGAACCAATGCTGTTGGCGGAAGAAGAGATCTATTTAAATGAGGGTGCACACCATGTAGGGAAAGGCGCCGTAGTGCGGTTTGTTGGAAGAAAAACAATTCCACGTTAATCAAAAAAACGCTGAAGGATATGCTATCTGTTGTATAGCTGTATTTTATTACTTTAATTACTTCGTTTCCTGTAGTTCTTACATGTTGGATTTGCGGGCGTTCTCTTTGGCATGGAGTATAATCATTGATTAAACCTCCATAGGGCGCCATTTTGGCCAAATCTCCCCATCATAAAGTCCATTTTACACCCTGCGAATTATTTTCTAAGACAATAGTTTTGTTGTGTAATAAAAAACATGCAAGATGAAAAGATGGGAATATAAAACTGCTGTTGTTAGTAAAGCCGAAATAAACAATAGCCGTAGTAATAGAAATATTCTAAAACAAGGTATGCTTACAAGCTTGTTGGCTTTTTGCTTTGCATGCTCTTTTTCTCAAAATCAGCTAAAAAAACAAAAAATGGCAACACAGGATTTTACAGCTACCCTGTTGGTAGATCAATCTCCCAGGGAAGTATTCGATGCGATCACCAATGTCCGTGGATGGTGGTCGGAAGAAATTGAAGGTAATACCAGTAAGCTCAATGATGAGTTTGCCTACCACTTTGAAGATCTTCATCGCTGCAAAGTGAAATTGATAGAAGTTGTTCCCAATAAGAAAGTGCTTTGGCTGGTACAGGACAACTATTTCAAATTCACAGAAGACAAAACGGAATGGACGGGTACTAAGGTGAGCTTTGAAATTTCTACTGAGGGCGACAAGACCAAACTCGTCTTCACGCACATCGGTCTGGTTCCCGAATATGAATGTTATGAGGTTTGCAAGGATGGATGGACCACTTATATCCTCAACAGTTTACACAAGCTGATCACCACGGGTAAAGGCCATCCGAATGCGACCGGAACACCAAGAACAGAAAGTGAAAAACTGCAGAGGGCCAGGGGGTAAATAGTTGCAGTCCCTTTAAAGAAAAACTAAAAAAGTATATCCATGCCAAAAACAATCCTGATTACCGGGGTCTTATCTAACCCGACAAAATATAGATTATGAAAAGATTGAAAGATAAAGTGGCGGTGGTATATGGTGATGGCAATATAGGATGTGCCATTGCGAAAGCCTTCGCAAGGGAAGGGGCGAGGGTATTCATGACGGGCCGTACGGTAAAAAAGTTGGAAGCGATTGCCGATGCCACATTGCCTGGGGGTGAGGCGATGGAAATTGCCCAACTGGATGCTATGGACGAGCAGGCTGTAGAGAAACATATGAGCTACGTGATCAAAAATGCAGGCAAGGTTGATATTGTATTCAATGCCATAGGCATCCCGCAGAAAGGCATTCAGGGTATTCCCCTTACGGAGCTTTCGCTGGATAGTTATTTGCTGCCGGTTACTACCTATGCGCAAGCGCATTTCGTGACTGCCAAAGCAGCGGCACGTCGCATGGTGCAGCAGGGATTTGGGGTGATCCTCATGCACACGCCCAATGCGAGCAGGATAAGTCCTCCCTTTGTGGGTGGCATGGTGCCTGCCTGGGCAGGTATCGAAGCGCTTTGCCGGTCGCTGTCGGTAGAGTGTGGTCAGCAGGGGGTACGGGCTGTTTGTCTGCACACGACGGGTATACCGGAAACGACCCTCATTGATGAAGTATGGGATATTCATGGAAAAGCACATGGAATAAGTTTTGAGGAATTTCATGCTGTGATGGAGGGAGCTACGCACCGGAAACGTTTAACCACACTTCAGGAACTCACCAGTGCCGCCATCTTCGTTGCTTCCGATGAAGGAAGCGCTATTAGCGGAACTACGTTTAACCTGACTGCAGGTATGATCGTTCATTAAATCACATTATCTATATTTCAAAAAGAACATATGAGCAACAAAGATCTTCAGGTCACTTTCGTTGTAGACCAGTCGGCCAATGAGGTATTCAATGCTGTATTGAGTGTTTCAAAATGGTGGACAGAAAACCTCACCGGTAGGTCAACTGCACTGAATGATGAATTCACCGTTGAATTTGAGGGTATGCATGTGTCGAAACAAAAGCTGATCGAAGTGGTCCCCAACCAAAAAATAGTTTGGCTGGTAACGGATAGTGATCTTAGCTGGATCAAAGACAAAACGGAATGGACGGATACAAAGGTCGTTTTTGAAATTACAAGGCAGGGCAATAAGACCCAACTTCAATTTACACATATCGGTTTGGTGCCGGGTGTTGAATGCTTCGATGGGTGTAAAGGCGCCTGGGGGCAATATGTAGGCGAAAGTTTGTTCAGCCTCATCACCACGGGTAAGGGACAGCCAGAGAAAAAGCAACCCGAAAAAGTAAAATAGCCGTGGGGTTTGATTAACTTCCGTAAACCATGACAGAAAAGAACTTCAGCGAACTGGCTCTTTCCTTCCCGGGAACAGAGACCTGCACGCATTTTGACAGGATAGGGTTCAGGATCGTCAGGAAGAGGATGTTTGCCACCTATCTTGCGAAGGACAATACTGCCAATGTTTTTTTGACGCCGGTAGAACAACAGGTTTTCTGCAAAATGAGTGCTGGCATTTACCCGGTACCTAATAAATGGGGAGAAAAAGGCGCCACCACTTTTGAATTAGGCAAGGTGCCGGTGGAAATAGTAAGGGAGGCGCTTTTGTCGGCTTACAATGAGGTGTTGCGTCCTAAAAAGAAAGGGTAGGGGTTAATTACCATTCCTGCAACGGAATAAGCGAAGATTTTTTTACAGACACGGCCTTTTCCCCTGGTACCAACAACACATTAAATGACTGCTTTGTGTGGGCTGGTACAGTCAGTTCAAATCCCACCAGTACAGTACCTAAATTGAGTGCATCATAACTATTGGGTGGATCCGTAGGCCAGGTCCTTATTACCGCTGTTGCAGGCAGACCGGCAACATAGAGTGTGAGCTTCTTGCCTTTATTTTCAAGTTGGGCCTGATTGCCATTAATAGAAATAACGCGGGCAGGTGTAAGCATGGCCCACCGGATAACGCTGGCAGTATCGCCGGTCTCAATTTCGTCACGAATGGTCACATATTGTTTGTTCACAATAGCAATGCCCCTTGCTGCTTTTGCCAGGGAGGCGGCATAAAGCGTGCTCATATCCAGCACAGCATGGGTGAACAAGGAGTCTGATGAATGTTTGATCATAGGAGCTTTCCCCAGTACTGCCTGTAAAGCATTGTTAACGGTTAACGTACTATGGGAGAAGTTCGAATACCGGAATACTTTCCACCTGTCCGATCCCTGGCCCATATCCCATATCTTCAGTCCTTTTGATTCCATGGATTCATACTCCTGCATTCCCAGGTCTGCACTCCACCTCACGCCTTCAGCATCCATTACGAAGGAACCTATATCCATATGGCCATGTCCTGCCGATGGTGTGCCCCCTTTAAATCCGACATAGATGGCATTGGGATCCGTCCAGGAGCTGCGCATCATGGCCACAGGGTTTTCACCATCACCCATCCAAACGGGATTAGCCGGCGCCTGCATTTTATCCAGGTCAATATCTTTACCCCATATCAGCGCGGCAGGTAAAAAACGGTTCCACTTAGCCAGGATCTTCCCTTTCTGTATGTTCGCCTGTTCCTGCCATAGCAGGGAAGGGTCATGAAGTTTGGAAGCAAACCAAAGCATGGCAGGTTGCAATCCATCGGCCGCGTTAGCGCAATCAGAATAGTTAAAAGGGAGTCCTGAAGGACCGACCAGGTGCTCATAAAAAGCAGCGGTGCGTAAAAAGCCGGGTGCCTGTGAAAGTTGATAGTCTGTCCCAAAAATTTGCTCAAGGGCGCTGATCAAAAAAACATTATAGCTGGTGCCATATGCCCAATAACTATATCCCTCCGTATAATTCCCGTCAGGAGCATAGGTCTTCATCGGTATCGTAATGCTTTTTAATGCCCGCTCTACCAATTGGGTGGATAAGGCCCGCTGATCTTCGTACACGGCCAGGGCGCCAAAGCTAATGCCCGTATTGCAAACCTGGTTCCAGTTGTTATTGCCCCTCAGCCATCCGTTGTATTTATCATCCAGGGAGGGTGTTAGCCCTTTGCTGATAATGGCCTGGCTGATCAGTTGGCGGGAAGCGGCAGACAGATCATTATGCAGCCAATCATAACCGATCGCTACCGCCATTGTCATCTCCGCTACATCCAGGAAATGATCAGGGTTCCAATCTGTAAACCTACACACAGCCAGTAATTCTTCCTCGCATTTGTTGAAATACTTCTGCTTATTTGTTGTCCGCCAGGCATAAGACAGGAAGAAAATACGCCGGAGGCTTTCCCGCGACTTATTCAACAGTCGCCTGCCAATCAATACGCGCTCTAGTGGCGGCTGGCTAAGGATCACTTCGCACTCATTCAACAGGTCTTCATGCACCTTTGCCCAAAGTGGATTGGCTTTGATATTGTTTTTGATCACCTCCTCCTGTCCTTTCAGCAGCAATAACCGGGGATGGCCTTTGATCCGGGAAGTATCAATAATGCCGGCATGGCAGGGAGTAAACCAGGCCAGGCAGGCGCAAAGCACAATGGAAAAGAATAAGATGCTTCCTGAAAAGCGATAGAGGGTATGGTTATTTGTCAAGCGCATATATTAATGATCTTGCTAAATTAAAAACTAAATCGCGTAATCGAATACGCAGGTACAGATATATCTACCCGGCCTGCAGCATCGGCACTTACATTGCTGATGCTGCTGAATGTCGGCGAATAGTCAGTAGGACTGTTTCCCTTCAGCTGCATCACCGCCTGACTGGTCTTGTTGGCCATGTTCATATTGGCCAGCAGCAGGGGGATCGTCTTAGATACACTGTCCCGGTTGATCACCAGCACATGTGTTTTCCCGGTGGTCGCATCAAAGAATGCATGCACCTTATACTTCGTGTTGGTGGTATTAAGGTCCGTAACGGATACCTTATTGCCCGCCATGCACTCGTTCAACAACTGCAGGGAATAACCCACGGGTGTTATTTCATTGTTACCACCCAACAGGCATCGAAGGTTATAGGGCTGGTTATAGGTTTGAGCATAACTAAGGAACCAGTGACTGGTCCAGAAATGAATATGGGATACCCTTGGATTGGACAGCATGGAAGCAAACATATCAGCCGCGATAATTGCTTTTCCCATGGTATTGGTCTTAGGATAAATGGAATCGGCTGAACCCGGAGCATAGGAACTGGCTTCTGTAATCGCAATTTGCAACCGGCTCTTCTCTGCAGAGTCGGCAAAATTGTTGATGGCAGCAGTAGCATTGTTAACGGCGCTTATCAGGTCTGTATTGTTAGCGGCCATGGTGAGGTAACTATTGTACCAGGAATTGGCTGCTGTGCTTACTGTAGCAGGGTTGGGCAGGTAATTATGCGCCACAATAAAATCTGCTTTAGGGGCAGCTATCAAAAACAAGGTATCATACCATTTCGTATTGGGATAATTATGGCCATTCATTCCTATTTTAATGGTACTGTCTGCGGCCTTCATGAGGTCCGATAGTTCAGCAACAAGATGGGCGTATGCCGTAGCGCTCCAGGTTTGCCCGCTGCTGGTGCCTGAAATGGGATAATAACATTCATTGCCGATCTCATAATGGGCAGCCGACAACCCTTTTTGTTTTACATAGTTCACCAGCGCAACGGTACTGTTCAGTATTTCCTGTTTGGTGACGTAATGGGCAACAGCATTGGGCTGCAGGATAGCATCTATCGGCACAATAAAATAAGGTGCGATCCCACTGTCTTTACAAAGCGCCAGGAAATGGTCCATATTCATCTGGTTGGTGATCAGCTTGCCGGTAGTATCTGACAGGTTGAACATACCTGCATCTGTAAAAGGCCATTGACTGCCTCCCCACATCGCAGCATGCGGGTCAGGAGCAGTATAGGGTGGTTTGGACCATAGGTACCAATCACCGATCTCCCCTTCGCCAAAGCGGAGGGTCTTCATTTTCATCTTGCTGATGGCTGTTGCAAACGGGGTTGTCCTTGCTGTACCAGGCCCTTCCAGGTAATTATTGACGGTGAGGCCTATACTGCCAGCCTGTTTCTCTGCAAGCACTTGTGCTCCATTTACCAGCACGGCTGTGCTGGAAAAGGTAGTGGGAGCAGCTATTTGCAGGTCCCTGGCAAGCTTAACATCCGATCCGGCCGTGGTAATAAGGTTGTTGAGATAATAAGCGCCGTTACCTTTTATCCACTGCAGCTTGTTGCCGCATAAGGTGATCGTAGAAGCGACAGTGGTACTGATGATACCGTTGTTGTCAATATGGCCGGATATGGGAAAAGGATTGGGGCTATTGTTCAAAAAGAGCGCATTGCTGTTTACCGTAAGGTTTTCAAGCCAGGAGGGGGAAGTGGTGGCGGTAATATTGCCATTGATCACCACATCGCCATATTTAAAGCCAGCAAAGGAAGCGCCATTGTTGGTACTGTACACAATGGTACTACCTGGTTGCAGATCAATGACAGATTGAGGACCCGTTACCGTGCTGCCAAAAGGTACCTGGTTTTCGGCAGGGTTGGCATTTTTAGGATTATGGATATAGCGGCTGCCTTTGGTAAAAACAATATTGTTGTTGGTTGCCACAGCATTGGTGCTGAAAACATTGCCCCGTACAAAAGACCCATTCGTGATTACGCCGGCGGAATCAACCAGCAGCCCGCCTGCTGTAAAGGAAATGATGCGGCAGGCCTGTGTGCCGGTGGGTGAAAAGGTAAGATTACCTTGTATAAGTCCCGAAGCTCCGGATAAGATGGAAATAGCAAAGGGGGCATTGCTCAGTGTCACTGTTAAGGTTGATCCCTGTTCGATCACCAGGCCCGGGGAAGCGGTGATGCGTAAAGTGGCGCCTCTGTAATAAGCAGTGTTGCCATAATTATTTACCTCAGCTGTTGTGAGTGTGCTGGCGCCCACGGAAGTGATCAGGGACATGGTGGCGCCGCCCTGGGAAGTGGCCACAAAATCACCGATCTTGAAATCATTATTGAAGTTGGTAGAGCCATTGCCTGAAACTGTATTGCCCGACTTGGAGATCAGTCCGCTCAAAGGAGTTGCCGCCGCAGCAATGGCACTGGCAAAAGTAACAGTAGCGTTATGTTGAAGCACCAGGCCTCCGAGTGTTTGCGCAGGAATATTATACACCGTGGCCGATTTGGCAGCAGGGTTTCCATAATTGGCGCCATCAAACACCAGTATATCATTTTGAGCGGGGGTAGTGCGGGAACTGCCGCCGCCGCCCAATATCGTATTCCAGTTACTGGCCTGGTTAAAATTGGCATTGGAAGTAGTGCCACCTACCCAATAATAAGTTGTTTGTGCATACGGGCATAAAGCCACGAATTGAAAGATTATAGCAAGCAGTATCGTTTTCATTGTTCATATTTTGGCAAGTGATCGTAAAAGAAGATGCATCCATCATTGCTTCAGGAAGCGCTGTGACACTGTGGTCGTACCATCTGAAATGGCCACCATATACATCCCCGGCCGAAGGGCGGTCAGCTTCAGCAACACATTCCGGCTATTGGCATATTCGCGGCGAAGCATCCGCCCGGAGAGGTCATAGAGGGAGATCGATATCCTGCTGCCGGAAAGCGAATGGGTGATCATCAGTTGGTCAGTAGCGGGGTTGGGCCAGATCCTGTTTATCAGTGAAGCGATCTTTTCACTTTGGCCTTCCACCGGGCAGGCTTTCATAGCAACCCCAAAAATGGAAGAATAAGTAAAGTTTTTGTTGGCGCTATTGGTAGTATTGTCGCCCGATCCGCCGGCATCCTGCCAGGCAGTATCATACGAAGTGATACCGATAGCCTGAGCCGGAATGAAATCACTTCCTTCCAGGGCCTGTGGCCAACCCAGTGTTAACTGGCAGCTATTATTGCCGCTGGTTCGCTGTATGGTCCAAACCGCATTCACCACGTCGGCTAGTTGCTGCGCAGTAAAGGCAGTACCGCCCGGTTGGCCATTGGCCGTAATGCCTGCAAAAGCGCTCACCACGAAACCGGAACCGGATACGGGAGCAATAGTGGCCGGCAAATAATAGGCGCCTGTCCCTACCGGGAACAGGTAAGTGGAACTGATTGGGCGAACTTCCAGCCGGCCCTGCTGATTGCTGTCAAGGTCCACTGCAGTAACAATATGTTTTGATTGGCTGAAGGGGCCGCCTGCAATGGCCAGGCCCGAAGTAATAACCAGGCTGTCCGCAGGTGGAATGGTTAAGTGTCCGGCGTTGAGTGTTAAAGTATCTGCAACATATAACGTCTTATTAATACTGGTGGCGGCATTGATCGTCAACTTGCCGGCATAAATAGCCGTTGCGCCTGCGTTGGCCTGCGCAGGAAAGGGTGTTTCTGTAGCGCCATTAAAAATATAATGGACGCCGCTGTCCAGCAAGTACGTACCAAAGCCGGGCAGGTTGCTGCCGAGCCCATCGGCATGAGCGGTAGCAAGGGTTGCACTGCTTTTGACCGTTGCAACAGCGCTGGTATAGCCTTGCACGCTGTAAGTGCCATAGTCAAATTTCCCATGAATAGTCAACTGTTGTGCGGCCGCCTGTTGCGGCATAAAGCCATAGCAGGCTATCAAACAGATAACCTGCAGGCAAATATGCTTATTCATATAGTTGGGGATTTTGGGTTTCTCCTGCAATGATATTCCGGTGTTGAAGCAATAGCCTGTACCTGTTGAGGGCTTCGAGATAATAATAATCGGCATAGACGAGCGGCACATCTATTTCTGTGCCGTGGGCAATACTGCCCACGCAATGCTTTACCAGGAAATCGCCATTCTCTCCGGCGGGCGCTCTGTAGGCGGGACTGCTTAATGCCTGCAGTATTTCGATAGCAGCTGTTTTGTATTTCTCTCCTGCTGTGCCCAGCTGGGTACTCAGCTCAAAAAGGGCAGAGGCCGTAATGGCTGCGGCAGAAGCATCCCGGTAGTTGACGGGTGTTTCTTTGGCATGGGACCTCACGGAAGGATAATATCCCGGCGCATTGGCATTAAAGTCCCAATAAGCAACCTTATCAGCAGGCAGGTTTTTGTTGTCCAGGTAAAAGTCTGCCATCTTCCGGGCTGTATGCAGGAATCGTCTGTCTTTTGTTTCGCGGTAGGTCATCGTAAACCCATAAATACCCCAGGCCTGTCCCCGCGACCAGGTAGAGTTATTGGCATAGCCCTGGCCTGTTTCCCTGGCCAGTACTTTACCTGTCAGTGAATCATAGCAAACCACATGGTAGCAGCTATGATCCGGCCTTACCTGATTTTTGATCACGTTCTCCGCATGTGTAACAGCGATATTCCTGTAATAAGGATCACCCGTCACTTTTGAAGCAAAGAACAACAGTTCGAGGTTCATCATATTATCGATGATCACGGGGTAATAATATTTTCCCTTGCCATCCCAGGAGCCAAATCCATTCCATGACTTGATGCTGCCTGTTTTGGGATTGAATCTTGTGCTGAGTGACTTCGCAGCCTGCACCAGGATCTTTTTGTATTGCTCATTACCCGTCAACCGGTAGGCATTGCCATAACTGCAATACACCATAAATCCCAGGTCATGATGCTCTGTAAAATGTTGCAATGATTCCAGCTTTTCCGTCCATTGAATGGCATTTCTTTTGAGCAGGCTGTCGCCGGTGCCTTCATAGGCATACCATAAAGTGCCGGGAAAAAAACCGGATGTCCATTCATACTTGTTTGTCAGCTTCAATTTCCCGTCCTTGTCAATCGTCCTCGGGAACAGGGAATCGTATTTGTCTGCTACGGTCAGCATCTTTTTAAGCTGGCTGCCTGCGAAAGAAAAATTGGTCTCTATAAATCCGGGGTCATTTTCAACGGGCATAAACGCCAGCGTGCATAAGCAGCCTGCCAGCAGGATAGATACGGCTAGTTTCTTCATCAGATACATTTAATGGTTAAAACTTGTCTTATTGAACAGTGATCGAAAAAGATCTCGTAGTGTAATTACTTTCGTTGGCACTTACTTGTCCACCGCTGAATATAGCCTGGTAAGTTCCGGCTATAGGATACTTATACGTATACCTCAGGTCGGCCGCAGTTTGCGAAACGGTCTTTACCACTACGCCAGCATCAGGCGTTACCTTTTTAAGGTCGATGGGGCCGGCAATGACCCATGCTTCGGCAGGGGCAGCTGCTCCGGCGGAAGTGGCGCCGGTAATGACCAGGGAGGTGGAGCCAACAGACCAGTTATAATTATTAGCCACCTTGCAGGCAAAAAATCCCGGGCTGTAAGTGGTGACGCCGTAATTGGTATAGGCGATGTTAGCGGCATTCATATTGGCAATCACATAGCTGGTCCCGTCTCCCAATACATTGGTGACTGTAAAAGAATCGATCGTCCATTTAGGCTGTGCCGTACCGGAATAGCCAACATATTTAAAGGCAATAAAAACAGGTTTGCCTTGCGTGCTGAGGTCCGATAGATCAATATTGCCGGAGGAGGTTGCCGGGCCAGAAGAGAAAACAGCCCTTGTGCTGATATCTGTCCAGCTGGCGCCATTGATACGGTTAATGGTCTCTGCGGTGTCTTTCACGTTAACACCGGGAAAGTTATTGGATATTAATAAAGCCAGCGAATTTGCCTGGGAACCATTGGCCCTCGCGGTCCTGAATCTTAAGAGGGGAGTGCCGCTTGCCGAAACCCTGTCCCTGTATTCATATCTTCTGCCCGGTTCTCCGGAGTAAAAACTGATCACATCCGGGGTGCCGGCAAAGCTGAACCGGAGTGTATCTCCCAGGTGTAAAGCGGTGGTGTTAACGGCCACATCAAAGTTGGCATCGCCTGTGCTCAAGGTTTTCGTGCAGGCGGTAAACAGCATGGCTGCTGCTGTAAAAAATAGAATATGCTTGATCATAGTATCGTTTTGTTGATTGGGGTGTTCAATCGGCTGTGTGTCAGGGTGACCCGCCCTTCAAGGGCGACCCACCCTTCGGGCTTACCAGCCGGGGTTTTGTGTCATGGCTTTATTAACATTGATCTCCAGGGAAGGGATCGGCAACAGCAGGTACCTCGCAGAAGAGGCGGCGGTAGCATACCCTAGTGTCCACCTGGATTTATTGGTGGAGCTGGTATTGGAAGCATTGATCTCTGTGACCATCGCATTCATAACATTTGTGAACACGCCCCACCTGATCAGGTCTGCTTTGCGTAAGCCTTCAAAACACAATTCCCTGGCACGCTCATCCATGATCACTTGCCTGAATGCCTCTTTCGACAAACCTGCAGGCAGATCGGCTACTAGACTAGTGGCATCAAGCGGGAGTCCATAAGCCCTTCTTCTCACCTGGTTAATGGCATCATAGGCAATAGCGGTGGCCCCATTTACCTCGTTCTCTGCTTCTGCCAGCATCAGCAATACATCAGCATAACGGAGTATCGGAAAATTAGTGCCATTCACATATTGCTGCTTGGCAGGGGAAAGCGGTTCATAATACCTTCTCCATTTGCCCGCATCACGGCCAATAATATTGCTGGCTGTGTAATAGGTTCTCGAAGCGGTAGTAGTGGTGCTCACAAAGTAGAAAGGCGCTATCGCCCAATCGCGGCGATAATCGCCGGCGCCATAGAGGTTATACAGTTTAATGGAGGTCTTGATATTGGAGCCGGCAAAGCCGGTATCCAGGTTGTTACAACCCAGGCTCATGGTGCCCAGCTTGCCCATTTCCCAATAAGCGGTATTGTTGCCGTTTGTATTAAAATCTGCTTCCCAAATACATTCCTTCACATCATAAATATCCTGCGATTCATTAATGAATATCTGGCTATAAGCCGAATTGGTAATGGTTGCGTTGTAAGTAGTGCGCAGGGCATGTTCATTGCTGGCCACCACCTGTTTGGCCCAATACAATGCTTCCGCGTATTTCGATTGGTCCTGTAACGGGTTTCCGGCCATGTACAGGCATATCCGGGCAAGGATGCCTTGTATCGCAGTTTTTGAAACGCGACTGGAATGACCAATTACAGTGATCGTTTTTACTTTGGCCTCGGCTTCCTTCAGATCAGCAATGATCTTTTCATACACTTCCCTGGCCGGTGTTCTTGCAATATTTACCGAATTAACGTCTGTACTGGGGGTGAGCTTTAAAGGAACATCCCCATAATTGCTGACCAGCAGAAAATGGTAATAAGCTCTCAGGAACAAGGCTTCTCCCAGGATGGCCTGCCTTTTGGTTTCATCCATTGCGGGCCTGTTAATATTTGCGATCAACAGGTTGGCCCTTTCAATTCCGATATAGCATTGCTGCCACAGCCCCGTTATATATACATTCGTATAATCATATTGGTAAAACATAGGGGCCGAATAGGAGTTGGAACTAAAAGCATAGAATGCCTCATCGGTACAAATACCCAACTGGAACCACAGGGAGCTGGTATATAAATATTCATTGCCCAGCAGGTCATATACAGCGGTCAGCGCGAGGTTCAGATCGCTTTCGCTGTTGTAGTAATTGCCTGGCTCTACAAAATCGGTTGGCTTTTTATCCAACACCTTATTGCAGGACAGGGTAATCAGGAAAAACAATGGCATCAGCAGGAACCGTCTCATATCAAAAGATTTAGATCGTAGTTGAGTAAGTTTATAAATTCACATTTACGCCGAAGGTCACCACACGGGGGCGGGGATAAGCAGAGTAATCGAAACCGGGTGTTAAAACTGAGTTGAACACGCTCACCTCGGGATCCATTCCGGAATAACTTGTCCAGGTGAGCAGGTTCTGTGCTGAAACATAGAACCGGCAGGATCTCACCTTGATCCTTTTCATCAGGCTTTGCGGCAGGCTATAACCCAGCGAGACTGTTTTAAGCCGTAGGTAAGAGCCATCTTCTATTACCCTCGAATTGGCGCCGGTAGGTGTAGTAGGTCCACCTCCGCCCGTGCGGTACAGGGTAGAGCTGGTGTTTTCCGGCGACCACCGGTTGGTATAACTGGCAAACTGGTTAAGATTGGTGCGGCCGAAAAGATTGCCTTCAAAGATGTAGCGGTTAGCATTCACAATATCATTGCCATAAGACCATTGAAAGAAAACGTTCAGGTCAAAAGACTTATAAGTAAAATCATTATTAAAGCCGCCTGTATGAATGGGCAATCCCTTGCCGATGATGGTATAATCGCTGGCATCGATGGTCAGATCGCCATTGATGTCACGAAATTTAATATCGCCCGGTTGAATAGCGCTTCTTAAATTTCCATTGGAAGCTATTTTGTCTTTCAGTATATAATTGCCATTGGTTGCTTTGTCGAAATCGCTGTATTGGTATACGCCTTCCCAGATATACCCGTACATCATACCCAGTTGATTACCCACCTGGGAAATATAGGAGGGTATGGTGGAAAAGTAAAAATCGAAGGGAGCCGTGGACGTAATGGACGATTGGTTTTCTGTCAGCGCCAGTATCTTGCTTTTATTAAAGGAAATATTGAAATTGCTTTTCCAGGAAAAGTTCTTAGTGTTCACATTCACCGTATTCAATGTCAATTCCAGTCCTTTATTTTCAACACTTCCGATATTGCGGAGGGCCGCCGCATAGCCCAGTGAAAGTGGTAAGTTGGCATACAATAGCAGGTCGGTTGTTTTCTTGCGGTATACTTCTGCTGTCAGGTTAATGCGGTTGCCCAGAAAACTCAGGTCTGTACCCAGGTTCAACTGGGAGGTAGTTTCCCACTTCAAGCCCCCGTTGCCGAAACTGGAAGCAAAAGCGCCAGGAGAAGTGGCATTGCCGAAAGTATATCCCTGCGAATTGGTGGCTACAGCGATAGATGATAAATAGGCAAAATCCCCGATCCGGTTATTGCCGGTCACACCATAGCTCATACGAAGCTTTCCATCCGATAGCACACTGAATGACCGCATGAATTTTTCCTGTTTGAAACGCCAGGCCAGGGCTGCTGAAGGGAAATAGCCCCACCTGTTGTTGGACGTAAATTTGGAAGAGCCATCGGCCCGGTACGAAAGCGTGAGCAGGTAAGTTGACTTGTATTTGTAATCCACCCTGCCCAGGAAAGAGACCAGTCCCCAGGAGGAAGTAAGTGCCGTAACCGTTTCAGGGGTGCCTTCATTCAGCCCGCTAATGCCCAGGTCTGCATTGGGCAGGTTAGTAGCGCTGGCGCCATACCGGGCAGTCTTGTTGCCGGTTTGGGAATAGCCTGCTACAAAGGTGAGGTTATGATTGGAGCCGATCTTTTTGTAATAGCTCAGCGTATTCTCATTCATCCAGGTGGTATTCTTTAAAAAGATCACCGAGCCATTGATCCCCTTGGTGGAGCCCAGGCGGCTATTCTTATTACCATACACGGTGAACGTATCATTGAACTGGTTCATTTGTGTAAGGTTGTTGGTAATGCCGGCTGTTACCTTCAACTTAAGATCGGGGAGGAGAGTGAACTCTGTATAGGCATTAATGATGGTATTGGTCGACAGGTTTTCCCGCAAAGCATGCTGCTGGTTCAATACGGGGTTGATCCGTGCATCCACAGCACCATCCACTCCGGGATCGAATAATATGTCTTCCAGGTTGGGCACCCCGCTGATGGGGAAGTTCCGATAGCCCCATACACTGAACAGGGTGCCTGTGGTTGAATTCTGGTTGGAAACACCTGAAGGGGTAAGACCCGACTGGTTGAGGTAACTGTAGTTAACATATACCCCTGCTTTTACCTTCGTGCTCAACACCTGGTCCAGTGATATGGTTCCCTGGTAACGTTTATACCCGGAATTGATAATGATGCCGTCCTGGTCGAATATATTTCCGGACAGGTAATACTTGGTATAATTATTCCCGCCGGTCACGGATAAGGAATAATTTTTCATGGGAGCGGTCCTGAACATGTTGGATTGCCAGTCTATTTCGGGTACGTCCCGGTATGATTCCAGTGTTTTTCCATCCGTCAGGTAAGTTTTGGCGCCTTCTCCATAATCTTTTTCCAGTTGGTATTTGACAAACTCATAGGGACTCATCAGATCCATCGTATTGATGGTCTTCTGTATCCCGTAGGAAGCATTAAAGGAAACTGCAGGAGGACCTGTTTTCCCTTTTTTAGTTGTAATAATAATGACGCCGTTGGCGCCCCGGGCCCCATAGATAGCGGTGGCCGAAGCATCTTTCAGCACGTCCATCGATTCAATGTCCTGTGGATTGATCACATTGTTATTGGGCGATTCAATGGGAAATCCGTCCACCACATACAGGGGCGAATTATCCTGGGTCACTGAATTGTTGCCCCTGATCACAATATTCACCGAAGAACCAGGCTGGCCGTCTACAGAGGCTACTGATACGCCGGCCACCCGTCCGCCCAGGGCCTCATCGAAAGATCGGACAGGCGCTTTCTGCATACTGGCCGTTGGCGCCCGGGAAACCGAGCCTGTCACATCACCTTTGGTGGTAGTGCCATAACCGATCACAATGACATCATCCAGGTCCTTCACTTTAGGTCTGAGGACAATGCGGTATTCAGACCGGTCATCTGCCTTTATTTCCACCTCTTCATAATTGGTGGCAGAAAAAACGAGCAGGTCGCCGGTGGCGGCGGCCAGTTTAAAGCGGCCAGTGGGGTCGGTCTGTGTGGCCAGTTTCTTTCCTTTGATCGTGACGGAGATCCCGGGCAGTGCTTTTCCGGCAGTATCATTTACGATACCTTCAATCGTTCGTTGACCGAACGCAATTCCGGGAATAAAAAGCAGGGATACTAATAATAAGCGGGAGATCTTTATTACTGCATCAGCATGCAGCAAACGGCAAAAACGCAATCGCATAAATAGTCAGGTTGAGTAAATAAATAACAACGATGAAATTCCGTGAATTTGTGATAGCCAATGGGTTAAAAAATCGACAGAATGGGGTGATTTTTTAAAATACCCTGAAAATTCCAGCCTGGGAGGTATATCTCCGGCGCTACCTGACCAACCTAACCTGTTTATAAAAAGAAAAAGCTAGTTTTATCTCGAATAAGCGTTTTGCCCAATATATGAGGTTTCCCCTGCTATTGTTATTCCTTTTTGCCGTCCCGTCCATCAGTTCGGCGCAACCACGCTGGTTCGACCGTCTGGATGTGGAAAAAGGCTTGTCGCAAAACTCGGTACTATGTGTAGCGGAGGATAGCCGGGGATTTATGTGGCTGGGCACCAGGAATGGGTTGAACAAATACGATTCAAGGAAAATTACGGTGTATAAGAACAGGCCTGGCGACAGCTCCAGCCTGAGCAATAATTATATCCTGTCCCTGCTTTGCGATAGCAAACAGACCCTCTGGGTGGGCACCCGGGATGGGCTGCACAGGTACAAGGCTGCAGCAGATAAATTTGAGCGGGTGCCGGTCACAGGCGCCAATGGGCAGGCAGGCAGCATCGCTATTACCTGCATTTATGAAGATCGCCAAAAACGTTTGTGGATAGGCACTCCTAAAAGCTTATTCCTGCTGTCGGGCAGGGAAAAACCCGTATTCCATTCTTTTGCCGGTCATAAAGATTTTCCATCCAGGGGAGTGCTCTGTATGTATGAAGACCGCAGCGGTATTCTCTGGGCGGGCACCTACGACGGCCTGGTGAAGATCACCTCCACTGCTGCTGGTTTTGAGGCCTCGGTGCGGAGGCGTGATCCTGCAAATAACAACAGCCTCAGCGATAACCAGGTAACAAGCATTACCCAGGATAAACAGGGCTATCTGTGGATGGGTACCCTCAACGGCGGATTGAACAGGTATGATGCACAACAGGACAGCTTTGTCCATTATGTAGAGGCCGACCGCGTTCCCGGCGGGCTGGTCAATAACCATATCCGGAAATTATTGTACGATGGTCAGGAGCATATTTGGATCGGGACGCAGGAAGGGCTGTCTACGCTGGACCTTCGTTCTGGCAGCTTCACTTCTTTCGTAAACGATCCATGGGATAAGAACAGTTTAAGCCAGAACTCTGTGCACAGTCTTTTTAGGGACAATACTGGAAATATATGGGTGGGCACCTTTTTCGGCGGCGTTAATTGCTATCCTGCTTTCAGTACCGGCTTTACGGTGTACAACAACAGCTCCAGGCAATGCCGGCTGAGCAACAATGTAGTGAGCGCTATCGTGGAAGACGATCAGCACAATCTTTGGATCGGCACCGAAGGGGGAGGGTTGAATTATATGGACAGGCAAACGGGCCAGGTGATATATTACCAGCACAAAGCGGCAGATGCTACCAGTATTGGTTCCAACCTGGTAAAGACCATTTACAAAGACCGGTTAGGAAATATATGGGCAGGCACACATGGCGGGGGCCTGAATCTTTTTGACCCGGCCACCAACAGTTTCAAACGATACCTGTACAAAGACAATGACCCTGAAACTTTGGGCGCAGAAATACCCTGCCTGCTGGAAGACAGCAAAGGGATATTCTGGATAGGCACTGAGACGGCTGGCATCAAACTGTTCAGGAAACAGGGCACCAGCCTTAGCCCTTTTCCGGAAGGCAACGTCATAAAAGCGGCTATTGGCAATAAGGCCATTCTTTCATTCCTGGAAACGGCCGATCACCAGGTATGGGTAGGCACGGCCGCCGGCCTTTATTTAATAGCTGCCAACCAGGTAAAGCTAATAGAAGAAAAGACAGGCAGCTACCCCTGTTATGTGAACAGCCTGATGGAAGATGCCCGGGGAAATATATGGGCCGGTACCTATTATAATGGTCTTCTTGTATACAATAACGCAGGCGTTAAAATAGCCGCCTATACGCAGCAAAACGGACTGCCAGACAACAATGTACTGAGCATTCTGCAGGACAATAACAGGAAAGATATTTGGGCAGGTACGGCCAATGGCATGGCCAGGCTGGATCCGGATAGTGGCAGCATTACGGTATACACGGAGGCTGATGGACTGGCGGGAAATGTTTTCAACAACAATGCCTGTTATAAAAGCAAAAGCGGTGAGCTTTTCCTGGGAGGGTACAAGGGCTTTGCTGTTTTTTATCCCGATAGGGTCAAAGAAAATACTGTGGTGCCGCCTGTATTTATTACCGACCTGAAACTTTTTGGCCGGCCTGTAGCCATCAATGGCCCCGATCATATCCTTACCAGGGACATCAGCTTCACGCCGGAGATACGGCTTAACTATGATCAGAATGTACTGACCCTTGATTTTGCGATCCTGAATTACATCAAGCCCCAAAAAAACAGCTATGCCTATAAGCTGGAAGGGATTGACAAAGACTGGACCTATACCCCCCTGGCATCTGCCTCCTGGTCCAACCTGGCACCCGGCACCTATACATTTGCAGTAAAGGGCGCCAATAACGATGGTATATGGAGCCTGCCTGCCACACTGAAAATAATAGTATCACCACCTTTCTGGAAAACATGGTGGGCTTACATCATTTATGGGTTGCTGTTCATTACCCTTGTCTTTTTTATCGTGCGGTTCTTCTTCCTGCGGGCCCTGCTGCGGCGTAACCAGGAGCTTACCCGGCTAAAGCTTAACTTCTTTACGAATATCTCACACGAAATACGTACCCATCTTTCCCTGATCACCGGACCTGCAGAAAAGCTCATCCACTCGGATCGCCATGATCACTATGAAAAACAATTGTTGCGGACCATTAAGACCAATTCAGAGAGCCTCTTGCAATTGGTCAATGAATTGATGGATTTCAGGAAAGCTGAAACAGGACACTTGCCGCTGCAGGTATACCGCTGGGACATCGTTTCTTTGGCGGGATCTGTATTCGATGCTTTCCATGATCAGTCTGTTTCAAGAAATATACGGGCCGGTTTTATCAGTTCTTCCCCTGCCATAGAAGCATGGTTTGATAAGGAGCAATTGGAGAAAGTGTTTTTCAATCTTCTATCAAATGCTTTTAAATTCACGCCAGACGGGGGCTATATCAGTATGGGTATTGAAGAAAATGACAGCACGGTGGAGATCAGGGTAACAGACAATGGCCGGGGAATTGCCAAAGAAAACATTGAGCGGCTGTTTGAGAATTATTTCCAGGGAGACAGTTTCGGAAAGCAAAACACCGGGTATGGCATTGGCCTGGCATTGTCAAAAAGCATTGTAGAAATACATAAGGGTACGCTGGTTGTTTCCAGTGAAAAAAGCACCGATGGTCAATATATAACCTGTTTTACCATAGCATTACCAAAAGGGAATTCGCATTTTTCAACAGCACAGATAGTCAATCATTCGTCAACAATTGTCACGGCACAGGATATGGCGATAGCGCCAACCGGGCAAGCCGGGCCTGCCTCATTACTAAGTCCCACGGAAGCAATAAAGAACACGGTGTTGCTGGTAGAGGACAATGCAGGCATCAGGACATTCATCAAAAATGCATTGCAGCAGCAATACCATATTTTGGAAAGCAATAATGGCCTGGAGGGGCTCAGCCAGGCTATGGAATCCGTGCCCGATCTGGTGATCAGTGATGTGATGATGCCGGAAATGGATGGACTTACATTTTGCAGCAGGATGAAGAATGATGTGCGTACCAGTCATATCCCGGTTATCCTGCTTACCGCCAAAACCGAAGTACAGCATCAGGTAAGTGGTTTACAAACAGGAGCAGACGTATACCTGACCAAGCCATTTAGCATACAGGTATTGGAACTGCAGATCCGTAACCTGCTGGCATCGCGTGAGCGCTTATGGCAGCAATTCCGGCAGCAGTTGAATATGGACCCTGCTGAGCAGGCAGCGGAAAGTGGAGGGACTGTAAGTATTGAAAATTTGTCTAGCACGCCTGTTGCCCTGCATCCCCTGGATGAAGCCTTTTTAAAAAACATTACCGAAATGGTGGAAGAGAACATGGGTGATCCGGCATTTGGTATTGCCTACCTGTCCAAAAAAGCTGCCATGAGCCAGCCGGTGTTGTTTAAAAAGATAAAAGCGATCACGGGTATGAGTGCAAACGACTTTGTAAAATCACTCCGCCTGAAAAAGGCAACCCAACTCCTGCAGGAGAACAGGTATACCGTATATGAAATAGCTTTTATGGTAGGTTATGAAGACAGTAAATACTTCAGCAAAGAATTCAAAAAACAGTTTGGGAAAACACCCAGTGAGTATGCCCGGTCCTGAGGTTGATAACCCCCTACCAGATCTTTATCCTTTCATCTTCGGATCTGTAGTTGTTACTTCCAGACTGCACATTAAATGCTTTGTAAAAAGGGGCAGCACTCATCAGGGGGCCATTTACACGCCACATGGCTGGTGAATGTGGATCAGTATTCACATACATGCGTAAAAACGCATCCCTTGTTTTCACCCGCCAGATCCTGGCAATGGATAGATAGAACCGTTGATCCGGGGTAAATCCATCAATTTTAATGGAGTCCTTTCCTTGCTGCGTCATTTTAAAAGCATCGTAAGCAATGGCGATGCCGCCATTGTCTGCGGTGTTTTCGCCCACTGTCAGCGCCCCATTTATATGAACAGTATCTAACACTGTGAAGGAACTGTATAAGTCAATAACCCTTTTTGTTTTTGCCCTGAACCGTTCGTAATCTTCCTTTGTCCACCAATTTTTTACATTGCCCTCCTTATCAAACTGTGCCCCTTGGTCATCAAAGGCATGTGTCAACTCATGTCCTATAACCATTCCGATCCCACCATAATTAATGGCATCATCTGCCGAAAAATCGAAATAGGGGAATTGTAAAATGCCTGCCGGGAAGACAATCTCATTAAAAGAAGGATTGTAGTAAGCGGTAACGGTAGGCGGTGTTGTACCCCATTCTGATCTGTCAACCGGCTTATTTAATTTTGATAATTGAAATTGATACTCGTTTTGGTATAGCGAAAGTAGATTTTCGAAGTATTTAGTCCTGTTGATCTGTACCTTATCGTAATTCCGCCATTTATCGGGATAGCCAATTTTTTTGGTGATCGCATATAATTTTTCTTTGGCTTTTTGTTTTGTGCTGTCACTCATCCAATCAAGGTGGTTGATCCGGTTTTCGAACGCTTTTTGCAGGTTGTTGACCAGGTCGAGCACTCGTTTTTTTGCATCCTCATTGAAATATCTTCTTACATAGATCTGTGCCAGCGCTTGCCCTAGCAGGCCATCTACTTTTTCGGTCAGGATCTGACTGCGTTTTTTTTGAGTAGCCTGCCCAGACAATACTTTAGTAAATTCAAATGATGCATCCATGAAAGGCTTACTAAGATCGTCAGCATAATTTTTCAGGGTTGCTGCTTTTAGATAGGTCTTCCAATCATCAATAGAGATGGATCTCAGTAATGCATTTAGCTTTACGTAATACGGGATTTGACTGATATCAATGGAATCAGTCTTTGCTTCCAAATTTGCAAGCAACGCCTCCCAACCGATATTGGGCTGTGTCTTGCTGATGGCTGCTACCGGAGTTTTATTATAATTAGCATTGATATCCCTGAGTTCGACATTCGTCTTATGCGATGCGGCAATTTGTTTTTCGATATCGTACACAATGGCTGCCAGCTTCGAGGCATTGGCCAGATCGCTGCCTGTTAATTGAAATAGGGTGGTAATGTATTTTTTATAGGCTTCCTGTATGTTGAGGGTAGCAGCATCTGTTTTAAAATAATAATCGCGGTCAGGCAAACCAATGCCGGTCTGAACAGCATGGGCTATATTGATATTGCTGTTTTTGTTGTCAGGGGCAATATAAAAATTGACAATGGATGGGTTGCCCGTTTTCAGTTCGACGGCTACAAATTTGATCAGTGAGGGGACATCACTGATATTGTCGATACGTGTAAGGATTGGTTGGATGGGCCCATTTCCACGCTGATCAATGGTGGCCGTATCCATGCCAGCCGCATAGAAGTCTCCCACTTGCTGTTCAATGCTTCCTGCAGCAGGCTGTGATCTTGAAACACTATCCAGTATATGTTGCAGCAGTTGCTTTTGGGGGATATTGAGGAAGGAATAGGAGCCTACTCCTTTTTGGTCATCTGCGATCTTCACCGTATCATACCATTGCCCATTAACATAGCGGAAGAAATTATCGCCAGGATTTATAGAAGTGTCAATTCCATTTACATCAACAAAACTTTTACCGGTTGGATTGGGATTGTTGCATGCACCTAAAATTCCAGCCAACAAACATGAATAGGCAAATTTCCTCATGTGTTATATTTCCTCAATAATAACAATTTTTATTCATAACGGAAGCTTCACATTTATTAGTGGCGGGTTTGAAATTATACTATCTTTTGCAGCCATTTTGAATACCAATTTAAACGCTATAAATTGTTTATCAAATTGATAAACCCCAAACCCTCCCAGGATGAAAAAGATGCTTCTTTCTATGCTTGCGCTGGTCTCCCTGCTCCACGCTGGTTATGGCCAGAATTACATGGAAGATTTTTTCGCTTTTAAACGCAAAGCAGATTCAATAATCATTTCACTGACATCTGAAAAATTCTTAGCGGATAATTATTATTTGTCAGTAGAAAAGTCCAATCCCTTTTCCGGGCAGGGTTCTTTTGGTACGCAATGGAAAGACACGCTCTTTTTTAAAGCTCATAAACTATTTCCGAAGGCCTATGATTATGTTTACCTGATCAGGAATATTAACGAAAAAGGGATTCGGATAACGATAGAGCGCGAACAAGGGGCCTTAAAGGAATTTCTGTCCAGTGGCTATGATTATTTATGTTTTGTGGATGGGATCCCGTTGGATACCAGCGCCCGGCCAAGGGATTTCCTGTCTCTGGAGAAGATCAGGACTTTGGTGATGCGTGATAAAAAAACTACAGACTCAGTCGGGCGTATTGCGTTTAATTGGGATGGTGAGCAAAAAGGAGGTGTCAGACGAGGAATTTATCATTACGAGGCTCGTTCTTATATCACAGAAAACAACAAGAGATACCGGGTAATCTCATTTATGGATCCCCGTAGTGGGAAGGTTATGAAAAAAGAAAAGGAGGAGTATGGTGAGGACTTTGATAAACCGTTTAGCCCGGTAAATCACTAATGGCTACACCACGCTGAGTTTAAATCTCACTTTCTGGCTGCTTTGCGCCTGTTTTTTTAGGTAGAAATTGATGGCGTCTTTGTTAAATGGGGGCGTTTGCCATTGAATGGCAACGCAGTTTTCAGCTATTGCCCTGTCTTTTAACCTCGATATTATTTCACTGCCAATACCCATTCCGCGGCAAACTGCACGTAGGAAAAGGCAATCCAGGTAGATAAAGTTAGCTGCATCCCAGGTCGAATAATCAATGGTATAAGTTGCAAAACCATTAAGGCCGGTGTCCGTTTCGACTACCCAGCAATATAGTTTGGGGCTTGGGTTGAAAATTGCAGTTGTTAACTTTTCTTTTTTTCCATTGGGCTGGAAATCGGCCCTTTCAAAAAGAGCGTGCTCTTGCAGTAATACCAAAAGTTCATCTACATCTCCCGGCTTAATCGCACGAATACTGTATTTTATTTTACCCGACATACAGACAAAGGTATATCTCATCGGGGTTGGGCAACATGCATTCTACTCATGTGCACCTGCAATACTTTTCATGCAATTGTAACTAATACTGCGCCTACATTTGACAATAAAATAATTGTAGCATGAAAACAGCAGTTGAACATTACCAACACAAATTAGCCTTCGAGATGGATCCTTCCGACCTGTTCGCAGCACTCGAAGCAAAGGAGAAAATTGTCGTAATCGATGCACGTAAGCATTTTGCCTGGGAAAAGGAACGCATTCCCGGTGCGGTGAACCTGAACCACCGGGATATGAATGAACAGTCAACAAGTCATTTCGACAAAAACATGCTGTATGTAGTATACTGTGACGGCATTGGGTGTAATGCATCGACAAAAGGGGCGTTAAATATGGCCAAACTTGGTTTTGATGTACGTGAGTTGATGGGCGGCATTGAATGGTGGAAATTTGATGGCTATCAAACAGAAGGAGCAGAACAAACCGTTGGGTTAACAATCAATTGTGCCTGCTAGGCAGTTCAAAGGAAGCCCGATTCTGGTATGAAGACCCGCAAAAAGCGTATATTGAAAAAAAACTTACTAATGAAAAGGATAGCCCCCCTGTTGATCGTTTTCACCCTTGCCATCACCCAGAGCCAGTCCCAGACCCAGGCCACCGCTACCACCGATGCGGGTCGTTTGATTGTCCAATTCTCGCAAGCTATTGTGCCCAATAGCCTGACCGACCACTGGCTGCTCAAGAAAACATCCTGGACGAGTACGGCAGCGACGACGCCCAATGGATATGCGCTTGCAAAAAACGCTTTGTTCCTCGCCAATTATATCAAGCCCGGGATGTTCAAAAGCACTTTCAATCTTAAGAACTTCACGAAGGCAGCCAACAGTGCAAAAACTTATGGAGATGCCTTCAAGGTTTTACAAAGTCTGGAAGATGGATTAAAGCGGGAAGCGCTTGTCTCCGTTTGGAGCAATCAACGTGGGCATTGGCTACATGACCTGTCGGTGCTCAAGTAGGTCTGCAGCGAAAATTGCAAGTAACGTCTTTGTTTTATACAGATCCGTGAATAGGCTTACCTAATAGCAAAGGGGCCGCCTCCATTACTTTTGAGGTGGCCCCTTTGCATGTGATCCTGTTAATGATCTATAATTGGTTTATTCCACCAGTCTTGTTACGCTAATATGCTTTTCTAAAGTATCAATAGTAGCAGTAGTCTGTACCAATTCCACTACCACTTGCTTACGTGCGGTTGTCCATCTGCCAAGGGTAATGTTATAGATGCCACCCATCATATTGAACAAGCTGGCATCGGTAGGGGCTTCCGGGTACTTCTCGTTTATCGGGTAAGGCATATTGGTGGTATTGCCGGCCGAACGATAATGCAGATAAGGGACAACGGCAGGCTTATAGGTAACAGGATCGATACCTACTGAATACATAGAGTACCAGTCGTTGTTACAGATCCTATAGCCTAAAATTGGCGATTTGGTTAAGTCGTAAATAGCAGCGCCACCACCTGAAGACACAAACAATACATCTTCCGGCGTAGAGGCTTCGGTAACAGTAGTACCTTTAAATATAGCTACTCCACACATGTTTCCACTGTTGGCCCAGGGGCCGGAGGTGCCAAACGCACTTGGGCGAACAAGCCCCCCATCCCCAAGGTTTGTACCACTGGTAGCATAGTTTTTAGCATACCAGGTTGGTGCAGTGGCAAAGGTATCCTTACCTGCTGAACCACTTATTTTCTTACCCTGGAAACCAAAATAAAAGAACTTTCCTTTTTGTACACTGCCCGATGTAATGTTCCATTTGATCGTACGCTGTCCGCCAGTAGCCCATCCGGCATCCAACGGGGTAGCAGAACTGGCAGTGCCTGCATTGCTGCTAAAGACAATGCTGTAGGGGGTGGCAACAAAGTTTATATCTTTAGTGGCCAGCATTTGTACGTATTCATAACCCCCGTCGCCACCTTTAGGATCGCTCTGGAATCCGGATATTAGCAGCTCTTGTGCAGAAGATCCCATATTCACGATATCATCGCCATTCCTTGTTCTGAGCTGTACAGCACCATCTGCAGTACGGAAGGGAATTCCTACATAGGCAGCCAGTGCAAAAGGAGTACTTTGGGCATAACTTACACCCGGATCAGTATAAAGCGTAAGGTCTCCAAAACCATCATTGATCTTTTTAGCACCACTGATCACCTCTCCTGGCTGAAGCGCAGGATTGAAACTGGATTTATTAACGAGGCAAAGGGAGCTTTCATATTTCTCAGGATTTGCCAATAACTGAGCAATTGTGATAGCGTTTATGCCCAACACACCTTTGCCCTTCGCGGTAATTTTGGACTCTGTAAGACCTGTAATGGTCAGTATCCCGTTTTTACGCGTCAAGGTACTGCCTGCAATTTCGATCATTAGTGAGTCGCCCGGATGGTATTTGGCAGCAGCCGCGCCCAATTCTATGGAAATGCCTCTCAGGGTATCCAGGCGCCGGCTATCCTGCACCACCAGCAAGCCTTCAGGAAGGTTTTTTTCTGTATGGTCCGATACAACTACTGCAGCCAGTTTGTCGCCTCCATATAAGTTCTCTTTTGAAAGGATTACATCCTTGCCTTTGTACAGCGGGCGAACATCCAAAATAGAAACTACGTCGTGAGGTGTGCCTCCAAAATAATTTTCATAGGTATCTTTCGCACAACTGTTGATAGCTGTAGCGACGATGATTATTAAAAATAGATTTACTAAATATTTCATCTTTATATTTTTTATAATTGATACACTTAAGGCCGCTGCCACCATACATTGGTTGATATTTCATCGGGGCCTTGTACAGTTACCGCCGCTTTATAGTTTACCGGGTTGGCAGCCTGTACATAAACAGGGTAGACCAGCCGTGCCGGCATTACGCCGCCGTTTGACAATCCTGGTCCTTTTGGCAAAACAGGATGTCCGGTGCGCCTGTATTCAAACCACTGTTGCAGGTCGGTCATAAACAGTCCATAGTATTTCTGTAAGTGGATCATTTCCATTTTTGTTTCCAAAGGAGCATTGTCATCCCAAAGTTCACCGCCAGCATCAAGATTTGCCAGATGCTTGGTAAATTCGCTAGAAGGAATGCTTTCAGGAAAGTTAGGCACCCAGTAATTGATGGCAGATGCAATACCCTGGTAATAATAATTTTTTGTATCCCCGGTTATCCATCCCTTTACTGACGCTTCCGCCAGTATAAACTGCACTTCGGCATATTGCATGATGATACCGGTCAATGGATTCTGCTGGAGCGACCAGACACCACCTGTGCTGGCATTATCATAGCTTTGAAAGTAACATCCTTTTGTTTCTCCCGTACCAGGCAGGTAGGCGCTTTTTACACCAAACCATCCGCCGCCACTGGCTTGCGAAATGCCAAAACGGCCTATGCTACCCGATCCAAATGGAGTAGAAGAAACATAACGTGGGTCAGACCAGGTAATAAGATTGTCTAAAAAGAAATTGCAAAGGGCCGGACCGCGAAAATCCTGCGCACGCACACCGTTTACGTAAGGCGAAGTGTAAGGATCGGTAGTACTGGTACCACCGCTCCAAAGTAACCTGGCTCCGTCGGCATTGCTTTGAAAGATCGGATATTGAGTAGGGTTTGTTACGATCTCTTTAATTTTTGCAATACATTGCTGTTGCACTTCCGCTTTACCCGATACGCGCAACAAAAGGCGCAGGTATAATGAATTGGCAAATTTTCTCCATTTAGTGATATCACCTTTGTACAGCGGATCACTGGATACTACAATCGCACTGCCCGTTGCAAGCAGGGTGTTGGCTTCTTCCAGCTGTTTAAACATATCCAGGTAAATATCTTTCTGCTGGTCGAAAACGGGTATTACATTATCCTGGTCTCCTTTCAATGCATTGAAGTAAGGAATGTCCCCATATATATCTGTAAGATTGGAAAACAGCCACACTTTGCCGATCTTCCCGATACCCTGGTAAGAGGTATTGATGCTTTTTTCTCTGCGTGCCAGGCTGTCTACCTGTTTAAAGTTGGTCAATTGTACGTACCATGCATTCCATAAATAGTCGGACATACTCGACCTGAAGGCGTACCTGAACACCGTATTATCACCATCGCTTTGCGATACCGTTACCTGCATCAATTCATTATTGAAGCTCCTGTTGCGGTTCATGCCGGGCCAAAGGGAGTTTACCAGTGCCGGAGCCAGCAGTTTGTCTGAAGTGGTCTCAAGCGTGCTGATAGGATCTACGTTCATTTCTACAAATCCCTTATCGCATGAATAGAGCGTGGTCAGGGCCATCAAAGCCATACACGCTATATATAATTGCTTTCTCATCCGTATATTTTTTTCTTTATTTATTATTAACCAGATCTTACACACGATCATTAAAACCCGATTGATAAATTGAATCCCATACTGCGTGTGGAAGGAAACTGTCCCACTTCAAAACCCCTCACGATATCTGATCCGGAAAGGGTACCAAATTCAGGATCGAATATGGGCCAGGGTGTCCAGATGAACAGGTCGCGCCCGTAAATACCAATGTTTGCAGAAGTTAAACCAAGCTTTTTAAGGAACCTTGGCGTAAAGCTGTAGTTCAATGAGGCTTCACGGAATTTTAAGAAGTCTGTACTAAAGGTGCTTCCCTCTGCATTATAGGAGCCCATGCTGTATTGATAATACTGGTCGATATCCCTGGCCACTACATCATTTTTGCGGTAAGATCCATCGGGGTTTTGCACTACGCCGTTACCGATAATGCCATTGTACCTGCCTGGTAGGGTGCTTTTAAGTTTGCCTTGCTCTACCAGTTTGTAATGCGTAAGTGAATAAGCCACTGCTCCAATCTGGGCATCGAACAGGAAGCTTAAAGCGAAGCCCTTATACCTGAAATTATTGCCAAGGCTGAATTTGTATTTAGGTGTAGTATTTCCAAGGTACTTGATATTCTCCGTGATCTTTGGAAACCCGGTAGTAGCGTCGAAGATCACTTGTCCGTCAGGACTGCGTTGATAACCCAGGCCATACAGATCACCCAGCGCGCCACCCACAGATGCCACTATCTGACCGCTGGCTATCTGGCCGGCCCTCAGCAATACTGAACTATCCGGCATAGACATGATCTTGTTTTGGTTGTAAGAAAAAGTTCCCATTACAGACCATTCAAAACCACCCATTCCACTCACAATGGGTTTGGCGTTAAGCCCTATTTCCACCCCATTGTTCCTTACTTTTCCTGCATTGATCAACTGGGTATTGTAACCTGAAGAAGCATCTACGGTTCTTAATAAGTGCTGGTTCGTGGTATGCCCGAAATATACTGCCAGATCCACGCTTAACCTGTTGTTGAAAAACTGCGCCTCTGTACCAAACTCGAATGTGGTAGTACGAAGTGGCTCTAAATTAACATTGGGCAGGGTAGTAGGGCTTACAAGGGCGCTATCAGGGTAAATACCACCGTTTGCCACGGGGTAAGCATACAAAGTCCTGTATGGATTGGTACCGCCGCTACCAACCTGCGCCGCCGATGCCCTTAATTTGAGGTAGTTGATGGCATGTGGCAGCTGAACTACATCCGACAATATGAAACTGGTGTTGATAGAAGGATAGAAAAATCCGGTGTTGCCGGTTCTTTTAGGAGTGGCCAACACGCTGTTCCAGTCATCGCGGCCGGTAATTTCTGCAAAGAGGAAGTTTTTGTAGCTCAGGTTTACAATGCCGTAGATACTATTTAACTGGTACCGGCTGGTGTCGGGGAAATAAATCAGCCCGTACTCGCTATTCTCCATGGTGTAGATACCCGGCAGGTGCAACCCATCGTTCCTGATGTCAGTTTTGTCATATTTATTCCACAACTGGCTGCCGCCTAGGGTCAGTCCTAGTTTTATATCGCCGTTTATACTTTTGTTATACCTGGCCATGAAGTCATAGCTCTGTTCCTGCGAATAGATGTTCTGCTTTCTTACAGAACCTCTTGGCAGCCTTGTACCGGCATCGAATGGCCTGTCCTGCTCACGTTTATCGTTCATCCAGTCGAGGTTGCCACGCAGCATCAAATTCAGGTCTTTTGTAACCTGGTAGTTCAGCGTTACGTTTCCGGTTACATTGTTCCTTCTTGTTTTGTTCAAAAACTCATTGACGATCGCAAATGGATTTTCGGGGAAAGAAGAGAACGGATAGCGGATGAATTTGTAAAGGCTGTCGTATATGCTGCCGGGACCACCTGCCCAGTAATTTCTCAGCCAGTTATAATCCGCACTTGGTTGCCAGAACATGTACCAGTACATTAAAGACTGGTTTCCATATCCTGCTGCGGGCAGGTTATCGCTGTTTCTAAAGCCGTAGTTTATTTTGGTAGAAAGTTTTAAACTCTTTGTGATCTGGGAATTGGTGGTCAGACCAACACTCTGACGCTCGAAACCTGTGTTGGGCACAATCCATTTGTTCTTTTCTGAACCCAGGTTGATCCGGACTCCTGTATTACCTATTTTACCATCCAGGCTGAGGTTGTTCCTGAGATTGGTGCCTACGTCCCAAAAATCGTTGATGTTGTCGTAAGCCTTCCAGGGAGTACGCTGTAAACCTACTGTCTGGCGCACCGGGTCATATTGGTAGAACGATTGCCCATCGAACTTAGGCCCGTAAGCCGAGCTGGTGCCGCTGGTGCTGGCGCCATCGGCTGTTGTGCCGTAAGAGTAAAAAAGCGCACCGGCCAGGCCCTGGCCATACTCGTATTGCAGGTCGGGGGTTCTGTTTACCTGTTCAAGGTTGCCGTTCACGGTATAGCGCACGTTGAAGTGCCCTTTCCTGTTTTGACGTGCATTCTTGGTGGTGATAATGACAGCGCCGTTTGCCGCCCTCAGACCATACAATGCCGCTGCAGCAGGACCTTTCAGTACAGATACGCTTTCTATATCCTGCGGGTTGATATCATTCAGAGAACTGCCATAGTCGGCCGGCAGGTTGTCGGAGTTCGTAGCATATACCTGGTCGCTGCTATTGGCAGAGCGTTTACCACTACCATTGTTGATCACCACACCATCTACTACTATGAGCGCCTCATTATCGCCTGTAATATTGTTTTCTCCCCGGAGAATGATCTTGCTGGATGCTGCCGGGCCGGAACCGGAACGGATAAGGTTCAAACCGGCTACTTTGCCTGAGAGGGCATCTGTCCAGTTGGAGCCTACCGCATTGGTCAACTGGGTGCTATCCACTTTTGTAAGCGCATAACCCAGCGTTTTTTCAGCTTTTTTGATACCCAATGCCGTTACCACCACTTCATTCAGGTCATCCGATCTGCTTCTTAAGCGTATCAGCAAGGTATTGGATTTGCCGGCCTGTTTTACTGTAAACCCTTTGTGAGACTGGGTTTCATATCCTACTGAAGAGAAAGTGAAATCGTACACCTCACCGATCCTCAGTTGCGGGAAGGTAAAAATGCCTTTTTCATTTGTAATCGCAGTGGACTGGCGCGAGTTGTCGGATCTGCGCGTAGCTATAACAGTCACCGCCTGCAGCACTTCACCTCTCTCTGTGAGAACGGTTCCACTCACAACTACTGTCTCCTGCGCAATCGCAGCTACATTGAGTAATAAAAGGAACAAAACCCACAAACTGAGTATGCCACTTCGCCTTCTTTTCGTTGTTGATCTCATAAATTTAGTTGTTTGACGTGTACACATAGGATGGCCAGGCCGCTGCCAGGCAGCATGCTAACCTTGTATACGTTTCCTGTATGTTTACTTAGATTGCGTGATTATATAGCTGTCTTCCTTTTTTGTAACCCGCAAACCATTCATGTTTGCAATTACATTCAGTAATACGGATAAGGAGTCTCCTTTTAGCACTTCACCGGAAAAGTATTTTCCTTTCAGCTGCGCTTCGTCATAGAATATGGTAGAATGGTACTTGTTGGTCAAGGTTTTCATCACATCAGGCAAGGGTGTATTGTCGAATACCAGGGTGCTGTCGTCTTTATTGAAAGATTGGTTGGCCCTGGGCTCAGACTCCTGCTTAGGTACTGTGTTGAATTGGTTAACAGCGACAGCGCCTTTTTCAAGGCTATATTTCATTTCATTGCCGGGCAACAAAATAATATCCTGTTTCCAGCCTTTCAGCTTGGCTATCACGGGCTTTATCAACACCTTCCCGTGAAATAGTTTTATGCGGCATGTCATCGACGTTTCCGACACCCTGAAAGAAGTGCCCAATGCAGTAGTGGAAAACAACTTTGTATGTACTGTAAAAGGTTTTGTTTTGTTAGGTGCCACATCAAAATCGGCTTCGCCTTCCATATAAATGTTCCGTTGACCCTGTTGTCCAAAGGGTTCCTGGTATTTTATTACTGCTTTCGGAGCCAGTTTCACCACCGAACCGTCTTCCAGCTTTATACGATAGGCCTTTGCGGTAGTATTGCTATATGTATTCCAACTCGCAGGCGACAGTGCCGGCTGTTTTTCTGTTTTTGTCAGCGCTTGTGCAGGTTTTTTTTTCTCCGGGGCCGATAGCCATACCACAGTTGCAATGATGAGCAGAGAAGCGGCTACAGACAGCCAGCGAAACCGTATAATGCGCGTGTGCTTTTCAATCTCTGCATTGATCGCTTCGCGCATGGCTGCTGTGTAACCTGCCGGCACGCTGTCTTCTTTACCGGCAGCCTCCCAGGAGGATTTCAGGTATACAGCCATCAGTTTCGGGTGCTTCTGCAGATGCCGCGCTACAGCTTCTGCCTCAGCGGCAGTACACTGGTTATCTAAAAACTTTTGTATAAGAGTTGGCGTGATCTTCATGTGTGTGCATTAGATAATACGAAGGGCAGGAGGGTTTACCCCTGCCGTTAACATTAAGTTAATACTAGATAAAAATGCTGCGGAGAACGAGTACGATCATAACGAGCGAACGCACATGCTTTAAGGCTTTTGAATAGTGATCTTCAACTGTCTTGATGGAAACTGACAATTGTTCCGCTACCTCTTTGTTGGAATAGCCTTTGGCAATTTTGAGCATGAATACGTTTTTACGAATAGGCGGTAGGTCTTCGGAAACTACATCAAGGTAATCAGCAGATTCGTAGTCGGTGTGGGAATGATAGATAAGAGAGGACTGCTCGTCGAGATCGTCTTCCAGGTGGTGCTGGTATTTGCGCTCAACAGCTTGCCTGCGCAGGTGATCTATGAAAATGGAGTTGGCAATGGTAAAGAGCTGGGTATCTAAATTATGTGCTTCAGACAATGTATGCCTGGATTGCCAAAGTTTAATAAAAGATTGTTGGGTAAGGTCTTTCGCTACTTCAGCTGTTCCGCGATTGCGCGGAGTGCGTTTTAGGAAATAATGAAACAATTTGGCGTGGTACTGGTCGTACGCCGCCTGAAAAGCTACCTGATCGCCTTTCTTTATTTCAGTTATTTGGGTCAAGATTGTAGCTGTTTAAAAGTAGAAATTCGGGTGCAAAATTCAAGAAATAAGAGATAGGAGGGTATTATCTATTTGTTAAGAAATCTACAGGTTATTGATATTCTTCTACTTAAAAAAATACTTGCGCAACCAGATAATTGCATTTATATTTGCAACCACGTAGTTGCTAATAACCTGACAATGGAAATAAGAAGAGATATTTTTCAGGCAATAGCCGACCCCACCAGGCGCGCCATCATCGCTATGATCGCATTACAGGCAATGACACCCAATGCCCTTGCCGAGCATTTTCATACCAGCAGACAAGCTGTATCAAAGCACATTAAAATATTGACAGAGTGCGAGCTGATAAAGCAGGAACAACAAGGAAGGGAAATTTACTATTCACTTCAAATTCAAAAAATGAAAGAGATTGATAAATGGTTAGACCAATTCAGAAAGCTATGGGAAACTCAATTTAATCAACTTGACAAAGTATTAGCAACAATTAAAAATCAAAAAAAATGACTACTAATTTGCTATTTGATTTTACCGTTGACAAATCAACAAAAACAGTGTTCATTGTAAGAGAATTTGATGCCGAACTTTCGCTGGTATGGGATGCTTTTACCAAACCAGAACTGCTGGACCAATGGGTGGCGCCTAAACCCTGGTCTTCAAAAACAAAACACATGAACTTTGAAGTGGGTGGACGACGATTTTATGCGATGGTAAGCCCGGAAGGACAGGAGCGTTGGGCAATTCAGAAATACACTTCCATCACCCCGAAAACCAATTTCAAGATGTTCAATGCTTTTGCAGACAAAGATGAAAACCCTGAATTGCCGGGTTCGGATTGGGATTTTAAGTTCAGCGAACAGGGAGGAATAACCACAGTCAATATTAGTATTTATAATGAATCGCTTGCCCGTATGGAAAAGATGATTGAAATGGGCTTCAAAGAAGGATACGCAGCGTCTATGCAAAACATCGAAAAGCTGTTGGCTAATTTATCAAAACGACAGTAGGAGGGAACCCAATAAATCGGGCGGAAGATTGTTCTGCCTGCCTGGACCTTGAAGATTGAGTAGGGAATAGACTCAAAACAAAAAAGCAACTACGTAAGGAGTTGCTTTTTTCGTCGGGGCGACCAGATTGCCTGCTTTTACAGGAGCATGGGGAAAGGTCAGATTCCGCACTTCATTCGCCTTATTGTTCAATTTATGAAACCTGGCCTGGAATGTAATGCTGATTCACTTTAAATTGCCACTGTTTTAATTGCTTAAATGAACTTATGTTAACCCATCATCACTTTTTACATAAAGCATTTGAAGTTGCACAACGGTCAATAGATAAAGGGAATCTGCCATTCGGGTGCATCCTGATTGGTCCTGATCATGAAATATTGTTGGAAGGGGAAAATACGGTAGTTACAGCAAATGATGCAATAGGCCATTGCGAAATAAACCTGGTGCACCAGCTAAGCGGGAAATTTGAACTGGATTTTCTGCAACGATGTACAGTGTACGCTACCACCGAACCTTGCCCCATGTGTGCCGGAGCGATCTTCTGGAGCGGTATTGGAAAGATTGTGTATGCTTTGGGAAAGGAGTCATTCCATCATATTGCCAGGACCCAAGATCCTGCACATGTGCTGGATATGAAAGCGGCAGAATTATTACAGCGCGGGGGCCGTCCGGTAACTATACTCGGGCCTGTTATGGAGGAGGAAGCAATACGAATCTATAAGAAATGGCTGAACATTTAATAATTATTGCCCGTATCCCTCCTTCAACTTCACTTAGGAATACACCAGCATTTTAGATGACTTAACACGACTTCAGCAGCTTAAATGCTACATGTATGCAGCATGCGGTTGTAAAATCTAATGGCATTTTCATTGGATAGAGTTTATAAACTGATGTTTTCCCGTGTAATTATTATTTTAGCAAAATGGAACCCCATCCCTTGCTAAAAGGGCTCCAATTGCATCATTTATTTCCTGTAGGGGAATAAATTAAAATTGTATGAAATACTCATTTATATGCCTTCTTTTTTTTCTGACAAATTATACGTTCGGACAGACAAAACAAGACACCTTAGAAATAAAACAAGTTGCTCTGGACTACATCGAATCTCAACACAAGCCTAATGCTAAACAAATGGAAAGAGCTTTGCATCCAGGAATGGTAAAAAGAACATTTTGGAAAGACAAAGCAACTGGGAAAGATTACGTTCGTGAAACAACGACTGAATCTATGGTTTTGTTAGCAGAAGGTTATAATAAGAATGGAGATAAGTTTCCATCTTCACCCAAAAAAGAAGTCAAAATTCTCGATATTTCAGAAAGGACAGCTTCTATAAAATTAATAGCTGACGAATGGATTGACTATATGCACATAGTCAAGTTGAATGGTTCCTGGAAAATTATCAACGTACTTTGGCAATTTAATGACATAAGTCAACATTAGTTTGGGCGAGCCCCGTTCACTGCCAAAAAAACAAAGCCCGCAGCTTTCGCTGCGGGCTTCTTGTTTCGTCGGGACGACAAGATTCGAACTTGCGACCCCTAGCACCCCATGCTAGTGCGCTACCGGGCTGCGCTACGTCCCGAAACCTGATCAAAGTTACGAACTACCAGCTTCAACAACAAGTAGTTACAAACGGGGGTGCAAATGTAAGGCAAAAATCCATATTTCCCCAAAACGCTCGCATTTTTTAGTTCAAAAATGTTGATTGCCAGACTTTGCCCAATTTTTCAGCATGATCTCTCCATTTGGCTATAGGTAGCCTTAAGAGACTGATTTGTTCCCTGGCCAAACCCAATGAATCGTGGTTGGCATTGCTACAAAATACCTAACATTGCCCCTCCATTTTTTACACCCGTCATTGCAAAAAGACCAGTCTGCAAAAGCGTTGTTTTGTATTTGGCATTATTCAACATTCATGAACAGGGAAAAGCTAGCGCCGGGCCTTCTTCAAAGCAAACAGCATTTTGAGATACTGGATGGGCTCAGGGGTATTGCCGCCATCGCTGTGGTTGTTTTTCATTTTATGGAATGGATATTCTCCGACTACAGCAAGAATTTTATCGGTCATGGTTTTTTAGCAGTAGACTTCTTTTTTTGTTTATCCGGGTTTGTGATCGGATATGCTTATGATAACCGCATCGGGCAAATGGGGGTGCTGGAATTTTTTAAATCCAGGCTCATCAGACTGCATCCACTGGTCATCCTGGGTACGGTACTGGGTTTATTGGGCTTCTTGTTTGATCCCTTTGTGAGCCAGGCAGGTTTATACGGCCTGGGTAAATTGATCCTACTGATCCTTTGCTCAGTTTTGCTCATTCCCTTTCCCATCATGGAAGACCGCGGATTCAACCAGTTTGGTTTCAATGCTCCTGCCTGGTCGCTGTTTTGGGAATATATAGCCAATATATTATACGCTTTTGTACTTTCCAGGATCAGCCGTCGGGTATTGATCGCTTTAACCATTCTGGCAGGGGCTACCATTTGCCTGGTTAGTTATCGGGCGGGCAACCTCATGGGTGGATGGGGGAGGGATAACTTTTGGGATGGCGGTGCCCGGGTGGCTTATTCCTTCCTGGCAGGACTGCTCATTTTCCGTTCCAACTGGATCATTAAGAACAGGCTTGGGTTTATTGGCCTGTCCATCCTGTTGATGTTGGCTTTTGTGATGCCTGTTTTTAAGGCCAATTGGCTAACCGAAGCCGTGGTGGTGCTCTTTTATTTCCCCTTACTGGTGGCCCTGGGGGCCGGCGCCAGGCTGATGCCGGGCTTAAAAAAGCTCTGTGCCTTTTCAGGGCAAATATCCTATCCGCTGTACATGACGCATTATGCGGGCATCTGGATTTTTGCCAACTACTTCACTACCCGCAAACCAGGAACTACGGAGCTAACCCTTCTCATCATCTTTGGCACCATTCTCCTGATTGGCCTGGCCTGGCTGGTCATGAAATTTTATGATATCCCTATTAGAAAGTACCTGACTAATAAAAGGCGGCAATAAAGGGAGGATTAGCTATTTTTATTCGGAAAAAAGGACTGCCGCCCGTGGATGCTTACGCTCAACCGTCAGATGAAAAGATATTGTTTGCCCGGATAGCTGAGGGCGATGAAGCTGCTTTCAGGAAGCTTTTTCAGGGGTATATGCCTGCCGTCTACCCAATGATCGTTCAGGTCACGAAATCGGGCCCTGCGGCGGAAGACATTATCCAGGAGACGTTTTTGCGCTTATGGGTTCACCGGGATAGACTGAAGGAGATTCGCAATCCCCGGGCCTGGATCCTGCGGATCGCCTATTTCCAGGCATTTACCTTTCTACGCGACCAAACCATTCACAGCAAGGCTGTTGCCAACCTCTCCACCGATGAAACAAACCATGCGGATACTGAGCAGTTTATGGCGTTTAAGCATACAGAGGCATTGGTGAAGCAGGCAGTGGACAAACTACCCGGTCAGCAAAACAGGGCATACAGGCTTAGCCGGGAAGGTGGTTTGAAAACAGCTGAGATAGCCCGGGAAATGGGCTTGTCGGAACAATCGGTAAAGAATACACTCGTAAGGGCTTTAAAATTTATCCGTGAATACCTGGAAAAGGCAGGCTATGCGCTGTTACTGTTTTTTTTGCTGCTCATAGGTACCAAACCATGAGGTAAGCGTCTTTTATAACTGTATAAAAAGGGTCATAATAATGTTAAACGAAGCTCAATTAAAGGACTTACTGGATAAAGCGCTGGCAGGCAAGGCCAGTGAGGCCGAGCTGCGTAGCCTGGCAGATGCCTTGAAAGAGGATGAGGACTTTGTGGTCACCGACCAGATCGCAGCAGTGCTCGGGTCGCAAACCACACAGCATGTATTACCCAGCCAGCAACGGGTAGCCCAACTCGCCGACCAGATATTGGCAGCCGATAAACTGGCCATAGGCGCAGACAATCCTGTGGCCCTCCGGGCGCCTGTCATCACTTTATGGAAAAAAATTGCCATTGCCGCCGCCATCATCGCGGTGGTGTCCACCATCAGCTTTTACTTGTTGCAGCAAAATAAACACCCCCAGGCTCCGCCAATCACCCATACGGAGAGTAACATCCAGGGCGATGTTAACCCAGGTAACAACAAAGCCAGGCTTATCCTGGCCGATGGCTCGGTGGTCGACCTGGATAGTGTGGCTAAAGGCTTATTGTCCCTCCAGGGCCGTACGCAGATATCCAAATGCACCGATGGGCAGGTATCTTATCTGGCAGCAGAAAAAGCGCCGAAGGAAATCCCTGGCGCCCCCGTTTTATACAACAAGATCGATGTGCCCCGTGGCGGCCAATACCAGCTCATCCTGTCCGATGGTACCCAGGTATGGCTCAATGCCGCCTCTTCCCTGCGTTTTCCGGTTACTTTCACGGGCAATGACCGGGTAGTGGAACTGGAAGGAGAAGGATATTTTGAGGTAGCGAAAGATGCCGCCCGGCCTTTTTCAGTACGCACCAACCGGGCTGATGTGCAAGTGCTTGGCACCCATTTCAATGTTTGCTCCTATGCAGGAGAAGACTGGAAAACAACCTTACTGGAGGGCCAGGTAGCGGTGAAACAGCATGCCGCCCAGGCCCTTTTAAAACCCGGCAATCAGGCAATCCTTTTCAGTCAAAATGAAAAGCTGAATATGGTACCCGAGGCAGATGTCAATGAAGCCATTGCCTGGAAAGAAGGGTATTTTCTGTTCAACGATGCTACCGTTCCCGCCATCATGCAGCAGGTTTCCCGCTGGTATGATGTTGATATTGTGTACAAAGACACCGTAAGCAAAGCGATGTTCAACGGAAAGATCAAAAGAGCCACCAGGTTGTCCGGAATTGTCAAAGCCCTGAAGGAGGGTGGTATCAATTGTGCCATTGATGACAATCGCTTATTGGTTTACCCTTAGTTAGGTAGAATCTCGGCCAGTTGAATGGCGCAGTGGTGGCGATAAATATGGTGATTTTTTATGGTAAGAGGCGCAAAAGATATAAATTGCTACCAGCTGTATGAATTTCGTTTTTGTAAACTGCTGGAATGCGGGTCAATTTTGCTTTGCTCACAACACTACTACTGCTACTGCACCTGGACTCCTTTGCCCAGAAAGTAACTATTGTGCAGAAGGGTATCCCGCTCGGTAAAGTATTTAACCTCGTACAGGAACAAAGTGGCCTGTCACTTTTCTACGACAGCCGCCTCATCAAAAAAGATAAAAAGATCGATATCGATGTGCGCGAAGCATCGGTACAAACGGTGATGGATTATTGTCTGAAGGATCTTCCCTTCACCTACGTTATTACCGACAATATCATCGTCATCAAAGAAAAAGAGGCCTCCCTGCCTGATGATAAAATACTGTACACCATCAATGGCGTAATTACGGGCAAAGACAGCCTGCCCCTGGCGGGCGCTACCGTCATGCTCAAAGAAATAAAGCGGGCAGCACAAACAGATGCCGCCGGCAACTTTTTGGTAGAGCATGTTCCCCCAGGTACCTATACACTATTGATCTCCTTTGTGGGATATGTCAACAGCAGTAAGATCATATCCGTATCGGATCGTACGCCTCCTGTAGCCGTCAAATTACAAAAGACAGATGACCGCCTCGATGAGATCACGATCACCGCCCTGGGTCTTACACGCAGAACACGCTCGCTTACGTATTCCACCCAAAAGGTCAATGGCGAAGAATTCAGTACGGTTAAGCAAACCAATTTTCTAAATAACCTCCAGGGCAAAGTGGCTGGGGTGCAGGTAAACCGTACTTCCGGCGGTGCAGGAGGTTCCGTGCGCGTAGTATTGCGGGGCGATAAATCAACGCGTAATAGCCAGCCGCTCTATGTACTGGATGGCCTGCCGATTGTAAACCCTACAGGAGGGCCCGTAGCAGGCCTGTACAATGAATCTCCCGATGGTGGCGATATCATCAGCACCATCAATCCCGACGATATTGAAAGTGTAAGCATACTGAAAGGCGCCGCTGCTTCGGCCCTGTATGGCAGTCAGGGTAGCAATGGGGTAGTGCTCATCACTACCAGGAGTGGCAGTGCCGGCGCCACTAAGATTAATTTGTCCAGCAGCATCACGTTCGAAAAACCATCCATCCTGCCACAGGTGCAATACGATTACGGGCAGTCCGCTGCGGGCGATGTCAGCAACCCCGGCAGTGAGGACAGCTGGGGCAGTAAAGGCACTACTGTGCCGGACCGTAATTACATGCGCGATTTTTTTCAAACAGGCACCACGCTCATCAACAGTGTCAGCATAACGGGAGGCACGGCCAAGTCTTCACAATACGTGTCTTACTCCAATACTGCCAACCAGGGTATTTTACCCTCCGGCAGTTTCAAACAACACACCCTCTGCTTTCGACAAACAGGTAAATTCCTCAACGACAAATTGGTTGTTGATGGTAGTTTCCTGGGCAGTATTCAGAATGCCCGAAACAGGCTCACCCCTGGTATCTATTACAATCCGCTTACAGGTCTTTACCTCATGCCACGCGGATTTGATCTGAATAGCTTTAGAGAATTTGAATATTTCTCCCCCAGTCGCTATCTCTATGCACAAAACTGGTGGAATATCAATTACGATAAGGACCTGGCCAATGGAGGTGGCTGGGGCGGGCAGGATTACCAGCAAAACCCCTGGTGGGTGATGGCCCGCAATGGGGCACAAAACCGTAATCAGCATGCCTGGTTATCCGCTTCCTTGAAATATTATTTCAACAATGGTTTTACCCTGCAGGCCCGTGGCTATTTCAATCATTTCACCAACGATTATGAACGGGATATTTATGCTACCACCCAGGCGACCTTGTCGAGGTTCAACGGTATGATGCATACGATCAGGTCGGCCAACACTACCGCCTATGGTGACCTGTTACTCAGTGGTAGCAGAAAGCTCAACAATGATTGGGAACTCAACTTTACGGCCGGGGTTTCATTGCAATACCTGGATGGAAAAATGGTGTCCATCAGTGGTTCGCCTACCGTAGCCAACGTATTCCTGGAGTCGGCGCTTGAAAAGAACACCATCGATATCCGCAATTTCGATGAGAAGTTAAACAACCCTGCCAGGAAAGAAGTACAATCGCTCCTCGGTACCGTACAGGTTAATTTCCGGAATAAATTGTTCATCGACCTTTCTAACCGCAACGACTGGTCATCTACCCTGGCTTATACATCATCGGCCAATAAGGGATATAATTATTTTTCGGCCGGTGCGGCCATTGTCGTCAACGAAGTATGGCAATTGCCCGCATTTGTTGATTACCTGCGGTTCCGCGCTTCCTATGCAGTAGTGGGCAATGATATTGCCGCTTTCAGCAGTTACCCCTTATACACTTTTACCAGGGGCAATGCTACGCCTCCGGGAAGCGCACCGGTTGCTTCCGTGCAGGGACTTGGTCTGAAACCGGAGAAAAACAAATCACTGGAAATTGGCCTGCAATGGAGGGCTTTTGATAACAGGTTGCAGTTCGATGCTGCCTGGTACAGGTCGAATATTGTAAACCAGTATTTTAAAGGAGTGGCTTTACCTCCGGGCCTCGGCTCCGGCGGCTATGCCGACATCAATAGCGGCAATATCCGCAACATGGGTATCGAAGCCACCTTGCGGTATAAGGTCATTCAGCACAGCGGTTTTGAATGGACTACTACGGTCAATATGTCCCGCAACACCAATAAGGTCGTTGAATTGTTTGATCCTGCTATTATTCCCACCACCACACCCAATCAGTTATATAGGCTGCAGGGTGGCACCGGTGGTTATGATGGCATATTGAAGCAGGGTGGGGCCTATGGAGATATTTATGGCAGTGGCTTCCTGCGCAATGCTGCCGGCCACATAGTGATATCGGCAGCCACCGGCCTGCCCTATACGGTAGATGACATATTTCTGGGTAATCCTAATCCGGATGTGATCATTGGCTGGCAAAACAGCGTATCCATCCGTAATTGCACCTTTAGCTGGCTCATCGATGGGAAATTTGGCGGCAGGGTATTGAGTGTTACCGAAAGTTATATGGATCAGCTCGGCGTTAGCCGGCGCACAGGAGAAGTTCGGGATAATGGTGGACAGGTATTCTTTAAAGATGCCGTGGATGAATTGGGGCAGCCCTGGAAGGGCGGCGTAGATGCCGAACGTTATTATAAATATATAGGCGGGAAAACGCCGCTGGCCGAAGCCTACATGTACAGCGCTACCTCCATTCGCCTGCGGGAAATGTCCATCGCCTACAGACTCCCCTTCCGCAACAAGAAAATAGGCGACATGCGCCTGGGAATTATTGGCAACAACCTTCTTTTCCTGAAGCGTGATGCACCCTTCGATCCTGAACTGGTGGCGGGCGTAAATCCGGGTGGTGTGGGGGTGGATGTTTTTGGCATGCCAGCCTACAGAAGCGTGGGTTTTAGTTTTCAATATTCTTTTTAAAGAAACCAGCCGATTTTTTTTGAAATCAATAGGTACTGTTTTTCCGATCGTGAGTCTTTTTTAGAGGACTATACACCAAAACCTCTAAAATGATTGCTTATGAAACAAAGTCTCCTTGGTTTCCTGCTCCTTTTTGTTGTCTTTCAGGCGTTCTCACAGGGGCGCACCGTCACCGGCACAGTAACCGACTCTCTTGGTAAGTCGATCGCTTCGGCCAGTATCAAAGCCAATAAAAGCAGCCTCGGAACCACTACGGGCGATAACGGACGATTTTCCCTCGTTATAACCGGCGCGGATGACGCCCTGGAAATTTCGTCTACAGGTTATGCCAGGCAAATAGTACGCCTGGGTGACAATTTAAATTCCCTGACGATTGTTTTGAAGGCAGATGCACAAAACCTCGAAACGGTGGTAGTTACCGCTCTCGGTATTACCCGCAAGGCACGCTCCCTTACTTATTCTACACAAACTATCGGGGCTGATGAATTAAATACAGTAAAGAGTACGAATGTATTGAATAGCCTCAATGGTAAGGTGGCCGGGGTACAGGTAAACCGTACTTCGGGCGGCGCCGGCGGCTCGGTGCGCATTGTATTGCGCGGCGATAAATCTACCCGTAACAGCCAGCCGCTGTATGTAATAGATGGTTTGCCCATTGTGAACCAGACTGGCGGCCCTGATGCCGGCCTTTATAATGGAGCGCCTGATGGCGGTGATATCCTCAGTACGATGAATCCTGATGATATTGAATCCATCAATGTATTGAAAGGAGCTTCCGCTTCGGCGCTTTATGGCAGCCAGGGAAGTAATGGTGTAATCCTCATCGCCACGAAAAAAGGTAAATCAGGTACCGCCAAGCTCGATTTCTCCAGCAGCGTTACCGTCGACAGAGTTTCTGTACTACCCAAGTTGCAATACGATTATAAGCAGTCCACGGCGCCCGATGCTGTCAGTCCCGGCAGTGAAGATTCCTGGGGCGCCAAAGGAGCTGCGAATAACTCCGGCGATTATGTAAAAGATTTCTTTCAAACCGGTCTCACTTTTATCAACAGCATCGGCCTCACCACTGGTAATGAAAAATCTTCCAACTACCTTTCTTATTCCAATACGGATAATAAGGGTATCCTGCCTACCAGTACCTTAAGGCAGCACACGCTTACCTTTAGACAAACTACCCGCTTATTACAGGATAAACTGGTGCTGGATGGCACCTTTACCGGTAGTATTCAGAATGCTCATAACCGTAGCACACCGGGTATTTATTACAACCCGCTTACAGGATTGTACCTCTTTCCCCGCGGCCTTGATTTCAACAGCTATAAGAATTATGAATATTTTTCACCCACCCGTTACCTCAATGCCCAAAACTGGTGGAACATCAATTATGATAAGGACCAGGCCAACGGTGGTGGCTGGGGTGGTCAGGATTACCAGCAGAATCCCTACTGGGTCATGAACCGCAATACGGTTGATAACAAAAACCAGAATGTATATGCCTCACTCTCGGCAAAGTACCTGCTGAATTCATGGCTTACCATACAGCTCAGGGGTAATATCAACAACTTCATCAATCAGTATGAGCGCCATATCTATGCTACTACACAGGGCACACTGTCACGTTTTAACGGTAACCTGAATACCACCAGGATCAATACCACTAACTTATATGGTGATGTGTTGTTGAGTGGCGACAGGCAATTGTCGCAGGACTTTGGCCTGAATTTTACACTCGGTACAGCCATCCAGGACCAGAAAGGAAAAATGCTCACCGTAAATGGTACGCCTACCGTTCCCAATGTATTCCTCGAATCAGCATTGGAAAGAGCTACCATTGATCTGCGCAACTACAATACTGATAACGGCAGCCCGGCGCGCAGAAAGATCCAATCAGTGTTTGGATCCGTACAGTTGAATTACCAGAATAAGTTGTTCATTGACTTCAGTGACCGTAACGACTGGTCTTCCGCCCTGGCATTTACGCCGACTGAGAAAAAAGGTTATAATTACTTCTCTGTGGGCGCCAGTGGTGTGCTGAGCGATCTGTTTCAGCTGCCGGCTGCTGTGAATTATGCCAAGCTGCGCGTGTCGTATGCCCAGGTAGGGAATGATGTGAGTGCTTTCAGCACCAATCCACTCTATACTTTTAATATGGGTGGTATCGCCAACCCGCCCAATAGCTATCCGATCACGAACACACCAGGCCTGGAACTCAAGCCGGAGAAGAGTAAATCCTTCGAGATCGGAACACAATGGACCTTCCTGCAAAACAGGCTTTCATTGGACCTGACCTGGTACAAGTCGAATACCTACAACCAGTATTTCAGTGGTATTAATTTGCAGACACAAACTACCAAAACTGATTTCAATGCCGGTAATATCCAGAATACGGGGATTGAAGCTTCTGTATCGTACAAAGTGTTCAATTCAAAGAAATTTACCTGGAATACCACTGTTAACTTCTCCCATAACAAAAACAGGATCGTTGAGCTGTTTGATCCCAACATCGTAACCGGTGTAACCAAGGATGCGATCTATACCTTGGGCAGCAGTGGCAACTATACTGCATTGCAAGTAGATGGTCAATTTGGCGATCTGTATGGCCGTACCTTCAAAACGGATAACCAGGGCCGCGTGATCGTAAATGCTACTACCCACCTGCCTATATTTGTGGACAGCATTTTTGCCAATCCCAATCCCAAATACATTGTGGGATGGAACAATAACTTCTCCGTTGGCCGCTTTAATATAAACCTGCTCATTGATGGCAAATTTGGCGGCAAAGTGTTGAGTATTACACAAGGCTACCTCGATCAGATGGGTGTGAGCGAAAGATCAGCAGATGCCAGGAACAATGGTAATACTGTGACCATCAATAATGCCGTAGATGAAGGCGGACATGCCTGGAGTGGTACGGTAGACGCTCAAACTTACTACAAGTATGTGGGTGGAAAGACACCGGCAGGTGCAGCATATACGTACAGCGCCACAGCAGTAAGATTGCGCGAAATTTCTATCACTTATCAGATACCTGTCAATAGTAAGGTGGTGAAAGACCTGAGGGTAGCTGCTATTGGTAATAACCTGTTCTTCTTTAAAAAGGATGCGCCTTTTGATCCTGAACAAGTGGCAGGTGTGAATGCCGGCGGTACAGGTATCGATGCCTTTGGTCTTCCTGCTTATAGAAGTTATGGCCTTAGTCTTAAATGTACTTTTTAGTATCCGGTGTCGGGCTGAGATCCCGTTGAAGAGCGGGAAAGCCTAATTTAAGAAAAGAATAAAATGAATTCAACATGTTAAAGTCATCCCTATATAAATTAACCGCCGCCTGTACCATTGCTGCCATGCTGGGAACTGGCTGCGCCAAAGATTTCCAGGAAACCAATACCAACCCTGCGGGTGTGAAACCCGATGTTTTCCTGGCCGATTTCCAGGCTGTTATCCTGCCCCTGCAGAATGGGCAACGCAACCTGGTGCATTATGTGAACTGGCAATACCAGCTTCAGCAAAACCTGAATGCGGATATATACAGTGGTTATATGATGAGCCCTACGCCCTTTAATGGTGGTAATAACAATGGAAACTATTTCATGATGGACGGCTGGAATGAGTGGATATTGAATATCGCTTATGATGGGGTAATGCAGGCCACTTCCGATTATGAAAAATTCAGTAAAGAATACAAGTCGGCCGACCTGGCCGATGCTACGGCCATGGCCAAGATCCTCGGTGTTATTGAAATGCACAAAGCGGCTGACATTTTCGGACCGGTGATCTATTCACATTTTGGCAAGCCCAATGCCGATCTGTCGATCGACTACGATTCACAACAGGATGCATACAAGGCATTTTTCGCTGACCTTGATATTGCTGTGACCAACTTAAAACCTTATGTTGCCGGTACCAAAAAAGTGGGTACCGCCTTTAAAAAGGCTGATATGATATATGGTGGTGACCCGGCTAAATGGTTGAGGTTGGCCAATACCCTGCGCCTCCGCCTGGCCCTGCGCATCGTGTATGCGGATGCTGCTACAGCTAAAACACAGGGAGAAAAAGCATTGGATCCTGCCAGTGGCGGCCTCCTGGCTGCTATCAGCGATAATGCCCTGGTATCTTATGGAACGGAAAGCCCCATTGGTGTTATCATCAATGACTGGGATGATATCCGTGCCGGGGCGCCGCTCAGTTCTCTCCTGAACGGGTACAATGACCCACGTGTTTCCCACTACCTGGCGCCGGCTTCAGATGCAGCGGTGGCAGGACAGTACATTGGTATCAGGAATGGCGTGGCCATCGATGCCAAGGCCCGTTATTCCGGTTACTCAAAACCGGTGGCCAAATCAGCCAACGGCGATTATTTCGACAAAGGGACAGGCAAGGCCAAGGTAGCAACAGCTGCTGAAGCCTGGTTACTGAAAGCAGAAGCCGCCCTGAGAGGTTGGACCAATGCAGGCGATATGCAAATCAATTATGAAACCGGTATCGACCGCTCCTTTGAAGAATGGGGTGCAGGTTCCGCTACTGCTTATAAAGCCGATGCCGCCAGCAAGGCTGCTCCGTATGTAGATCCCAAATCACAGGTGGCTGGAGCCAATAATGTGCCCGCAGGCAATCCCAATTTAAGCACCATTACCGTGAAATGGAATGCTGCCGGTGGCGTCGAAGAAAAACTGGAAAGGATCATCACCCAAAAATGGCTGGCCCTTTACCCTGATGGTCAGGAAGCGTGGACAGAGTTCCGTCGCACAGGCTATCCCAAATTGTTCCCCGTGGTGGTCAACAACAGCAACGGTACAGTACCTGGGTTTATAAAACGCTTGCCTATTCCTTCTAAATTTAAGAACAGCAACAAGGCTGGCTATGATAAAGCCATTGCCACCCTGGGCGGACCTGATAATGCAGGCACCAAAGTATGGTGGGATAAGAAGCCTTAAGAATAGTATTCCCTGTACATGAATGGCGATATACTTGAGAAGCCCGGGCTTGGGGGCCTGGGCTTCTCTTTGTCCTGACCGCAACCAGTTTGATTCACCTAAAATTGATGGGCCTATGGTAAGATGCTGAAACCGTTCACGGTATTTCATTCTATTATTCTAAAAACCTTATTATGGTAAACCTATTCTATCCGAACAGAAAAACTGTCACAGTATTCCTCTTAACGATTGCATGTCTAACTTATTCCTGTAAAAAGGACTTACAAGAAAAAGATATTATTCACAATGACGATGAAAAAGCCCTCAATGCTGTGGGTGTGAGCGGCCCAAAAAGTGTAGTGTATGTAGAGGTCAACAGCAATGACTTTGCCAATGTGGGAAAATACTCCCTGGCCACCGGCCAACCGCTTTTTGACATTGGGATCATTTTCGCCGCCAACATCAATTATAATACATCCACCCAGGCCGCTACTTTGTTTTTTAATCCCCAGGTCACAACAGTATTGAACAACCGGGCTACCACTATCCAGCCTTCGCAGGCCAAAGGGATCAAGGTATTGCTGTCCATCCTCGGTAATCACCAGGGGGCCGGTATTTGTAATTTTCCAAGCCAGGCCGCTGCACAGGCTTTTGCTCAATTATTGGCCAATGCTGTCAATACCTATGGTCTGGATGGTATTGATTTCGATGATGAGTACAGCGACTATGGCGTAAATGGAACGGGCCAGCCCAATGCAAGCTCTTTTGTCTATCTCGTAACCGCTTTGCGCAGCCTGTTGCCCAATAAGATCATCTCCTTTTATTATTATGGACCTGCCGCTTCGCGCCTTTCGTACAATGGTGTGACCGTTGGTTCGAAGGTCAACTATAGCTGGAACGCGATCTATGGCACCTGGTCTGTACCCAATGTGCCCGGCCTCACGGCTGCCAATCTCGGCCCTGCGGCAGTGAATATCACTTCAACGAGTTCTTCTACCGCGGCTTCCCTTGCCACGCAAACGGTAAATAACAACTATGGTATCTACCTCACCTATAATTTGCCCAACAACGATGTGAGCAGCTACCTCAGCAGCTTTTCCAATGTATTGTACGGTCAGCCAACTGTATATAATGGAGGTGGAGGTGCTACGGGTGTCAAATTTTTCCAGCATACCAACTATGGAGGTACGGCTACCAGCAGCATACCCAAAGGGAATTATACCCTGGCTCAATTGCAGGCTTATGGTTTCGTGAACGACTGGGCTTCGTCGGTAACCATACCCGCGGGCTGGACGGTTATCATGTATTCCAATAATAATTTCTCCGGTACTTCGTGGATCCTGACAAGCAGCAATGCCAATTTCCCCGGACTATCGCCCAATGCCAATGATGTGGTCACTTCAGTAAAGATCCAATAAAGCGTAGTTTTAGTAGTTTGTTTTGTACACACGGCCCTGTGCTTCTGCACGGGGCTTTTTTTGTGTTCCAGCTGGTTTCCCCACCGTTGATTTATACAACATTTCCCCCGGATTGTCTATTGAACCAGGGTAGGAGGTAAGGTATTTTTGGGGTACAAACCAACCGATATATGTCAACCGTCAAATCAAAAACAGTAATGTTCGTTACCGGCGCTTTCGTTATTCACCGTGGCTGGGACGAATGGGCCAAATACTTCCAAAGCAAAGGTTACAATACCATCGCGCCGCCATGGCCGAATAAAGAGGCTGAGACGGCTCAGGAACTACGTGATCGTCAGCCCAATGACGTAGCGCTTGCTACCACAACCCTGGCGCAGGTCATCGACTCTTATGCCAAACACGCACAGAGCCTGCCCGAAAAACCCATTATTATCGGGCATTCACTGGGTGGTATGATGACGCAGGTATTGGTCAACCGTGGTTATGCTGCTGCAGGGGTTGCTATTCACCCCGTGCCGCCATTGGGTGTATTCCCCTATGAATTGGGCTTTTTGAGAGGTGGGTTTAAATCGCTGGGCTTGTTTACTTCCGTGAAGAAAACCTATTTAATGTCTTTAAAAGACTGGCAATTTGCGTTTGTGAATGGTATGCCCCTGGCAGAGCAGAAAGCTACCTGGGAAGCCAACACCATCCCCGAATCAAAGACCGTAGCCCGCGGCGGCCTGAGCTCACAGGCCAAACTGGATTGGAAAAAGCCCCATGTGCCCTTGCTTATCACTTCGGGCAGTGAAGACAATATCATTCCTGCACACCTTAACCTCCGGAATTATAAGGCTTATAAGCAGAATGGATCTGTTCTTGACTATAAGGAATTTAAAGGACGCAATCACTTTGTACTGGGACAATCAACCTGGAAAGAAGATGCTGATTATATATTGGATTGGCTGGCTAAGTTGTAAGAATGGCATTGTTATTAACTCAAACGCAATAATCAATAATTACTAATTAATAATTATTGATTATTGCGTTTGATGCATTTTATGAAGATCCTATAGCTTTCAACGACTGCTATCCAATCTTCCTCGCTGTATTAATAACATTCACCCCTTCAAATTTGGCTGTGGACGATCCATGCGATACCGCACTGGCCTGTGAAGGCTGTCCCTTGCCATCATTGAAAGTGCCAAAGAGGCGATAATCATTCTTGTCAGCAATATCCGTCATCGAGTTCCAGAACTCCTGGGTATTGGATTGATAAGCTACATCATTCAACATGCCTGCGATCTGTCCGTCTTTGATCTCATAAAACAGCTGACCGCCAAACTGGAAGTTGTAACGTTGCTGATCAATGGAGTAGGAGCCGCGACCGATGATATAAATACCTTTCTTCACGCTCTTGATGATATCAGCTACACTACGGCTTTGCTTATTGGGCATCAGCGATACGTTGGGCATGCGCTGGAATTGCACACTGTCCCAGCTATCGGCATAGCAACATCCCTGTGAAGCCGGTAAGCCGAGGATATGCGCCTGATCTCGGATGGTCTGGTAATTTACCAGGATGCCATCTTTGATGATGTCCCATTGGCCGCTCTGTACGCCTTCGTCATCATAACCTACGGCGCCCAGCGATCCGGGTTGCAGTTTATCGGCCTGGATATTGACCAGCTTGCTGCCGTAATTGAATTTTTTCGTCTTCCATTTATCCAGCGTGAGGAAACTGGTGCCGGCATAGTTGGCTTCATAACCCAGCACGCGGTCAAGTTCTGTAGGGTGGCCGGTAGATTCATGAATAGTAAGTCCCAGGTGCGAGGGATCCAGTACCAGGTCGTACTTACCGGGCTCTACACTTTTGGCAGTTATTTTTTCACCCACCTGGATGGTGGCTGCCTTCACATCTTCCAGCATATCATACCGGCCTTTGTACAAGGTAGTGGGGCCGCCAATGATCTTGTGTTCAGGTGATGCAAACATATATTCGAAGCCCATGCCCATCGGGGCGCTTAAGCTGTCGCGTGTTTGAAATTTGCCGGAGGCCTTGTCTGTTTTGGTAACTGTAAAGGTGGGCCATATCCGGTGAATGTCCTGGTCGATGTAAGAACCATCGGAGCTGGCAAAGTATTTTTGCTCATTGACCATGAACAATGCTGCATTGATAAAGGTAGCGCCACCTTTCAGGGCGGCGTCATTTACACTCAACAGCAGGTCTACTTTTTCTTTGACCGGAATTTCAAAGCCATTCTTTTCGATGGGCGTTTTCCAGCTTACTTCACCATATCCTTTTTGAGGCGCCAGTTGTACTGGTTCGGTAAGCAGTTTGGAATTGCCTTTGGCGATCGCTACAGCCAATGCCGCTGTTTTGGCAATGCTGTCGGCATCCATTTTTTCCGAAGCGGCAAATCCCCAGCTTCCATTGGCAATAACCCGGATGCCGATGCCATAGGATTCTGTATTGGCAACATTTTGTACCCGGTTATCGCGCGTGATGACAGCCTGGTTGAGGTACCGGCCTATTCGTACATCCGTATAGGTGGCGCCTTTGCTGCGCGCTGCCTGCAGGGCTATATCAGCCAATCGTTTTTTGGCAGCCGTATCGGCGCGTATCATAAGTGCGTCGGCTTCAGTGATCGTTCTGCCAATGGCTGGTAAGCCATGGAGCAAGGCCCCTGCAGCACCCATCCCTGCCATACCAATAAAGTTTCTTCTTTTCAAGGTCTTTATTTGTAAATGAAGAATATTATTCTAAAACAACAGGTATCTCAGCAATCGTAATAATCAATAATTATTAATTAATAATTATTGATTATTACGATTGGAAGGAATTACTGTATCCTAAATAGCATCTGACAAAGAGGTAAACGTAAAGTCCCTGATCTTCATCGGTGGCAGAATGGATGATCCGCTGCGTACCGGCTTGCCCAGCTCTTCCACATTGTTCAGCATAATGATGGGGCTTTCATTGAAGCGGAAGTTTTTTACTGGGAACTTGATCTGGCCATTCTCGATATAGAAAGTCCCGTCACGCGTAAGACCTGTTTGTACCAGCGTTTGCTGGTCTACCATACGGATATACCAGAAGCGGGTTACAAGGATACCTTTTTCTGTATTCTTGATCATGTCTTCAATAGAAGCGGTACCACCTGTCATGATCATACCACCGCCACCAAAGCGGCCGCCGCCGGGGCCTGACAAAGGTTTCAGTCCTTTCTTCTGCGCCCAGAAACGGCTGCAGGCCAGGTTCTTCACTACACCATTCTCTACCCATACCGTTTTCTCTACCGGCATGCCATCACCGCTCCAGGTAGCGCCTGGCAATTCGGGGTTCATGGGATCGCTGATGATATTCACCTTCGTATCAAACAGTTGTTCTCCCAGGCGAGTGCCGCCGCCTTTCTTGCTCATGAAGCTGCGGCCTTCATCGGCCGTACGTTGTTCAAAGCCACGGATAATACCGCCGATCATATCGCTGGCAGCCAGGGGTTCCAGGATTACCGTATAACGGCCTGGTTCAATGGCTTTGGCGCCCGCAGAGCTGGTTGCTTTGTTGGCGGCAATTTTAGTGAGGGCCAGGGTATCTAATTTACCAACATCATTAAAGCTGTGGTCTACATAGCCCGAGCCGGTGCCTTCCTGGTTACGCACGGTTACTGAAAAAGATACATCCGTACTTTTATTGTAAGCAAACAGGCCTTTGGAATTCGCCATGGCCCGGAAGCCTGCGCTGTTCTGCAGAAAGCCGGCTGATTCCAGTTTGTTGTCCTTGGATACTTTCAGGCTTTTCGCTACCATTTCGGCGCGTGTATCGGGCGTCATAGCTGCTGTAGAAGGAATATATCCGATGGACTCTGTAAAGTTGGAAGGACCCAGCAACGGCATGTATTCCGGGTTTTCGGGAGCCAGGCGAGCCAGCTCTTCAGCACGGCGTACTACCTTTTCCAGCGATGCATCATCAAATTCATTGATGGTGGCATTGCCGGTCCTTTTACCAAATGAAGAACTTACACTCAGGTTGAGGTTGCTCACCTCACCTGCAGTAGATACCGCATTACGGGCATAGCGGATATTGCCGCTTTGTTGTCCGCCGAGACCTACTTCTGTTTCATCAGCTTTGGCGAAGCTCAACACTTTTTTCATGATAGCTTGTGCTTCGTCTTTACTTAATATTGCCATAACTGGTTATTATGCTTTAAAAGAGTTTAATAATTGTTTGTCAGTGGCACCTCGTTGCCTTTCTGCCTGGATGCCTCGTTGCCCCTTCTTACCCGATCTTTCGGGCTGTATTGATCACATTCACACCATTGAACCGCGTGGTAGAACTACCGTGCGATACCGCGCTGCTTTGTGAGGGCTGGCCCTTGCCATCATTGAAGGATCCACCGAGGCGATAATCGCTTTCATCGCAGATCGCCGAGCAGGAATTCCAGAACTCCTGTGTGTTGGACTGGTAGGCCACATCGTTCAGCATGCCCGTGATCTTACCATTGGTGATCTCGTAAAACGTTTGACCGCCAAACTGGAAATTGTACCGTTGCTGGTCAATAGAGTAGGAGCCATCGCCAATGATATAAATGCCTTTCTCTACATTTTTGATCATATCATCTACGCTCAGCTTTTGTTTGCCCGGGCGCAGCGATACATTGGGCATACGTTGGAATTGTACATCATCCCAGCCTTGTGAGTAGCAACATCCTTGTGATTCTTTCAGGCCAATGATGTGCGCCTGGTCGCGGATCGTCTGGTAGTTCACCAGAATACCATCCTTGATAAGATCCCACTCGCGGCACTTCACCCCTTCATCATCCCAGCCTACAGCGCCAAGTGATCCCTTCTGCAATTTGTCGGCTACGATATTCACGTTCTTATTGCCGAAGTTGAATTTTTTAGATTGCCATTTATCCAGCGTTAGGAAGCTGGTGCCTGCATAGTTGGCTTCATAACCCAATACGCGGTCCAACTCAGTAGGGTGACCTACAGATTCATGGATCGTTAACCAGAGGTGTGAAGGATCCAATACCAGGTCGTACTTGCCTGGCTCTACAGATTTAGCCTTCAGTTTATCGTCTACATCTTTAGTGGCATTTTTAACATCTTCCAATATATCGTACCGGTCCTTATACCGGGTAACGATACCGGAGAGTCTGTCCTGCGGGCGGGCATGCATGTATTCATAACCCATGCCCATGGGGGCACTGAGTGCATTGCGCTGCATGAATTTGCCGGCGGCGCGGTCTATCTTGGTTACATTGAAAGTAGGGTAGATACGGTGTATATCCTGGTCAATATAAGAGCCATCCGTAGAAGCAAAATACTTCTGTTCATTTACCGCCGAGATCATGGCTGTTACAAAGCTGGCGCCATTCGTCATGGCAATATCGTTTACCTGCAGCAACAGATCCACCTTCTCTTTGATAGGCACTTCAAATGCATTGATCTCAATAGGTGCTTTCCAGTTTACTTCGCCGAAACCTTTTTGCGGCGCCAGCTGAACCGGTTCGCCCTGGATCTTTGCATTGGCTTTGGCTACCGCCACCGCCTGTTCAGCTGCTTTGGCGATTGCATCTTTGGTCACCGTATTCGTGGCTGCGAAGCCCCAGGCTCCATTCACCAACACACGGATACCTACGCCATAGTTTTCGGTATTGGCTACGCCCTGCACCCGCTTGTCGCGCGTGGCAACAAATTGCCGCAGGTAACGGCCAATACGTACATCAGCATAACTGGCCCCTTTTGATTTGGCCGCATTCAGGGCTACATCAGCCAGCTCTCTTTTGACAGCTGCATCAACGCCCTGCAGTGCTTCTGCCGGGTCAATATCGCGCCCAAAGGCCGACATTTTGGGAAGCATGAGCGAGCCAAGGCTCATGCCTGTGTAGTAGATAAAGTCTTTTCTTTTCAAAGCAGAGTCCCTCAGTTTTTAATGGTTGATAAAAAAGGATATATGTTCACTTATTATATCTCAATGTTGTTGTCAAGCTGAGCCTGTCGAAGCCGTCTAAAACAACCCATCAATGCCTTCCTCGTTGCCTCTATGCCTGGTTGCCTCGTTACCTTTTCCCTTCAAACCACAAATAACTACAACAAGCTAAGAATACCAGCGCGAAAATGACCGGTGGTACCTGTTTTTTTTCTTTTTCGTTCAATGTCCCATTTGACGATTTCCCCGGCGTGCTTACTGCGCTATACCGTGTATTATTGATGATGGAAGCCGCAGCTTTTATAGTTGTCCAATCTTCCTTGCCATAGATGTATAGCTGGAGACTGTCTTCCTGCTGGTGAATGGTTTGCCAGCCGCTGGTCACTGGCCAGTAGCTACCCGTCCAGCTATGGGGGTGCCAGGCTTTTTGTGACAAGAATACCCTGCCTGCCGGTGTTTCAATGGACGGCACACCCGCTGCTGCTGTTGCCAGCGAGAGTTCTACCGGACTGCCCACCGTGGGGAAGGCTGATACCTGCTCCCACCGGGAGGTCTGCGCATTGCTACGTGCGGCTTTGTGCAGCAGCAAAGACCAGAACTGTGCATAATCCTGTCTGTTTCCTGCCAATATCCAGCTATAGGTATTGTTGACTGTATTCAGCACCAGTTTACCTGCTCCGGAAAGGATGGCGGCTGTTACCACCGCGCCCTGGTCATCCATCACCAGTGGCTGCGCCTGCCGGTTGTTTTCAATGGAAAACCATTGGGCAGGTTGCAAGGGCGTAGTGGTGGTAAATACGGCTGGCATCGTTAATGGCCGGGCCGTGACGGGTGATCCGGATTGCTTTTTTACCTGCAGGCCGGCAGTGAAAGGAGCCAGCGAGGCAGTGCTGTCGGTTTGCAGCACCAATCCCAGGCCCTTTTGAATTTGTGAGCGGAGTGCCCCTTTTTCTGATGCATTCAGTATAGCCAAAGCCTGATCATCTGCAATCACCACATCAAATTTTTCCAGCAGGGCAGTAGAAAGGGTCGACAAAGCGATGGCTTGCCTGTTGAGGAATTGCTGACTGTATTTCCCTTTGGTGATCGTATTCCTGACAGCCACCTGGTATTGATTTTCATACAGCCAGGTACTGAGGAATTTATTGTCGAAGTCCGGTGAAGAGTTCAATAGCAGTACCTGCAGGTTACTGGCCGGCAGTATATGTACCGGTATCTTTTGGGTAAGCAGGGTTTTTCCTCCGCTGCTGGTTTCCAGTTCATAAAGCGTGCTGCCCTGATGGGCAGGTTTACAACGCAACCTGAACGATGAGGTGGTGGCTGCCGTTATTGTAGCCGAATCCAAACGGGCGCCTAAGCCCGTCAGTACGATCTTTACGGGTTCTTTTCCCGGATTGTTATAGTTGCCTTGCACTTCCAGCCATTCACCCTGGTGCAATTGCCTTGGCCATCCGGCTGCGGTATAGCCTGCGGGCAATGCCGGCGCATGGTATTGAATAGGAATAGCCATTGCTTTTGAGGCGGCCAATTCATCATCGGCCAAACCGTAGCCCACTACATGCAGTTGATTGATCAACGGATGTTGTGCCAGGAACCACTGCAGGTCGGGTATCAGGGTTGTACCAGGAATAACCAGGCTGGGCTCGGTAGTGTATCGAGGCAAGTCCTTATAAGAGGCCAGGCTGTCTTTGTTATAACCCAGCGTAAGTAGCACAACTGTGCCGGTATTATTACCTGCCTTGGTCTCCGAATAAGTAACAGGCAATGCCAGGCAGGCCAGTGCAGCCACACCCAGCAGACTGGCTGTCAGGCGCAGGAACAGGTGAGCCCTGGCTGGTCTTCTTATTTCTTTCCATACCAGAAATAAGACCAGCAGCAGTGAGACTACCATTATACCTGTTGCTTCTTTCATCAATGACCGCTTCCGTTTAAGTTATTAAAATAATAGTCGGCCAGCTTATTACCGTCAACTGCAGCTCCTTGTTGGGGCAACAGCCCTGCCGCTTTCATCATTTTTTGTAGTGCTGCCTGCACCTTCACAATGGCCGCCTTGTTTGTTTTGCCAGGCTCCTGTGTTATTTGCCGGATGGCATTCAGGGCCGGCAGGTAATCAACCGGTGCATGAACCGCTTTTTCACTGATCTTTTTTTCCGCACCCAGCAGGGCAGGCATTTGTTCCGGCGCCACTACCGGCGCCTGTTTTAATTGTTCTAAAACAGCCATGGCTTGTTGCAGAATAGTTTCCGTACTGTTGTCAGCAGCGTTGTTCTTTTGATTGAGCGGTGTGCCTATTTTGTCCAGTTCACCCGTTAGTCTTTTTTCAGGTCTCAACGGAGGCATTTTTATGGAAGTTTTGCTCACATAGGCCCTTGACTTTTGCTGCATGTCTTTCAGCAGGCGCAAGGCTTTATAGGCGTAGGGCAACGCCTCCCGCGGATAATACATACGGAGTTTTAATTCACTGCTCCACATTTCTGTTAAGATCGCTTTCAACTGGGCTTTCTGTTGTGGCTCAAAATAACTGGCGTCTTCTGCATTGTCATGCTTATGCGCGTATTGGTCCTCGAGTGCCTTGATATCTCCAAATGCGATCTCGTTTCCTCCCCCATGATCATGTCCGTCATCAGGACTATGGCCGCCACTTTCCCATTCTTCTCCCAGGAATTTCCCGTAGCGCAGGCGCAATAGTTTTTGGTCATCGCCCAGTTCATTGCTGCGTGCATTGAAACTGTCTTTAGGAATAGTGGGTTGCTGCTGTAACAGCTTTTCAATGTCGATGATGATCTGCCGCTGGCTCCTGAAATATTCGGGTGTCTGGTTTACGCCCGATTCCATTCCCGATAAGCTCAGTAGTTCGGCCGTATCCGGCAGGGAAACAAAGTACATATCAGACCGGCTTTCCTGTCCGCGGTTATCCAATGCTTTTACATAAAAATACAATTCATCACCTGCATGCATACCCAGGGCTGGCAGATCGAGTATTTTATTCAGGGCCATTTGCCGGCGGCCATCAAAGCTGACCGGGAAGGATAGCTGCTGTTCTTTAAAACTTACGCTTTCTCCTTTGCCACTGGCTTTGGTTGCTACGATGCCGGCGCTCCTGATGCCATAATCATCCGTCAGTTGCAGGGATAGCCGGGTGAGTGGTTCACGTCCTGGTTCAATCCGGCTGTATTGTTGTGGTGTAATGATGCTGATATTGACCGGTAGGTCGGGTATCACTTCCAGGGTGTACAACTGCGAAGCCTGCCCGGCCAGGATTACCTGGTAAAAGCCTGCTTCCCGTATATTCCTTTGCAGGCTCCAGGTGGTGCTGTCAGTAGTAATGGGCGCCAGGCGCAGCGTATCCTTGCTATTGAATACAAGGGCTAGCTGGTGCACTTTTTGATTGGTGTGTATTTCCCACTGCACCTTGCTGTCCTCTTCCACCTTCAGTGAAAATTGTTCTTGTTGCCTGAGCGGATTATTGGTATAGGTGGGTGGGGTGACCTGTATTTGGAACGAGGCGATACCTGGCAGGATATGTTCCTGCACTTTATTGGCTGCCGGCTGTGCGGTTGTATTCCCGTGCTTCCTGTTGTGCGGTAGTAAGAAGGATAGGAGGGCGATCAGTATACTGGCTGCCACAGCACTGCCCAGCAGGAGCAATGCTTTTTTTAAGGACTGTCGCATGGCGGGCGGTTCGGGAATGGCAACCAGTACCGGTGCTATTTTTTGTACCTGCATTTGCTGCAACAGGCTCAGCGATTGTGCTGGCATCAACAGTAATTGCGCGCTTTCTTCCAGTTGTGGATACGACCGGTTTAAATAACTGGAGATATCTGCAGGTGTGAGTGGTTTGGATCCTTTGATCCAAATGGTTACAGCAATAGTTGCCACGAATAAAGTGGCAACAGCCCATAGCGGTAGTCCAATCAGGTATTGGCCAATGGCAGCGATCAACAAAGCAAGAGCTACTGCACTGAGTACAGTGGCCACCAGGTTGTTCCTGCTCCATTTACCACTGAGGCTATGAATAATATGTAGGCTGTTTTGCTCAGGCATCCTGCTTCATTTGTTGTTGCCGGTGCGTCAATAACCGTTCTGCTGCAAATAGTATAAAAGCTGCGATCCATGCCAGGGTAGACAGATCCCTGGTATCAGCCTGAATAAAGTCTTCTCTCTCCTGGGATGCTTCAAGTGTATTTACTTCTGTATTCTGTATTCTATATTCTGTATTCTGGCTGTTCCCCGGCACCACCTGTTTATCATCAATCGTTCTCAGGTCAACCGCATCAGTAAATACCGGCTCGGAAAGCACCAGCGGCAGCAAGGTTTGTACAAAATCCCCTTCCCATACCATATCACTCCAGGCAGGATTGAACCGGCTTTTGTAATGATACACCCGCTTGTCTTCCTGCTCCCTCATGGTGAGCAAAGGCTGGCCATCGGCCAGTGTCCAGATGGGTATACCTTTTACAGGCCCCCTGGTGAACCGGTATATTTTGTGGTGCATGCTTTCGCCCTTAGTCAGACTTCCTTCCTGTAGCCAGGAGGCTTGCGTAATGGCACGACCTGTATCATATTGAAACAAGATCCCTTTCGGGGTAATATAGGATAAGAGAGAGGACTCAGGCCCGGCATCAGATAATTCATCCAGGCAGAAGAGCATGTTCTGTGGTGTGGAGGGCGCCTGTCCGGTCGACAAAAGGGTGGTGCTGATTCGTTTGCCCGTAAATTGTCCAATGGCCAGCAGCGCTGCTTTTACATATTGCGCGTCTGCTATATTCTTACCAGCATAAATGCCTATCCGCATGATGGCAGTATCTATGTTGGTGGTGAGCGTGGCCCCGGCTATACTTTCAGTATAATAGTTTCCCGCAGGCGTACTTACCCATTCTATGTTCCTGATTTTTCCATTGGGCATTATCCAACGTAGGGCAGGCGAGCGATACAAACTATCCCCCGTTGAAAAACTATTCCAATGTATAGTCAACTGTGTAAGTGGTCTGTTGCCCTGGTAAGCCGATAAAGCATTATCCGTAAACACATGCACCGGAAATGCCCTGGGCAGATGCGCATCCAGCACTTTTAATAGTGACCAGGGAGGAAGCTGGGCCCTATTGTCAGTGGAATTGGTATTGTACTGCAGCGTGTCTTGTAACTGTAGTTTTTCAAACCCCGTACCAAGGTTGTGCAATTCGAGTCCGGCAGCTAATAATGAATCGATCTGCCTGCCATAATGAGTATGCGCTGTTGCCAATTGCCGGGTAGGGATCAATATCCATCCAGCTTGTGCATTGCCCTTTGGGGTATTGTTCCAAACTGGCCTGGCCAGCAAGAAGGCAAGTAACAACAGTAAAAAGCAACGCAGCAGGAATAAAGGCCAGTTTGTAATGCGCAGGCTGCTGGCGCGCCGGCGGGCACTGGTGGCCAGTAAGGCAATACTTCCCACACGCAGGGTTTTACCCGTGCGAACATTCCACAGGTGTACCAGCACCGGTATGATTACCGCTGCCGTCGCTGCCAATGCTATGGGATTTAATAACTGTAACAAATCTTATATGCTGAATTCTAAATTCTGTATTCTACATTCTACTCCCTACTTCCTCGCCTGCAGAAAAGCCCTCAATGCCGCATCCACTGGTTCATCTGTTACAATGAGCCGGTAGCCTATATTGCGTCCCAGTAATGCTTTTCGGGTATCGTTTAAATGAGCCGTCAGTTTTGCTGTATAGGCCTGTTTGATGGCAGCTGTATCTACCTGGATAGCTGCGCCCGTTTCCAGGTCTTCCAGTGTAGTGAACCCATCATAATTCAGTTCCATTTCATTGCGTGCCATCAGGTGCAGCACAATGATCTCGTGGCGCAATGCACCGAGCAGGTCCAGCAGTTTGTATATCTCTTCCTGCTGCTGGTACATATCAGTAATAAATACGAGCAGTTCTCTTTTTCTGCCGCCCGCATAAATGTCTTTGTAGTGAATGGGTTCAGTGAATTTGCCCTTGGGCCCGGCTTGTTCCAGCTGGTAAAAAAGCCGGTTGAGGTGTTGCGTGCCCTGTCGGGCTGCCAGGGAGAAAATGCCGTCTTCACGCATCACATACAAGCCAACAGCATCGCCCTGCATATGCCCCAGGTAGGCAAGGCTGGCAGCGAGGTAGCGGGCGTATTCCATTTTCGTCCAGGCGCCGTCGCGATGGTCCATGGAAGCGCTTGCATCTACCAGCAGGCGTACAGTGATATTCGTTTCTGATTCCGATTCGCGGATATAATAACGGTCACTGCGTGCATACATCTTCCAGTCCATCCAGCGCAGGTCATCGCCCGGCATATAACTCCGGTATTGACTGAACTCCATACCCGTGCCCTTGATGGAGCTTTTGTTGGCGCCCGTCATAAAGCCATCGATGGTGGTTTTGGCCGCCAGTGATAGATTTCTCAGTGACAATATTATGGCTGGGTCTAATAACACGAATTACACGGATTTAATGAATTGCACGAATTACAGAAATCTCCTACGTAGCGCTTTCAACTCCAAACTACCGCGCTAAAAGCTTCTGTATTCTGAATTCTGTATTCTTTTCACAACGCTTTCGGCCGTTCAATAACTTTTAAAAGGTTGGCAGTGACCATATCGGAAGTCACATTTTCTGCATCGGCTTTAAAGTTCATCAGTATCCGGTGCCGTAGTACGGGGAAAGCCATTGTTTGAATATCGGCTTCCGTTACAGCATAGCGGCCATGCAGCAGGGCCCTGGCTTTGGCAGTGAGCAACAGCGCCTGTCCGGCCCTTGGCCCCGCTCCCCAGCGTACCCATTCTTTTACATAGTCGGCCGTAGTGGTATCCGGCCGGGTGGCCCGTACCAGTTTGCCTGCCCAGGCAGTAAGGTCATCGTTGATGCTAACCTCTCTTACCAATGCCTGTAGCTGAACGATCTCTTCGCCGCTCACAATGGCTTCTACTTTGGTTTTACGTGTTCCGGTGGTATTGCTCAGTATTTGTATTTCTTCCTGTTCTGAAGGGTAGCCGATCTTTACATAGAGTAAGAACCGGTCCAGTTGTGCTTCCGGCAGCGGGTAAGTACCTGCCTGCTCAATAGGGTTCTGGGTGGCCAGTATAAAGAAAGGACGATCGAGGTGATAAGTTTTGCCTGCGTAGGTCACTTCAAACTCCTGCATGGCTTCCAGCAGGGCCGACTGTGTTTTGGGAGGGGTGCGGTTGATCTCATCTGCCAGCAGAATATTGGCAAAGATGGGGCCCTTCGTAAAGGTGAACATCCTTTTGCCCGTCACCAGGTCTTCTTCCAGGATCTCCGTACCAATGATATCGGAGGGCATCAGATCGGGTGTAAACTGGATACGCCGGAAACTCAGGTGCAGAGCCTGCGACATGGTTCGTACCATCAGTGTTTTGGCCAGCCCCGGTACGCCTTCCAGCAGGCAGTGACCACCCGCCAGTAATGCTACCAGTATTTCTTCCAGTACTATATCCTGCCCAACTATTACTTTCTGGATCTCTTTTTTCAGTAGGGATACCTTTTTCAGCAGATCGCCGACTGTTGTTTCTGTTAATACCAACGTCAATAGTAGTTTTGGTTAAAATATGTTTCAATGGAAAGCAATAGTCGTCGCTACAATGGTTTTAATGGTATGGGATGATGTATTTTTTCCGGTAGCGACGGAAGTTCGGGCATTTTGACGTCATATCCTTTCATTTTCTTTTGCCCGCTGTGAAAAAATAAAAATTTTAATGTCAATTTCATTCCGTTAAATTGTCTCCAATCAGTAATTATGAACCAGGGCAATAAATTCACCTTCTCCCGATTAAGTTATCGTTCCGGCGACTGGGATACCGACCAGCGCATGCCTTCAAATTTATTGAACTCACTGGTGGAGTACACTACCATTCCTGTAAATCCGCAGGAACGGATTATAGAACTGGGCAGCGATGATATCTTTACGGTGCCTTTCTGCTATCTCAGCGGTCACAAGCTGGTACAGTTCAATGGGAGGGAGCAGGCCAATTTCAAAAAGTATGTGCAGAACGGCGGCTTCGTATTTGTTGACGACTGCAACCATGATATTGATGGCCTCTTTGCCAAATCATTTGAGACCCAGATGTCCACTACCTTTGGTCCCCAGGCCCTGAAAAAAATACCCAATACACACGAGTTATACCACTCTTTCTTCACTTTTGAAAAGGGACCTCCACCCACTTCTTTCGAATTGAATGGCTGGGGCGATGACCTCATCCACGACTACCTCAAAGCCGTTGAGATCAATGGCCGTATCGCTGTGCTCTACAGCAACAAGGATTATGGCTGCGAATGGGATTACGATTTCCGCAACAAACGCTTCATGGCCGAAGACAATACCAAATTTGGACTGAATATTATCTTTTATGCCATGAAAGCTTAGGCCAATGACGAAGCTATTTGTATGGTTTACAATTCCTTGCGTGCATTCTGGTTGCCTGTTGGGACTGGGAAGCTGAACTATTTGTTTGATTATCAGTCAGCACAATTGCGAAAGTTTTACAAAGCAGGTGTCAACCATGTGTCAGGCATGTGTGCTTCATTGGAGAACACGGGTATGTAAGTTAAACTGTGTCAAAGTTCTTCTTCCCCCTGTAGTGGGGGGGG
>CBIHOV010000023.1:0-139858 GCA_966211765.1 uncultured Paraflavitalea sp.
AGGGATCGCCGGCATGGTCCTGGAAATACAGGTAGCCGTTATACCTTGGCCGCAGATACCCTCTTTGCATAGCAGGCAACACTTTCCGGAAAAACTGGTGGGTGAGGCTGTTGGCATCTTCCTGCAGCCAGGCCGATAAATGCCCTGGTTGTCCTCCATGTTGTACATATAAGGTAGATTGCCAGGATGGAGATACCACCATTTCAGCAAACCGGAGGGCGGCTTCCTTGTGTTGGCTGGATGCCGATACTGCCAGCCCTGTTCCGCCGATGGTGGTCTGCAATCGCTCGCCCAATCCAAAATTCACTACGTCGGTATACTGCAACAGGTGTTGCGCATAACCGGTGCGCGCATAATTCGAATAGCAATAAGCGAAAGGACAATACCAGTAATCATTGGTGCGGCTCATCAACTCGGCCACAGCAATGGGATTGCAGGTAAAGAATGCCGGATCTACATGTGCATACAATTGCCGCATCACAGCCAGGGCCTGCAGGCCGGTCGCTTTTTCTACCACCACCCCTTCCTGCCGGAAGGGCGTTTGTCCGCAGGCAATACAAAACGTATAAAAGTTCATCAACAGGTCAATCGGAATGGCCGGTACGGCTATCTTTCCCTTTACGGCCAGGGCGATCACTTCCTGCCAGGATTGCGGCACGGGTGTATGATGATGGGTTAGCAGGTCTTCGCGGTAGCTGGCAGCGGGTGTGGCCGCATCGATGGCCAATGCCCATTGGTGGCCTTCGTATTCATAACTGGCATGGGATAAACCTACGCTGTGCCGGGCCTGCTCATCGAGGTAGGTCTTACTCAGGTGCTGATCCAATGGCAACACCGTTTGGGTAGCAGCAGCGCAGCCTACCCAGGGGTGGTCAATGATCAGCAGGTCGTAGTGTGCGGTGAGTTTTTCCAAAGGATAATCGGCAAAGTGTTGCAGACTTCTTTTTTCCCATTCGATGGTAGTATCGGGATACAACTCATTATAACGCTGGGCAGCCGCCAGCAGGGGTGTGATGCCCCGGCTATGCGCCCATGTAATACCTTTTAGCGTTATGCTTGCCATGGACTTTATATTGTTTCTTTTTCTACGAGTAATAAATGTTCACAAACCATTACCAGTTCCTGGTGCTGGTTAAATACTTCCACCAGTTCTGTTACCAAACCATAAGCAGGTTTCTTATGATCGCCTTTGGCTTTGATGGTCACCGATACGGTAATGGTATCACCTATAAAAACAGGGCGGGTAAAGCGGAGCCGTTCATATCCGTAAGTCATTGATACCTCATTGATCACCTGTGCGGTAAGCCCGATGGCTACGGAAAAAATAAGCGTGCCGTGGGCAATCCTTTTCTTAAAGGGCTGTGTCTTGCACCATTCCTCATCCATATGGTGCGGGAAAAAATCACCGGATTGACCGGCATGCAATACGATGTCGGTTTCTGTAATGGTTCTGCCAATGGTTTTGCGCAGCTCACCAATCTCAAACGCTTCAAAATATTTTTTCAGGAACATATTGGGTTGTATGTACGATAAGGTTGTTTAGTAGCCTTGTTTGAACGATGCCGGATCAGGGAAAGGCAAAATGGGTTACAGGGTGATGAGGAGAGGACTGTAAACTGTCGTAGTAGTTAAGTTTCATATGATTCATATTTAAATGAAGGCAATCGTTACGCTTTTGTGCCCAGAACAGGAATCGAACTTGCACGCTCCTGCCGGTGACCAGATTGAGCCTGGTGTACCTGAGCCTGCGGGCCTGCAAAGACCTGTTTTCCGGAACAATGAAGTTAGTTGAGCATGGCCCGGTGGCCAATGTCAGGTCTTACTGAAATGATGGAATATTTTACTATAACTGAGGAGACCGGGCTGTCATTAGGCCCTGTTGGTTCGTTAATTCTCCAGGTTTGGGCGCCTGGTCCCTTTCGCTGATCGGGAAGCTTCTTTGGTAATTGCGCTGGGGTTTACTTTAAATGCATATCCTGCAGTCTTTGCTTCACCTGTCTGATCCCTTTGGTATAATTCTTTCTTGCCTCGCCCAGGATGATATCTCTTTGCGGGTTGAGTTTATCGGCATATTGATCAGACCACATACCGATGGCAATGATGACAGGCAGGAGATCTATTCCTTTCTGCGTTAAGCTGTAGATCAATTTCTGCTTGTGTTCTTTGCTCTTTTTCCGCACAATGATCTTCTGCTTTTCCAACATGGCAAGCCTGTCGGCCAGGATATTGGTAGATATCCCCTCCGCTGATTCCAGAAACTCGCCGTAATAGCGTTTACCGAAGAACATGAGGTCCCTTATGATTAAGAGTGTCCATTTGTCACCAAAGACCTCCAGCCCGAAATTTAAAGGACAATCTGACCGCATAAACAACCAATTGAGGTACTTGCAAAAATACAATAGTTATTTTGTACTTTTGCGTTTCACTTGTAAAATACAAGTGGTTTAATTTTATGAAAAGAGTAGTTATAACCGGCCTGGGGGCACTTACCCCTCTGGGCAATGATGTAGCCACCTTTGGCAAGAATCTATTTGAAGGCAAGAGTGGTGCGGGGCCTATTACCCGTTTCGACGCAACCCTCTTCAAGACTAAGTTTGCCTGTGAACTCAAAGGATTTAATTCCGCTGATTTCCTGGATAAAGCCGACATCCGCAAAACAGATCCCTTTACGCAATATGCCCTGGTGGCCGCCGATCAGGCTGTAAAAGACTCGGGCCTTGATTTCAGCAAGATGGATCCCTTTGCTACGGGTGTGATCTGGGGTTCGGGCAATGGCGGTATGCAAACTTTTGAAGAGCAGGTAAAGGAATATGCCACCGGCAATGCAGGGCCGCGGTTCAGCCCCTATTTCTGTCCCAAGATCATTGTGAATATAGCGGCCGGACTTATTTCCATGAAATACGGCTTAATGGGCATTAATTATGCCACTGTATCGGCATGCGCCACCTCCAATACGGCCATTATGGATGCCTTCAACTATATCCGTTGGGGCAAGGCCAAAGTGATGATCACCGGTGGTTCTGAAGCGCCTGTTACGGAGGCTTCCATTGGCGGATTCAGCTCCATGAAAGCCCTTTCCACACGCAATGACGATCCGGCAGCTGCCTCCCGTCCTTTTGATGTAAACAGGGACGGATTTGTAATGGGTGAAGGCGCCGGTGCACTGGTGCTGGAAGAATATGAACATGCCAAACAAAGAGGCGCTACCATTTATGCAGAGCTGGCAGGCGCCGCCATGACAGCAGACGCCTACCATATGACCGCTACCCACCCCGAAGGGCTGGGCGCCTATATGGCCATGAAATTTGCGCTGGAAGATGGCGAATTAAATGTGGGTGATGTGGACTACCTGAATGCGCATGCTACCTCCACTCCGGTGGGCGACCTGAGCGAAGTAGCCGCTATTGCCCGGTTGTTTACTGAGAAGGACAACTTATCGGTAAGCGCCACCAAATCCATGACAGGGCATTTGCTGGGTGGTGCAGGCGCAATAGAAGCCATTGCAGCTATCCTGAGTATTAAAAATTCATTGATACCTCCTACCATAAACCTTGACGAACGCGACCCCGCCATACCTGGCTGGTTAGACGTGGTGAGTGGCAAGACCATCGAAAAAGAAGTGAATGTAGCCATGAGCAACACATTCGGCTTCGGTGGACACAATGGAATTGTGGTATTTAAGAAATACAACTAATCTTCTTCAGTAGACTTGATACCGGTGGTGGTGAAAGCAATTTTACGTTGTTTGAACAGACCACCGGTAGTCATTTTAAAGGTCTTTTTACTCATACCAAAAAAGCTGTAGATATCATCGGGTGATGACTTGTCGTTGTACGGCAGGTAGCCATTGTTTTCTTTCAGCAGGCGCATTACTTTGGCTGATTCATCTTCTACCCGCTGGTAACCGGGCTTGCCAATTACTACATCGATCTTATTGTCGGGATAAATATGCTTGATATATCCTTTGAAGGCATCGCCTTCTGAGATATTTCTGTAGATCTCATTGAAATGCAGTACGCCGGTATGCCGGTGGTTGATGATCATCGCATAACCAATATCTGTGCGACGCCACACGATAAGGTCTACCACGTCCATTTCCTTTACCGTCAGCTCTTCATTGTCCAGGAAGGACTCCAGCTTTTCTGTGGCGGCCACCCTGCCTGTTTGTTCATCTATGAATATTTTCACCAGGTACCGGCCACCGGGCCGCATGCCCATCAATTGCTTGGATTTGGGTACAAAAATGTCTTTCATCAGTCCCCAGTCCATAAAAGCACCCTGGGGCGTAACAGATACTACTTCCAGCATCACGATCTCCCCCACGATGCCCAGCGGGCGCTGGGTAGTAGCGATCAGCCGCTGCTCGGAATCGTGGTACACAAATACTTCCAGCTCATCCCCTTCCTTAGCACCCTGTGGCACAAAGCGTTTGGGCAGGAGGAGACCATCGGCACCATCTTCCAGGTACAAACCAAAATCTACTGTCCGGATCACTTTCAATGTATTGTACTCTCCTACCTTGATCATATCTTTTGTCTGTTATGCTGAATCAATATACGGTGTAAAGGTAGTTCTTATTCATCAGCAGCATATTTTATCCCGGCGGCCTTCCGGATAGCATCCAAAGTTTCCATCAATTCCAGTGTATCGGCAAAGCTCATGACCGGGCTTTCTGTCAGCCCTTTTTGCAGGCATGCTGTTACATGCCTGGCCTCATATTGATAACCAAAGCCTTCTTCCCTGTCCACTTCCATTACCTCCCGGGTATCGAGCCTGCCGGAATAGTATTCTATTCTTGCGGCAGTATCAAAGAACCTGGTGGTAAGCCTAATGCGTCCTTCCGTACCGCAGATATCGGCCTCTGTAGCCAGGTCGGTAGCGAAAGTAGAGAACAGTTGCGCTATGGCGCCATCCTTGTATTTGAACAATACCGCGCATTGTTCATCTACGCCTGTAGAGGCAGGCGTCATGCTGGCTTCAATGGTGTCGGGCTTGCCCAATACACTCAGCGCCAGAAAAGCATTGTAAATACCGATGTCCATAATGGTACCGCCGCCCAGCAAGGGATCGAACAACCTGGGTGATACAGGCGCCAACGGCTTAAACCCAAAGTTGACCAACACACTCTTTATGGCGCCCAGCTTTCCCTGGCCAAGCAATTCCTGCAATTTGGCATACTGGGGCAGGAATTTGGACCAGAGGGCTTCCATTAAGAACACCTTCTTTTCTTTTGCCAGGTTGATCATGGCTTTGGTTTGCCGGCTGTTCATGGCAAAAGGCTTTTCACATAAGACGGCCTTCCCATGCTGCAGGCACAACAACACATTTTCATAGTGCAGGCTGTGCGGAGTAGCGATATAAATTACATCCACGGCCGGGTTGGCCACCAATGCCTCGTAACTATCATGCTTATGGTCTACCGGGAAAGCAGCTGCAAAAGCTTCGGCTTTTGCCATGTTCCTGGATCCCACGGCCACCAGACTGGCATCTTTTACCAGACGGAGGTCGGTAGCGAATTTCTTTGCAATGTGTCCGCAACCCAGTATTCCCCAGCGAATGATTGTACCCATAGATTTGTTTGGTATAAGGGCCTAAAAATAGGAAAGAAGTGATGAATAGAGGGCCAGATAATTTTTGCAGGGCTTAGGCGCATCCCGCGGGAAGATTATCTTTGCGTCCATGCACACAACAGCCGGCAAAAACATCCTGATACTGGGCGCTAATTCCGATGTAGCCAAAGCCGCCATTAAATTGTATGTGGAACAGGGGCATATGGTAGTTGCTGCTTCCCGCAGTACGGATGAATTGGACCGTTTTGTAAGGGAAAACATCCCCGCACAAGAACGGGTGATCGTTCGGGCATTTGATGCCGTAGCTTTTGCTACCCATCAATCTTTTTATGATAGCCTGCCTGCCAGGCCGCATATTGTAGTGTATGCTGCCGGCTTCCAGGTAACGAATGATGAAGCGCTGGTCAGCTGGACAGGTACTTACCAGATGATGAATGTGCATTATGCCGGAGCAGTATCTATGCTCAATATTATTGCGATGGACAATTCCAATACACAGCTGGAAAGGATCATTGGATTAAGTTCCTTGTCTGGTGTGCGTGGACGGAAAAGCAATTTTGTCTATGGCAGCACGAAGGCAGCCTTCACTACCTACCTCGCTGGCTTGCGGCAATACCTTGCTGCGCGGAAGATCACCGTCAATGCGATTGTAGCGGGGTATATCCGCAGCAAGATGACGGCCCACCTCGACCTCCCCGAATCATTGTTGCTGGAGCCTTCTTACATAGCAGGTGTTATCGTGAATGCTCCGAAACGGTTTACGATCGTACCGGGCTTTAAGTGGAAGATTATTTATAATATACTACGATTACTTCCTGAAGGATTGGTGGCGAAGCTGCCGTGAGGGGAGTTTTGAATGCAGTGGCCGAATCTTTCTTCAATAAAAAAACCGCTTAACATTTATTTGTTAAACGGTCTATTATGCTTATGCTAATGTTGCTGTAAGTGACTTTATAGCCAATATCAATTGGAAAGACAAGTCACTGCCTCTCACATATTACATTCTACTTTGAATGTAGGGATAGGAACTTGCGGGATCCTATTTTTTGAATGTGGAGCCTCTTATATTTACACCCAGAACTTGGATGCAGGGGCAGAAATTTGCAGTTTCTGCTTTCTTAAAAGGGAGTGTAAAACTAGTTTTATTTAACCAAATATCCAAAATATTTGAGGGCTTAGCCGGCACAAGCCAGCTAAGCCCTCAACATTTATATACACTTGTACAGATCCTATTGTACCACTAGTTGCTGCACCATTTTGGTTTTGGTTCCATTGTTTACAGAGATAAAATACACGCCCGGTTTCAGCCCTTTGGCATCAACCGGCAGCAAGTGAATACCGGGAGCAAAGAACCTGTTGGCCAATTGCTGTACCAATCGACCATCAGCTGCATACATATTCACCAGTATCTTTTGCTGTGTAGCCAGCGTGAGCTTCAGCGATGATTGCCCATTGGATGGATTGGGGAATACCACCGGCGCTTCATCCACCAGCGGAATGGATGCTTTCGCATTATCCTGCACGGCTATCCTGCTACCCACAGCGCCACTGCAGGCAGTTTCAGTAGGATTGTTGCCAGTGATCTCTATCCAATCAATATTAGCAAACTCAGCTGCTACTGTTATCTCCAACCGTATTTTGTTGGTACCAGCCACCAGGGTAACGGTTACATTAGCCGTGGTAGTCCAGGTGGTCCAGGCGCTTGTTTTGGGGAAGGCCACACTGGCAATCGCCTGCACACCATTCACCAATACCCGCGCACTGGTAGCGCTTGCAGAACCTGCATTGGCATAGCGCCAGCGCAAAGTATAAGTGCCGGCTGCACCAGCCCTTACTGCCCAGGTGATGCCTTTGCCACTGGAATTACTGAGGTTCACATAATAACCACCATCGGCACCTGTATAACTATTGGCCCTTGAACCATCTGCACTGCAATAGCCGGTACCGGTGCCAGACTTATCATCAATGCGCAAAGTAGTACCGCCAGAGCTGGTGGTGAAATTGGCCGTTACACTGGTATTGGCATTCATGGTCGTGGTGGTGGTAGCACTGGTACCGCTGGCTCCCCCACTCCAACTGCTGAAAGTATACCCGCTGGCTGCTGTGGCCGTTAAGGTGACTACTGTTCCTGCTGCATAGGTACTGGCATTGGGACTACGGGTGATTGATCCACCGGCAGCCGGGCTGGCGGTAGTGGTGAGGGTATAGGTGCTGCCGGAACTGTTGGTGAAGTTGGCCGTTACACTGGTATTGGCATTCATGGTTACCGTAGTGGTAGCGTTGGTACCACTGGCGCCGCCACTCCAGTTACTGAAGGTATAGCCACTGGCCGGAACAGCTGTTAATGTCACCACTGTACCTGCATTATAGGAAGAAGCATTCGGACTGCGGGTGATACTGCCACCGGCCGCAGGATTGGCTGCTGTGGTCAGTGTGTATGTAGAAGGATTGGTTCCACATCCGCAGGTGGTGGGCGATGGCAAGGTAGCACCCGCACCACAACTGGCCGTAACTGCCGCTTTTACATTGGCAGCCGGCGTAATGGTCAATGAATAGGGCGGCGTAAAGGAGGTACCGCTGCCAGCTGTATTACCGGTTGTATTGTTAAACACATTGTTGCGGGAGGTGACGGCGGTGAAATTATTTTCGTACAGGTCAATTGGCTCATTGACGCCATCGAAATAATTGCTTTCCACCAGAATGTCGGCCTCGATGCCCGCCCGCACACAATAATCGGCCTGGGGACTATCAAACAGGTTGTTCACTACATGCACTTGTCCGAAGCGTACACGTGGCATGCGTTCTACGCAACCTGCAGTCCACCAATTGTACATCATGGTCACTTTGAGGCGGCCACGGTCGCTGGTCTTGCTGTCGGAGTTGCCGAGCAGGTTACAGAACTGGTGATTGCTGGATGCAGAGGTGTACCGGAACTTTGTCCAGGTGACGCTGATGTAGTTGGCGCCATTGGTAATGTCCATATTACCATCCTGTCCATCATAGATATCGCAATGATCAATCCATACATTGGTAGTACTGGTACCATCAATGCTGATACAATCCACGCCATCCACATCCACTGAACCGGGACCGCGAACGATCATGTTCCTGATGATCACATTGTTGCCCCTCACATCAAAGCCGCCGTACAAAGTAGCACCCGGCAAGCCGATGATGGTGGTATTGGCTGCTACGCGTACGCGGGTGCCTACACCAGCACCCATGGTGCCACTCACATAAATGACCCGTGATCCGGAACCATTGGCGCGGGTAGTGAGATCGGACAGGGTGGTCACGGTAACTGGTGCAGCGCTGCCGCCACCGGTAGTACCTCCATTTTGTGTGGCCCAGCCCACAGGTGCGCACTGGTCTTCTCCAGCCAGTAAAGCTGCTTCCGCATTCACTCCTTCGCTTCCGGAGACCTTGCTGCCAACAGCACCACTACAGAGTGCTTCTGTAGGATTGTCGCCCACAATTTCTATCCAGTCTATATTGGCAAATTCAGCAGCAGTAATGGTTTCCAATCTTATTTTATTGGTACCCGCCACCAATGTAACTGTTACATTAGCCGTAGTGACCCAGGTGGTCCAGGCGCTTGTTTTCGGGAAGGCCACACTGGCGATCGCCTGCACACCATTCACCAATACCCGCGCACTGGTAGCGCTTGCGGAACCTGCATTGGCATAGCGCCAGCGCAAAGTATAAGTGCCGGCTGCACCAGCCCTTACTGCCCAGGTGATGCCTTTGCCACTGGAATTACTGAGGTTCACATAATAACCACCATCGGCACCTGTATAACTATTGGCCCTTGAACCATCTGCACTGCAATAGCCGGTACCGGTGCCAGACTTATCATCAATGCGCAAAGTAGTACCGCCAGAGCTGGTGGTGAAATTGGCCGTTACACTGGTATTGGCATTCATGGTCGTGGTGGTGGTAGCACTGGTACCGCTGGCTCCCCCACTCCAACTGCTGAAAGTATACCCGCTGGCTGCTGTGGCCGTTAAGGTGACTACTGTTCCTGCTGCATAGGTACTGGCATTGGGACTACGTGTAATCGTACCCCCGGCAGCCGGTGAGGAAGTGGTGGTGAGTGTATAGGTACTGCCGGAACCGTTGGTAAAGTTGGCAGTAACAGTTTTATTGCTGTTCATGGTGACTGCTACCGAAGCAGCACTACCGGTAGCATCGCCACTCCAACCGGTAAAGGTATAACCGGAGGCAGCAGTAGCAGTTAATGTCACGACCGTACCGGAATTATAGCTGGTTGCGTTGGGACTGCGACTTACACTGCCACCTGCTGTGGGTGAAGCACTGGTAGAAAGTGTATAGGTAGTTGTAGTAGCGCCGGATTCTATCGCCCCAAGATCAGGCGCTGAACCATTGTAGGTAATACCGGTGGAGGTAACGCCCCCATTGATGAGATCGCTTCCGCTGGCCAGGTTGAGGAAACCGCTACTGGTAGGACTGGCATTAGCGCCTGGTGATAAGCTCACAAAGTCAGCAGCCGTTACAGTGAAAGACCCTGCCGCACCCTGGAATGAATTGGGCGCTGTGGCCGTGCCAATGATCCTGTCGTTGGAACCACTGAGGTAAGACAGGTTGTTCTTGAATATACTGGTGCCGCCATCAAAGTTAAAATTACGTTCAGCATTACCATAACCCGTGTTGTTGGTCACTTCAATGGTGCCCAGGTTTCTGTTGTAGGTAAAACCGTGCTTACCATTGTTGAAAGCAATACACCTTCTTACAATATGGTTGACGGAAATATCTTCTCCGCCCAATTTAAATCCATTCTTATCACCGTTGCCCGAAGTAGAGCCGTCGGTGAGCTTTCCATTGGAATGCGCAATGCAAGCTTCCAGGGTAATGGCGCCAATAGGCCCGGTATCGGACTTGGTATACAGGTCCCAACCGTCATCAATGTTGTGGTGAGATACACAATTCCGGAAAACATTACCTGTACCACTGGTGAGCTTGGCAGCAAAGCCATCGGCATCTTCATTGTCGGGGTCTTTGTTGTCATAAGCCTCGCAATTCAGGATGAGGTTATTGGAAGGCCACTGGCTGATGGATGTATAAGCCGTATTGTAGCGACTCAACTGCAGACCACTGTCTGCGTTCTTCCGGAAAATGCAGCTTTCAATGGTATTGTTATCGCCTGATAACAACATGCCATTATCACCTGCACTTTCAACAATGATCCCTTTAAAATGCCAGTAGCTGCCATCCAGTACAATCCCCCTGTTGGAGGTAGAGATGGCCATACCGGCAAAGCTGATCACCGGCACTTCACCATTATAGGCAAAGACCTTTTTGGTAGCGCCTGATGATCCGCTGTTGGATTCAGCAATCACAACGGTCGAGGTAAGACTGTAAGTACCACCCCTCATGTAAATGGTGCCGCCGGCTGCTACGGTGGCAATGGCGTTTTGTAAAGTGGTGGGAGCCGAAATGGAAGTACCGCTGTTGGAAGCGCTTCCGGAGGGAGATACATAGAGTGTTTGCCGGGCAAAGGAAGCCAGTACGGCAAACAGCAGGCAGGACAAAATGCATAGACTTTTTTTCATGCGACAAGCTGTTTTAATGATTAAATAAATAAACAATCGTTATAACAGGCAGCCTGTCTGCATGAGCATGCCAGGGCAAAATGTTCTGCAAAACAGATTGCTGCTTGGTATTCATTGCCAGTAAATAAAGTGGCTAATAGCGGGGTGGGATAATAGAGGGGTTATCCTGTTCAGATGAAAACAGTGAACAAGCAATCGCTAAAGGCCGTATGATCGGAGGAGTGTTGCTATCGCATCCCTGCAAACTTTTACAGTAAACTACACCTGTTTACCAATAAACAGCCGGCAGGAAATAATAACGATATTAAGTTAGACAGAAACAAAACCGGAATACGAAATTGTCAACTCTTTATTTACGCAATCGTTCCCGGCAACCCCTATACGTAGTATTTGCAAGACGGGTATTTCGGTCGATCTTATTGAGAACCAGCTATTGAAATGGGAACACCCAGCTGAGAAAGGACTTTCTCTCCTTTACCGGTAAGAACGACGGTGCGTTCATTGGCCTTCCTGCGTATCCAATTCAAGGCCAGCATCTGATCGAGCAGCGCGGCGCCCAGGGCGCCGGCCAGGTGATGTTTTCTTTCGGTCCAGTCAAGACAAGGGCGGGCAAAGAAGCGTTTTTGCTGTTTTACGGCTTCGATGTCAACACCTATGTTTTCAAACCATGCTTTCCCTTTGGTGGTAACCTGGTACTCATCCTCCCCGGGTTGAATGATCTTTTGTTGTACCAGGCCCTGCGTTAAGTTTACCGCTACCCTGCCTGCCAGGTGATCATAACAGGTACGCGCATATTGGATATCGCCATTTTTAAAGGCCTTGTCAGCAGGCACTTGCCACTTACCCGGTATCAATTGTGAAATGGCCTCTATGGCAGCAGCCACTTCTGTTTTGGCAAACCTGTAGTACCGGTGCTTCCCCTGCTTCTCCATTTTCAACAGGTCAGCTTCCAATAATTTATTAAGGTGGTTGCTGGCAGACTGGGGCGAGATATTGGCCATCATGGCCAGTTCACCGGCAGTATAGGCTCGGCCGTCGAGCATACTCCATAACATGGTTGCGCGTGTCGGCTCTCCGATCAGGGAAGCAATGGCGGAAAATTGATGATCAAATTCCATATTTCATTGTGGGATGAAGTGTAAGGATTTAAAGGTAACTATTATTGCAGCATCATACCAAGAGAAATTTTAAATTATGCAGCCTGTTTTGTTCTCACAATCAACAGTCAACGATCCTTTTGAAAGATATGCCAAACGCAGGCAGGAAAACCCCGTATACCGAGATGATGATCAAAAGGTGTGGGGCATTTATTCGTACCGGCATTGCCTGCAATTGCTCACAAGTAGAGATACACATATTCCTTCGCTCCCTGTATTGCCGGCCGGCGCCTTGAATGATTATGTGCAGACAATTATTGAACACCATACGAGGCTGAGCAACGGTACAGCCCATACCGGAACCCGGGAAATAGCCATGCGATTATATGCTGCCCGGCTTCCCGCCACTCCTGTTACCCTTTTGGAAAGCATCCTCAGTTCTAAAAACCGAAACAACGAAATCGACTGGGTAAAGGAAGTAGGAAAGCAATTGCCACTGGCCTGTTTGCTACAGGAATTTCAATTCATGGAAAAGAACAGGGAGTTGATATTAGCGCATATAGAAGTACTGGTAAAAATAATGGCGCCGGACAAAACAGCTACACAGATAACAGCCATCAATGGGACAACAACGGAGGTATACCAGTTAACAGAAAAACATATTCTCCATACGCCTGCCCTTCATGAGATTGTCAATAGTGTAAGCGGTGTATCGTTTACGTCCGCATTGGCCATGACAGTAGCCAATCTCGTTGGCCTGATGATACAAAGTTATGATGCGGGAAGAGGCATATTAAGCAACACGTTGTTGCAGGCATTACAACATCGTCAGCTGGTGGGCCAGCCTGGTAAGGAGCAAAATATGAAGGCACTGGTGATGGAAACGCTGCGCTATGATCCACCTGTGCATCATACGCGCAGGGTATTAACCGCTGATGCTTTGCTCAATGGTAAGGAACTGAAAAAAGGAGATACCGCCATACTGGTATTGGCAGCGGCCAACAGGGATGCTACCCGCTTTGAACGACCGGATACCTTTGATATTTCCCGGCAAAACAATGATGAACATTTGACTTTTGGTATAGGCGCTCACCGGTGTATGGCCAATCATGGTACCGTTCACTTTGTTACGGAAACCCTGAACTACCTGTTGACACAATACCCCCGCACCAGGTTGTTGACCACAGAAATAACTTATGAGCCTGCGATGAATGTAAGATTGCCCAGGGAAATGATGCTTTTATTATCGTGACCACTTATAGGTATAGCCATGAATAAAAAAGCCATCCGGCAAATAGCGGGATGGCTTTCCCTGACCCCTTGGCCAGCAGATATTTTGATGGATCTTACTCCGGTTAGGCGAAACCAACCTGGAGTGCCCATGAATGATCTGTAGATTTCATGAATACCTCCTTTTCTTTGGTGAGTAATAAAGTTAGGGAAAAACATCAATGCGCTAAGTACCCTCATAAATTTTTAACTTTAGGATGCACATGTCCAAACAAAGCGCAGGAATTCTGTTGTACAGGAAAATCCACAAGACCATTGAAGTGCTGCTGGTGTATCCCGGCGGTCCCTATTTCTCCGGAAAAGAAACAGGCAACTGGACCGTGCCCAAGGGCGAATTTACAGCCGAGGAAGAAGCTCCTTTACAGGCCGCCATACGGGAAATGGAAGAAGAAACAGGATTCCGGCCCGAAGGCCCCTTCAAAGCCCTCAGCCCCATTAAACAAAAAAGCGGTAAAATTGTTCACTGCTGGGCACAGGAAAGTGACCTGGATGTTACCACTATTGTAAGCAATACCTTTGAGCTGGAGTGGCCACCCAAATCGGGTAAACGGAAAACTTTTCCGGAGATAGAAAAAGCCGCGTGGTTCACGCTGGAGGCTGCCAAAGAAAAGATCAATGAAAGGCAAATACCGCTGCTGGAAGAGTTGCAGCAAATAATACAGCATTAAGCATGTTTTAGTAACTTTCCACTGGTTATGAAAGAGATCGAAGACATTATCCAATCGTATAAAAAAGCAGTGGCAGCCGGTAAGAAAACTGCCCTGGCCACGGTAGTGCATGTAGAAGGTTCATCCTATCGCCGCCCCGGCGCAAGGATGCTGGTAACTGAAGATGGTGAGCTGACGGGCGCCATCAGTGGTGGTTGCCTGGAAGGTGATGCGCTCCGTAAAGCATTATTGGCGATATCCCAACAACAAAATAAGCTGGTGACCTATGACACCATGGACGAAGACGATGTACAATTTGGTGTACAGCTGGGTTGTAATGGCATTGTGCACATCCTTTTTGAACCCATTGATCCTGAGCGGGCTGATCATCCGGTAGCACTGCTTGAAAAAGCATCGCTGGCAGAAAAGGACACAGTGATCGTAACCTTATTCTCACTCAGTGTTTATGATGGCCTGCAGCCCGGCACCTGCGCCCTGTATTACGATGGAGGAATAAACCAACAGCTGGCCTATCCGGCACTGGAACCTGCCATTACGAAGGATGTAACAAAAGTATTCCTGGATAAAAACTCGCTCCTGGGTCAATATCAATGGGACGACGCTGCTATCAGCGGGCTTATTGAGTGGCTGGCGCCGCCAGTCTCCCTGATCATTGTAGGAGCAGGCAATGATGTCTTTCCACTGGTACAGATGGCGCAAATCTCCGGATGGCATACGACGGTTGCCGATGGCAGACCAGGTCATGCGAACCGGCAACGTTTTCCTGGTGTGCGGCGCATCATTACCGGCAAACCATCCATCGTAATGGAGCAGTTGCCCATGGGGGCACAAACAGCCGTATTGCTGATGACCCACAACTACAATTATGACAAGGCCATGCTGGAATTGCTGCTGCAACAGTCCTGCCCATATATTGGTGTATTGGGCCCCTCCCGGAAGATGGAGCGCATGCTGAACGAACTGATTACAGAAACAGGGCTGGTTGTTGATGAAACGATGCGCAGCAGGATCTATGGACCTACCGGACTGGATATCGGCGCTGAAACCGCCGAAGAGATCGCCCTGTCGGTGATGGCAGAGATCAAGATGGTGCTCTCGGGCAAAAACGGGCAGCCGCTTCGTGAAAAGAAAGGTCCCATTCATGGACAGGTACATGCCACCCTCCGCTATGAAAAAAACGCATTCCCTGAAGACCCTATCACCTGTGCCATCAATGAACAGTTGTCCAACGACAATCCTTCCAATATATGACCACCGCCGTATTGCTCCTGGCAGCCGGCGCATCCTCCCGTATGGGGCAGCCCAAAATGTTCCTGACCTATGAGGGCAAAACATTGCTGCAACACACAGCAGCTGTTGCTGCCGGCATAAGCCATCCTGTGTTTGTAGTAGCTGGTGAACATTATGCCGCTATGAAGACTTCGCTTGCGGCCTTTCCCGTTCACCTTATTCATCACGAACAATGGCAGCTGGGAATTGGATCTTCCATCGCAGCAGGCATTGGCGGCATCCTGCTGGCAGGCTACAGGCCCGATGCAGTTATCATTACCGTATGCGATCAGCCATTCCTGCATACGGAGTTGCTGCAGGAAATGGGTATGGTGCAGGCCTTATCGGGCAAAGGCATGGTGGCCTGTGCTTATAGCGATACGCTGGGTACACCCGTATTGTTTGCCAGCAAGTACCTGACTGCGCTTCAGGACCTGAACGGGCAACAAGGGGCCAAACGCTTGCTACAGCAATTTCCTCAAGATGTGGCCACGGTGCTTTTCCCCGAGGGAAGTATTGATATTGATACACCCGAAGATTATGAACAGTTAAAGGCCCATAATTCCGGCCGAATTCCTTAGCATTGTATCTCAATTTGCGCCAATATGAACATCACCCGGTCCTTTTTGATCATTGCCTTATCGGCCCTCCCGGCAGTCCTGCTTTCCTGTAGTTCTTCGGGGAAGGCCACCAGCACTACCAAAACAGATACACTATCCCCTGTTTACGAGAACGCCCAACCTCAACTGATTGCCCGGCAATTTAGTTTTACGGAAGGCCCTGCTGCCGACAAGGCAGGAAATATCTTTTTCACCGATCAACCGAATGATAAGATCTGGAAGTACGATACGGAAGGCAAGCTCTCTTTGTTCCTGGACAAAACAGGCAGGGCGAATGGCCTCTATTTTGACAGAAAAGGCAATCTCATTGCCTGTGCCGATGATGCCAACGAATTGCTGGCCGTGGCGCCCGACGGAAAGGTGACCATCCTGATGACCAACTACCTGGGTAAAAAAATGAATGGTCCCAACGACTTGTGGATTGACCGGAAGAATGGCATTTACTTTACTGACCCTTATTACCAACGCGATTACTGGACCCGGAAAAAACCTGAGCTCGACAAACAGCAGGTATACTACCTGGCGCCCGGCAAATCAGATCCAGTGATGGTGGCGGACAGTTTTAACCGTCCCAATGGAATTGTAGGCACGAAAGATGGTAAGACACTGTATGTGGCCGATATCGGTGCAGGAAAGATCTATAAATACCGCATCAATAAAGACGCCACGCTGAGTGACCGGGTGCTTTTTGCTTCTCAGACAGCAGATGGCATGACCCTCGACAATGAAGGCAACCTGTATGCTGCAGGTAATGGCATCACGGTATACAATGCCGCCGGGGCCAAGGTCACCCATATTGATATTCCTGAAAAATGGACCGCCAATTTATGTTTTGGCGGTAAGAACCGGGATCAATTGTTCATCACTGCTTCTACGGCAATCTACACATTGCGCATGCGCGTAAAAGGAATTGAATAAATCCAAACAGATCACACCATGCTTAACCTTTCTCTGTATCGTACCTTACTACTTTCCTGTCTTTTGCCGATGGGTGTGTTGGCTCAAAAAAACGTACAACCACCAGCACCGGTATTACCTGTGCCAACACCCCAACAACTGGCCTGGCACAGCATGGAAATGAATGCTTTTGTGCATTTTACCACCAATACGTTTACCGACCTGGAATGGGGCTATGGCGATGAACAACCTGGCATTTTTAATCCTACCCAGGTAGATGCGGGTCAATGGGCCAGGACCTTAAAAGAAACTGGCTTTAAGACGATGATCTTAACCTGCAAACACCATGATGGTTTTTGTTTGTGGCCCAGCAAATACACAGAGCATTCAATAAAGAACAGTCCCTATAAAAATGGCAAGGGCGATATAGTGCGGGAAGCCAGTGACGCCTGCAAAAAATACGGCCTGCAATTCGGAGTATACTTATCGCCCTGGGACAGGAACCGGGCCGATTATGGACAAGCGTCCTATCTCACCTATTACCGCAATCAGTTGAAAGAACTGTTCACCCAATACGGACCTGTTTTTGAAATGTGGTTTGATGGCGCCAATGGCGGCGATGGTTATTATGGCGGATCCAAAGAAAAAAGGAAGATCAATGGCGCCACTTATTATGACTGGCCCACTACCTTGAATATGGTGCGTAGCATGCAGCCGAATGTCATTTTCTTTAGTGATGCAGGCCCTGGTGTACGCTGGGTAGGTAATGAGCGCGGTGTGGCCGGAGCTACCAACTGGAATACGATCTCTACGGATACGCTTCATGCCGGCAAACCGAATATTGAAAAACTATTGAATACGGGTTCACCCGATGGCAAGCAATGGGTGCCTGCAGAAGTAGATGTGTCCATCAGGCCAGGCTGGTTTTATCATGCCAAAGAAGACAGCCTGGTAAAAACACCTGAGCAGTTGTTTGCTATTTATCTGACCTCGGTAGGCCGGGGCTCTACCCTGCTGTTGAATATTCCGCCCGACCGTCGCGGTCTTTTTCATGAGAATGATGTGAAAGCGCTTCGTGGCTTTGCTGCCTTATTGAAAAAAGCTTTTGCCAAAAACCTGGCATTAAAAGCAGTGGTGAAGGCTGATAGTTACCGCGGTGAGTCAGCCAGCTATGCCGCTTCCAATGTTACGGATGGTAATGCAAACACCTATTGGGCTACGGATGATGACAAGACTTCGGGCCAGTTGGAAGTGACACTGCCTGTCCCCTCTTCTGTACAATATATTGTGCTGCAGGAATACATTCAACTGGGGCAAAGGGTAAGTTCTTTCACAGTTGAAGCCTGGGTGGATGGCAGCTGGAAGAAAATAACTGAAGGCACCACTGTTGGCTATAAACGAATATTAAAAATAGCCCCTATACGTACTACCAAAGTAAGAGTGAACATAACGGATGCCAAAGCCTGCCCGGTTATATCAAATTTAGAAATATATTAAAGTTTACTTTCTTCTGCTGACATAGGGCTGTCACAAGGTGGTATTAGTTTTGTATCAATCAATCTAATAACACTAAAAGAAAAGTAAAATGGCAACTACACAAACTTTACGGGGATTTGCAACAGTTAGTTTTTATGCCGCAGATATGGCAGCTGCCGGGAAATGGTATACTAAACTGTTGGGTATTGAGCCCTATTTTGCCAAGCCCAATGCTGAAAACCCAGCTTATCTTGAGTTTCGCGTGGGTGATTACCAACATGAACTGGGCATTATAGATAGTAAATATGCTCCCCATAATACAGCCACCGCAGCAGGCGGCACCATTATGTACTGGCATGTTGACAACCTGGAAGAAATGCTTGAGCGGGTGAAAGGCATGGGTGCTGTAGAACACGAAGGCATCACAGAACGTGGTGCAGGATTTGTGACAGCTTCGGTGGTAGATCCATTTGGCAATATCCTGGGCCTGATGTACAACCCCCATTATGTAGAAATACTAGGCTCACTGAAGAAGGTATAAGTGAAAAGGCAGCGGGGCATAAACGCAACGAGAGAGCGTAGATGGACTCAGGCTCACAACCAGGGGGTGATCTGAAACGTTTAAGTAGTAAGCGCTTTGCGGGATACGAAAAAACGTTAATTTGGGCAAAACCTGCTATCACCCACATGAATAAGATTACCGTTCGAACGATTGTCTATTGCATTCTCAGTTTGATTTGCTCACTCAACCTGGCAGCCCAAAACAAAGCTTCTCTTTTTAAGGTCATTGGATTTTACACCGCCAAGAGCGACCAGGCCCATATTAGCTTTGTGCACGAGGCCAATAAATGGCTGGCCAAAACGGCTGCAGAAAATCACTTTACTTACGATTCTACCAACAACTGGAGTAATATGAATGCCGGATACTTGTCGCAATACCAGGTTGTACTATTCCTGGATACCCGGCCGGAATCCGCAGACCAGCGTACAGCTTTTCAGCAGTACATGGAAAAAGGCGGTAGCTGGATCGGCTTCCATTTTGCCGCGTTTGCACTTACGCCCTCTGCTTTTCCAGAGAACTGGGATTGGTACCACAATCAATTCCTAGGAGCAGGCCAGTACAAGAGCAATACCTGGCGACCCACCTCCGCTGTATTGCGGGTTGAGGACCGGAAACATCCTTTCACCCAACATTTGCCTGTCACTTTTGCATCGGCTCCCAATGAATGGTATTGCTGGGAAAAGGACCTGCGTAAGAATCCGGACATTAAGATCCTCCTGTCAATTGATTCTACCAGTTTCCCACTGGGCACGGGTCCTAAAAAGCATGAAATATGGCATAGCGGGTATTATCCGGTAGCCTGGACAAACACGAAATACAAGATGCTCTACATGAATATGGGGCACAATGATATTGACTACGAAAACAAAACGAACAAGGAGTTGTCACTCACCTTCGACAATAAAATACAAAGCGGGTTTCTCCTGGATGCTTTGCTGACATTGGGGAAACGCGACAAAGCTTCCGCTAAGTCAAAAAAATAAAAGCAGGGCTTCCTATCAAAGGACTGAACGACCATTCACTTTATTAACAGATCATGAAAAAGCCCCGGAATACTCCCTGTAGGGTAGCAGTTCCGGGGCTTTTATCATATGGTCTTGCCTGGCGCGCGCAGTTAGTTATCTATACCAGTTAACTGATCTTATGCACGTACAGATTGTCGTAATAAATATATCCCTCTGTCGATGACATCCAATAATCCTGGCTGCCGCCACGGAATGTATGGAAGGTAACATTTTTGATCATACGCTGGGCATCGTTAGTTGTCCACCGGATAGGAATATCCAGCAAGGTAGCGCCGTCGATCAGGATCTGGGCACGGCCATTGGTGCTGCTACCGGTATTGCTCTTGATGTACATGTGTACATGGTAGGTTTGCCCTTTGACAAGGCTACCTGAGGAGGGATATGATTTGCCGAAATTGTCTCCATACTGACCCACCTGATCCCTGTGGTAAACATAGGGATGAAAATAAACGCGGCCATTGTTGTTGTACCACATGAGGCGCAGGGTGCCGCCATTGCCATCCCAGGCAGGATCACCGCCGGCATTGCCTTCACCAATGGCAAAGCCAAAACCCAGTTTTCCGCCTCTGCTCCAATCGAATGCACTATGGAATCGGATATCAAAATCAAGTTCATAGGCGGTGCCATCTGATACATCGATATTGCTGACGATACCACCAGCGCCTGATAAGGCATTGGGCAGCAATGTCACACGCAGGTTTCCATTGGAGATCATGGAGCGGGATTGATTCCAGCCGCTGATATTTCCGAAATCGGCACTAGCCTGGGCAGACGTATACTGACTGCCGTGGGTGTAGCTGTCCCAATTTTCGGAAAAGGTGCTGTTGATGGCGTTTACTTCAACTTCCTCGGGTGTAGCACCAACAGGTTGTTCATCCGCAACGGGTTCCTGAAGCGGTTGTTTTGAACAGGATAAGACAGCTATGCAAAGTAATAAACTCAACATAGCAAGATAATGGTGTGATCTGGTTTTGATTTGCATTTTTCTTCATTTAATTGGATAGGAAATATGAATAGGACAAGACCATACAACAAAGGTGGGCTTGAACACGCCCGGGCAGGCGTTTTTGCAGCAAATCACTTGGAGAAAACGAAGCACATTGTGATACCAGTAGCCGATTATTGGCCCACAATTATGAGGAAGATACAAAAGAGTTATGATTCCATTGTATGATGGATTGGCATTTTAGTAAGCTGTATATTCCTGGGGCAGGAATTAAGGAATGACCATTAGCCGGTTATTTATTATTTTTACGGCCATTACTCTATAAAAGAAGTATAGAATGTCGGGTAAAGTTTTAGTTGTAAAGTTAGGTACCGCTGTGATCAGTAACCAGGAAGGGAATATTGATACAGGCATTATTCAAAAAGTGGCCGCCGAGATCGCTTTACTGAGCAAAAAGTACAAGCTGGTACTGGTGTCGAGTGGTGCGGTGGGCAGCGGTAAGAAGTTCCTGCGGGATTATAAGGGTACTTTGTCAGAACGCAAAGCAGCGGCGGCAGTTGGGAATCCCATTCTCATACAATTGTATGCGCAATATTTTGCTCCCCATGGCATTCCGGTAGCGCAGGCGCTTTGCGAACGGGTGCACTTCTCCAACCGCAAGCAGTTCCTGCAGCTCAAGGAAACCTTTTCCACTTTCTGGGAGAATGGCATATTGCCGGTGGTGAATGAGAATGACCTGGTAAGCAATGTGGAGATCAAGTTCTCGGACAATGACGAACTGGCCACGCTGATCGCCATTGGGTTTGATGCTTCGGCACTGGTGCTTTGTACATCCTCTGGTGGATTGCTGGATGACCAAAAGCAGGTGATACCGCGTATCGACAAAGTAGCTTCAGTAATGAAATATGTGAGCACGGAAAAGAGCGGCCTGGGATTGGGAGGCATGATCTCTAAACTCACTTTTACGCGACTGGCCACCTCGCTGGGCATCCAGGTGGTGATCTGCGGACTGAAAGGTGAAAAACCTTTGTCGGCTGCGCTGGAAGGACGCAATGGCTCTTATTTCGTACCACAGTCTTCTACCTTGGGCGCCCGTCAAAAATGGCTGGCCAGCGGTTCGGTAACGCTGGGTACTATTTATGTAGACAAAGGGGCCGCCAGGGCCCTGCAATCCAGGAAAAGCCTGTTGACTGTTGGCATAACGAGTGTAACCGGCAAGTTTGGCGTGGGAGAAGTGGTGCAATTGATGGATGAAGAAGGCACGATACTCGGAGTGGCCAAAACAAGAGCGGATGCAAAGGCTATTAATAACCAACTGACGGTGAAGAATGTGATTGCCGCACATGCTGATGACATTGTTTTATTTTAATGACTACAGAACATGAAGACAGTATTACCCCTCCTCATAAAAACACATAAGGCAGCTACGAGCCTGCAAGCGCTTACCAACCAGCAGCTACAACAATTGTTGCGGGCCCTGGGAGATGAATTGGTCGCTCAAACGAATGCATTGCTAAAGGCCAATGCCAAAGACCTGGCCAGGCAGTCGCCGGATAATCCGCGCAATGACCGGTTGCTCCTAACAGCAGCACGCATTAAAAACATAGCCGACAGCATTAAGAAAGTAGCCAAGCTACCAGACCCAACGGGTAAGGTATTGGAAAAAAGAACATTACCCAATGGCCTGCAATTGCAAAAGATCAGTGTGCCCCTGGGTGTGGTCGGCGCCATTTATGAATCAAGGCCCAATGTAACCTTCGATATAGCCGCCCTTTGTCTGCGCAGCCGCAATGCCTGTGTATTGAAAGGCAGCAGTGAAGCAGCCGATACCAATGATCTGGGCGTTAAGCTCATTAAGAAAGTGCTGAAAGCGCAGGGTGTCAATCCGGATGTGGTAACCCTGTTACCACCTGCACGGGAAGTAGTAGACCAACTTTTTACCGCTACAAAGTATATTGACGTGTTGATTCCCCGTGGTTCGGAGGGGCTGATACAATATGTACGTAAAAACAGCCTGGTGCCGGTAATCGAAACGGGCGCAGGTGTGGTGCATGTATATGTGGAAAGGAAAGCCAACCTGAAGAAAGCTGTGGAGATTGCGGTAAATGCCAAGACCTCACGCCCTTCGGTGTGCAATGCAGCGGATACTATTCTTGTTGATAAGCAGGTGGCCAAAGCTTTCCTGAAAGGGATCGCTCCTTTGTTCAAGGATTTTGAGGTGGAAGTATTTGCAGATCCTGCTGCCCATGGCTTACTGAAAGGTTATCCTTATTTACAAAAAGCGCAGGCATCAGACTTTGGACGGGAGTTCCTGAGTCAGAAGTGCGCGATCAAAATAGTAGATGGAATAGAGGAAGCATTGGAGCATATTGCCACCTACTCTACCCGGCATTCGGAGGCCATCGTATCGGAAGATAAGAAAGCCTGTGAACGATTTATCCGGGAGGTAGATGCCGCAGCGGTATATACCAATGCCTCTACCCGCTTTACTGATGGTGAGGAATTTGGCCTGGGTGCCGAGATCGGCATTTCCACACAGAAGCTACATGCACGCGGCCCCTTTGCCCTGGAGAAACTGGTGACAGAAAAATGGGTGATCAGGGGGAATGGACAGGTGCGCTAGCATTACTACCGCCATCGGATTGAACTTCTTCTTTGTTTTTGTCGATATTACTCATTGGTTGTTATTGGGCCTGTAATTTTTTACTGATCGCTTCTTCCACCACTTCGGGCAGGTCTGCCGAATCATCATCAATGGCCCGCCATCCCTTTACTTCGGTATCCCAGGTGAAAACATGGTAGGTACCGGCATTCACGTTTACATAAAAGCGTTGTTCCTCATTAAAATCGAAGGGTTGTATTTTAACTTCGTAAGGCACATTGTCTACCAGCAGGGTAAAGCTCTTGGTTCCTGCGCCATTTTTAGGTCTGTCAAGCCCGGGCTCACTTTTATTGCCTGCTATAAAAGCCTGATTGAATTGATCCTGGATCGCACGGCTGGCTGATCCCTGCTTATTACTCCCTCTGCTTCCTGGCATAACTGATAGTTTTAAAATTTGATAATTGGATTGCTTTGCGCAAGTCTTGCTACCAGGCACAAAAATGAAGCCAACCGATTGTGTCATAAGGAGTTCATAGCCTGCGGTCCTTATTCCCCATTTTTAGGTTCTTTATTTCCCACTGTAGACGGGGAAACCAACACCTGCCAACCCTCACATACAAACTCCTGTTGTTGACATACAAGGTTTAAGGGACGCGCCCTTTAGGGTATATTTTTATTTATTATAATAAATACCCTCCCATGCGATTAAGAGCCTCTTTATTAACCGGATATCTGCTTATAACTTTCAGCGCATTTGCACAGGTAGGCATCAATTCCGACGGTAGCGGCCCGGACAACAGCGCGATGCTGGAAGTTAAAAGCACCACGAAAGGTTTGCTGATCCCTTCCATGACGGCCGTGCAAAGGGCAGCCATTGCCAGCCCGGCTACGGGCCTCCTGGTGTTTCAAACGAATGGTGCAGCGGGATTTTACTACAACAACGGTACGCCGGCCGCCCCCAACTGGATACCACTTACCACGGCCAACGCGACCTGGCAAACGGGGGGCAATAGCGGCACTGCCCCGGCTACGCATTTCCTGGGGACGAGTGATGCACAGGACTTTGTTCTAAAATCAAACAATATCGAAAGACTGAGGGTGAGAGCAGGTGGACAAGTGCTCATCAATACCAGCACGGCCAAATCAAACCAGGATGCACTGGAAGTGTTTGGAGCTGGTGTGACAGGATCTACCAGCAATTTTGGATTCCCGATCAATGGGTACAGCTCGGGCGCTTTTGCAGGGGTATATGGAGAGAATACCGGCACAGGTCAGGGATTGCTGGGACAAAATTTTTCTACTGGCGTGGGTGTATATGGTGTTAATGGCAGTTCCGGTTATGGGGTAGCAGGCACATCGGCCAGTGGATTCGGAGTAATGGGGCAAACGAATTCCAATATCAATCCCGGCATCAGGGGAACCAATGTTAACGTTGTAGGAACGGGCATACTGGCATTGGGCAATAATATTACGGCCGGGGCTACTGATCCAAACGGATCGGGACTGGCCGCTAATGGGCGGTACACAGGCTCTTATACGATGGCTACGGACGCCACTGTAGGCATTGGCTCGGTTAGCCTTGGCAATGGCATGACCACTTATACGAATCTGGGCGGAGGCGCAGGCTCGGTCGCTGCAGGCGAAAACTTTGGCGTGATCGGGCATGTGGGTGTATCTGGCGGGCCTATCGCGAACAATAAATGGGCTGGTTATTTTGATTACCTGCCTTCCGGCAACGGATATGCTTTCATCGGTGGGCGGGCAGGCAATGTGGATTATGCTATCTTATCCAACGGGGTAAAATCGACCATGGTGCCGGATGAGGAAGGAAGGAACCGGGTGATGTATTGCCCGGAAGCGCCAGAGGTATTGTTTACAGATGCCGGAACAGGTGAACTGGTGAATGGAAAGGCGCATATCCGGATCGATCCGATCCTGGCGCGCAATATTGCGGTGAGTAAGGAGAAGCCGCTAAAAGTGTTCATTCAGCTGGAAGGGGATTGCAATGGAGTGTATGTAACGAATAAATCAGCCACAGGTTTTGATGTGATCGAACTGAACGGCGGCACTTCGAATACAGCTTTCAGTTACCAGCTCATTGCCAACCGCGCAAATGCGGTGGAAGCGAACGGAAGGGTTCGTGCGTCCTTTGCGGATGCCCGCTTCCCGATAGGGCCCGAAAGGCCGCAGGGGAAACTCACTGAAACAACCAGGCAAGCTACGGTAATACCGGAGGTGCCTGCGGTGGGCAAACTTGCTGAAAAGGGACAACGTTAAAGGCCCAATTCTTTCAGGAAAGCTTCTTTGTAATTGCTGCCTACGGGTATTTCTATTTTGCCAATATAGACCCTATTGCCTTCAATCAGGGTGATGGCAGCTTTGTTGATAATGAATGAACGATGCACCCGCACAAATAAGGAGGCGGGCAATTGCTGTTCAACAGCGGTGAAGGTCATGGCAGGCATGAGGGTTTGTTGCTGCATTACTATTTTGGTATAGTTGCCATTGGCCTCAGCATAAAAAATATCCTTGTAGGATATCTTATAGATCTTACTGTCTATGCGCATGAAGGTGTAATCTTCCCCTTTGCCTTCCATCCTGTCGGAAGAAGAGGAAGGCGGTGCCGGCACTCTGTTTATCTGGCTGATGGCCTTATCGACGGCCACGATGAAGCGGTCGAGGGAGAATGGCTTGAGGAGGTAATCACAGGCTGACAGGTCGAATGCATTAACGGCGTACTCCTTGTAGGCGGTGGTGAAGATAACCTGTGGCGGATCTTTCACCGTCTTGAGAAAAGAGATGCCATCAAGCACGGGCATGTTAATATCAAGGAAAAGAATGTCTATGTGCTGTTGTTCCAATACGGCTTTAGCTTCCAGGGCATTGGTGCAGGAAGCCACCACATTCAGATGTGGCAAATGACCGCAATAAGCCTGGATGATCTCCCGGGCAATGGGTTCATCATCTGCGATCAGGCAATCAAACCTGTTCATCATTTCTTCACTTTTAGTTGCAGGATCACATTATAATACTCCTCATCGTCCTCTATCTCGAGGTTGTACTCTTTTTCATACAATAGTTCCAGGCGCTTGCGCACATTATCGAGCCCGAATCCGCTATTGGCGTTCAAGATACCTTTTTCTGCCCGATCGGCTCTATTGGAATTTCTGACGGAAAAGAGAATGGTATTGCCCCATATTTTTAATTTGATGTCGATAAAGATCTCCTGCTGGATGCTATTCTTGGCATGCTTAAAAGCATTCTCTATAAATACGATGAGGAGAAGGGGGGCAATTTTGACCTTGGGGTCGATATGGTATTCGAATTCTGTAGTGAGCACAAGCTTTTCGCCGATCCTGATCTTTTCGAAATCGATGTAGTTGTGGATATAATCCAGCTCACTGCGAAGCGGCACGTATTGTTCGCGCGCCTCATATACAGAATAGCGAAGCAGGTCGGAGAGTTTGAGCAGAAGAGGCGGCACTTTCTCATGGCGAGAGAGGGAGATGCCATAAATATTGTTGAGGGTATTGAAAAGGAAATGGGGGCTGAGCTGGCTCTGGAGGAACTTGAGTTCACTGTTGCTTTGTGCGGCTGTGGCACGTGCATCCTGCAACTGGTTTTTAATGGAAGTGCGTACAAGTTTAATGAGCATACCGGTGGCAATGCTCAGTATCAACAGGGGCAGGAAGGTAAATAAATAAGCCAGAAAGTGTTTGCTGCCGGTGATGGTAAGGCCGGCCACGATGAATACAATGATGGTGCAGGCGAGCATCACCAGTATCAGTACAATGATGAGCCAGCGGGGAGCAGTACGGTGTTTACTGATCCATAGCTGCGATACATACCTGCCGATATAAATGCCGGCCAGGAAATAAATGGTGACGAGAAAGGCCAGCTGCTCTGTAGACCTGGCGATAATGGCATCCATATAGAAATTGGCGGTGAGAAAGATGGGTATACCCGCACCGAGCACCAACCACAAGTGCTGTGTATTACTGCTTTTCTGTTCATTGCCTGCTTTATCCAAATTCTTCATATTAATTGTTTTAAGCCAACCAGTCACCTGCAAAGCTGGCTTGCGTATCCCATCTGCTAAAACTTACCTGACGAACCAGGGTACACCCATGGCAGAATCAGGCTAAAAGCTGACGAAGGGCTTTGTCAGCCCAAAACGACCTTCCGTCACGAAGCGGTGCCCATACGACATGATTATTTCCCGGAGCTGCTATCCTGGGCCAAATTTGCCCTAAACCCTGTATAGCTAATAAACAAATACGCCATGAAATCATTCTTTACCATCCTTTGTACCATGCTTTTTTCGGTATACGCCCTGGCCCAGTCGAACAGCAAGACCATCAGCGGCCAGGTCAAAGATATACAAAATGAACCCGTACCAGGCGCTACCCTGCGGTTGGTACAGGCCAATGACTCTGCCACGGTGCAAACCAAAACGGCGAGGGACAATGGCCGCTTTGAATTTACCAACCTGCCCAATGGCGTGTACCTGCTGGTGATCACCGCCACGGGAACTCAAAAATACACCAGCGCGCCGCTCACGCTGGAAGCAGACCGCACACAACTGGTTTTGCCTGCCATCATTCTATTGCCCCAAAAGAAAACAGTTCTGAAGGAAGTGGTGGTGGTGGCCAAAAAGCCGCTCATAGAACAGGATATTGACAAAACGATCGTGAATGTAGAGTCGATGATCAGCGCTTCCACGAGCAATACACTGGAAGTACTTGAAAAAACACCGGGCATTACAGTGGACGCCAATGGAGAGATCAGCCTGCAGGGCTCTTCCGGTGTGAATGTACTCATTGACGGGCGCCCTACCTATATGAGTGGCCGTGACCTGGCGGCTTACTTACGGTCTTTACCCGGCGGCATGCTGGATAAAATAGAACTGATGCCCAATCCACCCGCCAAATTCGATGCTGCCGGTGGAGCCGTTATCAATATCCGCCTCAAAAAGAAAAGAACACAAGGATATGCGGGAAGCGCCAGCCTCAATTACAACCAGGGGAAGATCGGCCGGAGTTACAATTCACTCAACCTGAATTACCTCAACCGGAAAGTGAACCTGTTTGGCAATTTCAGTTATGGCCGGTATGCAGGTTTCAATGATGATGTAACGGACCGTTCATTTTACGGGGGCAATGCACAAAAAAGCGCCAGTATCAACCTTCAAAATTATAGTTCATCGGGCAGCAATGAATTCTCGGGCCGGGTAGGCATGGATTATACTTTATCGACCAGGACCACACTTGGATTCATTGCCAATGCTACCAGCAGTAAAAGGACGGAGGACATGGATTATGTGAGCAATAGTTATAGTGCAGGGGGTGTATTGGATTCTATTGGCTGGGGTAATACCGACAGCAGGAGCACCTGGCGGCAGCTGAGTGCGAATATCAACCTGCAGCATAAGTTTGACAATGCAGGCAAGGAATTGACTGCTGACATCAACTATATCAATTATAACAACAAGGGAAAGCAGTGGTTACAGAATATGGTGGAGCAGCCATCGGGCGGTGACCTTCGTCAACAAAACTTTATTTATGACCTGCCTTCCAATATTGATATTTATACAGCCAAGGCAGACTACTCTCATCCGTTGAAGAACAAGGCCAGCCTATCCGGTGGTGTAAAGACCAGTTTTGTAGAGAATGACAATCAATCGGATTATTTTGGGGTGAACAACAATATACAGACGCCGGATTATGGACGCTCGAATCATTTTATTTACCGGGAGAATATCAATGCGGCTTATGTGAACGGGCGAAAGGACTGGAAGCGGTTTGGCATGCAGGTAGGGCTGCGGCTGGAGAATACACAGATCAAGGGACGCCAACTGGGAAATGCGGTAGTGCCGGCTATTACATTTACCAACGATTATACGGGCTTATTTCCCACAGCCTTCTTTAGCTATAAGCTGGACAGCATGAGCCGGCATACTTTATCGCTGAACTATTCGCGGCGGATCAACCGGCCGGGATACCAGCAACTGAACCCTTTTCTGTTTTTTGTGGATCAGTATTCTTACAGCACGGGCAATCCTTACCTGAAGCCTTCTTACAACAGCAGCTTAGCTTTGACCTACCGGTACAAGCAGCTCATCAATGCGATCTTTAATGTAGAGCGGGCTGTTGATGGCTTTTTCGGGGCGGCCAGGATGGAGAACAATATTCAGATCACACGGTCGGAGAATATTGCTACACGTCAGCTGATCGCGGTATTATTGTACATCAATACGACACCTGCCAAGTGGTGGACTTTGAACTTTCATATTGCAGGCGCTGAGTTCACGACGGCCGGGCAGCTGGCCGATGAAAAGCTGGACATCAAGATCTATACCTGGCGGACGAATTTCCTGAGTCAGTTTAAACTGAGCAAAGACTGGAGTGCGGAAGTGAATGCCGCTTATAACGGAAGGATGAATAACTGGCAGCGTATGGTGCAACCGCGGTATTGGGTGAATGCGGCCATTCAAAAGAAGGTACTAAAGGGCAAAGGCTCGCTGAAGTTGAATGTGGAAGATATCTTTTATACCATGCGATGGGAAGAAGAGTTGAAAGGGTTGAAGCAGGCGAAATCGCTTCGCACCAGTGTGAATGATACGCGCCGGGTGGGTATCTCATTCAGCTATAGTTTCGGCAAAGAGACTTTTGCACGCAAGCGGCGGTACAATGACAATACGGCTGACGATGTGAAGGAAAGGGTGCAGTAAGGAAAACAGTTGCGAGTTTTGAGCTGCGAGCCGGTGAGGCAACAAGATTGGGAACGTCGATCTCTCATAAAGTGTGGAGCGGGTGTAGTGGCCCGCTCCTTTTTTATGTCGTTGGGTTATTTAATATCCGGGGTTGCCAGGAGGATGCCTCCAAATAGCAGCCAGGCCCAGATAAGTGTCCAGAGAATATTGAAAAGCTGGGCGCCAATAAAGGCGATAGCGGGGCGTCCACCTTCTATTTTCACCAGGTCGGTAAAGCGTGCTTCGAGGCCGATGGCTACAAAGGCAAGTGCAAACCATACTGTACGCAGACTGTTGAGGATGCCGCTCACCGATTTGGCGGTATCGACCGGGATGAGAAAAGAAAAGAGGAGGGATGCGGCAATAAAGCCCAGTACAAATTTGGGAAAGCGCTCCCATACTACGCCTAACCCCGGCTTTTCTGTTGGGGCTTGCGCATTGGCATTGGTCCCTTTCCGGTAGGTCCACCAGATGGCGATGAAAAAAGCAGCGACGCCTATTAGTACGTTCTGTGAGAACTTAATGATCACACCGGCTTTCAATGCTGCAGGCCCTACGAGGGCAGCGGCTGCCGTTACAGAAGCCGTGGTATCGAGTGTACCACCCAGCCAGGCTCCTCCTATTATTTCAGGAATATTCAAGGTCTTTATCAACCAGGGTTGCAGGATCATCATGGGAATGGCCACCAGCAATACCAGGGTAGTGACGTAGGACAGTTTCTTCTTATCGCCTTTAATAGCTCCGGCGGCTACAATGGCGGCAGACACACCACAAATGGCAACGGCCGAGGCCAGGATCACCCCAAACTCATCATCCACTTTTAACCTCCGGCTTAGCCACAAGGCAAAGAACCACACCACACTTACCACCAATACCGCCTGCAGGATGCCAGGCAGTCCTGCTTTTACAATGTCCGTAAAGAGCACGCTGGTACCCAGTATGACGAGGCCTGTCTTGATGAAGAATTCGGAACGGGCAGCTTCGCGCAGCCAGTCAGGTATTTTGGTGAGGTTGCCGATGAGCAAGCCGATGATGAGCGCAAATACCACATACTCCACCCCATAGTAATTGATGGTCTTGTTACCTGCAATGATCAGAGAGATAATCCCTATGATAAATACCAGGGAAAAACCAGTGAGGTAGTTCCTGATGCTGCCACCAGATAGCCGGATGGCCACGGAAGAGAGTATTGCGAACAGGATACCGATGCCTGCTATAAGCAACAAATTAGAGCCTGTTAATACTTTGTTCAACAGATCGGCTGTGGTGGCCCATTGGTATACGGGCAATGTGAATTTAAAGCCTGTAACCGTCCCTGCAATCACAAGTGCAGCGATGATGATCGTACTGCCAATGAGCACGGCCCACCAGTCTTCGGTGAGGGATTGCAGGAAGGATCTCTTCTCCGGTAAAGGTGGTAAGGTTTCTGCATTCAATGTTGCAGCGGATACGGTGGTGTTTTCGTATGACATGTTGATGTATTGTTCTTCTGTTAAAATGCTTTGATGGTTGTTGGGTAACGCCCAGATCACGGTTCTTCTTTTGTTTGGCCAGATGGTCTGAATCCTGGGTATTGACCTGATTGAGCTTGTTGTTCTTCTTATCATCCTTCACCCTCAGGGGCTAATACCCGTTCATCCGGTCGGCAATGGCTCCCCGGTTGACCTTATAGCTCAGGGTTGACCAGTTCTCAAAGATAGCATCCTGCCACCTTAAAGAATCACCCGGATTGAAAGGAATCCATTTATTGTTGAGCCTGAATTCGGAGACACTGTAAGTCCCTTTCACTTCATCCAGGTCGGGCGTACTAGGGATATTGTAATTATTGCCATTGAAGAAGCCGTAGGCCCACATGGCAGCAACCAGGGGAACAAAGATGAAATTAAATGTGATTTTAATGCCTGTACGGAGGTTGCGTTTCCATCTTTGGGGGAATACAGGGTAATACCTTTTCGCAAAGCTGATGTCTTGCTGCCACAGTTTATACGGGATATCAAATTATTTACAACAGAAAAAGTTGCAGGAGGAGTAAATGGATGGAATAAATTGCAGGTCCATAAAGCGTAGTGATAATTGCATGGATTTCATCTCAGTCAGTTTAGCCAGTTGTTCACTGCTGATCTCAAAAAGTGCTTGGTGAAGGGAAGTGACCTGCCGATCCCGGTGCAGTTTTTATGTCTTGTCTGAAAAATTGTTGCAATTATATTTTTTATTTACTCTATAGTTTATGTGCAGAATTTCACTTATGGGCTTTGGCATTTTCAGACCGAAATAATGGAAATGTGTTAACCCTTTTTCATTTTTCTAAACACCTGTTGCAAAGAAAAATCTTTACTTACTTAATAAAGCTATATAGTTTTTCATCCCCAGATGCTTCAGCTTTGTGTTATTAAAATTGATCGATATGTTATCAACTATCCATTCACGGGTGACCCATTTTATCGCGCTGATCCTGATGCTGACAGGCATCGGCGGCCTGCTGGCCTGCTTATTGCCTACGGATTGCCTGCGCTCCTTAGGGAACTGGCCCCCTTTTCAGAGAGCGCTCAGGCAATACGTAGGCAATCCGGAGGCAATCAACAGACTTTACGCCAAGCTCCGGCAGCAACCAGCTGGCAACCACCCATTCGACTACCGGAAAACCGGTATATCAAATTACCCATTTACCAGTAACTGCCTGCGTAAGAATTGATCATAATTTTGATTAGAGAATCCTTAATAGATGCATATGACCAATAAGCGTTTTTTCATTCACCGGCCTTTACACATCATTGCGGCACTGCTGCTGGTTGTAGCATCCGGATTGTGTCAGGCACAAACAGTCTTGGTACCTGGTGAAAATGTATTGGACAAAAAGTGGCTTAAGAACGGCACCTATGAAATGGTCTGTTATGGCTATGCGAACGGCCAACAAGTTGAGATCAGTACTTTCAACATTCAAATTAACGCCAACAACAAAGCATTGTCGGTGTACACGGAATTGCGCGTGCCCGGATCGAGTGATCAGTGGCTGGACACCAGCATTGCCGAGGGGCATACCTTCAAGCCTGTTTACCGTTCTTCGTATAGCAATGCCAAAGAAATGGTGGTGAATTTTGGCAAGGAGGTTACCGGGTATTACTATGACAAGAAGACCAAAAAAAGACATCCCATCAAGGAAGCCGGCACCCACGGGTTCTTTGACAGCTATGCTTATCCCTACCTGCTTGGCTTATTACCGCTTACCACGGGTTATAAAAATGACCTGGCAGTATATGAATTTAAACCGGGCAACGAAACCAATACCAAGCGGGCGCGCATAGAAGAAGTAAAGAGCAATATATACATGAGCAGCCTGACGGGTGAGCACAAAGTGTGGCAGGTACATGTATTTGAAGAAGCCACGAAGGATAGCTATGATTATTACATTGATAAGGAGAGTCGCCGTTTGTGGAAGGTTGAGATATTGACGCAGGGGCAAAAATTACTGATGATTGATAAAGAAATTGATTACAATCCTTTTACCACTACGTTTGACAAAGCGCAAACCATGAAGTTGATCAAAGAGGGACATTCGGTCATCCTGGGGCAGGCCTTTGCGCGTGACAACCAAAACGAAGGAATTCTGAAAGGGATCGCGGTACTGAACATCAATAAAAAACAGCTGGCCAGACAAGGCACGACGGTGGTCCTGATCCCGTACACTGATTTTTTCAAGGAGTGGTTCAAATTGAATGAGGCCTCCCGCAAAAAGGGCCGTGCCATACCGCTTCCCAAAGAAGCCACTGATTGCATTAAAGTAACGACAGTATACGACAATGAAGGGCATTTTGAGTTTACCAACCTGCTGCCTGGTGATTATTTATTGTATACGGAGTTTGGCTACGTTCATACCTCCATCAGAACGGAAGTAACCGGCTATACAGATACCTATATCAACGGGCTGTACCAGGGCACCAGGGAAAACACCACTGTTAAAAGCTATGGCACCAATGCGGGTGCATCGATCAAAAAGGTAGTGACCATAAAATCGGATGGCGATAAGCTGGAAATAAAACTGAAAAAGACTTTGTAGTATAAATTGGTGAAGTAGTCCATCCCTCCCGCACACTTGCAGGAGGGATTTTTAATTGGTACCATACAGAAAAAGTTGGCCATTTATTTGCGTAGTTAAATGACTACATATATATTTGTAGTCAAATAGCTACACGTTTTAACACAGGTAAGCCATGAAATTAAGAAGAGATCCTTTCCAGGCCATTGCTGATCCTACCAGAAGGGCCATCCTTGTACTGCTTGCTTCGCAGACATTGACGGCGGGCGCCATTGCCAACAATTTTGATGTGGCCCGCCCCACGATATCCAAGCATATGCAAATCCTGACGGAGTGCGAGCTGATAGAATCTAATCAGCAGGGCCGGGAGATCTTCTATACGTTGAAGGCTGACAAAATGAAAGAGATCGATCAATGGATGGAACAATTCAGAAAGATCTGGGAAGACCGTTACAGCCAACTTGACCAATTTCTATTAACGATTAAAAAGCATAAAAAATGAGCTTGAACCTGCAATTTGATTTCCTGGTAGACAAGGAAAAAAACAGCATCACTGTTAAAAAAGAGTTGGCCGCCAACCGGCAATTGGTATGGGATTGCCATACGAAAAGCGAGTACCTCGACAATTGGTTTGCCCCCAAACCGCTGACGACGAAAACAAAGGTGATGGATTTTCGCCCAGGCGGGTATTGGTTGTATGCAATGGTAGACCCCAGCGGGGCAGAATATTGGGGTCGCACTGACTATCTGACTATACAGCCCATAGAGCGGTATACCGCGCTTGATGCCTTTAGTGATGAAAATGGCACGGTAAACCCCGAGCTTCCCCGTTCCAACTGGGTGGTGACGTTTGAGGACCTGGGCGATCATACGCTGGTGCAAACAGCGGTTACCTACGCATCGCTGGAAGCATTGGAAGCAGTGGTTAAGATGGGCCTTCAGGAAGGAATGCTGTCTACACTTGAAAAGCTGGATGAATACCTCGCTACGCTCACTAAATAACTACCTACTTACAAAGCAGAATCGTATGAAAGTATTTGAAAAAGTAGAGGGCTATATTGCCCAATCGGAAGCTTTTGCCCAACCCATCCTGAAAAAGTGGCGCAAACTGGTGCTCAGCAATTGTCCGGGTGTGGTGGAGACCATCAAGTGGGGGATTCCCCACTTTGACTATAAAGGAGATATGATGTGTGTGATGGCTTCGTATAGCAAGCATTGTTCCTTCACTTTTTTGAAAGGACCGTTGATGAGTGACCCCAGGCTCAAAGAGGATAAGCAATTGAAACCCACCCTGCGGTTTATGGGTAAGATCACTTCCTTATCAGAACTGCCTCCGGATGCGGTATTCATTGCCCTACTGAAAGAAGCGATGGCATTAAATGAACAGGGAATAAAAATACCAAGGGGAAACCCGGATACGCCGAAGGTAATTGAGGTGCCTGATTATTTTGCCGCAGCATTAAAGGCCAACCCCACAGCCAGGAAGGTCTTTGAAAGCAAATCACCTTCTTTCAGAAAAAGTTACCTGGTTTGGATCACCGATGCGAAAACTGATGCGACCCGGCAAAACCGCCTGCAACAATCGCTGGAGTGGATCGCCGAAGGGAAGGACAGGTTCTGGCAATCCAAAAAATAAAGATGTTCATTTTGCCTGTAAATCCATTTTCAATTAGTCACTTTCACACGCAATGTATGCAGCTGAATGATTTGAAATTGTAGCATGAAGTGTAGGGAGCCGGTGATCTACTTGTTCCAGGTACGTTTGTAATTCAATAGCTCCTCTCTTTCATTATTGATGACGCTGATGCTGATGTCGTTCCTGGTCCAGGGCGCTGAGAAAATGGTTTCTGTAAAGGGCATAAATTCATTGATATCAGCGATCCTGCCTTCAGCATTTAAACAATTGTTGAAACAAGCCCAGTCCTGTTGCTTTACCACATGGTTGACGTTGATGGCTTCGCGTTGAACACCCAACAGCAAGGGCCCCTGCACTTTGGACCTGAATTCAAAATACGAATCGAATACATCATCGGGGATGATCACCACTACCTGGTTGCCAGCGCTTGCTTTCACATGACGTTTTAACCAGCCATTGCCTGAGGTGGCTCCGGGACCCGGCAGCAGGGTTTCGGTGGCCTGCTCTGTAATCAGTATCGGTTTAATAATCACGTATTGGTTGCTTTGCTGGTTAACAGCTTTTGTATATACTTCAATATCGGCATTCCAGGTACCGGGAGTAAGGGACCGTATAGGGGCCATCAGGTTTTGCATCGTTTTTACGAAACGCTGTTTAACCTGGATATTGGTACCTGTTTTGCGAAACACCACATCGGCAGAGTCGATATTGTTGATTGTTATTGCCGATTGCCGGAGGTCGATCACCAGTTTTGCTGTTTTATCTTCAACAGGTTTGCTGCAAGCCAGCATACTTGCCATTGCTATTCCACTTAATAATCCGGCCATCCTGTTCATACTGTTTCTTTTACCCACAAAACTAGGAGGGGCCTGGTGGCCGGAGAAGGAGCTGGTGTATGAACTGTTGATAGCAAGTGCTGAAATGCCTGATTAGGCAACCGGTATGTGATTGGATGATCATTTTCTTGCTATTGAAAAGTATTGAGCATGACGCCAGGAATTGTCCCCTTACAAGCTAAGCTCCTTCAAAAAAATGTTTATATACTGGTCGAAAGACCGTATCTCAGCCTGTAATTGATTGATCATTTCGGAACGATTGTGCAAATCGTCGGCCTGGTAAATACCTCCTTCTGAAAAATTAACGGATGCGCCGGCATTTTCGGCATTCCCGTCAAATTGGTATTTGATCCATCTGTGTTTCAGGTTAGCCAGCAAAGAACTGGCCCCGGCGTTGCTGATCCGTTTTTCGGTGAGCATAAACCACAAAAAAGACGGTATATCATGATTATTTTCCTGCAGCCATACATTCCGCAACAGGTTTCTTTTATGGACCAATTCAATTTTCCTGCCCTTGGGATTTAGGGTAGCGATACCCAAACCTGCTCCGGCTACGCCGCCCCCTATCGCCACGCCTTTATTCCAGTTGGAATTGCTCACCAGGGCCCCGGCAACACCTGTTGCCGCCCCAATAAGAAGGGAAGCTACCGTAAGCCTGGTGGTGCGTTTCGCGTTGAGCGACTCTACATATTTGACTATCTGATCAATCCGTTGGCCTTCACAATCCAGTTCAGCTGCTACAGCACCGATTTCTGCATTGGCAAGTAATACCTTGATATTGATGCGTTGACTCAGTTGCAGGATTTTGATGCTATTGGCGCTGTCCTCTTTTAGGCTATCGACAACAATGACCTCATCCAAAATTCCCAATGCATGCATCAGTATAATACTTGGTACAGAGAACTTCTTGCTGAGTACCTGGTTGCTGGCCAAAACTGAATCAATGTTATGTGAAATAGCGTGATCAATCCAGCTTATGCTGATCGGTGGGTTGCAATAACTTTCTTTGTTGATTAACAGATGGGCCGGCTTCCTGGAAACAGTACAGGCATTCAAAAAGAAAAGACCAATAGAGATGGCAATGAGTCTGATCAATGCGACCTTACATTTCGTACGATTTCCCGGCATTATGATAATGATTATAAAAAGGCAAAAACATAAAAATCCGATATCCACCTGGTGCCCTTATAAAGGTATAACATCTATTCAACTTGTTATGCCAGGCCCGTTGAAACATAATGTGGTGAGCCAATACAGGCTCACCACATTCATGGATCATGTGTTAGCAATAAATGGCGCCCTTTTAATAAACTCCTTTGTTTTTAGTTGGTTGATCAGAAAAATGGCCAGGCCGGAAGCGCTTATCTGCTCTCCCGGACAGTCTTCCAAACTGACAGCGATTGGAAAGACTTGATCTGTTTGTTCGATCAAAGGCAGACGCACCATGGTCCAATCGATATTACTTGCTGCCAACAGCTCATATTCTTGTTGTTTATCGGCAGTAGATAACGGGAAGTTATTCCTCATCCAAACAGTTTTAGCGGCCGTTGAGGTGCTTTTGTTGTCGAAGGGGGTATCTACATTCAAACCGGTGGTAACAATGTAACGCTGGACATCGAGGTCATTCATTACCTGGATAATATTGCTTGCAGCTCTACTAAATATAGTGGGTTCGCTAGCAGGAATACCTAAACCCAGGGTACTTACTACGGCATCCGCGCCCCTGATCAGGGTATAAATATCCTGGATACTGACGATGTTACCTTTGATTATTTCGACGTGTGGATGATTGTATGGAACTTTAGCAGGATCTCTGACCAGTAGTTTTAGCTGAAATCCATCACTGATAAGTTGCTTAACAAGGTATTTTCCTGACTTGCCAGTGCCGCCAATGACGGCGATCTTTAAAGGTTGATTCATTTTTACTCTTTATAAAATTTAGCGATAGAAGTGTATCCTGCATTCACCGGAAGGAATGACATGTCTGTAAAGGCAGATGCCTTTGCAGCAAGAGGGCTATTATTTTATAAAGAGATTTTAATGCTTCAAAAGTAATAAATGCCATTGGTTTTGACCACAAAATAATTTACAGAGGGACTGATGTGATTGATAGAATCCTATTCTTTGGGCTGATGTTGAAAGCAATAGCCATTGGCAATACGAGTATTGTGCTTACATCTTATCCCCTTTTTTGTGACCCCTTTGCATTGTACCGATACACTTTCTCCTTTGGCTTTATTTTCGGTGGACAATTGCAAGTGATCAATATCAGGCCTGCAAATCATACAAGGTTCGAGCCCCAATGCTTTGGCTTTTTCCGGCGTAATTTTCTCTGAAACGTTTTTCACCATGCGGCAAGTGCCCAGGTGATATTTTTTTCCAGACGGTGTTTTGTAAATGGATTGGCCGGATGCTGCAATAGCAAACTGCAATAAGAGAAGTATCCCTATAGCATATCTACGGAGGGCAAGCATTCAGACAATGTACAAAATCTTGGTCAAAGACTATAATTGGCTGCTACTATCATCCCCCATGCAGGTTTCTCCCCAGTAACACATTCCACACTCCTCATTTTCAACATCTTCACGAATGAACCAGCAATCCAGGTGATTTTCAATGCGGTAGCCCCGAGATTGGCCCGGTAATGCATGGTAGCTGATCATGTGGTTCCTATCTTTGCTCCGCATGGGCAAACCGAAGGAATGCCACCAAAATATGAGCCGTCATGAACATTGAAGAAGCGCTGCAATTGATCCTACCGAAGGAACGTATTAAGTGTAAACTGATAGACCTGGTCACCTATGCCGCGGATGCGGGGTTTTATTCGCTGAAACCGCAGGCGGTGGTGAACCCGGTGTCGGAAGATGAGGTCCGCGCTTTGTTCCAATTTTCTCATCAACATAAAATCCCGCTTACTTTCCGTACTGCCGGCACCAGCCTGTCAGGTCAGGCCATTACCGATGGTATACTGGTAGACCTGAGCAAACACTGGAATACTATCCGCATTGAAGCAGGTGGCGACCTTGTACGGGTGCAACCCGGCATCACGGGCGGTATGGTCAACGCCTACCTTCGGAAATATGCCAAAAAGATAGGCCCTGATCCTGCCAGCATCAATTCGGCCATGATGGGAGGCATTATATCAAACAATGCCAGTGGGATGTGCTGCGGTGTACAAAAGAATTCATACCATACCATCCGGCATATCCGCTTCATGCTTCCCAATGGGGCTAGCTTCTCTACAGAGATACCGGAAGATTACAATAGGTTTGACAAGGATTGTGCATCCCTTGCTGCCAGCCTTACGGCTTTGCGCCAGGAAATACTGGCCAGTCCGGTAATGTATGACCTCATCCGCCATAAATACAAAACCAAAAACACGGTAGGCTATTCAGTGAATGCGCTGATCGATTATGACCGGCCCTTAGACATGATGGCGCATTTGCTGGTAGGTGCAGAAGGCACGCTGGGTTTTATTTCGGAGGCAGTACTGGAAACGGTGCCCGACTATCCCGAAAAACTAACCGCACTGCTGTGCTTTACAGATATACAGGCTGCCTGCAGCGCTATTGAACCGCTCATAGCATCCGGGGCTGAAGCAGTAGAACTGATGGACAATGCTTCGCTGCGATCGGTAGCACATTTACCCGGCATACCGGCCATCCTCGCTGCATTACCACCTACGGGGGCAGCGCTGCTGACAGAATACCAGGGATACACCAAAGAGGAAGTACAAGCCAAAAATGAACAATTCATTGCGTTGCTAGCGGCTATCCCTTTTGCTATTGAGCCGCGGTTTACGAATGATGTTGCAGAACAGGCTTTTCTCTGGAAGATCAGGAAAGGCATGTTCCCTTCAGTTGGCGCCATGCGGCAAAGCGGAACCACGGTGATCCTGGAAGATATTGCGGTGCCGGTAGCCCAGTTGGGTAATGCGATCCTTGACCTGCAGAAACTCTTCGATCAGTATGGTTATGCAGATGCTATTATTTTCGGGCATGCCAAAGATGGCAATATCCATTTTGTGGTGACGCAGCCTTTTGACTCTGCTGCGGAAGTGCAACGATATGACCTGTTTATCCGGGAAGTGGTGCAGCTGGTAACAGGCAAATACGGCGGTGCTTTAAAAGCAGAGCATGGCACGGGACGCAATATGGCGCCCTTCGTGGCTACCGAATGGGGATCGGATATTTACCGGATTATGCAAACGCTGAAGCAGCAAGCGGACCCGATGAGCCTGCTGAACCCCGGGGTGCTGATCAACCCGGATGGACAGGCACATATTCAGCACCTTAAAGCGCTGCCGCGGGTGGAAGAGGAAGTAGACAAATGTATTGAGTGCGGATTCTGTGAATACAAATGTCCGAGTCGTGACCTCACGATGACTCCGCGGCGCAGGATCGTGGCCAGGCGTGAGCTGGCCATCATGCGCGAAAAAGGCAATACGCAGCAATACAAAGAACTATTGGACCAATACAGTTATGAAGGGCTATCCACCTGTGCAGTAGATGGCCTTTGTGCAGAAGCTTGCCCGGTGAGCATCAACACAGGCACATTGGTAAAGCGTTTGCGCAATGAGAACCACAGCAAGGGGGCCAATGCAATGGCGATGACGGTGGCCAAAAATTTCGGAAAGGTGGCGCTGGGCGTAAGTGCAGGCATACGATCGGCAGCAGTGGTCAATAAACTTTTCGGCAGGAATGCGGTGCTCCGGCTTACAAAAGGGATGAAGAAAATGATACCCGCCACTCCCCTATGGTCTAACCAGTTGATCCCTTCTTCCATGGGTAAAGCACGCAAACTGGCCGGGGAGACGAGTGGAGAAAAAACGGTGGTATACTTTACAACCTGCATCAACCGAACGATGGGCGGTTCGCCGGTACAAAAGAAAAACATGGCAGAGACGCTGGTGAGCATTGCCACCAAGAGCGGCATCCGGATGGTGATCCCTGATTCGATTAATAGTGCGTGTTGCGGACAGATCTTTTCTTCCAAGGGGTTTACTCAGGCTTTTGAATATACCGCCAATGATACCATCTCCCGCCTTTGGGAGTGGACAGCACAAGGCAAGTGGCCGGTGGTACTCGATATCAGTTCCTGTACCTATACACTGCACCATTGCCGTCCGCAATTGACGGAAGCGAATAAACTCAAATTTGACGCGCTGACGATATTGGACAGCATCGACTTTATCGCCGATCTCGTATTGCCCTTTGTAACGCTACGGGCACAAAAGCAAAGCATTGTACTGCACCCTGTATGTACGCTGCAGAAATCAGGACAGGAAGGGAAGTTCCTGCAAATAGCCAGGCGCCTGGCGCATGATGTGAAAGTGCCCGTTCATGCAGGCTGTTGTGGTATGGCGGGAGACCGTGGATTCCTGTTCCCGGAGCTGACCCAATCGGCCACGCTACCGGAAGCACAGGAAGTGAACGAATGTAGCTATGATGGTTACTACTCCAGTTCAAAAACCTGTGAGATCGCTTTATCGGAAGCAACGGGTAAGAACTATGAGTCGATCGTGTATTTGCTGGATGAATGTTTGTAAAGAGCCGGTTGCCAGGGAAGTGAGTGATTGTAAACTTTCAAAAAACGGGAGGCTTATATGAATACAACAGCCATAACGGGTTCTGCTAAGGATAACCATTTTTTTTGCAATGCCTCCCCCTTAGACTGAACAGGAAGGTTAGGAAATTTACCACATACTTTACACAAACGATTGCGCCTTTAGTATCCCCACTGTCAACATTCTGCCGCTCAATTCATTAGAATGGAACCAGCTTTACAGGTAGGCCATACCGTTTAATTCTCTAATTAGCTATTAACCAATAGTTATTGTCTTTTCGATTTTCCTGCAAGAAATGCGCTACGCTTATCCCTGCTGTTTATTTTCCAGGATTGTAATACAAAATATTCTCGTTTGTCAGTATTTGTTAGTATATTAAATATACAAAACCGAGTCTCATGAGAAAATTAACCTTACTCCTCCTTATGGCGGTGCTATGCGGTACTGCCTATTCCCAAACAGACATTTTTGCTTTAATGGAAAGAACGGATCTGCCGCTCCAGGTGATTGAGCGGCTTGCAAACCGGTATTTTGATAGTGTGGGTACGGGCCGCGGTACGGGCTATAAACAATTCCAACGCTGGCTATATGAAAAGAAATTCCATACTGACGACAAGGGATACCTGATCAATGCGGAGACGGAAGCTGCACGTTACAAAGCGGCGAAGTCGGTAATGAAGACAAGACAAATGGAATCAGCCCGCGGCACTTTTGGCAGCTGGCTTGAACTGGGGCCCAAGAGCTGGACGTATACCAGCGGCTGGAATCCGGGTGTGGGCAGGATCACTTCTGTAGCGGTTCATCCTTCGACTATGAATACTATTTATGTAAGTTCGCCCGGTGGCGGTATCTGGAAAAGTACCAATGGCGGCACCAGCTGGACATCGCTCGTTGATTTTACTTCTTCGGCCTGGATGAACATTTTTCATCTTTACATTGATCCTTCTAATCAAAACAATATTTATGCTGCGATCCAGGGAGGGGCTGTTATTAAATCAACGAATGCGGGTGTGAGCTGGGCGGCAACGGGGGCAGGGCCCAGTTCTGCCAAAAAAGTAGTGGTGCATCCCAGTAATTCATCTATCGTATTTGCCACGGGCAGCAATGGCATTTTCCGCTCAACGGATGGGGGCACCAGCTGGACAGCAGTTCATACAGAAGCCAAAGAAGATATAGAATTCCATCCCACCAATCCCAATATCATGTATGCCTCGGGCTCGGGCGGCACCAGCTGTGTGTGGCGCTCCACCAACAATGGTGTTAGCTGGACTGCCATCACGGTGGCCAATGGCATCACCAATACAGGAAGAACATTGATCGGTGTATCGCCTGCTAATGTGGCGGTGGTGTATGCCGTGCAGGCCAGTGGCAGCTTGTTTGGCAGGATGTACAAATCGACTGATACAGGTAAAACATATGTGACCACTGTGGTGGGAAGTCCTGGCAGCGGCACCAATTATTTTGGTTATGAAACGAATGGTACGGGCACTTCGGGCCAGGCCACATATGATATGGCTATTTGTGTAAACCCTTCGAATATCAATGAAGTGATGATCGGCGGGATCATTTGCTGGAAGACTACGAATGGGGGCGGCTCCTTTGTGGCGCAAACGGCCTGGAGCTATCCCAATGCTACGGGTTATAACCATGCGGACGTGCATGCGCTGGAATGGATTGGCACCACGATCTTCTCGGGCAGTGACGGGGGCATTTACAAAAGCACGAACAGCGGCGGAGACTGGACGGATCTTTCGTCGGGCCTTGGTATCCGTCAATTTTACCGGATAACCAGTTCTAAAACAGACCCTGATGTGATCACGGGCGGGGCGCAGGACAATGGTTCCTCTTACCGGAGAACGGACAGCAGCTGGAAAGACTGGTTGGGCGCGGATGGCATGGATAATGTCATCAGTCCTACGAATGCCAATATTGCTATCGGCACTTCGCAAAGCGGGTCGATCTACAAAACCACCAATGCCGGGGCTTCTTATTCGAACCTGACGAAACCGTCGAACGGCAACTGGGTAACACCGCTGGTGATGCACCCCACCAACCACAATACGGTATACGGCGGCTGGACGGGTATTTACAAATCTGTTAATGGCGGCAGCAGCTGGACGAATATTTCATCGGGTGTGATCACAGGCATGCTGACTACGCTGGCAGTGGCACCAACGGATACACAATATGTTTACGGATCTATTGGCACCACATTGTACCGCACGCACAATGGCGGCAGCACCTGGGTTACTGTAACCGCTCCTGCTACGATCAATGCGATCTTTGTGAGCCCGGTGAATCCCCGGAAAATATACCTGGCCTGCAACAGTACTACCAATCGCGTGTATGTATCTACGGACACGGGGAGAACCTTTACCAATATTTCGGCCGGGTTGCCTGCCCTCAGCGCGCGGTCGATCGTAGTGGATGACAATGCGAGTGAAGGCATTTATGTGGGTATGAATGTGGGTGTGTACTACCGCGATAATGTGGATACGAACTGGGTGGAGCATGCCAGTGGGCTGCCACTGGTAGCAGTTAATGAAGTGGAGATACAAAAATCTTCTGGCAAACTGCGGGTGGCCACCTATGGAAGAGGAGTATGGGAAACCAACCTTTGGACACCGGTATTGGTGGGCACAGTGGACATAACAGACGATGGCGGTGTGCTGGATGCACAATATACCAGCGGCTCTCCTGTGGGTGAGGATTTTACGAAAGTGATTGACAATAACAATGCTACGAAGTACCTGACCTTTAACTGTGGGGCCTGGATACGGTACACTGCCTCCAATAACTATGTGCCGAAAGGGTACAGCATCGTTTCGGCCAACGATTCTCCGGAGAGGGACCCGAAAAACTGGACGCTGCAGGGGTCCACGAATGGCAACACCTGGGTAGTGCTCCATACGGTGACGAATGAATTTTTCAGTGGCCGCGGACAGGAGAAAGTATACACGTTCAACAACCTGGCCACCTACAAATATTTCCACATCACCTTTACCTGCCATTCGGGAAGCACGCTGCAGGTAGCAGAGATCAGGATCAATGGAATACTGCAACCATCGCTGTTGGCAAAAGTGGCAAATCAGCCTGATAAAATTGCAGTGCCTACTGCCGAAGAGATAGAGGCAGCAGGGATTAAGGCCTTCCCCAATCCTGTGTCCGGAAAACTCACCATCACAGGTCTGAAGTATGGACAAACCATCGCATTATACGATTTGAATGGCAATAAAGTGCGCTCACAAAAAGTCAACCGCCATTCAGAAGAACTGGATATGCAAAAACTAATAGCGGGCGCCTACCAGTTGCTTATTACAGATAAAGAAAACCGAATAACCAACATCAGGATCATCAAGCAATAATCATCAAAGGGGTTGATCAGGGGCTGACACGCTACAGCGCTCCTGATCACCCCTTTTCACCTGCTCAATCAACCGCATGAAGTATATTCTAATCCTCCTCGCAGGATGGTGTTGGCTACCTGTCTATGCTCAGCAACCGGCTGCGGATACGACTAGCCTGTTGGAAGAAGTGATCGTAACGGGTAATACATTTCCGGAGAAGAGAAAGCATATTTCCCAACAGATCATTGTGATCGGACATAAAGAAATTGTGCGTTCGCTGTCTAACAATACGGCGGGCCTGCTGGAGCAATCGGGAAAGGTATTTGTACAACGCAGCCAGTTGGGTGGCGGAAGCCCCGTAATCAAAGGATTTGAGGCGAGCCGCATTTTGCTGGTGGTGGATGGGGTACGGATGAACAATGCCATTTACCGGACGGGGCACCTGCAAAATGTAATTACTGTCGATGATGATATTCTTGAAAAGGTAGATATCTTATCAGGCCCGGCCTCTACGGTCTATGGATCGGATGCGCTGGGTGGTGTGATCCATTTTCAAACCAGGCAACCGCTGTTGAATAAAATTCAAACGAATGTATCTACGCGGTATAGCAGTGCGATGCGTGAATTTACAGGGCATGCGGATGTGAATATCGGAATGCGGAGATTTGCCTCGCTTACCTCTTTCAGCTTTAGCCGGTTTGGCGACCTGCGGCAAGGTAGTCACCGAAAAACAGCTCAGGAGGATTTTGGCAAACGGCCGCAATACATCCGGCAGATCAATGGCCTGGATTCGATCGTACAAAATGACAATATCAATATCCAGCGATCCAGTAATTACCGACAGTATGATCTGTTGCAGAAATTCCTGTGGCAGGGGGGGCCGGGGGAATCGCATGCTTTGAACCTGCAATATTCGAACAGCAGTGACATACCCCGGTATGACCGGCTTACGGATGTAAGGAACGGGCGATTGAGGTGGGCAGAATGGTATTATGGTCCGCAGGAGCGGCTGATGGCCTCTTACCAATACAAATCGCAACAGCTAAAAGGGTTCTTTGATCAATTGAAGACGGGAGCCAGTTACCAACATATAGAAGAAAGCCGTATGCAGCGTGGATACAGAAATCCTTTGCGGGAGAACCGGATAGAGCGTATTGATGTATGGGCATTGAACCTGGCCCTGCACAAAAGTATGGGAAGGCATGACCTGAGTGTGGGAGCCGATGGTCAATTCAATGTGCTTCGTTCTACGGCCTTCAATTATCATATTATTTCCGGCGCTAAAACAGGGGGGATCACCACACGGTATCCGGATGGTAAAAACAATATGCTTTACAGCGGTGTGTATGCGCAACATTTGTTTAGGATCATACCAGGACGACTGATCCTGAATGATGGCATACGCATCAACTATAGCAGCCTGGATGCGCATTTCAAAGACACTGCACTGCTTCATTTGCCCTTTACGAAAGCCAGGCAGGATCATTTTACGTATAGTGTGCATGCGGGCTTGATCTACCTGCCTGGCAGCAGCAGCCGGATCGCCTTTAATTTCTCTACGGGTTTCCGCGTACCCAATATTGATGATCTGGCCAAGGTGTTTGAATCTGCCGGTGGTGTGCAACTGGTGGTACCCAACCCTGCGCTCCGGCCAGAACAAACCTTTCAATTTGATCTTGACCTGACGAAAGGGTTCGGGAAATGGCTGGAGCTGGAAGCAAACGTATATTATACGATCTTCCGGAATGCGGTGGTGCTGGACCAGTTCACGCTCAATGGCGCATCCAGTGTACTGTATGATGGTAAGATGACGCCGGTAGTAGCTGCGCAAAATAAAGCCCGTGCCTGGTTGTACGGATTCCAGGGTGGCTTTACGGTTCGGCCGGCCAGTTGGTTCAGCCTGTATTCGCATTTGACGTATACGCATGGAGAATATAAGCAAGGCGATAAGTCGACGGTGCCGCTGGATCATATTCCGCCTGTATATGGGAAAACAGGGATCACAGGCCGGTACAAATTGCTGGAAGGAGAAGTGTATATGCTCTACAACGGGAAGAAGAAACTTAAAGACTACAATCCATTCGGTGAAGACAACCTGGTATATGCCACACCAGAAGGGATGCCTGACTGGCAGATCCTGAATGTATCGGCCCGGGTTACTGTGGCCAAACAATACAGCCTGCAGCTGGGGGTGGAAAATGTATTGGATAAAAACTACCGGGTATTTGCTTCGGGCATCAGCGGAGCGGGCAGAAACCTGGTGGTGAAGTTGAGGGCGGGGTTCTGAGTGAACAGTGGCTAATATCGTATTGTCAATAGATCCTTTTTAGCATCCATTCCTACTTCTTCCCCGCCTTCAGATCGCTCACGGCCTTCTCGATCCTCCGTTGCCTTGTTTCCGCTGCCTTTGCCTGCTGGATGGGCAATACGTAACCAGACTTTGCACTATATGACAAGCTTTCAAAAAAGGCCAATGCCTTTTTATCCTTGCTGAGGGCTTTTTTGAAATCATCTGGCAATTCAACTACACGTGGCTCTGTATCCAACTCGAGGGTAATATCCAGTTTATCTCCACCCTTCACCTTGGCATTGCCTCTGCGCTCGGCACTCAGGGGAATGAGGAACATACCGCCCATGGAGGCTATGGTGCTACGATAGGAAAATCCATTCAAGGTTACATGTACGGCGGGGCGCTTGCCGGAGGCCAGCTTTTCCACCACTTCGGCAGGAACCAGGATGCCGGTATTGTTGCCTTCCTGGAAGATGGTGGTGTTGAATTTTACTTTCGTTGCCATAGTGATGAGGGTTTTATGAAAGTTAAAACCTTTTTTCTAATTTGCTGAATTGAAATAACAAGTACCACATGAAGCCCATCAAGTTTGAAGAATCCATCCTCATTGCTCAGCCACCCCAACTGGTGTTTGATTACACGCAGGATTATAGCAAACGGCTTACCTGGGATACTTTTCTTAAAAGGGCCGACCTGATCAAAGGAGCCACCAAAGCAGGAAAAGGAGTACAGGCTTACTGTGTAGCCCGAAACGGACTTGGCATGGTCACAGAATATGTAACGTTCAACAGGCCCGGCACCACAGCCATCAAAATGACAGAAGGCCCTTTCCTGTTTAAAACGTTTTTGGGTTCCTGGAGATTCAAATTACAAGGCAACCAGGCAACAGAAGTCATATTCCTATATTCATTTACGCTCAGGTTTCCATTTTCCTTATTGGCAAATTCCATTAAAAGGAACCTGCGGAGGAATGTACAACAACGCCTGAAGGACCTTAAGCACCATTTGGAAGCGAGTTGAAAGCTCCCTAATCCGGTCTAAAACAGGCCGATTTCAAACTACCAGGGGCCCATTTCAAATTCCCCTTATCGAAAACAATAAGAAACCTTTTACTTTGATCCAGGAAATAAATAATTCCCGATCAATGAAACAGGTCTTCCCTACCATCTTCTTTTTATTGCTGTATATGACCGGCCAGGGCCAACAGGTGACTGATAGCGTTCATCCTTTGTTTGCCGGTGAACTGGATGGCGATAAGATCAGAATGGTTTACGATACATATTAATTGCCACGAGCCTCCGGAAGGAAGAATGGGCCCTATAATGAGGTGATCTTGTCGGTCTTTCATTCCCGGAACTTATATACCCAAACGGCGCTCAACGATAAAGAATACATCCCTGAACTGGATAGCTTTACTTATAAACCCAAAGGGGTGACAGTATATGAAACTACCAGCCGCATTCATAACAGAACAGCAGTGCCACTCTTTGATTCTTCCGGGATCATCGTTACTGCCTATGGGATCAATCCACAAAACAGATCGCTGTACCAATTCAGGGTACTGTGCAACAAAACGATCCCCCTTACCAACTGGCGGAGCATCGATAAGTTTTGCCCGGTGTATACGTATTTCCGGAAAAATGCAGATGGCAATGATCAAACAGTAATGGCTTATTTAGGAGAGTTTGCGGTCCCCCTGGGCAATAGTCTCACTATTGAGGTGCGGAATGTAAAGACGCCGGATACAGTGAGTGCTATATCGGCGGTATGGATAAAAAGAGCCCCCATGGTGATCAGCGTTTTTACAGCCAATTCGATGCAGTCTTTTATAGCGGTGAATAAATACCAATGGAAACATGATTTTTTAAGGCCAAATGGTTCTACGTATTATGGCAATACTGAAATGAAGCCAGTAAGCAATATGCTAATGCTGCAAAAGAAGTTTGGGTCAACAGAGAACAGTCTCTTCTTTTATTTGCGCGACAAAGTAAAAGATGCCGCATTGGTAGAATACAACCTGGTGCGGGGAAAAGACAGCAGTGGCTGGACAGCCGGGAATTTTGACCCGAATATTATCTGGCTGAAGGACCTGGGCCCCGGTGATTATGACTTATTACTACGTTATGCCTTTCAGCGACAAACAATGGGAGCCTACTCTTTTCAGGTACTGGCCGCCTGGTACCAAACCACCTGGTTTAAGGTACTGCTTGTGGTAGGGAGTATCTTAGCCCTGTGTTCTTTATGGCTGCTACTGAAAAGCAGGCGCCAGGCAAAAAAACTACAAGCACAGGATGTTCAAAAGCAACTGGTACAGGCTGAACTGAAGTCGATCCGCTCGCAATTCAATCCTCATTTTGTATTTAATTCGTTGAGCTCGATACAGGGACTTATCACCAAAAATGATATGGAAGGCGCCAATAAATACCTTACTGATTTTAGTACACTGCTTCGGAATTCCCTGAAGGAAAGTCAGCAGGACCTCACCAGCCTGGCCAAAGAAGTTGAGATGCTGGACCATTACCTGAAGCTGGAGCAATTGCGTTTTGGATTTACCTATCGCATTGGCCTTGCCCCGGACCTGAATAAGGATGCCATTGAGGTACCGGTATTGTTGCTGCAGCCTGCTGTAGAGAACGCGGTAAAGCACGGCATTTCGGGCAGGTATGAAAAGGGCCAACTGGACATTGACTTTACCAGATCAGGACCCGACCTCATAGCTACCATCGCTGATAATGGAGAGGGATTTGACCCGGCAAGACCAGGGAATGGGCTGGGCCTGAAGCTGACCAGGGACAGGATGGAACTGCTCAATAAAACGATGCAGGGGCAGGAGATTAACATGGACATCGATAGTTCCTCAACTGGTACAAGGACCATTTTCTTATTTAAAAACTGGCTGGCATGATACGATCGATCATTATTGATGACGAGAAGAATAATATTGAGAACCTGGTAGGCCTGCTGAAAAAGCATTGCGAAGCAGTAAAGGTGGTGGGTGCAGCCTTGAATGCAGATGACGGAGCCGCCATCATAAGCCAGCTGCAACCCGACCTGGTTTTCCTCGATATCCAAATGCCTGGCAAAAATGGGTTTCAATTATTGGAAAGCTTAACTGCCTATAATTTTGAGATCATCCTGGTAACAGCCTTTGATCAATACGGCATTCAGGCCATTAAATTTTCGGCCATAGATTATTTATTAAAGCCAGTGAACGTGGACGAATTAATGGCAGCAGTTCATAAAGTTGAAAAAAGGCTAGAACATACCCGGCAAAACCTGGAGCTGCAAAATCTGTTACAGTTATTGAAGCACCAGGACCACCGGTCGGAACACCGGCTGGCGCTGCCCACTTCCAAAGAAACCAGGTTCGTCAACCCACAGGACATCATCCGTTGTGAATCGTCTAACGCCTATACCAGTTTTTATTTAACAGACGGTCAAAAGATCATGGTATCGAAACCCATTTATGAATACGAAGAGCTGCTGAGTGATTTTGGCTTCATCAGGTGTCACCAATCACACCTGGTGAATAAGAAGTATGTAAAAAGCTGGGTGAAAGAAGATGGCGGCAGCCTGTTGCTCATAGATCATTCCAGTATCCCTGTTTCGCGCAACAAAAAAGAAGAAGTACTGAAAGGGCTCAATACCCTGAAATAGTTCCCACTATATCATCAACCGCTTTACTCAACCTAAGCTCTGCTACTTCAGCCACCTGGAGCCGGCGGGGCACTAAAAACTATTGTCATGAAATCATTGTTTCCGTTATTATTGATGTTTGTCAGCTTGTTTACCCTGGCAAAGACCAATGTTGCCACCCAGGCACGCAGCATGGAAGACCCACAAATGGATAGCTATCTGAAAAAACGTAAACCGGCGGTAATAAGCATTAAGGTCATCAATAGTCCTGCTTCGCTGCAAAATACATCGGTAGATCTTTCGGTGGTGCATCTGGGACCACAAACACAAACAAAAAAACATGCCTCACTCAATAAGGATGGTGCCGTTAAAATAGTGCTGGACGATAACCTGCCCTATCAACAGGTTTGGCTTAAAGTTGAGGGTATTTTATATACGGGCATATATGTCAATAGCGACCTGTCGATCACTATTGATATGGCCATCACCAAGGGCAAGGAAGTTTATCTGGCAGGTGAGGGTGTAGCATTTTCAGGTATTGACGGCGCGCTGAATACAGCGATGAACAAGCAAACGCTGTTCAGAAAAGAAGAGCAGGATAATTGTCAAAGCCTTTTGGCCAATGGAAGCATAGCCGCGGCGAATAACAAAAGTATGATACCTGCTTTTATGGTTACGGCCGACTCGATCTACCGGCAATTGCAGGAGATCAATGAACAGTTTATCCGTCAAAACCCGGACTTTGCCTGGGCCATTAGAAACGAGACCAATTCACTCTACTATCACTGGGTATCGTTGCCCTTTACTTATTCTGCTATACCTGATACGCTTTTCCAACAAATAAGTGCACACCAGCCATTTTTTATGAGCAATGATGGGGTTGGCTTTTACAGGCAATTGAGTAATTATATTGTACGCAGAAACGGCGATCGCCGTGTAAACAGGGATATGAGTGATTATATTTCAATCATTGATAGTAGCAACAGCAGCCCGAAGGCCGATATACTAAAGCTGGCATTGATGGAAAAGGGGAAAGACACATACCTAACTTCCTATCCAGCCATCCTGAACGCTATGCATACGGAATGGTGTGCCCGGTTTGTACGCACCAAACTGGCAGAAGCCATCGATAAGCAAAAAGAAGTAGACAGCCTGTTTGCCATTGCCAAAAACATACAGGGAGATGCGCTTTTTATAGGAAACCCCATTGGTCAACTGGCCTTTGGCGCCAATATGTACCGGTTGGACAGTCTGGCTACTGCAGCCGATTTTATCATCAACCTCAAAGCGAAATTTAAAGGCAAAGCGATTATCATTGACTTCTGGGCCACCTGGTGCGCACCCTGCCTGTCGGATATCCCCAGGAGTAAAAAACTACATGAAGACAATAAAGACCTGCCGATAGAATATGTGTACCTGTGCACAACAGGAGGCTCGAATGAAAAGTTGTGGAAAAGCCATGTAGTTGATCTGAAGGCGCCGGGCACGCATATTTTTGTAAAAGACGCTATCATCACTGAACTCAAAAGAATATTCAATGCAGAAGGAGGCTTCCCCGCCTATGTGGTGATAGACCTGCAGGGCAATGCGAGCGCAGCAAAGATCCGTTTTATGAGTGAGGTTGACCGCAATAAGCTAAAGCAGGTGGCAGGATTATAATCACGCAATCCCTATCCTCAGCGCACGTAATCCGTTCACACCTTGCAGGTCTTCCAGTTCCAACTCTTCATGATTGGGCAGAAAAACACCTGTTTCCTGCAAGTACTGCAAAGAGGGCAGGTAATCATCCAGGTCGCTTCGGTTAAAATAAATGATGGACAAGGTATCAGGTTGCGTTAACCGTTCACCGGTATCGCGTACATGTACCTTGTCTATACGTTTCTTGATCATCTGGTACCGGATATTGTAAGCGCCTTCTACATCAAAGCGGCGCTCATCGGTACGGAAACTAATGTCGATCGTTTTGTCGTGCACAAAGATCAGTTGGGTGGTATGCAAAGGCAAAGGCATTTCATTTAATAGGGAACGGGTGAGGCGGGCAATGGCGCCCATGGAAGTCAACTGCCAGAGACGTACACTCTTCAGGTAAAAATGATCAAATGGTCTGTCGGGTGCTATGGACTGTCCGATGTAACAATCATACTCCACGCCATCTGTCCTGAACTTTTCAAAATAGCAGGGATATTCCTTCTGGAGTTGAACATTCTCCGCATCCAGGTAATTGCTGATGGCGTTATTGATCATTTGCATAGAGGTCTCCAGCGCGCGCCTGTTGGCTGTTACGGGACTGTTTTCCTGCAATACCTGTTGCCGATAATCCTCTATCAATTTGCGCCAGGCTGGCTGCTGATTAACAAGGTGATCCAGCCAGGCGTTGACCTCTGTTTCGAGGAAATGGTTGATGCTGGTTTCATCAGCAGCGCTCAATACTTCCTGCGTAAGCACCTGTTTCCATTTGTGTATGGTATAGAGCATTTGCTCCATCAACGGGGAATGCTGTAAAGGCTGCAATCCCCCGAGTGTAGTACGCAAGAGGTCGAGGTGGGAATTGAGGTCGGCAATAATAGCCTGGTTCCTTTGTATACTGGAATTCCTGATATCGACGGCGCCATACAACGGATGCAGGTCGTTGAATTGGATCTTGTACCGGGCAGGCGGCAACTGCTTTTTCAAATGGTAAAGGTGCTGCCAGGCTGCCTCCCTGAATTTCCATTGTACGGCGGGTTGGACGGAAGTGTATTTTTCACGGACAATATCTTCTATCTCCAGGTTAAACTCTTCAATGAATACTTTTAGTATCTGCCCGATGGCAGGCATAGCAGTTTCCAGCAGGGCGAAATCGCGCTCATCAAATTGTTCATCGCCCTGGGTATACATACAAAAAGTGCCCACCATGGTGTCGGCAAAAAATACGGGCATGGCCGCCAGTGAACGAACGCCCTCTTGTACAAAACGGGATAGCCAGGCACGGTTTTCCAGGCTCTCCTTTTGCACATCGCGGGAAAAGAAGGACTGGGGATTGGCAGCATAGCCTGCTGTCAGCTTCTGGAATTCTTCGGGGCTCAGGGTGCGATCGCCCCATACGGCATACAGGATACCGGTGCCGCCTACTTCATAGCCGTATACATATTTTCCATTGACCTGAAAGAGGGGAAAAAGATCGAACTGGATATTATTGTTGCGCACCAGGGTTTTAAGGGAACGGATCACATGATGATAGCTCTCTTCCGGGGCGCTTTGACTACGTTTAAGACGCACCTGGCGCAGGTTGTCGAGGGCATGCTGGACGGTAACGTCGGTAATGGTGGACACGGAAATGCCTTTGAAGTGGAAGCCTTGCAAGGGCAATATATTTTCCAGCACGTCATAGCCAGCCCCTTCCTGCAGGAGGTGATTAAGTTTTGTAAGATCAAGTTCGGGCAGGGCGCCTTTGGGCGTTACGTCTATAAATTCAGCATTGATATGAATGGTATAATACTGGAGCAGCCCGGTGGCCGGGTTGAGGTAAGCATGGTAATACTCGTTTTGCCGGGGATGGAAATGGTACAGTTTTTTAAGGATATAGGAATAGACCATTTGCAATTGCTCCCGGCGAAAATCTTCGGGCGTGCGGTGGCCAAGGTCTATTTTATGAAGCTGAATGAGGTCGTAAAAAGCATCGGTACCATAGAACATCAGGGGGCGTACTGGCACCCATAATGCCCACATAATATCCTTTTCTGACGTGGAAGGTTTGGTGAGGATGGCATACATCCACTCCAGTAGTTCTCCATACTCATGGATAGCCGTTACCGGGATATCGGCATGTATCGAAGGTTCGGCTTCAAACCGATCGAACACCATCCGGTAGAAATGCGACTTGACCGTAGGCTCTTCCACCACCCGTTTTCGCAACCAGGCAAGGAAGGGCTCAAATGAAAGCGTGCAGGAAATGCCCTGGGCAGCCCAGGCGGCATCAGAATAATCAAGGATTTGTTTTTTCATGGAACGGTCGATTGGATTGCAAGGTAGGGAATACTTGCTTATGCAAAGCGGGTGGCACCAACCGGCCATTCTGGTGATACAGGCAATTCCTTACTGCAAACCGAGGGTAAGTTTTAAGGATGGATATTGGTTTATAAATTCCGGCTCAATGGTTATGTTGCGGTAGCTTATCCCGGGTAATGTTATTTTGAGCGTAACCTGGTCGAACCAATCCCCTTTTCTGGCAACGAGGTACCCAACGGCAAAGCTCCTGGTAAAAATGAGCCGTGAATGATCAAGCTTCGATAGGGAAGCAAAGGAATAACGTGCTGTTAAAAAGCTATTGGCATCTACCAACCGTTTACCGGTAACGGCATTCCGGGTGAAGAAAAAATAATTCTCAAAGTACAAGGCCAGTGAACGCCATTGTTTTGTATTGACAGCCCTCTTCAGCTCAAATCCGCCGCTTATAGAAGGCGCCCAGTTGCCATTGGTATATTGCAGGCCAAAACCGGCATAAAAACCCAAGGTGAAAGCGCTGCCTGTTGCCGGTGAAACACCTGCTTCAGGAGTGATCCGCTTCTGTGCTGCCAGATCATACCGTGCATCCATCTGCAAGGCGGGATGGGTAAGTTTTGCCGTTACATGCGTCAATATATCTTTCTGTAATAAAGTGGCAGCATCCTTCAACTCGCCAGGCGGCAGGGATGTGATATCGGTGATGTTGTTGATGACGAGCATGATAAAGTAAGGGATGGGATCATTGGTCGCATCTTTCCTGATGGAGGCAGGCGGTGACGTAACCAATTTAATACGCAAGGTGTCCTGTTCTATTTTCAACTGTGCAATATCGGTGCCGCTTATACTATAAAAGGCGCCTATTTGCACATATTCTTTGATGCGGATGCGCTCATCCTGGCTGGTAGTATAATAATCGACCCGGCGGCTTACCAATGGTTTGGACAGGCTGTCATGAAAAGGGGCCAATGAGGCCCAGATGTTCCTTATCAAGGAATCGAGGTCGGGCATAAGGTAGACCTGTGAAAGATTGGTATACTCGAAGATAATCTTATTCCCTCCCTTCAATTCAACGGTAGCGCGCAGGGGCAGGGCGCCCGGTGGCGGTGTGTTGAAAAAAGACTCGCTCTGCAATTGACCTGCCTGGGCGTAGATATCTTGTGTGGCACCTGCCAGGGCAAGCACCACCATTAGAAAAAGTTGTTTCATACTTAGTCTTTGGTGATTTGAACTGTTCTAAAAATACCCCGTGGCTTAGTTTCCAGGTAACCCGTATTTTCTTTTATGATGATATCCTCCGTTACATTTTTGGGTGAGAACAGGAAGGTTGACATCAGGGGCTTTTTCCTTAAGGGTTGTTGCGCTAATTCGGTGCTGTTGTTGTTATTGTCCAACTCGTTGATGTGCGCTATTCTGAACCTTGGCTTTGCCACGGTAATGGGTCTGGACAAGCTGTCTGCGGGCGGCACCGCTACCAACAGACGACTACTGGTGTCCACTTCAACAACGGGACTTTGCGCGGGGGCCTGTTGAATTATTATTTCCTGTTTGCCGGGCCGACGGACAGTTTGTTGATCAGACGCCTGTGCATGAACTTCCCGGATGGTCAATTTTTGAACGGTATCCTTGTCTGGCGTTGTATTGGTTTTGGTGGAAACAAGTGGAGGTCTTACCACTGGGTCGGGGGCTTTCTTATGTTGAACCAACCACCATCCCACTACGCATAACAATACGACGGCAGCTGCTGCATATAACCATCCCCCATGCTTCCGCTTCCTTTCGGTCAAACGGGTCTCTATTTGTTGCCATACCAGTGCGGAACGAAATTGAAACGGTCCCGGCACCTGGTGAAGCTTGTCCAACTCCTCCCGTATCCTGCTATCTTGCTTTCCGGTTCCCATAATCCGCTTTGTTTTTAAGCAGCAACTGCTGCATGAACAATCTCGCTTTGCTTAGCTGCGATTTAGAAGTGCCTTCGCTGATGCCCAGGGCTTCCGCAATTTCCTTGTGTGTCATTTCTTCCAACACAAACAGGTTAAATACGGTGCGGTACCCTACGGGCAACTGTGTGATGAGTTTCATAAGCTCTGTGGCATCCAGCCGATCCATTAAATTGTCGTCGCTGGCTATTTCAAGGATCTCGTCAACGGCTACCTGAATAAAACTGTTGGCGCTGCGTAATTCCATAAGGCATTCATTGACCATAATTTTCTTTAGCCAGGAAAAGGTTGCTTTCTCATTGATGTAAGTAAACTGGTCGAGGGACCGAAAGAACTTCAGGAACCCGTTCATCAGCATCTCTTCGGCGAGTTCATCGGTCTTTAGGTATCGCCTGCATACGAGGAAAAGTGCTCCGGCATATTGCTCGTACAGGGCCTGCTGTGCGGCAATATTGTTTTGCTTGCATTTCCTGAGCAGTGTTTCCAGTTCCATGGTTGTGTGGTAATAGGAATGCAATCCTGCTGAAAATGGTTGCCCGGAAATAAATAAATAAATGAATGCTGGCAGGGGAAACCAGATTGTACAGTAGTGATTTTTCTATTATGATCTATTGCATTTTTCTATTGACTAGAAGATAAGCCAATAATGGAAGATGCTGGTATCAAAAAAATATTATGGGCCAGACAGCGGAAGTAATTATATGGTTATCAGGAGCTTACTTGTGTATCAGATGACTTTGCGATACGCAACTGAAAAATAATTTTAACTTTTCTTTAGTACAGCAACGCGATTTACTTGTTATAATAAAAAGGATAAGGTTTAATGGTTAACGAATTTGATTAGTGTCGCCCCTCTTTTCTAAGAGGGGCTTTTTTATTGATGTATATCCTACGCTTTACAACCAATACCCTATTCCGTCCTCAGGCTTTTAACGGGGTTCATCAGGGCAGCTTTAATACTTTGAAAACTCACCGTTAGTAATGCGATACAAACTGTGATGGCGCCTGCCAGCAAAAAGATCCACCATTCCAACTCAATTTTGTAAGCAAAGTTCTGCAACCATTGGTGCATGGCATACCAGGCAAGCGGGAAAGCAATGAGCATTGCCACCCCTACAGGCTTCAGGAAATTTGCAGAGAGCATTTTCACAATACCCGGCACAGAAGCACCCAATACTTTGCGCACACCTATTTCTTTGGTACGCTGCTCGGCAGTAAATGCTGCCAGGCCAAATAAACCCAGACAGGAAATAAAGATGGCCAGGAAGGCAAAGAAGTTGGTGAGTTTATTGACTACCTGTTCACTCTTGTACAACCGGGTATATTGCTCGTCGGCAAACTGCCAGGTAAAAGGAAATTCGGGGTTCAATGTTTTGCAGATCTTTTCCAATCCAGCCAGGGCTTCTTTGGTCTTACCCGCCCGGGTGCGCACCAACAGGTTGCCCCAGGAAGCATTTGCCTGCAGGCGGATCACCAGGGGTTCAATAGTCTGGTGCAGGGAGTTGATATGAAAATCTTTCAGTACACCAATGACGGTGCCCTGGCGTGGTCCCCAAAACAAGGGTTGTCCAACGGCGTCCTTATAACCCATCTTTTTTACAGCAGCCTCATTGAGCAAATAACTATTCTCTTCGTTTCCAAAATCTTTTGAAAAATCGCGGCCTTCCAGGAGGGTCAGGTTCATGGTCTTTACAAAATCATAACCCACAGATGCATCGGCCAACAACAGTTGCTGGTTGGGATCTTTACCGGGCCAACCAATATCACTACTGTAATGATCATGAGCAGTAGGCGATTGCTTCATTCTTGAAACAGCAAGGATTCCTGGTAAGGCGCCTGCTTCTTTTTTAAACAATTCGTGTTTTACAATCAATTCGCCTTCTATGGGAATATAGATGAGGTTCTCGCGGTCAAAACCTGGATTGGCTGTTTGAACGTAATCCATCTGGCGGTAAATAACGATCATGCCCACTATCAGTATCATGGAGAGGCTAAACTGGAAAACCACCAGGCCTTTCCGGAAAAAGGCCGATGCCGGGGTAAAACGCAAACCACCTTTCAATACCTGGATGGGATTGAAGGAAGACAGGAACAGCGCCGGATAACTGCCCGCTACAAAACCGGTTACCAGCAGCAGGCCGGTTACAGCAGCCCAAAAAGCCGGTTGCTGTGTGGGTAATATAAGTTGTTTGCCGGTAAGGTTATTGAAAGCAGGTAAGAGCACAGTGGCCAGAAACAGGGCAATGGCCATAGAGCAAAGGGTGAGCAGCATGGCTTCGCCGATAAACTGGGCGATCAAAGTGCCACGCATGGCGCCCGCTACTTTCCGGATGCCCACTTCCCGTGCACGCTTGAGTGAACGGGCAGTAGCGAGGTTCATAAAATTAATACAGGCAATGAGCAATATAATAACTGCTACTAAACTGCATATGCGCACATATTCAATACGCCCGCCATCGGGCCGCCCTTCATTAAAATTGCCATGCAGGTATTTCTCTCCATAGGGTTGCAAAGCGAGTTCAGTACCTGCTGTTCCATTTGAAGGAACATGCCGTTTTATCAATAACTTAATCTTTGCTTCTACCTTCGCAGGATCGGCTTCTGGCCTGAGCTGTACAAAGGTGAGTGGGCTGGCGCTGGTCCAGGTGTTGACCCAGGCATTATCGCGTGCATAATCGACCCAGGTTCTTAAAAAATCAAATTGCACAGAAGAATTGACCGGCAGGTTGTCAAAAACAGCTGTTACCTGCAGGTCTTCTTTGTTTTCAAAGCGCATCGTTTTACCCATGGCTTTATCAGCCGTACCAAAAAACTGATCGGCCATTTTGCGTGAGATAGCAATGCCACCCGGCGTCTGCAAAGCTGTTGAGGGTGTTCCCTGCAAAAGGGTATAACTGAACATACTGAAGAAGTCGGCCCCGGCCCAGGAGCCTTCCATTTTGGCTACCTTATCGCCGGTTTGAAAGGTGTGCAGGGTATTGGGTTCGATGCTGGCAGCATGTTGTACCTCAGGCACGGTCTTCTTCAACTCCTCTGCCAACAGGCCCTGGGTAATATAAGCGGCTTCCACTTTGCCTTCAAAAAAATTGCGCTCCACTACATGGTATAGCTGCTTAGCGTTTGCATGAAAATTATCCACGCTCCGCTCATCCTGCACCCACAACATGATGAGTAAGCTACAGGTCATGCCAAGTGACAGACCCAATATATTGATCATGGAAAACGCTTTGTGGCGTACCAGGTTGCGCCAGGCGATCTTCATATAATTCTTAATCATGCCCTAAAAGGATTTGATCTTTTACCCGGAAAAACATGCCAATGCGTAAGCGACTGGATTGCAGCTGTTTGAGGTAGCCAAACTGCATTAACTTGTTCGCTTTCGATACATCGGGAGGACGATATTGGTACGCTATGACTTCAACAACTGATTAATCTCGCCATAGGAGGTAGTGCCCTGTGTAAATCCAAAAGTCCCTCTTGCCTTGATCTCCTCTGCCGCCCGCAGAAATCCGCTGTAGGCAGCGCGGGCCAGGGAAGAACCCAAACTCACACGTTTTACGCCCAGATCAGCCAGTTCATTCAGGGAAAAAGGAGTTGCACCCAATCCTGCTACTATATTGACGGGTTTAGGCGCCACAGCTTTTACTACGGCCTCTATTTCTTCCCGGGTAGTGAGGCCAGGTGCAAACAATACATCGGCGCCTGCTTCTGCATAAGCCACCAGGCGGCGTATGGTATCTTTCAGGTCGGGACGGCCATAAATAAGGTTTTCTGCGCGAGCTGTGAAAGTAAAAGGAAACGGTAAACTACGTACTGCCTGCACAGCGGCTTTCACCCGCTCAACAGACAGTTCAAAAGGATAAATAGGATCATGCGGACGGCCGGTTGCATCCTCAATAGAGCCGCCCACCAGGCCATGGGCAGCGGCCAATAATATAGTGGCAGCACAATCTTCGGGTGCATCGCCATAACCATTTTCGAGGTCGCCGGCTACGGGCAGGTGACTGGCGTCTATGATGGCCCGGGCATTGGCCAGGGTTTCTTCCCGGGTAAGCGCCCCTTCCCCATCGGGTTTGGCCAGGGAAAAAGCCAGGCCGGCGCTGGTAGTGGCCAGGGCCTCAAAGCCGAGGGCGGCGAGCATTTTGGCCGACCCCGCATCCCAGGGGTTGGGGAAAGCGAATATACCAGCCCGTTCATGAAGGGCTTTGAAAGCCAGGGCTTTGCTGTGTTGCTCTTTGAGTGATGATGTTTCCATTTTTCATTAGCTATTTGGTGGTACAATTCCCACAACGGGATATAGGAAAGTTACAGAATAAACCCGGAGCAACCGTTAAGCCAGATACGGGTTCTGTTAAGTACGCCTGGTTTTGCCCATGGGAGCTATCTACTTTGGTGCAGTATTTAAAAATACACACCATGAAAAAATATTACCTGCTTATTGCTTTATTAATAACCTGCTTCACTGCAACCATTACCAGCCAGGCCCAGGGCATTTACCAGTTGTGGGGAACCACCCAGGTGGGAGGCCCTGATGATATTGGTATTTTATACAGTACGAAATATGATGGTACCGGACAGGATATCAAAAAGACCTTTACCTATACCAATTCCGGTATGGCTACCGGCCGTAACCGTCCTACGCTGTACAATAACAAGCTCTATAGCTTGCTAAGCAAAGGCCCCGCCTTTTCAATATCAGAAGGAGCCATCATTACTGAGTATGACCCGGCAACCAATGTTTACGTAAGAAAAGCAGATTTGTTTGATATAGGAATTTATGAAGTCGCCGGCTCTGCACTGACGGTTTGCAATAATAAACTGTATGGACTGTCGTATAATCTAAATTCAGATAAGGCTGTGTTGTTTGAGTTCAACCCTGCTTCCAATGCGCTTACCCTGAAATACCAGTTTACCGCAGCCAACGGAGAAAACCCTGCCGGAGACCTGACCGTATTCAACAACAAATTATACGGCATCACCAGGCTTGGTGGCGCTAACAACGAAGGGGTCATTTACGAATTTGACCCTGCCACCAATATTTATACGAAGAAAAAAGACCTATCTGAAGCTACCACCGGTAAGTTCACTGAAGGCACATTCAGTGTATACAATAACAAATTATGGGCAGTGACCGACTCTTACCAAAACGATGGCGCCGGAGAAGTTATCTCTTATGATCCTGCTACCAATGTTTTTTCGAGAAAAGCAGCGTTGAGTGGTATTAATGGCTATGCGGTGACAGGTGAAATAACCTGGTATAACAATAAAGGCTATGGAACCTGCAGCGGAGGCCTGGGGAGCGATGATATGTTGTTTGAATTTAACCCCATTAATAACAGCCTGGCAAAGAAAAAAGACTTTACTCATTCACTAGGTATTGGGTGCGGCCCCCTGGTAGTGTACAATGATAAACTATATACACAGGCAGAAAAAGGAGGTTTTGGGAATGAGGGTACTATCACCGCCTATAACCCGGCCACCGAACAACTGGAATTAAAAGCATTTTTTGATGCAACTACAGGCGGGGGCAGTTCAACAGCCCTGGCGCTGTATAACGGAAAGCTGTATGGATTTACCCGTTACGGGGCAACCTATGGCCGCGGATGCCTCTTTGAATATTCCATCGACCCCATCCTGTTCACCAAAAAGATCATACTCGGCGGATCGGAACTGACCGCTCCTGACGGAAAGCTGGTGTACATCAATAATAAGATATATGGTTGCGCTTATAATGGAGGCAACCACGGGATTGGAGGAATTTATGAATTCAACCCGGCTACCGGCGCCTACGCAATTAAAGTCCAAATGCAGAACAGCGAGGGCGAGTTTTATGACCATGGCGGCATGATGGTTTATAATAATAAATTCTATGGTATTACAACGAAGGGAGGGGCAACAGATGACGGGGTCATCTTTGAATATGACCCGGCTACCAATATTTACACGAAGCGGTATGATTTCAAAGCTACCACCGGTCGTGCTCCTTATGGGCTACTGACAGAATATGGCGGTAAACTATATGGTACCTGTTCCGGTGGAAGCACCAATAATATGGGTAATATATTTCAATACGATCCGGTAACATTTACCTATACTGAAAAGGTTGTCTTTAATGCCAATTGGGGCGATCGCCCGCAAGGCGAACTTTTATTGCTCAATGGCAAGTTGTATGGTACAACAGCCCTTGGTGGTGTACATAATAATGGGACTTTATTTGAATACAACCCACTCGCCAATGGGTTTACCAAACTGGCTGATTTTGATGAGGCAGTCGTCGGCTCAGGCCCCATCGGGAAGCTCTCATTTTACAAAAATAAATTCTATGGCATTTGCACTTATAGCAATGTAGGCTATTTAAGCGGTTCTCTTTTTTGCTATGACCTGGCCAATGGCTCCCTTACCAAAAAGCTGGAACTTAGCACCTACCCAACAGGGAGATTGCCGAAGGCGGGATTGACCCTGTTCAACAATAAATTGTACGGTACTACCCAACTGGGGGGTGATTATATGTTTGGCGGCACCCTGTTTGAATACGATCCGGAGACGGAAGTGCATACGCAGAAAATAAAATTTACCGGGGCCAATGGCAGGTGGCCCAATCGCAATGTGCTACAACCCATTCCCGCACCCACAGCGCCCGGCAGCCCCGGCTCCTGTGTAAATACCAGCACCGTGAATGTGCAGGCAGCCAACAGCAATCAGTGGATCGCCTTTACGGATAACCAGGGCCGGGCGGTGGCAGAGATCAATGCCAATGGAAATGTATTGGGCAATGTAGCAGTGCGCTACTTTGTCAACGATGGCAACGTACGACAAGATATCAAAGGCACATTTTACCTGGATCGTAACCTCACTATTACGGTGGCCAATCAGCCTGCTACCCCGGTAAGCATACGCCTGTATATACGCAAATCAGAATTTGATTTCCTGAAAGGTACGGCAGGATCGGGCGTGACGGTACCGGCTGATATTTCCATCTTCCACAACAACGATTTCTGCAAGGCAGAGGTAGATGGCAAAGCCACCAAGGTGCATACTACTGTGGCCAACTGGGGTATGGATTATGTTTACATGGCTGATGTGTCTTCCTTTTCTTCCTTCTATTTTGCTACCAATACGGCGCTGACCCTTCCCATACACCTTGAATCTTTTACAGGCAAAAGCCAGCCAGCCGGCAACCTGCTCACCTGGAAAGCTTCCTGTACTGATCCGGTGGAATTCACCATTGAAAGAAGTGTGGATGGCATTCAATTTACTGCCATTGGCACCATGTCAGCTACGCAACAGGATTGTGCCAATCCGTTTAATTTTAATGATGCGGCCTGGTTGTCCGGTAAAAACTATTACCGGCTAAGCATAAAGGAACAAGGCAATATCACTTTGTCCAAAATAGTATTACTGGATCGTACAGCCGGCCAACAACTACAGGTAAAAGTATTGCCCAACCCGGTAACAGGACCACAGGCGCAATTACAGGTAACAAGTCCGGCAGCGGGTACACTTGAACTGTTTGTGACGGATATGTCAGGTAAAACATTCGCTGGCAGGAAGCTGCAAATGATGCCGGGCACTCAAACCTATACGCTGGCGGCGGGTTCCTTGCCTGCAGGCGTGTATTGCATACGGTATTACGACGGGCGTGCCTGGCAGTCAGTAAAGTTTATTAAACAATAAAGGACCATTATCTTTGTTTGGTGCCGTGCACCCCCTTTTACCCGCACGAAAATATAATTACATGGTAAAACCTGTATCGGAAATAACGGTTCTTCAGCAACGGATTGAAGCCCTTGAACGGGAAAATGCCCTGCTGCGCCAGCACACCAACGGGTTGCCCAACGGTCGTTCGGTGACCGTTCCCGCAGCCATGCAGCCATTGTTTGATGTGGCGCAGGAAACCGTGCGGGAATATTTCAAGGGATTCAAAATGGACCCCACCAAGGGCACCATCGAGATCAATGACCAGCGGTATGTGCTGGTGAGGGCCTCGGCCTTTTCCAAAGGCTTCCTGGAAACCATTCAGCGTTTGTATGCCGATAAGGGGGAAAGTGAGGCTTTTGCCATTGGCAGAAATTTCCTGTTCGACTATGCGCATGTGATAGGCCTGCATGATGCAAGGGATTTTCATGCCCGCATGCATGTTACCGATCCCATTGCCAAGCTGTCGGCCGGTCCTATCCATTTTGCTTATTCGGGATGGGCTTTCGTAGATATTTCTCCGGCAAGCAATCCTACCCCGGATGAAAACTTTTGCCTGATCTATGATCACCCTTATTCCTTTGAAGCGGATTCCTGGAAACGGGCAGGGGCATTATCAAAAGAGCCGGTGTGTGTGATGAATGCCGGTTATTCTTCGGGCTGGTGTGAGCAAAGTTTCGGACTTGAACTGACAGCGGTGGAAGTAAGTTGCACTGCGAAAGGGGATGCCCGCTGCACCTTCATCATGTCGCCCCCGCACAAGATCCACGAACACCTGGAGCGGTTCAATGCCACGCATGAAAAACAATATGCGTCTGCTGAGAAATACAATATCCCTACTTTTTTTGAACGCAAAAAGGTAGAGGAGGAAATGGAAAGATCGAGAATACTGGCGGAAGAATCAGCGCAGACCAAGGCCGACTTTGTGGCCAATATGAGCCATGAATTGCGTACACCGCTGGGCGCCATCCTGGGTTTTACCGACCTGCTGCAGAAAACCTCCCTGGATACCGCGCAACAGGATTACCTCGAAGCCATCCATACTTCGGGCAAAAGTCTGTTGTCGATCATCAATGATATTCTCGATCTGTCCAAACTGGATGCCGGCAAATTCCTCACAGAAACGATTCCCTTCAGCATACCTGAACTGCTGCATTCCCTGCAGGTGATGTTCTCTACCAAAGCAAATGGCAAAGACCTGCGCCTGAGCTGCAGTGTAGATATGGCGATTAGTTTCCCGGTATTGGGCGACCCCATGCGGCTAACACAAATACTGGTGAACCTGATGGGCAATGCGGTGAAGTTTACCGAATCGGGAGGCGTATATGTCAATTGCCTCATTCAACAGGAAACGGAGGACAATGTCGAATTGTGCTTCAGCGTGCGGGATACGGGCATTGGCATTCCGGCCGATAAGATCGCTACGATCTTTGAACGCTTTACCCAGGTGGATACGCATATCACACGAAAGTATGGCGGCACAGGATTGGGGCTTGCCATTACCAAACAACTGGTAGAACTGCTGGGTGGTACAATTTCTATTAGCAGTCAGGAAGGGGTGGGTACAGAATGCAGGTTTATCATCCCCTACCGGAAATCGCATGAACAACAACCTACTTCTACCCGTGAGGCTGCGGATCAGCGGCAGTACTTTTCGCTCAAAAAGATATTGGTGGTAGAAGACAACCTGATGAACCAGAAATTAACGACCATCATTTTACAAGGACAGGGATTTGAAGTAACGGTGGCACGGAATGGTAAAAAAGCCATCGAGTACCTGAATGAAAAACAGGCCGACCTGATCCTGATGGACATTCAGATGCCGGTGATGGATGGATACAAAACCACGCAACTTATACGGGATGAATTGCACCTGGCCACACCGGTGATTGCCATGACAGCGCATGCCCTCTCGGGCGAAAGAGAAAAATGCCTGCAGGCAGGGATGAATGATTACCTGGCCAAACCTTTTAAAGAACCGGACCTGCTGGACAAGATCGCCCACTGGGCCCGGCAGCTCAACAACCAATCGGCTGCTGATAAGCCTGATGCGCCCATCGCCCGGATCGATCTATCTTTCCTCATACAACAAACGAGGAACAACCGGGCCTTCATTCACGAGATGATCAATATTTTTAAGAACCAGAATCCCCGGGATATTGCGAAGCTAAAGGCAGCTATTGGCAAAGCAGATTTTAAGACGATTTATAAGACCACCCATTCACTGCGCAATACGATCGGCTTTTTTGGACTCACAGCTGCTATTGGGAGTGAACTGTTGACCATGGAGAAACTGGCCATGGCGGCTGAAGATCCGGAGCAGATCAGGCAGCTGTTTGAGAAAGTAAGTGCGGTGTGTAAACAGGCAGTGGTTGATCTGAAGGAGTTTAAAGTTGGATGAGGTGTTAGCTTTTAGCTGCTAGCGCTTTTGCGCCGCCAACGGTGTTTTGCTAAAAGCCAATACCTAACCGCTAACAGCTATTCTCTACACCAATCGCTGCGACATCAACGCCAGGAACTCATCTTTCTTTTTGGGCGAAATAGCGATCATGGCTTCATCGTTCATCACTGCATACCCCCCATCGGCCTTGATCATTTTCCTCACCTCTTTCATATTGACCATATAGGAATTGTGCAGGCGGAAAAACCCATGATCGGTTAACAAGAGCTCATATTCTTTGAGGTTTTTGCACACCATCAGGTGCGCCCCATTCTTCATAAAGAAAGTAGTATAAGGGCCTTTTGCTTCGAGCCGGATAATCTGACTGAGGGGTACAAACTCTACGCCTTCGGAAGTAGAAAGACTGATGGAAAAATCTTCTCCGGCTGGCCTGCGCACATTCCTGATCAGCAATTCCAGTTTATCATCTTTTTCTTTCAACTGCAACCTTTCGATGGCTTTGCCCACCGCCGCTTGCAGTTCTTCAAAATTGATGGGTTTGAGCAGGTAATCAATGGCACTGAACTTAATGGCCTTAATGGCATAATGATCATAGGCCGTGGTAAAGATCACTTCAAAATCATGCTCCTTTACCTGTTGCAATACATCGAAGCCGGTGGCTGTTTGCAGTTCGATGTCCATGAAGATGATCTGGGGCGCGTGCTGGTGAATGCTGGCTACCGCTGCTTCCACATTGGCGGCAACACCGGCCACTTCTATTTGTGGGCAGAACTCTGCCAGCAGGTGCTGTAGAAAGTCGCTGTTCATCAATTCATCTTCAACGATAATGGCTTTATATTTCATAGCAAAAGTTGTAATGGTTTATTGGCGGCTCTGGTTCGTGCAATTCACTTAGTTCTTGTAATTCGTGTCAAACAAAGGTTGTGGTATTTCAAGCGTTGCGCTGTTGAGCGCCGTACCTTTCTCCTGCAATACCGTTTTGCTGCTGGTGATCTTTCTTTTACCCTGCGCGTTGAACAAGTCTATCCGGCGCAGCAACATACTGTCATCCCCGTTCAGCAGTCCTTTTTTCTTATCCAATCTACCGGCTTCCAGCCGTGACATTCCGTTGTCTGTAACCCTTACCACCAGGGTATCCTGTTCGGTAGCATATTCAATACACAGCTTTCCCTTCTGTCCATTGGTGAGGTTAAGTACGCCTTTGTACAAGGCCTCCTCTACCAGGCTATGGGTAAGCAAGGGTAAGATGGCCGCTCCCTGCGTGCCCGGCGCCACCCTGATCTCATAATCAAATTTATCGTGGAAGCGGCAATGTTCCAACCAGAGATATTCTGTGACCAGCTCGGCCTCATCTTTCACGTTGATGAACAGCTCATCACCAAAGTTGATCACTTTCCGCAGGAAGGCCGAAAAACGACCAATATATTGCAATGAGGCTTTTTTATCGTCGCCTGTTATAAAGTATTGAATGGAATTGAGCGAGTTGAACAAAAAGTGGGGGTTCATCCGCGCCTGTAATATTTTCAGTTTCAGCAGCTGGTTCATCTGCTCTATCTGTTCGTTCTTGATGCGCAATTGCTCGTTGAGCTTTTGCTTTGTCTGGAAACGATTGTACAACAACAAAGCCAGCAGGATCACCGAAACGAACAATACGAGCATGATGTTCCGGAACGAACGGTGCTTCTGAACCTCTACCGCCGTATCCATGAGCCTTTTGGTAACGATCTCTTTTTCAAGCGATACCAGGTCCAGTGCAGGAGCTGTTTCCTGCACATTTTCAAAGACCAGGTCTTTGATCTCCGACCCCAGGTATTTAGCAACTATAGCGCCGGCCTTTATCCGGAACAGGTCGGAGGAAAAGTATTCATCCATCACCGGCTTCCAGTCTGTTTGCTGCGGCATAATGGCTGCAAAACCCTGCCTGCGGCTGGACAGCACATGCTGCCTTTTCACCTTGATCCCTTTTTGCAGCGCCACGATATATACAGACAAGGGCACATAACCAAATCCCTTGTTATCGGCCGCGATGGTGCGCATGACCTCATAATCCTCTTCCTTGTAAGAGACGGGAAGACCGGGGAAAAAACTCGTTTTAAGCGACAGGATATCCTCGGTCATCGTGGTGCCGGCCATGGTATAAGCACGCATTTCTTTGATCTTCGAAGTAAATTCCTGTGAACTGGCATACATAGGTTCCAGGTTATTGGTGACCAGTACGTTGAGATCGGGCATATAAGGCGGACTGAACTGCACCTGCTTTTGCCGGGCAGGGGTAATAGAAAAATAAGACCAGCCAAATACACCCGGTTTTGCGCTGTTCCTAACCTTGTGGTAGATACTATCAAAAGACCCCGCCCGCTCCCATTCAATAGTTAGCTCAATAGCATACTTAAGCTGCAGGTATGATTTGAACGATTCCATGATCTCGTATTCCACCCCTTCCAGTACACCTTCTTTATTGACATAGATAAACGGCTCTATATCATCCCATAAAGCGGTCACGGTGCCCTTTTTGTGCTGAAACACCTCCTGCCAAGACTCGCCTTTGCCCCTGATGGGTTGCGCCACCGTGCTGCCGGCCATGATCACCAACAATAGCATCACCCTTAACCGCTTAACCATTTCCTGCCTCCTCATCGTATTGGTTTGTTTCGACAAAGATGGAAAAACTATCACGGAACCCATGGCTCACTTAACGAAAGGCGGTTTTAAATTAACGGATTGCCATCTGTAATGAGTGGTTGGCTGCTGGTTATTGCGGGCAATCCAATCCCCACAGGCTTTCAAATGGCCGCAACCGGCAAAAACCCACCCGCATCGGCCAATCAAAATTCCCGGCCTTTCTGTTAAGCCAAGTCCCCGTTTCATTAACTGTACCCTCCCCGCCGCCTCCTTTACCAATAATTTGGACCCATTAAACCAAAAAAATCGATCAATATGAAACATGTAGGTATAATAGGCGCCGGCATCAGCGGACTGGCTACGGCCAAGGCCTTTATAAAGAAAGGTTACCGGGTAACCGTGCTCGAAAAAGCGGCCGACCTGGGCGGTGTGTGGGAGAAAAGCCGTTCTTATATTGGCGTTGCCACACAAACTACCCGCGATGAATATGCTTTTTCTGATTTTCCCATGCCCAAGGATTACCCTTTGTGGCCTTCGGGCGCACAGGTACAGGCCTACCTGCGTAATTATGCCATTACCTTTCACGTGATGCCGCATATATGGTTTCAGGCACAGGTAAATACCCTGGAATACCGGCAATCGGCCTGGGAGGTACAGGTAACAGATCTTACCAATCAATCCACTCAATCCTTGTCCTTCGACTTCGTGGCCATTTGTACAGGCACTTTCCATAAGCCTTATGTACCTGAATTTCCCGGTAGCGAAAGTTTTATACGTGCAGGCGGACAAATATATCATTCAAGCCAGGTAAAGGATGAAGCATTGCTCCGCGACAAAGAAGTGGCGGTTGTAGGTTTTGCCAAATCGGCTACTGATGTGGCAACTTTATCGGCAGAGATCAGTAAAAGCACTACGCTCTTTTACCGCAAGGCCCAGTGGAAAGTGCCCCGCTATTTTGGCAATAAAGTTAATATGCGGTACCTGCTTTTCTCACGTTTGTCGGAAGCCTTCTTTAGTTCACCGCGCAAATCACTGTTCCAGAAAATATTACATTCAGCCGGCAGGCCCCTGGTTTGGGCGCAATGGCGGGGCCTGGAAGCCTTGTTGAAAATGCAGTTCAAACTAAAAGCCTGTGATATGGTACCCGAACATCGTATTGAAGACCAGATCAGTTGCAGCCTGGGTGTAGCACCGGAAGGTTTTTATGAACATGTACAAAGCGGAAAGATCAAGGCAAAAAGGACGGAGATCGCGCGCATGGAAGGAAAACAACTGCTGATGAAGAATGGAGAATCGGTGACAGCTGATGTGTTGGTATGCGGTACAGGCTTTACGCAGGAACTGCCTTTCCTGGAAGAAAGTTATCGCAAGCTGATCATTGCACCCAATGGCAGTTACCGTTTATTCCGGAATATCATTCACCCACTGGTGCCACAATTGGGATTTGTGGGGTTTAACTCCAGTCTTTTTACCACACTCACTTCAGAAGTAGCCGCCAACTGGCTGTTGGCTTATATGGAAAATCAGCTTTCCCTTCCTTCCGTCAGCGCCATTAATGAAGACATGGAATACATGTTCCAATGGCGCCGGCACAGCAGACCCATTGCTTCAGAATTTGGTGGTACTTGTATTGCTCCGTTCAACTTTATGCACCTCGACCAGCTCATGAAAGATATGGGGCTGCCAGTAAAGCTCACCCGCTGGCCGCATGAATACCTTAAACCCATTAACCCTGCCGACTACCACAAGCTATTGCGCGGACATAAAAAAGAGCGGGCCGTAAAACCAGTCGCCCAACCCGGCTACCAATTCTATTAATAAAACAGGTATCCAAAAGAATGATCCGTTAAGTCAATCACCCTATTCATTAACCGACCATATTTTAGTGCTTTACCTCACTGCATCTTTGTACCGCAATCAAATAACAACAATCATTTTAAACAATCTGAATCATGAAAAAAGTAAGTGTAATTCTTTCGATGCTTGTCCTGGCAACCACAGGAACCTTGTTTGCCCAAAGCGTTACCATGAGTGACGTATTGATCTCCTCCGTTAAATTAAACGATGGCAAAAACACCATACGGGTTCCGGATGGCAAAGGCACTATTCAACTGGTAAAAAGAGGCGACAAGTTTACTGATGTGGTGTATACGGATGCAGCTGGTAAGGAATCCCGTCTGGCCCCTGTTCGGCCAGGAACAGGAGGCGCACCCAAACCAGCCTGTAAGTTTCCCATACCCGATGCCTGCTTCGCTATTCCCAACAATCAATCTGTTGGTATGTGCATTTGCAGACCCACGGATCTAAGCAGCGGAGAAGACTTTAGTATTTCATTGTTGCTGCCCGCGGTACAGAAAGTACGTGAATCAGCCGCCAGAAATCAATAAGAAGAACCGAAGGACGATGATTAATAAATGGCCGGGGAAACCCGGCCTTATTTATTGCTGCAATTGGGCTTCCAGGAGTGCTATAATATTTTTAGGGTGATCACCAAACAGGTCATTGCTCCAATTGGGTTGGGTGAGTTTATCCAGGACCAGGAACATGGCCAGGCCTTCCTCCTGGGACCATTGGTTGCGTTTACGGCGCATGCCATTCACAGCCTGCTCATAAGAAATGTTTGCGCCGGAAGGAGCCTGTAGCCAACTAAAACCTGCAAATTGGCCCAACCCTTCCATGGTGAGGAAAATATCATCCAGGGGTTTCAATACAGAATGATCTTTAATAAAGTAGGTTGACTGGCGTTGCTTTAAAAGTGTCAATGCCTCGCGTGTAAGCTGTTTTGTTTTCTCCTTATCGCCTGCAAAAGCCGCTTCATAAAACTTGCTGACCTCAGCCCGGAAGTTACGCACATAATTACTGTCTTGTTTAAAAGTATGCTGCACAATATCATCACTCAGCTCAGGATCTTTGAATGTATGTGTTTTCTCTATAGAATCGACCATGGCCCCCATGCCGGTTTGTTGACGGGTATGAGAAAATTCATGTAAGAAAACGGCAGTCATCAGGTTGTCCAACCCCAGCTCCTTACTTTCTACGCCCGCTGTTTTCCAGTATGCAGGGGCAGCCATCACGAAAAAGGGCTGGCCTGTTGAATCACTTGCAGCAAAAGACATTAGCCCCACCGATACTTTTTTACCGTCGGGGATGGTTAGTTCTCCTTGATGCGGGCCCCATCTCCAGGGTAAGCTTTTTTCAAAAAAAACGGGGCCAGCAAAGGAGGTAGCGCTATCAGGAAAACTCACCGGCGAGATGGTGTACACATATTTGTCATCATACAACAATATGGCGGGGGCCGGTACTGGCGGTAATCCAAACTGTTTCGTACTAATAAGCTCCCAGGCAGTAAACCACTTATCTACACCTTTCATTCCTTCGGGTGCTGGAATTGGCGCATACGCTTTATCTGTGGAAGCTCTGTTGCTTCCGTCCTTACAGGCATATAGGAACAGGAATATAGCCAGCAGGCCAATGGTTACTTTCATTTGATCCCAATTTGTCGATAAGATACATATTGCCGGTTATAAAATAGCCAGGGCATTCACCCCCCTTCCGCCCTTTTTTATTGAAAAAGTGTTAATAACTTACCGGCGCATCGCAAAAGGCGTCTGCCAAAAGAGGCGTCTGATGGGCTGCCAGGGTGCATCAACCAGAAACTTTGCTTTTTACGGTACATGAGAAAAAACTATTATTCATAAATTCTACCACCCAATGATTTGTACAAAACGCTGCTTTACGTTTTCACTGATCTTTCTGCTAACAGCTGCCCTGACACGGGCACAATCAGTACCCACCCCCAAAGAACATTTTGGATTCAATATTGGCGACAATTACCAGTTGGCCACCTACACGCAAACAGAAGCCTACTTCAAAAAACTGGCGGCAGCTTCTGATCGTACCAAACTGGTGGATATGGGGCTTACAGAAGAAGGGCGCAATCAATGGATGCTGATCGTATCCTCACCGGCCAACATTAAAAACCTGGATCGCTACAAAGCTATTTCCCAAAAGCTGGCCCATGCAGAAGACATAACCGATGACCAGGCGCGTTCATTGGCCGCAGAAGGCAAAGCAGTGATCTGGATCGATGGAGGATTGCATGCTACGGAAACAGTAGGCGCCCACCAGCTCATTGAAACAGCTTACCAACTCACCACCCGCAAAGACCCCGAGACGATGCGCATACTGGACAATGCGATCATATTGATGGTTCATGCCAATCCTGATGGACAGGAGCTGGTGTCCAACTGGTACATGCGGGAGCCCAAGCCCGAAAAACGTTCACTCAATCAATTACCCCGCCTGTATGAAAAATATGCAGGTCATGATAATAACCGCGACTTCTTCATGGCCAACCTGAAGGAGAGCCAAAACATCAACCGTCAGCTGTACATCGAATGGCTGCCCCAGATCATGTACAACCACCACCAGGCAGGCCCTGCAGGCTCGGTGGTAGCAGGCGCCCCCTACCGCGATCCATTCAACTATGTATTTGATCCCTTGCTCATCACGAGCATTGATGCAGTTGGCGCCGCCATGATCAACCGGCTGAATGTAGAAGGAAAGCCTGGCTATACGCAACGTACAGGCTCTACTTTTTCTACCTGGTACAATGGAGGCTTACGCACAACTACCTACTTTCACAATATCGTTGGCTTGCTGACGGAGATCATCGGAAGCCCTACTCCATCGGAAGTTCCCCTGGTGCCACAACGCCTGATACCTGATGGGGCTACCCCCTTCCCGGTAACACCGCAGAAATGGTATTTCCGTCAGTCTATTGATTACTCCGTTTCCCTCAACTATGCTGTATTGAATTATGCTGTTCGTTATCGCGATGAGCTGCTCTACAATATCTACAAGATGGGCAGGAATTCAATTGACCGCGGCAGCAAAGATTATTGGGGCCTTTCTCCCCGGCGCATCAATGCCATCAATACGGCTTTTCAAAATGACCAGAAAAAAAATACGAATACAAGAGGTGGTCAAACGACTGCGGAAACTCCAGGCGCAGGTGGCGGCGGTAGAATGGGTGGCGGTATGCCCGTAAAGTTTTACGACTCTGTGATGAAAGATCCGGCTACGCGTGATCCGCGTGGTTTTATCTTACCAGCCGATCAACCCGATTTCCCTACCGCTGTGCGGTTCATCAATGCGCTCGTGAAAACAGGCGTACTGGTACACAAGGCCAGCACAGAATTTACGGTGAAAGGGAAAAAATATCCTGCCGGCTCTTTCATCATCAAGACCAACCAGGCATTCCGTCCGCATGTGCTCGACATGTTTGAACCCCAGGACCACCCCAATGATTTCCGTTATCCCGGTGGACCTCCTGTAGCTCCTTATGATGCAGCTGGCTGGACACTCGCCTACCTGATGGGTGTACAGTTTGACCGGTTTACCGAAGATTTTGATGGCCCTTTCCAGCGTATTCCCTATGGAGAATTACAATCTCCCAAAGGTGCGGCCACGAAGGTAGCAGCCGGTTATGTGTTGAACAGCGCTGCCAACAATTCTTTCCTGGCTGTTAATGAATTATTGAAAGCTGGTGCAGGCGTATTCCGGATGAGGGAAGGTACACCCGGCTTTGCAGCAGGTTCTTTCTTTATACCGGCATCGGCCAAAGCAAAGTCGGTGATTGAAAAATGTGTTACTGATTTTGGTATCGAAGCAGGCACGGTGAGCAAGAAACCAGCCGGACTTAAACCGGTGAACAGCTTGCGCATTGCACTCTGGGATACTTATGGCGGTTCCATGCCATCGGGCTGGATACGCTTCATCTTTGAACAATATCATTTCAATGCCGATATCATCTATCCACCAACGATAGATTCCGGCAGCCTGCGTTCCAAATATGATGTGATCGTATTTGTAGGGGGTGCTATTCCAGGTCTTGCTTCAGAAGGCGGTGGCCGTTTTGGTGGCGGCGGTGGATTTGGCGGTGGACAACAAAATGACAGCATTCCCGATGAGTTCAAGGGACGCCGTGGAAGGATCACGGTTGACAAATCGATTCCTGAACTGAAACGTTTCCTCGAAGCAGGTGGCCGTATTGTGACCATTGGCTCCAGCACCAGCCTGGCTTACCATCTTCAACTGCCGGTGCGCAACGCCCTGGTAGAAATGAACAATGGCGAAGAGCAGCGCCTGCCCGGAGAGAAGTATTATATTCCTGGCAGTGTATTACAGGTGAAACTTGACTCAACCCAGGAAGCCACTTATGGTTTACCTGCTGCCTGTGATGTCTATTTTGATGCCAGTCCGGTGTTCCACCTGGCCCCTGAAGCTGTTGCTAAAGGCACGCTGAAACCCTTGTTGTGGTTCCCCAACAACAAACCACTGCGTAGCGGCTGGGCCTGGGGACAAGCTTACCTGCAAGGCGGTGTAACTGCTTTTGAAGCCACCGTAGGCGCTGGCAAATTGTATGCATTTGGTCCCGAGATCACGTTCCGGGCACAAACACATGGCACTTTTAAGATGCTGTTTAATCAGCTATTGGGTACTACGAATTAACAACTTCGATATACTTTGATCAGAGACTGCATCACCCGGTGCAGTCTCTTTTTTTTGCCCTGTCGGTTTTGTTCTATTTCCGCAGCAAAGGCAGCAATAGTTTTGTGTCAAATAAAAGCCATGAAACTTTTAATAGCCACCATCGCAGGAACTTTAACCACCCTCTTACTCCTTTCATTTGCGACCATTGAGCAAAGGGCACGTCCCGGCAAAACAGGTCAGGAGCTGTTTGAGAAAAATTGCAAACAATGCCACGGAAAAGATGGCACCAGGGGCTTATTTGGTGCTAAAAATTTACAAACCAGCCAGTTGGACGATGAGGCATTGTACATCACCATTTCAAAAGGCAGGAAGATCATGCCAGCCTGGGAGAAGAGGATGGATACTGCAGAACTGGCGCTTGTAACAGCTTATGTGAAAACACTGAGGAAATAAAAACATCCACAGACGGCCCAGGTAGAGGATTGTCTCCCGCCTGCTGCGGGACAAGCTCTAACGGGGCATGAATACCCTTCGATCCGCCTGGATTTAAAAAACGTATTATCTTAAACAATCGATATTTAGTATAACCATGAAAAATAAACCAATGATCACCTTTGTATTGCTCGTATCAACACTTTCAACAGGCTTAATAGCCGGCCTGTTCTATGGCTACTCCTGTTCTGTAAACCCGGCGCTTGGCCGGTTGCCGGATACTGAATACCTGAGCGCCATGCAGTCAATTAACAGGGTCATTCTCAATCCCGTATTCTTTGCCACGTTTATGGGCACGGTATTTTTGCTGCCGCTCAGTGCCTGGCTCAGTTACCAGGGCCAGCCTTCTATGCAGTTCTGGTGTTTCCTGGCAGCTGCCATCATTTACATCGTAGGCACATTTGGCGTTACCATCGGCGGGAATGTACCGCTCAATGATGCATTGGATAAGATCAATATTGCAGGCTCTTCGGCCGAAGAACTGGCCCGGCATAGAGGACTGTTTGAAGCTAAATGGAATATGCTCCATAACATTCGTACCATTGCCAATATAATAAGCGCACTACTGGCTATCCTCGGTTGCCTGTCGGGCAGCAAGTGATCTTTCAAAAGCAATGGCCCCCAACTAGTGTTACTAATTGGGGGCCATCTTATTTACTTTATTTTCTGTTTAGTATACGTTCACTTTCACACCGATCTGAGCGGTAGTTCCTGTATACAAGGAATAATAGGTATACTCCGGTTTCCACATATACCTGCGTTGAGACTGGTTCAACAGGTTATTGGCATTGGCGAAGAGCACCCACCTTTTATTAATAAAATAATTGGCATTGGCATCCAGGTAATATACCTTATCATAATAGATATCACCTTTGCCATCCGGCAAGGAACCGGTAACGGTAGAGAATTCAGAGGTATTATTGAATGATAAGCGGGCATTGAATTTAGGCACTTCATAGGCAATCGACAGGTTCAAAATGCTATTGGCCGTTCCCGGTAACTTGGGTTCATCTTTTTTGGTGAATATCCAGTTGTGGGTGTAGTTGGCATACACATTCAGGTTGGCCAGTATACCTGGTAAAAAGGACAGTTTACGTTGAAACCCAATTTCGACGCCCAGCAAATTGGCAACACCTGCATTGGCTGGCTTTGTTCTGGTCAACAGCTCATTGTTGTTTTTCAGGGGATCATAATACTTTTTATAGTCTGACAGCGTGGCTGCATCCGAACCCATTGCGGCCAGTTCATCCGGCGTAGTTACAAACTTCTGTACATCTGCAAAGCGAACCTCATCTTTCTTTGTGATGGAATAGCTGGTGATATTCTTGAAATAGACACCTGCCGAAATAAGACCGGTACCACCTGTATAGTATTCACCCAACAGATCGAGGTTATTGGACAAAACGGGCTTCAAATCAGGATTGCCTTCTGATACCGTTTTATCTTTCAGGCTTACATTCATACGGGGAGCAATATCTCCATAAGCAGGCCTTGAAATAGTACGCGTGTAAGCAAAGCGGTACACCGATTTGGCATCTGGTGCATACCTGATATGGAAGGCGGGCATCAGGTTGAGGAAGTCGGATGTTGAGACAACTGTTTGGCCCAATGCATTCAAGCGCTTATTGTAGCTGGCGCCTTCATAGCGCAGGGTACTGTATTCCATCCGCAGGCCACCTATCAGAGTAAGCTTTTCACCCAGGTTCTGCGTGCTCATCAGGTAGGCCGCTGTAATTCCCTCTTCGCCCAGGTAATTGGCAGCAATGGCATCAGTTTTGTCGCTCAACTTCATAAAGTCATCGGTGCTGCCATAATAACTGGCATTGCGGTGGGATACCCATTCAGTAGTTACCGTGCTACCCACTTCATACCTTGAATTGTGGAATATCTGGCTGCTCACATTCTGCATATTGTTTCCATAACCCGTCCAAAATCCGCCCCAATCCATATAATCATCCACATTCACCTTTTCACCCTTTGCAAGCTTTTGCTCGTATTCAGCTTTACGCTTTGGATCTATTCCGGGTTTCCATACAGTGCTGTTCAGTGTTTTGTTTTCCTTTTTCATACCACGGTACTTACCACCAAACTTGAGGCTATTGGCAAATTTTCCACCCCATAATGGTACGGTAAGGTCCAACTGCGCCAGGTACTGCCGCGTATAAGAGATCTTATCCGATCCATTGTAGCTATCGGCATACCAGGTATCCACCGTATCGCTGTTGTTGGTTTTCCGGCCTTCCAGGTTCTTCAATACATTATCAACACCTGTACCACCCACCGCTTTGATAAAACGGGGATTGGTATAATCCATCTTCACCGTCTTCTCCATTTCACTTTCCAGCTCCAGGTTCCTGGCATTGGGATTGTCGCCCCGGTTTTTCATAAACGAGCCTTTCCATTCCACTTTCACCTTTCCAAATATATGCTGTCCTTCCAGGCCCAGGTTGATGATCTTTTGCCTGATTTCCGCACCGTTGCGACTATTGACCCCACCATTCACGTGGCGCTCCAGTTCAGGATCAAATTCAGGATGAAGATGATCGTTCGTCAGATCTACATAATACTCCCCTGTTGCATCATCTTTCAGGTCCTTATTGGCATCTTTTACTTTATTGCCCTTGGTGGTGCCTCTTTCATAACCTTTTGCACGCTTCCAGTTGGTGGGATACTCCGCACCAATATCATCTACTTTGAGCGTGTATCTTTCGCGCCAATCACGGTAATCATTATAAATACCGGTAACGGTAATGCTGTGTTTTTCGTTGAATTTATAATCCAGTCCGATGGTATAGCTCTGCCTGATACGCTCCAGGAATATTTGTTCCATGCTCAGGTATTTGGGCATATAGTAAGTATTGCCATCCACCCATTTGGTATCACTCCAGTCGCTGCTATGGATATTGGAACCCAGGAACTGGCGGTAATAGGAGGCAGATGCCATTACACCCAATTTTTTGTTTTTACCATAACGGTCGCCAAAAACAACATTTCCGTTCAGCATGGGCTTTTGGATCATAAAGGAATAACCCGTACCGCCGGTGAACGATAATACTTTTTTATAAGGCGCTTTTCTAGTAATGAGGTTGATCACCCCACCAATGGCATCTCCATCCATATCAGGCGTGATGGCCTTGGTAACTTCTACCGATTGCACCATATCCGAAGGAACGGCATTTATACCTACTGACCTGTTATCGCCCGTGCCCGACATATTGGTGCCATTGATGTTGATCGTGCTTTTGGAAGGATCGGTGCCACGTACGCTTACCAGCGAAGCTTCTCCCTGGTCAAGTTGTACATAGATACCGGGTACCCGCTTCAACGCATCACCGATATTGGGATCGGGAAAACGGCCGATCTGATCGGCAGAAATGATGTTGACGATCCGGTTGGAATTCTTTTGCTGGTTGAGGGCTTTCAGTGCGGAGCCTGTGCTACCGGTGATCACTACTTCCTGCAGCCTGTTACGGGTTTCGGGCGCCATTACGATATCCAGCGCTACGGCCTTGTTATCGCTGATGTTGATCTTTTGCTGAATAGTAGCAAACCCGATATAAGATATGGTTACGGTATGACTGCCATTGGGAATACCCAGCAGTTTGTAACGGCCTGTTTCATCAGACACGGTTTTCTTGGATAAGTTTTTGATCTCGATGGTGGCACCTGGCAGGCTCAGGTTGCTGGAGTCAACGATGCGTCCCGAGAGCAGGCCCTGCGCCAGTCCCGCAAAGGGAAGCAGGCAAAAAAATAATACAGTTGTTAAAAGAAGTCTCATAATTATTGTTTTTAGTTCGGTATAAATCAGGTTGTTTTGGGCAATAGCTACCCCCTTCAGTCCATGATGACTTTTTTATAGCCCTCTTGACTGTTCTGGTGTCCATGCTTATGCAGTAGCATCACATGTCCTTCTTCCACTTACTGTATGAACGGGTCGGAGATCTTACCTGGTCACTCTTACTTCAAACCTGTCCTTGAGGCAGGTATAAGGGTCCACTACTTCGTACACGGTCTTTCCGGCAGCCGGCTTTACGGTTATACTCCGGCTGGTTTCCTTTCTTTTATTCCAGGAATAGGTACCAACAAAAGAAGCGGTAAGGGTTATTGGCTCACCTTTCTTTGCCTGGATGATCTTGTTTTGATTAACATCTTTCATCATTACAAAATGGTCCCTGATCTGTCCGTCCGAACAGATCCATTTCAGTTCCAGTTTGTTCTCTGTTACTTCCACCATCGATGCACCGCCCGATTCAGTGTAGGAGTAATACATGGCATCATGCGGATAAGTAGCCTGTGATTTACCCAAAGCGCCGGCAGATCCGGTTACAACGTACACGGTACCCTTATTGGTAAGTGTATCTTTTATATACGGACAGGAGTTTTCACTTCCATCGTACAGCGCAGAGGATGTACTTAAATTGTGCTCCGCAGCATTGAAAGTGGCTTCCATGCCATAATGCCCTTGCATTAACCGTGACCTTTCGTAGAGGTGACTATGTCCGCATAGAATGAGGTCAACCCCATAGCGTTCCAGGATGCGGATAAAATTCTCGCGCATCTTTACCAGTTCACCTTCTCTATCGGAATTATGTGATCCCATGGTATAAGGAGGATGATGCCAGTAAGCAATGACCCATCCCCTCCGGGTATTGTTGAATGCTTCCAGGTCTTTTTTGATCCATTGTACCTGGGCGCCGGCTGTATCATACAACCGCGTGGCATTGTTGTCTTCCTTTCCATAGGAGTCGAGTGACAGGAAATGTGCATTCCCGATATCAAAAGAATAGTAAGCCGGAGTACCGGAAGCAACACCGCCTGCTTCTCCCTTGGCTGGCATGGAAAAACTCTGGTAATAGGCTATATCTTTTGAAGCCTGCGCTGTTGCTTTGTACTGATAGAAATCATTGTAATCATGATTGCCGGGTGCGGGGAACAAAGGATATTTCTTTAAGAGATTGTCCTTATAAATGTTGAAGAACTTTTCCTGGAACTCAGGATCGGTACCGGATGAATAAGCGTTATCGCCCAGCAATATCCAGGCATCCATGGGCTTATTGTCCAGGTATTTTTCCACCTGGTCACGCACACTACGCTGGTTGGTAGAATTGTTGCCACAGTCGCCAAACACACCTATCCGGTAAGCACCTTCTGTACCAGGCACAGGAAGGGTTACGAAGTAGTTGTCGTTACCTTTTTGCAGGGTATCACCGGCTCCGCCGCCAATCGAATAATAATATTTGGTGCGGGGAGAAAGCCCTGTTAGCTGCACTTTGTGCTCAAAGGTCAGCGTGGGTTCTTCTGTACGCATCGTCAGTCCATTTTCGCTCACACCATAATTAACCACGCTTCTTGTCATTGCATCTGTACGCCAGCGGATGATAATGCTGTTATCCGTAGCTACCTGTAAATAGGGTCCACGCAGCAGGTGGGCCAGCACATTGGGCTTCCGCTCCTCTTGCGCCGGTTTTGCGGGCCGGGGTTTTGTTGTATCCTGCGCGTTGGTGGCTACACTTCCTATGGTGATCAGCCCTGTCATGAACAGCAATAATTTCTTTTTCACCTGTTTGTTTTACTTATTTGAATGGTTTGTAATTATTTTATTTGACTGCCACTACTTCAAATACATCTTTCACACAACTAAAGGGGTCCTTCACTTCATACACTGTTTTTCGGCCAGTGGGAGTCACAGTAATACTGCGGGTAGTGACTCCCCTCTTGTTCCACTGATAGTTTCCTACAAAGGATGCTGTAAGTGTAACGGGCACGCCTTTCTTACCCTTTACCTGTACTGTTTTGTTCACATCCTTCATCATGGTAAACTGATCGCGGATCACGCCGTCGGAACAGATCCATTTAAGATCGAGGCGATTGCCATTTACTTCAATGATGGAGGCCCCGCCTACGGAATCATTGGAATATTGCATGGCATTGTGGGGAAATCCTGCTGACCGGCCACCCAATTGACCCGCAGAGCCGCTCACCACATACACGGTGCCCTGGCCCGTAGCTGAATTCTTAATATAAGGGCAGGAATTATTGCCGCCATCATAGCGGCCCGTAGAAGGGCTGAGGGTATGTTGAGCCGCATTGAAACTCGCTTCGGCGCCATAATGGCCTTGCAACAGTCCGCTCCGTTCATAATCATGACTATGGCCACAAAGAATAAGGTCAACACCATAGCGTTCCAGGATGCGAATAAAATTCTCCCTTATCTTAGCCAGCTCTCCTACTCCATCTGAACTATGCGAGCCCATGGTATAGGGAGGATGATGCCAGTAAGCTACCACCCACTGGCGGTTGGTATTTGCATCCAGGTCCTTCTTCACCCATTGCACCTGTGGCCCCAGGGTATCGTACATCCTGAGATCGGCTTCTTTTCCATAAGAATCCAATGAGAGAAAATGTACATTACCAATATCGAAGGAATAGAAGGCTTTGGTGTGAGAAGCAACACCGCCTGCCTCACCCTCTTCAGGCATAGAGAAGTTTTGGTAGTAAGCTACTTCCTTTGTCCGCTGCGCTACTTCTGATGAAAATTCAATATCATGGTAATCATGATTGCCGGGAGCCGGGAATAAAGGATACTTTTTAAGCAGGTCGTCCTTATAGATATTGAAGAATTTGGCCTGCAACTCAGCATCTGCCCCATCGGGGTAGGAATTATCACCCAGCAATATCCAGGCATTCATATAATCAGTGCCCAGGTATTTAATAAAGGCGTTCCTTACATTACGTTGGTTAATGGAATTATTGCCACAGTCGCCAAAGGCGCCTACCCTTACAATGCCTTCACTGCCTGCAGAAGGCAGGGTGAAGAAATAGTTTTCCTGGTCACCCTGGAGAATATCTTTAATACCACCAATTGAATAATAGTATTTGGTGCCGGGTGTAAGACCTGTCAGTTTCACCAGGTGTTCGGTACTTAAGGCCGAATCATCAGCCAATTTGTCCAGGTTCCCTGCTGCCGTTCCATAACGAACCCTGCTTCTGGCAAATGCATCCGTACGCCAGCGCACCACTATGCTATGCGTGGTAGCCACTTGCAGGTAAGGACCACGGATCAGTTGTGGTTTTACCAACACCTTCCCTGCCGGATCTTTTTTGGGTAAGAGTGCACTGTCCTGTGCAAATACGTTGACGGAAAGCAATAGTAAACATACAAGGACCTTCGAACCTACAGCCATGCTCTTTGATTTTTTACTTTAAATGATTGTTATCTTATTTCTTTTTTTCCGGGATATAGGTGGCAACCGAATCTTCCAGCGCCTGAAGGAAATGAACAATATCATTGACCTCTTCTTTCGAAAGGTTCAGGGGTACGGCAGACAAGGTTTGGTTGTTTACCCCGAGGCCCAATCCAATCGCGCCGCCTTTATTGTAAAACTCCACCACGGCTTCCAGGGTCTTAAAAGATCCATTGTGCATATAAGGCCCCGTTGCCGATGCATTTCTTAGCGTGGGAGTTTTGAAAGCTCTTTCATAGTATTCGATCTGGAATATATCATACCGGCCCTGGTCCGGATCCATCTCAGGTTTATCGAGGTTATCAGTTTTAGTGGTGCCCAGGACTTCCAGTTCCGTGAGGTTGTACAAGGGAGGGACCAACCCGTTGAACAGCGGAGCAAAATGACAGGTGCCGCATTGCGCCTTACCCATGAATAAATTAAAACCATTGATCTCGGGCGCGGTCAACGCTGTATAAGCTCCCTGCATGTATTGATCAAACCTTGAATTGCGTGGATGCAGGCTTCGCACATAAGCAGCAATTGGTAAGGCCACCTGGTTGATGAGCTGCATGGTATCTACCTGTTGACCAAAAGCTTCTTTGAAAAGCCTGGTGTAGGCTGGCGCCTGCTGCAGGAGGGAAAGAATTGTTGCCTCGCCTCCATTCATTTCACGGGGATCACTAAGTACCGTCCTTACCTGTTCTTCAATACTTTTGGCCCTTCCGTCCCAGAACTGTTCATACTGAAAACCAGCGTACAGCAGGGAAGCTGCATTGCGCCGCACGTGTGATTGCCCGTCGAAAGCCAGACTGGTGGCCAGGGTATCTGTAAAATGAAGCGCAGGATTGTGACAGGTAGCACAACTGACCTTATTATTACCTGACAGGCCGGGTTCAAAAAACAATTGTTTGCCAAGCGCCAGCAAAGTGCTGTCTGCCTGGTTAGCTGCCCGCGGAAAAGCAAGCAGGTTCAGTGCGTCGGGACTGAATATATTGCTGGCTTCGTAATTGAGAATACCACCCGTTGTATTGTATTCCAGGTTCAAGTCCTTTACCAGCAAACCTATGTATTGCTGCAGTGGCAACATATGCTGTGTGAGAAAGGCCAGCCGGTCGAAACGATCAAAATCGGGCTGCTGCTGCAGGAACTGCCGGCAGCTGTTAAGGTATTTAGCTACACTGTCTGCCTGGCGGGTTTCCCTGCCGAGATAAGGATTTATCACATATTGCACAGCTTCAAGCGATGCGTTTGCTTCTGCCAGGCCCGACTTGAGCAAAGGCGCATCAAAGCCGGTAATACCCAGCGTGATCACCCTGATCAATTCGAGCCGGATGCTTTCCAACAGTTGTTTGTCATCGGCCTCGAAACCATATAGCAATGCATGCAGGTCTTTGGCCGAAGAAACAATGGCGTCAGCCTGTTGCAACAAGACCTCTTTCTTTGCTACTGCTTCTTTTTCAAAGAGCAATCCTTCCATCACCTGCAGTCCAATCGGTTCCTGGTATTCCATATAAGGCTCTTCTATCTCAATCTTTGGCGGCGCATTGTAAATAAGCGAGGAGCTTTTAAAGAAATACGCCAGGAAGAACTCTATTTTTTTATAGCTTACCCTGCACTCTTTCAATGCTTCGCGGGCATTGACCAGTGTGGCGGGTTTATTCTTTTCAATTGCTAATAGCGCAGTTTGGAGTTGCGTCGCCGATATGGCAAAACTGTCCGATTGTGTTTTGAAAAAAAGTACGGCAGGTTCCACACCTCTTGTGGTACGGGAAGGCAGGGTAAGGCTCACCATTGCCACCAGGCAAAAGCAGCCACAAAACATACCAGCTATTATCTTCATTACCTTAAACTGTTTCATTGTTCCCCTTGCTTAAAAAAATGAACCTTGTTCCGCGGCAGCAAAAATGCTGTTTCATCCAATCATTTGGCAAATCCGGGCTGTTGTAAAAAGGCAGCAGTCGTTGTATCAGCGTAGGCAAAATGGAAACTTCCGTAACAAAACCTTTCTAATTCTTTGATACACAGCTATCATTTCCGAAACAAATTGTCCATTATCAAAATATTAACTGATGGTTGGCTCACAGGGATTGTATGAACATCGTGAGGCTTTCGCCCTGTGGAAGGTTGAGTTTTTTCCGGAGCCGGTAGCGCATTACCCGGACACTGTCTTCCGAAATACCGAGTAAGGTGGCCATATCAGCGGAGGTAAGGTTCATTTTCAACAAGGCTACTATGCGCAGTTCACTCCGGGTAAGCGTATCACAATGTTCTTTCAGCTTCAGGAAAAAAGCCTGGTGCACCTGGTCAAAGATGTTGCGGAATTCTTCCCAATGCTGGTCGTGGTTAAAATGCTGGTTGATCTGAAGTTGCAACTGTTTCAGTGGCTTGCGCTGATCACGGCGGTCATCTTTGAGCATTTCATCTACTTGGAGGTGTAGCTTTTCCAGGAACTGGTTCTTTTGCATAATATGAAGTGTATAAGAGCTCAATTCCCTGGACCTCAATTCCAGCTCCTGCTTGAGGGTTTGCTCCTGCAATCCCATCATCGCCTGTACTCCCTGATGGGCTTGCTTTTCCTGTTCATTTATTAAATGCGCATTTCTGATCCGCAGCCGCTGGCGGCTGATGACCAATCCCCCCAGCACCAGGAGCAATAAACCGATGACAACCATGGCCACGGTGATCTTCCGGGTAGCTTTCAGTTGTATGATCTCATTGTTCTTTTTCTCCACATCATACATTGTTTTCAGTATGGCCAGTTGCGTACTGTTTTCCCGCGAATAAATTTCCTGTACATAAGCCTGTCCTATCCGCTGAAAATAATAGGCACTGTCATTATTGCCCATCAGGTGGAAGGTTTTGGCCATATCGCGGTAAGCGCTGCCAAGATGGAATAGTTCATTGGTGAGCAAGGATAGTTCCAACGCCTTGCGGGTCAATGGCAATGCCTGCTCGTAGCGACCCGTTTTGCGGAAAATATCGCCCATATTGTTCAGTGCTTCTATATAGATGACCGTATCACCGGTTTGCTGGCTCAACACCTGCGCCCGTTCGAAATAAAACCAGGCCGTATCATATTTTTCAAGGTCTTCATAAATATTACCCAACTCCCCATTCATTTTTGCCATGCCGGTTTTATCACCGAGCAATACATATTCGTTCAAAGCCAGCCGCTGATAATAAAAGCCACTGTCGTACCGGTGTCCCATCACAAACAGGTGGCCAATCTTGCCATAGGTAAATGCCATCCCCCGTTTATCGCCGGATCGCTTGTAAATGGCCAAAGCCTCATCATATTGCAGCCTTGCCAGGTCGGGCTGATTGTTGTGAAGGAAGATGACCCCGATATCATTCAGGTTTTCGGCCAGCTGTAACGATTGGCCTTGCTTACGGAATATTTTATCTGCCTGCAGGTGATAGTCCAAGGCCTGCGGAAAGTGCGCCAGGCGGTAGCAGATATGGCCCATCTGTTTAAGGCAAAGCCCGGCTGCTACTTTATCATCCTTTTTGATGGCAGCGCCCAGTGAATTTTTCAACTCTGTAAAAGAAGAATCAGCAAAAAGCCGGTCAAATGCACTGGAATTTTCTTTTTGATTGGCAGCTAGTGCCAGCTCTTGCTGTGCATACAGTTTCATGGCGCCCATCGACAGCACCAGGACTACTAAAAGAAAACGGGGTAAAAACATGGTAGGCAAATATGGCCGCAAAGAAACACAACCAGTATTATGTTTATATTAAGCAGCCCGCATGCAGCTATCGGCGAGAACTGTTGTGCGGAGGATCGGCCCTCTATTGAAGTAACATATCGTACCGGTCAATGCCCGGTGCAAAGAAGTTGGGGGTGATTTTCGTGACCACAAATCCCAGTTTTTGAAAGAAGGGATAAGAGTGTTGAGAAGTATCGAGGGTAACAGTGCATGCCGGGCAGATGGACCGAATGACTGCCAATCTGTGTAGAAACAGTTCTTTACCCAATCCCTGCTTGTGCAAAGCATTGTGTACAAGCCCCCAGGTCATAATAGCTTTGCTGTAGTCGGGCTCAATAAAATAACCGCCGCAGCCCACTACATGGTCGTTCTGCAAAGCAACATAGTATTGTTCCCTGGAATGGTCCTGAACAGTTGTCATGCGGCTTTCCTGTTCATCCAGCCATTTCTCAAAATCAGGCAGCTCGGAAAGTGCAAAGAATTTGGGCATATTGCTTTTGAAAGCAGCTAAACAGGCTTCTCTGTCGGAGGCAGTATAAGGTCTGAAAACCATAACAATTATTTAAAGCCAGGTAAACGGATCACCCGAAGCTATATGAGTAATTTTTATGGCCGGCAGTTTCGGTTGCAGCCAGTCTACCACCCATTCCATGCCCGGTTCTTCGCTCACACTGTGGCCCAAAACCAGGAGGGCTGTTTTTCCACCCAATGCCTGGCTATCACGAATGTACTCGGCTGTTTCCCATTCCGACAACTCACCCACGATCAACAGATCCGGTTTTTCCGCTTCGGCCAGGGTCACCTGCCTTTGTCCGCCCCAGGCGCCGGGTAATAAAGCCACTCGCGTACAGGCATGCTCCAGGTTGCCGATCACCCGTACATGGCCAATGCCCAGGGATGATTTCAGGTGCTGTACCAATTGCTGTAAGGGGGTAGTGGGAATGGTGAGCATCATCTCTCCCGTTTTGTAATAAGGAAGCCAGCTCGCTTTTTTAGCAATGCCATAGCTGATGGCATCAGGCTTCAGGGAATGACAATAATCATGGAAACGCCAAACGGCGATACCATGTTTTGCCAGCAGTTCCTGCTTTTGCTTTACTACTGCATTCTCCTTTACCCACTGCGTATCATCTTTATGGTTATAGAAAGTAGGCTCATGCGCTATAATGAAATTGGCTTTGATCCGCACAGCCTCTTCGATCACTGCTATGGTAGCAAACATGGTGGTAACAATGCCCGTCACTGGCTGGTTGCCCTTGCCTGCCTTGATGGTATCTACCGTATCGGGCTTTGGCAACAACTTACCTTCGGCCATTATGAGGTTGATGACATCCTGAACCGTGAATGTTTCTTTGCCCATTGGGCTATTTGCAGCTGCACCTGCCAATGGCAAAGCCAATAAGGCCATACTGCCGGCGGAGGCGAGGGTATGCGTAAGAAATCTTCTTCTGTTGACGGGATCAGTCCATGGAAAGGAAGAGGTGTTCATATAGCTTGATTATAAGTATAAATATAACCAAGCCGGGGGAAGACGCCTAACAATTAATTATCCGGCTCAAGATGTAAAAAATGACCGGATAACGACAACCTATGACCAGTCGATTAAAAACAATATATTTGTCAACCCCTAACCCAGCAATCGAGCATGTCCCATACCGTAACCAAACGCCTTATCATCGTAGCTACGATCCTCTTTTTGGTGTCTAATTGCCTGGCGCAATCTGCCAGTTATAAACTTCGGTACACCTCCTCCCTGCGATGGCTTTCCTTCAAAGAACAAACAGCCACGAAAGACAAAGGGATGATCGTCGTAGGAATAGCGGGGCAGATCGATGATTCCTCCGACCTGATGATCACAAAATTCGACGAATATGGCAGTACAGTCTGGAGCAAAGTATTTCCGTCGAGCGGCAGACTGCAAAACATGACCGTCATTGAAATGAGTGATGGCAACATAGCTGTTATATCCGATCTTGCTTTCGCTACAGCTGTTGGTTATAACTCCTATGTATTCGTAATGAAGCTCAATTGCCGCGGAGAACCACTTTGGACCAAAAGATACGCGCTGCCGGTAGCCGTTGGCTACAAATTGGTGCAGCCTGCAGGCCTTAAAGAGGGAAAGAATGGCGATCTCATCGTATCATTCCATTCAACACAAAGGGGCGACCTCATGTCGGCCATCATGAGGATCAACAATACAGGCAGCATGGTTTGGAGCAAAACGTTCACGGGCACAAATGCGGAATGTTATTATATTCCGGAGGCTTTTTATAAGAATAATAAAATATATGTATTAGGCCAGGAACATTATGTAGGCAATTTTATAACCCCCGTCAAGCGGCTGTTTAGCATGGTCCTTAATTACGACAATGGCGCGATAGAAAAACAGCAAGGATATATACTGGCTGAAATAATTGCCGGGCAAACCGTGTTGTATTCGCATCCGAAAATACATTTTGACGCAGAACAATTGCTTGACAATACCTTTGCTTTATTCGGCATATTTTCCGATGGCACACAACAGACTTTCTACTATTACAAGCTCATTATAAACGAGGATCTTTCGATCAAACAATCACAGGCTTACTCAACATCAACACGGATCGCCCTGCAGCGGTCCAAGATCACTGTATTCCCCAATGGACAGACACATATTACCGGTCCCAACTATGAAAGTTTCACGCATTATTGGTATGGGGCCGACAAATCCAACAACACCATTTTCCAAAGAAAAACAAATTATGCAGGCAGCATCCTTTTTAACGGAGACCAGGCATTTCCGCTTGAAGGAGATCGTTATGGATACCTTCTTAGTCATATTACATCCAACCGGTATGAAGTAGATATTGCCATGGTTCGTGACAATACCAGCAATATGACACCCTGCCTGGGAGTTGATACCTCTTTTGTTACGCAGGTTCCGTGGCAGTCATCCTTAACCAATTGGAGTTGGGCTACTGTAGAAGACAATAAAGTAGCCATAACAGACTACTCATTGGCAGGCGTAAACCTCAACATGTTCTCCTCGGAACTCTGTGCAACACCTAAACCCAAATTGCTTTCCATCACCGGCGATGCAACGATCTGTACGGGCACATCAACCCCTTTCCTCTACCAGGCAAGGACCCTCAAAAAAGAGTTCAAACCCGTTCAATGGAGCATGTCGCCCGGTTCCTATGAGGAGTTCAAAACATTGAACGACTCTACCATTTCCATTGTATTCAAAAATGCTGTTAGTGGCCCTTACCAGGTAAAACTTTATGCCAAAGGAGGCGATTGTTTGACAGCGGAAGACTCTTTAGAAATCCAGGTGTATCCTGCGCCCAATCTGCCCCACTCAATAACCATCTGTACCCAGCCTGTGCAGGTCAATGCGGGCAATTGGTTTAAATCTTATCGCTGGCCTGATGGGTCTACTGGTCCCACTTTCACCATTACACAACCTGGTACGTATGAAGTTGAGCTCGTTACCCAATGCAACGAGGTTGTCAGGCATACGATAAATGCATACTCCGGAAAGATCGGATTACAAAATAATATCAGCCTCTGTAAATACGACACCATCGAACTGAAAGCTCCAGCCGGATTCGTAGATTACTCCTGGGGCCCCGATTACAATATCATCCATTTATCCGATGAGGTCGTGAAAGTGTATCCCGAGAAAGATACCATCTATGTACTTTCTTCCGAAACAGCGGACGGGTGCCAGTTAAAGGACACGGTAAAACTAAAGTTAAAAAGTTCCCCCTCCATACATATCGGCAATGACACTACGATATGCATTGAAGGCGATCTCATCCTAAAAGCCAGTACGGGCTTCCCGGATTACCTATGGAGTACCGGGGCTACCACCAACAGCATTAAGGTCACAAAACCAGGCGAATATATCGTGCGTGTTACCGCACCAAATGGCTGCGTGGCTTACGACACGATCCACCTCACCGCTAAGAATTGCCCACGCAGAATGAAATTGCCCAATGCTTTTTCGCCCAATAATGATGGTGCCAATGACCTGTTCAAACCTTCTGTACAGGGAACACTGGAGTATTTTGAGTTGACAGTATACAACAGATGGGGAGGTATTATATTTAAAACAACCAGTCCTGCCACCGGCTGGAATGGCGCTGTAGGCGGGGTGCAGCAAAACAGCGGCACCTATATCTGGACCTGCCGTTATAAATTTAGAGGCGAGGCTGCCCAGGCAGAAAAAGGCAACCTCCTGCTCATCAGGTAAGGAGGAGATTACATATCCTGGCCAGTGCCACTTCATCCGGCAGGTATACATTACCATAGTCCAATACCAGCGGATTGGAGAAGGTCATCGGGTTGACCGTAGGTTTCCGCAAGGAACCATGAAACTCCCAGGCACCTGTTTCCGCCCTTAGTTGTTGAATATTATCGGCTGTAATACCTGCGCCCGGCATAATGCTGATGCGGGTGCCGGCTTGCGCTACCAATTTCTTTAATACAGGGATGGCATCCGGCGCACCACTAGCCTGTCCGGAGGTGAGGATGCGTTCACAGCCAGCAGATATGATGTCTTCCAGCGCCTGGTAAGGATCGGGCGTAGCATCAAAAGCCCGGTTGCAGGTCACCCCCATTGGGCCGGCCCATTCCACAAACTGCTTCAGTTTATCTACATCGATCTCTCCATTGATCTTTTGCACACCAATGGAAATACCATCGCAACCCAGCTCCCTGCAAACAGCAATATCCGCCTTGAGCATGGCCAGTTCATCTTCATCATAATAATAGTTGCCACAACGTGGACGCAAAATGGGGTACAATTTAATACCGACTTTCTCCCGGGTACGTTTGATCACACCATAGCTGGGTGTGGTGCCGCCTTCCACGGGGTTATCGCACAGCTCTGCACGATACGCACCAAGCTTTTCGGCCAGTATGCAGGATTGTATATTGAAGGCGCAGAGTTCGAATCTAGCTTGAGGGGTCATCATATTTTCAATCATTAATAAATACTTTTTGCATGATACAACTTTTCTTCCGTATTGCTTTTCACCGCATAGGTAAAGCCTTTTTGCAAGGCATAAGCACCAAATTCACCTGATTTGCTCAGTGCCAGAAAACCTACCTGGATATCTTTGGCTTTGCCGGGATTTCTTTTGATCAGTCTTTCCACCGCTTCTTTGCAGGCTGCTTCGGGTTTTCTTCCCTGCCGCATAAGCTCCACGATCAGGTGCGCCCCTACAATACGGATCACTTCTTCACCTACACCGGTAGCTGTAGCCGCTCCCACTTCCGGGTCCACATACAACCCGGCTCCAATGACCGGCGAATCGCCCACACGACCCTGCATCTTATAAGCCAACCCACTGGTAGTGCAGGCCCCGCTCATCCTGCTACTGTTGTCAATGGCCAGCATACCAATGGTATCGTGGTTGTCGATACCACCAGGCATGGGATCTGTTTGCTTATTATAACTATAGGCTTTGTTTTCGATATTCATTACTGGCTCGTATTTCGAAGTCTTCAACCATTCCTTCCAGGCTTTTTCACTCTCGGGCGTCAACAGGTTCTCTTTCTTAAAACCATTGGCCAGGGCAAAGCGATGGGCCCCTTCTCCCACCAATATAATATGAGGTGTTTTTTCCATCACCAGCCGGGCCACCGATATGGGATGCATGATATGTTCCAGGCACATTACCGATCCGCAATTGTACCGGTCGTCCATGATACAGGCATCCAGCGTTACACGCCCATCCCTGTCGGGCAGGCCACCATACCCCACACTGTTGCCACGTGGATCAGCTTCCGGTACGCGCACTCCTGCCTCCACCGCATCCAGTGCATAACCATTTTTGGCCAGTATTTTCCAGGCAGCCCGGTTGGCTTCTGTACCCATATTCCAGGTAGAGACCACCACCGCTCCGCGCGCCTGTGCCTGATCCATGGCCGCCAGCGAAGCAGCGCCTGTCACCACACCAGCAGTGCCCAGGAGTGATTGTTGTAAGAATTTTCTGCGTGTAGACATGTCAGTTTATGTTTATCATTTTACGGGATCAAGAGTAGTATGCTCTGCTGTTACCTGCCTGACCTTTTCTTTTGAAAAATAAGCCGGGAAATATTCATCCCGCGCCCACATCTCCACCAGGTTTTTATACCACCGGCTTTCCGGATTGCCCGATTGCCCGGGCGCATTGATCATCAGGGTTTCGTCCCAATCACGGGTATCTGTTATATACCGGAAGCTGGCCCCATTACCCTGGTTATCCATATTGCCCGTAGCCCCTACCGTATGCCCGTAGCCTGCCCGTGGTTGCGGCCGTGTATTCAATTGTTGTTTATATGCTTCGTTCACCCATTCACTAAGCGGGTGAATGAATGTAATGTGCTTGTATTTCTCCTGCCCATACTGCCAGGTGGACAGTTGATCGCCCAATTGCTGCTTTAGTTTCACAATTGCACTATCAAAGGTTTGCTGTAGAAAATGATCCCTGCCCCTTGCCGGCTCTTTACCAAACTTTTCATCAGGATGCTGCAGCCATTCTATCAAACGGGTTGTTTGTATGGTCACTAATCCACTAACAGATGCAGGAACAAATAGCTGCTGTGCCTGCTGCATAAGTTCTCTTTCCCACTTATTGTAGATAGCTGCTCCAATGGAATTACGCCCCATAAAGAGATCCCATTGCAGCAATGCCTGCCTGGCTTGCTCGCCCAATGTATCCGCTACATGCAAATGTTCCAGTAAGGGAACCAATTCCCTGGCAGGCAATGAAACATAATCCGTTTGCAGCGCCTTCATTTTTTTCATATCCATGTTGGGCGCTGCTTTCAACACTTCTTCAATGCGCCTGGCACGATAAGCATCGGGCCAGGTAAACCCCATCGCTTCCGGGTATTTAAAATCTGGAGGAATAAGGTTTTCGTTCGCAGTAGCCCAGTAGCCTTTTGAAGCATTTGCCAGGTGAGGCCTTTCCTTCACCGGCAAATAACCAGCCCACTCATACCGGCCATCGCCGGGAACAGGTACCAGGCCACTAAAATTCTTCCGCACAGGTATAATACCAATCACCTGCCAGCCCGTATTGCCTTTTTTGTCGGCCCATATCATATTCAGCGAAGGGATACGACTATAACTGCAAGCCTCCCGGAACATATTCCAATCCCTTGCCTGATCCATCCGTAAAGATGAAAGATAAGGAGCCGCACCAGGTTCCAGCCAGGCAGCCCGCACAGCATAGGCCTTATGATGCAGGGAATCAATATAGGTAACAGGGCCATGCTGGGTATACCGGAGCCTCACTATACGGGAAGCGGTTCCTTTTACGGGGATTGTTTCTGTGATCTCCTTCATGTCAACCCAATGCCCCTGATAACGGTATTGATTTGGCTTTTGAGGATTGATGTCATATACGTATAAGTCCTCTGCATCTGTCTGGTGCACAGTGATGCCCCATGCGCCATGATCATTGTGCCCGATGGCCACGCCGGGAATAGCCGGCTCACCTCCTCCCATTACGTTCCAGCCCGGAGCAGAGAGATGAACAATATACCGCAAGGAAGGAAGAGATATCTTGCGGTGTGGATCGCTGGCCAGCATGGGATAACCGCTGGCCGTTCTGCTACCGCTTATTACCCAGTTATTGCTCCCTTCCATTGCTGCGCCAGGGGTCATAGCCAGGTCCTTCCCACTGTTGATAACAGTATCATCAGGTAAGTGCATATTAGTACGGGCGGCGGTTACAATATCAGCTGCTGTAAAAAGCACCTCTTTTTTAAAAGCATGGTACAGGGCAAGTATTTCTCTTGTTAAAAGTTCGCCACGAATAGTACTATCCATTTTCATGTCCGGATCGCCGGGATGCAACCACAACAATTCCTTTAATTTTTTTTCACCAATGCCAACAGTGGCTATACCATAGTCTAACTCTTCCGCTACATTCCCTAAAATGCCCTGGTGCCGGGAGATCACCACTTCGGGCGTCCAGGCGCCCGGCCGGATATGCAGCAACCGGAATTCAGCGGGTAGTTGTTCCGGATGTTTATTTGCTTCCTGAACATAGGCATTGATCCCTTCCGTAAAAGCAGTAATAATTGCTGCGCCCTGTGCATGATAGTGATTCAATTCCTTATTCATATCGCCCCGGAATCTAAACAGGCGCGCGCTGATATCCCGTTGCAACTCACGTTCTCCCAATATGGCAGCCATCGTACCGGTGGCCTGCCTGCGCCATATTTCAAATTGGAACAGCCGGTCCTTAGCGGCGCAATAACCCTGTGCAAAGAAAAGGTCATGCTGGTTGGCAGCATATATATGATTGACACCCCATTGGTCCCGCAATACTTCCACCCGCGCGGACAATCCCTTTACCGATAAATGGTATTTATCCTGCGCAAAAAGAAGCTTACCGCAACAGATGATAAAAACAAACAACCAGCAAAGCCGGAAAAAGAATGAACGCTGCATAGGGAGTATTTTTAATGAGGCGCCATAAATACCTCTTCCATTTCTTCCAGCGACCTGCCTTTCGTTTCTTTCACCACCTTCCAGCTAAAGAAGAAATTGGCAGCGCTGAAAAGGGCAAAGATCCAGAACAATACGGCCGGCCCTGCTGTAGTTAGCAGCCAGGGCACAAACTGACCCACTGCCCATACAGCCACCCACAACATCAGCGTACAAAAGGCCACCGCCTTTACCCGCACTTCGGTAGGGAAGACCTCATTGATGATGATCCACGTGATAGGCCCAAGCGAAAACGCAAAACAGGCAATATAAAAAAGCATCAGCACCAATAGCAGCGGTGTTTTGGTATTACCCGTATAGAACAACAGGCCACACAATACCAGGGATAATACAATGCCAGCCAGTCCGGCTTTTAGCAATGACTTACGGCCATACCTATCTACCAGTCTGATGGCAATAAAAGTAGCCAGCACATTTACTCCTCCGATGATCACCTGCAACAGCAGGGCATTGCTGCTGTCGAATCCTGCTGCTTCAAAGATCGAAGGCCCATAATAGATGATCGCATTAATGCCGGAGAATTGTTGTAATACCGCCAGCACCACACCGATCAGCAAGGGAAGGCGAATGGCCGGCAACCACAGGGAACTGGATTTTCCGTTGGCCTTGAGTGCTGCATTCGTCATCTCATACATTTCCTTTTCCACATCTTCCGGATCACGTATCACCTGCATCACCAGTGCTGCCTTATCGGCCTTGCCCCGGCTCATGAGCCAGCGCGGACTTTCAGGTACTTTCGCCAGTAATACCAGGAACGCCAGGGATGGAAGCGCCATCACCAGAAACATGGGCCGCCATATCTCGGCCCGGCTAAACCATGCCAGGTCGATGCCGTCCAGCCAGGCATTGGAGGCATAGGCCAGCACAATACCCACTGTAATCGCCAGTTGATAATAGGCTACCATCTGTCCGCGACGGGCAGCTGGAGCAAACTCCGTAATATACATGGGCGATATCACCGAAGCCATGCCCACTCCTATACCACCAAGCATACGGCTTAGTACCAAAATAAAGACCGACGGCGCAAAGGCACAACCTACTGCCGACAGCAGGAACATCCAACCCGCCAGCAGGATCGTTTTCTTACGGCCGATACGGTCACTCAATATGCCGGTGATCAACACCCCGATGATGCAACCGATCAATCCACTGCTCACCAACCAGCCTTCCATGGCCGTATCCAGGCTAAACTGTTGTTTCAACGGCGTAATGGCGCCGGAAATAACAGCCGTATCAAACCCAAACAACAATCCGCCCATGGCAACGATCAGGCACACAACCTGCTGACGAAAGCCTGCTATACTCATGAATAAATAATTTAGACCCTTACAAAAGCTTTGATGGTAGCACACAACGAACCTTCACTGTCGCCATGTGGACGTATCGTATACTCCTTCACCTGTTGGGGAATGATGAATGTTTCTGCGTAATGAATAATAAAAGGGGCAAACGCGCGGGTAGGACTTTCAACGATCGCTTCCCTGCCTTCTACCAGGTTGAGCACGTTTACACTTCCCCCTGTATAATGATGTACCGTCTTAGAAAACCAGTGGCGTCTTGTTTCAATGAACTCCCGCTCATGCAGGCCCGTTCTTTCTTCCTTCCAGCCATCGCCTTCTGCCACCGTGGTCACCGTATTGATCAATTGTTGTTGCGTATAATCTGGCGTACGGGTCCAGTCGATCACTTCTTTGCCACGTTCAATATTAATAGGTCTTGGTTTCCCGTCCAGCCCCATACGTCCCCAGTCCCATAACTTGAACGTAAAAATGTAAGGCGTTGCACTGATCTCCAGTACCATGCCATTGCTACCGGAACAATGTACCGTGCCGGCAGGGATCAGGAAATGGTCGTGCTTGTTCACCGGCCATTTAGCCGCATAAGCATCCGCATTGAAAACCGTTTCACCTTTATTGGCTTTTTGCAGGTCATTGATCATCGAGGCCGGATCAATACCGTCTTTCAGGCCCAGGTATACCACTGCACCGGGGGCAGCATCCAGCATATAATAACTTTCATCCTGGGTATAGTGCATGCCAAAATGTTCCTGTATATATTCCGTACCGGGATGCACTTGCAGGCTCAGGTTGCCGCCATCCATTGTATCCAGGAAATCAAACCGGATCGGAAATTCATCGCCAAAGCGGGCTTGTACCACTTCTCCCAACAAGGGGCGTGAAGCCGCAAATACCAGGTTAATGGCAGGCGTTTCGAACAACATCCCATTGAATTGAAACAGCAGACTATTCTCCTCCGGCACACCATCGAAAGCCCAGGCATAATTGGGAGCACTACGGTCCAGATCACATACCTCCTTCATCCATTGACCACCCCAGGGACCGGGATCAAAAAAAGGTACCAGCCGGAACGGATGAGTAGTGAGGTGCTGGTACGCTTTATTCAGGGACGGGCCACTAACTATCTTGGGGCGATCTTTTACCGTAGTATCCACTACAAGGTCCCAGCGGGACATCAGCTTTTTCTTGTGCCGGTCACATACCCGCCAGTCAACAAAAAATGCCTGCTTGTATTGTAAGGATGTTTTTTGCTGCGCATTGTTCATACCAAGGTTACTCACCTCATTGTTTCGAAAGCGCAATTGTATTTCCCAGCGGGGCATGTCAAAATAAACAAGCAGGTCGGGTGCATCTGTTAGCAAAGAGGCCCCGGAGCCCAGTACATAAACCGTTCCCTCCTGTACTTGTTGGATGGCTGCCCGCGCCTGCTGTATTTGGGTTGGGTCAAAAAAATCGATCATCCGTAGCCGGGTGAGGTATCCAAACACCTCATCATCCGTTACATCCGGATATACCAATGCCTGTACTGCATCAGGAGACAACAGGTAATCTTTTGTATAGAAAAAACTACCTTCCAGGTAATGGCTAAGCTGGCTCGCCAATTCCTCTTCCCGTACACCCTGGTAACAATCCAGTACTACTATTTTCCTGCCTGGCATACTGCCGGCTTTTTCCCGGATCACCCGGCACACAGTTTCCCATCCCTCTCCCGTTATTGTATCCGCTTCATCGATCACTGTATAAGGAAACTTATCGTAATTCGGACGCAGGTGTTTATTATCTGCCATGACCCTCACCTCCTTTCAACGCAACAGGAAACAATTTTTCTCCTTTCAACAACAGCTTGTACCGATGCAATGCTTCCAGAAAATAATAATCGGCATACACCAGCGGCACATCAATTTCAGTCTGGTGCGGAATACTTCCCACACAATGTTTGATCAGGAAATTGCCATTGGTGCCTGGCTCCGAACGGTAGGCAGGACTGGCCAGCGACTTGATCATTTGAATGGCCGGTTCCCGGTACCGCTTTCCTTCCCGCCCTGTATAGGTACTCAGCTCCAATAAAGCCGAAGCAGTAATAGCAGCGGCAGACGCATCGCGATAGTGACCGGTATCTTTGTTCGCATAGGAATTAACACCCGGCGTAAAACCTTTCTGTCCTATATTAAAATCCCAGTAAGGCACTTTGTCGGCCGGCAGGTTCTTATGGTTGATAAAAAAATCGGCCATACCCCGTGCAGCTTTGAGGTAACGTGCATCGCCCGTTTCCCGGTAGATCATCGTATATCCATAGATGGCCCAGGCCTGTCCCCGCGCCCAGGTGGAATTATCAGCCAGGCCTTGCGCTGTTTCCCGGCCTTCCACTGCACCTGTCTCTTTATTATAACATACCACATGATAGCTGCTATTGTCTTTCCTGAACTGGTTCTTCAGCGTATTATCCGCATGTGTCACTGCTATTTTATAGAACGAACTGTCACCGCTCACCCGCGTAGCGAAGAACAGCAACTCCAGGTTCATCACATTATCAATGATCACCGGGTATTGATACACTTTAGTGCCATGCCAGGAGCGGAAATTATTCCAGGATTTGATACAGCCTGTCTGGGGATCAAACCGCGTGCTCAGCGAACGGGCTGCCTGCACCAGGTCGTCTTTGTATTTTGGATTGCCCGTAAGCCGGTAAGCATTGCCAAAGCTGCAATACATCATAAAACCCAGGTCGTGGTGCTCGGTAAAGAACTTGAGCGGTTCCAGCCGCTCTGTCCAGCTGATGGCTTTTGCTTTCAGCGCCGTATCTGGTGAATAAGCATATACCTGCCATAAGCTGCCGGGGAAAAACCCCGGCGTCCAGTCATACATATTCGTGGTCACCATACTGCCCGTCGTATTGATCGTTCGCGGAAAACCTTCTTTGTCCTTCATCGCCTCCACCATATAGTCTACCTGCGCCCTGGCCAGGTCCATATGCCGGTTAATAAACACTTCTTCATCAGCTGGTGCGAATGCAGAAAGAAAGCAAGCCACACTCAACATACATACAAACAAAACTTTCTTCATCAGATAATCTTTAATGGTTTTAAGAAGCCTTCCTTACAACAAGGCGATGTTTGCCACGCGTTTGGTGGCCCGTCATCGTGAATACAAGCCGGTACACCAATGGCGGCCAGCTTTGCAACAACTTTTTATCATCGATCGTTATCGGCTCAATAGTTACTTTAAACAACTTTGGGTCATAGCTCAGCTCCAGGCTATCACTCCCTGTATCCAGGCGAAGTATTCCTTCCTTCTTTTGCTCCACCCTGGCGCTCGTAATGAAATGAAGGGCGTTCCGTCCATCATTGGCCTGCAACCTGTAATCATCACCAATGGTGAATGAATGACCGCGTTGCAAAGTATAGGAGCGCAACCAGGTGGTTACTTTTGCTTCGGCCGGGTAAGCCCCCGCAATGTCGGCACTGAAGGATACAAGCGGTCCCGTATCCTTGAACTGCACAGCCCGGGCAGCGTATTGCTTTCCTGCTTGTTGCTCCACCCCGTTGATGAGAGGTACATTGTGGTAAGCAGAACGCATGGTCCAGATCGAGTACCGTTGCGGTCCGAAGGTTTGCCCTGTATAGGTGCCGCTGCCAACATCGATCAGCACAGGCCGGCCATTATAGAATAGCACACAGGTGCCCACATCGTTGTGGTTATGGCTTTCATCGTTGTGTCCGGCCAGTGCAGAGAAATAAAATCCCCTGGCGCTTCCGGCCTCATCGCGCGCTATGGCAATACCTGTGCCGCCCATCCAGCCTGAGGCCATCAAGGGTGCTTGCGCCGGCGATCCTATTATTTCGGTGGCCACAAATAAATTGCGCAATCCCCCATACATCGTCTCCACTGGTACCGTCTTTTGCCATTGCTGTTGTTGTGCGAGATAAGCGCCAAAAGCCATCAATTGACGGTCGCCCGTGGCCTTTCCGTACAGGTATACAATACCGGCATCCGTCGTCAGCCGCGCAGCGGCATCCGCATAATTCAGATAATAATTACTGTCGATATAGGCCTTGCCGATATACGAGCCAATATTCTTGATCAGGGGTTTGTCAAACAGGTCAATTCCGCCGCCGGTTGCCTGCTTTAATAAAGACAGGTAGTTGTACAACATGCCACCCGCATGCGACCAATAGGCAGGCCCTTCTTCACAGGCCCCGTCATCTTTGTAATAGTTGATAAATTGATCTACACTGCGCATTGTTTTGTAAATGCCTGCCGCTCTTTGCGCAGCATCGTCTTCCACCAGCAGTATGCAGGTAAGCGCGTTAAAGTTGAGCCACACATTCCAGTTATTCACCATCCGCTGCTTACCATCTAACGCCATCCACCAGAAATCGTTACGCGTATAATAAGGCTGAAGGATACGCCGGTTGATCTCCTGCTTCATCCTTTGCGCAATCAACGGACTGTAACGGTCAAAAGTAGATTTAAACAGGTGATAGGTCCAGGCCATCACATTGGAAGTGATCCCTGCACCCAGTTCAAAAACCGGTTCATTTACATCCGGCAATCCGGGCCCCTGGCGCTGCAAACCGATACTGGCCGAGATAGACCAGCTCGTGACTTCGCAAAGCGTCCATACCCCATTGATGATCTGTGGTATAAATCTTTCCTTGCCTTCCGCCAGCTCGGCGAAGACCAGTTTCTTAAGCGCCGTTACATTCATGTTGTAAATGTCTTCCATGATGTAGCGGTTGCCCGTGCGCACAAATTCAAGATAAGACGTAGCAGGTACTACCTGCCATTTGTAGGTGAGCGCTGAATCTCCCTCACTGATCAGTTGTTGGCGGTACACGGCATTCAAAGATGCCCACCGGCCACGGTCGGCATAAGAAGGCCAGGCCTTCTCAACCTCCTGCAGGGTGAGCGAAGCCGCCAGCCAGGTACTGTCGTATTTACCTGTCAGCATGTTCCTTTCGGCCTGTCCGGAAACCCAGACAGGCGCGAGGAACGTTGCTATAATTAACACATAAGAAAGTCTCATAGTGCAAAAATAAGTACCTGTACAAGGTAATCACTTGTACAGGTACCCAGGTCGATTACCAGAACGGATTCTGTTTCATATTAATGTTGAGGCCTGTTTCATTGGAGGGTACAGGCCACCAATAATCACGCTTAACGTCAAAGGTCCGCTTGGAAGCATCCTGAACGATCACAAAGCCATTGGCATCCACAGGAGCAGTGATGACATTCACTTGCTCAGCCGGGAATTTCTTAGAGCCCTTCACCGCTTTCACCAATTCTACCTCAGCTGTTTTCCAGCGGATCAGGTCCCAGTAACGGAACTCGCCTTCAAAGGCCAGCTCGATCCTTCTCTCCCGGCGCAGTTCCTCCTGCATATTGAGGCCATTGCCTGTTACAAACGCGTTGGTCAGCTTCGGCATTTTCGCCCTGTCTCGCAACAGGTTAATGGATAAGTCGAGGTCCGCATCGGATATCGCGCCACCACCCAATTCAAATTTCAGCTCCGCATAGTTCAACAATATTTCTCCATAGCGGATAATGATGTGGTGATTGAAGCTCTGTTGAGAAGCCCAATCTTCCACCGTGGCATACTTCCGCGTTTTGTATCCTGTAGGGGTAAAAGCAAAGGTGGGTGTGTAAGCAGTCAATGAAAAGCCTGGCACCAGTTTACTGAACACCGTCATGCCGATCCGTGGATCGCGGTCTGTAAATTCAGTTATGGTAGTCGTTTGAGGCTGTTCCAGTGGCGACTTGCCCAGCGGCAGACCATCCTTATACAAGTAAGCATCTATGAAAGAACGCGTGGGATTCACACCGCCCGCATCCAGGAACTGCCTGGTGTAGTTGTGCTCGGAAATGCTGTTGGTTGCATTCTGTCCATACAAGCGCACCAGGATATTCTCCTTGTTGTTGCGGCCATTGCCCGCATATTGGAACAGGTAAAAGAAACTACTGTCAGGAACAATGGGATGCTTGTACAATTGGTGACCTCCGGTGGTCATTAATGTTTCCGTGGCAGCCAGTGCAATGTTGAGGTGTTTGTTTGCATCACCCAGTGCATGGTATTTATTGCGGGTACCTTCAAACAGGCCCACGCGCGACTTCATCGCCAGCGCAGCATTCCTGGTAATGCGTCCATATTCAGCCGCAGCGAGTGCGGTAGCGGTAGGCAAACCGGCAGCAGCCGAATCCAGGTCACGGTACAGGGAATCCAGCACTTTTTCACGAGGTGTGCGATGTGCTGTCGTCAACGTATCGAACACATCGAATGTACGCAGGATCAGGGGTACATCACCATAGCGTTTTACCAGGTCACAATAAGCAAAGGCGCGAAAGAAATAAGCCTCCGCCCGGTAACGACGGATCTGTGCAGCGTCGCCCGTGGTCTTAACCGATTTTTCAAGAATATTATTGCTCTTACGGATCAGGGAATAAGGAATGCTGAAAGCATTGTCTGTAACAGGTACGGTACGCGTACCGTCACTGATGCCATTGGGCGCCTGCGCATATCCATCATCAGACCAGACTGCGTTGACGTTGTTTGACATTACCGGCAGCGCATTGTATAGCTCATTACAGGCCAGCACCAGGTCGTTGGTCGTTTTCCAGAACGCCTCATCTCCCAGTTTTGATTCAGGTACCAGATCCAGTTTTTTATTGCACCCGCAAAGCATCGCTGCAGCTGCAACAGATAGTCCAATTGTATTTCGAATTGATTGCTTCATTTTTCAGGTTTTGCTCGTTAGAAAGTGAGGTTTAAGCCCACCATGAAGGTGCGGAAGAATGGATATTGCCAGGTAGCATTGCTGGGCGTTTCGGGATCAAAAGCATTTTTGATCCACATATTGTTGATCTCCCAAAGATCCTGTCCACCTACATAGATCTTGGCAGCACTCAACTTCGCTTTGCTGATCAGGTTGGCTGGCAGGTTATACCCCAGTTGCACATTCTTCAGGCGCAGGTAGGCGCCATTCATCAACCAATGTGAAGAGCGTACCGTATTTTGCGCACCGCCAATGAAGAGGCGGGGGAATTTTGCATTCGGCCTTTCAGGCGTCCAGTAATCGGTATTGTAGTCCATCGGCATGATCCAGCTGGAAGTATAAGGATACAAAGTGGTAGGATCAACAAACAACTTACGCTGACCAACTCCCTGGAACAGGGCAGAAAAATCAAAACCTTTATAGCTGAAGCCAAAATCAAAACCATAAGTATAGCGGGGGTTCGTATTACCCAATTCTACCAGGTCGCCTTTATCAGCAGCACGGCCCAGTCCGGCATTGATCTTTCCATCACCATTCACATCCCGGTATTTGATATCACCAGGCCCTACAGCCGTGCTGAACTTAGGATATTTGTTTACTTCATCGGCACTTTGGAAATAACCGATCGCATCATATCCAAAAAGAGTGTTGATCGGGTATCCTTCAATAGGGTTATTGGCGCCAGCTGAAATAGCCGTCTGTCCATTATAGCTCAACACCTTGTTTTGATTGTCACCAATATTTGCATTCACCCAATAGGAGAAGGCACCGATATTGTCGCGCCATCCTGCAGACAGTTCCCAACCCCAGGTCTTCAAACTCGCCAGGTTATAGGTTGAGGTCGTGATACCAATGATAGAAGACAATTGCATCGGCACCAGCATATCATCATTGCGTTTTACAAAATAATCGCCTGTGAACGTCAACCTGTTCTTCAGCAACGCCACATCCAACCCAATATTGGATGTCTCGATCGTTTCCCAGGTCTTGAAGGGAGAGGCCAGCACTAACTGGTAATAGGAGCGATTCCTGACATTGTTGAAAGGATAAGAAGCACCAGGCTCCAGCATGGGGAAATAATCATAATTGCCGATCACCCCATCTGAATTGCCCAGTCTTCCCCAACTGCCGCGCAATTTGAATTCATTGAAGAAAGGAGCAATGCGGTTGAACCAATCTTCTTCATTCAGCCTCCACCCCAACGACACAGAAGGGAAACTATGCCAGCGATTGGAAGCAGCCAGTTTGGAACTGCCATCCCGACGCAGGTTCACTTCTACCAGGTAACGGTTTTTGAATACATAGTTCACACGTGCGAAATAGGATTCAAGGCCCCACTGCTGAATGTCTTCCGTATTGGAAGCCTGCACTGGATCACCAATGTTCAGGGTATAGAAGTCGTTGGATGCCAGGTTGCGGGCAATGGCAGTTGTATTGTCATTGCGCTGGTCTTCATACGCATAACCACCCAGTACATGAAAATCATGATCGCCCCAGGTACGGCTAAAGTCGGCCAGCAACTGTACGTTATTGGAAAACTGCTTGAAGTTATTTTTGGTATAGGAGTTGGGATTGTTCATATAACTGCCAATACCTACAATATTGTAACGGGGAATCGTACGCACATTGATGTCCTGCGCTTCCACCACCATCCGTGGACTGTAGGAGGCAGACAGTGTAAGCCCTTTCACCAGGTCTTTGGCTTTTAACACCAACTGGGCGCTGGCATCATCTACCCTTGTATCGTTCTCTCCGGCTTCCTTGAGCAAAGCATAGGCAAAGTTGCCGCTGTTGTCATTGATATACCGGTCGGTAGTACCAGGAAAAAAGGTCGGGTACAAAGAACGGGTGGTATACAGGTTGGAGAAGATACGTGCATTGCCTACACTGGGCGACAGGATATTTGATTGACGGTAAGCCAACCTGGCATCCAGGCTGAATACTTCCGACAACTTGTTTGAATAGTTAAAGCGTGCATTCACCCGGTTCGTTTTATCCGGTCCGAGTTTGAACACACCCTGCTGATTCAGATAACCCAGTGAAAAGAAATAATTATCCTTCTGTCCACCACCACGCAGGGAGATGTTTTGGTCCCACAGCGGGCTTTGATCTCTCAATACCAGCGGGCGCTGGTCGAGGTCGTACCAATATTGGTAATCGCTTGGGTTGCTGGGGTTCACTTTATATTCTACATTGGGATCTTTCATCCAGCCGATCTGCTCATCTGTATAACCAGCCGACTGGCCGGCATTGATACGGGAAACGTTCAGCATCTCAGCTTCTTCCCAGCTATGCAGTTTGCCCGGTACACTCACCGGTTTCTGCGAAGCATATTTCCCACTGTAGCTGATCACCATTTTACCGGCCTTCCCTCTTTTAGTGGTCACCAGCACAACGCCACCTGCCGCACGTGCTCCATAAATGGAGGCGGCAGCAGCGTCTTTTAGTACACTGATGCTCTCAATATCATTCGGGTTAAGGCCACCGAGACTGCCCGGTGCACCATCAATTAATACCAATGCAGCGCTCCCGTTTACAGAAGAGGCGCCACGAATCTGCAAGTCATATCCCTCACGACCGGGTTCGCCCGTCGTACGGGTGATCGTTACACCGGGTGCAATACCCTGCAAAGCAGCGATCGCATTTGTTACAGGCCGGTTCTCGATCTTCTTGTTGTCAATAGTGGCAATGGCGCCTGTAAGGTTTACCTTTTTCTGCGAACCATAGCCCACAACTACCACATCACTCATCGTACCAGTTTTGGCGCGCAGGGCAACCTCCAGGTTGGCCGATGCGCCCACCACCAGTTCTTTTACATCAAAATTCACATCCGAAAAGATCAATACAGCACCAGCGGCCACATTGATGGTGAAAACACCCGATGCGTTGGTGGTTGTACCACCCGCGGCATTTTTAATAGTTACAGAAACATTCGACAAAGGGGTGCCGTTTTCATCGGTTACTTTACCCGTTCTTGGCTGCACCTGAGCCGTCAATAACAGCGAAGAGATCATACAGGCCATTAGCAAGGCCAGGGGTTTGAAGACTTTGCTACCATGGACAATTGGCAATCGCGTCATATAGCAGTTGATTTTTAAATGAAGAATAGATCAGGAGAGTTGCAAACTGCCTGAAGGGTTTATTGTTTTAGTTACACATCACAAGTAACGCCGCATTCATTTTTGAGGAGGGTGAGAATCTTAAAAGAGTAAGGGGAATATTATAAACACCTCCTACCCTGTTGATTCTCAATAAAGATTTTAAGAAACTCCCCCTATGGTGTTGCATCTGCACCACCAACGAGATGAACCGATGGCTTGCTTTTCCGGAAAGCAGTCATCCCGTTGTCAGTCATCAGCGATTGCCAGCAATAAATTTGTTGCAGCGAAGGCAGCGAAGCCAGCGTTTGAAGCCCCGCATCATTCACTTTCGTAGCAGTAAGGTTTATATATTCAAGATGGGATAGGTTCTTTAGTTTGTTGATACCCGACGAACTGATGCCAGTGCCGGCAAGGTTGAGCCGTACAAGCTGCTTTAATTGTCCAACCACTTCCAACCCTTCATCTGATAGCTGCGTATTGTCCAGCCGGAGCCATACAATATTATCAGACAGCTTTGCCAGCAGTGCGGCCGTACGGTCATTAAAAGCGGGGAAGTTGATGCAGCTCACTTCCAACAGCTGTTTGTTTTTGGCAACGGGCGTCACCAGCACACCCAGTTTCGTCAACTCCTGGATGGCGTTTTGATCCGGCGCCGCAACATTGGCTGAATAAACCGGAGAGAGCGGAACGTGTACAAGGCTATCCCCTCCTCCATCCTGGAAACTGTGCAGCAATGCCAGCGTGGCACTGTCGGGCGACAGTTCACTGACCTTCTTTTTCGTGTCGGCCCCGGATCGTACCCACCAGCGCAATAATGCAGTTTCTGCCGGGGTGAGTTGAGACTTGTCTTTCGGCGGCATGCGTTTATCATCTTCCAGCGGTAACAAGAGTCGTTTGACCAGTTCACTGCCCGCTTCATCGCCCGGCCTGATCACGGTACCATGTTTTCCGCCTTTGAACAACAAAGGCTCCTGATCCATCCGCAAGCCTCCTTTAACTTTTTTAGAACTGTGGCAACTGTAGCACTTTTCCTGGAATATGGGTTCCACCAGGTCAGTAAATACAACAGCTGTCTTAATATCGGAGATACTTTTCTTTGTAACTACCGCAGTGTCTTTCACTGGCACAATGCCCAGCCATCCAGCTACCGGTTGCGGCAGGCCCGCTGTGAGATAATCCTCCCCATGTGTCATATTGCCGCCCATATGTCCCGTCACCGTCAGCAGCAATACCAGTGCTATAAATAATATACGGTACCATTTGATCACACGCGGCAACAAGGCATACCGCCGTTTAATAAACCAACAAATACCTGACAACACCGCCACACCAATCCCCAACCATTGGTGAAACGATAACGAGCTTTCCTCATAGCCACCCTCCATGCTCAGGAACCAACCCACCAGACAGGAAAGGATGGCACTGATGCAACCTGCCAACAGGCAAATAGAGATGGCTCCATTCAACACCAGCAGCTGGCGGTTCCTCCATACCAGCAGTTCCATTATAAAAGCCACTACCAGCATCCCGATAGGCAGATGCACCACCACCGGGTGGAAATGACCTAAATATCTTACCCATTCATCAAGGAAAGCAAGCACCATGTACGGAAAGGGGGTTTAGACAGTTAACTAAATACGCTCCAGTTTCACAGGATAAGTGCCATCAGCCATCCATTGGCAGATATATAAATTCTTGTCATCATCCACACATACATCGTGACAATGCTTAAATATGGGTTGGTCCTGTACCATCAGCTCCGGCTCTGCGCCTTTGTATACAGGCCGCGTACCGCCGGGATTGGACACCACCTTATTCTCCTTATTCAGGATCGTTACAAAACCCGAATTCATCGTCAGCATATGATGCTTCAGTGCGGAATAACAAACCCCTGAATACAATATATCTCCATCAAATACAGGTCGGCTCATATAGATGCCCGGCAAATAAATGGAATCAATATATTGACCATCCAGCGTAAAGCGTTTAAAACAATTCTTGATCCGCTCTGTACACATCAGTACCGGGTTGCCAGGATCACGCGTGTCCAATGCAATGCCATGCACTTGTTTGAACTTATCGTCTTTGATAAAACTATCGCCACCAAACTTGCGGATAAACTCACCTTTGGAAGTGTATTGCAGGATGTATTGCGAACCATAACCATCTGCTACATAAATATCCCCGTTGGGACCGATACAGGTTTCAGTAGGACCAAACCGGTCACAATCTGCATACTCACCGATGAACTTCGGGTGCCTGATCGTCATCAATACTTTGCCATCGAGCGTTGTCTTGTACACTTCTTTTACATCATAATCTGTGATGTAGAGAAACTCTTCTCCATTTTCATTGTGCAGCGTGAGGCCGTGGCCACCCGGGAACCGGTTGCCCCAGCTATCGAGCAGCTTGCCCGATTTATCATAGATCAGGATATTATTCTTTGTTTCGTTGGTGATCATGATGAGCCGCTTGCGGCTGTCCATCACCATTTCATGACAATCTTTGACCGGATACTTTGTGCGATCAAGTTGCCCCCAGGACCGATTCACCCGGTACCTGAAATCACCATGCCCGATGATTTCGCCTTCGCAGTCAGCAGCCTTAATAATATTGAAAGGCGAGGTAAGCGCAGCTGTCGCACCAAGCGCGAGTGAGTTTTTAAGAAAGCTCCGTCTTTTCATCAGCCAATAATTCCTTTTACCACTTCTCCGGCTACGTCGGTAAGACGGTAACGGCGGCCTTGTGTTTTATAAACAAATTGTTCGTGGTCAATGCCCAGCAGATGAAGCAGCGTGGCCTGAAAATCGTGCACATGCACTTTATCCTTTACAATATTGTGCGCAAAATCATCCGTTTCACCATATACCAGGCCCGACCTCGTACCTCCACCCGCCATCCAGATGCTGTATGCCGTAGGATGGTGATCACGACCAAAAGCTTCTTCCGTTAAAGTACCCTGACAAAAACTGGTGCGGCCAAACTCACCTCCCCAAATTACCAGCGTATCATCCAGCAGGCCACGCTGCTTCAGGTCTTTCACCAGGGCAGCAGAAGCCTGGTCTGTTTGCCGCGTAGCCTTGCGTATACCTGCATGCAGGCCACCATGGTGGTCCCAGCCCAAATGATAAAGTTGAATGAAACGTACATCTTTCTCAGCCAGCCTTCTTGCCATCAAACAATTGTACGCATAGCTGCCCGGTACTCTTACATCCGGACCATACATATCGAGAATATGAGCAGGCTCATTACTCAGATCAGTGATCTCAGGCACAGCCATCTGCATCCGGTAGGCCATCTCATATTGATTGAGGCGGCTGTCGATCTCCGGATCATTCCATTTATCTTTTTGCAGCAGGTTGAAGGAACGTATAAAATCAAGTGCACGACGACGATCCATTTTATCTACCCCATCAGGTGAGGACAGGTACAGCACAGGATCTTTTCCCGACATGAACTGCACACCCTGGTGATGCGAAGGCAGGAATCCATTGCTCCAGGCCAGGTTACTGATCGGCTGGTCACCACCACCTTTGGATACCATTACGATGAAGGCAGGCAAGTTCTGATTCAGGCTACCCAATCCATAACTGATCCAGGAACCAATACTGGGACGGCCACTCAATTGATTACCTGTTTGCGTGAAGATCACCGCCGGCTCGTGGTTGATCTGCTCGGTAAACATGCTGCGCACTACACAGATATCATCGGCTATGCCGGCTGTATGCGGTATCAGATCGCTGAAATAAGTACCATTCGAACCATATTGCTTAAACGAAGTGGCAGGACGCGCCAAAGGAAAACGGTTCTGGTTCGACACCATGCCCGATACCCTGCCCGTGCCCAATACACTGGGAGGAATATCCTGCCCGTGCATGGTATACAATTGCGGTTTATAATCAAACAACTCCATTTGGGAGGGGCCGCCACTCTGGAATAGGTAGATCACCCGTTTGGCCTTCGGCACAAAATGCGGATTCACCAGCGGTTGGTTCTCCTCAACGGCAGCACCAGCCGCTGTAGCCATTGCTTTCTTTACAGGCTTCTCTTCACTACCGCAGCCAAGTAAACTGCCCAGTGCAATACATCCCAATCCCAGGGCCGAGCCACGCAAAAAATCGCGGCGGCTCTTTTCTTCTAATGCTTTCCGGATCTCATCCATGCGGTATCCAATTAATCAGTTAGAAAAACTATTTACGGGTAATGAACTCATCCGTGTTGATCAGCGCCATCACTACATCTACACAGGCTGCAGTTTGTGCCAGCCCGGCTGTTTTCAATGGTGCCTGCGCGTGGCCCACCGACAATATTTTTATCGCTTTACCAGGCTGCTTTGTATACAGTTGATATTCCTGCCCATACATCTTTGTCAGCAGTTCCATCTCCTGCGCATCGGGCCGGCGGCCCGTCACCAGCCGGAAACCATACACCAATTGTTCTTTCACATCCTTACCCCCTTCCTGCATCATACGGCCTGCAATGTATTTGGAGGCTTCAATGAAAGTAGGGTCATTCAACAGCGCCAGCGCCTGCAAGGGAGAACTCGATACAGATCGCTTTACCGTACAGAAATTCCTGTCCGGCGCATCGAAGATCAGCATAAAGGGTGGCGGGCTCGACCGCTTCACGATCGTATAAATGCTTCGGCGAAACAAGTCCTCCCCTGCCGATTCTTTGTATACATATTTCCAGCTCTTATCACTCAATGCTTCCCACAAGCCCGGCGGCTGGTAAGGATATACACTGGGGCCACCGATCTTGCCACTCAACAACCCACCGATCGCCAACGCATTGTCCCTGATCATTTCGGCCGGCATCTTGAACCGCGCACTTCGCGCCAGTAATTTATTCTCCGGATCACGCTGCAACAATTCCGGCCTCACCACCGATTGCTGGCGGTAGGTAGCACTCATCATAATGAATTTCTGCAGGCCTTTTGTATCCCAACCTCCCTCACGGTACCGGATAGCCAGGTAGTCCAGCAATGCAGGATGCGTAGGCATTTCACCCTGATTGCCAAAATCATCTGAGGTCTTCACGATCCCCCGGCCAAAATACATTTCCCAGATACGGTTTACTGCGATCCGTGCCGTCAGCGGATGTTCGGGCAGGAACAGCCATTCAGCCAGCCCTTGCCTGTTCCGGGGAAAATCGACCGGGAAAGGCAGGATGGCCTTCGGCGTGGAAGGTTCCACCTTATCACCATATTTATCATACACTCCCCGCAACAACACATGTGTTGTACGCGGTGTCGGCAGGTCACCCATCACCATCACTTCCTGCGTTGAATCGTAGATCATCGTCTCCTGCATGCGCGCCAGTTGCAAACTGTCTGGCTGCTTCCGGGACGCCGCAGGATTGCGGGGCGCAAAAGCAACGGACTTATTGTTGTACAAATAAGCCGCTTCCTGCGCATTCATCGTACCATCAAAAAGATAGAACTGATCCAGCATGCCCCCTTTTATCGTGCGCTCCAGCTCCCGGGCGCCAAAAGCCAGCCCATGGAAAGCCACCACTTTGTGCACATTGGGAAATGGCTTGATATTTTTCTTCAGGTGATCGTATTCAGTTTGCAGTTTTACGGATTTGCCATCTACATAAATAGATACCCCCTTTGCACTGCTGCTGCCATCATAACTCACCGCCACATGGTACCAGCGATTGCTGTCGAGCGTTGCACTCGTCAGTACACTGATCGCATCGTGCGGGAAAGCATGCATCAGCCGAAAATTAAGCTGGTTGTTCTTCATCACCAGGTCATAGCCCTGGAAACCATATCTACGCGGATCGCTGTGGTGTACGATGGCGGCTTCTTCATACCGCTTCGGCACATTTATCCAGATACTGAATGAGAAAGGCTCGTACCTTTCAAAATAACCCGTCTTATAAGGAGGTAAGTGTACCAGTGTGTTTTCTTCCAATTGTAAAGCCTGCCCGGCAACACCTTTCACCAATTTCTCCTCACTGGCTTTTGCCGATAGAAGTGGTTGCACCTGGTTGCGAATGACCTTTGTCACTTCCATCTTCTTACCCGTATACGTGTTGAGCGATTCCGTTTTATCAAAGGAGAGGGAAGCCAATACTTTCTGCTGCAAGGATTGCTGTGGCGCTTCGGTGCTGGACATTGCCTGTTTTGCCTGCAGCCTGCTGATGAGTGCATTGAGTTGACCAATCTGTTGTTCTTTCTCTTTGTCCAGCAACAACAAAGTAGGGCCAGGCACGATGTTATTATCAGCCCCATAATTGGAACTGCCCAGTTCGAAGGTGCTGTTGAAAAAAGCATAGAGGGAGAAATAGTCTTTCTGGCTGATCGGATCATATTTATGATCATGGCATTTGGCACAGCTCACCGTGAGTCCCATCACCGAACTACCCAGTGTATTTGTGCGATCTACCACATATTCCACCCGGTACTCTTCAGGAATAATACCCGCCTCTGAATTTTGCTTGTGATTGCGGTTAAAGCCCGTGGCCAGTATCTGCTCGCGCGTAGCATGGGGCAACAGGTCACCCGCCAGCTGCCAGGTGATGAACTGATCGTAAGGCAGGTTTTTATTATAAGCATTGATCACCCAATCCCTCCAGGGAGAAGCATCCCGGTGTTTATCGTCGAGGTAACCATGACTATCGGCAAAGCGGGCCACATCCAGCCAGTTGGCCGCCATCCGTTCTCCGTATTGGGGCGACTGCAGGTAATGGTCCACCATTTTCTCATAAGCATCTGCTCCCTTATTTTGCAGGAAGGCATCGATCTCCCCGATGGTCGGCGGTAAGCCTGTCAGGTCAAAGCTCACGCGACGTATGAGCGTTTCCCGGTCAGCTTCCGCCGAAGGGGCTAATCCTTCCTTTTCCAGCCGGTTCAATACAAACCGGTCAATATCATTCTTTACCCAGCCGGTCGCTTTCACGTCAGGCAAGGGTGCTTTCTTTGGTGCCACGAATGCCCAGTGCGGTGCATATTTAGCGCCCTGGTCGATCCATTGCAGGAGTACCGCTTTTTCCTCTACCGTCAGCGACAAGTGCGAGGCGGGCGTGGGCATCCTGTAATCTTTATCTTCACTGAGGATGCGGTGCGCCACTTCGCTGCGGGCAATACTGCCGGCCCGGATGGCCCGCAGGCCGCTTTCCGTCTTCTTATTGTAAGCTGCATCGGCCAGATCGAGCCGCAGATCCGCTTTCTGTTTGGCCGCATCCGGCCCATGACAACTGAAACATTTGTCAGAAAGGATCTTTTTAACATGCATATTGTAATCCAGTTGCTCCGGGAGCGAAGCCATGGCCTCCTTCACATCTGCAGGAATATTCAAATTCCCTCCCATACCCAATTGAGTGATGATGAAAATAAGCAGTGCGAGACACGCTACAACAAGGAGGCCTTTGTTCAATCGTAGTTTCATTTTCAATATGGCACCTTTTAAATGAGACGATTTTTTTGCCGTAACCATTTCCTGGTCCCGGGCCGGAAAGTCAATACCGATGACCAGCCTTGTCGAATGTAGCACACTCCGGGCCATGTGCCGGGGGAGTATTTTAAAAAATTAGGGGGAATATCCTAAAACAAACACATCATACTGGTTAACAACCGTAAATTTATAATAACACCACCTATACCTGGATTAAAACTGATGGAGTTGCCCTATATGAAGAAGAATACCAGGCCGTCGATCCTGTACCCCGTACTACTGGCCGGCTTACTGTTTGCCTGCCTGATGCCCTGCGTGGCCCAGCAGGCTGCCTTCCGGCACCTGACCGTAGAACACGGCCTTTCCCAAAATGCTGTTATCGCCATCAGCCAGGACAACCAGGGCTTTATCTGGATAGGAACCCCCAACGGATTGAACCGCTATGATGGTTACCGCATCAAACAATACCAGTCCCGACTCAATGACAGTACCACCCTTTCTGCCAACAGCGTACTCGCCCTGCTCAATGATACCCACAAAAGCATGTGGGTAGGCACCCAGGATGGCCTCAACAGGTACGATGCCGGGCTCGACAGATTCACCAGGATAAAAAACCCCATCGAAAAGCCCGTCGCATTTTATGTGTTGTATGAAGACAAAAAAGGAAGGATCTGGGCTGGCACCGATTATGGATTGTTTGTAACAGATGCCACCACCGGCCTTCTGCAACCCGTATTACTGCCCGGTCAGCAGACCATCGACCAGCAATGGAATGTACGCACCATTTACCAGGACAGGAAAGGCGCTATCTGGATTGGCGCTACCGCCGGCCTCCTCCAAATGCAGGAAACAGGCGCCAGCCGTCAGTTCACCCATTTCAAACACCAGCCCGCAGATCCCCATAGCATCAGCGCCGACTTCGTAACCTCTCTCGTAGAAGACCGCTACGGAAAACTTTGGGTGGGCACACATTCCAACGGCCTCAACCTGTTTGACGCACAACAACAAACCTTCAGTCATTTCCTGCACAACAACAACGACCCACAGTCCATCATCAGCAACACCATCCGCAAAGTGCTGTTGGATAAAGAAGGGCACCTATGGGTAGGAACCCAGGAAGGCCTCAGCATTCTCGATGAGGCCGGCAAACTTCTGTATTCCTATCAACAAAATGATGCCGATCCTGGCAGCCTCAGCCACAACAGTGTGCACAGCCTCTTCCAGGACTTCACCGGCAACATTTGGATTGGCACTTACTTTGGAGGCGCCAATTATGCGTATGCAGTCAATACCCGTTTTTCCGTCATTCACAAAAAAGACGAGCCCGGCTATCTCAACAACAATGTGATCAGCAGCATTACCGAAGATGAAAAGAAAAACCTGTGGATAGGAACGGAAGGAGGAGGATTGAATTATTACGACCGTGCCACTGGCCGGTTCACCAGCTACCGGCACAATCCCGGCGATCCCCGCAGCATCGGCTCCAACCTCATCAAAGTCGTGTACCGCGATTGGCAGGGACAGATATGGTGCGGCACGCACGGCGGTGGGTTGAACCTGTTTGATCCCGTCAATAAAAAATTTACCCGCTACCTCTATGAGGCCAACAATCCGGTATACCTCAATGCAGAGATCGTCAGCATTTATGAAGACACCAAAGGACGATTGTGGGTGGGTTCTACCATGGGCATCAAACTCTATGATAAATCGCCCCAGGGCCCCCTACCGGCACAAGTGCCCATCACCAGGCATCCCTTGTTTGCCAACACCGCCAGGCACTTCTTTGAAGATGATAAGAACCGGCTTTGGATAAGTACCAACAACGGCCTCTTCCTGCTCAGGAACGATTCCATCCAAAAAGTGTCCGACAACATCGTGAACTGCGTGATGCAGGATAAATTCGCCCAGGTATGGTGGGGACTGCAACAAGGTGGCCTCGCCAGGTTTGATGAAGCAAGCCAGAAGCCAATGCCCCTTACACAACCTGAAAAGATCAGCTCCCGCAACATTCTTGGTATTCTCGAAGACAACCAGCAGAACCTTTGGCTCAGTAGCGACAATGGCCTGCTGAAGTTCAACCCGCAACAAAACCAGTTACAGTTGTTCACCGTCAGCGATGGTCTCGCCGGCAATGCTTTCAACTACAATTCTTTCTTCAAAGACAGCAAAGGAGAATTCTATTTCGGTGGATTCAACGGCATCACCTGGTTTTCTCCCGACAAGATCGTTTCCAATCCAAGACCCGGCAATATCGTCCTCACCGGACTCAAACTCTTCAATAAACAAATAGTACCCGGCGATTCTACCGGCCTCCTGAAACAGAATATCGCAGGCATTGATCAACTTACCTTAAAACACAACCAGAATGTGATCAACCTCGAATTTGCGTTGATCAATTATATAAAGAGCAATAAGAATTCTTATGCCTACAAACTGCAGGGATATGATAAAGACTGGGTGTATACCACTACGCCCATCGCCAGTTATGTAAACCTCCCTTCAGGCGATTATGACTTCCTCGTCAAAGGCGCCAACAACGATGGCGTTTGGAGCGATCCCGTACAACTCCCGATCGAGGTACTCCCACCCTTCTGGAATACCTGGTGGGCCTGGATCATTTACACCCTCATAGCCATTGGCATTATCTTCCTGTTCAGCCGGTATATATTCTTAAGAGAATTGTTCAAGAAAGAAGATGAGCTGCACCAGGTAAAACTGAATTTCTTCACCAATGTATCCCATGAGATCAGAACACACCTTACCCTCATCATGGCGCCAGTGGAAAAAATGCAGGAGTCTGAAGATACTTCCGGCTTCGCCAGGCAGCAGCTCGACTCCATCCACAAGAACGCCAACAGGCTCCTGAAGCTCGTTAGTGAATTGATGGACTTCCGGAAAGCGGAAACCGGCCACCTGAAACTACAGGTTGCCCAACACGACCTCATCGGCTTCCTCGAAGATATTTACAATAGCTTCCAGGACATCTCCCTTAAAAAGAACATCAGTACCTCCTTCATTTATGATGGGCAGCAATTACTGCTATGGTTCGACAGGGAGCAACTGGAGAAAGTGTTCTTCAATCTCCTTTCCAATGCCGTGCGCTTCACCCCCGAAAACGGACAGATCACAATGCAGGTTACAGAAACCCCTACCGAAGCCATCGTGAAAGTGATGGACAATGGCCGGGGTATTGCAGCCGAGTACCTTGATAAAGTATTCACCAATTTCTTCCAGGTAGATGATCATGGTCTGCAGAATACAGGTTATGGTATCGGGTTGGCCCTGGCCAAAAACATTGTGTCCCTCCACAAGGGAAGCATCACCGCCGAAAGTATCCCGGCGGCCGACGACCATACCGGCAGTACCACTTTCATTGTACGCTTGTTCAAAGACAACCGCCATTTCAACCAGCTGAAAGCAACTGATCAACACCCTGGTCCCCTCTCTGCCAGTTTGCCTGCCACCAGCATCCAAACAGTTGATCTGCTGCCAGCCGCCGGTCAGCAACCCACGCTCCTCATAGTAGAAGACAATGTGGAACTGAGGAATATCATCAAAGAAAAATTCTCACACCAGTTCCATGTACTCGAAGCTCCTGACGGAGCAAAAGGATTACAACTTGCTGTCAATGAAATTCCCGACATCATCATCAGCGATGTGATGATGCCCCAGATGGATGGTTTCGAATTTTGCCGGCTTGTTAAGACCGACCACCGCACCAGCCATATACCCGTCATCCTGCTAACTGCCAGGAGCACCCAGACAGATCATGTGAGCGGACTGGAAACAGGTGCTAATATCTACATGACCAAACCTTTCAGCACCAAAGTGCTGGAGCTGAATGTGAGGAACCTGCTGCTGGCCCGTGAGCAATGGCGCCGGTTGTTCATGCAACAACTGAATACTTCTCCCACCACCGCCACGGCCACAGCGCCCGTTCCAAATGAACCTGCCGTGAACACCATTGAACAGGAGTTCCTCAAGCAGGTGGTGCGTATTGTAGAAGAGAACCTCGACAACCAGGAGTTTGGCGTAGACATGCTTTCGAGAAAGGTGGCCATGAGTGCGCCCATCCTCTACAAGAAAATAAAGGCAGTCAGTAATATGTCGGTCAACGACTTTATCAAATCCATACGACTGAAGCGGGCTGCAGAACTACTGCAGGAAAAACAACTCAATGTATTTGAGGTAGCCCAGGCAGTTGGTTACAATGACCGCAAGTATTTCAGCAAAGAGTTTAAGAAACAATTTGGTAAGACACCCAGTGAGTATGCCGAATAAGCCGGCTATCACTACATCGGCAGTTCGATTTGTGTTGCATTGCTCTTAACGCCTTCCAGGGATAACAAGGTGGCTTTTGCTTCCAGTCCTCCGGCGAAACCGGTCAGTTCACCCGAGCTGCCTATTACCCGGTGACAGGGCACAACGATCGAAATTGGGTTTCTTCCGTTGGCCGCTCCTACAGCACGTACAGCCTTCGTATTGCCCAGCTGTTTTGCAATGCCCATATAGGTCCTGGTTTCACCATAGGGTATCGTGGAAAGAATATTCCATACTGCTTTTTGAAAATCCGTTCCTACAGGATCCAGTTCCAGCGCAAACGATGTCCGTTTACCTGCAAAGTATTCCTTCAACTGGCCTTCCACTTCCAGCAATACAGGATGTACATTATTTTCAGTGAAGGTTCTTACCCTTATCCGGTTGGGTTTATCATTCTCCCAAAGAATGGCCGCAAGCCCTTTGTCACTGGCCACTAGTTTTAACCGGCCCACCGGAGAGTCCATCTCTTTATAATAGTATTCCATCATTTCTCGTAGATCATTTTAAAACCCAGTTCCCGCGCCAGCTTGCCATAATATTGTTTCACGTCCCTTTCGATCAGGTACATTTTCTGGTATTGCTGACAAAATTGGAAGTAGAGCAGATCGAGGAAAGTACTGGGCATAAAGTCGATCGTGTTTTCATATCCCGAAATAGCCAGCGCGCCTGTTTGCTTCATAAACTTGTTGAGCTCACGCCGCATCACATACATCGTTTCACAACTTCCAAAGTGAATGATCTTATTGGCTGCTTTTCCTTCCAGCATTTCGGCAATCTCTTCCAGGCGCATCGTCACCCGTTTGCCTACATGCAGGCGGCCCGCATTGCCATGAAAAGCGAGGTATAAAATGCTGTATTGATCATATCTTTTTAAGCAGGATTCCTTGATCAGGTTCTCAAACTCCTGTTTGGAAGAACATTGCCGGTGCGTATGCAGTACGGGCTTTTTGCTGTACGAATTGTGCTCCAGAAATTCAAGGGCTGTCTTGATACTTCTCCTGTCCCGGAGATCATTGGTCCAATTGCCTTCTATGCAGAATACGTTCTTGTGCCTGGATTTTGCAATTTTCATGTGGTAGATTGATTAACGCATTGGGTAAACCCTTCAAAAATAATAATTTCTGCGACTTTAGCGCTGCCCCGGAAGATTTCCGGCAATCGTGACTACCCACAGCAAAGTGCATGATTATCAACCGCCTGCATTTGATGCATAATAAAACCTCCTAATTGCTCATGAGGTATTGGAAATTAATGCCTTATTCTCCGTAAACTTCGTACATTTACGAATATCCCGTTGATATTATGGAACAATTGACCCCACATGAAGAAGCTGTGATGATCGCCATCTGGAAAGTTGGCCCCGGCTTCGTGAAAGATTTTATGACAGCCATGTATCCCATCCGGCTGCCTTACACTACACTGGCATCTACTATCAAGAACCTCGAGAAGAAAGGCTTTGTGAAAAGTGAACGTGTCGCGAATGCTTTTCGCTACAGCGCAAAGATCAGAGAGAACGAATACAAGAAACGCTCCGTAAACGGAGTGGTCAACAACTTCTTCTCCAGCTCTTACAAGGAACTTGTAACCTTCTTCGCAAAAGAGAATAAGATCAGCAAAGACGAACTGAAGGAGATCATCAACCTTATCGATAACGACGAAAAACAGTAGGCATGCCTCTCTTCTTCATCGCCCTCTTCAAGATCAACCTGGTACTGGTGCTGTTCGCGGTGGCTTATTACGGTATCCTGCGCCGCCTCACATTCTATATTGCCAACCGGGCTTTCCTGTTGTTTGGCATTGGCTTCGCTATGCTGTATCCATTGATCGACCTGTCGCCACTGTTTGCACAGGAGACAGCCATGGCCGTCGTACCGGAGTTTACTCAACAGCTAAAGACGATGGTGACAACAGCAGTGATGCCTGCTTATATGACCTGGGTATTCCTCATTTTTTATATAGGATTAGCAATAATGCTGTTCCGGATCCTGCGGCAGTTCGTATCGCTGTACCGTATCCATCGCCAATCGGCGCCTGCCCTCATTGGAGAGTTGCCCGTTCGATTGATCAATGTACCCATGAGCCCTTTTTCGTTCGGTAAACATATATATATCAATCCTGCGGCACACAGCGAGGAGGAATTGCTGACGATCGTAGCTCATGAAACCATTCATGTACGGCAGCGACATACCGTGGATGTGCTGCTGGCGGAACTGAGCTTTACGTTGAACTGGTTCAATCCCGCTGTGTGGCTCATCCGGAAAGCGATCAAGGAAAACCTGGAGTTCATTGCCGATGAAAAGGTATTGGAAGCAGGAGCGGATAAGAAGGCGTACCAATATAGTTTGCTCCATATAGGCGCGCTCTCTACTACCCCACTTATTGCGAACGATTTCAACCTGGTAGACCTGAAGAAAAGGATTCGCATGATGAATGTGCGTCGTTCTTCAAAATTGACCTTGGGGCGCTACGCTTTATTATTACCCGTGTTGCTGCTGATCACCCTGGCATTTTCGATCACGGTGCGGCAACCTTTGCAAGCTGCTACCAAAGCATTGGAAGAGGTGATCTTAACATCTGCCACAACGATCAACGGGCCTGTTACCTCCCCCAATACGACCCTCAGTTTATCAGCACCAGCTAACCAAACAGCCGCTAACCGGTCACGCACGGGCAGGCAGCCTGTGCAAATAACCATCCAGCCTCTTTCCAAGGAATCCGATTCGCAGGAACAGGAAGCAACCACGAATCCTCCTGTGCGGGAGCTGGTGGGTCAGCCACTCCGCCCAGGTATCCAGGGCCTTCTATATGAAAAGCCTGCGACCACTGCTGCAGACAAATTAAGTCTTGTGGGCACACCCACTATTACGAACCGGGCAACTCCAAAACTAGTATCAGGCTTCCCCTTGCCGGATGAAGTGGTCGTAACAGGGTTTCCCACTACGCGCCGCGTTAATGGCATCCGTGTCACACCACCGGCCGACTCATCCAAAGGCAAGCTCCAGGAAATAACCGTGATCGGTCGCGGACGGCAATAACCATTTCTTTTTTACAGATTGAAAGTGGCCCTGAGTACGGCCATCCTACCCCTGATCTGGTAACGGACGGCAGAGAATAAATTGCTGCTTACCCTGTACAATTCGTACGTATTTACATTACCGATATTGGTAAGATCGAACTCGAAGTCCGTGCGCCAGGGTTTGTGCTTATAGCGCAGGTTGAGATCCATAAACAGGTAGCTGACGGTGGAGACCTGCGGCTGCCGGCTATGGAGATGACGGGCAGTGAAGTTCATAAATACGCTCCTGAGGGGGGTGATACCCAACACTATGTTCTGATCGATCCTGTTCATCCGATTGCTGATGTTTTTTGTGGCTGTGACCAGGTCGCGCTGGCGACTGTTGCTCCAACCGGAAACGCCTTTGTAACGCAGGCTGAACTTACCAAAGGGTTTGCTTTCAATGTTTGCCTGCAGCGATGTAGTATTGTTGTCGTAGGGTAGGAACTGATCGTTGATGAACTGATTGTAACGTCCTTGGGAGAAAGTTCCCTTTACCGATACAGTACTTTTGAGGACAAAGATGTATTTGCTGATGCCTGCGTTGGCCGAGAAGCCGCTCTGATCATTCTCATAAGGCAGCAGGATGCTGCGCTGGATATTGTCGGTGACGATCGAAGCATAGAGGCTGTTCACCGTGGTCTTTGTGTAGGCAACACCAGCATTGATGAAGAGCATGATGATGGCGCGTTGGAAGCTGTAGTTGAGACTGGCATTGGACATGGAACGTTCCTGCAATCCGGCATCATTGGCCTGCAGGGAGCGATAGTTGGTAAGGATGGCGCCCCGGTACACGCCGGAAATATTACCCGTATTGTTGTTGTACCGGTAACTGAATTGGAGGTGATCTTCTACATTGATCCGGTACTTTACCCAGCCCGTTGGATTGATGAAGAACTGGCGGTCGCGGTTGTCGAGCGCATAGTCGGATTGGCGATAGCGGATGCCCTGCCAGGTGAAGGGTACAAAAAGACTGGCAGTGAAGCGCCCTTTGCTGAGTGAATATTTTGCGGAAGCCTGGAGGGCGTTGCGCCGCCAACGGAGATCATTACCCGCATCTCCTTCATAGCCTTTGATGCTACCATTGTCCTGTACAAGTTCCAGATCGGAGTGGAGGGTTTGCTGCTCACTGGAGAATCCTACTGTATATTCCTGGTTGATCCACCTGGTATTGGAAGGAATGAGGTAACCCAGTGATGCTTCGTTGTACCACGTGGGCATGCGAACCTGCTGAACGATGGCTGCATAGGGCAGGCTATCGTTGAGTATATCCCTGTGCAAGCCCTGACCGACGAACAAACGCTGTGGATTGGTAGCAAAGCTGGTGTACAGGTGGATATCCCACATGTTCCTGCTTTTGGAGAAAGGCTTACAATCGAAATCGTTGGAGAAGGACTGCTGCCGGTTGCGCAATTGCTGTCCAAAGTTGAGGGTATTGCTTTGCAACTGACTGCCGTTGTAGTCTCCCTTGAGCTGAACGTCGGTCTTATTGCGGATATAGTATTTGTTGGTATTGGCCATGACGGTGAAAGCACCGTTGATGAACCAGGGCTTGCGCAGGGCGTCCTGCTTTTCGCGGTATACGATGGTGTCGCCAGCCAGGTATTGCTCCACGATGCTGTTGTAATCGAAGGTCTGCCGGTCGCTAAAGCCCTGAACGTTGGTGCGGAACTGGACGCCTTTTTTGTTGTTGACGAGATGGTTGAGATTGATGAGGCCCGACCTGTTGAAATAGTAGTTGCGGCGCGGCAGATCGGGGTTGGGTACCGTGCCGCCCGACAGCAGGTTGGAGGGTGTGGCCCCACCTCCTGATGATGAAAATACATCCGAACCCAACTGCTCATAATCACTTTGGTAATCGACGCCGCTGTTGTTGGACTTTGCGGAGTTGATCATCTTCATGCGCTTGTTGAGGAGGATCGTATTGAGGGCCGCATCATATAGTTTTGGCCAGCCACCGGCCAGCATGGCCTGACCGGTGAGGGTCAGGCTGTTCTCATCTTTCAATACCAGGTTGATGGCGACGGCATCGGAGGTTGTTTTATCCTGCAAGACCTTAATAGGCTGGTGATTCTTGATGACATCGACACTCTGAATAAGTTCTTTATTGATGACTTTGGTAGCTAATCCATAGCGCCCTGCCATGAGGTCGTCGCCATGGATGTAAAGGTTGGAGACCTGTTGGCCATTGTAATATATCTTGCCATCGTCGCCCACTTCTAGGCCTGGCAGCCTGCGGATCACATCGCCGATACTGCGGTCTTCTTCCTGGGCGAAGGAGCGCACATTGTAACTAATAGTATCGCCTTTGTTGGAGATAATGGGCCTGTTCTTAACCTGTACTTCGGGCAAGAGGAAGGCCTGCGCTTCGAGTTGTAGCTCATAAGCGTATTTACCTTCCTGCAAGGGTGTCAGCAGTCTTTTATAACCTAGGTGAGTGACTTCAAGCGATAGCCCCGTGAGGTGAGCGGTATCAGGCAATGGTAGCAGGAAGCTTCCTTTGTCATTACTGATGGCATAATGCACGATAAGTCCCTGCTTGTTCCTGAGCGATACGCTCGCCTGGGGCAAGGGTTTCCCACCCGGGCCTTTGAGGTGACCGGTAAGCTGTTTTACCTGCGCCAACAGGGGCGCCTGTAGCCACAAGGCTACGAGGCACCACAATAGGGTTTTCATGAATTACTTCAATTCAAGGGGGTTGTTGTTCGAATTCCTCGCTTTCCTTTTCTTCTCGATGAGTTCCTGGGCTTCTTCGCCACGCACGGTCTTTCCGGAAGGCAGACGGTAAGCCAATGCAGGGGCAGGAGCGCCGGCAGGCAGTTGTGCCTGCATGGTAGCAACGGGGTTTTCATCGAAGGCCTCACGCACACGGTTAAGGGCTTTCTGGTTGGTGGTAATGAGCCGGGTTTTGTTGGATGTGGTGACCTGTCCGGAATCAGCTTTGGTGAAGGCAGAAAATGTGAAAGCTACATCGCCGGTAGCATCTTTACCTTCAAGGATCAGTCCGGGCAGGCCATTCAGCTTCCAGGGGCCGTTACGGAAAGGCAGGTCGGGGGTAAACCACACGGTGTAGGTACGGCCGGCATACGTGCCGGTAGCCTGCTGGCATTTGAAGTCGCCGATGGTTTTGGTATCGGTACCTACTTTCCAGTTGATGACAGGCAGTTTGTCTTCGACGAGGTAATCGTTCATAGCGATATGCGTGCAGGTCTTGAACGTTCCGGCAGAAGGATACTGAAATAATTCCCCTTCGCTGATACCGGGAGCGCTGACGACGGCCATGGGCATACCGGCTACGGTGATCGTAGGTCCGCCGCTGCGTACAGCCGGTTCGGAGCTGGGCTTGATGAAGGGTGCGGCAGGACTGCGGCGATAGGTGCTGCTGGTCTGGCCTACGAGCAGGTACATAGTTTCGCGGATGGGGTTGGCCCGGTCGGCGGTGTCATAGACGTGCATGAAATCGTACTTAACGGTCAAAACGAGGGGCTCAGGTTGCTGGGCATAGGCGCCAACATGCAAAATGAGAAGGAGTGATACTGTGGTAATTATTTTCATAATCAATGATTTAAACTACGATTATGTCGTAAATGTACGAAAGTTTAGTAATTCAAAGCATTGTTTGTGAGATTTTTGATAAATGTTTACCTTTGCGCCATCATGAAATTGTAATCCACACATACCTACAGCTCCCGCTGTTCTAACGGCCATCCGGCCTGCTTTTTATTTCACTTTACATTTATTGTTCTCAAAAACTAAAGACATGAAAATTACATCCTGCCACCGGACTACTCAATTCATTTCCCACACACATCACACAATTCATGCTTATCAACGCACAACATATTTCATACCATACGCCCAATCGCGGGCTGCTTTTCAATGATATTAGTTTCTCTTTACAAAAAGGTGAAAAAGCCGCTATTGCAGGCAACAACGGCGTAGGGAAGACAACCCTGCTGAAGATAATTGCCGGTCACGATAAAAGCTTTACCGGTGATCTTCAGGTCAATGGTGCGCTACATTATGTGCCGCAGCATTATGGCCATTTTAATCAGCTTACCGTGGCGGCGGCCCTGGGTATAACGCCCTTGCTGGCCGCATTGCAGGCCGTAGAAAATGGCGCCACCGACCAACACTATTATGATCTGTTGGAACACCATTGGGACATCGTAGCCCGTTGTGAAGAAGCATTTGCCCGATGGGGTATCACAGGCATTGCACTCAACCAACCTTTACAGCAGCTCAGTGGTGGTATGAAAACAAGGTTATTCCTCTCCGGCATCGATATTTTTGAACCCGCCATTGTATTGTTGGACGAGCCTACCAATCACCTGGATGCAAAGGCCCGTACCCAATTGTACGAATGGATGGAGCATACTTCCTGTACCCTGTTACTCACGAGCCACGACAGGCAATTGCTGCGCTTGTGCAATCCCATATGGGAACTCCAGCCAGGCGGCATCAGGGCCTATGGCGGCAATTACGACTTTTATGCAGCACAAAAAGAAATAGAGACTTCAGCCCGCCAAAATGCCCTGGCGCACCACGAAAAAGCCTGGAAAGAAGCCAAACAAAAACAGCAGGAAGTTCTGGAACGCAAACAACATGCAGATGCCCAGGCCCGCAGGAAAGGCATGGTGAGCGGACTTCCGAAGGCAGTAATCAACGGGCGGAGAACCGCTGCAGAAGGCAGTACCGGCAAACTGAAACATATACACAGCGACAAGGTGACCGAGCTAAGGGCCAGTCTGCAGCAAGCAGCTGCCATGGCCCAGGTGCAACGCATCATGAAAGGGTATTTCGATAACCCCGCATTACCTCGTGGCAAAGTATTGATACAAGCCAATGAGATCAATTATGCCTACGAAAATAACATCCAGCTATGGGCCCGGCCTTTAACCTTCACCATCCGCAGCGGCGACAGGCTGGCCATCTCCGGGAGTAATGGCAGTGGAAAAACCACTTTGTTCCACCTATTGCGGGGACAGATGACTCCTTCACAGGGGAGTATGCAGATCACTCCCTGCACTACCCTGCTGCTGGACCAGGATTACAGCCTTATCGATCGCAACAAAACAGTATTGGAACAAGCCCTGGCTTTTAACGAAGCCCATCTTGAAACAGCGATGGTACATACCCTGCTGGCCAATTTTCTGTTTATGCCCGATACTTGGGATAAGTCCTGCGCTGTACTCAGTGGTGGCGAAATGCTCCGCCTGGCCCTTTGCTGTATGGTATTGCAAAACAAAGCACCGGATATCATCTTCCTTGATGAACCCGTCAACAACCTTGACCTGAGTAATATTCAGATGCTGGCAAAAATATTTTCGGGGTACCAGGGTACACTCATTGTAATATCACACGATAAAGGCTTTCTGGAGGAAGCTGATATCGTGGAGGAACTCCCATTACAGGGATAATAAACAAACCGGAAGTACCCGCCTTAAAAGCAACATCCCTTCGGGCAATGGGGGGATTTTGCTTTTAAGGTGCTTCGGTATGAAAAAAATCAAACTACTTTCTTATTACATATATTATAACTTTGGACATGCCATTATAAATCGCAGATCTTATGACAAAAATGGAACAGGCTTTTAGCCTTTTTGATGCTTATAACAAACAGGATCCTTCGGAGATAATATGGAATGGACAGCATTATCCAACTGAATATTTTTATGCCATTAAGTTGTATGAGCGCGTAAAAGATCTTGACCTGGAAGCCAGCGAACCCCTTTTACTCGCCTCCAGGTGCCAACATATTGGACGATGGGAAATCGCCAGAAAGGCATATCCTGAAGGCAGGGTGGGTTACCTGAAGTGGAGAAGCGAACTTTCGAAATTCCACGCGCATAAAGCAACAGAGATACTGCAACTACTTGGCTATGAAACGGACATTATTGCCCGGGTCAATGAAATTGTATTGAAAAAGAAGCTTAAAACCGATACCGACGTTCAAACAATGGAGAATGCCCTTTGCCTGGTATTCCTGGAATTTCAGTACGATGATCTTATAAAAAAACAGTCAGCAGAGAAAATGATAAGCATTCTGCAAAAAACATGGGCTAAAATGAGTGCCCCCGGAAGGCAGGTTGCCTCATCGCTCGCCTTTAGTGAGACCGGTAAGATCCTGTTGAACAAAGCCCTGGAAAGCCTAGACTGAGATATTATCTCCCTTTTACACGTCGATCATACACTTATTGACAATTGTTTCGTCGATATTATCCAACAAGACCAGTGGTTCACCAACCAACTGTAAATCTTCCTACTTTAATGTCGCCAAACAAACAATCACCCATGACACGCATTACCAGTCTCATAATATTCGCCATCGGTCTTCCCGTTCTCCTGGCTTCCTGGTCAGGTAAAGAACATACAACTGCTCACCAGAAAACGATCCATGATTCTACAGGCAAAGAGCTGTATATACCTGCCAAAGTATACCGTATTCCAGAGAACAATGACTACAATAGCAACGAAAGTGAATACAGCTATAAGCGCATGGTCCAGTCCGATAACATCGTCATCTTCTGGAATAAAGAATTTGGAGACGATCCCACTACCAACCCCGACCAAACAAAGCGCTTCAATGTACAGGATGCACTGAAAGAGCTCGACAGGTACTATAACTTTTATGTCAATGAACTTAAGCTCGTTCAAAAAGGAAAGTCCATCTCCGATAAATACAAGGTCATCCTCTACGTATTGGGTGGCACCGAAGGAACAGCCTTTGGCGGAGGGATTGAGGACAAGGTTGGCGGATTGTGGACACCCGCCAAAAGAATGAACAAAGCCCCCTATGGCGCCCTGGCCCATGAGTTGGGACACTCCTTCCAGTTCCTCGCTCGTACTGATAACAAAACCGGACCCCGTGGAGCCATCATGGAAATGTCTGCCCAGTATATGTTGTGGCAGGTATATCCCGAATGGATGACTTTTGAAAACTACCACCTGGTCGATTTCATGAAGAAAACCCATTATGCCTTCCTCCACCCCACCAACATGTATCATTCGCCGTATGTAATTGAATACTGGTCCAACAAAAGAGGGATAGAATTTTTCGGCAATCTCTGTCGCGCCACACAAGAAGGCGAAGATCCCGTCATGACCTACAAACGCATCACCAACCTCAACCAGGATCAATTCAATGATGAAATGTTTGATGCAGTACGTCGCTTTATTACCTGGGATATGCCACGCATAGAAAAGGTCGCCAAACCTTATGCCAACCAACATACCACTGCCCTGCAGGCAGCCGGAGAGGGATGGTATAAAATTGATTCCAACCGCTGCCCGCAGAACTATGGCTACAATGGCATCAAATTGAAAGTACCCAATGCCGGCACCAAGGTAAAGCTCGAATTCAAAGGCATAGCGGGAACAGACGGATACAACAAAGTAAAAACAGACAAAGCCGGCTGGCGCTATGGCTTCGTAGCTTATAAAAAAGATGGCAGCCGTGAATACGGTAAGATGTCCAAAGATGCCAATGGCAATACCAGCTTCAAAGTGCCGAAAAATACAGAATACCTGTGGCTGGTAGTAAGCGGAGCGCCTACCGAGCATTGGCCCGTATCCATGGGCCGCCAGGGCAACCGCAACAACCCTGAAGCTCCCAAACCCAATCCCGAAGAACAATGGCCTTATCAGATCAAACTAACAGGTACAACCCTCGATGAGTCGGTGATCAAGCCATAAATAGGAGAAACGACCAACGGTCTTGCAGCAGTCAAGGAGCTCCGCCCATCAAATTTTTAACAAATCGCATCCGGGATTTGATGTATATTCATTGGCAAACCTTCTGTTTCATGAAACATGCAAGTACCTTATTCTTGGCTTTGTTACTGTTAGCAGCAACAGCCTTTGCCCAGTCTAAGCAACCATCCGCCGAAGCCGTATTAAAAGAAGCGTCCGCTCAGGCTACACGGGAACATAAAAAAGTATTCATCATCTTTCACGCTTCCTGGTGCGGCTGGTGTCACCGGATGGACAGCATTATGGCCAATGCTGAATGCAAAAAATTATTCGCCGACAATTTCGTGATCCGCCACCTCACAGTACAGGAGGCAAAGGGAAAAGAACACCTCGAAAATCCCGGAGGCACGCAGATGATGGAGAAATACCAGGGAAAAGGTAAGGGCATTCCATTCTGGCTGATCTTTGATGCCAAAGGCAAATTAGTAGCCGATTGCCTGATGCGGCCCGAAGGCGTAGGACTGGACAAGCCCGGCGAGAATACAGGTTGCCCTGCCACCAAAGAAGAAGTGGCCCATTTTGTGAAAGTATTAAAGCAAACCACCACACTTAATACCGATCAGTTGGCTACCATAGAAAAGAATTTTATTAAAAAGTAGCTCCTACTCTACTTTTGGGATAAGCGCTTTTCTTTTTGTTCAAAAAATATTACCCACTTACCGGTATTGCATTTCAGATCAGGTGTATTAACTTCATTTCATTGTTCAGGATCCTTCATATTTTAAATTAAACCTATCCATATGCGCTCACTCTACTCACCATCACGTTTCCCATAATCTTACTGTCATATTGGAAGTTTTTTCTCCGTAAATGCTTTGCACAAACGCGAAGACAAGTGTATTTGTATTTGGCTCAACAGTGAATTCTTAAACTCCGGGCAGTAATAATGAAGCAATTACCTATAGTTTCAATACTATTTGTTATAGGGCTTGCATTAATAAATACTGATACGTATGGGTTACCCACCCTGTCGGCATCGCTTTATTATGCCATAGCCACCTGTGTTTTTTGTTTGGCTTTTGTTGGGACCTCTTGGCGGAGCCATTTTCCCAGCACATTTCCTCCACATGTTCTGGTCTTTAACGTGCTATGCGCTTACATTGCAGGGCATGGACTAATTACCGGCACTTTTGGAATGTCGCATTTTTATTGGCTGGCCAATGGGCTTTTTTTCAATACCATTCATTTGTTCTGGTGTAGTAAAAAAACTATTGAAGGGAAAACAATATCCCTCCTGGGAAATGGTCTCTTGTTGATCGCATTCATGGAAAGCATGGTAGTGATCGCCCAATTTCTTCGGGTTATTCCTTCTAGAAATACACTCTTTTCGGCTACAGGTACCTGGGTAAATCCCAATGTTACTGCCATCTTTCTGGCCTTAAGCCTGCACTTCATACTTAAATCAAAATTTCTATCTGACAAACGGGTAATTAGCCTTCTTCTGCTGGCCCCTGTACTCTTATCGATTGGGCTCCTGCAATCGAGAACAGCTTACCTAGTTGGCCTACTTGCACTGGGCTGGTATTTCAGGGGGCAGATTACGGCATTCCTGAAAAGCCGTATTCCCTTTTCTTCCAAAATACCAGCATCTGTTATCATTGCCGTCATCATACTACCCATTGCCGTGCTGTTATTCCAGGCAAAAAAGGACTCTACCGCTGGCCGCTTACTGGTATTAAAGAACAGCACACTGGTGATCAGGGAGAGGCCGCTCACCGGAACGGGCTTTGGTCTTTTTGAGAAAACCTATAACCAGTTTGTTGCACAGCACGAGCTTCCCTCCAATGGCCAGGTAAATATGGCGTATAATGACCTTATTGAGCTTAGCATTGAGGGAGGGATCATTGCTTTATTATTATGGTCAGGATTTCTGGCATTAACCTTTTTCCATTTCATAAAGAAAGGATATGATCTTTTTCCACTACTGGCCATCCTGATTGTACAATTCACCAATTTCGGTTTCCAGGCAATGCCTGTGTTCGCCGTTTTCCTTTTGTATATCGCCTATCCCGGACCCCCAGGCAGCAGCAGCATAGGCCCCAAACAAACTGCTTCTCCCAAAACTCCGGTTGATCCCCGCTTTTCTGTGGCGCTACGGTTCACAATGATGGTGATCGCATTCTTTGTACTGTTAAACCAGGTAAGAACAGCTAAGGCTTATAAGGAATTGAACACCATCAAATCCGCAGATTATCCACATGCTATTGAGCAATTGGAGGCGTTAGCAGAAACTTTAAAGGGCCATTCTTATTTCCATGAAAAATTCGGGGATGCTTACTTAAAGACCAAGGATGAATTGAAAGCCGGATGGCAATACCAGCAGGCTTTGGAGCATTCAAGTTACCCGGTATTGTTTGTAAAATATGGTTACGCGCTGCAGCGCCGGAATAGTTATGACAGCAGCCTGTATTACTACCAGCTGGCAAAGAACCTGGAACCTTACAAGTTTGCAACGAGGGTAGTGATCTTAAGGATGTACGAACAAAAAAAAGACACTGCTAACATGCTGGCAACAGCCAACGAGATCCTTGCACTACCTGCAAAAGTGGAAAGTGAAAATGTGGAACAAATAAAGAGATATGCCAATAATATTCTTCTGAAAATAAAATAACACCCATGCGTAAGGTTACATTATTCATACTAATCGTGCTGCTGTTTGCAGTCGAGGCTACTCGTGGTCAGCAACCGAAAGGATTATCCGCTGGTCAATTCAATGCCGGCGTGCTGGCAAGAGTGGCCGAAATGACGGCTACTGCACAACTAACTCCTGACAGGCAGGTCCTGTTAGCCAGGTACTATGTAAGAAGAGATAGCCTGGTACTTAAAGAGTCTTCCAGCGCCGATCCGAAGAAATTACTGGCGCTTATCGCCGATCTCGATAAGGAACTATCTGCTTTGCTTACGGCCGGTGAGCGGATCAGGTATTCGACGCACCTGTATGGCCCTTACTTCCAATGGGAAGCGAAGGAGATGGCCCTTTACCTGAGCAACCGGTATCAAACAAGGCCGGAGATCCAGCAATGGTTCCATAACATCGTGCTGAATAAAAACCTGGCCATCGTAAGATCCTTTGCAACTACCCCGAAGGAGATAGATCCGGCCATTACCCGGTTGAACTTACAAAAATATGACTCCATGATGGCCGTCTATACCATCGCAGCAAAGGGTGAAGATTACCTGAAAAGGAAGCTGGCATCCATCGATAGCATCAAGCCACTGGAAGAGCAAAAAAGACGTCGGGTCACGGATAATTTCATGAGTGTATGTCTGAATAAAGGAGATAACTATGCTATGAACTTCCGTACTGCCCTGCAATTGACCTCCAATGACAGTATTTATTATACGCATCTTTTGAAAGATAGCACAGATCGCTCGATCTCCATAGAGAGCAAGGAAGAACTGGAAATGCTCTCCTATAAATATTGGCTACCGAATCCCTTACTGAAGGAAATAGAGCCGATCGTAATGGGCAAAAAAAGACAAGCCATCGCCATTGAATTACGTTATCCCTATGGACGGGTAAGGGACAGCCTGCTACATGAGAACGCCGAAATGGCCTGGGCTAAAATGAAACACAAGATGATCCGCGCCGGGCATTACAGACTCGCCAACAACCGCTTTGTTTATACAATGGCCTATAAAAAAGTGTTGAAATTATCGGAAGGGCAATTGGATTCACTGGCGTATAAGAATTATCAATTGGACCTGCAGGCCTATCAGTACAATCTTATCGACCCCTGGAACAAATATGAAGGTGAGGCCTACGTTAAGTTCCATTTGGAAAGAATATTAACGTCGGGCCAGTACGACACGTTATTACGACTGGAAAGCAATCCCAGGGCCATGATCAACGCAAAGAAAAACTGGGAAGAAATAAGAAAGGCAGGGTTGGCGTCATCAACAGACAGCGCTCTGGTATGCAATCAGCTATTTGGGTATCATCTTGCCTATACATCCATTACCCGGCGCTATAGTGGAAATAGCGAATTGCAACGCAGGTTACAACAGCAAGCCTCAGAAAGAAAGCCAGCCGTACTGAAACGACTGGAAGCAACGATGAAATTGAATGAATACGAAACCAATACCGTCAATACTTCGCAATAAATACAGTTCTCTATTCGTCACAAACTAACAAACCTTCCATGAAAAGAATTATTACACTACTAACACTGGTGTCCTGGCATCTATTTGTTGCCGGACAAGATCTGGCGTCAGATGGAAAACCGTTTGAAGAAGCTTCCCGGTATCTACAAGGGGCAGACAGGCCCTATAACCCCGAATTGGCCAGGAAATTACTTTGGCGATCTGCCAGTACGGGAGACTCCCGGGCAATGGTCCAATTGGGGCTTTATTATGGGTCACCGAATTCACTTACCAAAAATTCAGACAGCGCCATTTATTGGTTCAAGGCGGCTGCCAGGGCCGGCACTCCCAAAGCCTGGTTCCTGCTGGGCCGTATTTACCAGTTAGGGATCGATGTTAAGCAGGACTTTTCCCTTGCGGCTGAATACTACCGGATAGGGATCAGCCACCACGACAATTATTCAAAAAACGCCCAAGCTTATTTGCATTTTAAGGGATTGGGCATAGAACAGGATTATTCGAAAGCGTTCAGGCTCTTTTCAGAAACAGCCGCAGCCGGACTTCCCAACTCCATGTACTTCCTGGGTGTATGTTACCGGAATGGATATGGAACCCCGGTTGATCAGGAAACGGCTAAGACCTGGTTGCGTAGATCAGCGCTGGAAGGTGAACCAGCTGCTATGCATGAACTCACGCAAGAACAATTACCGGAAAATGTCAGTGCAGTGTCTTCCCATTTGCAGGAGGAGCTCAAAAAACTCAGCAATTACACGGAGAAATTTCAGGCAGATAAAAAGAACAACTATGAAGGCACCTATACCGGCGTAGCCATCTATTATGATTGGAGTGGCCGTTACGTGTCGGAAATATTGCCGCTGGAATTAGACCTTACACGAACGGCCGAAAGCTATACCGGGCAATGGCGTGAAGGGAATTCGGAGGCCGCAGATATTTCCCTGACTTCCTCCGGAAATAAATTCACCTTCTCTCCCGGCTCCGCCTATACACGGAACAATCACTACAGTGCAAGAAAGCCAGAGAAATGGCAATTCAACAATGCAAGCCTTGGCCTCGCCTTCATCGGGGACAGCATTCAATTAAGTGGTTTCGTACAATTTTACAGTCCAAATAGAAGCGAGCCTGGGAAACCCTTACAGATCATCCTGAAAAAGAAAACGATCGTAGCAACGGCCAGTCATAAAAATGAGCTGGAATTCAGTTTGGCGCCCAACCCGGCCACCTCCCAAACTTCCGTTCGGTTTACGTTACAGGCAGGAGCGACAGTTGCCATCAAGGTATATGCCCAGAGTGGCGCATTGGTCTATACCGAATCACCACGAAAACTTCCGGCGGGGAATTACAATTTCACACTGCCGGTTGCCGGTTTTACAAAAGGCACTTACACGGTACAACTGACGGCAGACAACCAATCGGGTACCCGCATACTGGTACGCCAATAATTGTTAAACCTATTCCTTATCCAAAAATCTTCCGTCATGAAGAGGTTATTCTTACTCATCATATTTTACTTTGGTCTTATCCCTTATATCAAGGATTCAACACTTGAGTTTAGCGGGCCTTCCAAAAGCCATGCACAGGGCATGGACTATATCCTGAAAGCCTACCTTGAAAGTATACATGGCCCCAACGATGATTACACCGTCAACGTTATGAATCATAGTTGTAACTGTGCTGTATATGTGGTAGATCATACAACAGATTATAAGTACGTTATTTTTGCAGATCAATTCGCAGTGGCAAGCCAAGGATTTACTGATTACCTGGCTAACCCCGGCAATTATAATAATCTCCCTCCCCCGGTAGATGATGGCTATTCAAGTATCTATACGGAAAATTATATTTCCCATCTTGAGGACATCCTTGAGTTTGAACAGCGCATGGAAGACTTTTCCGAATGGTCAAGGGAATTCTGGGCCGCCATGGGAAATGGCGTAGAAGCAGGTCCGGAACCACCACCTGCGTGCGACGGGGGACTAAGTTCCTGGGGTGGAAAATTGTTAGAGAATGTGGTCCCGGACAATAATATAGCCCTTTCAGTACCGCTGCCATGCGTCAATAGTTTTCTATTGCCCAGTCAAAGGATTATCCATTTTACGGCAGCCCAACAAGCCCGAATCGCCAAATATCATTTTGACGGGAGCACACTAATCGCCATCGAAGACCATTCGGGCGTACTCTACACCAATGCCCAGGAGGCTGAAGTATCCCAATATAGCCATAAATGCGAGCCGGATTGGCTGATGCAATACGGGAAGGAATACATTTCAAAAGTATATTCTACCTATAAGTTCATTGCCTTTAGCCGGCTAAGAATAGCGCTCACAAACGGATCGGTTCCTGGATTGTGGCATAGCCAGGCCCCAGAATACTGGGATGGCATTCCGGAAAACAACCTCGACTATTGTATCGCTGTATCCAATGCGGATGTAGAAATGGCTGCTGCCGGAAAAGTAGTGATGGGCGCAACATCGAATGGCACCTTGTACTGTGAGACGCTCACAGAGACAGATGTACTGCTGGCCACTTTTAAGAAGAGGAATGAAAGATTTAAATTAAGCAGTCTCCACCTGGATCACTATGCGAACCTCCCTAAATGGGTACAGGACTTCCTGCATAAGATGCAATTGTATCCAGACCAGTGTACGATAGACTATGTGAACCAGCACCTGGACCAATTACACCAAAGTGCTGCCTACCTCAATGAGCCAGGCGAGAATGTGAAAAAACTGATGGAAGTGGGGTCTGTAGGTTACAGCATGTTGTTTGGAACCCTTTACTGCAAAACCAATGAAGCATCTGCAGCAGGCAAATCCCCTTCTACACAATTTGGGCTCGGATTACTGAATGAGGCCATAGCCAGCATCGATGTGAGGCAGATCGTGGACGGGCTGGCCCATATAGCAAAGGGATTGGGTAACCAGGTTGACAACAGGGTGATGAATATTATCACTACAGTTGAAGAGGTCGTCGAACAACTAACAATTCAGGGTTACGTGGATTACGAGCTTTTAGCAAAGAAGATCGTAGAAGCCAACAACACGCAGCTTTCTGATGTCTACGTTCAAGCGGTCAGCATTGCCAATCACTTTAAACAGACCTATTTCACCAATTGCAATGCAGACCCAAATCATGGTGACATCTGTGCATACCGCCAGGGGCAGGTTACCATGATGGTGCTCCCAATCGTTCTCACAGGCGGAGAGTGGGCCGTAATAAAAGCAAACGCGCTCGCTGGTAAATATGCTGCAAAATCTACCCGGGCCATAGAACTGATCAATGATGCTTACAACAGTGCCAAACAGGTGCTGCAGGAAAGCTATACCCTTCTGGACGAATTAGGCACGCCTTCAACAGCCAGTAAAACCATTATCAAAGAAGCGAATGGGGCGGTCAGTACAACTATTAAACAGGAAGGTAGCATTGGAAACGAAGTATTGGTGATCACAGAAGCAGCCGATTTCTTTAATGGCTCTAAACTCAACACACTCACACTCGAAACACCTACCGCCAATGGTTATCTGGCTAAGGCAAAATTTGAGGGATCGGCCACCCATAAATTTGATGCGCATGTAGATCCCAACCTCAAAGCCGCAGCAGATGATATTATTGCCAACGGAGATATTGGCGGAGAAAAAACGGAGCTTTTGGTCCAAAATTACCTGTTTGAAAATAAAATGAACTTAACCCGCCTCGACGGAAAATATGGCAGTAACAACGGATATGATGGCATTTTTATAGAAGGCACTATTTCAAACCCAACAAAGATCTATATAACGGAGTGTAAACAACAATGGAATGCAGGAGTTGCGCTCGCTCCGGCAAATCCGAATTCGGGACTGGCTGTTCAAATGAGCGACCAATGGATCCAACAGGTGGCTGTCAAGTTGGGACTTGAAGGCAAGACAGCGGTGGCGGATATGATCCGGGATTCCCCTTGGTTAATTGAAAAATATGTTGTTACAGTCAATAAAAGCACGGCCAGTATTAATGTATTAAAGCTTGGAAGTTATTAATTTAGCAGCATGGAGAACAAACCTGATAAAAAAGAGAGGCTCCTGGCCGCCTGTAACAGTATTACCGCTAAAAACCCTAGGTTAATGAATGCCTTGAAAGAAGGTAAAACCAACGAGCGTTTCATTTCCATGGCGTTCTGGGAGGATTACCAGTTATTTTCACTGAAGTCTTTCTTCATCGATCAGGATCTTGGAAAGGCAAAGCAGTATTGGTACAATTGTGGTTTGCTGGATCTGCTCCTCACTACTAAATATGATGAAAAACTGCTCGACTTCGGGATCAATCACCTGGCCTATGCATTGTTAAGCGACGATCAAGCCCTCATCACAGAATATGCAAACCTCCGCCATAGCAACTATGAAGCGATGATCCAAAATGGAACAACCGCTCCCATGTTTGCGCTCCAATGCCTGATCAAAGAGGATTGGAAAGAATTTGAGCGGGCAATGGTCATTGTAAAGACCAGGTCTGCACGTAAGTTCAAAATGGAACTGGATGCCGAATTCTATACCGCCCTGGCTGAAAAAAACAAAACGAAGATGGAGCAGGTGATCGAAGAATTGGTATCGCCGAAAGTGCATAAGCAAAGGAATATTCATCATGTACTGGTCAATGAATTCATTTCACATCCTGCGCTCGGATACGCAAAGCTCGCCTGGATAAAAGGGATCGAGGTGGAAATAAACAGCCCTTTGATACCAAGGGAGCTTTTGCCGGTTGCTCCATTGGCAGCGTATGAAAAGATCGAATTGACCGAACCGATCAGGTAGTATGCACCATACATTAAAGAGAGGGTATCTCTTATGTTTGCAAAAACAGGAGACACCCTCTCTTTATATTTTATGTATACAGTACCCCTTTTACCAAATGCCAGCTATCATTTTGTAAACACAGTATCCGTAGAATGCATCACCCCATTGGTGATCTTAGCATCGCGGCCAACGATCACAGCACCATCAATATGCACTGCGCCATTTTTCACTTCCACTGTTAGCTGTTTACCATTAATGGTATTCAAAGTATCGCCATCTTTCAGGTTTTTGAATGCCACCGCTCCGTTCACAATATGATTGTTCAACAGGTCCGTAAGCCTCAGTTTATTTTGCGGCTCCAGGAGATTCCTCATCAGCCCTGGTTCCAGTTTTTCAAAAGCAAGGTCCGAAGGTGCGAAAAAAGTAAAAGGACCTGTACTGCTCAGCAACTGATCAAGGTCTGAAGAATGCACACCTTTCTTCAAGGTTTTCAGGTATTTATCCGTGTTGACAACCTGCGTAATATTTGACATATAGTTGATTTACCTGCCGGTA
>CBIHOV010000024.1:0-129258 GCA_966211765.1 uncultured Paraflavitalea sp.
GCTTTTTCGCCCCCCTCTGCTTCCCAAACATCCACAATACATTTTATGAATACTTATTTGCTTTGGAAAATAGCTAAAATCCTAATGGCTATTGTTAGCCGCTACGGGCTGCGCAGTTCCTTTTGTATTCTTTGCCAGATTAGACAAAGCGATCAATCCGGCGCTGGCCAGAATGGCTCCTCCCACAAAAGGGAAACCAGCCCCTACAAGATCAGGCAGGGAGGAAGAAAACAAAAATGGCAGGCTAAACAGCATACCCAAAATACCAAACAGGATAGCGCTGATTGCGCCGAATCTTACCAGCTTCTTCATATCAAATGGATTGCGTTGTACTGTTGAATGATTCGTAATTCGTTGTTGCAAGGTTGCTGTGTCGCAATGCGCATACTCGTCAATCGTCCATTGACTGACCGGTTGTGTATTCCGCCCTTTCTTAAAATCATTGTGAAAGGTAGACCAGCAATCAGGCAACAGGATAGCGCCAAACGTAAAAATGGCAAAACTGGGAATGGAGTAATTCCCATTGCCTATCATAAAGGCTTGCAGGCGTATTTCATCTATCGGGGTCATCTTAAAGCCAAGGAGCACATGTTTCAGGTCATGGCTTTCATAACCCGGTACCAGACGAAGGCGGTTATTCTTCAGGCATAAAGCTATGTCATTGCCTAAGGTACCTTCCGGCATAGCACCCAGCTGCCTGGTTTTTTCATCGTATACATCAATATCATGAAACTGCTCTATGGCCCTGACTGATAAATGAAATGACTTTCTGATAATCTTCCTCGCTATTATCTGCAATACATTCATAAATAACCGTATATCATGTTATCAAATAAAACTAATGAAAATCATTGCAAAACAATAGAGGTACCTGCTAATTATTTCAGCCTCACTCTTTCTCTGTTATAGATCACCCAGGTAATTATACCCATCCAGATCATGACCAACAGAAAAGTAAACTTTTGCAGGAGTGGCAATGCATATAACCACTGGCCCGTATAGTATACATAATTGTTGGCGCCGATCAGCAACAGACAAAATATGCCAAAGCCAAACAGCTTATACCAGCGGTGCTTGTACAAGGCGGCAAAAGTGGTGGCCAGGGCAATGATGCCGGGAATACTGGCCAGGTTGATGATGAGATCGTGGTATTGGGAGAACAAGAAGGGAGCAATAGCCATGGAAACAATACCCGCATATGAGATCAATATTTTAAACCTGCGGCTGCGTTCAAATAGCCTGGGCACTATCCACCAGAATACAGCCAGTGCTATGCACAATACACCCATCGCCCACATGGCTACAAGCCAGCCCGGATTGTGCTCACCATTTTTAGCAACAGGTCCCAATAAATCGCACCAATAGTTGTGCAATACCTGAAAACCAGGAGCTGTTTTATCGGTATTGGAACCGCCGGGGTACAGGCAGGCAGCAATGAGGTATAGTAGAATAAAAACACAAGAGCCAATAAGTGGTGTCAGTAGCCAGCCTGATTTGGTAAAGGTCTTTTTCAATGGTGCTTGATTCGGGGAAGAGGGAGGAAAATTCCTATTCCCTAAATTAGGTTTTTAACCCATAGCCGCTTGCGCATTTACTTTCTTTTAACAAGCTAAGCTGTCACTATGAATTTCTTAACGGCCAGTTCCTGCCCGTTGATCACCACAGCCAAAGAATGCTGGCCGGCATAATGCTTCCGCGTGGTAAGGTTACGGAATGACTGCGCCCGTTTGAATGAATAGGTTTGTCCCGGCTGGTAAGTGTTTTCCGTGATCTTAAACAGCTTCCTGCTACCCTTGCCATTGGATTTCATATAATCGATACCATATTCCACCCGCAACTTGATGGGCTTATTGCCATTGTTGGTAAGCTCAAAGCTGAAATGAAGGGAATCTCCAATACCGATGCTTTTGTCGGTGATCTTTAGTTTATCCACTACGATCTGATCGGCCACGGCCAATCCAAATAGCTTCATGGCCTGCGGATGAGCTTTGCGCAACAAGGTGCGACTGCCATGTTTAATGATCCAATCTGTACGAGGTGAGGTGCCCTGCCATCTTTTTACAATACCCAATACAGTATCGGGATTGTCTTTGGCAATATCATTGAGGTTATTGGCTACGCTCTTGCGTACGAATTCTGAGGAATCGTCTTTAAGATTTTCGAGTATAGGCAGGATGAGCGTCGGATCTTTTTTCAATGCCGGCAATGCCATAGCCCAGGGAAGGCGTGGACGGCAACCCTCGCTGGAAAAACGACGAACATGCAGGCTCTCATGTTTTGACCATTGGAGCATCTGCTTCATAGCTTTCCCTGGATAACGGATTATAAAGGGGCGTATTGCATACTCACAACTTATAAATTGGGTAATGAATTCCATGGCACTCATAGAAATATCATAATGCTCCAATCCAAAGTTCTCTACATATTCGGTAAAGACCATGTATTCCAGTCCACCACTTATCCCCCCCTTACGAAGAGCAGTAATGATGTCCTTTATCTGAGAGATGTCCTTATCATATTGGCCAGGCAAAAATTCATGAAGCACGAGTGCAATATGCTTCATGCGCTGCTTTAATTCCCTTGCTTCCCACGAATCGTCATAGACCTTCTTAAGAAAACCCTTCTTATCGAATCCCTTGAGTGTCTTTGTCAATACGGCTGTAAACTGGTTGAAAAATGCCTCATTATAAATATTCTTGAATGGCTCCACTATTGCGTGATTTAGGACGCAATATAAGAACAGTTACGCAGAGCAAACGCACCTGCGTAACCTGACTATAATATGATTTCAATGAAAAGATTCAGAGACTTAGAAGTTTAGTTTTGAATTGTTATTGGCACAATCATAGGTAAAGTGAGTGGTACCATAGGTAGTATCTACACGGCCAGGCTGAAAGGGATTGCGTGTCAATAACATGAGTTCATACTTTATCGGATATACATCATCATACTGATAAGTATAAATGTATTCATGCAAGCGCTCCTGGGCGCCCCTGAAATTGGCAGTTACATCCTGGTATACCCAGTTGTTTTCAGGAATGGGCTCAAATTCATGGTTACTGTTCTCTACCACCTCAAAATAAAAGGGAACAAGTGTTGTATTGGGCCAGGTACTCATTGGATTTACCTTGTTGTCATATTGGTACTCATGTTTCATATATATTTCCAATGGCTCACCCGGACGAATGAATTGCATATTGAGCTTCCGTACAAAGTTTTTAGAGTTCCCCACATATTCCCAACGCAACACACCGAAACCGGGTTGGCCCTGACGCTCAATGATCCTTCCCTGGGTATCATACAGGAAGGTGTATTTGGGGTGAAAGAGATTGTCTGCGCCCAGCAGGTCAACCCTTACCACACGCCCGTTTTGATAAATGAGTTTGTGGACCTGGTTACCATTAGTTCTGGTGCCCACGGGGTTTCCCTGGTTATTGTAATTGACCTTAACATTGACAGGCGTTCCCCCGCCAACGGTGGGTATAACGGTGAGGGAATCGAGCCATCGCTTGTTGTTGTAGGCATAGTTCGTAATTCGTCCGGTTGAAGAAAAAGGACTGGGATTATAGATGTCCTCAATGGTTTTGATCTGGCAATACTTTTTACTGGGAATGTCTGGCTTGTGACAGGAAACAATAAGGCTGCCGAAGCCTGCAGCCATCAGCAATACAAATGACAGTTTTTTCATAACAAAGGTTAATGATAAAAAATAAAAGTCAGGACAGGTACAGAAAGATCATAAGAAGATTGGTTGGCTAATGAATAGCCAAAGGGAATATGCCGGATTATTGGAAAGGATAGTCAATTACCGAAGGGAACGGCTGGAAAAACAATGGAGGAGAGTTACAAACAAACAGACAGTCATTTAAAGATAAGTAATATTCCCGATTGCCAGCTAATCATTATGAATGCTCCTGCTCAGCCCAGGGATTTAATACCTGTAGTAAATGCCGTAGCCGGATTCTTCACCAACAATTGATCCATATCAGTTTCTGTAAAGCCTTTTTGCTTTGACAGCGTCATCAGCTTGCCAGCATTTTGCCCGACGGGAGACTTATATCCTTGGGCATTAGCGGCAACCAGACCGGCGCCGAAACTAGTAAGCAGGAATTGTCTGCGCGATAATGGCATAGCGTTTTTTTTCATGCTATCAATATTTTACCGACCACAAAGTTACAGGCCCCATCAATCCGGAAGGTTGAAGGGGACTATCAGGTTTGTAGGGATTTACATTGGTCCATGTTTTACGGGATGCTGCAGGCAATTTGCTATCGCCGATCAGACGGTTCACCCAGGTGTTCACCACTTCTATCTCCAGCTTATTTTCACCTGTCTTCAGCGCTTCGGTAATATCCAATTGCCAGGGCGCTGTCCATACGGTGCCCATATTCTTTCCATTCACTTTTACCGTGGCCATTACTTTTACCACACCCAGGTTGAGCAGGAAACGCTCACCCTTCGGCAGGCTATAGATGGAAAAACTTGTTTTGTAAATGGCGGGGCCGGAATAGTTCCGGATGTTTTCATTGGCGTGTTTACTCCAATCTTCCAGCTTATTCAATACAATGGGTTTGGCTGGTCCCCGCCTAGCAGTATCAAATTGTACCGTCCACTGTCTACCTGGCATTTGCAAGGGCCTAAGTTTGGGGAAATTCACACCGGGTATTTTGCCTATGGCAGGTCTCCTGAACACAATGAAGGCACTCTGCAGGGCATCGAGCTTTAATGGTATCAGGGTATGTTGCTGGTCGGTCCTGTATTCTGGCAAGGTACGCAGGGTGCCTGATACAGCATCCCATAGCTCCGGTTGTTTACCAATGGTACGAAAGGCAGGTTCAAAATCAACCGGCTGGTCCGATTGGTTGGTAATAAAATAAATATCCGTGGTGGCAGTAGCACGATGGGTATACAATACCTGGGTAGCCGAATGGCTCACAAAATCAGGCGGTGTTTCCAACAAGTTCATGGCCTCTTTCATGTTCATGCCATTCAATACCATTCCCTTGCCAAAGGACGCCTGCTTTACCTGTTTACCATCCACCTCTTTCCACAATTCGCCGGCGGTACGTTGTACCTGCATATCTGCCGCCGGGTAATTTTGCAGGCCTGGTGAACGCTTGGGTGGCGCGCCCAGTATTACACCACCCGCCATGACCAGCTCCCTAATTTTCAGCAATACACCCGGACGCATCGTCTCTGATGGCGGCAGTACCAGCAAACGATAGGATAACCCATCAGGCAATACCAAACGCCCGTCTTTTACCGTCAGCCTGCTGATGGCTTCAGCATTGATATAATCAAACTGGTAGCCTGCAGGCAATTCAGGATCGCGGACACCCGTCATTTTGGGAGCATCCTCGCCAATAAAATAAGCTACATCATTAACGGGTCTACCCTGTTGCAATAAGAAATTACAGCGACGTATATAATCAACAAAGGCTTTGCTTTGATAAAACCAGGTATTGTGACGATTGAACTCTGTTCCAAAACCAGCATTGATGCCAGGCATTGTTTTATCATCCGGTTGTGAGATGAATACATGCAACAGCGTGTTATTCACGCCTTCTGTAAAAGACCAGTCGCCGCGTTTTTTCAACAAGGCAGGATAACGCACATAAGCCTGCCCGCCTGCAGTAAAGGATTCGGCACTTACTTTTGTTTTGCCATAAATATGCGCTGAAGAAGAGGCTGCCCTGTTTTCAATACTGCCCAGGTTGCCTTCATTCCAGAATTCACCCGACACTTCATCAGCCTGTCCCCCATATTGTAAAAACTCGCCGGGAAAACCCCAGTGACCATAATTCTCCAACCATAATTTCATGCCGTGCTGGTGGCTTACATCGCGAAGGCCTCCTACATACTGATAGGATACCCGGTCGGCAATAAAACGACGCAGGTCCCACAGGAAACGGTTGGAGAGTTCGGCGCTTGCGACTACCCTGCCAGACAAAGTGGGAAGCCATTTTAAGGGGTCATATCCAAAGGCCGTTTTAAAATCAGCCGCCATATCATCTGTCCAGTTCTGTGAACCGGTTTCATAGCTATCAGCCACCAGCCATTTCAGCGCACCGCGATACGCAGGTGGAATGCGTTGTTCTATCTTTCCTGCAAATGACTCAAAGTGATACGGTATAGCAGCTTTGTTCATCTTGTCTAATTCCAGGCCTCTCCCTTCTGCTGAAGCAGGACTATTGGTTACACCCGTAGGCATCATGCCATAGCGTACAATGATCCAATCGCCTTTGGGCACATTCCAGTGCAATGTTCCATTGGGAGAAAGCTGTCGGGTAAGGTCCATCACTTTAGCAATATCTACTACCATGTTGTTGTTCTCAGGTTCCGGCTGCCGTGACCATTGGTATTCATTCCACAGGGGCAATGGGGTCTGAAACATTTTAGCCAGTTGCTTTTCCATATAGTGTTCTACTACAGGCGCTCCTGAAAGTTTAATCTCAGCCAGTCCGGCTTTACCTTTTATGTCTGTAAATACCAGCCGGAATATTTTTGCCGTAGTGGCTGGCAAAGCAATGGATACGGGTGCAAAAGGAATGAATCCTACATTAAGTTGCGGGTTGGACCGGTTCAGTTCAAACTGCTCAACCGTGGTAAAATTATTCCCCTCTCCGGTTTGTAAAGCAACAGCAGCCCGAAAAGGAATAGCAGCCGGATACAATACGATGCTCCTGGCTGTAAAAGGTTTGGTAACTGTAAGGTCAATATTGATAGCTGCTGTGTGGTCGGGAAATAATACTTCAGTGGTGATATTTCTGTCAGCCAGTTTGTGGATATCAACAAGCGGAATGGTAGCTGTCAAGGCAGGTTGAAACCCTGCGATCTCCTCCTCATCGTGTACAGGTGCGGGAAACGCCATGATGGCTACGGGTTGGAAATTTTCTTTATCAACCGGCAACTGCATGGATAATTTCTTTGGCCCTTTTACCCGCCATTCAATACTGGTTAGGTAACGCATGCTTTGAGCGGGTTTGATCCAGGGGCCCCCAGACTGGCTCCAACCCGGACTATTAAAAAGCCCGATCTCTATACCTTTTTCTGCAGCTGTGCGTACGGCTGCTTCTGTAGCCAGCCACCATTGTTCTGAAAACAGGGGAGCCTGACCATAAGGCACTTCTTCTGCGGGATAACCTATATTTCCAATGAAAGTCCTCCCTATCCCAATTTTGTGCATGGCTTCAATGTCTTTGACCACCCCTTCGGGCGATACATTGTCACTCATCCAATACCAGTATATACTGGGTTTCACGGAATCCGGTGGGTTGCGGAATCCTTTTTCCAGGGGGTTGACGACAGGCATTGCCTTTTGCGCGTTCAACATTGCGGGGTAGCATAACAACAGCAGGAAGCTGAGGGCATACGGTTTAAAGTGTAACATGACCCGGGAAAGATACGAAAATGCAGGGTTACAAACTGCGCACCGCGCTGGATTGGCGGCAAATGATCTCCGGTTCCAGGATGAGTTTACGGGGCGGGGTTTTGAGGGATATTCTTTTATTCAATACTTCGAAGAACAGTCCGGCTGCTTCTTCACCCATGCGTACAGTATGTTGGTTTACGGTAGACAAGGAAGGCGTTAGGTATTCACTAAATAGTTCATTGGCAAAGCCAATGATGGCAATATCACCAGGAATACTGAAACCTGCTTCCTTGATGGCTTGCATGGCGCCAAGGGCGGTAAAATCTTCTACTGCAAATACGGCATCCGGTTGCCTGGGCAGGAGCCTTCTCATGCATTCCCTGCCCGACTCTATGCTTACTTTTCCATATACTATGAGATCATCATCCACTGCAATATTGTGCACATTTAAAGCATCGATATATCCCCGCAGGCGCTGGTTGAAATTGGTCACATGCTGCTGTCCGCCGATATGAGCTATGCGCCGGCAGCCCTGTTCAATAAGATGCCGGGTGGCATTAAAAGCGCCCTGGTAATCATTGACCACCACCGCAGGAACCTGCAGGGAATCATTGGCCCTGTCAAACAAAACGAGCGGTACCCCTTTCGCTTTCAGGTCGGCATAATGCCCCAGGTTGATGGTTTCCTTGGAAATAGAAGCCAGTACGCCATCCACCCGCGAACGGAGAAATGTTTGCACCGCTTTTTTCTCCAGTTCAAATAATTCATTGGACTGATAGATCAGTACATTGTAGTCATTTTTGCTGGCTACCTTTTCAATGCCATGGATCACAGAACCAAAGAAATTGATCTCTGCACTGGGAATGATCACCCCAATGATCTTTGATTTGCCCAGCCTTAGGGAAGAAGCGATCTTATTAGGCTGGTAATTCATCCTTTTAGCAGCCAGCTTCACCGCTTCGCGGGTAGCATCGCTGATTGCCGGATGATCATTCAACGCCCTTGATACCGTAGCTGCTGCTACTTTCAACTCGCGTGCAATATCAAGGATCGTGGTTCTGATCACAGGTTCACTCATGGTTGGTTCAGCTTTCTGATAAGGTCCGTTTCATCTTTCCTGTACGGGGTGCCATCCTGCCGGAAAATATCATGAAACCATTCAATGGGTTCACTGCCATCAGCCAACGGTGTATCCCAGGCATAGATGGTATTGGTTTTACCGGCTACAAATCCCCAGTTGATTGCCCCTACGTTCTCTCTTTTTAGCAAGGGTAATATGTTGGCAAACCGGCTATTGCGGGTACGGGCCATATACTCCGTACAGATCAGGGGACGGCCGCCTACTTTCAGCAGGTCGATCACACGCTGATGCCAGTTGGCTTCTTCATAATCATGATAGGTGATGATATCCGAATGGGTATACTGAAATTCATTGAGCTTTTCAAAGCTCCAGTCCCATAGTCCGGCACTGATGGGTTGATCTGGATTGACTGCCCTGGCCCATTCAAAAGTTTTCTTTAGGAGCGGTAACGATGAATCCCTTTTACCGGAATTACCAGGCTCATTGTACAGGTCCCACAAAAGAATGCGCTTGTCATGGGCAAAATGAGTGAGTACATCTTTTACATATTTCTCCAGCGCGGGAAAATTGCTGCTATCTGCAGCAGCAGGTTGACCAGGATCCTGTACCCAGCCTGAATTATGAATGCCCGTCTTTGGAGCGGGCTGCAATCCTGATTTGGGTATTTTGTTCCAGCAATCATCGAAGAAAACAAACATGGGCTCTATATGGTGTTTAGCTGCAATAGACAGAAACTGATCCATCCGCTTTTTGAATCCTTCGGGATCTTGTTTCCAGGCCAGGGAATGCAGGAATACCCGCATGGTATTAAAACCAATGTTGGCCGCCCAGCCAAGTTCTTTGTCTATAATAGCCGGATCGAATGTTTCTGCCTGCCACATTTCCAGTTGGTTGATGGCATTGGCAGGAATATAATTAGCCCCTGTTAACCATTTATGTTGCTGGTACCAGGCATTTGCTTTTTCAACCGGCCATACCTTACCAACTGTGGTCGTTGCTGCTATTGTACTGGTTGTTGTTGCTTTTTTTGTGGACTGTGCCTGTACGGCAATGGTTGCCGCGAGGCAAAATAATAAGACTAATAGCTGTCCTTTTCTCATGAATGATTTTATTAAAAAGATACCTTATTAATTGTTACCAGCCTGGATATCGAGTTGCATGATCAACCTGGCAAGATCATCCCGCTTTGAAAAATCAGTAGGGTTGTTCTTTACCCATTCATTGATCAGCAACTTTTTTGCAGGAAAAAGTTTACTAAGCTGTTGTGCGTTGTTGATCTTATGGTATTCATTATCCTTATAAAGATAGTACACCACTTTTGAATTGATCTTGTAATCATCCGGCAATTTCATAGCATATACACTACCAGAGCCAATCAATGTTTTCAAGGCATTGGAAGCTGTGGTATTGGAATTAGTTCCATATCCTGCAGCAGCACCTTCCTCCTCAATGGTACACACAAAATCAGCATACAGGCGAATATTAGTGCCAGCCACCCATTCATAGAACTTTTTATCACCAGGTATGAACTTACGGCCGGCCATGATCACAGAGTCTACCTCCTTCGCATTGGCAATGGCCAGGTATTGACCCCGGTCTTCAAAGATCATTTCTCTGGTGAGTGCATGGTAGTTGAGGAGCCTGTCTGCTACCTCACCCGACCTCATGTATACTTTCCCACTGTAAAACTTGTCTAATACATAATGCGTCATGGGTGTACCTATCACCTGGTTAGGAGATTGGGCAAATGTATACATGCCCATCAGCAACATCCATACCGTTAGATATTTTTTCATAGTCAAGGTTGTTCATTGAATAGCCAATCTTTATTTATCCAGTAGTTTAATAAAGTATCCGCCCACTACGCTACGCGCCTGGAAGCCTACCTGCTTGCCGTTGGTCGTTTCGTGCCAATCGCTCAAGGGTACCCTGCTGGAAGATTCAGCCGCATATTTGTACAAAGGCTGAATAAATGCATTCCATTCCTGCTGGTTATTGGTCAGCGTAGCTGTCCAAATGATCCAGTCGGACTTCGTATAGGTTTTGCGGCTGTCGAGCGGCAATCCGAAAGATCCTTGTTTGGAGAGGTAATACTTTACTTCCTTTTCATATACTTCTTTCGGGAATACATTCAGGTGGAGTAATTTATCCCATACCAGGTTGTATTTCTGGCTCCAGGTTCCTTTGCGGTCAAAAGCCAATGTATAATGATCCCCGTCGCCCGCCAACTCCATCCAGCGTTTGGCCATGGCAACAGCCGTGTCGTGGTACTTCTTGCCTGTTTCGGCATCGCCCAGCATTTCTGCCAGCATACCATAACCAGCTATACCCATGATGGCTTTTACCGATAGGTTGGCATTCCGCGCCAGGTGACCAGCAAAATCATCCGTACACAATTGGTTGGCAGGATCAAAACCATCTTTCACCAGGTAGTCTACCCAGGTAGTGAGTGTATTCCAATGTTTCTTCGCATAATTGGCATTGCCTTCTGCTTTGGCGATGGCTGCTGTAAGGATGATCATATTACCTGCTTCTTCCACGGGCATGTCTTCACCATACAACTGCCCATTGGCCAGGGGATAAGTGCCCAGGTCGTGTGCAGGGAAAGGCTTTCCCCATTTACCGCTTTCACTGTAATAAAAAATACCATTAAGCATTCCTTTTAACAGGTCAGGATTATACGCCAGGTACAAGGGCGCAGATGGGTAAGTAACATCTACTGTATTGATACAGCCATTGCTGTAATTCTCTTTTGATAGAAAAAGAATATCGCCCTGCGGATCTTTCAGTACTTTATGGGCTGACACACTTTGGCGATAGGCCAGTTCACACAACTGGGCATACTGCTCGCCACCTGCTTTCAATGTTTCATTGTACAATTTCTTATTGAACTGATCGCACTGGTCCATCACCGTTTTATAATCAGCAGCAGCCTGTGCCAATTCCTGTTCAATGGTAGTTCCTTTCTGTGCCCACCAGGCTTTTAAGTTCTGGCCAAAGTATTGAATAGAATACAGATCGTCATACCCTATCATCAAAACTTTTTCTACGCCCTTATTATCTACATTACCATAAGCCAGGATGGTGTTCAGCATAAGATGTTTGCCTTCCAGTTTGCTTTGGGCACCTAATCTGGAAGAAGTAATATTAAATGCATTCACTGCTTCCCGGGCAGTCGACACATATTGACCGACTGAAAAGTCCTGTGGAGCAGCTACATATAAATATCCCCAATCAATACGCAGGTCATCGCCTTTCTTTTTTAGCACAGGTTGTTCGATTGTACCTGTTTTAAGGACAGACAGGTTATTCGCACTGTACCGTTCTGCTTTCACTTCCTGGGCGCCTGTATTGGTTGCCAGGGAGGAAGAAACACCAAAATACAATCGCACACGGTGTTTTGCATTATCATTGGATTGCACTTTTGCCGTAACATAAGTAACTGGCCTTGATAAAAGATCAAGGTTATCCGGCAATAGTGGAGAAGTAAAGGTGAGGGCCAGCTTTACTTTACCCGCCGTAAACTGATAAAGTGTTTGAGTAGCATTCACAGTTACCTGATCCTGGGTAGCCAGTTTAAAGTTACCACCTGGCTGCACTTTAGGTTCGTCAACAATACCGGCATCCAGCCACGCGCCTCCCCTTGTATTGGCTACATGGATGGCCAATACATTTTTTCCTTTTACCAGTTTGCGTTTGGCAGCTTCCGGTATGGAGAAATATTGAAACTTATTCAACCAGCCAACATAACTGTATATTTTTTCTCCATTGAGGTATACTTCCGCATTATCATCATGGTTGATCTTTAAGAAAAGATTATTGAACGCTGTCTGGTCCAATGTAAATTCCCGGCGCACCCACAGGTTTTTGCTTTTCCACAAGGTTTTTGCACTACTATTGTCATCCGTAAAAGGCGCTCCACCCCGCTTCCATGAATGATCATTGAAAGTCGTGGTTATCCAGTCGCTGGCTGGCTCACTTTCTGAATAAGCCACTTCATAGGGCTTTTCGTCAGAAGCAGGTATTACAGTATTGTATATTTTTTCTGCAGCGCCCATAAACCGGTATACTGCCCCATCTACTTCGATCAATCCCAGCATAGACTGGTCGGCGCCGGTCCAATGTTTGGTAGGCGAAGTATTTAACTGATCGGAGAAAGACCATACACTGAAATAGGGGTCATGTGTAATCAAAGGGTACGCAGGAGCACGCATTTCCTGTGCCATTGAACTGCTTAACTGTATCGTTGCTAATCCAATTGCCAGTGCTTTTTTCATGATATTCATTCCTGTTTGTGATTATTAGGTATTTGTCTTTGTGAATTTATCGAAACTGCCTTTCTTAAGGCCACAGATCATTTACTTTCCGTAGGCACCGGAAGTGGTATGCCTTCTCGAACAGGCTCTCCAAATTGAGGCATACCATCTTTATCCCAGGTAAATAACTGGGCCCGTGGTGAACGATGCCCGCCACAACCTTGTCCCGGTGCATTGTTGGCATGGTACAGGATCCAATCCTGCTTACCATCCGGTGATTTGAAAAACGAATTATGGCCCGGTGCATACACCCCATTTTCTTTTGATTGTTTAAAGAAAGGTTCCGGATGTTTCTTCCAGCTGCCGGCATCCAGTAAATTGCTCTTACCCGTGAAGCTGAGTACACCCAGCGCATAGAAATCTGTCCAGCAGCCGCTGGCAGAAAAAATGATGTGCAACCGGTCCCCATGTATCAATGCCTGGGGTCCTTCATTCACATTGACATGCGGTGGATTGTTGGCATTGTTCAGGTCTCCATGTTTTTCCCACTCAAACTGTGGGATAGCAATCCTGGCCCTGTTGCCTTCAATAGTCCAGGGGTTCTTCATTTTGGCAATATAGATATCCTGCTGCCCATTGGTATCTCCTTCCCATCCGGACCAGATCATGTACAACTGGTTTTTCCAGGTAAACACATCCCCATCGATGGCCCATTTATCAGCCGGGTCTGCTATTTTTCCTTTGAAGGTCCAGCTGCCCTGCATGGGATCGGCGGCTTCGTTTTCCAACACATACATCCGGTGGTTTTCATTTCGTCCATCATCTGCCGCAAAATATACATACCACTTTCCTTGCAGGAAATGTATTTCCGGCGCCCACAACTCTTTGGAATAAGCGGTATTGGGTGGTGGCGTGAAAATGGTTTTACGTTGTGCCATCTTCAGGTCAGCCAGGTTATTGGTCTTCCACAGGTCCACCCGATTGCCCGTGGTATGCGTGTAATAGTAAAAGCCATCCTTGTAAAAAGAAAAAGGATCAGCACCGGAAGGCAATAGTGGATTGGTAAAAGTGGCGCCGGCAGTTTGCGCCAGCGCACCTTTACCTGCGACGAAAACGAATAACCATATGAAAACGATCTTTCTGCTCATGTTGCTTTATCTTATTGTACTACCGGAAAAGAAGCTATCCTTAACCGGGCAGCTCCCATGGGTACCAGGGTCAATTCTGTTACCGGCTCAGTAGTTGTAACCGGGCTCTGCGGCAATAATCCACAAAGTCCATATTGGTCAATGGTCCAGGAAGGGATCTGTTTCCCTTTTGCTTTCAGGGCTATGGGAGCACCGGAAAGGGTAAATGGATTGTTGTCTTTCGGCCAGTTTTTCTTTACTACTGTAAAGGTCTTGTCCAATGGCTGAGTATTCAATAGCAGGCCATAATTCCATTGGGTAGCCGGGTATATTTCAAAAGAAGGCCACTTCGCAGGATCAGCATTTTCCTGCCATTTAGAATCGCCTATGGCTGTTGCTTTACTGTCTTTTTGCTCATACCGTTCTTTGATCTCCAACGAATAGGTAATAGGACCACGATTGATGCTCACACTATTCTTATTCTTATCCCAGGTGCGGAGCTGCAATTCCATGGGAAGCTCCAGCGCAATGCGGTCATTGTTTTTCCATTCGTTGATCAGCTTTACATAACCACCTGCTGTTGCTTGTACAGCAACGGGCTTCCCATTCACTTTTACTACCGGCTTTTTGCACCATGCCGGGATACGCAAGTATAGGGGAAAGGAAGTGGTCTTTGCTGCTTTGATGGTAAAGCCTACGGACTCCTCAAAAGGGTAATGTGTATTCTCTGCGACGGTGACGGTATTGCCATTGCCCACCTGGGCAGTTACTGCTCCCTCCACATACAACTGCGCAGCCAGCCCATTGTCGGGTGTAGCCATCCAACTGTTTTCAGCATAGTATACCCAGCCTGCAGCATGGTTGTGCTGGCAACAACGGCTGCTGAAAGGATTCATCATCAGAAAGGGCCCGTTGTTGTCAATACCAGGCGCATGGTTCTTGCTATCGCTCACTACCATATTGGGCGCTGTTAAATAACGCAATGATCGGTAGTCGGGCATGAAGGCTGCCGGAAAAGTATTGAAAGCGATGTCTTCGCAATTCTCCGCCCATTTCGTATCACCCGTATACCAGAGTAAGAACTGGTCGGAAGTCATTTGTTCCACCATGCCACAGGTTTCTACCAACTGGCGTGGATCATCATATCCCTTGCGTGCATTTTCATCAGCGCCAAACAATCCACCCGGCACCTGCCCATAAATATCACGTATCAATTTAAAATTATCGTAGGTAGCCTGCAGGTCGTTCTCATTGCGACTAAGCATGGCATATTGAGCAGGCTCCCGAAAGCATTGCGCCACATTTACATTGTGCCAGTTAGGAAGGTTATTCTTTTGGGTCCAGTTGGCGGTGTTCTTGTGCAGCTTAGTGACCAGATCCAGCAACCAGGGCTCACCGGTTCGGTTATACAGCCAGTAAACACTGTAGATATTATCGCCACCCCGGCTGTTTTCCCAATAATCTTCCAGCAACTGATCATCCGCCAGCGAAAGTTCCCATCGGAAGTATTTTGTCATGAGGTCCAATACACGCTGGTCCCTGGCATATTCATAATAAGATTGAAGGCACCAGAGCATGGGCATATTGGTCCAGAGGTCTCTCTTGCCATTGCGGGTAACCAGCGGACCGAAGTCGCCATTCTCCCTTTGGTTATCCAGTGCTGCGTTGAGCCAAAACTTTGCTTCTGTGATCATCTTCTCATCGCGCAGCATATAGCCTATATTGCCATATCCCTTCAGCCAGTAAGGCAATTCCTCCCAGCCATATTTTCCTTTACCGTCTTTGTGCAACCAGGCATTGTCCTGTCGGGATAGCCAGATGCTGATCTCCCCCAGGTGCCCGGTAAGACCATCTCGTTGCAATTCCAGCATCTTTTTTAACCAGCCGCCCGGCTTCACAGCTGTTACCGGCAGTTTAATAAAATATTGTTGCTGCAACGGCGCTTTGTTGCTAACGTAGAAATTGTTGCGGGCAGCATTATCGGGCCGGTCAACGATCGTTGCTTTTATATTGTTCTGGGCATGGGTAGCAGACAATGCCGTGAGGCCCAGCAGGGAAATACCCAGCATCACTTGTCTTTTACACCGGTACCATATTGTTCGATTCATTACAGGACTTCTTTAGTTTTAGATATGCTAAGATGAGTTCCTTTAGAGCAGGGTGAGCCGCCCCGGAAGGGCGACCCACCCTTTAGTCAGCTTCGGCAGGCTCGTTCCCGCGAAGCGGGATAAACCCTGATAAATATTATTTCATGGTCACGAGATTGATATCGTACAGCTTATTGTGTACTTGTTTCAGGCTCGCTACTGGTATCTTAAATACTTTCCGGTCATAAGTCATCAATCCATTGGTTTCTACTTCTACATCCGTGGTTTGCGTGTATACAGCGGCCGACAATCCCTTTTTGATCAATGCAGGGAATTTATCAATGAGCTGCGAATAGTTGGTAAGCAGTTCTTCCTTGTTTTTATAGCTGCGGTATCCCCAGTTGTTCTTATCCTGCCAGGTATGCCCTTCCAGCGGCAAGCCCAGGCCACCAAACTCACCCAATACAATCACGTATTTAGCACCAAACAGTTCCACGCTGGGCATGGCTGGTAGTGGATAATTGTGCAGGTCAATGATATGACCCGCCGCGTGGAAATTACCTCCACTTGCTGTATTGATCAGGCGGGAAGGATCTTTCTGCATCGTCCAGTTTACGATCTCTTTGGTCTTGAACTGTCCCCAGGCTTCGTTGAAGGGAACCCAGGCAATGATGCTGGGAAAATTGTGCAGGCTTTCCATAATGGCATTCCATTCTGTACGGTAGATCTGCTCCGATTCGGCAGAACGTTCCATATCATACCCAATGCCCTCTACAGCGGGGCGAGGTTCCCAACGGGCGCCCAGGTCACCGCTTGGCATATCCTGCCACACAAGCATGCCTAGCTGATCACAATGGTAGTACCAGCGGGCAGGCTCTACTTTCACGTGTTTGCGGATCATGTTGAAGCCCATTTCCTTTGTCTGTACCACGTCGAATTTCAGGGCTTCATCTGTAGGTGCGGTATACAATCCATCAGGCCACCAGCCCTGGTCGAGCGGACCGTACTGGAAGACAAAACGGTTGTTGAGCAACATACGCTGCACGCCATTGCCATCAATACCCATCGATATTTTGCGCATCGCGAAATAGCTGTCTGCTTCATCTATCACTTTACCACTGCGCAGAATGGCTACTTTCAAGGTATAGAGAAAAGGGTTTTCCGGTGTCCACAATTTAGGATCATTGACCACTACTTTGATATCCTCACCGGCAGTAACCGTGTATTCACTGAGTTTAGCTGCTCCGTCAAAGGCTGTCACTCTCACCAGGTCGCCTGTTTGCGCATTGGCCACTTTGGTTTGAATGCTGAGGGTTTTGGTATCAATGTCCGGTGTTTGTTTGGTTGATACGATATAAGTGGTGGGCACTGTTTCCAGCCATACCGTTTGCCAGATGCCGGTTACAGGAGTATACCAGATGCCATTGGGCTTTTTTACCTGCTTGCCACGAGGCTGAGGACCTTCATCGGAAGGGTCCCATACCGACACAGCAATCTCCTGCTCTTTTCCTTTTTTGAGGAAAGAAGTAATATCAAAAGAAAAAGGATCATAGCCTCCCTGGTGTGTGCCTGCCTTTTTACCATTTACATACACAGTACAGCGCCAATCTACCGCGCCAAAATGAAGGATAAGCTGCTGATCCTTTTTAATAGCTGGTAAAGTGATCACCCTTTTATACCAGAGTATGCTGTCTTTTCCTACTGTTTTTCCTACACCCGATAGTGCGGCCTCCACTGCATAAGGCACCAGGATATTTCCGGCAAAGGAAGCCGGTATTGTTTCTTCCTGGGCTTTGGGCAGAATGGCATATTGCCAGAGACCATTGAGGTTTTGCCAGTTCTTCCGTACCAGTTGAGGGCGCGGATATTCCGGCAACGGATCAACCGGGTTTACATTGGCAGACCATTGTGTAGTAATATGGCCCGGCACGATCTGCCAGTTTTGTTGGGCTTTTAGGGAACCAACGAGGAGTAGCAATAAGAAGAGGACGGGTACTCTTTGCATAAAAGTGGTAATTGGTTGATGCTTTAAATATATTCCGAAATTGTTAGAATGTGATTTTTTGAATGGGTGAATATAGTCTGTCCTCTACGCCGGCAATTTTAACCCCTACCCTTGCAAAAACATAATTCTGCGCAGGCGTAATAGCCGGAATAGGAACGCTCAGCTGCAGGTTATTGAGGTCGGTGGCAGCATTGACAGCAGAATCTTTTCGCTGGATCTGCATATTGCCATTTGACCCTACAAAGGCGGTTTTGTTAATGTACAGTGATACAGATTCAATGTTTTTTGCATTAGCATCTGTTATTATCTTTTCGATTTTAACGGTGGAGGAAACCCTTCCATTGGCCTGGGAAAATTGGGCACTTGTTACCATATAATAGGGTATCACCTCTACATCGAAGTCCTGGCTACCCTGCAACTTGATGATGATGGTATCCTTCGTGCTGCCCACGGATTTGGACATAAAGGGGCCTTCATTTTTGGGGATGACCAGTTTATAATTGCCATCAAATAAGACAGCAGAGTAACCTCCTTCCTGGTTAACGGCCACGTCAATAGGGGCATTGAGGCCCCAGCCGGGCTCCCACAATTGAAAGCGCACCTGGTTCTGCTCAACCATTACTGGCTGGCCATTGTAGGTAATCCGTCCTTTAAGCGTGGAACCAGGAGGATCAAAATTATCTTTCTTGCAGGAGGCAAAGGCCGCCAGCGCCACAAGCAATATGATGGATTGGAATGTACGTGTCATGATCGGATTGATTTATTGATTGGGATTCCTGATGATCTGAGGATTGTTGTTGATAATGTCATCACCAATGAAGGAATAGTAATTGCCCAGGCGAAACCTGTCGGAAGTAGTGACCCGGTTGGGCAATACTTCTTTAAAGATCCACTTGCCATTGTTGAGACTGGCAGGGTCATACACTTTGTAAGGCCATAGTCCCCAGGGCTGGGTATTCCTTTTGGTAGGGCTTCCAATATTGCCTACCAGATCAGTAGCGCTCATAGGATTACCATCCCATACAGTATGCGCCAGCCTCCAGCGTTTCATATCAAACAGGTACAACCCTTCAAAAGCCAACTCCACCCTTCTTTCATGTACAATTCTGTCGAAGGTAATATCAGCAGCAGTCAACGGAATGGTAAGACCTGCCCTTGCCCGCAGGGTATTGAGGTAATTCTTAGCTGTTTCCTTATCACTCAGTTCAAAGGCGGCTTCGGCAGCGATCAACAGCATTTCGCCAAAGCGATAGCGTACAAACCATACTTCACTTTGCACACCCCGTTGGCCTGATCCAACTGCAGGATCGAGGTATTTACGTACATAGAAGCCCGTTTGGGCAGTGAATTCATATCCATTGATGGGTCCATCATATCCTACTACCTGCATGTCAGAACCATTCACCACCTTACGGGCACCCGGCACATCAGCCGTTATGACTGAGCCATCACCCAATTGCAGGCCGGCCCAAATATCAACGGGTTTACCCTTGAACAGTGTACCAGGCAATAATACCGTGCCTGATAACCTGTAATCCCTGCCTGCGAAAATATCTGCCTGGCTGGTATAATACACATAATTGCTCCCACTCTTGGTAGCCAGTGGTGCAAAAGTATTGTCGAGCTTTTCAAATTGCTCTACCAGGTTGAGTGACGGATTGAGACGACCACCTTCCTGTTCTTCAGCGGTACTGCGTGGTTGATTGCGCAGGGTATAACTTTGTGTTTTACCACTTTGCAGTTTATAGTCTTCCACGAAGATCACCTCAGCATTATTGGCTTTATCAGTAAAGAGACTGGCAAAGTTTTCAGAAAGCTCGGGCTTTTTGTTGTACAAACCATAAGCCCCTGCTTGTCCGTCAATGATATCCTTGGCAGCCTTCAAGGCTTTGGTATAATAGGCGGTTGCCTTGTCGGCAGGAATCCCCACTTCATTGCCCGATAAAGCTACCTGCGGGGTATTGACCCCATACCGGGCAATAGAACCCGCATATACAGCTGCCCTTGCCTGCATGGCCAGTGCTGCTGCTTTGGTAGCCCTGGATTTTTCATTGATCGTAGCAGGCAAGGTTTCTTTGATAGCCTCCGCTTCGCTGATCACAAAATCATACACTTCAGCTTCTTTGGCCCTGGGGTGTTGCAGGTAAGAAGGGTTGCCATTAAAATCATACTGCTCAGGTTCTAGTATGAGAGGTACACCACCCATACGTTTTACCAATTCAAAATAATAAGCGGCACGGAGAAAACGGGCTTCGGCCAGGAACCTGTTTCGAACACCTTCTTCCAGTTTATCGGCAGCTGTACATTTTTGGATGAACAGGTTCATATCGCGTATATAACCATAATCCCAGGTACCCCACTCTCCATAACCCCAATCAACATTCTGCACACGGCCATATGCACCATTCTCAGAAGGGAAAGCATCGTTGTTGTTGGCAAAAGTGGCCCAGTCTTCTACAGACTCCAGGTCATAATAGCGATTGTACAGGTTACCCAGCAGCGACAATACCAATCCCGGATCTTTCCAGAGTTGAGTTTCGCCGAGCAGGTTGGTAGGTTGCTTGTCGAGAAAGGCATCGTCTTTTAAACAACCGGACAAGGAGGCAGTTACTATAATAGATGTTATTGCAAGTATCTTTTTCATTACACTGGATTAAAATGGTTATAAAGAAAGATTGATCCCTATGTTGACAAACCGGCTTTGCGGATATTGCAGACCATTGTCGTCAATTACCTCGGGATCGATACCATATTGATTCAGGTTATCAAGCGAGAACAGGTTATAGGCATTCACATAGAACCTGGCCCTTTGTATTTTGGCTTTACTCAATATTGATTTAGGAATAGAATAACCCAGCTCCAGGGTTCTTGCACGGAGATAGGTTACGTTGTGCAACCAGAAGGTAGAGTTCCTGTAATTGCTGTGACTGCTGTTGTTGTAACGGAATGCAGGGTACTTGCCTGGTATCCATTTGCTGTTAAAATCAAATGGGTTTTCACGGTGCCAGCGGTTGGTAAGTTCTTTGTTGAGTCCTCCCTCGTTCTGGAAAGGGTTCCTTGTTTCCCAGTTCTGGTTCCAGGCATACATGCCGCCGCCGGAGAAGTCGGCCGTAAAGTCAAAGTTTTTGTATTGTAGCCCTATGCTGAAACCAAAGGTAATATTAGGTTGTCCGCCTGTAGTATAACCAATGGGCCTTTCATCCAATCCATTGATCCTGCCATCACCGTTCACATCTTCGTAGATAATGTCTCCAGGCAATAACGTCTTGTTACCCTGCCCGTCTATATCCACCTTGTAGTTATTGATGTCTTCCTGGCTTTGAAACTGTCCGAGGGCTTTGAGTCCCCAGAAAATATCGCGGTACCTGTCGGGACTGGTATTACCTGAGTTACGGAAATGATCCCAGGAATTGTTCCACCTTGGCTTGTACGAGCTCTCGAATTTACCGCGGGTGATCATACCATTCCCACTTACCGTATAATTGAGGCTACCTATTTTGCCACTGTAGGCCAATGAGCCTTCCACGCCTGTTTGAGATTCCGAATTCACGTTCTCATCGGGCAGTCCATAACCCAGTTCATTGGGCAACAGGATATCGTATTTACGACCACGTAATCCTGAACGCAAGCGGTAGAAATAATCCACTGTACCTCTCAACTGACCATTGAAAAGACTAAAGTCAGCCCCGATATCAGTTATCTTACTCTTGTACCAGGAAATATTCTTAATAGGCTCTCCCCTATTGACAGAGGTAACCAGGCTTGATCCGCTGAGAATGGCAATACCTGCATTGTAGTTATAGCCACTGAGGTAATCGAAGGCGCCGATACCTACGTCATCATCACCGGTGATACCCCAGGACGCACGTATTTTAAAGTCAGAGAGTACCGTACTGCCTCCCAACATCTTCTGGAAGAACCCTTCTTCAGATAATCTCCAGGCGCCCGATACCTGGGGAAAATAACCTATCCGTCTGTCGGGTGCAAACTTCCAGGAAGCATCCCGCCGTACAGCGAAGTCAACGAAATATCTATTGGCATAATTGTAATTCACACGGCCGATGTAGCCGATCCTCGCTTCCCTGCTATCCCTGTCATCGTAGGCATCCACTGTAGCGAAATAGATCAGGGGCAAGGCATTTGTTTTAGGCACAGCGTGCACCCATTGCTCCAGATCGCGGATATCCTGCTTTTCAGCTACTGCCACGGCTCCGACTGTATGCTCACCAAAGCTGCGGTTATAGCTCAGTTGCCACTGCCAGATATTGCGCATTACTTTGCGGGTACCGCGTTCACGCCAGGGATTGGTCACTGAAGCTGTAACAATGTACTTATCCGTAGGCACATCATACCGGTAGGCATCATAAGTATACTCATGGCCATTCATTACCCTATCGGCCAGGTAGTAGGAGAATTGCGCCCTGGCTGCCAGTCCTTTTACAAAAGGCACCTGGTATTCTGCATTGAAATTGGTTTGCAATACGCGCCAGTCCTCACGCCAGTAGCCCGATTTTGACTTGGTCAATAAGCCCCAATTGGTTTCATTGTGGCCAATATCCTGCAAATATTCGGGATTGTCATTGGCAAAGGGACGGTCCATGGGCCTGTTGCGGAGTAGGGCAAAACGTGGTGCCCAGTAATCATCCTGACCAGGTACACCTGGTTGGTCTCTGGTTTCAATGCGCCCGTTGATCTGAACACCCACTTTGAGACCATCGGCGATCTTCGCATCTACATTGCTTTGGATATTGGTCCTCCCGAAAGTGAACTCTCTTCCCAGGACAGCCGTTTGGTCAAACCTGGTAACGGAAAAATAATAGTTGATCCTTTCAGAGCCTCCGGAGGCGCTGGCATTAATGGAAGTCATAGGAGCATTTTTCTGTATGATATAGTCATACCAGTCAAAGCTCTTATACCCATATTCTGTTCCGGCTTTGTATTTATCCAGCTCGGCCTGTGTGATACCGGTGCTGCCAAACTGGTTCATTTCTGCATCTGCCTTCCCCAGCATCCAGTCATAAGAACTGTTTACTGCCTTGGGAAAGCGGGTCCAGGTTTGCCAGCCGGTATAGGCGTCTACGCTAACAGTATTGCGTGTACCCATTTTACCACGCTTGGTGGTTACTACTACCACACCATTGGCGGCCCGTACGCCATAAATGGCGGCAGACGCATCTTTCAGCACGGTAATGCTTTCTATATCGTTGGGAGAAAGGTTGTTGAATTGTCCTGCATCCTGTTGTATGCCATCAATTACAAACAGGGGGCTACCCATATTGCGGATCTGGATATTGGCACTGGCGCCGGGGCGGCCATCGGCCATACGAAAACTCACCCCCGGTATTTTACCAGCCAGGCCCGAGCTAACAGTGGCTCCACCATGCACCTTTTCTATGTCTTTGGAAGTAATGGTGGAAATGGCGCCCGTAAGCGATTCTTTCTTACGCGATCCATAACCAATAACCACCACCTCTCCGAGGTCTTTGTTGGCACTTTCGAGGGCAACGATCAGGTTGGTTTGTGTACCTACCTTTAGCTCGCGGGCAGTATACCCAATGGAAGTAAATACGAGGATGGCCTTGTTGTTGGCAATAGAGATCGAAAAGGCACCGTCGGTACCTGTAATGACGGAATTCTTAGTACCCTTTTCAGCAATGCTTACATTGGGAATACCCAGGCCGGCACTGTCTTTCACAACACCCGTTACAGGGATCCTGGCATCTTCCTGTGCCAGTGCACTGTTCAATAAGGTTGAAAGGAAGAGGAAAAGAAAGAGGAGCTTTCCTTTTTTTTGCCACGCAATGCGGTAGCTCATCGTTCCCGGCAGGGAACAACAGTTCAGAAATTTCATATGGCAGTTAATTGTTAGTGAATAAACAATGGAAACGTTTGCATGAATATTGCTCATGGTATGATCATTACCATGTGCAGCATTCATGTGTAAAATTTGGATTAATCTTTTTCATAGAGAAGGTTAATCGTCTCATTGTTTCGGCAAAATGTCTCAATTCTGGACAATGAACCGAAAAAAACCTAGTGCTAATACGAATTTGCAAGTAGCCTCGAAGCCCCCCCTACACGGCCTGAACGACTTATATGAATTAAGGATCTATGCAACGCGGGTCTTATATCTTAGTTATATTTGTGCAAATGCCAACACCATCTGCTTGAAAAGTAGTGTCATTTGCATAACGATTGCCCTGTTCATGGCCTGTACATGTAAACTGTATGGACAAGGCCATTATTTCAGGCACTACCAGGTAGAACAAGGTCTTTCTCATAATACCGTCAATTGTATTGCGCAGGATAAGGAAGGCTTCTTATGGTTTGGTACCAAAGATGGCATCAACCGGTTTGATGGCATTAGTTTCAAGGTATTCCGTCGCACCCCCTCAGACAGCACCAGTCTGGGTAATAATTTCGTCTATAGCCTGCACCAGGATCACCAGGGCATTTTATGGGTAGGTACACGCCAGGGCTTGTACCAGTATACTGCCAGGTCAGAGAGTTTCCGTTTAATAAAGAGCACCGGATGGACAGATGTGCGCGACATAACTTCTGATAAGAACGGTAACGTTTGGTTTATACTCGGATTGAAGTTATACCGGTATAACAGGTTAAAAGACAGTGTACCCACTCTGATCAATTATGAACAAAAGGAAGTATCTGCCATTACCATTACAGCCGATGGTCAATTATGGGTATCCAGCGTTGAAGGCAGGCTGCTGCAGTATGATGCTGCCACAGGCCGCTTTTCCGGCTACGATCTTTTTAATGAGTCGGCCACACCTCCTTCCAAATGGATAGGAAAGATTTATGCTACCGGCAAAGGGCATATACTGGTAGCCACTTCTCACCAGGGTATCAAAGTTTTCGACGTCGCTACGCATAAGTATAAAGACATCCTAACCAAAAACGCTGATCATTCCGTGGTTTATGGGCGCGATTTTATGCACTATGGCGGTGATGAGTATTGGATCGCGACTGAATCGGGCGTTTACATTTACAATATCCAGGACGGCAGCCTGAAGAACCTTCGTAAACATTTCAATGATCCCTACTCCCTTGCCGACAATGCCGTTTATGCGCTTTGCAGGGATAAAGAAGGCGGTATGTGGGTGGGCACTTTCTTTGGAGGCGCCAATTATTATCCCCGTCAATATACTTCCTTCCAAAAATATTTTCCCGGCAGTACTTACAATAATATCTGCGGCAATGCAGTACGGGAGATGTGTGAGGACCAATACGGTAATCTTTGGATCGGTACAGAGGATGGCGGATTGAATAAGCTGGAACAGTCTACGGGAAAGATATCACAATACTTACCAGGCGGCACTCCTTCTACGATCTCTTACACCAATATCCATGGCCTGGCAGCCATAGGCAACGAATTATGGATAGGTACTTTTGAACATGGTGTCAATGTAATGGATATTCCCAGCGGGAAGATCATACGCCATTACTCCAGACGACGCAGCGCCCCTTCCACTTTCCCGGCCAGTTTTGTAATCACTTTTTACCAGACAAGGGCAGGTGAATTACTGGCCGGAACGCCATTAGGCTTGTACAGGTATGACAAGCAAACAGACGATTTTGTGGCCATACAGGAGAATATCTTCGTAGCCAGTATCCTTGAGGACCATGCAGGTACCATCTGGTTGTCGACCGGTGGAAAAAGCTTGTTTTACTACAATCCCACCACCGGTGAGCGCGGCAACCTCTTGCCCGATCCTGCCAACAGCAACAGCCTCAGCAGCGGCCTGATAAATAATGTTTTTGAGGACAGCTATCATAATTTATGGGTAGCTACGGAAGATGGTGGACTGTGCCGGTATAATCATGCCACCAAATCGATGAAACGGTATACCACCAAAAATGGTTTGCCCAGCGATTTTGTATTCATGGTACAAGAAGACAGTCATCATAATTTGTGGGTCAGCACTACCCGGGGCCTTGCCTGCCTTAATCCCGTTACCGGAAGCACCCAGGTATATACCAAAAGCAATGGATTGCTGAGTGACCAGTTTAATTATCATTCAGCTTATAAAGACAAGAAGGGACACATGTATTTCGGCAGTGTGAAAGGACTGATCAGTTTTAACCCCGACGAGTTCACGCAAAACAAGTTTATGCCACCGGTTTATATTACCGGCTTCCAGGTTAATAATAAAGAGCTTGGCATTAACGAACAAGGCTCTTCCCTTTCCAATTCTGTATTACAAACAGACCGCATTACACTTCCCCATACGGCATCCACCTTCAGCATTGACTTCGCCGCGTTGAGCTACACGGCGCCTGAACGCACAGAATACATGTATAAAATGGAAGGCCTGGATAAAGACTGGACCTACCTGAAGGCAAATCGAAAAGTATATTTTACAGGTCTGGCATCCGGCACCTACCGGTTCATTGTAAAGGCAGCCAATAGCACTGGTCAGTGGAACAGCCAACCGGCCCAATTACAGATCCGTATCCTGCCTCCTTTCTGGGCCAGTAGCTGGGCCTATCTTTTGTATGCACTATTGTTGACAGGGATCATCCTATACATCATTCGTAATTACCACCGCAGAACAGAAGAGAAAAATAAACGTAAAATAGAATTGCTGGAACATGAAAAAGAGAAAGAGTTGTACCAGGCCAAAATAGAATTCTTTACCAATGTGGCTCATGAGATCAAAACCCCGCTTACTTTAATTAAAGGGCCACTGGAGAAAGTGATCAGGAAAGCTGATGACCTGCCAGACCTACGCAACAGCTTGCAGATCATGGAACGCAATACCGACCGACTGATAGATCTTACCAACCAATTACTAGATTTCAGGCAAACAGAAGCCAAGGGTTTCAGCCTTAGCTTTACTGCCATCAATATATCTGAACTGCTGGAGGAAACCTATGCCAATTTCAAACCATTGGCCGAACAACGCAATTTAATATTCACCTTGGACCTGCCGGCACAGGCATTGTATACCATGGCCGATCAGGACGCATTGAACAAGATACTCAGTAATGTATTCAGTAATGCCATCAAGTATGCCGGAACCCAGGTGCAGGTACAATTATTACCTATACTGGATGACGCAACATCGTTTACGATTGAAATCGCCAATGATGGGGACCTCATCCCTTATGAAATGAAAGAAAAGATATTTGAGCCTTTTTTCCGGTTAAAGCGAACTGAAAAACAAAAAGGAACAGGTATTGGTCTCGCACTGGCCCGCTCACTGACACAGCTGCACAAGGGCGATCTGTACTTAAAGGAAACACATAACGGGCTAAATACATTTGTGATCAGTTTGCCATTATCAGCAGCCAGTCATGGCGCCGGGAGCCGTGAACAAAACGACAATACCATTCAATCGGTCAATCCATAAACCTCTATGCTATGACACCTACTATATTACTGGTTGATGACAATGAAGAGATCATTGAATTCCTGGCAGAAGAGCTGGGCGCTCAATATACGGTATTGAAAGCCACTGATGGCCATGAAGCATTGTCCATACTGGGCAAAGAAGCCGTGCACCTGGTGATCAGTGATGTAATGATGCCTGGGCTCGATGGTTTTGAATTGTGCCGCCTGATCAAAACGAATTTCGAATTTAGTCATATACCCGTCATTCTCCTCACAGCTAAAAATACCCTGCAATCGAAGATCGAAGGACTTAAGCTGGGGGCCGATGCCTATATTGAGAAGCCCTTTTCACCGGAGCACCTGCAGGTACAGATAGCCAACCTGCTCACCAACCGTCATAAAATACGGGAATACTTTGCCAACTCTCCCCTCGTGCACATCAAGAGCATGGCTTATTCTAATGCAGATGAGCAATTCCTGGAAACGTTGAATGAAACCATCCGCCTTCACCTGGAAGACACAGAGCTGGATGTGGAAAAACTGGCCAGGATCATGAACATGAGTCGCCCTACTTTATACCGCAAGATCAAGGCCATCTCCAACCTTACACCCAATGAGCTGATCAATATTACCCGCCTGAAAAAAGCAGCTGAAATGCTGGCAGCTGGCCAATACAAAGTATACGAGGTGGCCGATATGGTAGGCTATAACTCACAGAATAATTTCGGACGAAACTTCCTGAAGCAATTTGGCATTACACCTACGGAATACATGAGTATAAAGAAGAGTGAATAAAATACCGTACATAAAAAAAGCTGTGTACCATTACAGTACACAGCCTCGTTTCCAAAACTACGACCTATTGACTTTACTCTTTCAGTATTCTGATTGTTTGTCCGTTCTTTAATTTCAAGGTATACACTCCCACCTTGTATTGATCCATGTGAATGGTGGTTACACTTTGTGTTATTTGTATGCGTTGTATTTCCCTGCCTGTACCATCATACAGGTGAGCGGTGGTGTTGAGCAATTCTTTATCCGTAACATTTAATACCGCTGAGGTCTTTACAGGATTGGGGTACAAGGTCACCCAGGCCTGGCGGTCGCTTCTCAGCAGCAGCGACTTACTGTAGGTCGTGCGTCCATTGATATCGGTTTGCTTTATCCGGTACGCAGCTTTTCCGGTTAAGGCCTGGGCTTCCTGGAAGCTGTATTCATTTTCACCATTGCCTTTGGAGGAGATATCTGCTATAGAAACAAATGGCTGTCCATCCAGCGATTTTTCAATGCTGTAAGACGCTACCTGTTGTTCCTGTACTTTCCAGCTAACAACTGCTTTACCTTGTGCGTTGAGCGAACCATTTACGGAGACCCAGGTAACAGGCAGGATAGTGGTTGACGTTTGTAAGAAGAAGCCACTGAAGCCGGTAATCGTGATGCTGATCTCCCAACGATTAAGCGTCGCATTCCATATTATATCCGAATCTACGGGATTGATCAATGCGGAAGCGCCTGTATAAGTGCCTGGTAAGCCGGTAGCAGGGTTACTGGTGGCGCCTGAAAACTTACTTATGCGCACATTGGCTATGCCTGCGGCATCCCCGGGACCCGTTGGCAGGTTGGCTACACTACCTGGTGCAGCATTAAAGTTATTAAACTCTGTTTGTGTGAAATACAAAGTTACTTTACCTGTAGCGGTAGCTGCTCCTGTAGCCGGCGTTAGTTCATAATGCCTTGCTACATATGGCTGGAGGGTGACAGACGTATAAACAGGTACGCCCGGTTCAAACCATACCCTTGCCGCCACCGTACCACTTACAGGACTACCTGGTGTGGGCAAGAGGGTAGCAATGAGGTTACAACTGGCATCATAGATATTATTATTGGTGGCAGACACTACAAATGTTGTATTGGAAGCAGTGGTAGATGCCAGCCCACCGGCCGGTGTGATCGTATAATTTTTGGTGACGGTGTAGCCGATAGCATCCGTAACCGTAACGCTGAGGGTAGCGCCGGGGCAAAGACCTGAAGCTGTGCCGGTAGTGCTTGTACTGCCCGTCCACACATATGTATATGGCGTAACCCCACCGGATGGTGTGACCGTAGCGGTACCATTGCAACCTACCAGGCAGGTGACTGGTGTTTGCGATTGGGTGGCGGTGAGTGGACCGGGATCTATATAGCGGGCAAGGAATACATCGGACGCGGTGCTTACAAGCGGTAAAGCAGCTAATGGCGCAAACGTAATGGTGTTTCCATAACTACCGGTAACCCATATGCTTCCGGTAGCACCCGCCGTCACCGAATTCCCTATATTGCTGACGGTATTTCCTGCAATGCCTGCCCCATGCCCCAGCAACTCGCCATTACCATCAGCCGCATGGATACGGGCAAGGAAAATATCATCAGCGGTATTAGTATTTGTAATAGTGATAGGGGTAACAAGCGTCGTAGGAATGTCCATGACACCCCTGAAGGTCCCCACTACATAAACAGAGCCTACGCCATTGGTAGTGATATCAAAAGCCCGATCGGCGCCGCCGGTGCTACCGCCAGCGCCCTTCGACCATACAAAAGCATCGGTAGCAGGATTAAACCGCAGGTACCATGCATCGAGGTTGCCTTCGTTGGTAAGGGCCGGATTGCTCCCAAATTGGATGGTAGGACTGGCAAATTCACCCGCCGCCATAATATCCTGGGTGGAGGGATCATATACCAGCGCTACGCCATCATCCTGTTGTGCACCACCTGCTCCAATGGCATTGACAAAAGCACCAGTAGTGGCATTCACCTCTACAAAGCAAACATCCTGTAAGCCTGCATTGGTGATACTAAAGCTACCATAGGTAGCGGTGGCCGAGGTATAGCTCCCTGTAAGCACAATTTCATCCAGGGCGGACACATAGGCAATACCACTTCCCGTGCCATTATCTGTATTACTCAGGGCGCCACCAGTACTCACCCAGTTAAAAGCGCCAGTGCCAGGATTCAGTTTCGCCACAAAAAGGTCATTAGAAGAATTTCCATTTGCACTAACAGCAGCACCGCCACCGAAGGACGCGCCATTGGGGAAGGAGCCTGAGGCATATAGATTGCCGGTCCCATCCAGGCAAAGCGATTGAACGGCTTCCGAACCGGTACCGTCGATAGTATTGATCCATTGCCCCTGTCCGTTGGCCCCATTCAGTTTGGCAATAAAACCAGTAACAAGTGTTTTTGTTACTGTGGGTAAAGGAGCGATGGTGATATCACCAAAAAAGAAGCCGCCAACATATACATTGGTACCGGCTGCATCTACCGTGATGGAAGTGGCCTGGTCGTTGCCTGCAACCGTTGAAGCAAAGCCAACCGCCCATTGGCACACCCCGGCCGAATTAAACTTGGCCACAAATCCTTCATTTGCACCGCTAGAAGGCAAAGGCCCGGTACCAAAATCGATGGATCCCACATAAACGCCGGCCACATAGACATTGCCGGCAGCGTCGGAAGCCGAGGCCGCCCCTCTTTCCTGTCCGGAAGTGGCAGTACCCCAACCATTCCGGAATCCCCATTGCTGGGCAAGCAAGGTGCCGGGTAGGTTCATTAAAATGATCATCAATAATAACGGGAAAACAGTAAGTATTTTACTTCTCATTGGAATGGTTTTACATGTTTATCTTATTCAGGAAAGGCAATGTCCTTCCTGTAGTCCAAAGGCAGCGAGTTTATGGCCGGGATAAAAGCCTTCTTCACAATACACCACCTCGGCCCTGATGGCATGGCCATCTTTACAGGCAATGGTCAATCCCTCCCGGTCATTTATGGAAATAACGGTACCGGGCACTTTACCATCTCCCCTTTGTTGAAGAATGGTGGCATGACTAATGCCAAACATCCAGTTGTTCCACCGGGTAGCGGCTCCTTTATTCCAGGGATTGCAGGCGTTGACCAGGGCATTTACTTCTCCCGCGTCCATCACGGCCCAGTTGATCAATAGATCAGCAGCAGATGGCCGTCCATAAGACCTGGCTTTTGAATGATCCTGCTCCCTTTTTTGCAGCGTGCCGGTAAGCAAGCCATTCAGCAGCATACCAGTCACGTGTACACCTGCATAAGCCAGCTGTGTATAGAAAAGTCCAAAGTTCATATCAGGTGCCAGGGGCACAGGTTGTTGTAACAACACCGGGCCCGCATCATAGGTCTCATTCATTTCATGAACAGTTACCGCACCCGCTGTCTCACGGTTGCGTATCATCCAGAATAACGGGTTGGCGCCCCTCCATTCAGGTAAGGGCGCATAATGGAAATTGATAAAGCCAAACCGGGGCAGGCGTATGACTTCAGCAGGAATCAGGAAGGGAAATGTTTTAACCAGTACTACATCTGGCTTGTGTTGCGTGATCCATTGGTATAACTCCTGCCCGATCGTCTTCTTGTGAAACTCCTGCAAGGATACGTTTACCTGCCTGCAGCGGTCTTCAATAAGTGTGCGTATGGCATAATTTCCAAAGGGCACCCCTACCGCAACCACAAGGCCGGTAGCCAGTAGCTGATCCAATGCCGGCAAGGCAATTCTGTCGTTACAAAGTATAGCTATACGCATAGGTCAAATACATAAATAATTGTTTTTCCAGCCCGAACCCAGTTCAGGTTTATCATCCATTACTGCTTTATGGTCTGATGCCGATACAGGGATCATTTCCATGATTTGCAGGGCACATTTACCCTGATCGCCAGCAACGATGGCTCCTTTATACAAAGGCGCATAGGTTTGCTGCGTACGGGGATGAATAGTGACGGTACCACGGGGACTGTTATAAGAAAATTCATTCAGAGCACTCACTCCTTCCTGCAATGCCTGCAGGCTGAGGATACCCGACTCCCAGCCCAGTAAGTGGAAAATATTGGCCTGCTTGTTTTTCTCCCGGCGCATGGTTTGCATAAACACTTCCTGCTCTTCACCTTGCAGGGTCGTACTCCAGGGCACAATAGCATGAAAAGTACCACCCGGAAAATCGCATTGCGACAGCAGTATCTCTTCTGCCATAAATGGAGAACAATAGAAAGGCAATGCAGTGGCTGATGGATCTTTTTCTTTCAATGCTTTGATAAACAGGTTGGCCAGGTAACTACTGAAGCAAGCTGCCACAGATTGTGCACCGGAATGTTGCAGCAACTGCATGTAGGCATCTATGTTGAACTCAGCTTCTTTATAGCCGCTCACATAATTACCACATACAGTACCACCGGCGGCGGCCAGTCCACGGGTATAACCCCAGGGGCCACGGTAACCACCATCATAAAAGGAGGTAGCCATCAGAACCCTGCGGTTTTGTTCACCAGCCATAAATCCCGCAATGCGGCAGGCATGGATTCCCTGCAGGGAAATATGGTAGCAATAAGGTTGTGCGGCTATTTCCGGCAACTGCATGCCGGGGTCCAAAAAAATAAAGGGTTTACCGGCTATACCGGCCAGCTTGTAAAGCGCCTCCGCATTACCAGCATTGCAATAGACGATCATTACATCTACATTTTCCTGCAATACCAGCTTTTCAGCCTTTGCATAATTCAGGTCGTGGTCTTCACCAAACCCGATATTTTCTGTAATGAACCGGACAGTATCCTGTCCGGCTCTTTTGAAACTATAACGTAATCCATCCAGGATATCAAAACCCAGGGAGGGGTAATCGGTGGACCGGGGTAATAAAAGTCCTGCAACGAGGGACATATGATCGGTTTAAAAATGAATAATCACTGCTCCTTAATTCCGCGCAGGGAACACACCCTGAATACAAACCAGGTAATTGAGCGCTAATACCGGATGCAGGGTGGAAAAAGGGGTGGGCCCGCCAGTGTTTAGTCCTGTTGTCAGGGTGCCAGGATACGCTTTCATGGCCACTGAACCACCAGCACCATAGAGCTGATCGCCTCCTGTTGGCGAAGCATATACACTATTGAGGGGTGTAGCTCCATCTGGTTGAGTATTCGCGTTCGGTGTAATTTTTATAGTAGCGGTATGTGTGTGAGCAGGCAATTGGGCCAATGTCATAGTATTGATCTCTGTTCCGGCAACTTGTCCCAAATCGTAAGACGATAATCCGGGGCCCTGGCCAACACCTACAACAGCCCGGCCGCGCAGATCAGGCAAGGCAAAAGTAGTTTGTCCATTACCGCCATAGGATGTTCCTAAAATAGAGAAGAGTGCCGTATTTTGAGAAATGGCCAATATCTGTCCCTGGCAAAGGGCCCAGCCCCTGGGAGCAAAATTGCCGGCAAAAGCGGTTACATAACCTATAACTCCTTCCATAAATTATATGCTTTAAAATAGTGTTGTTAATAATTGAGTAGTGGCATCAGTTACGGGATGGGAAAATACCTTCCACAGCAATAATGTAATTCATCGCCAGGTAGGGTGAAATAATGTCCAGCGGACTGCCACTTCCTGCAGGCGCTGTGGTGGCTGTACAGGTAACTGCACCCATCACTGCTCCTGAGGTAGCGGTATTGTATGCATTAACCGATGTAACGGCTGGTACAGCGTTGGTCGGATCGGCCACTGTGCCGACGCTGCTATTGGCGGTTGGCTTACCGGTAGCACTCACAAAAGGATGGGTATGCCCCCCCAACTGGTTGCCTGTGGCGGTCACACTTTCTGTACCCGCCATCTGACCAATAACATAAGAGGAAAGGCCTGGCGCCTGACCGGCATGAATAGCTACGCGGCTTTGCAGATTGGGTAGCGCAAAAGTAACCTGACCGTCTCCTCCATAGATGGTGCCAATCAGGGCAAAAAGCGCCGAATTTTCTGATATGGAAAGCAACTGTCCCCGGCAAAAAGCCCAACCCCGTGGGGCAAAATTGCCGGCAAAGATGGTAACATTCGCTAAATATGGTTCAGTAAACATGATTATTACTTTATGGTGATGGTTAGTGAGCAGTTTAATTGCGACTTGGAAAAATACCTGACAAACAAATAATATAATTAATAGCCAGGTAGGGCATCAGTATCGGCAAAGGTTGTGCCCCACTCGGATTGATGGTGCCTGTATAGGCGGGCTCCAGCATAGTAACATTAGCGGTAGGTGCAGGCGCATAGGCATTATTGAAATTAGCCGGGAAATTGTATTCAACACTTCCATCACCACCCGGCAGGTTATCGGCCTGCAGGTAAAAATTAGAAGGCCCAACGTGTTGATGCGGTGGTACATTACTGGCAATTAATGTAACGGTTTCATTGCCGGCTTTCTGCCCCAAAGTATAGGGCGACAGACCAGGCCCTGATCCCTGGCTTACGACCGTACGTCCCCGTAAGTCGGGCAACTGAAAGGTAGTTGTACCATTCCCTCCATAGGTTGTCCCCAACAGTGAGAACAAGGCCTGGTTTTGAGCGATGGCTAATATTTGCCCATTGCAAAGCGCCCAGTATTTGGGAGCAAAGTCGGCGGCAAAGCAGGTAACGACTGCCATAGTTCCTTGCATAATTGAATGTTTAGGTTTTGTATAATGACAATAATGATTCTATGCTAAAAAAGGAATACTTCTTTAACAGCAATGTGCAACGTAATCAGTAACATTAACCAGAAAGGGTCCGGATAAAGCTAAGTGGGTACAAGCTGTATAGCCATACAGCATGGGTTAATAGAAAGTCGCTTCAGAATGGAGTCAGTGTGCTACCGGGACGGATTAAAACAGTGATGATGCGGTAATAGTAGTCGTTATAAAAATAGGCAAATTTGATAATATACTGCAACTGGTAACTTTTTTTTAGCCTTGCCCCAAAAACATACGTTCTTTACCGTAAGTTATTATTCTTCAATCCATTCAGTGCTTTTTAACATCATTTACCAGTTCATTTTTCTTTTATCATGACAAAAAAATTAGGTAGTACTACGTTCGGGTCCATCCAGAGATACCCGGATCGGGTCAAGTCGGGACGGGAGCTTGAAGCAGGGGGCAGTAATCCGAACTACAGACTTCGAAATCAATAGACTGTACGTTAAACTCATAACACTCCCTTTTTAATTAACTTGCGCCAAAACTACCAGGATGGCAACGGATATAAAATGTCCCAAATGTGGACATCAGTTTGATATTGAGGACGCTGTATCGGAAGAATACAAGAAGGAACTACGCGAACAGATGGTAGCCTACAAGAAGCAGGTAACGGAAGAATCAGCCAAAAAAGAACGGGACCAGGCCGAATTGTTTGCCCGGAAAGAAAAGGAATTCCAGCAACAGGCCCAGGCCGTCGCCACAGAATACACCCAAAAGCTTCAGGAAGAAAAGATAAAACTGCAGCAATCGCTGGAAATAAACCTGCGCAAAAGCATTGGCGCTGATTTCGAAAACCAACTAAACCTGCTTACACAGAATAATAAGGACAATGAAGAAAAGCTGAAACTGGCCCGGCAGAAAGAGCTGGAATTCCTTCAAAAAGAACAGGCCCTGCAAACCAGGGAGGCTGAGTTGGAATTATCGGTCCAGCGCAAACTGCAGGAAGAGCGGACGAGACTGTCTGAAGACCTCCGGAAGCAGGAAGAAGAGAAAACAGCTATCCGGGAAATCGAGCACCAGCTGAAGCGTAAGGAGCTGGAAAAGCAATTGGAGGACCAAAAACGGCTGATAGAAGAAATGCAGCGAAAAGCCGAGCAGGGTTCCATGCAGCTGCAGGGGGAGATCCAGGAGCTGGCACTGGAAGAAATGCTCCGGGCCGCCTTTCCCTTCGATATGATCAGTGAGGTGGGAAAAGGTATCCGGGGGGCCGACTGTATCCAAACCATCCGTAACCAGTTTGGACAGGAATGCGGCCGTATTATATATGAAAGCAAACGCACCAAGCATTTTGATAAGTCGTGGATAGAAAAGCTGAAAGCCGACATGCGGAGCACAACAGCCGATGTAGCCGTGATCGTAACCCAGGCGATGCCGGAACAACTGACCAAATTTGGACAGGTGGAAGGCATCTGGGTCTGTACTTTCGGCGAAGTGATCGCCCTTTCCTATGTGTTGCGTGATGGGATCATCAGGATATTCAATGCCACCCGCTCGCAGGAAAACCGGGGCGATAAGATGCACCTGCTATACGATTACCTCACCAGCAATGAATTTGGAGAACAATGGAAGGCCATAAGGGAAGGTTTTCAATCGATGAAGCTTTCCATTCAAAAGGAACGGGATGCCATGGAAAAGCTTTGGAAAGCCCGGGAGAAGCAGCTGGAAAAAGTATTGCTGAATGCAGCCCATATCAAAGGTTCTATTGAAGGCATTGCAGGTAGTGACAATATCCAATTGAATTTGATGGATGAAGAACCGGATTTATTGGAAGAATAACCGTAAAATTGCGCCCACTTTAAGGCTTTGATATGAAATATGTATTGGCTCTGGCACTGACATTGAACAGTTTATTATCTATTGGACAAACTTACCGGTATCCACCCCGCAATGAAGTAAATAAGGATAGTTCCCTCAAAGTATTTGTGGACACCCTGAAGGCTGTAGTGGCCCGTAAGGATGCACCGGCATTGCTAAAGCTGTTAAGCCCCGCTGTTCAAGTTTCTTTTGATGGAAATATGAATACGATCAAGGGGTTTAAAGAAATGTATGCTCCGGTCTATCCCTCTTCATCGGTGTGGAAAAACCTCCAAACGGTGATCGCATTGGGTGGCGTTTGGGGGGATAAGAAAAAGGGGCTGTTTATTTTTCCCTATGCTTCCCAAATGGATATCAAGGAAGATTATTGTAATGGCTGCGCATCCTGCCTTACCATTATTGCGCCGGATGCCAATGTGAGGGCCAAACCCGACCGCTTATCGGCCTCGGTAGGCCAATTGAATTACGATGTAGTAAAGGTAATCGAGGAACCTGTGTCCAAAAACATGGGAGGCTCCTCAGACAATTGGGTGTACATCCAGACTTTTGACGGCAAAATAACCGGCTGGATAAGAAACGACCTTTCCTGGGATATTTGCGATTACAGGCTGATGCTGGAGAAGAAAAAAGGCAAATGGCAGATCGCAGCTTTCCTGGCCGGCGATTAGGCGATCTTAGGTAACCACCCAGGCCAGGCCCAACTGATCAAATAAGCGGGCGGTGACGGTCATGGGAATTACAGCCCCCTTCCGGAACTCAAAAGGCATGGTGATCCATTCATTAGAACCGGCCTTAATGGCGCCGGACAGTCGCATATGCTCCTTAAAGTCCATCATACCCTCTCCATGCCATTTATAAATTGCTTCTTTGGCGCTCCAAAGCAGGGTGGTCAATTCCAGGTGCATTTGCGGTAAAAGCTCCCAATCTTCCAGGAAAAGGGCTTCGTCCTTATGGAGGAATTTCTCCGCGATCTTTCGTAACCGGGGGGTCACGAATTCAATATCCACGCCTACCCGGTGAATATCGCTTACAATGGCAGCGGCAAAATTGCCACAATGGGAAATGGAAAAATGGTATTGCTCGTTTTCCAGAAAAGGTTTACGCGTATCGGCCACCAGGATCTCAGACAAGGGGAAATCCTCGTACAGGGCCGGCAGCAGGTATCGGCCTGCCAGGTGCTGCAAACGCTTGTAGGGATGGGATACATCCCGCTTGAGGGGTACTTTTTCCAGAAAAAAAGACTCAGGCTCTTCTATCCGCCAGATCCCCACTTTGGTGTGCTCGTTGATATTATGTTGATAAAACAGCGCCACTGTATAATTTTAGCATTTACTTTCGCTCCCTGAGCTAATTTCGCCTCAAATATAAAATAAGCATACCACATGATCTTGTCGGACAGCCGCATATTGGAAGAAATAGAGAAAGGAACCATTAAGATCGAGCCTTATACAAGAGAATGCCTCGGCAGCAATTCGTACGATGTGCACCTCGGTAAAGTTCTGGCTACCTATCGTGAGCATATCCTGGATGCCAAAAAACACAATACCATCGAATCTTTTGAGATCCCCGATGATGGATTTGTACTCTATCCACACGTTTTTTACCTGGGTGTTACCTTGGAATATACAGAAACCCATGCCCATGTACCCTTCCTGGAAGGAAAATCCTCTACAGGCCGGCTGGGTATCGATATCCACGCCACGGCGGGTAAGGGAGATGTAGGATTCTGTGGTAACTGGACCCTCGAAATATCCGTAAAACAACCTGTGAAAATATATGCAGGGATGCCCATCGGACAGTTGATCTACTTCCCGGTGGAAGGCGAGATCGAAGTTAAATATAACCAGAAGGCAAACGCTAAATACAGCGGTCAGCCCAACAGACCCATCGAAAGCATGATGTGGAAGAATAAGTTCTAAATCGCGGCTGGCCCATACTTTTTATAGTACGCAATCAACCAGGCGATCACCTCATTATAACTCAATTTCCCTGAAGGCTGCTGATTGGCCTTCAGGTATTGCCCATATAAGTTATCTATAACAGCTTCTACCGGATTGCGGTGCCTGCGCAGAAATTCCCTCAATTCCACATAATCCTTTCTCACCCCCGCTGGCAAAGCAGCAGTAAACTGTTTGGCCAATACAGAATCCTGCCGGTAGAGATAGTACCAGGAATAGGAATACAGATCAAAATAGACCGAATAACGAAAGCCTGCATCGGAACTTGATTTGGCGGCCAGGTAGCCGGCAAAGTTGGCCTCATTCTCTTTGGCATACCCCAACTGGTGACCTATTTCATGACAGGTAGTAAAAGGTTGTACAAATAACGGCATGGTCGTATTGACCTGGGCTTCGCCTGAAAAAGGATTGTAGTATCCGGAAAAACCCAGGTAGTTGCCCAGGTAACTATACAAAGATGGCTTTACCGATTGAAATGAATAGCTGATACCCGCATGATGAAGCGCGAGACTGTCATAGGCATTGACGGCGCCCGTGAATAATATCTTTTTTTTGCGCAGGGAGGTGCGGTTGATGCGGCCGGTAGAATCAAAGGTATATAACCTGTCAGTGATCGTTTGCATCACCGCCACAAGGTCTTCCTTTGTGTATGGCTCCACCTGCAGGCCCAGTTCGGCAGCAATGCCATGCCGGTTATAATTCAACCCCCACAGGGCATTGAACGATACGTATACCCAAAGAAATATAGTTGCAAACAGCCTTGCTCCGCCTATCCAGTATTGACGGTTGGTTTGCTTCCGGATAAGCCGTTTCACCAGGTCATATAGTTTATACACAAGGAACAGGATCGCTATCCCATAGAAAAGATCACCTATACTGAAGGGTATCCAGCCGAAGATGGCGCGTTGTATAGAGGAGGTCACTGCATACAGTCCATGCGTATAATACCGTTCTACTGCATCCGGGAAAAGGGAGAATAGCTTGATGAGGATGGCCAACGCTAACAATATAACCAGTGTCTTATTTTTCTTCCACATAGCCTTTAAAAATAATGAAATCTTTATTGGCGGCGTTGCCTGTTGCGTTAAACTTGTATCATTAAAGCTTATTTTGCGATACAAACGCTTGCATCATGAACCTGGAATACAACAAGAATGAAGATGTGATGAAATTAGCCCTGAGTCAACTGCGCCAGCGGTTTGAACAGGTGGCATTGGGTGGCGGAAAGAAGGCCATAGAAAAGCAACGGGAAAAGAAAAAACTCACAGCCCGTGAACGAATTGAATACCTGCGGGATGAAAATACCCCCTTTACAGAAATAGGTGCATTTGCCGGTTGGGAAATGTACCAGGAACAAGGTGGCTGCCCTTCAGGTGGTACCGTGGCCGGCATTGGCTATATCAGCGGCCGGCAATGTGTGATTGTAGCCAATGACCAAACAGTCAAGGCCGGAGCCTGGTTTCCCATAACAGGCAAAAAGAACCTGCGTATGCAGGAAATAGCGATGGAAAATCACCTGCCGGTAGTGTACCTGGTAGATAGCGCAGGCGTTTTTCTGCCCATGCAGGATGAGATCTTCCCCGACAAAGAACATTTTGGCCGCATATTCCGCAACAACGCCCGGATGAGCGCCATTGGTATTCCCCAAATAGCCGCAGTTATGGGATCTTGTGTGGCAGGAGGTGCTTACCTGCCCATTATGAGCGATGAAACCTTAATGGTGGAAGGAAACGGCTCTATCTTCCTGGCAGGGCCCTACCTCGTGAAAGCGGCCATTGGAGAGGATGTTGACAGCGAAACATTGGGGGGCGCCACTACCCATACTGCCATCAGCGGCATTGCCGATTACAAGTTCGAAACAGAACAGGAATGTCTGGACCAGGTAAAAAGGATCATGGGCAAGTTGGGGCACCAGTCGAAAGTGGCCGGCTTCGACCGCATTACTCCTGCTGAACCAGCAAAATCGCCTGCTGAATTATATGGCATCATCCCCGCAGATGCTACAAAGGCTTATGATATGCTGGATGTTATTGAACGCCTGGTAGACGGGTCTGAATTTGATCAGTTCAAACAGGATTATGGCAAAACCATTCTCTGTGGTTATGCCCGCATCGATGGATGGGCCGTAGGCATTGTAGCCAATCAGCGTAAAATGGTGAAGAGCAAAAAAGGAGAAATGCAGATGGGCGGCGTGATCTACAATGACAGTGCAGATAAAGCAGCACGATTTATCATGAATTGCAACCAGAAGAAGATCCCACTGGTCTTCCTGCAGGATGTAACCGGTTTTATGGTAGGTTCACGCAGCGAACAATCAGGCATTATAAAGGATGGCGCCAAGATGGTCAATGCGGTGGCCAACTCAGTTGTTCCCAAGATCACTATTGTAATAGGAAACTCTTATGGTGCGGGTAATTATGCCATGTGCGGCAAGGCCTATGATCCCCGTTTCATTTATGCATGGCCAGGGGCTAAAATAGCCGTAATGGGTGGTGAGCAAGCTGCCAAAACGCTCCTGCAAATACAGGTAGCAGGCATGAAGGCCAAAGGCAAAGAAGTATCCCCGGAAGATGAACAGCAATTGCTCAATGAAATAAAAGGACGGTACGACCAGCAAACTAGCCCTTATTATGCAGCCGCACGCTTATGGGTAGATGCCATCATAGACCCCATCCATACCCGACAGCTGATCTCTGAAGGGCTTGCTGCCGCCAACCACCAACCGCATATGCCACCCTTCAATACCGGGGTGATACAAGTATAGCCTTCCGCCACCAATAATACCCAGTTGCCATGAGCATTTCCTCACTTTCTAACCCTCGTAAGTAACCGGTATTACAGACTTTATAAATAGGAATATCTACCATAAGGATAGCGCAAGTTGTTTTTGAAATTTTGTTAAAAAATGATTATTTTCATTTAATCATTTACCAAACTACTGCGCATCATGAGAATATCTACTTTGACCAGGATCATCCTGTCCGTATGTGTCGTTGTTATAGGTGTAACAGCCTGTAAAAAGGACGATCCGGCGACCCTTATCCCTCCACCCATTCCAGATCAATCATTTGTAGAAGAATTTGATACCGTGGCCAGCGCCTTTCACAGGGGCTGGATACCAGTTAACAACAGCAATCCCAAAGGCACCCATATCTGGATACAAGGCAGCGGCCCATTAGCTACCGAAAGCGGTGCACCTGTTCCCATGCCTTTCTTCCCTGCCTGGTCTTCCAAAGGCACTTATGCCGGTTATATCGTATGTGACGCAGAAGTCACTTCCGGTGGCGCTTCCGTAGCCAGCAACTGGCTGATCTCCCCTTCCATATGGATGAAGAATGGCGATAAGATCATTTTTTATACCCGTTGCGCACTGTATGGAACGCCCGGAACGGCCCAGGACTATGGCAATAACCTGGAAGTATGTATCAACCGCAAGAATGAGAGCACCAATGTAGGCGCCACACTCGATCCACGCGATCCGGCTTTTAATTATACTGCCGACAGGGGCGATTTTGAATTGGTGCATTCCATTAACCCTCCTGTGTACAATTTGGTGGATGACTGGTTTGATTATGCTACTTCCACGGATGATCCCACTGCATTCAACCCCAAGGCCTATCCTGCCAACTGGACAAGATTTGAAATTACCCTGGCCGGATTTACCAAACCCGCCAAGGGAAGGTTTGCCTTCCGTTATTACACGCTCGATGCTGGCAGCACCGGTAACGGAAGTGCCGTGGGCATCGACAGTGTAGCATTCGTTAGTAAACCATAATTTCCGCGCTTCAAAAATTATTCTTATGAATAAGCAATTATACCTTTCCTTAATCAGCCTTACAGCATTGATCGTATTGATCATTTCCTGCGAAAAGGATTTTAAGGCCGATGAAAAACCAGCTCCCCCACTTGTTGTTTCCAAATCATTCAAGGAAGCTTTTGATACCGTGTCCAACGCATCCAAAAAAGGGTGGGTCATCATTAACAACAGCGATCCGGCAGGCCCGATGGCCTGGCGCCAGGGACGTTTCGAATATGGTGGTAAACTGGGTGATGAAGTAGTAGGCTTCCCGGCTTACTCCGCCACCTTTAACCAGAATGAATATGTGAGTGTGGATATGAACTGCGGACAAGGTGCAGCCGTACTCAGCGCCTGGCTGATCTCACCTCCTACCGACTTGAAAAATGGTGATCAATTCTCTTTTTATACCCGTACCAAAGGTGATTATGCCGACAGGTTGCAGGTTTGGATCAATACCAAATCCAGCAATGCATTTGTAGGCAAGGCAGCCAGGGATACCGGCGACTTCACACCTAAACTGCTGGACATTAACCCCGGCATGGGCGCTGACTATCCGGTTGAATGGACCAAATATACCATCACCCTCGCGGGCATTACCGGCACCGTGAAAGGCAGAATAGCATTTCGCTATTTCATAGAAGATGGCGGCCCCGGCGGCTCCTATGGCGACCAGGTAGGTATCGATGACTTTGAGTTTATAAGTAAATAGAATAACACGGGAGACCGAAAGTCTGCAAGACCGGAAGTCCGTAAGTATCTTCGATCATATCGAACATACTTACGGACTTTTAGATTTTACCGACTTCCGGACTTACTGTCTTTCAGACTTTTCCCTCTTTCCCGACTTTCTTTTTTTATTTGTTCATTTTTCCCGATCATTGCCGCTATGTTATTCGCAGTATGATACAACGACCATTCGCCTTCTTATTTCCTTGCTCCCTGCTATTGCTGCTAGCCTTCACCGGCTGTAATGGCACGGAACAGGCTGCCGGTAACCCTACCGATGTGGTAGCCGAAGAAAAAAAAGAAGTCAAAACAGCGAATGAATCTATGCTGAACGATGCCCGGAAGATCATTCAAACCGGCGACCTGATACTGCGTACGGGTACCGATTATTCCAGTGAGCAAATCAAAGCTTTGTCAAAACAGGATGCTACCTACTCCCATGGCGGCATTGCCTTCGTTGACAGTGGGAAGGTTTATGTATGCCATGTTGAAACAGATTATTTCCATATACACAATAAAGTAAAGAAAGAGCCGCTCGACAGTTTTTGCAATCCTGCCAAAAACCTGGGCTTTGCTGTGGCCCGTTATACGCTTACCGAAACAGAAAAAAAGAAGTTCCTGGATTACCTCGATCAAAGACAAGCACAACAAGTGTCCTTCGACATCCAGTTTGACCTTGCTACCGACGATAAAATGTATTGTTCTGAAATGATCTATAAAGGGCTGGCCACTGCCACCAATAAAAAGATACTAATCGCTACCGACCGGATCACCGATCGCAACAAGTTTAAGCTCATTAAGCGACATTTTAAGCTGACCGAAAAACAGATCGTTACCCGTGATATCATCCCGATTGATCATTTATTCCTGAATCCCTGGTGTACGGTGTTAAAACGCTACCCTTTCCTAACTCTTTAATCCATTTCCATTTTGACTAGCAACAAAGAACTCGTTATTTATACTGATGGATCTTCCCGTGGCAATCCTGGTCCCGGCGGCTATGGCGCCATTATGATGTATGCGGGCAAGAGCAAAGAATTATCCGGCGGTTATCGCCGTACCACCAATAACCGGATGGAGCTGCTGGCCGTCATAGCGGCACTGGAAGCATTGAACAGGGATGGTTTAAAAATTACTGTTTATTCCGACAGTCAGTATGTAGTGAAAGCTGTAAAAGAAGGCTGGCTGAAAAAATGGATCGCCACCAATTTCGCCGGCGGCAAAAAGAACAAGGATCTCTGGCTGCGTTATCACCAGCTATCCCAAAAGCACAATATCAGTTTTGTGTGGGTAAAAGGTCATGCCGAGAATGTCTACAACAACCGTTGTGATGTACTGGCTACCACTGCCGCTGATGGCAGGAACCTGCAGGTAGACCATGGTTATGAATCGGGGGAAGCCGGGTAGGAGACATCATGATCTTTCATCGCAACATCACCCAATCGCATTACAGCCCCATTTAGCCCCAATATCCAGCCTCCCGCACACAGCGCACGGCCAAACACAAAAGGGCATAAAACGCCTCTAATGCCTTTTTACGCATCACCGACATTCCATCCTTTACTACAATACCCGAAGACACCTAAGATTATGGCCTCAGGAGCGCCTTATTGACCGTTTTTTAGGAACCATGATAATTATGCCGCATAAAAAAAACCCGGTTTCTAATTAGAAACCGGGCTTATACATGTGGTGTGAAATATAGTTAGGAAGCGGTGACTGGTACCTGTGGCACTTTGTGCTTCGCCGATCTGTTCACGAAATAATAGACGCCAAAGAAAATAGCACTGAAAAAGAATGTGCTTAACAAGGATCCCTTGAAGAATGGCAGGGCCTGTGTATAGCACTCCACCAATCCGGCCCAGGTTCTTGGATACAGATCGACACCTACGCCGGCCCATACCATGAAGTTGGAAACAAGGAAAAAATAAACGGGAGCGATGAGTGAACCCAGCACAATGTTCTGAATGTTCACCTTTTTTAACAGGAAGCCAATCAGGGTCACCGAAGCCATCACGATATAGTTCATCAGTTGACCATCATAAAACCCCCGGATAGGAGTTAATCCTTTGGTATACAATATCTCGTAGATAACGTCAGAAATAAAGAGCGAAAAGAGGGGCAAAGCAAAAGCCCAGGATTTATTGCGTATGGCCATACCGCCAAAGAGGGCCATGGCAATCTGCGGAGCAAAACCCCACATCCGATTGTCAAAAGCACGGTATACGGAAGCCGCAGCAATGAGCACTACCAGGTAAATAATCGTTGATCTGTTCAGTTTCATACTAAAAATTGATAATGCAAAAGTAACCTAAAATTATTAAAGCTGCTATACCAGGCGCTGGTACAACAGTTCCCGCCTGGCAATTTTCTTATGCAGGAACAGTAGCGGTAAAAATAACCGCCTTTTCACCACTTTTAAATTGTACTTCCGTACCGGCTTTGGCCAGCAAAGCCTCCCCTTTCCGGAGTGATACCTTCTCAGCGCCAGCCGAGGCTTCGGCACTGCCCTCATACACGAAATAAATATCGGCTGTGGTAGCAGGTACGGTAATTGCCTCGCCGGCTTTAAGGTTCAGACGGTGCAACTCAAAATCATTTACCGGTGTTGGGAAGATTTCTTCGCCTGGTACTCTTCCGGGAACACCCTTGATCACGGTTGGCACAATGGGTTCAAACTTCACGTGCTTCATCAGCTCACTCACATCAATATGCTTATTGGTAAGGCCCCCACGCAACACATTGTCCGAATTGGCCATGATCTCCATATTCTGCCCTTCCAGGTAGGCATGCAGAATGCCGGCATCCTGGAAAATAGCTTCTCCCGGGTGGAGGTTGACCACATTGAACAGGTAAATGGAAAATATACCCCTGTCTGTGCGGCCAGGTTCACAGAAAGTATTGAAGGCACGGGCTGCCCAAAAGTCTTCCTGTTCCTTTTTCAATTCACCTTTTTCATACAGTGGCAGAATACGATCCAGCAAAGGCTGCAGGTGATCATTCACTGTCTGCTGGTCCATTTCCATCACCGTCTTATAAAGCGCTGCATAATCCCCTTCACCAAAAACGGGCAGCAGGAATTGCAGTTCAGGCGTTTGTTGCAATACCTTCCGGAGTTTGTCGGCAGGCTTAAATCCATGCAGGAGCCAAAAATCACTCAGTGCCAGCATGAGTTCGGGCTTGTGGTTATCATCTTTGTAATTGCGGTTGGGGGCTGTGAGTGCTACCCCTTGCTTATTTTCTGCTGCAAAAGCCGCCACAGCGGCCTTCTTTTCAGGATGCACCTGGATAGACAGCATATCTTTTACATCCAGCACTTTTAACAGGTAAGGCAGCCTCCCAAAACGGTCATTGACTGTTTTACCCAATAATGCAGCAGGATCCTGCGCCACCCATGCATTCAATGGCTGCTTTTGCCCATTGGCGCTTATAAGGTCGGCAGGCGCATTGTCATGGGCGCCCATCCAATATTCAGCAAATGGTTTGTTGTCTGGGTTGCTTTGTCCCAATAAAGCGGGAATAAATTGTGATCCTCCCCACGCATACGGTTGAACCTTTCCGGCTAGCTTGCTTATTTTTGTACTATTGTCCATAATCCTGTTTAAGGGCACAATAATACAAAAAGCTTGTCATGGCCCGACACAATGAAACCGGTAAAAAAGGAGAAGCATTAGCTGCCGAACACCTGCAACAGCATGGATTCACCATTCTGCACAGCAACTGGCGCCACCAGCGGTATGAAATAGACATCATTGCCACCCGGGATGAAATACTTCATTTCATTGAAGTAAAAACCCGCCAGTCACTCTCCTACGGCTTGCCGGAGGAAAGTGTTACCCACAAAAAAATAAGGAGCATTGTTACGGCAGGAGTTGCTTTCCAATACCAGTATCCCGTCTGGAAACGGGTGCAATACGACGTACTCTCTATCGTGATCATTGACCAGAAGGCGCCGGAGTACCTTTTTATTGAGGATGTTTACTTGTAAACTACAATAGAATACAGAATTTAGCATTCAGTATACTGAATACACGGATTTTGGGCGATTACCATTGTGGCTCCTCACAGCTCCGGCTTCCGGGTTTTGGCTTCTGGATTCTGGCTCCTGTATTCTGTATTCTCTTTATATTGCACTTATTTCACACATCTAACACAGGTATTAACTGATGGCATTCAATCTTCGTGCATTCAAAAAGATCATGTTGGGCAATCGTTCAAAATTCAGACGGTTCCTTACCAAACTGGAAAACAACCCACCCCGGGGCCTGGATCAACTGGCAGCCCGTACCGATGTAGAAGTTTGGAAGGAAATGGATTGCCTGGCCTGCGCCAATTGTTGCAAAACGATGAGCCCTACTTTCACCCAGGTAGATATTAAACGTATTGCCCGTCACCTGGACATGACAGCCGATGACTTCCGTAAGAAATGGTTGTACAAAGACCGCAACGGAGATTGGATCAACAAACAACAGCCCTGCCAGTTCCTCAACCTGAAGGACAATAAGTGCTCCATTTATGAAGTACGCCCCCGCGACTGTTCGGGCTTTCCGCATCATACCAAACGGCATATGACAGAGTACATGCACGTTTTCAAACAAAATGTGGAATACTGCCCGGCCACGTATAAGCTGGTAGAGAAGATGATCGACAAGGTGAATGCCAAGTAATCTATGTGGGAACCATATAAAAAAGGATTCAGGGCTTTTCTGCAACTGGAGAAATCGCTGTCCGACAACTCCGTGGAAGCTTATGGACGCGATATTGAAAAACTCACCCAGTTCCTGCAGCAATCCGGCATCGAGAAAACCCCGGCAGCCATTGAACTAAACGACCTGTTGCAATTCGTGAGATGGGTAGCCGAACTGGGTATGACAGCCACCTCCCAGGCCAGGATCATTTCCGGCATCCGGGCTTTTTACAAATACTGCTCCCTCGAACAGATCGTAACCAATGATCCCACCGTTTTACTGGAAGCCCCCAAATTAAAGAGATCCTTACCCGATGTACTGGCCTTCGAAGAAATAGAAAACATCATTGATCAGATAGACCTAAGCAAGCCGGAAGGTGGGCGCAACAAAGCCATCCTGGAAACCATGTACAGCTGTGGGCTGCGTGTGAGTGAATTGGTGAACCTCAAAATATCGCAGCTATACCTGGATGTAGGTTTTATCCGTGTGGTAGGAAAAGGCGATAAGGAACGGCTGGTACCCATTGGCTCTTCCGCAGCCAAATACATAACGATCTACCGGAATGATATACGGGTGCATATGCCCATCAAAAAAGGACAGGAAGATATTTTATTCCTCAACCGGCGGGGCAGTAAACTTACCCGTGTAATGATCTTCCTGATGCTGAAAGACCTTGTAAAAAAAGCCGGCATCACCAAGAACATTTCTCCGCATACCTTCAGGCATTCTTTTGCTACCCACCTGGTAGAGGGAGGCGCCGACCTGCGCGCCGTACAGGAAATGTTGGGCCATGAAAGCATTACGACCACTGAGATATATACCCACCTCGACCGGGATTTCCTGCGCGACACCCTGCAACGTTTTCATCCGGCGTTTAAGTAAAGCCTTTAGCTATAAGGAACCAGCTGCTATCAGGAAAACACCATACTGCGGGCGCTTTACTGCAACATTACCTTAGCCTGATACACCTTCTTTTCTGTAGCATGTGAGATCCGCAACCAATACACACCCCTGCTCCAGGAGGATTGGGTAGGCATGTTAACTACTTGTGATTTTTGCGCCACCTGAAGGGCCTGTACATACACCAGCCTGCCTGAAGCATCTATTAACTCAAGTTTGTATTCACCTGTTTTTTTCACATCAAGGCTGATGGTTACCATATTACCGGCGACCACCGGATTGGGATAAATGCGTACTTCTTTTTTGGTGGGCAGCCATTCATTCAGCTGGCGTTGTACTTTTTCTACCCTGGAAACTTCTTTTTGAATAATTACCGCTCCAGCCGTTGCCACCAACAACTCGGTGCAATCAAAAGTAACATCCGCCACTGGTGGAGGCGCCACCATAATCGTCTTAGTCTCAGGTTTGTTATAGATTATTTTTGCCGGTCGTAATTTATCAGCAACAGCAGGCAACATGATCTTAAATAACTTACTGTTATCTGTGGTCACTTCAAATTCTTCTGTAGCGTATCCAGGGGCGCTCACCACCAACATTACTTCATTCTTTTTACCAGGCACAACCAGGTTAAACTGCCCCGTTTCATTGGCTGCGATAACAGCCTTAGCCCTTTTTAACTGTACAGATGCATTGCTTACCGGCAATCCCGTACTATCGTCCAGGATGAGGCCATTGATCATTCTATCGGGGATAATATTAATCCTAAACCCACCCAACGTTACGCCTTCGGGTATGATGGAGATAGGTTGCCTGCTGTCCGGCGCCTGTTTTGCCATGGTTTGCCCTCCTCCTATCGCCATTTCGCCTGTGGCAGCAACAAAGTTCGAAGCTGTTAGTATTTTCTCTTCCCCTTTGGGTGCTAAATAGATGTCCGCGGCATGGAAACTATTTACAGGTACAATATATTCCTTCGTAGTATATCCGTCGGCACTGACTACCAGCGTCACTTTATCTACCAGGTCCATCACAGGTATCTCATAACGTCCATCTTCATTGGCCGGAATATCCACTTTACCGTCCTTGACCCGCACCCTGGCAAAACCAATTGCCGTTTTTGTAATGCTGTCCCTGACGAAACCAAACATGGTGAGAGGGGGCTCCAAATACCTGTTAGTAATACCCGGCCAATATTCGGGCGCTGTTGTTGCAGTAAAGCCCAAGGTTGTTACAGAGGTAAGCTGCTCAGATTCAGGTATATCCTTTAAATTTAAAGAAAGGCTTTTAAGATCGAAAGAAATCTCCTTGAATTCAATTGCCGCATTTTTCTTCTTTCCCGGTTTCTTTTTCTGCGCCAATGCCACGTTACCTGTCAGCAGGAAAGCGGCCACCATCATATTCCAGGCATAACGAAATGTTAAAGAAGGTTTGATCTTCTTTTCAGCATAAGTCTTGTTCAGCTGGTTATTATTGAAGCGGCCACAAACAGCAGAAGAGGCGCGTGAAATATAGTGCAGGACTTCCTGGTCACTCATGAGCGTAAAATCTACCACTGTTTTCTGACAGGACATACAATGTCGACCTTGTTCATTGGGTGTCATTTGTTGCCAGTTCTCATGGCAAGGTTCTGGAATAGTAAGGTGTAAAGGTTGGGACATAAACGATGGATTTAGCTTTAGATACCTGAGGACATACGCTATTTAAAGGGTGCTGCACATCCAAAATCACAAAATTTGATCTTTACTGCAACAACACCTTGGCCTGGTATACCTTCTTCTCTCCCGCCATGGCGATCCGCAACCAATACACACCCTTGCTCCAGGTGGATTGGGTAGGCATATTGACGATCTGCGATCTCTGGCCCACCTGAACCGCCTGTACATGTACCAGCCGGCCGGAAGCGTCGATCAGCTCCATCTTGTATTCGCCGGTCTTATCCAGGTTTAAATTAATATTTACCAGTTTACCAGGCTCTACCGGATTGGGATAAATGCGTACTTCTTTTTTGGTGGGCAGCCATTCATTGACCTCACGCTTTATTTTTTCAATCCTGGATACACGGGTAGTGATGGCCAGCCCTCCAACCGTCTCTGTGCGACAATTACGCGGGTAAGCTGTAATTTCTACAGGCTTTAACGCTTGTGGCTCAGCCTTTACCAATATCTTATATAAGAGATCATTGTGCACAGGTATTTCATACTCATTGGTACCATACCCTATGGCGCTAATGATTAGTATAACTTTACTTTTCCTCCCGGGTGCAACCAATTTAAAGCTACCCAATCCATCAGCAGATATGCCTTCCTTACTACCTTTTACCCGAATGGAAGCATAGCTTATCGGCTTGCCTGTACTATCATCTAATATCTGTCCCGAAATCCTTCTATCGGGAATAATGGTAGCAGCAACGCCACCGAAAACGATGTCTATATCTTTATCAGTCTTATTATCTCCTCTCACTATTTCCTTTGAACTCTCGCTTTTCTTTGTTTGTGCTACTGCTGCATTAGCGGTCAACAAGAAACTGGCTACCACCATATTCCAGGCATAGCGAAAAGAAAAAGCCGGATTTACTTTCTTTTCTGCGTAAGTTTTATTCAACTGATCATGGTTGAATCGACCACAAACAGAAGTCGAAGCACGGGAAATATGATCCAGTATTTCCTGGTCACTCAGGAGGGTGAAATCTACTACTGTTTTCTGGCAGGACATACAATGACGGCCTTGTTCATTGGGTGTCATTTGTTGCCAGTTCTCATGACAAGGCTCAGGGATATTCAGGTGTATAGGTGTACGCATAAGGAAGTGGGTTTATAAGAAGGTTACTGTAATAACATTTTAGCCAGCCATCCCTTTTTATCGGTAGCATGGGAGATCCTCAGCCAATACACACCCCTGCTCCAGGATGATTGTGTGGGCACTTTCACCACCTGTGATTTTTCTACCACCTGAAGCGCCTGCACATACACCAGCCGGCCGCCGGCATCCATCAGTTCCAACTTGAATTCGCCGGTCTTATTCAGGCTTAAACTAATGTTTACCTGGTTGCCAGGAATTGTCGGGTTGGGATAAATGCGCACATCTTTTTTACCAGGCAGCCAGTCGCTGATCTCCCGTTTTATTTTTTCGAACTTCGTTATTTTGGTAATAGCTATCACTTCTCCAGCGGTAACAGTACAGGTTGAATTATCTTTTTTAACTTCCGGGTTGATCCGTACGATCTTTCCCATCACAGGACCGGCAATCACAACAACCGGGCTTAGTTCATCAGCCGCAGCCGATAGTAAGATCTCTGTTGCCTTAAAATTATTCGCCGGTACAATATACTCCCGTGTAGCATAACCGATAGCACTCACCACCAGTACCACATTTCCACCCATGTCAACCAAAGGCAATTCATAGCGCCCATTTTCATCGGCAGAGATACCTTTTTCAACTCCCTTTACGCGCACTGAGGCAAAACCAACAGGCTTCTTTGTGGCACTGTCCCTGATGAAACCAAATATATTCAGTGCAGGCAGTTTATACCTGTTTTGATCTGCTAAGCCATGGCCTGGTGAAGTAAATAGCATCGTTCCCGAGGCTCTGGCTTTAGGTTTAGGAACAGGAGCAGGTTTAAGGACTTCTATCTCGCCCTGAGTTATTGCGATATCTTTAAATTTCATTTCTTCTTTTCTTTCAAGAGGCGCCTTCTTTTGCTGGGCCTTATTCGTTTGCCCCGCAGCTGCACTACCCGTCAACAGGAAAGTAGCCACCATCATATTCCAGGCATAACGGAACGAAAAAGAAGGTTTTATCTTCTTTTCCTCATAGGTCTTATCCAACTGATGGTTATTGAAACGTCCACAAACAGAAGTTGAAGCCCTCGAAATATAATTCAGCACTTCCTGGTCACTCATAAGGGTAAAATCGACCACCGTTTTCTGGCAGGTCATACAATGGCGGCCTTGCTCATTGGGTGTCATCTGTTGCCAGTTCTCATGACAGGGTTCGGGGATGTTCAGGTGTATAGGTGCAGCCATAAACAGGAGGTTTTAAATATAGATGCAGGGAGACGGGAAATTGCATAAGAGAGGTAAGCCGTTAGGAATTAGGTGATAGCATTTAGGAGCTAGCTATAAGCAAAAGGCCATGAACCGTGGAGGCAATTATACCTCACAGCCCATAGCCCTAAGCTCCAAACTTACTACTCACAATTCACTACCCACTATTTCATCTTGATCAGGAATTCCATATCCTTGTCAATGGACAGGATCAATAAACAGGTGGCCGTACAAAAAACAGGACTGGTAATGCAATGATGGCCATTCCAGCTGCCATCGCCATTCTGGATCTGAACCAACCGGCCACTCATTTTTTCATACCATGATTTCCAGTCGTTGTTATCCCCAATGATCAACGATTCGCCGGTCATCAGGTAACTCAGGAATTCTTCTCCCCCATTATTACCGAAGCCCGTCATTACATCTTTTTCCTGTGCCTTTGAGGCAGCAGCGCCGCGTATCTTATAGGCAGTAGCATATTTCTGTGCTTCTGTTTTACTGAGGCCGGCCTTTTCCAGGTTGGCTTCATTCACTTCGGCTTTCTGGTCCAATGCTCCCTCCTTTTTTGCTTTGTCTATCGCTTGCTTGGCTTCTCTGGCTTCTTTGGCGCTGGCCCTGGCAGAACTGCTGACAGAATACAGCATTACACCGGCCGCTTTACCCGTTACCGCAGAATTGGTCTTCACATCATAATTCTGTTTCTGGTAGGTCCTTGATCTATCCAATACCTTATCATCTACTTTGGCGCCCATATCTTTGGCGCCTTCCAGGGCATTGTTGGCCAATGCTGATTGAAGTACCGGCGCCCAGCCACCATCTTTCCAACCACCATCGTTGTCCTGCGCCTGTTGTATTTTCCCTACACATTTCTGCAGGGCGCTTGTTACCTGATCTTTTAATGGATTGTTCTTATCCATATAGTGAAGCGCATTGCTGAAGAACTGGGCCGTGAGGATAACATCAATATTTTTACCCAGCTTGATTTGCGGTTGTGTATTGGTGAGGGTAGTGATGTTCACCATTTGAGCAGACGTATTGTCTACTGCTTTTAACAGGAAGGCGACTGCCTTTTTCAACTGGGCTCCATGACTGCCATCAAAGGGCTTTTCATCTGTTCGCAACAGCGCCATGCCCACCAGGGCCGTAGTGGCCGGATCGGCCTGCACCGCATGTGGATCGAGTATGTTCTGGCGCTCGTGGGTACCTGCGCCCCATCCTCCATTTTGTTGCTGCGCCTGCATCAGCCAGTTGAGGCCACTGCGCAGCGAAGCATCAATCAGTTTACTATTGACCATTACCTGGCTGGTATCAAAAGGGGCCAACCCGGTAAGCGTGAGAAAAACACAGGATTTTTCAGGGGTAGCACAAGCTACAGTCGCTTTAGAAGGCTTGTTATTTTCATAACGGGGAACAAAAGCTAGGAGGGCAATGCAAACGACTACTGTACACAGTAACAGCAGCACAATTGGTTTGGATTGTTGTGTCATGGCCACATTGTATTTGGTGAAGAAAAATGTTTTACCGGTGGGCATCCCAACCATGTCGGGACGCCCATCTGTAAAACACTGAGATGTGGCCATCTTACTGTTTACACAAGCCCTGCAGTATATCTTTTGTTAAAATTTATCGGTGCGTGAACATATCATTCCCTACAGCCTCAAAGCTGCCTATTTAAATGGGTTAGAGAATTTAGGGTCAGTGATCAGACTTTGATCTGTTAAGGTTTTCAGGAAAGCAATGGCATTGGCTTTATCCGTTTCGCTCAAAGCACTCTTATAACCCCCGTTGGGTATCTGAATGCCTCTATTGGGATGCGCCTTCGCGCCTACCCTGTAATGCTCCATTACTTCTTCCAGGGTTTTAAACCTGCCATCGTGCATATAAGGTGCAGTGAGATCAATATTTCTTAAGGTAGGTATTTTGAAAGTGCCCCGGTCTTTGGAAAGTCCGGTTAATTCACCGATGCCATTATCTGTATAATTTTCATCCAACGCATTGTTGGAGCCATTGCCCGTATTTTCTCCCGAATTGTCTGCGATAAAGAATGTGGGGTTTTGACGTGGAAATATAGTGGAGAGATCACTATGGCACTCTACGCAATTCAGGCGCTGCAATACTACCAGGCCGGCCTTCTCCTGGGCAGTGAAGTTGGCCAGGTTGGAAGCAAGGCCCTGATCATATTTTGAACTGAAAGAGGTGATCGAACGAAGAAATTGCGCCAGCGCTTTGGAGATCCTGTCGGAACTGATATCCGTTGTGCCGAAAGCCGCCCTGAATAACTCGCGGTAATAGACGATATCCTTTAGCTTTGTTTCCAGCGCTGCCATTGAAGCCATTCCCATTTCTATATGGTCCTGGATGGGCATCAATACCTGTGTCTCCAGGTCGGCCGCCCTTAAGTCCCAAAACATCTTTTTGGCTTTAAAGAACCGGAGGTTTACTACCGACATCGAGTTTCTCCTGGTAACACCACCCGCAAACCCTTTGGAAAACGTTTCCCCATCTGTAAATGCTTTATCCTGATGGTGGCAGGAAGCACAGGAAATGGTATTGTTGACAGAAAGCGATTTATCATAAAAAAGTACCCGCCCCAATGTAGCGCCCATATTGGTTACCGTGTTTCCCGCCGGTGTATTATCTACACCAGGATGATTGTTAAGATAGTCCCGGAGGTAAACAGGCATATTGTCCAGCCCATTGACATAATCGTAGGGTGTTGGTGGAATGGTTGGCCAATCGCCTTCGCCTGGCGGTTTGGGCTTTCCCGGCTCACCGGGTTTGTTACACGATTCTACAATAAAGACCATCCCGGCAATACCCGTCATGATCAGTAAAAGGATCCTGGTTTTCATTTTTCAAGGGGCTATTAATGTTTATAAATGGTTTATGGCGATAGCTGCTTCCTGTTCATAAACACGCCAGGATCAACAAACCCTTATATCCTTATAAAAATAGGGTGACGCCCCCTCCCGGCCACACAGCCCTCCCATTGTCTTGGAAAAGGCCGTCCCACTCCCTGAAACCCAGCATTTTGGGCTCCTGATATTTACACATTTCGTTTAAAGTATCTTTTACTAATTTTAACGGCCAGTGGCTTTCATTAAAAACATACACGATAATGCACTGCCAGATAAAGACCTGGTAGAAATGTTTAAAACTTCCGGCGATCTGGAAGTGTTGGCCATTCTGTTTCAACGTTATATGGATCTTTTGTACGGAGTATGCCTCAAGTACCTGAAAGAGCCCGAGACTGCCAAAGATGCTGTAATGCAGGTATTTGAGGAGCTGGTACAGAAGTTGCCCAAACACCAGGTAGATAATTTCAAGAGCTGGCTGTACACCCTGGCCAAGAATTACTGCCTGATGCAGCTCAGAACTCCCAAAAATCTGAAAACCACGGAATTTAACCCCGACAGTATGCAATCCGGGGAAGAAATGCATCTGAATGGTGTAATGCTGAAGGAGGAAAATCTCCAGAAAATGGAGCGCTGCTTGCAAACCCTTTCAGCCGAACAAAAAGTAAGCGTGGAGCTGTTTTACCTGCAAAATAAATGTTACAAAGAAATTGCAGATATAACAGGATTGGATTGGAATAAAGTACGCAGTTACATACAAAATGGACGAAGAAATCTGAAAATTTGTATGGAAAAAACAGAAGAAGTTGATAAGTTGATAAAATTAAAAAGTTAGTCGTTTCATTCATGCCAGGCACCGACCATATAAAACAGTATTCAGCAGCAGATATCCAACGATACCTGGAAGGCAATATGCCTCCTGCTGACATGCATGCCCTGGAACAGGCCGCGCTGGATGATCCATTCCTGGCTGATGCCATAGAAGGCATGCAGCAAACGCTGACCCAACATAGTGCCTCTCTTATCGATACTCACCTGCAGGACATTCGCCATCAGCTCGATGAAAGGACCCGTAAACAATCATCCAAGGCAACGCCAGTAATTGCCTTCCGCTGGTGGCAGGTAGCTGCGGCAGCAGTAATTGTGGTTACTGGTAGTCTTTGGGGCTATAATTATTTCCAACAGGAGAAAAAAGCTGCTCCCAACCAGGATCAGCTGGCCATAGCAACACAAGAAAAATACAGGACAACTGCCCCTGACCCTGTAGCAGCATCCGAACAGGTACCCTCAACTGCTGCCCGGGAGACAGCAGATTCCACTATAGCAGACCATCTTACCAAAGATCAGGTGAGCAGCAGTCTGGTGACCCAAAAGTCTGAAGAAAGGTCGTTTCCATTGGCAGACGACGATAAAGTAACAAGCAAAATATCTACCAAGACAAAGGATCAGCTTGCCGCAGTGGCTCCCAACAAGATATATGATTACAAGTCAAATGCAGGTAATGAAACATCCTGGCAGGCAGACGGGTACAGCTTGTCTGAAAGCAAAATAGATAGTGCAAAACTAAATGTAGCCCTTCGGCAGCTTAAAAATGACAATGCCGTTGTTACTTACAACAGTAAACCGACAGATAATAATAACTTTAATAAAGTTTATAGCCCCAGTAATAGCCTGGACAAGGTCTTTAAAAATAAGCCGGCAGATTATGAGCAGATCGTGATTGCCAAAACAGCCAGGGATACCTCCTCATTCGGCTTCTACACCAAGCCGCGTGAGCAGGAAATGAACAGGTCGCGCAAGGAGCTATCAGAAAAGCAGGCCAAAAAGAATCCCGATGCCTTGTTAAGCGGCTTTATCAGCGGCCGTGTAACCGACCAGGCCAACAACCCACTGTCCAACGCCTTGTTGCGGGTGGACAACAACAAGGAATTCTTTACCGACCAGAAAGGGCTATTTAAGATACCCGTCAATGATTCTATTGTGAACGTGGCCGTGGGCGTTTCTGGTTATTATACCCAGAACCTACAGTTACAAAACAATACCGATAACAATATTTCGCTCAACCAGCTGGGCGTAAAAGCCCCCAATCCGCAGCTGAACGAATCCCTTTTAAAGGTCACTCCGGGTGTTAAAGCTGACAACAACAACTCAGATGATAGGGCAAAGAGCGTAGTCGCCTTCAAACCTGCCACTATTCCAGCTGCGGTAACTCAAAATGCACAGCCCCAATATGGCTGGCTGGAATACCAGCAATACCTGCAAAAGAACAAAAAACTGCCTGCCGGTACGCCTGAAGCAGCAGGGACCGTTGTGGTGTCCTTCCAGGTAAATAAAAAAGGAACCCTGTCTGATTTCAAGATTGAGCAGTCGCTCGGCAAAATATATGATGAGGAAGCCATCCGCCTCATCAAAGCCGGCCCTTCCTGGAAACTGACCCAGGGCCGAAAGGCAAAAGCGACTGTGCTTGTGCATTTCTAATCATTCCAACCTTCTGTATAACTAAACTTTCTTCACTGGTATTATCGGTTACCTTTGCGAAAATTAATTGCCATGCGCAAAATCATCAACGTATTAGTTTTCACGCTCATTACAGCGTATGCCGGTCATGCACAGTTAAAAACCCCGGCTCCTTCTCCTACACAAATCATTAAACAGGATTTTGGACTGGCTTCTATCGAGCTGTCCTATTCCCGCCCCATCATGAAAGGTCGTAAGATCATGGGCGATCTGGTACCCTATGGAAACGTATGGCGCACTGGTGCCAACCAGGCTACTACCCTCACCTTTGGTGATGAGGTAATTATTGGCGGTACAAAAATACCGGCCGGTAAATACGGTCTCGTAAGCATCCCCGAAGCCGCCAGCTGGACCTTTATCATTACCAAACAACTGGACATTACTTCTCCTGCCGTTTACAAGCAAGAGAACGATGTAGTAAGGGTAAAAGTAAAGCCCGTTCTGGTAACTGCTGCTGCCGAATCTTTCACCATGCAATTTGTGAATGTAAAAGCCTCAACTTGCGAATTACAGGTGCAGTGGGATAAGACAGTCGTAAAGCTGCCGATCAAAACCGACATCGACTCCAAGATCCTGGCACAGATCGATGAGCAGATCAATGGTTCCGGCGATGAGGCCAAGAAGCCTTATTTCAATGCTGCCATGTATTACATGGAAAGTGGCAAAGACCTCAACAAAGCCCTCGAGTGGTTTACCAAAGCTGCCGATCAAAATGCGAAGGCTTTCTGGGTATTACACCAAAAGGCCAATTGTGAGGCTAAACTGGGCAAAAAGGCTGCTGCCATTGCCAGCGCCAACAAATCGATTGAACTGGCCAAAGAAGCTAAAAATGACGATTACGTAGCCCTGAATAAGAAGCTGATCGCCAAGCTGACTGCGAAGGGATAAGGAAAGAATACAGAATTCAGAATATAGAATTCAGAAGAAAAAAGACAGCACCCTGATTTCGGAAGTTAGAAGTCAGGAATCTGAAGTCTGGGTACAAAAGGCGAAGGCTTGAAAAAACAAAGTCCGTAAGTAGCATTTACTTACGGACTTCTTTTTTATATTGGATGATATCCTATTCTGTCTCCTGGATTCTGGATTCTATATTCTTACACCCCAGGCTCCTGCTGACTCAGGCAATGGAAGCTGCCAAGGCCCCAGATGATCTCCGTAGAATCGATCCCCACCACGGTACGATCGGGAAAACATCCCTGGATGATCTGTAAAGCTTTATCGTCCTTATCACACCGGAAAGTAGGCACGATCACTGATTTATTAGCAATGTAGAAATTAGCATAAGAGGCCGGTAAACGCTGGTCTTCATACACCACCGCATCGGGCATGGGCAATTCCACAATGTTCAATTGCTTGCCATTCAGCAGGCGCATGCCCTTCAATTGTTTCAGGTTATGCTGCAGCAGGTCGTAGTTCTCATCCTGCTTTTTGTCTTCTATTACTGTCAATACCGTGTCTTCATTTACAAAACGAACCGTATCATCAATATGTCCGTCAGTATCATCGCCGATGATGCCTTCGTCCACCCAAAGTATTTGTTCTACTCCATAATAGTTCACGAGGTAGTTTTCAATCTGCTGCTGATTCAACTGCGGGTTGCGGTTAGGATTGAGCAGGCAGGCCGTAGAGGTCAGGAGCGTGCCTTTACCATTGAATTCAACAGAGCCGCCTTCCATTACAATACCGGGATGGTATACCGGCAGGTTGAACTCCTTACCAATCAGCGTGGGGATCACATCATCCAGGTCGAATGGTGGATATTTATTACCCCAGGCATTATAGCCCCAGTCCACAATTACCTTCTTTATATCCGCTTTCGGATTGATCAAAAACGCCGGACCATGGTCCCTGCACCAGGCATCATTGGTGGGATGGATATAAAAATCCACCTGGCTAAGATCGGCGCCTGCTTCCCGGACGTATTTCAGGGCAAAAGCCTGCATGGCCTCATCGACTACGTTGATACGTACTTTTTCACTGAGTGCCAGCTCCCGGATGAATAAGCTGTAATAGGGATAAATAGCATCTATTTTCCCTGGCCAGGAAGCTTCCTTGTGTGGCCAGCTAAGCCAGGTAGCAACATGCGGTGCAAATTCTGCAGGGAAATAATAACCTAAGCTTTTCGGCGTAGTTGATTCCATTACAAGTTTAATATCAGTTCTGAATAGATTAATCCTCGTCTATAAATCGTTTGGTGATGGGCTGGTAAGAGTCGATACGACGGTCACGCAGGAAAGGCCAGTGCGTACGGTAACGATCTGTTTTTGCCAGGTCCAGTTCCAGTACCGTTACTTCCTCCTGGTCATGAGAGGCCTTGTACAGCAGCGTACCAAAGGGGTTGGACACAAAAGAACCTCCCCAGAATTTCATGGCGCCATTTTGCTCCAGGCCCACCCTGTTCACACTCACCACGTGTACCCCATTGGCCACAGCATGGCTGCGCTGAATGGTTTGCCAGGCATTGTATTGCTCTGTATTGGTAGCTTCATCCTGCGCCGTGGCCCAGCCAATAGCCGTAGGATAGAACAGTATCTCTGCACCCATCAGTGAGGTAATGCGGGCTGCTTCAGGATACCATTGATCCCAGCAGATCAGCACGCCAAAAGTGGCAAATTTGGTTTTGAATACCTTGTAACCCAGATCGCCGGGTGTGAAGTAAAACTTCTCATAATAAGCCGGATCATCCGGTATATGCATTTTACGGTATTTACCGAGGTAGGTCCCGTCGGCATCCAGCACAGCCGTTGTGTTGTGGTAAATACCTTGTGTCCTTTTTTCAAATAAAGAAGCAATGATCACTACCCCTGCTTCTGCCGCCACTTTACCCAGCGCTTCTGTAGAAGGGCCTGGTATGGGCTCAGCCAGCTTGAAGTTGTCATAATCTTCCACATCACAGAAATAGAGTGATGTAAACAATTCCTGCAGGCACACGATCTGCGCACCTTTGGCAGCCGCTTCCTTTACTTTATCGATCGCCTTTTGCAGGTTCTCTTCCTTGTTTGCGGTGCAACTCATTTGCACCAATCCTACTTTTACTGTTGACATGTTTGCTCCGTTAAAAATGAAGTGCAAAAATAGTTATTAGCCGGGAACAAGACGCAAAATGACAGCTAATAGTTGTCCGGTAAAGCCGGAAGCCTGCAGTCAGTGATCCGACAAAAGAAAAATCCGTAAGTAAATGAATACTTACGGACCGTATATTAAGTGTAGCTTAATTATTTGTGCTTTCCTTCCGATTAAGCTGCTCTGCCCATTTGCTTTAAAAAGGCCACATGCGAAGCTACGGCATACCGTACCCGTGGGTACTCGATGTACACGATGCCATATTCCTGGCATGCCTGTCTGATGATCTTGCTGATGGCAGGATAATGGATATGCGATATTTTGGGAAACAAGTGGTGTTCTATCTGAAAGTTCAATCCACCTACCAGCCAGCTTACCAGTTTGTTGTTGGTAGCAAAATTGGCAGTGGTCTTGATCTGGTGCACAGCCCACTCATCTTCCATTTTGTTCGTCTTTTCATCGGGCATGGGGAAAGCAGTATGCTCAACCGTATGCGCCAACTGAAACACCAGGCTCAATACCAGACCGGCAACGATGGTGAAGATCAAAAAGCTGATCAGCCAGGAAGTGAAACCAACCATGTAGATGGGCAAACCAACAAAAAGGAACAAATGGAATACTTTGAAAACCCAGAACACAAGGTGATCAGACAGTTTCATTTTCTTCAATGGCATGTTACCGATCTTGCTTTTGAAGTATTTCTGGTAATCCAATACGAATATCCAGAAGATGTAAAGCAAAGAATAGAGAAACCAGAAATAGATATGCTGATACTTGTGTAAACGATACTTTTTCTGCGTAGTGCTCATCCGCATCCAGGGCTGGATGTCGATATCATCATCTACACCATCTACGTTGGTAAACGCGTGGTGGATCACATTGTGCTTTACATTCCACATGAAATTATTACCACCGAGGATATTGAGCGAAAGCGCTGCAAAAGAATTGATCCATTTGTATTTGCTGAAACTACCGTGTGCACCATCATGCATTACGTTAAAGCCAATGGCAGCTACTACTCCACCCAGCAAAATACTTTCCAGTACCTGAAATACTACACCAGGTGTAAAGAATACCAGGTGTACATAGATCACTAAGAAAGCCACCATCAGGATCACCGCCTTCATGAAGATGGGATAATCACCGGTTGTAGATTTTCCTACTTCCTCGAAGTAATTGCTGATACGCTTTTTTAATTCTGCGTGAAAAGAATGTGGAACGTTTGCAAACTTGGGCACTGACATGAATAACTATTTAATATAAATGGTTGGCAAAGTTACGTTTAACCAACTAATAAACGTATAAAATTGTGCAATTGATGTGCCTGATCCGGGAATTTTAGCGAGACGCTAACTTTGATGACAATTCCCCGACAAATGAACAGTCAGTAGTCTGGAGTTAAGTGTCTGGGCACGAGCGCCCTGAGTCGAAACAACTTCCATCTCACAATCACTATAAAATCTCCACAGAGGACGCTGAACGCAAAACGCTGAACTCAAAATTGCCGACTTAAGTCTCCACCTGTACCAGCGCATCAAGATTCCGGATACCAATCTTCTTTTCGCTGATAAACCCTTCCGCATATTTAACGCCTATCCGTTTGCCCAGCATACGCGCCCTTGCGATCACACTGTCTAAGAAATCGGGAGAGGAAATATAGGTTTGTGGCTCTTTGTTGTCAGCGCCACCGTTGAAGAATTGGGTAGAATACGCTTCAATTGATTTCATGCGTTGCTCAAACACTTCACTGATATCGATCAGGATATCCGGCTCATGAAACCAGTCCTGCATATAATGCAACACATACTTAGGGCGCCAGCGTGCCTGTGGCTCACCCTTCTCATCCTTTGTTTCTATTTTAATAAGCCCGGAAAGAAAGCAGGCATCAGCAATGAGGTGCCCAGCACGACCATGATCGGGGTGGCGGTCATTGAGGATGTTGGCAATTACGATCTCCGGCTGGTAAGTGCGGAGCGCCTGTATCAATTGCAACTGGTGGGCTTCGTCATTGCGAAAAAAACCATCCCGCATTTTGAGGTTTTCACGTATTTCAACCCCCAATACCTTGGCAGCTACAGCTGCTTCTGCATACCGGGTTTCGATGGTACCACGCGTACCCAGTTCTCCCTGCGTAAGGTCGAGAATACCCACTTTTTTACCCAGCCTGATCTCATTGAGCAATGTACCGGAACAACCCAGCTCTACATCATCCGGATGTACGCCGATAGCAAGAATGTCTAATTTCATACCTGATTATTGCAATTAAAGCGACAAAAGTAATAAAACGCAAAAGAAGCTAAAAGGTTTGCGCCCACTGAATTAAAGCATTCACTTCTGCCGGGGCGCCATTGATGCGAACGGGTGAGCGTTTTTTGCCCAGCCGCACCACTACCAGCTTTTTCTGTGGGATCACGATAATATATTGTCCCAGGATGCCGCGGGCATAGAAGATATCGGGCTGATTAGGCACAATCCACCACTGGTATCCATAATAATCGGCCGGATGGCCCGATTCATCGTTGATCATACAAGGTTTTATGGAAGCCTGGTAATAATCCGGCGTAATGATCTCCTGCCCTTTCCAGCGTCCACTGTCAAGCATCAGCTGTCCCAGCCGGGCAAAATCCCGGGCATTGGAATTAAAACAGCAATAGGCTTTTTCATGCCCCCCTGTATGGTCTGTACTCCAAAGCGCCGGATGTTCAGCTCCCAGGGGCTGCCAGAGTTTCTCGGCGGCATAGGCGCTGAGCGATTTGCCCGTAGCCTTCTCAATAATAAGCCCAAGTAGTTGGGTATCACCGGATTTATAGCTGTGCAGCGTGCCGGGTGTATGGATAATATTAACCCCTGTGGCGGTACTATAGATATCACTGCCGTAATAGGCCTGCGTTGTTACCGAAAGGGGATTGGAATAAGACTCATCCCAATCACTGCCGCTGCTCATCGTGAGCAAGTCAACGATTTTTAAAGCAGCTTTTTTGCCGGTAGCAAATTCAGGCAGGTAATTGCCTACCGGATCCTGCACCGAGTGGATCTTTCCTTCCTTTATGGCAGCGCCGATCAACAGGCTGGTAATACTTTTGGCCACCGAAAACGATCCAGACCACGAGGAGTCATTGTACCCCTCATCATAGCGTTCAAACAGCAGGGAATCATTTTTGATCACCAGCACTGCCACCGTGCTCAGCTCCTGCATCATTTTTCCCAGGCTATCCGGCATATTGGCGGTATTGTAAGCCCTGGCAGTATCCCAGGGTTGGTGCACACCCGTGGTTACCGTATTGTTGGTGAACTTCTTATAATCGTCAATGTCTGCAAAATTGTACCAAACCGCTTTGAACAGGTAGGTTCGCCCACTGGCAAAAGCATAGACCGAAAAAACAGCTACGATCAATAAAATAATATACAGGAAATAGCGTGCAACCTTTTTCATGTAGAGCGGGCTTTAAGAAGAAAGTTACAGAATAAACATCTGAATGCCATCTGCTGTTATAGAATGTGCTCATTTGGCTTTTTTAGCATTTTCGAGTAGCTTCGCTGGTCTTTTGAGCAATAAAGTGTTCATATTCAGAAATCTGAAATCTAAAATCGTACATCACATATGGCATACGACGTAGTAGTTCTCGGTAGCGGCCCCGGTGGATACGTGGCAGCTATCCGTGCCTCGCAGCTGGGTTTTAAGACCGCAATTATTGAAAAGGAAAGCCTGGGAGGTATCTGTCTCAACTGGGGATGTATCCCAACTAAAGCCCTCCTTAAGAGTGCCCAGGTTATGGACTATATCAACCATTCTAAGGATTTTGGTATTGAAGCCTCTGGAACGCCCGACTTTGCAGCCGTTATCAAACGCAGCCGCGGAGCAGCCGATAAAATGAGCAAAGGCGTTCAGTTCCTGATGAAGAAGAATAAGATTGATGTGGTGATGGGTTTTGGTAAACTCAAAGCCAAAGGCCAGATAGAAGTAACTGCTGCCGATGGTAGCAAACAAGTAGTAGAAGGCAAACATATCATCGTGGCAACCGGTGGTCGCAGCCGTGAGCTGCCCAACCTGAAGCAGGATGGTAAAAAAGTAATAGGTTACCGCGAAGCCATGGTGTTGCCCCAGCAGCCCAAAAGCATGATCGTAGTAGGCAGTGGCGCTATTGGCGTTGAATTTGGTTATTTCTACAGCAGCTTAGGCGCTAAAGTAACCATCGTAGAGTTCCTGCCCAGGATCGTTCCTGTTGAAGATGAAGAGATCTCCAAAGAACTGGAAAAGAACTTCAAGAAGAAAGGTATCGATGTATTGACCAATGCAGAAGTGACCAGCGTTGATACCAGCGGAAGCGGTGTTAAAGCAAAAGTAAAAACAGCCAATGGCGAGGTAACCCTCGAAGCCGACGTTCTGTTGAGCGCTGTAGGTGTTTCAGCCAATATCGAAGGCATCGGCCTGGAAGAACTTGGTGTGAAAACCGAGAAAGGCAAGGTTGCTGTTGACAAATACTATCAAACCAATGTACCCGGCATCTATGCCATCGGTGACTGCGCTCCCGGCCAGGCCCTGGCGCACGTAGCTTCTAAAGAAGGTATCATCTGCGTAGAGAACATCGGTTACAATGAAAAGAAATACAACCACCAGCCCGAAGGCCTGGATTACAACAACGTACCGGGTTGTACTTATTGCACACCAGAGATCGCTTCTGTAGGCTATACTGAAAAGCAAGCCAAAGAAGCCGGTTATGAAGTGAAAGTGGGTAAGTTCCCCTTAAGCGCTTCCGGTAAAGCAGTAGGTGCTGGTCATACAGAAGGTTTTGTGAAAGTGATCTTCGATGCCAAATACGGCGAATGGTTAGGCACCCACATGATCGGTTACAATGTTACCGAAGTGATTGTTGAAACAGTAGTGGCCCGCAAACTGGAAACTACCTACCACGAAGTATTGAACAGCATTCACCCCCACCCCACCATCAGTGAAAGCGTGAGAGACGCTATTGAGGCAGCCTATGGTGAAGCGATACACCTGTAAGAAGATAACAGTACAAAATACAAAAAGCGATCCCCAACCAGGGATCGCTTTTTTTTGATTATGCACCTTTATTATGATTATTGAGTCTTTGTTATCATTTGATCCCCGGCCTTTTTCCCGGGCGCTATCTGCCAGCCATCAGCAAGCGTCAGTTCCCATTCCGCAGTTTTAATAACTTTACTTTCCTTATTTGTTTTCGCAGGTATAGCTACATACAACAATCGCCAGTCTTTCATGCGGGCATCTCCGGTTACCACCAGCCGCCCCCAATCATCGGTTAGCGTCATCGTAGGATATACCGTTCCCTCCTCACCCAGGGGAAAAAGAGTATTGGGATTAAAAGAAAAACGCATGCTTTTACTAAGCTTCAATTCCAACACAGGGCCTTGTACCAGTTTGGCCATATACACGGCTTGTTTCGCTATCCGTTGTTGTTCCCGTACTTCTTCTTCCTGTAGAATTGATGGAGGGTATTCCCGCTTTGCTTTTGTCACAGCCAACTCCATTGCCAGAGAGTCAGGCAGTTCCGGACGGCCTGATTGAGCAGCCGGCGCCTGCAACTGGTATTTTTTGATCAGCAGGTCCGGGAAATTATCTTTTGTTGTGATACCCCGTTGCCAACCGGCCTGCTTTTGCGAAAGCAGCATACCATACAAAGGCCCCGTCATATACGCAAAGGAGCGGGCAAAAGAAGGATAACTGGAAGTGGCATTGTCTACAATAGTCGACAGGTATCCGGTGTCTTTCATGGCTATACCGCTTACATATACCCCGGTAAATTCGGCCAGCCCTTCATTGAACTCCAGGGCTTCTTCCAGTTCCTGCGCTTGCGGAAATAAACTGTACCGCCATTGGCGAAATAAAATTGCCTGTTGCAGATGATGCTGCCGCTGCCGGCCCACAGGTTGGTGCAGTGCCGCTTTAAGCGCCTCCAGTTCCAGCCTGAAATAAGTGCGCCCTTCCCTCGTATTCAGGTGATCGCAAACCGGGCTTTTCGTCGGTAATCCAAGCTCATCCTGCACACGATGAAACAGTTCATGCGCCATCAGCATCACAGCCCGGTCTTTATCGGTAGGAAGCGGCAACAACATCATCGTCCATTTAACACCTGCCCATGTAGTAGCCGTATTGGCAATACTAACAGTCAGGGGCAGCACCCCTGTATAAATATCTCCTGAAGCCTTCAGTATGCCTATTGTATCGGGCCTGTTGGCGTAAGCCCTGCGCGTGGCAGGCTCTACAAATAAAACCGGGCCGGCCAGGTCCTTATTCCACAACTTCGCCTGCGGAATGGCACATACGGTCCGGATAAGTTCAAAATATCCGTGTACGCGTGTCAGCATGCTATCAGGTGGCTGCGCCGCCGCCCTCGTACCGGGCAATCCAAAAAGCAGGAACAACAAGCTATACTTCATACTATTATTTACTGCAAAGTTTGGTGCTACAGCCTTGCAGAAAAAGTTTATTATAGCAAAGCTGTCATTATTTATATCTTCTGTTACAGGTTGCAGTTAATCCCGTAAACCGGGCATTACATATAAAAAAACAGCGGCCAATTTGCTTAAAATTGTATTTTACCAGTATGCGCAAAGCAGTTCTGCAAACAGTGTTCTGGATCGTTTTTTTCCTGGCTTGGCAACGGGTGGTGTATTTCTATATCGACAATGTTACCAACCGTTTCCTTTTTACTGCTTTTGATGTAGGCCAGGTAATACTTCTCTTTTATCTTACCTATTCTATCATCACCCCTCAATTATTTTCCCGCAAAAATAAGATACTCTTCCTGCCGGTATTAATGACTACCGTTTTACTGGTCGGTGTACTGTTTATGTATACCATGCAGTATTTCCTGCATCACCGCCTCATTCCCATCCACTTTAACTTTTCCTGGAATTACAGCGATCTCGTGGCCAACCGCTACATCATAGCTTTACTGGGCGCACTGGCCGGTTTTATTGGCAAATTATCTGTTGAGTGGTTCCAGGCCAGGCGGAAGATCGAAGAAGCCGAAAAGATCAGGGTAGCTACAGAATTAATGTACCTGAAAACCCAGGTCAACCCCCATTTTCTATTCAATGCCATCAATACCGTCTATATACAGATTGACGAATCCACAGAGGCGGCCAAACATACCCTGAGCTCCTTCTCCGAAATGCTGCGGTATCAGCTCTATGAATGCAATCAGGAGAAAGTACCCATCGAAAAAGAAGTGGCCTATCTGCAACATTATGTGGGTCTCCAACAAATGAGATTAGACGAACGTTACCGGCTAACCTTTACCTATGAAGGCAGTTTACAAGGGTTTATCATCGCTCCGTTTATACTCATCCCATTGATTGAGAACATGTTTAAACATGCTTCCAACAAAGGTGATCCCACCATCATCAGCGGAGCATTGAGTTACAGCAATAATCAGTTAACTTTTCATGGTGTAAATACCAGAGACGACGACCGCGTTGCGTCAAAAGTCGGGGGCATCGGGCTCACCAATATGAAACGAAGGCTTGAACTGATCTATCCCGGCCGTCATTCATTGACCATTAAAAAAAGCAAAAACCTATATGAGGTATGGCTGACAGTACAACCAATTTGATCATCTCCTGTCTTATTGCCGACGACGAGCCTATTGCCAGAACGGGTATGCAAAAACTGGTACAGCAGGCCCCCTGTCTGCACCTTGTAGGCATGGCCAAAGATGTAACGGAAGTGAGCAATTTCCTTTCTCAAACAAACGTGCAACTCCTCTTTCTCGATATCCAGATGCCCGGTATCAATGGCGTTGATTACCTTAAAAGCCTTACCCGGCCACCCAAAGTGATCTTTACCACCGCCTATTCTGAATATGCCATCGCCGGCCACGACCTGAATGTATTGGATTACCTGTTAAAGCCCATTACATTAACCCGTTTTCTGAAAGCGGTGAACAGGGCAAAGGAATATTTTGCACTGACATCACAGCAACCTGCAGACAACAGTAATATTATTCCCGCCAGTTATCTTTTTGTAAAAACAAATCGCCAATTGCAAAAAGTAGCGTTTGAAGAGATCCTTTTTATAGAAGCCCGGTTAAATTATGTGGTTATCCATACCCTCACCCAAAAGATCATTACCTATTCATCAATGAAGCTGATGCAGGACAGTCTGCCCGCACCCTGGTTCCTGAAGATCCATAAGTCCTACATCATCTCTACTGCCATGATCAAAAGCATACAGGGTTATGAAGTTACCATCGGCACACATTCCCTGCCAATAAGCAGAACACACAGAGAAGAGTTGATGAAGATGATTAACAAGTGAGCTAAAATGCAAAAGCGACTCCCTTACGAGAGCCGCTCTGCTGGTTGAAGTTGGAACGAAAAAATATATGCTATCGAAGCAAACGATTGCCGATTCACAGCTTGTCCCGCCAAAGCGGGAATTGCCGACCTTAACTTCCTTGCGCTTGTTTGCTGCCAAATACTTTCTTCAGTATCTCAGTAGTACGCGCAACAGGATCTTTGCGGATCTTTTGCTCTTCCAGACCAACCTGGAAAAAAATACCATCCATGGCCTTGCCAGTCACAAAGGCACTCAGGTCGGGATTGATCTTATTAGTGGCAAAACGGTTGTAATTGGTGAATACATCCGACCAGTATTTCGTAGCACCTACTTTGCTGAGTGATTGTTCGATGATGGGGCGGAATGCTTCAGTCAGTTGAGCCGTTGTCTTTTGCTTAAGGTAATTGGTGGCTGCAAAATCCCCCCCTTTCAAGATACCCAAGGCATCCTGGATACTCATCGTCTTCACCGCATTGATGAAAATGGGAGCCGCTGATTTGGCAGCATCTTCTGCTGCACGATTTACGGAGAGCACAGCTTTATCTACCAGGCTGCCCAGCCCTACATCACGTAGTGTTTTTTCTACTTTTTGCGCTTCTTCAGGCAATAGTATCTTGATAGCCGCATTTTTAAAAAACCCATCCAGCGAAGACAATTGATTGGCAGATTGCTGGGCTCCTACCGACAAGGCTTCTTTTAAACCCGAAACAATGTCAGCATTTGTCAATGCGCCGGTGTTTTGTCCGTAATCTTTGATAATTTGCTGAGCTGTTTCACAGCTGTTCAGTAAAATGGTGCAGAGGATTAAAGCGTAGATCGATTTTTTCATCAGGAAATAATTTGAGGACGTACAGATTACCGATTAATTTTGTTTTATGTCAAACACAAACGTACAATATTCTGGTTGCTTTTACCGTATCTGTGTGGGCAAATTAATGAACTCCACCGGAGTTAAATTTTTACCAGGATCATATGACGTTGAAGCGCCTGCCATTGTGTTCTTAAGCCTGCCTGCCCTTGATAATTCCAAATTTAGTACCAGTATTCTATAAAAGAACCGATATGCAGATCTCCATTTGGGAAAAAGAGAGTTTTTACGCACCGAAAGATATTATTATTGTTGGCAGTGGACTGGTAGGTTTGTGGAGCGCTTATTATATTAAGAAACAAAATCCTAAATGTTCTGTCGCAATCGTTGACCGGGGCATTATTCCCACCGGCGCCAGTACCCGCAATGCCGGCTTCGCCTGTTTTGGCAGTGTGACCGAATTGCAGGAAGACTTCAACAAAATGGGAGAAGACAAAACCCTCGAGTTGGTCAGCATGCGTTACCAGGGTCTGCAACGCATACGCAAGGTATTGGACGAAAAACAAATAGATTTCGAATTATGTGGCGGCTATGAACTCATTGCTGCTCAAAACGCCCCCGGCATGGATACCCTCGAAGAAATGGTAGCCGGTGTGAATAAGAAATTGAAGCGGGCCGTTAAAACCAGTCAAACCTTCAAAGTATCAGATCATAAAATCAGTGAATTCGGCTTTCAGCATATCGCCCATTTATTGGAAAACAAGCTCGAAGGATATTTACATTCCGGTAAACTCTGCCAGGCATTGCTGCAACTGGTACAATCCATGGGTGTCATCGTCTTCAATGGCGTGGAAATCACCCGCTTCGAAAAAATACTCGACAAGATCGTATTGTACACCAATCACCAACTACGTTTTACAGCCGCCCAGATATTGATCTGCACCAATGCTTTTGCCAAAGAGTTGCTGCCCAAACTGGATATTATACCTGCCCGTGGCCAGGTACTGGTCACTTCCACCATTCACGGTTTAAAGCTCAATGGTACCTTTCATTACGATGAAGGCTTTTATTATTTCCGTAATATTGGCAACCGCGTACTACTCGGCGGCGCCCGCAACAAAGCCCTGCAGGAAGAACGTACCACAGATATGAATACCACCGATACCATTCAGAAAGAATTGGAGCATTTCCTGTCGCATTATATACTACCCGGTAAAGAATATGCCATTACAGACCGCTGGAGCGGTATCATGGGCATGGGATCAGAAAAGATGCCGATCCTGCAGGAATTATCACCCAATATTTTTTGTGCCGTAAGAATGAGCGGCATGGGTGTAGCCCTGGCCCCCATAGTTGGTGAGAAAGTGGCTAATATGATGAAGGGATAATTATTCACCCTGGCTTGTCATTTCGACCGCAGGGAGAAATCCGCTATCGAAGCAAAAGATTGCCGACTGCCGATTGCCGATTGCCCTACTTCGTCTTCAACAGCTTTATTGTCTGAGAAGATCCTTCTACCCGAAGGAAATACATGCCATTGGGTAAATGCTGAATATTGATTGGCGAATTCCCTTTGGTGATCTTAACCTGCATGGCCAATTGACCCAGGTGATTGCGCAACGTGATCACTTTACCTGCCAGCTCTCCTGCAGTTCCTCCATCGATCGTAATAAAGCCTGTAGCCGGATTGGGATATACTTTGGTAGTGATGACCGCTATAGTAGCAGGCTCTTCCACCGGCCTGGTAGGTGGAGTTATTATAGGTGTTCCCGTAAGTGCATTGGATGACAACAGCGAATACCGGGCAGCGCCGGGCACAAACAAACTCCTCATCTTGTTGCGCTGGCCCAGCGTAAAGAGATTGAGACAGGCATCGTCCGTAAAATCCATGTAATTATTATACATGTTGCCGTAAGGATTATTTTCGCAGGTCACTACCACGCCCGTAGGGCAATTGCGTGTAGGGCCACGCTGGGGAGGTGTATCATCTATATGATCATCTCCACAGGATGCATCACCCCATATATGCCGGAGGCCCAGCCAATGACCAATTTCATGCGTAGCTGTACGACCTTTATTGAAAGGCCCACCCACACCAATAGTACCAAAAGCAGTCGGTGTAATAGCCACCCCATCCACTGCTTTGTCGCAACCAAGCACACTGGCATACCCCAGTAATCCGCCTGCCAGATTGCCCACCCAAATATTCAGGTAGTTGTCCGTATTCCAGGCATCTGCTCCCCCTTTGCTGGTGAATTTAATACGGTCATCGAGGCCGTACATCATGATTGAAGTACTCCTCCGCGTAATGCCCGTAGTGGCCTTGCCGGAAGGATCGATCTTAGCCAGCTCAAACTCTATCTGGCAATCCGCAACCAGGTGTTTAAATACAGCAGGAACATTGATCGTATCAGCATTCAGTTTCCGGAAGTCTCTATTCAATACTTCCAGTTGTGATTTTATCTGCGCTTCACTAATGTTTTGAGAGGGCGTATTGAACAACACATGTACCACCACCGGTATCTTAATAACCGCAGGCATCGGTGATCCCGCGCCATTGAGCATGATATCGCTATTGCTATAGGTATCCAGGGCCGCCATCTTTTGTGCAAGTAATGGATCAGCCTGTAGTTGTTGTTGCAGGTATTCGTAAGAAGCACAGTTGCGCTGGGCGGTAACGGCCTGGCAAGTCAACAGCATTAAGTAAGCTAGTACAAAATGTTTCATGGTAACGACGTTCTTTCTTTGTGGCGGTCACATAGGTGGTGGAAGTCGTTTTCATTAGGAATTGCTTGCTAACAAGAAGGCGGTATTAGTCCGATAGGAAGATTGGAGGATATATTAACAGGTATAAAACACATGCCATCGATCGCATCCGCATGTAATTGCCCATATACAAGGCCCATTACAATACATTAAACGATATTGGAACGAAACAGTAAACGAAATAAAGGATTAAAATGACTAACTGGTCTACAGAGTTACCTATTCATTGAGCCACTCCGGGTAGTGAAGAAAGGGAAAGGAGGTACGTTGGTGAGTGGTATTCAGACGATAAGCTGATGTAAAGTAAGCAAAGGTTTTCTGTAAATCAAAGTACTTTACCAAAATTTTCAACCCCGGATGCCCCTTCATGTAGGCTCAAATTGTATTTTTGGGGCTTTGACGACAGTCTTTTATGAAGAAAATCACCTACATAGCGTTTGCAATCGCCATTACAGCCTGGGCCTGTGGTAATAACGATACCCCCTCGACCGACGGTCCCAATTCTGGAACAAACGAGGCCCCGCCCCCGGTTATCCCTTTTAGCGTGGTCAACAAACTCCCCCACGATACTACCTATTTCACCGAAGGACTGGAGTTTCACAAAGGCCAGTTGCTGGAAAGTTCAGGAGGAAATGACGATGGTAGTCCCTACCCCTCAGAATTTGGCGTGGTGAACAGAGAAACAGGCAAAGTAGTAACCAAAGCAAAGCTCGACAAGTCAAAACACTTTGGAGAAGGCATTACCGTATTCAAAGACAAAATATACCAGCTCACCTGGCAGAGCGGAGCAGGTTTTGTATACGATGCACAAACATTCAAGCTGATCAAAGAATTCAAATTACCTACCCGCGAAGGTTGGGGATTGACACATGACAGCGCCTCCCTCATCATGAGCGATGGTACCAGCAATCTTTATTTCATCGACCCCGATTCCCTGCGCGTGAAATTCACAGTCAACGTGATTCACAATGGTAGTCCCGTAGGCAATATCAACGAACTGGAGTATGTAAACGGAGTGATCTATGCCAACAAATGGGGCGACAACTCAATTCTTAAGATCGACCCGGCCTCCGGGAAAGTATTGGGCCAGCTGGATCTCTCCAGTCTCGACAAGGAAGCAAAAGCTGTCTATCCCGGAGCAGCAGAATTGAATGGAATTGCCTACGATAGCACAACCGGCAAACTCTATGTTACCGGCAAGAAATGGCCTTTCCTGTATGAGATCAAAATACAGTAAATCTCGGAATGTCGCCCTTCTTGTCGAAGGGTATTCTCGTCCCTTTAGAGCTTGTCCCGCCACAAGCGGGAGGCTACAGCTTTGTAGAAATGAATATTAACAAATTCATTTGCCCTGTAGGGGCAATCCTTTGCGTTGCTCTTATCCAAAGAATCCTTCCTCGTTGCCTTTGTGCCTTGTTGCCTCGTTGCCTTATTTCCCAATCACATAGATCAGTGAGCTGCATTTTTCCCGCTGTCCCCAGGCTTTTGAATTGGAGATCAATCCACGCAGGAAACCTTTCGCCATACTGGACTTACCCGTTTTATATTGCTCGCTCAGCAGACTTACATAAAAGCTGTCAAACCACATAGGTTTAGCAGTTTTTACGGTAAGCCCATGAGGCGTAAGCAACGTACGCATGGAAGCCGGTGAAAAATGATAGAGGTGCCTGGGCACATCATAAGCAGCCCAGTACTCCCCATAATAGGCAGCATCGTGCGAAGTATAATTGGGTACCGCAATGAACAATACCCCACCTGGTTTTAATAATACTTTCAGTTGATCGAGGTATTCATGGAGTTGATGCACATGTTCCAACACATGCCACATCGTAATAGCATCAAAATGACCGGGAGGCAATTTAAACAGGTCACTTGTATCCTGCAAAGCGATCCGGTTTTGTTCCAGCGCCCGTTTGCGCGTGTCAACATCCGGCTCCAGTCCTGTTACCTGCCAGCCTGCCGCACGCATAAAGCTGGCAAAAGCGCCCACCCCGGCTCCCACATCCAGCAGGTTGCCCGTCGTGCGTTTGGAGACAGCCTGTACCAGTTTCTTTTTACTGTTCAGTGTATAATTCCGTACGATATGGTAAAGCCTGTTGACAAGCCCCTTGCTCGTATTGGTATGCGAAATGTAATTTTCTGATTGATAATATTTACCGATCCCAGCCTCAGCCGGTATATCCTGGGTAAACCGCAGCGTGCAGGCATCACAATGCCATACCTCAAAAAGTTCCTTTGATACGGTATAATCTTTTACAGCCAGTACTTTATGTATGGCAGTGGCCTTACAGGCCGGGCATTGTGTATAATGAACTGTTTCCATTTTTTCCACGGTTGCAAAGAAAGGGAAAGAATGTGGAATTTGGAATTAATGAGACACATTGATCTGCTGCTGATTGCCCGTATTGGCAGGAGAAAAGCCATTATTATAGAAGTGAAAGAAGATCGCGCTTAAAGCGATCGCCGCAATAATGAGCGCGTAGATCCACCAGGTGTTCTTTTCAACCGCCTCCTCCTCTTGCCAGGGATAGGCCGTTTCCTCATTCGATATCTCCCGGGTTACTTCCCGGTCGCCCACCAGCATGGTATGCTGCGTATTGCTATGGATCACCCGGGTAGCCGGTGCCGGCTGCTGGGCCGAAGGAATGGCTCCGGAAGCTTCAAAAACAATATCACCTGAAACATCCTTTTTCAATGCCCCTACCCCTTTCCACTCTACCACCTCATCCGTACGCAGCCGGTTACGCAGTTCGTAAGCCCACTCATTGTACCATTTGATCGCCTCGTAATCTGCAATGTCCTTTTGCTGCGCCAGGTAGGTAAAGAACTCTTTATCAGGAGCATCAAAATACTTATCAAACCGGAAATGGAACGAAGGCGGCAGTATCTGCTTATTGATAAAATCCGTTTGCGCCGGGATCCGTTCAATATAAACGGTCCCCAGGCCCGGGATACTTATACTTTTATGTTGGAGCAAATAACTGGTCAGCGCTTCTGTCATATTCCGCAGGTTTTAGCGTTGCGAAGCAACAGTTTTTCCATGGGAAAAACAAAGAAAAATTAGTGGTGGCCGGGCATTCTGGACTTTCCTCCTCCCGGTTCAAGACTCCCAATTCCTAACTCAAGACTCCCGACTCAAAACCCCTCTACTTCTGATTGAAGGAATAAGTAATCCCGCCCAGGATATTGAATCCGAATACCTGGTATTGATTCCAGCGTTCGTATTTATTATTGAGGAGGTTGTTCATCTGGAGCCACAAATTGAAGTTTTTGGTAATGCGGAACTCAGCACCTGCATTCAGATCAAAGCCGGCATCCCCTTTATACGCGTCCCCGTTCTTGGCACGGTAGCGCGGTCCGTCCCAGGCCCAGACATCCGTATGGAACCACAGGTCCTTCATCATTTGCCAGCGCAGCCCCACATTCAGCTCAATGGGGATCAATCCCCAGGCTTTCAATTCCCGCTCCACTTTCGTAAACCAGTTGAAATTAACAGCCGCTGAAGCATTGAATTTTTCTCCAATATTATAGCCCACTTCCGTATGAAGGTTCACTGCATTGATCTGTGGTTCGAAAATCGTATTGAAGGTTTTGCCGTCCAGCGTATCATTCACAAATAAGGCCATGTCTGTAAACTTCTGCAGCCCCACTTTCGCCGAATAAGTGAAATGCCCTGCTATCGACCCTTTAAAACCAGCATAGCGCTCTTCCACCCTTGTATTCATCAAAGAATCGGGCTGGGCCAGCCAGGGATTGATAGAAGCAAGGCGTTGGTAAGAGCCTTTGAGGTAATAACCGATCCAACCCAGTTGCAGCGTCAGCTGCTTGTCGTTGGTAGTGATATCCGCCATCAGGTTGGGCAACAGGTTGAAACGCTTATTCTGCCAGGTAGGTATCGCACCACCATGAATGTACAGGTTGGGCGTTTTATACAGTACCGCTGCAGCTACCTGGTACAGGTTATTATTGTCAGTGAATTTGCCACTGCTTTTGTCTACCGTGTAATTGGTAAGGTCGGCCGTAACACCCAGTTTGAAAGCAAACTCATCCCCAAATGATTTTTCCAATGGTAGGTTGAGCACCGTATTGGCTTCACGCCCCTTGATATTATGGTTATCACCAAATACACTCACTCGCAGACTGGGGTGATAACTGAGACCAAATTCTGTTGGCTCCAGGTTGCGGAGATGCACTTTTCCTTCAATCGTCTGGAAACGTTGGCGCAGATCGCTCTTCGTAAATTCCAGCGTTTCGGGCCTGTAACCATAGAGGTAATAATCATTGCTGCTAAAACCAAGCGTACCATTCCATTCCAGGTTGCTCGATGTTTTATAAGTAGCCGCCGCCCCTACACTGGCCAGGCTGTTCTTTTGAAATTCCTTATCCCCTTTGGAATTGTAATAATTGGCAAAAACATTGAAGAAACTGCTTTTACCATCCCCAAAACTAAAGCCTGCTTTTACATAAGGCTGATGCACATTCCCAATACCTACTTTGATATAGTTGCTGTACAGCCAACCATTGAGCGAATCCATTTGCAGCGCTACCGGTTTAAGCTCTGCAGGCTGGTATTGGAAGTATAAGTTTTGTACCGGAATATTGTAAATAAGCGCAGGCCGCGTAGTATCCACCAAAGGAGGCGCCGCATTGAAGTTGATCTTGGCAGCTTCCCTTAATACTGGCTTAAAGGTGGAAGTAATATCAATCGTTTTGCGTTTGGTAGTATCCTGTGCCAGGGCTGTGATCCCCGCCCCCAGGCAACAAGCACCGATCGCTACTACTTTAAAAACGGATGTATGATTCATCTGCAAATTGATTCTGTGTTAATTGTTTTTTACTCGATGCCCTCAACGCCTCTCTGCCTTTTCCTCTCGATGCCTTGATGCCTATTCTACCTTACTTCCCTTCTTCTCCGCATCAGCTGTTTCCTTCAGCTTTCTCTCCGCTTCCTGCCTCAGTTCTTCAATTTTGGCATTATCCACCACACTCTGGTAAGTGGCCTTGGCATTGAAATAATCCTGCTCTTTGAAATACACATCTCCCAGTAAGATATAGGCTTTCGTTACCCAGTTTTCATAGGAACCTGCCTTGTTGATCACTTCAAAAGCAGCTTTCTCAGCATCTTTCAGGCGGTTCTGCGCCAAAAAGCTATTGGCGATCTCATACCGTGCTTCCGCAGCATAGGCCGATTTACTAAGCGATACTACTGAGCGATAGGCCGTTATTGCTTGTTCATATTCCTTTGCATTCTGGTGCGATTTGGCAATCGCCAGGTTGGCCAGCACCTTATCGTCTGTACCAATACCTTTCTGATTGAGCAGGTCACGCGCATTCGTTACCGCCTCATTCCACTTTTGCAATTGGTACTGGCTGCGCAGCAAACCACGCATCGCTTCCAGCTTGTTTTCCTGCGAAGAAGCAAAATCTTTCAGCTTCCCGAAATACTTTTCCGCTTTCACATAATCTTTCAGATCGAAGAAATTGAGGCGCGCGGCATTGACCAATGATTTCTCACCAAATTTATGCGGCACCCTGTCCGCCAGTATTTCATATCCTGCAGCAGCTTTAGGCCATTCCTTCTGGTTGAAATAGATCTCACTCTTATAATAAAGCGCTTCCAAAGAGTTTTTACCCTCAGGAAACTTCGTAAGATATTCTTCAAACTTCTTGGCAGCAGCAGGGAAATTGCCGTTGTTGAACTGTACTTCAGCTTCCTGATAGGCCAGTTCTTCTTCCTGCGTACCCGTTATCTCTTTCCCCATCGTACGGGCAAAATTCACGTACTCACTTGTTTTGCCTTGTTCGATGTAAATGATCCGCGCATTCTCCAGCGCAGCATCCGCTTCGGGAGAATTGGGAAACTGCTTCAAGATAGCAGTGTATTGATTCAGTGCCTCCGTATTGTTGTCCAGGTTGTAATACGCAATACCCATTTTCAAATGCGCCTTGGGCTTGAGCGATGAATTCGGATCACTCACCACATTTTTCAGGTAGGGGATCGCTTCCCGGAACTGCTCATTGGCCAGCAGCGTTACCGCCACTTCCATATTGGCATCCGCCACCAGACCCGAAGTAGGATATTTGCGGCTGATCGTAGACAAGAGGTTGATCTTTTCTTTTCCATTCGCAACACCCGCGATCATGGCTTTTTGGAAAGTAGCATAATCACTCGCCGGCCAGGAATAGTCCAGCACCTTATTATACATGGCCTCCGCCTTCTTGTAATCGCGGCTCATATAGTAACAATCTGCGATCCGTACATAGGCATCCTGCTCAATGGCCGGGGCATTGATCTTGGGCGAAGCAGTAGCAACCTGCTCAAAAAATCCCTGCGCCTGCTTGTAGTTTTCCTTTTTCAGGAAACTATAACCCAGGTTGTATTTCGCATTTAACGGATTCACCTCTCCATTTACCACAGGCGTTTTCAGGTATTCAAAATAATACTTGATCGCATCATCCAGTTTATTCAACCGGTAGGAGATCTCTCCTTTCCAAAACAGCACAAAAGGCAGTACAGCAGTATTATTGGGATCAATTTCTGCCCTTGTAAGCAACTCCATGGCCGTTACCAGCATGCCATCATTGGCCAGCTCCGTAGCACGGCCATACAGTATTTTAGGATACAGGCGCCGGGCATTGGGGGAAGGTGATTTTACACTTTCCAGCAAAGCAAGCGCATCTTTATAGTTGTTCGTATTCGCCAGTACACTCACCATCAGTTCCCGCGCTTCGTTGTTGTATTCCGATTGCGGGTAGGCCTGCGTAAACTTCTGTAGTTCGGTCAAAGCCACATCCTGGTAGCCAAGTTCATAAGAAAGCTTGGCATAATTGTACATCGAGATCTCCTTCTGCTTTGCATTGCTGTTGTTGGAAGCCCCGATCAGGAAGGCATTGCGCGCATTGGCTTTTTGCCCCGTCTTCAGATAGGCGTCGCCCAACAGGTACATTGCGTTCTGGGCCAGCGAATCCTCCTTGCCACTTACCTGCTTAAAGCCATCAATCGCCTTGGCCCAGTTAGCGGCTTTATAATAGCAATAAGACAGCTCATACACATCTTCCCGGCGCACCTTGTCCGACTTCGTTACATAGGCTTCCAGGTAGGGCAAAGCTTTCGCATATTCCTTCTTCTCAAAATAGGCATGTCCCACAATCTGGCGCATTTCCAGGTCATAATGCAGGTTGCCCCTTTTCAGTTTATTTTCGGCATACTCCAGCGCCTTGTCTTTCTGCCCCAGTGAATAATAAATATTGGCCACATAATAAGGCACCACCTTCCCATAGTTGGGATGGTCTTCTACTACCGCAAACGCATCCAGCGCATCCCGGTACTTTTTATCGTAGAAAGAAAGGAAACCATAGTAATAGTTGGCATCTATGTAATTGGGATCATCCTTCATTTGCCGGATGGCATCAAACATCGGCTTGGCCTTGTCAAATTGCTTATTGGTGAAATAAGCATAGCCCAGGTGGAATTTCATGTCCGCTATTTCGCGGTTGGTAAGGTTGGCAATATCCGCCTTCTCGTATAAAGGGATCGCTTCTCCATAATTCTGCTGGCGGAAATAATATTCTGCCAGGTGGAAACCCATCATCTGCGTACGTACCTCATTATCCTCCAGGTCAATAAAATTCTTTGCCTTTTCCACCGCACCCTTTTCATTTTGCTTAAGGGCGCATACGATCGTATAGTACTTTATCTCCTGGTAAGGGATGGCCTGGTTGGTAATGTCCGGCTCACGCTGTTTCAACTCCAGGTCTTTGAGCAATGGATAAGCCAGGCTGTATTGTTCACGCTGGAAATACTCCTTTGCCTGCTTGTAATTAGCCTGGGGGTCGTTGATGAAACGCGTTTGCTGGGCAATAGAAAAATGGGAAAGACCAAGAAGAGCAATAATAGCTGTCGATTTTTTCATTCCCTGCATTTTTATTCAATTCTATTTTTATCGGGGGGAGCAAAAAAAATTACGAATAACGAATCGGATTTTAGTGCTAGTCTTATTTCCAGTTCGACATTCGTAGTGCTTCTGTTGGCTCTCCTGCTGGGTTTTTAACGTGGTAAAGTTTCTATTTATTTTATGTTCAACCAAAGATCGTTCCTAACACTGTGGATAAGTGCAAGGATTAACAATTCTTTTTGATTATGCATAGCAAAAACAAATCCATTATTTTTGAAAAAACATCCAACTGTATGAGCAAACTACTATCAACCAACTACACCAGCGGTGCCTTTAATTTTGGCGCGCTGATACTACGCCTCGCCATGGGAGGACTATTGTTACCACACGGATACGACAAGTTGGTCCACTTCGCACAGTACAAAAGCCAGTTTATCAATTTTATGGGTATAGGCACCACCGTTTCATTGGCATTGACAGTTTTTGCAGAACTTTTCTGTAGCTTATTCGTCGTGCTAGGTTTAGCCACCAGACTGGCCGCTATCCCTCCTGCCATTGCTATGTTTGTAGCTTTGTGGAAAGGCCACAACCTCGATATCTTCGGCAAAGGCGAACACGCAGCTTTGTTCATGTTTGGTTTCATTGTCATCCTCATCATCGGCCCCGGTAAAGCCAGCGTCGACGGAGCAATGGGCAAATAAGCAACAACGGTGAGTTGTTAACCTTTGCCTAAAGCTTAACAACTCGCCACTCCCCACCCTCGTAGCAAAGGATCCAAAGCAAACGCACTGCCGATTGCCGAATTAAACGCACTCACAACAGACAACCAACATGTTCATCGCCGAGACCAACATACGTGTACGTTATGCAGAGACAGACCAGATGGATGTCGTCTACCACGGCAATTACGCCCAATACTTTGAGGTAGGCCGGGTAGAAGCCATCCGTCAATTGGGCCTTAGCTATAAGGATATGGAAGCAAATGGTGTCATGATGCCGATCGTAGAACTGCAAAGTAAGTTTCTGCGGCCGGCACATTATGATGACCTGCTTACTATAAAAACCATGCTAAGGGAGTTGCCGGCCGATCACCGCATCGAATTTCACCAGGAAGTGTATAATGAACAGGGCAAACTGCTGACCGTAGGTCGTGTAGTATTGTATTTCCTGGATATAAAAACAAGGGCCAAAACCACCATGCCCGCTTCCCTGCGGGAAGGCCTGGCTCCCTGGTTTTTGTCTGCGCCTCTTCCGGAAAGCGACCAGGATAAAAAAAGTGTGAGTTAATAATTCCTTAATCCCCAAAGTTTAGCAGAAGCCATTTAAAACCATTTCTTTGTGGCACCAACCTACGAAAAACCACAAGGTCTGGTATCACTGAAAAAACCAATAGTTACAATATCCTGAAAAGCCAAAGCACCAAAGTCCTAAGTCCAAAGAAAAACCAGGTCCAATCCATCCAGCAAAAACCGTTTCGACCGTCCACAAGTCCTTTGAAAAACATCCACCGAGGGTGTTTTTCTTTTTTCATTTCGTATCTTTAAGTACACAACAGTTCTTTCAATGCTCATCGCGCATTCCCCCCTTTTCGGGCCTATCCCGAACTACGACGCGGCTGCACCGCTCCCAACGGCGGCTTTACAACGACCTCATAGTGAGGTCATAACGATCTTTAAGCGACATTTTAGCGACCTTTCAGCGACGTTATAGCGACCTTATAGCGATATACCTCCGTAGATCATTAATAGATAAGCCATTATATAGCCGTGTATCAGCCTACTCGGCCCCATTTGCCTGCCACAACTGATGAAACCATCATTTTCCTGGCAGATGATAGTTAAATATTGATAATCAACCACTTAATCTACTTTAGTATAAAATCAGCAACCCTTTTACCCAATTCCGGCGCAATAGGCAAGTTGGGATCACTATAGGTCTTGATATTGGCCTGCCGGTCCCCCTCCACTATTTTGAAAACATGGTTCATATGCTCAACGAGTACCAGATCCGCCCGGGTATTGGCAGTGGCAAGCCGCCTCGCATCCTCCACAGAAACCTGTATATCATTAGTTCCCTGTACGATCAATACCGGAATAAACAGATTTCGGATCTCCCTTTGCGGATCATACCGGAACCAGGAGATCATATAAGGCTGCACCGATGGCCTGAACAGAGAAAAAAGCATCGGATGCACATTTTTCACAAGATGGCCAGCCGCCAAACTATCCAGGATCGGAAATGCCAGGTCCTGTACCTGCTTAGGCTGCGCCATCAGTTGTTCATGGATCAATTTGTCGGCCGGCTGTCCCGCACCTGCTATCGAAATAAATTTATCGGCCCCTTTCGCAGCGATCATCCCGATCAGCGAACCTTCACTATGCCCGATCACCACCACCTTCGAAAAGCGTTTGTCCTTTTTCAGCAGCGTTATCCATCCTTTTGCATCATTCACATAATCATCAAACCGCAGATCCGCCTCTGCTTTACCAGCCGCTGCGCTGGCGCCAATGCCCCGTTTGTCATACCGCAACGTGGCAATGCCCCGCTCCAGCAAAGCAGCAGAAAGCATTTTCAGCGAATTCCGCTTCATCACCGGATCATTGCCATCCCTGTCTGTAGCTCCCGACCCCGCAATGATCAGCGCGACCGGCATGCGCTGGCCTTTTACCGGCACACTCATTACCCCCTCGATATTGCCTGATTTTGTTGCCAGCGTGACCTTTGTTTCGACAAAAGAAGTATCCTGTGCTACAGACGCCTGCGTTGTGATGGTTGCCAGCAACAACACCAGGCACAGTTGAATGCACTGTTTCATAAACCTGTATTTAACTTTGTAGGAAATTAATTACTGTGCCGATGACTCCTTTCTGAATGCTATGAACGAAAAGCCAACAGGCACCACTACGAGGATAAATAATATGGAACCCGCCACAATGAGCAGCGGCATATGACCTCTGATTAGAAAAGAAAGTATAATGATCAGCACACCTCCTGCCATCCAAAGCCGCCCGCCCAGCCAATGCGTTTTCTTCCACACCTCATCACTTTCCAGCGTCCAGGGCGTTCGGATACCCACAAAGTAATTGGGCCTTAATGTCTGGAAATAATTGCCCATCATTGCCAGCATCAATCCAATGAACGCAATAAACCATTGTGGATTTTCCATATTGCCTGCCTTGCTGATGTACAGCAGGTAAACAGACAATCCACTCATAAATAGCGTAAACATAAAACGCAGACTTTGGTATTTACCCTCCATTTGCCGCAACTTCCTTTTGGGATCAAGCACAGGAATGATCAGCATCAACAGGTAAGTGCCCAGCCCCATGGCGCCAGGAATAAACAGCAACGTATTTTTGCCCGACCAGTCATTCGCCTTTCCCGCCAAATCAAAATGCGTAGGCACCTGGTCCGGCAATTCCTTCCAGATACTGGCCAGGTACGCATAGGGCAATGCTATCAACACCCACAACACCAATTCCCTTATATATTTATTCATGGTTTATTTTTTAAGGGTGAGAATGTATCGGATAAGATCGTCTACAACCGTCGTATTGATCGAATAGAGGATGAATTGCCCTTGCCTTACCGTCGTTACCAGGCCTGCACGCTTCAGCTTGTCCAGGTGATGAGAAATACTGGGAGCCGTCATGTCAAACTTAGCAGCAATATCTCCGGCCGTCATATCCCGCTTCCTCAACAGTTTGAGTATCTCCCTGCGTGCGGGATCATTGAGTGCCTTGAAAACATCATTCATGATACTGCCTGTCTATTTATATATTTAGACAAATGTCTAAATATTATTCGGGAAAAACAAATCTATGTAGAGGGCACAAAAAAGGGGCCATCGTATTGGCCCCTGCGGTTTTTCTTTCTTCATCACTTCTTTTTCTCATAATTGAACATCCACCTGATACCATACTTGTCTACCACCACGCCAAACATCGCTCCCCAGAATCGCTCTTCCAACCGGTCAAGCACTTCCCCACCCGCCTGCACAGCCCCATAGAAAGACTCAATTTCTTCCTGACTGCTGCAGTTTATACAGATACTGATATTATTGCCATGCACATGCTCCTTGTGCACCATGTCAGTTCCCATGATCACCAACGATCCTTTGGTTAGTGCACTGTGTAAAATATGGTGCTGTATAGCAGCTGGACATTGTGATTCCATCGGAGATCCCTCCACCGTTTGCAGGATCAGTTCTCCCCCAAAACATCCCTTGTAAAAATTCATCGCTTCCCGGCACTTGCCATTGAAGCCTAAATAAGCATTTGCTGTTGTTGCCATGGTATTGTGTTTTATAATGATCACACAAACTTAGAAGCAATGCCCCGCTCAGGCCCATAGCAATTGCGACAATCTAGCATGTTGATTGCGACAACCATTTAGGTTAATTTTAGGGTATGAAACACTTGTCATTACTTGTTTTGAAAGATGCCACCGTCACCAGTATAGACGGCACTTTCCAGATCATGTCGCGCATCAACGACTTCCTGAAATACCAGGGAAGACCACCCTATTATACCATTGAACTGGTAGCACTGGAAAGTCAAACCGCCATTAACCATGGCCTGTATACTATACAATCAAGTAAGCTTATAACCGAAGTATCCAAAACAGATGTAGTGATCATCCCCACCATCTGCGGCGATTTCAACAAGATCATAGCCGCCAACAAAGATTACAGCGACTGGATCATTCAACAATACCACAAAGGAGCAGAGATCGTTAGCCTGTGTGTAGGATCTTTTTATTTGGCATCTACCGGCTTACTCGATGGCAGGAAATGCGCCATCCACTGGGCCGCCGCCAACGAATTCACCCATATGTTCCCCGCCGTAAAACTGATCACCGATAAGATCATTACCGATGAACAAGGTATCTATACAAGCGGCGGCTCTTACTCTTACCTCAACCTCCTCTTATACATAATAGAAAAACACCTGGGAAGGGAAATGTCTGTGCTGGCGGCAAAGATGTTTCAGATTGATATTGAGCGAAAGACACAAACACAGTTTGCCATCTTTGTAGGTCAAAAGCAGCATGGTGACGATGCAGTGGTCAATGTGCAGGAATTCATAGAAACCAATTACCAGGAAAAACTGACCGTAGATGAGCTCAGCGAAAAGAATGGCATCGCAAGAAGGACTTTTGAAAGGCGGTTTAAGAAATCAACCGGCAATTCCGTTATAGAATACATTCAACGCGTAAGAGTAGAAGCCGCCAAGCGACAATTAGAAGCAAACCGGAAAACCATCAATGAAGTGATCAATGAAGTGGGCTATTCCGATGTCAATGCCTTCCGCACCGTCTTCAAAAAATACACCGGCCTGTCACCCATCGATTACCGCAACAAATACAAATCATAAAGCCAGCTTATCGATCTTTTCCCGGATCGTATCCTTCTCCGTTTGTGTTTTGGCCAATGACCAGGCTTTTTGTAAATGCTCTCCGGCCCTTATAGGGTCAATCGTACTATACAGCTCACCCAATAGAATAAAGTAAAAATGATTTCCCGGCAGGTCCAATTGCTCCGCCGCCGCCAGTGCCGCCTTCCGCCCACGCGCCTTGTACAATGCAAATACCCTGTTGAGCGCTACCCCGGGAGAATAATTGGATTGCAACAACAGGTCATACAATTGCAAAATACTCCCCCACTTTTCCTGCGTATCTTCTTTTTGGCAATGCCAGCGCGCAATGCCCGCCTCCAGGTGATAGGAACTTATTTCCAACCCCTCTGCTGATACGTTCAGGAAATAATCACCCTGGTTGATCAACTCCTGATCCCATAACTCCTCATCCTGCTGCTCGTATAAAATAGGACTGCCCGAGCTGTCCTCCCTGGCCGTAAAGCGCGATGAGTGATAACACATCAAAGCCATTAAAGCATTTGTTTTGGGCAGGTTGGTACTGTCAAAATCCGTAAGCATACGCCCCAGGCGCAACGCTTCCAGACAAAGGTCTTTCCGCAATACCTGGTTTTGCGTTTTGGAATAATATCCTTCACTGAACAGCAGGTAGATCACGTGCAGCACATTGTCAAGCCGCTTGATGAGCTCGTTTTCACCAGGCAGGTCCATTCTTATCTTTTCAGTCCTCAGCTTTTCCTTTGCCCTGAACAGGCGCTTGTTGATGGTTTCCTTGTTACTTAGAAATGCCTCTGCAATTTCATCGATCCCAAAGCCACAAAGGATACGCAAGGCCAATCCTATCTGCGCTTCTCCCGCAATAGCAGGATTGCAAACAGCAAAAAGCATCTGCAGCTGACTGTCTTTGATATTCTGCCCCGAAAAATCGGGCTCGGCCATTATTTCCTCCTCTTGCTGCTCAACCCGGATGGCAGGAATTACTTTCTGTTCAAGTATCTTATTACGCCGGAAATGGTACAAGGTCTTTTGTTTGGCCACCACATACAGCCAGGCCGTGGGATTATTCGGCATCCCCTTCATGCCCCAGGATTCAGCAGCCTGTAAAAAAGTTTCACTCACAATATCTTCTGCTATTTCAATATGCTGTAACCCAAATTGCTTGCTGATAACAGCTACCATTTTGGAAAACTCCTGTTGGAATAATTGTTTGAGCGACTCGTATTGCTTTTCCATATGAATTGTAAAACCCCTGCCTGTTCAAAAGCAGACTTCGTTGATGAACACAAAGTTCGGGGTTTCAAATATACTTTCTTTACATGTAACAAGACAATTCCCACACAGGGGATAAGAAGGGGAATGCAATGAGAGCAGAAGACCTTAACGAGCCAATAAACACAGTAGAGCTTATCAAAAATTTGGGGGAATGTTAACAGTAAACTATCTTTGTCTACTAAATAAGTAGACTTATACTTTATACCTGTATCAAACTAATAATTATGTATTCCGTAACAACCAACTATCTGCTCAACCGCAGCATCAGTGCTTATCAGCACGGCTCAGTGTATCGCTGTTAATTTAATTACAAGTATAGCGAACTGCACACCCACACGGCTCAACAAGCCAGCACGTTCAACAGGTCTGTCAGCATTGACAAACATCGCACAATACGCATGCCGGTGTTTGCAGGCACCCTCATTTTTAAACTTTTAACGAAACCGAATGAAGCAACGTCTCCGGATGTGGCTAATGGCCGTACTATTGCTGCCATTGCACATCTTCTCCCAAAATGCCACCTCTACCATCAATTCTGTCCTCCATGGCAGGGTTACCGATCTCAAAAGCGGTACCCCCCTGGCAGGAGCCAGCATCAGCATCAAAAACACTACCCACAGTGTCGTAACAGATGGTGAAGGCAAATTTGTTTTCAGAACAGGCCAGAAACTCCCCTATATCCTTATTGTAACTTATATAGGCTACAAACCCCAAACCATTACCGTAACTACAGAAGATGTGGAAATAAAACTGGAGGAGCTGCCCAACCAGCTCGAAGATGTGGTAGTAACAGGTGTGGCCGAAGGCACCAGCCGCAAGAAATTGTCCTTTGCACTCACCAAGGTCAGTACCGAACAATTGAATACCGTTCCTGCCACCGATGCCTCCCAGTCACTCAGGGGCAAAGTAGCAGGCCTGCAAATTGATCAGTCAGCCGGTAATCAAAGTGCTACAGTATACCTCCGCGGCGCCAAATCCATCAACGGCAACATCGCTCCCCTTCTCGTGATCGATGGCTTTGTAACTGCTCTCGGTCTCTCCGACCTCAACCCACAGGATATTGAATCCATTGAAGTGGTAAAAGGAGCCGCGGCTTCTGCCTTGTATGGAACCCGCGGAGAAGGCGGTGTTATCCAGGTGATCACTAAAAAAGGAAAGGGCCTCAACAAGATCAACATCACCATCGACAATGAATACGGCATCAGCAATGTTCAACGTACACCCCCCACGGCACAATACCATTTCTATAAAGTAAATGCCGATGGATCCTTCGTATTAAGTGGCGGCGTCAACAGAGTGCTCGATTTCAAAGACAATGGATTCTCGCTCAACCAGCATCCGTACACCAAATACAATGACAACGTAAACAACATGCTGAGCAACAATCCCTATTTCACCAACTTCATCTCCGTATCGACCGCCGGCGAAAAATACAATGTGTACGCCTCCTTCCAGAACCAATCCAAAGGTGGCATAGCAGGTCCCATTTCCCCCGACACCAGGAGAACCGCCTTACTGAATGTGGGGCTCAAACCCAACAAGAACATCGAAGCAGAAGTAACCATTCAGTATTTTAACCGCAACACACCCTCCTCCTCCCTTTCCTCCAGCGGTGCAGGTTCCGTACTGTATTCAGCCCTGCTGTATGAACCCTTTGTTGACCTCACCGAAAGACAGGCCGATGGAAGGTATGCCTTCAAACCCTACGGATTCGATATCCAGAAATTCAATGTCGGCAATCCTTTCTATCAACTCAGCTACCGCGAGTATTCCAATATCAGCAACAACTTCCTCCTGGGAGGTAGATTAAAATACAAGTTCTCTAAGAAGATCTCTGCCGAAATAAGTGGCGCCTTCCAGAATGAATTTGGAGAAGTGGAAGATTATTACCCTGTAGGTTACCAAACACTCACACAGGATATTACTAAAAATGAAGGATACTACGCCCTCTCCACCGATCGTACTGCCTCCAAAAACGGACAGATACAATTGAACTACAATGATCGCTTTGGCGACTTCGATTTTGGGGTCAACCTCAAATCCGTTTATGAAGAATCGCGTGTTACCGGAGTCAACGCATCAGGATATGACCTCAGCGCTCCCGTAAAAAGCCTATCCGTTACCGAGGCTGCCACACGCACCAACAGCTCTTCCTGGAGCCAGCTCGTCAACTATGGCTACTTCCTCAATATTAAATCAGCCTGGAAGAACAAGGTATTCCTCGATGTACTCGGCCGCTTTGACCTTAGCTCCCGTTTCGGATCAGATGTAGCCGCCGCCTTCTTCCCAAGGGCCTCCATCGCTTACCGGATTACTGAAGATATAGACCTTGGCATCCTTACAGACCTCAAAGTCCGTGCGGCCTACGGCCAGGCCGGCAGCCTGCCCTCATTCGGCGCCAAAGAAAGCCGGGTATCCTTAACCAGCTCCGGCGGCGTAAGCTATACACGCAGAGACAATACCGATCTCACCAGGGCAGTTACCAGCGAACTGGAAGTAGGTTTCGATGCCGTGCTCTTCAACCGCATCAACATACAAGCCAACTACGCCAGCGCCAGAAGCAAGAACGATTTCATCCTCGTGCCACCCTTCCCCCCTACAACCGGAACAGCCAGCATCTGGGACAACCTGGGCGAAGTAAAATCCAACTCCATTGAACTCGAAATAAACGGCAACATCATCAACAAAGGGAAATGGCAATGGAATGCCGGCGCTACCTTCAGCCGCGTAAGAAGCAAGATCACCTCTCTCGGTGATGTACCCGAATTCACTTCCGGAGACTTCCGCAAAGCGGCTGGCATCAGCCCCTACTCCTATTATGGCTACAGCATTCTTACCAACCTCTCCCAATTACAGGTTGATGACAAAGGTTTTGTATCCAATGCAGCAGGCGGCACCTTGCGCCCCGATGAATTTACAATGAATAAGCTTGGGTTTGTGGTATTGAAAAGCCAGATCGGTACTGCTGCCGAAGCACCCGTATTCTACCAAAACGCAGCCACCGGCAACAACAAGGTCATTGGTGATGCACAGGCCGATTTCCAGGTGGGATTCACCAACACCCTTACCTGGGGACCTATCTCATTGTATGCAGTACTGGACTGGAAACAAGGCGGACAGAAGTACAATGAAACGGTCAACTACCTCACTTACCAATACCGGTCTACCTTCACCGATAGGGCAATAGCAGCCGGACTTCCACTGCCTTTCACTACACAGGTGTTCAATGCCCAGCAAACAACCGATTACTGGATCGAGAACAGCGGCTATGTATCCATCCGCGAGATCTCACTTGGCTATCAATTGCCCGTCCAAAAACTCGGTATCGTCAATATTGTAAAAGGAGCCAGGCTTTCTCTCATAGGAAGAAACCTTTACACATGGACCGATTTCACAGGTGTTACCCCCGAAGGATGGGACATCGACTTCTATGCTTATCCCATCTTCCGCACCTTCAGTGGAAGACTTACCATCAATTTCTAAATAACAATGAACATGAAAACAGCAGCCTATATATTGCTCAGCGTTTCTATCCTGACTTCCTGCAAGAAGATCAGCTTCGACGACCCTTCTACCTTTACCAATGACGAAGCCACCGAAAAGATCCTCGACCTTGGGTATAAACTGGTAACGAGCAGCGTGCAAACCACCTTTTCCACCACCACCAGTTCGGCAGGCACACACTTTAGTTTACTGGCCGATCAAACCACCAATACCAATGGTAATTCCTCCTGGTGGGATTTCGCCAACGAACCACGCCTGCGCCTCAACAACAACGCCTCTTACCGTGGCGCCACCACCTGGAATACCTTTTACAATAATTTCTACCAGGCCAACCTCGATGCTACCATTGCACTCGACATTATCGAGAAGCAAAAGAAAAGCATCCTCGATAACAGCGGGGCCGACCGCACCAAAGATTGCCGCATAGCCGCTTACTTTTCTAAAGGCGTGTCACAAGGTTACCTCGGTGTCATCTTCGACAAAGGCATTATCGTAGACGAAGCCAACCTCTCCACGCGCGCTTTTCCCAACTCCTACAAAGAGTTGATCGCAAATGGCATCAGGCTCTTAGACACCGCTATTCTGTTGGCAGAACAACATCCCAATTTGAATTTCAATTTCCTCAGTGGCATTACTATTTCTAAAACCAATTTCGTCCAGATCGCCAATTCCCTCGCTGCAAGGATACTTTCCTCCCAACCCCGGGATAAAGCGGAAGCAGCTGCACTCGGCAATGATCATTGGAACAAAGTACTCGCCTATGCCTCCAAAGGCGTTGCAGCCGATTACATCATTCCCTTCGTTACCGGCGGCTATTTCAATCAGCTGCTTTCTGGCCTGGTACAGCGCAATGCAGACGGATCCGGCTGGCTGCCTCCCGATATCAAGATCGCCCACCTCGCCGACAAAACAGGCAACACACCGAAGTACTATCCTCTCACCGGTGTATTGCCTGCTCTTACTTCCGACGACCAACGCTTCTATGAATACTTTGGTTATACACCCAGCTTTGGTATCCTCGTGGAATCGCGCGGCAGAGGCCTCTTTACCAGCTATACCCGCGTTCGCTGGTTCAACTCCCGCGGGCTGGGTACCATTGGCGCTGTTAGCCCCTACTTTCTGACCGAAGAAATACGCCTGCTGAGAGCAGAAGCCAAATTCTGGTTGAAGAATTATACCGGTGCCGCTGACGAACTCAATGCCGCTACTGCCTCCCGTATAGCCAAAGGCAAACTGCCCATTGTAGCAGCTACCGAAGCTGATCTCCGCAAAGCCCTTCACTATGAATATGCCATCGAAATAGATGGCGCCGGTGGAGCTTTTGTACCCTTCACCTTCATGCGCAGGAATAACCTCCTCATTGGTGGCACGCCTACTGAATATCCGCTGCCTCAACTGCAACTGGAATTAACCAAAAACGCGGTCTACACATTTGGAGGCAAAGCCTTTTTTGGAGAGAAAGGCGCCTATGGAGAAGTAGCTACTGCTCCCAATGAGGGTTGGAAAGCATCCGAATAAACAATCATGATTCATTAATCATCTTCTAACAATAAAACAGTGTATATGACTACCAAAACCTCCCTGGCGATACTCAGTATCCTGGCATTCATTACCAGCTCCCTTACAACCCTGGGCAATCCCCCCAAGGAGCTTATCAAAATAAAAGGAGAGGCCGTTGGCTTCACCAATGAAAAGAAGATCTACCTCCAGCGCTATTACAACAAGATGTTCTTTGTAATAGATTCATCCGTTGTGAAGGAAGGTAAGTTCTCCTTCTCTACCAAACTGGAAATACCCGAGCTGTACGGTATTACCGATGATCCTGCCGAGCTTTCCGGGCTGTTCGTTTTTATAGATACCAGGAATGAATTGGCCATACGCTACGATACAGCCAGAGGTGGCCGCAATTCAACCATCACAGGATCACCAGCAGCAGATCGGTACAAGCAATACCAACAGAATGCAAGGAATACAAACATTGAGCAGTTCATTAAAGAACAACCGGCTTCCATTGTATCGGCCTTTGTTTTGTACCGTTATTTTTCCCCCAGCCTTTCATCAGAAGAGGTAGTAAAATATACCAACCTGCTCGATAAATCATTGGCAGAAACCCAGTATGTAAAATTGCTGAAGGAGCTGCCCACTGCATTGCGCAGCACAGCCATTGGTCAACAGGCGCCCGACTTTGAATTGCCCTCCCCCGATGGCAAACTGGTGAAGTTATCCGATCATTTTGGCAAGTACCTCCTGGTAGACTTCTGGGCTGCCTGGTGCGGCCCCTGCAGAAGGGAGAATCCAAACATTGTAAGAGTCTTCAACAAATACAAAGACAAAGGTTTCTCCGTATTTGGTGTATCACTCGATAGTAAAAAAGATGCCTGGATACAGGCCATCCAAAAAGATGGGTTGAACTGGCCACAGGTTTCCGATCTTAAGTTTTGGGATAGTGGTCCTGCAAAATTGTATGGCATCCGCGGCATCCCCGGCAATGTACTCCTGGATCGTTCCGGAAAGATCATCGCCCGCAACCTGCGTGGCGAAGACCTCGAAAAGAAACTGGCAGAACTGTTCAATTAAAAGAACAGCTTTGCATCAATTGGTTTCTTCCATAGAAACCTAATCCACCGACAGCCGGCAATAGCTAGGAACTGATCACATAAAAAAGACGAGTCGCATTGATCCTGATCAGTGCGACTCGCCTTTTTTAGATCGACTGTTGCTTATTAATAAACCGGTCTTATTTCAACGCTTCCACCCGTATCCAGTGCAGGGCAACCATTGGCCAGGGCAGTTGCTGCTTCCAGGCTTTCGGCCTTAACGATCATAAAGCTGCCCAGCCGCTCCCTGATCTCTACAAAAGGACCGTCTGTGATCACGCCATCAGCCCTCAGTACCCTACCTTCTTCTGCCAGGCGAATACCCGTTTGCACCAAATGGCCTCCCTTACTGATACCACCAACCCAGTCCTGCCATTTCTTTTGCAGGTTCTGCATGTCCGTAGGCGATGCTTTGCTATAGTCATAACTAGGCTGGCGAAATAACAACATAAATTCTTTCATGATAATTAGTTTTTATAGTGTGTTTGAATATTAAGCATACTGTCCCGGCTGGTAATTGCCTACCTCCGCAGGAAAAGCAATATTAATACGATTATAATTATTGATCGTTATCACCCCAATGGTGAGGTCAATGAACTCCTGTTCAGAAAACCGGGCTTGTGCTGCTTCATAAATAGCATCCGCACATGGCCCGGCCTTCATAGCCGCTTGTCCCTTTACATGAATGTTCAGTCGCTGTCCCATTGTTAACCTTATTTATTATTGAATGATTGTGTTTACATATCAATAATGACTGAGACAGGACCAATTGGACAGCCAGAAGGAAATATTTTTCAGTAGACTGTAAAATATTGAAGATCAATATCAATCGAAGTCCATAAATTTAAAGAGGATAGCTACTGGGTACTATGGCAGTCCTTTCAAACAACTCAGGGTAAAACACTACGAGGCCAGCGTCATCTACTTTAATGAGCGCTTCAAAGTCGTTGGGTATATTCTCGAATTTATAAAGACCGCTGTCTTGCCAGGTATATTGTTGGGAGGCGGGTAATACCGTTTCACCAAGCACATCAACATACACTACTTTTATTGGATGGGTTGGTTGTTTGCTAAAATCAAGCCTGCGTATAGGCAGGGTATTGGTAAAACAGGTAAGCGTAATATCAACATCCATGCAGCCTTCAAACTGGGGAGCAGCCACGTCATTTAACCACCAATTGCCCTTCATATCTCTCCGTAAATGGACCTTTTTTACTTTGTTGCGCAACTGGTACATGATATCCAGCCGCTCCGTCTCCCACCGCGTATTGGCATAAAGTTGATAGGCCACCTGGTAGAGAGCACCTTCATAGTGCCCCACAATGACCGACCTCACACTTACCGCTTTCTCTGTTGTATTTAAAATACAGTTCTCCAAAGATTGGTATTCAATTCCTTGCCAGATGATATTTTGCTGCATAATACGATTGCAACTGCAAACACCATTCCCGCTAATACCTAAGGTCGATCTCCGTTATGATCCACCTTTTCATTCCCCATTTTACAACCTCATTTGTTCAATACTTTCAACACATTAAGCTTGTCAATGATGAGCAGTAAGAGCAAAACAGTCACCGCCGCTCCAAATAAGCCAATGATCAAATAGGCATAATATTCAATGGTCCATTCAAGTGCTACTTTCAAACGTTGAATAAAGGGTATTCCTTTTTGTGTGGCGCCTTCATACAATGAAAACTTTACCGTACAAAACTCATTCTCTGTATCAAAATTACCCAACTCCACTCCCAGCTCCTGCAGCTGCGTTTCAATTTCCAGTATTTTATCATGCAACGCCACATAATCACTGATCACACCGCCTTTTGCTTTGAGTTCATTTAAAGAAAAGAGCGTTTTCTCCAGCGAAGCCTTCTTGGCATTCAACTGCCGGTACTCATTCGTCTTATCAACCTTGGTTACTTCCTTTGACTTAATATCACCAATTTGTTGGATCCGCACGTAGAAACTGTCAAACCTGGATGGACTGATTCCGATCACCAAATGGATCTCCCGGTTACCCTTATTGCCGGTATTCTTTTCATATTGAACAACACCTTCAAACTTTTTGGTTTCAAGGTTTATTTCCTTTACCCCTTCATCAAACGCAACACTTTTGGATTTTAAAGAAGCTGTTTTCTCGTATTTCTGGGCCGACGCAAGGGATGCCTGTTGGCCAACATCATTTTTAAGGAACTGCTTTTCACTTGCATAGTTCTTCCGCAGGTTCTCTACCCTGTCAAAATAGTCGGAAGAATAATCACTACCCTGCGACAAGTTAGAGGCCACATATCCGTACACAAGCCTGAAAATAAGCATAGCAAAAAACAATACGGCAAACCATTTGCCGTATTTCCAAAATCGTCCTTTGAAGATATTTTTCACGGTGGGGTTGTTTAAATGATGAACAGTATAGTAGGGATTGTATCTGCTATATGGCAGGCCTATTTCAGCAAGTCAAGCACTTTGTACATTTTCTTTATCGCCTCGCCGGATGACCCGTCATAGTTATTGACGATAATGGCATAGGTATACGACTTACCATCTTTGGCAGTATGGTAACCTGCAAAAGCACGAGCGCCTCCAATAGAGCCGCTTTTCATCTTCATACCATTGTATTCAGGCAGGCAGTTGTAGAAAGAGGAATACCAGGGTCTTGCTTTGGCATATTGCAGCACCTGCACCAGGGCGCCCGTAGTAACCCTGTTCTGTGGCGAAAGACCACTCCCATCCTGTATATGGATAGCGGCTTTGTCAATACCCTGCTGCTGCCAGAAGTTGCGCACTACTTCCACGCCTTTTTCGGTGGAGCCGTATCCTTCCTTTTCATAAGCAAGGGTTTTCACCAGCGCTTCTCCATACAGGTTAATGCTCCGGCGCAGAAACCAGTAATTGATGCTGTCGAGCGGAGGCGAAAGCAACACACCTATTTGCTGCTGCATGCCAGGCCATGTTCTTCCATTGCTTATTTTTTCAAAAAAGAGCTTCCAGGCTCCTTCCGGTTTGATCTTTTGTTTGTGAAAGGCAGCTTCCAGTTCACGGCCAAACTGCAGAGGAGGATTCGGCAATGAACCTGAAATGGTAAAGGTTGCTCCGGGAGGTACTGTTCCCTGCGTAAACCCTGACTGCGCATAGGGCGCGCGGTAGATATAGCCATTATCGCCACTGCCCTTCTTACCTGTAGTGATCAGGTTCACTAACCCTTCTTCCTGCAATTCAGGGCTGGTACCAACCACTGTGGTAGGCTCTCCTTCCGCGTTACCGGGTTTCAGTTTTAGGTCATACTGGTTTTCACGCCAATTGATTCCCCAGCACCCGGCCCCATAATAATTGCCGATATCGTCCCATATCCAACCACCCGGAACAGGCTGAATGGAAAAAGCCGATTCGTCCAACAAAACCCTGCCAGTGATCCTGCTGATCTTTTTTTCTTTAAGGATAGCCACAATCCTTTGCAGAACGGAATCAGGTTTTGTTTCCTTCCAACGCCAGCTACCCAGGGAAGGATCGCCATATCCATTAATATGCAGGTCGCCTTTTAACACCCCAGCTTCTATCTTGCCATTATATCCGATCACCGTTTTATAATGATATCCCTTCCCCAATAGTTCAAACGCTGCCGCACTGGTAAACAACTTCTGCGTACTGGCAGCCGCAAGTCCTACCTGTTGGTTGTGCTCATATACAGGCTTACCTGTTTGTGCGTCCACCACATATAAACTGAAGATGGCATGTTTCATGGTAGAGTCAGCCTCCAATGACTGCACCGCCCCTGCCAGTTTCTGCGGAAGGGATTGTCCCCTAACAATGACAATATTGATAAGACAGGCAAAAAGAAAGAGGAAATGCTTCATGTGCAGGCTTCCATTTAATTGTTCGCCAACGTAAGCAAAATTTCCGAACCGGCAATGCCCCGAAGCTTACAGCATTTCTATCCTGGTAATCCCAAAAATCTCATCAATCCCGGTTCAGACGATTCCAAAAAATCCCATCAATCCCAGTTCAGACATTACCTTTGTTCCCCAATTACCAAATTATGGAACCCGTTTTTGCATCTATTATCACGATTGGCGATGAACTATTGATTGGACAGGTAGTGGACACCAACAGCGCTTGGATGGCCCAGGAACTGAACAAAGCAGGCATATGGCTCAAACGCCGGGTAGCAGTTGGAGATGACAAACAGGAGATCATTAATGCCCTCGAAGACCAGGCCCGTGATACCCGCATCATCCTCATGACCGGCGGCCTGGGCCCCACCGCCGATGATATCACCAAACCCGTATTGAATGAATACTTCGGTGGCAGGATGGTTGTTGATGAAAAAACACTGAAGCACATCCAGCATTTGTTTGCAAAAATATACCGCCGTCCCCTTACCGATCGCAACCTGCTGCAGGCAGAAGTACCGGATGTTTGTACCGTTTTACCCAACGAGCGCGGCTCTGCTCCCGGTATGTGGTTTGAAAAAGACGGAAAAATATTCATTTCCCTGCCCGGTGTGCCGCACGAAATGAAAGGGTTGATGACTGCCGAGGTATTACCCAGGCTGCAACAGCATTTTACCATGCCCTTTATAGCACACCGTACCATGCTCACAGCAGGGATCGGAGAAAGCTACCTCGCCGATATCATCCAGGCCTGGGAAGAAAAACTGCCCCCACACCTGAAGTTGGCCTACCTTCCCAATTACGGAATGGTTCGCCTGCGCATTACTGGCTCAGGATCCAATAAAGAACAGTTAGATCGTGAACTGGATACAGAGTTTGCCAAAGTAAAAGCACTGGCCAAAGAATGGATGGTGATTGATGAAGACCTCCCTTTGAATATGGTAGTAGGCAAACTGCTCAAAGAACAGGGTAAAACCATGTCGACAGCTGAAAGCTGTACCGGTGGATACATTGCCCACCTGATCACCTCCATACCAGGCTCTAGTGCCTATTATAAAGGCAGTGTAGTAGCTTACGCCAATGAAGTGAAAAAGGACTTGTTGCAGGTAAAGCCCGAAACACTGGCCACCGCAGGCGCCGTGAGTGAAGAAACAGTAAGGCAAATGGTCAAAGGCGCCCTGGATGCCCTCCATACCGATTATGCACTGGCCATTTCCGGTATCATGGGTCCCGATGGCGGTTCGCCCGAAAAACCCGTAGGGCTGGTTTGGGTAGCAGTAGGCAACCGGGAAAAAACAGAGACCCATCAATTAAATTTCCGCTTCGACCGGATGCGGAATATTGAAATAGCGGCCAACCACAGCCTCAACCTGTTAAGAAAATTTATTGCAGAACAAGGGTAAGGCGAACGATTGTTAGCAAAATCATTACCTTTGGCCCTTTGGGAACAAAAACTAAAATCATAAAACCAGAAATTCATTATGGCAGTTGTTGACCTGGTGATGCCTAAGCTGGGCGAAAGCATTATGGAAGCCACCGTTCTAAAGTGGCACAAGCAACCCGGCGATACTGTGAAGATGGATGAGACCGTGCTGGAAATAGCTACGGACAAGGTGGATAGTGAAGTACCCTCAACCGCTGAAGGCGTAATAGAAGAAATTTTGTTCAATGTCAACGACGTGGTACCCATCGGTACCGTGATCGCCCGCATACGCACAGGAGCCGCTGAACCCGCCGCCACCACACCTAAGCCACAGCAGCCAACAGTCAGCAGCCAGCCTGCCATACCTGTTGTGGAACAACCCGCAGCCGCCATCCGGCAACCTGCTTCCGTAAACGGCAGCAGCGCCAATCGCTTTTATTCCCCCCTCGTGCTCACCATTGCCGCTGGCGAAGGTGTAAGTATGAGTGAACTGGAAAACATTCCAGGTACAGGCAATGAAGGCCGGGTAACGAAAAAAGATATTTTGCAATACGTAGAAGCCAGGCGGACGGGCAAAGCCGGCAGCTATGCTGAAAAAGCAACCAGCTATGAGCACAAGACAACCAGTCATGCCCAGGTAGTAACTACACAGGAACAAAAAACAACCGCAGCTTCAAGCTCGCAGCTCACTACTGTTCCCTCCTCCTGGTCCGGCAATGTAGAGATCATTGAGATGGACCGCATGCGCAAGGCCATTGCCAACCATATGGTGAATAGTAAGGACATCAGCGCCCATGTAACCAGTTTTACAGAAGCAGATGTAACCAACATGGTATTGTGGAGAGAGCGCGTGAAAAAAGAGTTCGAAAAGCGCGAAGGAGAAAAGCTCACTTTTACCCCCCTGTTTATTGAGGCTGTAATAAAGTGCATCAAGAAATATCCCTGGCTCAACAGCAGCGTGGATGGAGACAAGATCATTATCAAAAAGGATATCAATATCGGTATGGCCGCTGCCCTGCCCTCCGGCAACCTGATCGTTCCCGTCATCAAAAATGCAGATCAGCTCAATTTGGTAGGCCTTACCAAACAGGTGAACACCCTGGCCAATAATGCACGCAATGCAAAATTGAAACCCGATGATACACAAGGCGGCACTTTTACCCTTACCAATGTGGGTACATTCGGCAGCCTGATGGGAACCCCGATCATCAACCAGCCCCAGGTAGCTATTTTGGCGGTTGGGGCAATCAAGAAAAGACCTGTAGTCATAGAAACAGACCAGGGAGACTCTATAGCTATCCGCCATATGATGTACCTGTCTATGTCATATGACCATCGAATTATAGACGGCGCACTGGGAGCCACCTTCCTCAATGCCGTTGCCAAAGAACTAGAACATTTTAACCCTGACAGGGAAATTTAGTGTTGTGTTGCTGGCTATTTTAAGCGAAAAGCCTGGGCGCAAGCCCGGGCTTTCTTATTTTATTCAGTAACCCGCCCGGCAGGATCACTTCTCCCGGATGGATCATATTGCAATGGTGACTCGCTTTTCAAAGGTGGGGGTCGCTTTTCAAAGGTGGGTCGCTTTTCCAAAGCGGCTCACCTTTGAAAGGAAGATCATTTCGAAGGAGCCCCAAACTTCAGGCGCTCATACCTGATCTTCGTCCCGAAGAAACGCTTGTACTTTATCACAAACAGGTTATCGTATTCACTGTCCTGCAGGTCGGCAGAAATGGTATTTGCATTCGTAAGCCCGTTCACAATATTGTCGACTGTATTGCTATGGCCCACCACCAGGGTATTGTATTTTAAGGCCTTCAGCTGCCTTATAAAGGCCGAATCGGGCATGGGACCATAGGTTTGTATGCTGATAGACCGGTAGCTGCGCAGGGGCTCTGCCGTAGTCCGGGTACGCACCGTGTTGGTAGAAAAAATATATTCTATTTTTTTATCCTTTAATACCTCCTTCAAAGCCTGCGCCCGCTGCTCCCCGGCATCGCTGAGCGGGGGATCATTAGGGGTCGACATAGTGGTTCCGGGAGAGGGGACGGCTTTTTCCGCATGGCGCACTACATAATAAGTGTGGCCGCAGGACGTTAGCAATAAGGACAAGGCGAAAACAGTGAGAATTGGTTTCATTTATGGGGTTTTAACATTTTAAAATTAAACGTCATTTCGTATCAGCCGTCTATTTTCGTATATTCAATTTACCGCTAAACCAAATTACCTGATGAATTGACCATGCTATCGCCCGATTGTTGCACCATATGGCTAAAATAGGCTTAGCAGTACCTGATAGCACCGGCCACCTCGTCTGATCTTAAATTATTACCAGATGAAGACACTCTCCGAAACCTGGTTTGCCGATGGTTACATTGACTTTGAACTCAAAAAGTACACCCTGCTGGCTTATTTACAGGAAGTAAACAAGTATTTTGACGCCAACAGACTGTATCCCCAGTTGGCAGACATCATTTTTCACTACAATAACCTGGTGGCCTTCCGCGAAAACAAGAAATATCTCCAGGAACAGTTCCCCAAAAAACTCACCGGTATCCAGCTGGAGAAGTTACAACTGTTATACGAACAGATCATCGAGGATGATGAAATGATGCAGGAACTGGAAGACATCATCAATTATTCCACCGGCGAGATGAAAACAGCCATCAGCAATGGTACTGAGATCTACGAGTTTGTGGAGAACAAACTCACCATTTTCCCGGTAGGGCTCATTCCCCTGGATGTCCGCGAGGGTTATTTCTTCCTCAGTGAAGGCACCCACCGCAATACCCGCGTGTACCAATATCGCCTCAGCATTTTTGAAAAGCACGATGAAAAATACAGGGCTATTAAGACCGACTATATCGACCAGTGGGAAAGGAATATCGTGAACACCTATGAGAATATTAAGGCCGAACTGATCCGCAAGAAAAGAGACCTGCCCAACCCGGCCGTATATTCCATAGAGACCGAACTTACCTTCCCCGTGGATGAGACCTTACTCCCCGTCGCAAAACGTAGCCTGGTAAGGTATATCTCAACTGCCGCATAAAACAGGTCCGAAAGTCAGTAAAGTCAGAAAGTCCGTAAGCATCTTCGATCAGATCGAACATACTTACGGACTTTTCATTCTTTCGGTCTTACCGTCTTTCGACTTTCGGACTTCTGTATGCTGTATTCTAAATGCTGTATTCTCTCCTTAAAATCCTTTCTTCTCTTCTAATTCTGTGCCCCAGTCAATTCCTTTATCAGTAGCTGGTACACCTTCTGCAATCCATTTGGCTGCCGGAGCTCCTTTAAGGAAATGGTCGAAGAATTGCGCCAGGCGGATGCTAAGGTCCTTACGGTTCCTTCTTTCTACCAGGTTATGATCTTCACCATTGTACTGCAGCATCCACGCTTTCTTACCCAGACGGCGCAAAGCAGTAAAGTATTCTATGCCCTGATACCAGGGAACGGCGCCATCAGCATCATTGTGCATGATGAGAATGGGAGTTGTCACCTTATCAGCTTTGAACAAGGGAGAGTTCTTCAGGTAAAGATCTGGTTTCTGCCACAGCGTAGCACCAATACGGCTTTGTGAATGTTCGTACTGGAATTGGCGGTTCAAGCCTGTACCCCAGCGAATACCACCATAGGCACTCGTCATATTGGCTACTGGTGCGCCGGCGCCGGCAGCAGCAAACAACTTCGTACGGGTTACCAGGTAAGCTACCTGGTAGCCACCCCAGCTTTGCCCCTGAATAGCCATTTTGGTAGAATCAACCCAGGGCATTTTAGCCATGTGTTTGGCAGCAGAGACTACCGAGTTATAAGCGCTTTCACCAGGCTCTCCGTTCTTATAATAAATATTGGGATCAAATACCAGGTATCCATTACTTACGAAATAAGCAATATTCACCGTAGAAGCGCTGGGCGCAGGAGCACGGTAGTTATACAAACCATCCGCATCCTGTTCATAGAAGTAGAAAATAACCGGGTACTTCTTCTTAGGATCAAAATTTTCAGGCTTGAATAACAATCCTTCTGCTTCCTTTCCATCAAACATTTTCCATTTTACCAATTCCGATGTGAGCCAGTTATAATCCTTCTGTTGCGGATTAATGGAGCTGAGACGCGTGAAGTTCTTAAAGTCCGCCGTAGTAAATACATTGGCAGCCTCCTGCACATTCATACGTCCAAGCACAAAAACATCAGCTTGCTTCGCCTTAACCGGCGCAACATGGGAGTATGGCTCCATCACCAACTGGATCGGATCTCCGTTGATGTTGAGCTTTTTAGTAAAATATCCATCGTATTTATTGGAGCGGCTGAAGGCATCCAGGAGTATTTGCTCATCCGCTTTTAGGAAGCGGGCTTCACGATCTGTACGCACATAGCGCAATACTATTCTATTCTTTTTACCATATCCACCCGTTACATTCACAGGAAGTTTTTCACCAGTTGGGTCTACCTGCCAGATATCATAACGGTCATTGATCAATACAGCCGCATCGTTCTCCAACCAGCCTGCGGTACCAAAAGAAGAAGGATCATCCGGATGATCATCTTCATCATCATACAAATGCGTAGGCACTTTCTGCGTTATATTCCGGATAGTTCCTGTACTTACCTGGTAAGTATAATACTGTTTACCTGGCATATCATACCAGATCACATAGTTGCCTTTGGGAGATGCACTAAAGAACCCTCTTTGCTTCTCTTTCACCAATTTCTTTGAACCATCTTCCGTTGAGATGATATAGGCCTTTTGACGGGCAAATCCCTGCCATTGCGCTTCTACGCGATTGCCTTTGCTGGATGTTCCCAACACAAAATTGGCGTTGCCTTCATCTACCAGTTGAATATTTTCTGAGCTGTCGCTTCCCAATTGTACCACTTTGCCCGAGCCAATATTCAATACCGATGTATAACTTCTGCGCAGGTCATTATTTAATTGCACCAATTGTTGTGGCTGCAGGTAATCATCATTATAATGCCAGACATCCAGGCGGGCAGTTTCAAAATCAACCAGGGTTGTATCCTTAGGCTTCTTTATTTCTGCCAGGCCAAAAAATAGTTTCTTAGCATCTTTGCTGAAGGTGAGCACGTAATTCTCACTCACACTAAGACCTTTACTTACCCCGGCCGTAGAACGGTCTACCTGCATACGGGCGCTGTCAAGGCCGGGCTTATAATACCACAACTTATAGAATTTGCGCAGGGCTTTGGTCACACTATCCCTTTCAGCCACAAATGCCAGCTGAGCACCCTCTTTATCCAGCGATACACTTTTCAGGTCATTGAATTTACGCATGATGGTATCCACTTTGCCATCGGGCAAACTGGTCCATAGCAAGGCTGGGGCAGAGGCGTTATTTCCGTTCTGTTGCGTTGTTTTCAGGATCAGTACATTGCCTGTCTCGCTGAAATAATAATCACTTACGAGCTTATATATTTTTTCTTCCCCCGTATAGAGGTTACGCAAAACAAGTTCTGTCCCCTCTTCTCCATCACTGGCTCCTGAAAAACTGGCGCCACCGCCCGGGCGACCACCGCCACGACCACCACCGCCACCGGCAGCTGGTCTGTTGCCCGCATTCGGTGCGGCCGTCGCATTATTATTGCTTACATTATTGCCTGCGCCACCTTCTCTCCTGGAAGAGGTAGGTTGTAAAACAGCCAATCCTTTTGTTTGCGCTTCAGTAACCTTTTTGCGCAGGCTATCCGCCACACGCGCCAGGCTATCAGCAGCACGCATAAGATTATTCAGTTGAGTAAGTGAATCAGGTTTTCCTGCAGGGCGTGTGGCTTCAGGAAGCGGCTTATCCAACAGGTAGGCTATCCATTGACCAGTACCTTTCTCAGGTGCTTTAAACGATTTAACACGTGCTATCCTGGTAACGCTGTCTTTGCCCAACTCCACAATGCCAAGGCTGTCCTTAGGCATGTCATTCGGAGTCTTCTTTTTGATCCTGGCATCACGCGTGTCCTTGAAAAGAGGACGTATTTTAAATATTGCAAAGCGATTGTCTTCCGTAATAATAGCGCTATAACCACGGGGCACTTCCTTCTTCCAGGAGTTGTCGGCAGCCTGAAGAACCAGTGTGCCATCACCCTCCTGCGGTGTTACAGCATATACCACATATTTACCATTGTTGCTGATGGCCCGCTCACCGATGCTTTGCCAGCCATCGTATACAGCGTGATCGAGCGGCTTTTTTTGTGCCATCACCGAAAGTGTGCATAGCAAACCCGCTAGCAGGTAGTAGAATCGTCTCATTTTTTCGCGTTGGTTTGGGAATAAAATTAGGCTAAACTCCTATTGGACGGTTTTTATCATCAGACATTGTGGCCGTTCATAAAGTAACAGGGGCCGTTTTCTTATGTTCCCGGTATACGAGCCAGGTTTGTAACAATACCGATAGTAGAATGAATAATAAGCCAATATAAAACGCTCCCGTGAGCAGTTTATCTTCCCGGTATACTACAAAGGCCAGCGCAATGCCGTACAGGGGTTCCAGATTATAGGTAAGATTGACAGTAAAAGCCGATATCTTCCTGAGTGCGTTCATTGATAAGTTAAAAGCCAGTACTGTACAGAACCAGGCCAGCACCAGCAACCAGCCAAGATCACTGAGCGTGGGCAGGATATGATCGGCCGGAAAATATTGTAAGTAGAATGGCAACAATACAGTGAGGAAAAGAAAGCCGCCGCTCAGTTCATACAGGGTTACCGTTTCCGTAGTATGCCTTTGCAGCAATTGCCGGTTACAGATCGGGAATATACTGCCCAACAACGCCGAAATTAGCCCTACAATGATCCCGGTTTTGTACTGAGGGTCGAAATGAAAGATCAATGAAATACCCACAATTGCAATGAGGCTCAGCAACAGTTCAGTCCAGTTCATTTTCTTGCGTACTATGATCGGCTCAAAGATGGCGGTAAAAAACCCTATGGCAGAAAAGCAAACAAGTGCTACAGATACATTGGAATATTTGATACTGCCGTAGAAAGTAACCCAATGCAGCGCAGCAATAGCACCGACACCGGTAATCTTCATGACCTCCCCGAAAGAGATGCGCTGCAGCTTTTTCTGGAGAAAGAACAAAACCCATAAAGTAAGGGAAGTGATCAGGAGGCGGTACCACACCAGTAATCCTTCATTCAAAGTAATCAGGCGACCCAAAATGCCAGTAAATCCGGCCAGGAGCACAGCTCCATGTAACTGAAGAAACGCTTTGCGCATGAAGGCAAGATAAGACGGACTTATTTAACCCACTTAACTTTTTGATCGTCCCGCTGCATGGAGGGAAACACTGAAGTAGAGCTATTGTTTTTAACGCGGTTGCGATAGTCTTTGAACAGGCTGTACCAACGGAGTTTGAGTACGCCGAGGATACCTTCTTTAACGATGCCCTTGTGCATTTTGGAAGCGCCAAACTTGCGGTCTTCAAAGATGATGGGCACTTCTTTGATGGTAAAGCCCAGTTTCCAGGTGGCAAATTTCATTTCAATCTGGAAAGCATAACCAAGGAACCGGATCTGGTCGAGGTTGATGGATTCCAATACTTCGGCCCGGTAGCAAACAAAACCAGCCGTGGTATCTTTTACCGGCATCCAGGTGATCAGCCGGGTATAAAGCGAGCCGCCTTTGGAAAGTAAGATCCGGTTGCGCGGCCAGTTTACCGTACCGCCACCCGCTACATAACGGGAGCCAATGGCCATGTCGGCGCCCTGCCTGCAGGCTTCATACAAACGTTGCAGATCGGCCGGATTATGGGAAAAATCGGCATCCATTTCAATGATAAAGCGGTAGCCGCGGGCCAAAGACCATTTAAAACCATGGATATAGGCTGTACCCAGCCCCAATTTACCGATTCGCTGTTCGAGAAATAACTGACCAGGATAATTTGATTGCAATGTCTTTACAATAGCAGCAGTACCATCAGGAGAACCGTCATCTATGACCAGTACATGGAAATCCTGCCGCAAAGCAAATATCGCGTCAATGATCAGCGCAATGTTCTCGCGCTCATTATAGGTGGGTATGATTACTATTTTTTCCAAATCGGGCAATCAATGAGATTCACAAATTTACGACAATTAGGGGGCTGGTTTTTACCCAAATTCCCCACATCGGGATTTTAGCCCTTCTTTAACAAGGTTCTATTGAATATCTCTGTGAGTTTCTGCTTGGTATGCATAGGAAAATCTCCTTTCATCATCCAATCATAATATTGAGGTTCAGACTTTAGCACATCGGCCACAGCCCTACCCTTGTGTTTTCCGAAATTAAACACCTCTACCCCGTTTTCCAATACCATCCGGCGTGCAAAATCCACCGTATTATCCTCGCCTATCACCTTCAGGATGCTTTCCACTGTATTACCCAGTTGAGGATATTTGACTACCTGTGCTTCCAGCACTTCCCAGGTAGCTGTGGCATCTACTTCTGCACCATGGGCGCCTTCAAGATTCTTATTACAGTAAAACTTGTAAGCGGCGCTCAATGTACGCTGCTCCATGAGGTGAAATACCTTCTGTACATCTACCAGGCGACGCCCCTTGAAATCAAAATCCAGTCCTACCCGCAGAAATTCTTCAGCCAGCATAGGAATGTCAAAACGGTTCGAATTGTAACCGGCAAGGTCACAATTTTCTAAGAACTGTTTGATCTCATTGGCCACCTGCTTGAAAGTAGGTGCATCTTTTACCATCTCATTGGTAATACCGTGGAGATCGCTCGAAACAACCGAAATAGGAATTTCAGGGTTCAGCAGTTTGCGCTTTACCAGCTTGCTGCCGTCAGTTCCAATTTTCACTATGGCAATCTCAACAATACGATCAGTACTAAGATTGATACCAGTGGTTTCAAGGTCGATGATCGCTAATGGCTTTGATAATTGTAACATCAATTTTGATATTGGGTTAATTCGTAACCTTTTTTGCAAATGTAAGCATATCTATCCCATCATAATTACCTGAGCTCATCAAAAGCAAATTGGCGTTTTGGTATGACTGTGATTGCAACCATTGTACCAGTTCTTCCTTTTGATTCAATACGGTCAGGTCTTTTTTACCAAATCCTTCTACCACTTTCTCTTTCGGTAGTGGTGGCATCCGTTTCAACTCCAGTGCATGACCCGAATAAAAAACAGCAGCAGCATCCGCTTTATCCATAGCCCCATTGTATTCTTTCATAAACTGCTCATTCAGGCTGCTATAAGTATGCAGCTCCAGTACTGCAATGAGTTTGCGCTCAGGATATTGTTGTTTAACAGCTTCCATAGTGGCTTTCACCTTGGAAGGTGCATGCGCAAAGTCGCGATACACAATGGTTTGGTCGTTTTTAGCCAACAGCTCCAGGCGCTTGGCTGCTCCGGTAAAGTTAGCCATCGCCTGCACAAAAGCGATTTCGTCAACACCCAATTCACGACAAGCATACCAGGCTGCATACAGGTTCATGAGATTATGATCACCAAAAACCTGCAGGGTTCCTGTATGAGTACCGATACTAACGGTTGTTATACCTTTTTCAATGCTATGCGGGGGAATATTATAGGGCTGGTAACGCAGGTCCCGGCGCTTGTTATCTTCCACCAGTTTCTTCAATACCGGATCGGTATCATTATAGATCAATAAGCCACCCGGTTCTATTTTATTGATAAAAATTACAAATTGCTCCAGGTAAAAATCGAAGGTGGGAAATACATTGATATGATCCCAGGCTATTCCGGTGAGAATGGCAATATGGGGAAATAAGAAATGGAATTTGGGTCTTTTCTCCAATGTGCTGGCAGGATATTCATCTCCTTCACATACAATAACAGGAGCATCCGTAATGTTCACCGACTGATCAAAACCTTCCAGCCTCGCGCCTACCAGGTAATCAAATGCTTTACCTGTGTTTTTAAGCACATGCATGATCATGGAAGTAGTGGTTGTCTTACCATGACTACCACCTACCACCACCCTTGTCTTTTGTTGACTTTCCTTATAAATGTATTCGGGGAAGGAATAAATAGTAAGTCCCAGTTCCCGGGCCCGCTGCAATTCCGGGTTATCACCTTTGGCGTGCATGCCCAATATAATGGCATCAATGGCTGTTGTGATCTTATCAGGGAACCAGCCAGTGGCTTCGGGTAATATGCCAGCATTGGCAAGATTAGACCGGGCGGGTTCAAATATTTCATCATCACTGCCGGTAACAATATATCCTTTCCTGTTGAGTGCCAGGGCCAGTTGGTGCATCACACTACCGCCGATGGCTATAAAGTGTACTTTCATATGCTAAGCCGAAAGATAAGATTTTAATCGTTTTATACCTTATCTGGTATATTTTACTATCTCTGTAACAATAAATTATGCTGAATTCCGGTCTTTTTATTGTGCAAGGATGCATGTTTTTTTGCTACCCCCACTTGCAAGAACCGAATTTAGTTTGTTTCTTTGACCCATCAAACGTAACAACGTTTTCCTACTCCAATCCCTATCAATTTCCGTACTCATCCCCTCCTTTGAAGTAGCCTAATCCGCTCCTCTGAATTTCCTGATGATCCTCGTTTTATTATCCCTTGAATCTCCCATTCATCAGGCTTATTCTCAACCTAAATACCACAAAAATGAAACGGATTTTGACTATTATCGCTTTGATCGTTGCTATCAGTGTAACCATTACTTCTTGCACAGCTTCAAAGGGTGGCTGTAAGTCAACACAAGGAATGGTGGGTTATCGCTAGGCTTTCGACCACAATCAGATACAACTTTTTGGACGGCATCACAACACTGTGGTGCCTTTTTTTATTAGCATTAAGACTGCCGATTGCCGAAAAGAAAAAAAGCCCTCCTGGGAACAGGACGGCCTCTAACGATTGCTTGCCATATGAAAAAAAACTTATTTCTTCGTTGTGTCCACTGCATGAGCAGTAGTATCTACAGCCTTAGCAGTAGTATCTACAGGAGCTGGAGCAGTAGTATCTGCAGGAGCAGGTGCAGTTGCAGTAGTATCTTTAGTTTCTGTACCAGTTCCACCGTCATTGCAAGATGCTACGAATGCGCCAATTGCTAAAACTAACAGGAGCTTTTTCATTTGTACCGTTTTTTGTTTTGTTAACAGATGATTTAAGGATTAATACGCGAAACAGAAAAAGGTAACCTCCCCCTTCAAAAAATTTGTAAATATTTTTTAAACCCCGGGAACACAGTACTTTGCGCAGGATTGACCCTCTTTTCCGGCATTTTGCCGGTTTTTTGGGTTACTTCTCATTAATTTGGGTATTAATAATACGGTTTTAAGTGAAAACAGATCCCCGGGAAATAGCTTTATTGGAAGGACTGGCAAAAGATGACCGGCAAGCCATTGAAACGATTTACAAGCAGCATTATAATATGGTGCAGGCCTTGATAATCAACAACAATGGCTCAGCAGACGACGCACGGGACATTTTCCAGGAAGCCATGATCGTATTGTATGAGAAAGCACGGTCCGGAACTTTTGAACTCAATTGCCTGTTAAAGACCTATATCTATTCCGTTTGCCGCCGTTTATGGCTCAAACGGCTTCAACAGCAGCAAAAGTTCGTTCCGGAAATGGACGGTCTCAGTGAAACCGTAGCGGTAGAAGAAGAACTGGAGGTGCATGGACAGCGGAATACCGAATTTCAGATGATGGAGAAAGCCATGCAGCACCTGGGCGAACCCTGCCGGAGCTTATTGGAAGCTTTCTACATCCAAAAAAGGAACATGCTTGACATTGCGGGCCATTTCGGGTACACCAATGCCGATAACGCCAAAAACCAGAAATACAAATGTTTAATGAGGCTAAAGAAGCTATTCTTTGCCGCCTACAAAAACAATACACCGTAATGGAAGAAATGCAATTACTGGATGCTGTGGAACGCTACCTGGCCAATGAAATGCCTGCCGAAGAGCGGAATTTCTTTGAACAATTGCGCAAAACCAATCCCGAAGTAGATCAACTGGTGGTAGAACATTCCATGTTCCTGCAACAGATGGACCGCTTCAGTGATTGGAAACAACACAAGTCCATTCTGAACGAAGTGCATAGCCACCTGGTAGATTCCGGCTCCATCAAAGACAAAGCGCCCAAAGCCACCGTCGTTCAACTTTGGAAGAAATACCAGCGTGTGATCGCCGTAGCCGCTTCCATAGCCGGCATTACCGCCCTTACCATTAGCGCTATCGTGTATTATTTCGCACCCAAACCCGTCTCCGAGATCCGCCTGCTGTCGCAGGAACTGGATAAAGTAAAAATGTCCCAGCAGCGCACCGACCAGAAAGTGAACGCGGCACTCATGGAAAAGTCAGCGCCCTACAGGCCTATAGCCAATCCTAAAAGTGGGGGCACCGGCTTCCTGATCGATGGCAAAGGATACCTCGTTACCAGCGCCCATATTGTGGCAGATGCCGACTCAGTCTATATTCAGAATATCAAGGGCGATTATTTCAAAGTAACAACCCTGCATATCAATAAGCTGACTGATATTGCTGTACTCAAAATTGTAGACAGCCGCTATCAACCGATCAAATCATTGCCTTACGCCCTGCAAAAAAACGTAGCAGAATTGGGTGAGGAAGTATTTACCCTGGGCTTTCCAAGGCCTACCTCTGATATAGTATATAACAGAGGATATTTAAGCGCCCAAACAGGTTATAATGGTGATACCACTACCTATCAGTTGGCCATTTCTGCCAACCCTGGTAATTCCGGTGGCCCCATTTTCAACCATAGCGGCGAAGTGATCGGCATTCTCAGTGGCAAACAAACAACGGCAGAAGGAGTAATATTCTCCAGCCGTACAAAGAATATCTTTACAGCCTTACATGAGATCAAGAAGGACAGTACCAACGAAGACCGTATTAAGTTGTTATTACCCTCTTCCATCAAAGGCCTTGACCGTGTACAGCAGATCAAGAAAATTGAAGACTGTATGTTCATGGTGATACGTTACTAAACAACAATCACGCTTGTTCAAATAATAGAAGCTCCGCACTCAACCGCGGAGCTTTCTTTTTGCCCATACCTGCAGCAATATGTCAACTACATTAACAGGTCCGTTGCGGCATTAAAAAAGCGCTCCTTTCGGAAGCGCTTCTTATTATTCATTGCTAGTAAGAAAATTCGCGATTAACTCCACAGTGCGGGAGGATATTCACCTGCATTCACCAGTTTTTCCAGGTTGGCCTTTACTTCAGGCGCATCTTCTTTATAGGTAACCCCAAACCAATCAGATGAAGTAGGAATTACTTTGATCGCACCAGCCTTGTCCTTGATGAACTGATCGGCTACAATAGGAATAAAGAACTCCGACTTAGCCTGTGTACCACTTTCTTTCAGGAAGGTTTTAAAAAGGCCCAGTGAGTAATCAAATACAGCAGGATCAAAGCACCAGAAGTTCATCGATACACTGGAATCTCTGGGCAATTCTTTTGGCACAAATGAATCGTCCGTCAATATCTTGCCATCTTTCATTACAATATTCAGACGCTCGGCAATGGAAGCCAGATTGCCCTGTGCATCCACCTGGCATACACCACGGTTCACGGTTCCATTATCAGACAGGGTTTTCAGCAACTCATAGCCTATGATAGACCATACTGTAGCACTTACATCAGTAGTCAGGAATTTGTAGGCTTTCTCAAATGCATCACGGCCATAAAAGTCGTCTGCATTGATCACCGCAAATGGTTCTTTCACCGCATCCTTGGCGCACAATACCGCATGAGCAGTACCCCAGGGTTTCGTACGGTCGGCAGGAACATCATAACCTTCAGTATACGCCTTCAGGTCCTGGAATACATAATCTATTTCAATACGACCTTTCAGCCTGGGTTCTACGATCGCTTTAAAGTCTTCTGCAAAATCCTTACGGATGATGAATACCACTTTCTTGAATCCTGCACGGATAGCATCATAGATAGAATAGTCCATGATCGTTTCGCCACCGGGGCCAAAAGACTGGATCTGTTTCATACTTCCATAGCGGGATGCCATACCGGCTGCTAATATTAATAAGGTTGGTTGCATTATCGTATTTTTAAAGATTCGGGCACGAAAATATAAAAATAAGCGATCAAAAGAAATCTTGTCAGCTATTAATACATATCAATCTGTTGATTATGCTAAGGCTATTGTGCAGCCATTGCCCAACCAAAGCTGGCATAATAAGGATGTTTTTGTGGATGTACTGCGGCTGGACCTCATACATCCGGTGCTTTCAGGCAATAAATGGTTCAAGCTGAAATACCACCTGCAACAGGCCAGGCAGGAACAAAAGAAAGGGATCCTCACCTTTGGCGGAGCCTACTCCAATCACCTGGTAGCAACTGCTATTGCCTGTAGGCTGGAAGGGTTGGCAGCGATAGGCATCGTGAGAGGAGAGACGGCTACCGCACTTTCCTATACCTTGCAGGAAGCGCAGGATTACGGCATGCAACTACAATTTGTATCCCGCGCTGCCTTTGCCGATGAAAAGGCAATGATGGCAGCCATGGAACAGGCAAACCCAGCTTACCTGGTAGTGCCTCCAGGCGGCCAAAGTGAAGCCGGCATACAAGGCGCTACGGAAATATTATCCCTCACCAATCAGGCTGCTTATACCCATATCGCTTGTGCAGTAGGAACCGGAACGATGTTTACAGGCATTGTAAAAGGCCTTCTTCCCCATCAGCAGGCCCTGGGGTTCAGTAGCCTCAAGATCGGCGACCGGGAGCACAATAGCCTCCTGAGCCTTGTAAAAGCCCATACCTCCTCAAATTCTTTTACTTTCCTGTACGACTATCATTTTGGCGGCTATGCCCGCAAAAACAACACCCTGGTGGCCTTTATGAACCACCTGTTCCAGACCCAGGGATTGCCCACCGATTTTGTCTATACCGGCAAGTTAATGTATGGTATTAACGACCTTATACATAATGATTATTTCCCCGGCAATACCCGTATGTTGGCCATCCACAGCGGCGGATTACAAGGCAACCGTTCCTTAGCCCCCGGCATATTGAGTTTCTAATCCCATGATCTTTAATGCGATAATTGTTGGGCTAACCCAATAAACGGTATAAAATTAGCTATGCAATAGCCCGTAGCGCATCAAGCCCTATCTTTGCGACACTAAAATAGATACATCGACTAATTCGTTATAGGCACATGACAAGGACCGTATCAGTTGTTTTGCTATTGCTCTCCCTCAATACCCTTGCACAGGATACCTTGCCTAAATTTACCGCTTACACAAGAGGCAGTGATAAGGTGATCATCAGCTGGACAAATAATTACCCCGTAGTTACCCAGATCAGTATACAGCGGTCATACGATAGTTTAAAGTTGTTTAAGACCATATTGACGGTGCCCGATCCTTCCGTTCCCCAAAATGGTTACCTCGATGCCAAAGGCACCAATCCCAAAATGTTTTATCGCCTTTTTATCGTGCTGGAAAATGGTAAGTATGTATTTACCCAGTCCCAGCGTCCGTTCTGGGATTCATCCCGTAAGATCGATCCGCAAAGACCAGAAGTAGTACCCGAAAACAATGCCCGCCAACGCGTAGTGATTGCGGAAAACATGGCGCCTAAAGAAGCGGAACTGTTAAAGGAAAAGATACAGGAAGCAATAAAGAAAACCGAGCCCAAAACAACAATCCCGACGGAAAAACCCAAACCCGCTCCCGAGCCGGAACGTTTTTTTATAATCAAGAAACGGGATTCCGTGATCATGCAACTATCAGAAAAAGGGTTCAAAAATTTCAGGGACTCCATCGTACTGAAAACAAGAGATACCATGACATTCAGAAATGTCGACACCATTCTGATCAAACCCTTTGTACCCAAAGAAGTGTACAAAGCCTCCAAATACGTGTACTCCGACAATACCGGCAATGTCGCAATCGTGCTGCCTGAAGCCAAAAGCGGTAATTATGCCGTGAAGTTTTATGAAGACGATAAGACCTTCCTCTTTGAGGTCAAACACATCAAAGAACCCTACCTGGTGGTGGATAAAACCAATTTCATGCATGCAGGCTGGTTCCGCTTTGAATTATTTGAAGACGGAAAGGTGAAGGAAACGCACAAGTTTTTTATTCCTAAGGATTAAGCGCTACATTGAATACCCGCTCAAAGTTCGCCTTTACTTTCGCCTTTACTTCCTCCATATCGAGCGTATAACCCAGTTCCTTTTCCATAGAGGTCACCTGCTTGTTGCGAATGCCGCAGGGAATGATGTAATCAAAATAAGTAAGATCGGTATTGACGTTAAAAGCAAATCCATGCATCGTCACCCAACGGCTGCAGCGAATGCCCATGGCGCAGATCTTCCGCGCCCTGCCCGGCACAGCCGTATCCATCCACACACCCGTTTCGCCCTGGGAGCGCTCCCCTTTTAGCCCATATTCGGCCATGGTAAGGATAAAGACTTCCTCCAGGTTACGCAGGTATTTACCAATATCCGTATAAAACCTTTCCAGGTCCAGTATGGGATAGCCCACCAACTGTTGCGGCCCGTGGAAAGTAATATCCCCTCCCCTGTTGCTGGCATAAAATTCAATATTCCGCGCTACCCGCTCTTCTTCACTAATCAGTACATTGGCCATATCCCCGCTTTTCCCAAGCGTATACACTGGCGGATGCTCCACAAATAATAAGTGATGAGTAGTTGCTGGCTGCTGATTTTCCGCAGCGACTTGAGGCTCCAAGCTGCTTACTTCTGTATTCTGTATTCTGTCTCCTGTATTCTGCATTCTAAATTCCGCCTTCTTCTTCACGTTCTCTTTCAGGAGCTTTTCCTGGTAGTCCCAGGCTGCCTGGTAGGGCATGGCGCCCAGGTCTTCGAATAATACCGGCTGACTGTCTAAATTGGCCATAGCAACCGCAAATTTACGTGTTTATGACTACTCCTCACGATATCTTACCTTTGCGCCAAATTCAGTGGCAGTCATGAGTAAAAAAGATATTGAGACGGATAACGAGCTGGATAACGAGTTGGAAGACAGCTCAGAAGGTCCCGAGGAGCTATATGAGCGTATGAACCTGGTGGTAGATGGTGGGCAGGCCCCCATGCGCCTGGACAAATTCCTGGTACAACGCATTGAAAATGCCTCCCGCAACAAGGTGCAGCAAGCCATCGAAAGTGGCCGCGTGCTCATTAATGGCAAGCAGGTACAATCCAATCACAAGATCAAGCCTGGTGAAGAGATCGTTGTATACTCCGACAAAGAGGTGAAAGGTGAAGACATCGTACCGGAAAAGATGCCGCTAAATATTGAATATGAGGACGATGATATCCTGATCATCAATAAGCCGGTTGGCCTCGTAGTACACCCTGCCAGTGGCAATCCCAGTGGAACCCTGATCAATGGGGTGGCCTGGTACCTGCTCCAGCAAAACAGTGAGTTGAATGCAGAGGTACTACCTCGCTTTGGACTGGTACACCGCATTGATAAAAATACAAGTGGATTGATGGTATTGGCCAAGACCGAAAAGGCAGTCAGCAGCCTGGCCAAAGAATTCTTTAACCATACCATTCACCGGCAATATGTAGCGCTGGTATGGGGTGATGTGGCGGAAGACAGCGGCACGGTGAAGGCCCATATTGGCCGGCACCAGCGTTTCCGCAAGATCTTTGATGCCTATCCCGATGGAGAATATGGCAAGGAAGCCACTACCCATTATAAAGTGCTGGAGCGGTTTGGTTATGTAACGATGGTACAATGTGAACTGGAAACAGGGCGCACACACCAGATCCGGGTACACATGAAACACATTGGCCATCCCCTGTTCAACGATGAAGTATATGGTGGCGACAGGATCGTAAAAGGTACCGTATTCAGTAAATACAAACAATTTGTAGATAATTGCTTTGCCATTTGTCCCCGGCATGCCCTCCATGCAAAGACCCTTGGGTTTATCCATCCTCGCACTCGTCAGGAAGTTGTTTTTAACAGCGAGATACCCAATGATATGGAGCAAGTGATCACCAAATGGAGGAATTACGTACAGGTAAAGAACATTATCTGATCATAAGAAAAGGTGACAGCTTTCTCCTGCATCGCAAAGGAAAGCTGTCACCTTTTGTAGTAAGGGTGGGTCGCTTTCCCAAAGCGGCTCACCCTTATTTATCTCGTAAAATCAAATAAGGTAGCTGTAAAAGCTGCATTTTCCCGCTTCTTCAATACCACTCCCCAGCTGCCATTGTAACGCAGTACTTTGGGCACCAGGTAATCTTCAAACTTTGTCATTTCTGCTTCCATACTCACATCAAAGCTGTATACACCGGCATTGTAACTCAGATCATAATTGCGGGCCACAATATCCCAGTTATCGATATTGAACCAGGTGGTCATTTCATTGATCACGATCTTTCCTTTTTCACCGGAACTAAGATCTGAACGAGGCACCAGTTTGAATACATAACACATTTGACCATTGAAGGTGTTCATGTCTATTATATAATCGTACAGTTTGCTCACTTCCTCATCGAACACTGCTATTTTATTACCAATGAAGGGTATACCCGGGATCTTCTTCCCAGGATTAAAGAACAGCATTTTCAGTTGCTCTTTGTGCTTTTCAATACCAGTCTTGTTTTTCGTGCTGAACTCATTTCCTTTCACAATATTCGATTCACCGCAGATGGTATCGCGGGCAAAAAACAAACCGGCATACAGGTTGGCCGTATAATAATTGAAATTGTGGTTCCTGTCATACATATCACCCGTGGTCGTTTCTTCCAGTACTTTCATCCAGCGACAGGTATCTTTTACCACCTGCTGTGTACGGCTTTTAAGCGTTGCCTTCACATCGCCCTTCTTTTCCAGCATGCGGATATCATTGAGAGCTGTATAGCCTAATACTTTCAGGTTGCGGAAAGCTTTGTAAAAAGTGGTATCTTCTTTTACCCGGTCAATGAAGGCAGGAACATTCAGGTTGCTTCTTACCACTACCTCTTTCAGGGTAATGGCCTTTTTATTGACAGTAACGGCAGTATCTTTTTGAGCGAAGGCACTACAAGCCAATAAGAGTACGGGTATAAAAGACATTGCTCTCATACCCGTAATATAATTATTTCGCTTTAAAGGTGTACGAACGGTAGTGATTATTAAGCTGCTTTTAAGATTTGTTATTAACCTGTTATTTAGGAAAGGACATTTTATAATCCACTTTTATCTTGCCCTTCGTAATGTCATCCAGTTTTCCTTTCAGCAGCTTACGTTTGAGTGGTTTAAGATAGTCAATGAACAACTTCCCTTCAATATGATCGTATTCGTGCAGTATAACGCGGGCGGTTATACCATTGAAAGTTTTGGTATGGGTAACAAACTGCTCATCTTCGTATTCTAGCGTTACTTCTTCATGACGGGTAACATCTTCCCTTATTTTTGGAATGCTCAGGCATCCTTCATTATAAGCCCATTCCTTACCGTTAAGCGATTTGATATGCGCATTGATAAACACCTGCTTGATGCCTGGCTCATCAGGATATTTACCCTGCTCATCTTCATCCTGGTTGGCAAATATCTGGGAACTGTCTACCACAAAAAGACGGATATCCCGGTTGATCTGCGGAGCAGCCAATCCTACCCCATTGCTGGCGTACATGGTTTCCCACATATCTTCTATTAATTTGGGAAGACCTGGGTAATCCGGCGTAATATCCTTGCTTACAACACGTAATACAGGTGCTCCGTAAGCTACAATAGAGAGGATCATGCTAGTATGCTTAAATGCTTGATTAGTCGATTGTTAAATTATAATTCCGGCTGCAAATATACGGCAAATATGCCACTTGGCCAGCACTTAGACCCGGGCCTGGCCCCGCTTTAAACCATTCTTTGCAAATATTCCTGCAACATGATAGTGGCTGCTATTTCGTCTACCAGGGCCTTATTTCGCCTTTGCATCTTCTTTAACCCCATCTCAATCATGGCCTGGGAAGCCATTTTGGAGGTATAACGCTCATCCACCGTTTTTAGGGGTATAGCAGGGAACTCTTTCTTCAGTCTTTCTATGATCTTCTTTACCAGCGGAGTGGCATGCGTATCCGTATCGTCCCAGTTCTTGGGCTCGCCGATAATGATCAGTTCAACAGTCTCTTTGGAGAAATAGTCTTTCAGGAAATTGATGAGTTTGGGAGATTCAACCGTAGTAAGCCCCGTTGCGATGATCTGTAACGGGTCTGTCACAGCAATGCCGGTTCTTTTAAGGCCATAATCGATAGAAAGGATACGGGGCATGTTGAGCAGGGTTTAAAGTGAAGGATTCCAGATCAAAGTAATATCAGCAATTACAAATACTGCGAACACCACGCTTGCAATACCATTAGCTGTCATAAAAGCAAGGTTTACCCGGCGCAGATCATTAGGTTTCACCACCGAATGCTGGTAAATAAGCATTCCTGCAAACACTGTTACTCCGATCCAGTACAACCAGTGAAACTGACCATACACCCCGGCGATAATGACACAAGCGGCACTCAGTACATGTAATATTTCAGATACCCTTAATGCTTTGGCCTTACCCAGCCAGGCCGGAATGGAATGCAACTGATTCAATTTATCGAACTCCTCATCTTGTAAAGCATAAATAATATCGAATCCACTCACCCAAAAAATAACCGCGAAAGAGAACAAGATGGGTAATAGGGTAAAAGCACCTGTTACAGCCAGGAAGGCGCCGATAGGAGCCAGCGAAAGGCCCAGGCCCAATACCAGATGGCAAAGAGGTGTAAAACGCTTGGTATAGCTATAAAACAGTACAACGAATAAAGCAACAGGTGAAAGGAAAAAACACAACGGGTTAATGAACCAGCAGCAAACCATGAACAGCGCACTGCAGATAATGGTGAACACCAATACCCGGTCTGCTTTTAGAATGCCAGCAGGTATTTCCCGGATGGCGGTGCGCGGGTTCTTCGCGTCGAACTTCCGGTCCAGGTAACGATTAAACGCCATTGCAGCGCTGCGGGCGAAGATCATACAGAGAATAACCAATACAAATTTGATAACTAATTGTTCCGCTCCGATACTGTCCAGGCTCCAACCAATGGATTTATTCAGGTTCCACTGCCCTACCGGGTACATATGCATGCCTAAAAAGAACCCGATCAACGCAAAAGGCATGGCGAAGATGGTATGAGAGAATTTGACCAGCGAGAGATAATTCTTAACTGTTGACATGGGATAATTTTCAGCGTTCAATATTCAATTTTGCACGTACCAGTTCCCACAATACTATACCGGCAGCTACCGAAATGTTCAACGAATGTTTCATACCCAGTTGGGGTATCTCAATGCAACCATCACAGGCCTTAATGACCTCCGCATCTACTCCACTTACTTCATTGCCAAATACAACAGCCAGCGGGGCCGGTTGGTTGGCATCAAACTGGTTTAAGGGTACACTATTCTCCACCTGCTCTATTGCCCAAAGCTGGTATCCTGTATCCCGTAATTCCTGCACAGCTTCCAGGGTGGAGGCATAGTATTTCCAGGTCACTGTTTCTGTAGCACCCAGGGCTGTTTTATGGATATCCCGGTGGGGAGGCTGTGGAGTATAGCCACATAGGTAAATTCCCTGCAGCAAAAAGGCGTCTGCTGTGCGGAATACGCTGCCAACATTGTGCATGCTGCGGATATTGTCCAGCACTACAATTACAGGTATTTTATCCGACTCCCTGAAGTCCGTTACTGATTTACGGTTCAGTTCATCCATGCTCAATTTGCGCATCTCGCAAAGGTAACTCACATCTGCCTTCTCACATCTCACGATTTCAGTATTTTTGCGGCTCCTTTTGAAAACAAGTAAGAACAAGAATTATGAAACCCACTACAGTTATTTTTGATATGGACGGCCTGCTCATTGACTCTGAACCTTTATGGGAGGAGGCTGGCAAGGAAACCCTGGCCGGGTTTGGCGTAAGTCTTACTGACGAGCAATACCACTTCAGTACCGGTTTACGCACGCGTGAATGGATCGACTGGTGGTTTACCTGGTTCAATATCGATAAAAAGCATGCTTTGGAGGCTGAGCTTGCTATAGTTCAGAAAGCCATCGAAAAGATCGCAGAACGGGGTATTGCCATGCCCGGTGTAGACCAGGTATTTCCGCTTTTGAAAGAGAAAGGTTTTAAGATAGGCCTGGCCACCTCATCACCCCTTGCCCTGGTGAGCGTAGTAGCCGAAAAACTACAGATCAATGACTACCTGCAGGCCATTGCTTCTGCTGAGGAATTAAAATATGGTAAGCCGCATCCGCAGGTATACCTGGATTGTGCGGCGGCATTGGAAGTTTCGCCATTGGAATGTGTGTGCCTGGAAGATTCATTCAATGGAATGATCGCTGTAAAAGCAGCCCGCATGAAGTGTATAGTAATACCTGCCAAACATCAACAACACCAGGCCCGCTGGGATGCTGCTGATATAAAATTACCTTCCCTGCTTCACCTGAATGAGGGGGTATTGGATGATCTGTAATGCGGGCAATACATTGCCTGTGTAGTGAAGCCGGTGTATTAACATCAGGTTATGCGCTGCAGTGAAAAAAACAGATCAGCATCAGAATAACCATCAATAGATAGAAAGGCTGCATTTTTTCATTTTTCATATGGAAAATTTGAATAGTTAGTTGTGACCTTCCAAATGAAATAACATGCTACAGGTATGGGGGGCTAATAATCAGAGTGGGGATAGAGGCCTGATTTGCTACTAAAAACGGGACAATCAAGGTACGAAATTCCTGCATACAAACGCCATACCAATGAAAATTATTCTTAATTTATGCTGCCGGAGCTATGGCAGATCATAAAAAAGCGTTCCGGTGATCCGGAACGCTTGTATCAGGTAATAACTGTTGTTAATTACTCTTTAGGTGCAGGAGCATCACCACCTTGCTTCTCTTCCTGCTTCAGCTTTTCTTTGATCTCAGCCAAAGCACCCAGATCGCCGAGGGTAGCTTTCTCTACTTTACCTTGTATGTTCTTCACTGCTTTCTTGGTCTTATCAGCCTCTGTTCTTGCTTCCTTGCGGGCAGCTTCCTTCTCTTCTACCTTAGATTGTTCCCAGATGCGTGTGTGTGATACAACGATGCGTTTTTCATTGCGATCGAATTCGATCACCATGAACTGCGAAGTTTCATCAGCACCCATGCTCTTACCATCTTCTTTGGTTAAGTGACGGTTAGGAGCAAATCCTTCCAGGCCATAAGGCAACTGAACAATACCACCATTATCATCACGGCGGATAACTGTTCCTTCATGCACTGTTCCAACAGCAAATGTATCTTGCAGTGCATTCCAGGGATCTTCTTCCAGTTGTTTGTGACCAAGTTGCAGCTTACGGTTCTCCTTATCGATACCGAGGATCACTACGTCGATGTTAGAACCAACTTTAGTGTACTCGGAAGGATGGTTGAAACGTTTCAGCCAGCTCAGATCGCTGATGTGGATCATACCACCAATACCAGGAGCCAGTTCAACAAATACACCGTAAGGAGTAATGTTTTTCACCAGGCCGGTATGACGGCTTCCTTCAGGGAATTTAGTTTCGATCGTGCTCCAGGGATCTTCGCTCATTTGCTTGATAGACAAGCTCATTTTGCGGCTGCCCTTATCCAGTGTAACGATCTTGGCTTCATACTCATCACCCAGTTTGAAGAACTCTTTGGCGTTGATCGGCGTATTGGCCCAGGTAATTTCACTTACGTGAACCAGACCTTCTACACCTGGCATGATTTCCAGGAATGCACCGTAATCTTCAATGTTTACTACTTTACCTTTCACTACAGAACCTTCATGCACATTTTCTGGTAAAATATCCCATGGGTGCGGAGTAAGTTGTTTCAGACCAAGGCTGATACGTTTCTTCTCGTCGTCGAAATCCAGTACCACCACTTTCAGCTTCTGATCCAGCTTCAATACTTCGCTCGGATGGCTGATACGTCCCCAGCTGATATCGGTGATATACAGCAAGCCGTCCAGACCGCCCAGGTCCATGAATGCACCGAAATCGGTGATATTCTTGATAGTACCTTCCAACACCTGACCTCTTTCGAGTTTGCTCATGATCTCTGCACGTTGTGCTTCGATATCGCTTTCGATGAGGGCCTTGTGAGATACTACAGCGTTCTTGATCGCTTCGTTGATCTTCACTACCTTGAACTCCATGGTCTTACCTACAAACTGATCGTAATCAGTTACAGGCTTAACGTCAATTTGTGAACCTGGCAGGAAGGTTTCCATACCAAATACATCCACAATAAGACCGCCCTTGGTTTTAGAAGTAACAGTACCGGTAATAACTTCGCCAGTCTTGTGAACTTCCACAATGCGCTCCCAGGCACGGGTAATACGGGCTTGTTTGCGGCTGAGGTTCAGGTGACCATCCCGGTCTTCCTTCTCAACAACCATCACTTCTACCTCATCACCTGTTCTCAGGTTAGCCAGGTCACGGAATTCGTTCAGAGAAACGAGACCGTCGCTTTTGAAACCGATGTTGATAACCACGTCAGTCTTCGTCATGGCTACCACCAGGCCTTTCACCAGCTCTCCGTCAGTAACGGCTTTGAAAGTACCTTCGTAAACAGCATCGTACTTCAGCTTTTCTTCTTTGGTGTAAGAAGCAACATTGCGTTTGTCAATGCTCCAGTCAAAATCATCATGAGCGCCCGGATCTTCATAAACCGGAGCAGCCGCCACAGGTGCAGTTGGTGTCGCTGTAGCCTCTTCCACAGGTGCAGAAGAAGACTCCTGTGCATCAGCGTTTAGTTGTTTAACAATTAAATTTTCAAACATGATAGAATCCCGAAGGTTTTTAAATTCGGGAGGCAAAGATACGTCAAAATGCTGAACAGCAGCGGGTTTTTACTGTTTTTTTGAACGAATAAAGCGCTCATCCGCAGGGCTTTACAATGACTCCCAAAATAGGTTCCGGGGAGGCAGTTCCCACCCTGGCCCCTGCGCTTATTTGTAAATACAAGCAGACTGTTGATTATTATTTTTATGCAAAACATTTCAAGGCAACCAGTTTTCTGCTATTTTTGAAACCTTTTTACACCAACCGTTTACAATGATCACACCGGTTTTAATTCAGTTATTTGAGGAAGGCTTAACTAAACTTTCAGGAGAAATCAATGCCTATCCAGACGATGCAAGCCTTTGGGTAACCAAAGACGGAATCAACAACAGTGGTGGTAACCTCTGCCTCCACCTCACTGGCAACCTCCAGCATTTTTTAGGGGCTGTATTGAATGATTCAGGCTATGTACGCAACCGCGATGCCGAATTCAAAGTAAAGAATATCGTGAAAGCCAAATTGCTCAACGAAATAGAAGAGACAAAAACAGCTGTTAGAGATACCCTTGAGCAGGTAAGCAAAAAAGTATTGGATAAGACTTATCCACTGCCCATCAACGGCGAAATGGTCAATACAGAATATTTCCTGGTATACCTGTTGGCCCACCTCAATTACCATATCGGGCAAATCAATTACCTCAGAAGGTTAGTGACCCATGTGCCCGCTTAATAGTCCGAAAGGCAGTAAAGCCGGAAAGTCCGGAAGTATCTTCGATTATTACGAACATACTTCCGGACTTCCTGTCTTCCGGGCTACTCGTCTTTCTGACTTTACAAACTCTTCCCCGCTATAGAAGCAGCTGCAATAAACCCACTGGTCCATGCATGCTGAAAATTAAATCCACCTGTAATACCATCTACATCCAGTATTTCACCGGCAAAGAAAAGCCCGGGTACCAACTTACTCTGCATTGTATTGGCATCAATTTCCGATAGTTTGATCCCGCCGGCAGTCACAAACTCTTCCTTAAAAGTAGTTTTGCCACTTACAGCAAATTCCTGCGCACAAAGATTTTTGATGAGCTTGTTTTGCTCTTTTGAAGGCAGGTCGGCCCAACGCATGTCAACACCTATTCCAGCCTGCTCCAGGAAATAATCCCAAAGCCTTTGCGGCAAACCAAAAGGATTGCGGTTGGTGATCTTTTGGGTGGCCAATTCAAATCTCCATCCCTGCATGGCCTCCCTTAAACTGTTCTCATTATAGGCAGTGAGCCAGTTCACACCAATAGTAAATTGATAGTTACCGGCTGCCAGTTCCCTGGCTCCCCAGGCCGATAAACGCAGGATTACCGGGCCACTCATGCCCCAATGGGTGATCAGCAAAGGTCCGCTGGCAGTGAGCTTACTACCGATAATACGCACCTGCGCATCCGGTACGGCTACACCCATGAGTTGGGTGATATTATTACCCGGCATATTAAAAGTAAACAGCGAGGGTACCGGCTCTTCAATCGTATGTCCCAATTGTTTCAACCACTCGAACATAGCAGCCTTCGGATACCCGCCACAAGCAATACATACATAGTCGGCTGTTAATTGCCGCTCACCCGATAACTCAAGGGCAAAATGCTGTGTACCTGATGTTGCTTCCTTCTCCCCTGCTGTCAGGCGCTTAACCTCTGATGACATCCTGATCTCTATCCCATGCTTATTCACTTCCCGCAGGAGGCAATCAATAATCGTTTGAGAAGAATCTGATTCAGGGAACATCCTGCCGTCTGGTTCCGTTTTCAGGGTTACACCCCGCTCCTTAAACCACTGTATCGTATCGGTTGTAAAAAACTGATGAAATGTCTTTTTCAGAAAGTTGGCTCCGCGGGGATACTTACGCACCATATCTGGTATCTCAAAGCAGGCATGGGTTACATTGCACCGTCCGCCACCCGATACTTTTACTTTGGATAAGATCTTATTACTTTTTTCAAGGATGATCACTTCCAGGTTTGAGTTCAGGCGGGCAGCATTCACGGCACTGAAAAAACCGGCGGCTCCGCCTCCAATTACCACCAACCTTTTCTTCTTTTCGGCCATACTTTATGGTTAAGTCAATCCCGGTAAAAGAAAACCCTCCGGGAAGAGGGTTTATAAATGAGTTACATTGAGCTGTTCAGGTATCCGATACTTAGCTAACCAGTGCCGATTGATCAGTTACCAGGTAGGCATTGGCTTTTTCAGCTGTTTCGATAATACCGTAATCGGAAAGAATATCGGCTTCATTTTTTTGCACACACACATCATGTTCAAAGTGTACAGAAGGAGAATGATCTACCGTACGTACCGTCCAGCCATCAGATTCAGTATATACTTCTTTCTTGCCCATATTGATCATGGGTTCAATAGCCAGTACCGTACCTTCCTTGAGTTTGGCGCCGGAACCACGCTTGCCATAGTTCGGTACCTGGGGATCTTCGTGCAGGCTTTTGCCCAGTCCGTGTCCTACCAGTTCACGAACTACACCATAACCATATTTCTTTTCAGTATGTTCCTGTATAGCTGAACCAATATCACCAACACGGTTTCCGGCTATTGCCTTTTCGATACCCTTGTACAGAGACTCTTTGGTAACGCGTATCAGCTTCAATATTTCAGGCTTCACATCACCGATGGCAAATGTATAGGCGTGGTCGCCATGGTATCCATTTTTCACGATGCCGATATCAACAGAGATAATATCACCATCCTTCAATTCAGCATTGTTCGGGAATCCATGCACTACTACATCGTTCACTGAGATACAGGAATTATACGGATACCCATGGAAATTAAGAAAAGAAGGCACACCACCATGATCGGCGATCATTTCACCAATGGTTTTATCCAAGGAGAGGGTAGTAATACCAGGACGAAGTACTTTAGCTATTTCTGCTAAAGTGGCACTCACCAGTAAAGCGCTGTGGCGCATAAGTTCCACTTCAGCCGGTGTTTTAATATAGACCATTATCGTTTCAATCTTTTGTTTAAAACAAAACCTGACAACTAATATAACAGTTGCCAGGTTCTAAAGTTGTATAATGATGTATTACAAGGAGGCAGGAGATACTGTCTGACGGCCTTGTACGCGCCCGCTCTTCATCAAACCATCGTATTGGCGCATTAAAAGTTGAGTTTCAATTTGTTGCAAAGTATCCAGGATAACACCTACCATGATCAACAGAGAAGTTCCTCCAAAGAAAGAAGAGAAAGACTGCTGAACGCCAAGGCGTTGTGCAAAACCTGGCAAAATACCTACCACAGCCAGCAATACAGCGCCTGGCAGGGTGATCTTGTCCATTACCGAACCGATATAATCGGCAGTTGGTTGACCAGGCTTAACACCGGGGATAAAACCATTGTTACGCTTCAGGTCATCAGCAATTTGCTTAGGATTGAAGATCAAAGCGGTATAGAGGAAGGTAAAACCAACCACCATCACAGCATAGATCAACATATACCAGAAATTACTGTGGTCACCGAATATCTTGGCCAATCCACGGGTAGAGTCGAAGTTAGACAACAAAGTAGGCAGGAACATGATAGCCTGTGCAAAGATGATCGGCATTACACCAGCACTGTTCACCTTGATAGGCAGGAACTGGCGGGCGCCACCAAACTGGCGGTTACCAACGATCTGCTTGGCGTATTGTACAGGTATTTTCCGTACACCCTGGATCAGGATGATCAGCCCCATGATGATGGCAACCAGTACAGCTATTTCAATAACGAAGAGCAACAAACCACGGCCACTTCCGCCGGTAGTCTTAGCACTCCATTCCTGCATCAATGATTGAGGAAGGCGGGCCAGGATACCTACCATGATGATCACGGAGCTACCATTACCCAATCCTTTATCAGTGATCTTTTCGCCCAGCCACATTACGAATAAGGTGCCTGCACTGAGGATCACAGTAGTTGAAAGCCAGAAATAACCGGAATAGGCTTCTACCATTGCATCCTTATTGGTTTGGTGCAGGTAGGCCACATAGGCGCTGGCCTGCAGGATAGCAACAGCTACAGTCAGATAACGGGTATACTGATTGATCTTTTTACGTCCACTCTCTCCTTCTTTCTGCATTTTCTGGAATGGCGGGTAGAGAATGGTCATCAACTGCATGAAGATAGAAGCGGAGATATAAGGCATGATACCCAATGCCAGGATAGAAGCCTGTGAGAAGGCGCCACCGGCAAAAGCATCAATCAGGCCAAGGATACCACCACCCGATGCGGCTGTATTGATCCGGGTAGGATCAATACCTGGAAGTACGATATGTGTACCGAGGCGATATACGGCTATCAGGGTAATGGTCACCAGGATCTTACTCTTCAGTTCCTCAATACTCCAGATGTTCTTCAGGGTTTGTATGAATTTTTTCACGTAATCCAGAAATTTTTTATGATGGCCTCTGTTTTGAAAACCACAAACAGGTTTGCTGAAAAGACCATTCAATCCTTATGGCAAACCTGCTGTACCGTTATATAAAACCGGTTAACTACTAATCTGTTTTTAACAAAAAAGACGCATGCTAGGATGCGTCTGTGCAAGTTACGTAAAATTACTTTACAATTTCCACAGTCCCACCGGCTGCTTCGATTGCAGCTTTAGCTTTATCGCTCGCTGCATTTATTTTGAAAGTCACTTTACTTTTCAATTCGCCATTTCCCAGCACTTTTACCAGGTCGGTGCGGCTTACCAGTCCGTTGATGTAAAGATTCTCCAGGGAGAACTCTTTCAGTTCATATTTCTCAACCAGATGATCTACCTGACCGAGGTTAAACACTTTGTATTCAACCCTATTTATATTATTAAATCCACGCTTTGGTAAACGACGCTGGATAGGCATCTGACCACCCTCATGGGCGTTTTTACGTTGGTAACCGGCCCGGCTTTGACCACCTTTGTTACCTTTGGTAGAAGTACCACCCTTACCGGATGCTTCACCACGTCCAAGTCTTTTCTCTTTATGTGTTGCGCCTTCTGCGGGCTTGATCTGATGTAATTTCATGTTATTTGATTTTTACTCAACGGGGAATCTCCCCTCGCTTTTACAATTTGATAATAAGGTAACCTTGATAATGCTTTCGGGAGCGCCAATGATCTGCCAATCAGATCACTTTCAAATTCCCGATTACACTATGCCTGCTCTACTTTTACCAGGTGGGTTACTTTGCGAACCATACCCAGGATCTGCGGTGTAGCTTCTACTTCTTTAGTAGCATTCAGTTTGTTCAATCCCAGTGCCTGCAGGGTCAGCTTTTGACGCTCAGGTCTGTCGATTCCGCTTTTTATTAAAGTGATCTTAATCTTGCTCATGATTTAATCATTATGATCGGCCGTTTACCAGTCAACAATTGTCTTTCGACACCCGTTTCCCGACTTTCGACTGAAAAGTTATCCGTTAAATACTTTCTTCAGGTTCAGTTT
>CBIHOV010000025.1:0-121804 GCA_966211765.1 uncultured Paraflavitalea sp.
AAAAGTTATCCGTTAAATACTTTCTTCAGGTTCAGTTTGCGTTGTTTGGCAATAGTGATCGGCTCACGCAACAGCGCCAGGGCAGCAAAAGTAGCTTTTACCACGTTGTGCGGGTTAGCAGAACCGAGTGACTTGGCCAATACGTCGGTAATACCAACGCTTTCCAGTACAGCGCGCATGCTGCCTCCGGCAATTACACCGGTACCATGAGCGGCTGGCTTGATCAATACCTTGGCTGCACCAACTTTCGCCCACTGATCGTGAGGAACAGTACCGTGCATAATAGGAACTTTTATGAGGTTCTTCTTAGCATCTTCGATGCCTTTGGTAATTGCTTCCTGTACTTCTTTGGCTTTTCCGAGACCATGTCCTACCACACCGTTCTCATTACCTACCACTACCAGGGCAGAAAAACTGAAGGCGCGACCACCTTTAGTGGTTTTTACCACCCGGTTGATGGCTACCACTTTCTCTTTCAGCTCAAGATCGCCGGCTTTAACTCTGTTTAAATTAACTTTTGCCATTATTTCGATTTGACGATTTTAATTGTAAATATCCTAGGGGATTAGAATTGCAAACCACCTTCACGTGCACCTTCAGCCAGACTCTTCACCCGACCATGATACAGGTTACCACCGCGATCAAATATGATCACGCTGAGACCTAATTCAGTAGCCTTGCGGGCAATTGCCAAACCTACCAGTTTGCTTTTTTCAATCCTGGTACCCTTCTGAGCAGCAATATCTTTATCCTTAGAAGAAGCCGCAGCCAATGTTACACCAGTAACGTCATCGATCAGTTGCGCATAGATATCCTGATTGCTTCTGAAAACAGACAGTCTTGGCTTGGTAGCTGTGCCGGATACTTTTTTACGGATCCGGTAGCGGATTTTCTGTCTTTTTACTAATTTATTCATTGCTCTTTATTTTATATCCCCCGATACTGCCGGGAGTTAATTTTCAAATTATTTACCAGCAGCCTTACCAGCTTTACGACGAATAACCTCACCAGCGTATTTAACACCTTTTCCTTTGTACGGCTCTGGCTTACGCAGGCTACGCAATTTAGCTGCTACCTGACCGATCAGTTGTTTGTCAATACCTTCCAGGCTGATCTTAGGATTCTCCCCTTTTTCCTGGGAAGTAGCTACTTTCAGTTCCTTCGGTATTTCGAAAATTATATTGTGAGAGTAACCGAGCGACAAGTCGAGCAGGTTACCCTGGTTAGATGCTTTGTAACCCACACCCACCAGCTCAAGGTTTCTCTTGTAACCTTCTGTTACACCTTTTACCAGGTTGGATACCAGGGCGCGGTATAAACCGTGCATAGCGCGGTGGCGGATCTGGTCGGTTGGACGTGCAAAAGTGACTGCATTGTCTTTAATTTCTACTGTAATATCACGATCTACAGCTTGCTTCAATTCACCTTTAGGGCCTTTTACAGTCAGCACGTTGTCCTTTCCTATCACGGCAGTAACGCCAGCTGGCAATACTACGGGTTGTTTACCTATACGAGACATAAAAAATCAGTTTAATTATTACCGTTTATTGTTTCCTGCTACCGACCGATCAGCCTGGTATAGGCCCGGCTTAATGTATCAGTAACGTTTATGAGCCATATGGATGGCTCATAAGATTAATAGATGTAGCAAAGAACTTCACCACCAACGTTCTGTACCTTGGCTTGCTTATCGGTCATCACTCCTTTGGAAGTGCTGAGGATAGCTACACCCAGACCATTCTTCACACGTTTGAACTCAGCAGGGGTAGCATATTGACGCAAACCCGGGCGGCTTACTCTTTCCAAAGACCTGATAGCAGGTTCTTTTGATTGAGCATCGTACTTCAGGGCGATCTTGATCACACCTTGTTTGTTGTCATCCTCAAATTTGTATTTCAGGATGTAGCCTTGATCGTACAGAATTTCTGTAATACGCTTTTTAAGGTTAGAAGCCGGGATCTCTACGATCCGGTGACCTGCCAGTTGCGCGTTACGAACTCTGGTCAGAAAATCTGCTATAGGATCAGTTACCATTTTTAATTGAATTATATCAGTTCACTAATTTTATTGATTCAGGTTACAGGATGTACTGATCCGGGACCAATTAAATCCCGCATCTCATATCCTGTAGCGCTTTCTTACCAGGAAGCCTTACGAATGCCTGGTATCTTGCCATTCAGTGCCATCTCACGGAATGTAACACGGGAGAGGCCGAAATAACGCATGTATCCTTTAGGACGACCAGTTAACTGGCAGCGATTTTTCAGACGAACTTTAGAAGAATTCTTCGGCAGTTCATCCAATTTTTGCCATTCTCCGGCAGCTTTTAAAGCAGCACGCTTTTCGGCATACTGAGCTACCATGCGTTCTCTTTTCCTTTGTCTGGCTTTTACCGACTCTTTTGCCATAATAATTACAAATTCGAATTTTGAATATCGGGACCAGAAAGTCGTACTATCAGATCCCGGATTTGTATTTTGTACTTCGTTTTTAGTACTCTTTACAGTACTTAGTCTTTCTTACGGAACGGCATACCCATTTCCTTCAAAAGCTCATAAGCTTCTTCGTTGGTACTTGCTGTAGTAACGAAAGTGATATCAAGACCGGTGATCTTGTTTACCTTATCGATATCGATCTCCGGGAAAATGATTTGTTCAGTAACACCGAGGGTATAGTTACCACGACCGTCAAATGCCTTCTCATTCACACCCTTGAAGTCACGTACACGAGGTAAAGCGGTAGCGATCAGCCTGTCCAGGAACTCATACATCTTTACTCCACGCAGCGTAACACGGGCGCCGATTGGCATGTTCTTACGCAGTTTGAAGTTAGAGATATCCTTCTTAGACATGGTGGTAACAGCTTTCTGACCAGTGATCTGGGTAAGCTCATCAACAGCTACATCAACCAGTTTCTTATCAGTTACAGCACCGTTCACACCACGGTTCAGGCAGATCTTTTCCAGACGGGGAACCTGCATAATGCTGTCGTAGTTAAAACGCTTCATCAGGGCAGGTACAACATCTTTCTTGTACTTATCTGCTAATCTCGGAGAATATTTTGTTGTGCTCATTTTTTAAAGCTTTGAGCTATGAGCTGCGAGCTGCGAGCCAATAGCGTTTGCAATAATCTTTATCTTAATTGCTGCTGCCCGTAGCTCTTAGCTCGTAGCCCGCAGCCTTTGTTTACTTTATAGCTTCACCGGATTTCTTGGAAACACGTACCAGTTTGCCATCTTCGCGGGTACGCTTTGCCTTGGTGGCTTCGCCTTTTTTGGCATCCCACAACATCACATTCGAAATGTGGATTGGTGCTTCCTTCTTCACAATACCACCTTTGGTATCGCGGGCAGAAGGCTTGGTGTGACGGGTAACGATGTTCACTCCTTCAATCAGCACCCTTTCTTTGTCTGGAAATATTTCCAGCACTTTGCGGGGCTTCTTAACATCTTTGTCGTCACCTGTGATCACCACCACGGTGTCACCTTTTTTAACGTGGAACTTTGGTTTAAATCTGTTGCTCATTTTCTTATACTTTATCTCTTAAAGAGAATTATTGACTAAGCTTTTGTTGACAGTGGTGCGTGAATAAATCATTATTCACCGCTCACTATAATACTTCAGGCGCCAGTGAAATGATCTTCATGTAACCCTTGTCACGCAGTTCACGTGCTACTGGTCCGAAGATACGGGTACCACGAGGCTCATCAGAAGCATTCAACAGTACTACTGCGTTGTCGTCAAAACGGATATATGATCCGTCTTTGCGGCGCAGCTTGTTCTTGGTACGAACAATAACGGCTTTAACAACAGTACCTTTTTTAATACCACCGGCAGGAATTGCATCCTTTACGGTAACAACAATTTTATCGCCGATCTTCGCGTAATCCTGGCCACTATTACCCAACACACGGATACACAATACTTCTTTGGCACCACTATTATCAGCTACGTTTAATCTGCTTTCTTGCTGAATCATTTTTTTAAGCTTTTAGCTTTTAGCTATTAGGAGTTAGCCAATAGCTAATGATGAAATATATATTCCTAAACTTGTCAGCCAAAAGCTAATCGCTAATAGCTAACGGCTTATTCGTTACTTAGCCTTCTCAACTACTTCTACCAGTCTCCAGCGTTTAGTTTTGCTGAGCGGACGAGTTTCCATAATCTTCACCACATCACCAATTGTGCACTCATCCTTTTCATCATGAGCATGGAACTTGGTGGTCTTCTTTACGAACTTACCATAGATCGGGTGCTTTACTTTTCTTTCTACCGCAACGGTAATGGTTTTAGCCATTTTGTTGCTGGTTACAACACCAGTTCTTGTTTTACGCAAATTTCTATCTAACATGTTATTTAGCTTTTTAGCTACCAGCTTTGAGCTTGAACTCTCGGCTTATAATTTAATTATCAACTTCTGTTTAATGCTCGAAGCTCGTAGCGCACGCTCGTAGCTTGCCGCTGTTCTATACAGCTTGTTGTTTCTGCTTCAGCTCTGTTTTCAGACGGGCCAGATCCTTGCGAACGGCACGGATACTCATGGGATTCTCCAGGGGAGAGATAGCATGAGCAAACTCCAGCTTCTTAAGGCGCAGTTCGTCTTCCTGGATCCTGGCTTTCAGGTCAGCTGCACTCAGATCTTTCAGGCTTTTTACAAAATCAATTTTCTTAGACATGATATACAATTTGAAAGTTTGGCAATTTGAACATTTGAAAACCCTGCTCTCCTACTCTATTCCCCGTTCTCAAATGATCATCTTACACAGTATGTTTTACGCTTGATAATCCCTGCGAACGATGAACTTGGTCTTGATCGGCAGCTTTTGAGCAGCCAGTTCAAGCGCTTGTTTGGCAGTTGCTTCACTTACGCCATCGCATTCGAAAATGATACGGCCTGGTTCTACTACAGCAGCCCAGAACTCGGGGTTACCTTTACCTTTACCCATCCGCACTTCCTGTGGCTTGCGGGTAATTGGCTTATCAGGGAAAATGCGTATCCACACATTACCTTCACGTTTCATTGAACGGGTCAGCGCCTGACGGGCAGCTTCGATCTGACGGTTGGTCAACCATATTGGTTCCAGGGCTTTCAGACCGAAAGAACCAAAAGAAATGGTAGTACCACGTTTTGCTACTTCCCGGATGCGGCCTTTTTGCGCTTTCCTGTGTTTCGTCCTTTTAGGCTGTAACATCTATTAACAATTTGAAAATTTGATAATTTGAAGGTTTCATGATCAGTGGGCTCTATACCCAGGCGCTCATTAACCTCTTCTGTTGTTTCCACCGCGGAATCCACCGCCACCACCACTGCCGCCTCTGCCACGGTCACCACCGCCGCCGCCGCCTCTGCGATCACCGCCGCCGCCGCCTCTGCGGTCGTCTCTGCGCTCTCCACCTCTTCTATCTCCACCTCTCTGATCATCACCACCTGGCCTGTCTCTGCGGTCGCTTACATCACTCTTACCACCAACGAAATTGGGGTTCAGGTCACGCTTGCCAAGTATTTCACCTTTACAGATCCATACTTTGATACCTATTTTACCATACACAGTCAGTGCAAACACGTTGGCGTAATCAATATCCATACGCAGTGTGTGCAAAGGTGTACGACCTTGTTTGATTTCTTCTGTACGGGCAATTTCAGCACCGCCCAAACGACCACCAACCTTGATCTTGATACCTTCAGCACCCATACGGAGAGCAGAAGCGATCGCCATCTTGATAGCACGTTTGTAGTTAATACGATTTTCGATCTGACGGGCAATTGTGTCACCCACGATCATGGCATCCAGCTCAGGACGACGTATTTCGAGAATGTTGATCTGTACATCTTCTTTACCGGTCAACTTCTTCAACTCTTCTTTAATACGGTCTACTTCGCCACCACCTTTACCTATGATGATACCGGGCTTAGAGGTATGAATGGTAACGATCAGTTTATTCAGCGTACGCTCAATAACGATCTTAGAGATACCACCTTTGTTGATACGGGCCATCAGGTAGGTCCTGATCTTGTTATCCTCGATCAACTTAGTAGAAAAATCTCTTTTGTTACCATACCAGTTAGATTCCCAACCGCGGATAATCCCCAACCTGGCACCAATAGGATTTGTTTTCTGACCCATTTATTATAATTTGAAAATTTTATAATTTATAACAGTAAGCGCTCAATTACGCTTTTACAGTTTTCGTATCAACAATGATCGTTACGTGGTTGCTGCGTTTACGTAAGCGATATGCTCTTCCCTGAGGAGCGGGCAACATCCTTTTCAGGGTACGTGCTCCGTCAACAAAGATTGTTTTTACCACCAGTGCAGCATCAGCAGCACTTTTGCCTTCATTCTTTTGTTCCCAGTTGTTAATTGCGCTTTTCAACAGCTTGGCCAAAGGAGTGGCGGAATGTTGTGGATGGTGTTCCAGCAAAGCCAGGGCTTTCTCCACTTCTACACCGCGGATCTCATCAGCCAGCAAACGCATTCTGCGGGGTGATGTGGGATAATTTCTGAGTTTAGCTACTGCTTCCATTTTATTCTGGTTTCTCGTTTCTGGTAAGTTGTTGCTGGTAACTAAACCAGCAACAAACAACCAGTAACTATTTTAAATTATGCTACTTTTTTACTTGAGTGTCCTTTAAAGTTGCGCGTAGGTGCAAACTCACCCAGCTTATGGCCTACCATAAATTCAGTCACGTAAACCGGGATGAATTTATTACCGTTGTGCACGGCGAAGGTATGACCCACAAAGTCTGGTGTAATGGTAGAACGACGGCTCCAGGTTTTGATAACACCTTTCTTAGCTTTGCCTTCGTTTACAGACAATACTTTTTGTTCCAGCTTCGGGGCTACATAAGGACCTTTTTTTATCGAACGAGCCATATATACTTAATTTGAAAAATTTGAAGATTTAAAATCAGCGTTTGACTATTTAGCTAATTTTTTACCATTCTTACGTTGGATGATCATCTTGTCACTTCCTTTACCCCTTGTACGTGTCTTCAGACCCTTAGCATACTTACCAGTCCTTGAACGTGGGTGACCACCGGAAGCTCTACCTTCACCACCACCCATCGGGTGATCTACAGGGTTCATCGCTACACCACGGGTGCGGGGACGAATACCTTTCCAACGGTTACGACCAGCCTTACCTTTCATCTCCAGGTTATGATCACCATTGCTTACGATACCTACGGTAGCGAAGCAGTTGATCAATACCTTTCTCAGCTCACCGGAAGGCATTTTCAAAATAGCGTAACGCTCTTCTTTATTGGTCAATTGAGCAGAAGTACCGGCACTGCGTACCAGCTTACCACCCTGACCAGGTTGCATTTCAATATTGTGAATGTTGGTACCTAATGGCATGTTCTTCATTTGAAGTGCATTACCAATTTCAGGCGCCACAGCATCACCAGCAATTACGGTAGTGCCTACCTGTAATCCCTGGGGAGCCAGGATATATCTTTTTTCACCATCTGCATAGTTCAGCAGGGCGATAAAAGCAGTACGGTTTGGATCGTATTCAATAGAAACTACAGTTCCTTCAATATCTTTCTTATTCCTCTTGAAATCAATGATACGGTACTTCTTCTTGTGACCGCCACCAATATAGCGCATAGAGCGACGTCCCTGTACGTTACGGCCGCCAGTAGATTTTTTGCTTTCTACCAGGTTCTTTTCCGGAACATTCGTTGTCACTTCTTCATATGCATTACCAATTCTCCATCGCGTTCCGGCCGTAATTGGTTTATACTTTTTCAGTGCCATGTTTTAAGTCTTATTCTGTGTTAAAAATCGTTTTGTCAATACTTTGCGGCGTTTGACGCGCCATTCTTTCCCTGCTATACTCCCTTTAGGAAGCCGGCGGGTTAAATGTTAGCGTACAGGTCGATGCTCTCACCTTCTGCAACGGTTACATACGCTTTTTTGTAAGCCGGCTTAACACCGGAAATGAATCCGGCCTTAGTGAAACGGCTCTTAGCTTTACCTGGAACAACGGAGGTATTCACATCAATAACAGTCACACTGTAAAAACTCTCTACCGCTTTTTTGATTTCCAGCTTATTCGCTTTGCGACCAACCTTGAAAGCATAAGTCCTGCTCTTGTCAGTAAGCTTATTGCTTTTTTCAGTTACGATCGGCTTTATCAATACTTCTGCGAGTCTCATATTAACTCAGTTTGAAAATTTGAAAATTGTTATGCGCTTACTTCAGCTTCATCATCGATGAAGATCTTGGCAGCGCTTTCAGTCAATACCAATACGTTGGCATTTACGATATCATAAGTATTCATGTCGGCGATCAGTGCAGCATTTACAGCAGGCACGTTACGCAGGCTCAGGTACAGGTTGTCGTTGTACTCGGGCAGAATAACCAGTGATTTTTTATTAGCGATGTTCAACGCTTTCAGTGCACCAACAAAAGTCTTTGTTTTAGGTGCATCCAGGTTGATATCTTCAATGATCACGATAGCATTTTCTTTAGCCTTGTAAGACAGGGCGCTGATCTTGGCCAGGTCTTTTACCTTACGGTTCAGTTTGAAATCATAACCGTGGGGCTTAGGTCCAAAAATGGTACCACCACCTTTAAATATAGGTGCACGCAGGTTACCTTTACGGGAACCACCGGTACCCTTTTGACGGTGCAGCTTCTTGCTGGAACCTTGCACTTCAGAACGGGTTTTCACTTTGTGAGTACCCTGACGCTGTGCAGCCAGATATTGCTTCACAGCCAGGTAGATCACGTGATCGTTTGGCTCGGTACCAAAGATCTCATCGGGCAACTCTATTGAGCGACCTGTTTTCTTACCACTTATATTTAATACATCTACTTGCATCGTACGCTATTTTTCAGTTCAGAAAGTCGACTCCTTGTTCAGTTGTCAGTTTCCTGAAGTTGTTATTTTTGAATTAATACAATTGATCCGATGTGTCCAGGTACAGAGCCGCTTACCAGGATATAGTTCTTTTCAGGGAATATCTTGATAACCTTCAATCCTTTCACCTTCACACGGTCTTGACCCATCCGGCCTGCCATGCGCATACCTTTAAATACGCGGGAAGCATCAGATGAGTTACCGATAGAACCTGGAGCACGCTGACGATCATGCTGACCGTGAGATTGCTCACCAACTCCACTGAATCCGTGGCGTTTTACAACACCCTGGAAACCTTTACCCTTGGTAGTACCTACAACTTCAACTTTATCACCTTCGGTGAAAATGTCAACAGTAATAGATTCTCCAAGAGCTTTCTCTATGGAATAATCACGAAATTCTTTTACAAACTTTTTTGCGGCTGTATTGGCCTTTGCGAAGTGGTTCTTTTCTGAAGCGAGTGTGTGCTTTTCTTTCTTGTCGCCGAATGCTAACTGCACAGCGCTGTAACCATCAGTGTCTTTTGTTTTGACCTGAGTTACAACACAGGGACCGGCCTCGATGATGGTGCAGCTTGTTTGCTTACCATCAGGGCTGAAGATGCTGGTCATCCCGATTTTTTTGCCAATAATTCCTTTCATCGTTGTTCGTTTTTGCCTTCTCGGTTTAAGAGACATTTGCGGTATGATTGTCACAAACCTTGCTGTCCGGGAGGACAGAGAAGGCACAACCATGGCAACTTCAATCCCCGTTTGCTATCGACCTTTTCTTTTGTTGCCTGCTTTATTTCACCTTACATGAAAACCACAGGCATTCGAAGTACCGATAGTAAACTAACCTCGAAGGGCTAGTTCATATTTAATTTGTTAATGAACCTGACAGGTCTAACCCCGTCAGAATATTTTATTTATTTACCCAGCGCTACTTTATCTGTCACCAACGGTAACAAAGTTTGCAGATAGGTTTAAAAGAACTTTACTACTTCACGTAGTGTTATATGAAAAAACCCTGTCAGGATTTTAGAACCCTGACAGGGTTCATCAAATGCTCATCAGGCTTTGATCTCAACTTCTACACCACTGGGTAAGTCGAGCTTACTCAGGGCGTCCACCGTACGGCTGGAAGAAGTATAAATGTCCAGCAAACGCTTGTGCGTACAAAGCTGGAACTGCTCACGGCTTTTCTTATTCACGTGCGGCGAGCGCAAAACGGTAAAAATCTTCTTACGGGTAGGTAAAGGAATAGGACCTGTTACTACCGCTCCGGTGCTGCGCACTGTCTTCACGATTTTCTCTGCAGATTTATCTACCAGGTTGTGATCGTAAGACTGTAATTTGATTCTGATTCGTTGAGACATAGTTCAATCCCATTTTTCTAATGGGGATGCAAAGGTAAGAGTAGTTTGATTACTTACAAAAGATTTGTAGAGAAATTTTGCATTCTTACACTAAAAATCTGTCTCTATCCGTTCACTGGCCCAGTTTTTTCCACCATTGGGACAGCTAAACAGGCCCTTAGCCGGGGCATATCAGTCTCTGCCTGGGAGTTGGGCGTCATTTAAATAGTTAATATACAGATACTTATAAATATTCAAGCCCGATCGCTTAGCGGTTTTCTAATTTTTCCGGTAAGACTGATTGTTTTTGCTTTCCGCCCAGGCTTCGGTTGTCAAAACAGCTGCACCCGCGAGTACGCCAAAGCCCACAGCCGCAGATTTTCCAAATCCTGTCACTTCTTCCACATAGGCCCACTCCCCTGCCCTGTCTCTGTTGTAGGTAAATTTCTTTGGATTAAGTCCCGTGCGGTATAATTCTGATATATAAAAACTGTGTTGATAGGCTACCGCTACCGGCGTAGGATCGCCAACAACAATGGCCAGGTAACTCCTGAACCGCAAGGGAGAGTTGCCGGCATCAAAAACCGCCTGGTGCGCATAGGCAAAATTTCCGTCGGCAGTATACATCTTAATTTTCCGCATGGCTGAATCAGGAATGTCTTTCAGCAGTTTATTGGTAACGCCCATTGGCGTTCTGGTCACAAAGGATTGAGGAGGAATCATTTGAATGCCAGGCGGAAGGCTGGCTGTTGCGTTTACATTCAGACCGGTGGTACTATACCCTTGGCTCCAATTGATGGCAGAGCCATTTACAATTCCCTGCACAGCCACCTGATCAGGAGAATAACTGATGGCATTATCATTGATAATCAATGCAGAACGCTTCCAGTCAATAAAAATGGGCTTGTCCAGTTTATTCCTGACCACCAGGTTTACCGGGGCATTTTTCCCATTGAAATTATATACCATCTGCAGGGTATCATTCTCAATGGTAAATTCCTGGTGTTCATTCTTTTGTAACTGATCACTGCTAATACCGAGGTATTGGTACCTGTTGCAACCAACCAGCAGGATAAGGAAAGCTAAAGCGGGTATAATTAGGCGCATAAACTTTTCTTGAATTTAATAATTTCCAGGTTGGAGAATTGTTAAAATGCCTCTTTGCAGGGGCTATCATCAACGTAAGCTTTGCGCCCTCCTTTGGAGTACCGCCCTCCCATTGACTACTCCATAACCAATTGATGCACTATCGTTAACAGCACCTTGAACCACATAAAAACGGTCTCCCCGCTTATCTCCATTCAGCAAATCTGGCGAATTGGACATCTTCATCAGCTCCGACACATAAAAATTATGTTGATAGATCACCGCTTTGGGTAAGCTGTCGCCGATCATCATGGTAATATAGCTTTTGAATACCAGGGGCGAAGATTCCGTCGTAAAAAAGGCCTGTTTAATGGTTTCGTAACCATCACCCATGGAGGGGATGTTCTTTTTGGAAAAGATAGAATCGGGTAATTGTTCCAGCGCCTGGTTGGTAATTCCGATCAATTGCTGTGTGACATAAGTCTGCGGGGGGATAAAGGCAGCGTCTGAAGGCAGTTGGGCTGTGGCGCTTAGATTCCCGTATGATGAAGACCATTCCTTTGACCAACTATAGTTGGAAGTTGCTATAGCCCCTTCAATAGGCACTTTATTGGGCGCATAGCTTACAGCCTTGCCATTAATGATCAGGGCCGAGCGTTTCCAATCCACATACATGGGTTGCTGCAGCTTGTTGCGGATCATGATCTTGACAGGGCCATCCTTGCCATTAAAATTGTAAGAGAGCTCAAGGCTGTCATTTTCAACAATAAACTCATTGGCCGGGTTTTGTTTCACTTCCCGGCTGCTGACGGTCATCACCTGGTAGGCAGTACAGGAAACAAGGAAGCAACTTGCAAGGGCGGGTAGAATTGACTTCATTGGTAGGTTTTGCCACTAATTTACCACAGGTTATCAGGTGTTTGTGTTAAGAAAAATAGAATTGATGATTATTTAGCCCCCTTCGCAGCTCAGATCTGCTCTTCCTGGCCACTGTCGCTTTAAGCGACCTTCTCCCCTCCTTAATGTCATATCAAATGGATCTCAGACTGAGGTAAAAAAATAGGATATCCCGGAGATATTCCAGATATAAAGCAGAGATATTCCAGAGATATAGCAGTTCTTATAGGAGTGGGATATCTATAGTATATGCCTGCATTATGATTTTCTTATATTAGGTATATCTTAAACTTTGGGGCGAAGCGAGCGCTCTTGGAATAGGGCTCAGGGAGCAGGGAAAGAAGAATAATATCCGGGAGGGCATAAAAAAAGACCGGTAACCATGAAGCCATGATTACCGGTCCTTGTTGAATATCGGTCACAACAGTGCGCCAGAGCAGCCTGGCGGGCAGGCGGCCTGTTAGCGCCTTATCTTCCCCCCGGAGGGCAGTGCTGTTTGAGGTAGTTGGTGTATAAAGTAGCCAGATGCTGGTAAGTGCCGGGCCCTTCCGAAATGCTGTGCGTTCGGTTGGGATAGGACATCATCTGAAACTGCCTGTTGTACTTAACCAGCTCATTGACAAGCATTTCGGCATTGTTGTAATGTACATTGTCATCACCGGTGCCATGAATATACAACAGATTGCCTTTCAGATTTTTAGCATAAGTGATGGGAGATCCTTTTACAAAATCCTCCCGGTTTTCCTGGGGCAACCCCATATAACGCTCCTGGTAAATATTATCGTAGGTGAGCTGGTTGCCTACCGCTGCTACAGATATGCCGGTCTTGTAGATCTCGGGAAACTGGAACATCAGGTTGAGGGTAGCAGAACCTCCGCCACTCCAACCCCATACGGCCACACGGCTGGTATCTACATATGACCATTTCAGGATCTCAGTAGCTGCCATCGCCTGATCGCGGATATTCACCAGGCCGATCTTGCGGTATACGATCTTGCGCCAGTTCCTGCCCTTGGGTACCGGGGTACCTCTGTTATCAATAGAGATATAGATATAGCCATCTTTGGCCATGCTGCCCTGGTACAGGAAATTGCCTTCCACGCCAAACTGGTCTTTCACATTCTGGCCCCAAGGCTCGGTGTATACATAAAATACGACGGGATACTTTTTGGTAGCATCGAAATTATCGGGCTTCACCATCCAGGCGTCCATTTCTACCCCTTCGGAGGTTTTTACCTTAAAAAACTCCACTTTGGAGCTTGTCTTATCGGCTTTGGCAACCGCATCGGCCACTTTATTTTCTCCGTTCACTCCTTTATGATCGGCCAGGGATATCAATTCATTGGCATAGCTGGTGTAGTAATTGGAGAATGTGTGTTGGGCAAATTTGGCATTGGGCGATACATCATAATCATGGGTACCTTGTTGAGTGGCGGGTGATACGCGTTCTGCCTTGCCTTTACCATCCAGTTTGGTACGGTACAGGAATTTCTGTGTAGCGTTATCGGGTGAGGCCATAAAATACACATAGCCGCTCTTTTCATCGATACAGGTAATTTCCATCACATCGTAGTTACCGGCGGTGATGAGTGTTTCTTTTTTCCCGTCGCGGCTTACACGGTACAAATGGCGCCAGCCGTCCTTTTCGGAGGCCCAGAGGAATTCCTTACCGGCATTGAGCCAATCCCATCCACCCCATATATAGTCATTGTCCCAGAGGGGTAAAATATCGATCCAGGCAGAATCCTTTTCGGTATAGATGGTTTGGGCAGCACCACTCTGTACATTGCACAGCATGAGCTGACTTTCGTTTTGTTTGCGGTTGAGGTGCTGAATGATCAGTTCTGTGTTGTTGGCAGCCCATTCTACCCGGGGCACATAGCTTTGCCAAACCGGATCGGTGGGGATGGCCATCCATTTGGTGCTGGCGGTTGAAATATCTACTACGCCCACTTTAAAGGGAGAGGGTGCTTCGCCTGCGCTGGGATATTCCACCGGTACGGCAAAGGGATAAATAGAATCTGTATTGTTCACCATCAGGTAGTCCTTGGTATTCTTGGCATCAATTTGCCAGTAAGCGATCTGCTTGCTGTCGGGACTCCAGCGGAAACCATCGCGGCAGAAGAACTCTTCTTCGTATACCCAGTCGAAAGTGCCATTGATAAGTTTGCGGTTGCCATCCGTAGTCAGTTGTTTTACAGTGCCGCTGCTCAGATCTTCTACATAAAGGTTGTATTCACTTACATAAGCTACTTTGGAACCATCAGGAGAGAATTTGGCAAACATAAGCGAGGAGGCCGGACGGGCTTTCCCTACTTGCTTGAGTGTATTGGTATTTCTGTCGTATACCCAGTAATCACCACGGGTATTGAGTCGCCATACTTTTTTGGTATTGGTAAAGAGGAGGACCTTCTTATCATCGTCGGAGAAGGAAAAACTTCTGAAGGTGATCGGCTTTCCGCCCTGGGGGGTTAGCTGTTCTTTGGACAGTAATACGGTCTTGGTATTCTGCGGAAGGGCAAACTGTACCAGTTCCCCACCCTGTACACTATAATAACCATTGCCATCTTTGGCCCATTTGACAGCACCCTGGGCCTGGAGCAGGTGCACGGAAAATATGCCCAGGCATAAACAAAGCAACCTGGTAAAGAAGGCAGACTGACGATTCATGCATAAAAATTTAGGGCGGGAAATTAAAGCAAAAGTCTGAATACCGGTAAACCGGGATTAACCTATTTAGCAAGTATGTTGCCGGTACATGGTACCGGTTTGCGGTGGTATGCTACCGGATTGTGGGTATTACCCATAAAAAAATCCCGGCATAAAGCCGGGACCTTGCTAACCTAAGCTTCCTTTAAATGGGAGGCGTGTGTATCCTTTGACCTGAAATAAGTAGAGGTAGTTTCTGCACAGTACGGGATCTCCGTTTCTGTGGTTGTTTGACAATTGCCTAAAAGGAAGGTTTAATGAGGAAAAGGGTTTTAATGTTTCTTTAATAAACGCCAATAAAAAGGCCCCTCCGAAGAGAGGCCCTTTTACGTGAGTTTCATCATTGCTATTTGAAATCACTTGGGGGAGAGTTGCAGCCACATAGGGCGGCACTAATCAAAAGCCATGTAGTTTAGGGGCTACGCTGCAATATATGACAGGATAGCGCATTTCCCAATACAATCTAATAAGTGTGCATAATAAGCACATAACTGTGCAGTTATGGCGGATAAGTGTGCAAGTGACAGGATGTATTTATTGAATAATTAATACCTGGCTTGCCTTTTCTGATCCTCCATCCCATACCAGGGTATAGGAACCTTTGGGCCATCCGTTCAGCACAATACGGGTTTGTGTGGAATGGCTGGTTACCGTTACCGTTTGCAGGGTTTTGCCAAACATGTCCACAACCCTGATCTGCGCACCACCATTTTTAGCCGGGTGTTTCACTACCACAAAATCTTTTGCCGGATTGGGCTTCAATGACAGCAGGGTATTGGTTGCACCCGGTTTGATGGTCACTATTTTGCTGTAAGTAATGCTTTCATCGATGTCTACGATCTTAAGCCGGTAATGGTAAACAGGTGATTCGCCCAGTTGATCTGTATACTCATAGTTGTATTCCAGGCTGCTGCTGCCGGCCGGGTTGATCTTACCGATGGAAACAAAATCGCTGGTATTGTCGCGTCGCTGCAATTCAAAATGGGCCACATTGATCTCGCGGGTAGTGGTCCACTGCAGCAGGGCTTTCTGATCACGGGCATTGCCGGTAAAGGATATGATGGTAACCGGTAAAATACTGCTGCCGGCAGAACCGATAAAGAAGCCACTGAAACCATTCACATCGAAGGTTACTTCCCACTGAAGGGTGGTTGCATTCCAAACGATCTTTGCATCGTCCGGATTGATCTCCACCCCATTGCCACTGTAGCTACCGGGTTGGCTGGTGGTGCTGAAACCATGGTACTGGTACACGCGCAGGTTGGCCTTGTTGAGGTTATCGGTGGCATTGTGCGGCAGGTCGAGGCCATGCGCTCCATGGGCATTGTAATTGTCAAACTCCTCTTGAGTAAAGTATAAGGTAAGGGTGGCCGTAGCGGTGGCCGGGTTATTGACCGGTGTTATATCATAATGACGTTGTACGTAAGGATGTCCCTGATAGGTCTGCACTGTGGGGTCGATGGTTACTTTGTTGGTCATGCCACCGGTAACAGGGTTGGTACCGGAGGGGATAACGAGGGCTTCGCCTGTCTTGTTATGATAAATTGAAATACTATCCACACTATAATTTACTACCGCAAGATCTGGCTTACCATCACCATCCAAGTCACCAAAACAAAAAGCGACAGGGCTAGAGCCCGATGGAAGTTCAGTATTACCAGCAAACACCATTGATCCGGTAATGCTTTTATTCCTGAAGAATGAAACTGCGTTGGACGTATCATTAATCGTAGCTATATCAGGTTGCCCATCACCATCAACATCACTTATTGCAAGATATTGAGGAAGGTGACCAGCATTTACTGTAACCAAGGGATCAAAATCAATAACCCCATTGGAAGACTTATTCGGCAATATGGCCAGAGATTTGGCGGAAGCTGATCTATTGCCTTTTACAAAGTCGGGCAGGGTATCACCATCCAGGTCGCCCGCAACCATATTAAATGACCCTCTTTCTCCTATGGGAAGGCCCTTCCCCTTAACAAATGAGAGCGTTCCCGGCTGGCTCATATTGTTGAAAATATAAAGCGTATCAATCTGCCCCGATAATGCCTGCACGCAGATATCGGGTTTACCATCCTTATTGACATCCTCTATAAGATGACAAAATGAAAACAGAATGTTAATGTCATAGAATACTGGTGATTCAAATGAAATATTCCCTCCTATACTAACATTCCTATATATAGATAGCCGTGTTACACCTGAAACAAAGCCGGTGGTTACCAGGTCAGTTTTACCATCTCCATCTAGATCACGGATACCAAGCCTGAATAAAGGGTATCCTGCACTAACTGACACTTCCTGGAATGAAAGGCTTTCTCCTATGCTCGTATTTTGAATTATTGTTATCCCATTACCGGTGGTAGCCATCACGATATCTGCTTTTCCATCTCCGTTAACATCATCAATAACAAGATTATTGGGAAAAGCGATGTTATAATTTAGTGGTGGGGCAAATGATAGCACGCCGTTGATACTCGTGTTTTGGTATATACGCAACTCATGCCCATTACTACTTGCACATATTAGATCATTTTTTCCGTCACCGTTTAAATCTGCCTGTTTCAAATGCAAGGTTTGATCCGCGGCATTCAAGGATAATCTATGAGTAAAAGTAGCCTGTGCAACCAATGTATCCATTGCCCCCGGAAAGGTAAGGCCGAATCGTTGCTCTGAATAAGCCGTTAGACTATCACTATTAGTAACAGTGATGGGGTAGTAGGCGGCACCAGATGGCACGATAACAGTAAGTGCTGTATCAGATGCAGTGGAAATAATAGCTCTTGCGCCTCCAATCAAAACAGTATTGTCGCTGATTGTGTTACCAAAATGTTTTCCTTTAATGATCACAGTACTGGCTGCCGGTCCTGAAAGCGGAGAAAAAGAAATAATGACAGGGGGAATACCAAATACAAAACCAGATTTGGTTCCACTGCCAGCAGAGTTGGTCACTACTATTTTACCCGAACCTCCCTGTCCCACAACAGCAACAATAGTGGAATCGTCCAGTACAGTAAAGGACATGGCCAATACTCCGCCGAACCTTACTTGCACGGCGCTGGCAAAATTCCATCCTTTTACGATCACCGTGTCTCCCTTCTTTGCTGTCATGGGGGCAAATGATTGAATGCCTGGGTCATGCAATGTATTCCTGAAAAAATAAGTCCCACGTCCATTGTATTCAGTAGTTATTATATCAGGTTTTCCATCTCCATTCAAATCGGCCACTATAGATTGCGCGGGCCAAAAGCCGGCACTGAAGTCCTGGCTGAACCCGGTTGCAATACTTCCGCTTGAACTAAGGTTCCTGGAAATGGAGAGTGATGATCTATTATTTTGGCTTAGGACCAACCAGTCTTTTTTCCCATCACCATCAAAATCACCATGCTCTAGGTAATTAGGATAGTAAGCCAATGGGCGTTCGACCCTGGGCGCAAAAGATATAGCTCCCGAAGAGCTGGTATTTCTGAATATGGTCAGTTGCCTAGTTACAATGGTCACTACAGCCAGGTCCACTTTACCATCCGCATCATAATCGCCGGCTGTAAGACTAAAAACAGTCGAACTGGCTTCGCCACCAACCACTGTACTCGTAAAAGAAATATTTCCTGCTGAACTGGTATTCCTGAATGTTGAAAACCAGCTGCCGGAGCTTAAAACAATAACATCAGCTTTACTGTCTCCATCAAAATCCTCGATAATGATAGCTGAAGGATTGTTATCACATGGAACATCGTATGGCGTTGCAAAACTAATAATACCTGCAGAACCTGTATTCCTGAAAACTGTAAAAGTGTGATCAGATGAATTAGCAGATATTATTTCGGGCTTACCATCGCCATCAATATCTCTCATCGCCATCGTTCTTCCATAGAAAGGAGGGAAACCAATGAAAGTAATAGCCGTAAAACTAACCGGCGATGCAAATGAGATCACCCCATTGCTGCTGGTATTGCGCAATACAACGAGCTTGTTGGGTTGATTTATTTTCATAATAATATCCGGCTTCCCGTCTACATCAACATCGCCCGTGATCAGTTCTACAGGTATCCCGCCTGCAGCCAGATCAATTTTTGGAGTAAAGCCTATTTCCTCCAACGTGCTTGAATTCTTATAAACAGAAACTACAGAAGTGGACTGGTTAATGGTAGCAACATCCGGCTTACCATCGCCGTCGAAATCCGCGGCCCCAATTCCTTTGACATTATATAAATCATCCATATTGACTGGTGCGCTAAAAGAAAAATGATTAGTAAGATCCTCACCAGGTAGTGTAACCAGGAAATGGTCTTTGGAATACCCACCCGAACCGTTCGCTTGTACTCGTATCATGGCACTGTTAGCACCGGTTGGTATTACTGCAGTCAACGTATCTTTACTCGCAGTAACCGCAGTGGTTTGCACTGCACCAAAATGAACGATGTTTTCAGCAGGATCTATGTTGAAGGGACCTCCTGTTATTGTGACTGTAGTACCCGGTGGACCATATAGTGGACTGAATGCCACCACCAAGGGTAGAATGTAGGTAAATCCGCTCTTAACAGCGGTACCGAATGAAGTCTCTACAGTGACATCACCTGTTTTTCCCAGAGGCACACCAGCGTATAAGATAGAATCATTTACTAATCTCAAATAACCGCTCCGGATACCACCAAAAAAAACACCATTTGTCTCTAATAAACCACTTCCTTTTATTATGATCGTATCACGATAAGTGCCGGCAACAGGAGTAAACGAGGTAATAACAGGAGCTGTTGATTGGGCATAAGCAGCTGAAAACAATAATAACACAACAGTAAAGACCAGGTAAAATTTCCTCATAAAAACAGTCAGGGTTTATAACAAGATTAATAGGCGGCATTCCAGAGTAGTATTGGAAAAACGGGATCTGGCCTTTAATAAGAGAGGGATTTCGGAGGAGGCTGCCAAAGATAATACAAGTATACCTACCCGAAAAACACAAACCCATAACCGTGCAGAATTGGCCCAAAACCGTGCAGTTTCAGGTCATTTGTGTGCAGCGCCTCCCCCTACCCACAAGAAAGCCCCGCCGACCGGCAGGGCTTATATTAGAATAGTTTATTATTTCCACGTCTTTACCTCACCAACAATTGATGGGTGCTGGTATGCTTGCCTGCAGTAACGCGCAGGGTATAAAGGCCTTTTGATAAGCGGCCCAGTGATAAGGGTACCATTGTGCGGCTACCTGACTGGCGGGCTATTAACCTTGTCAGCACAACCCTTCCAGCCTGGTCTATCACCGCAAGACTTACATCATTCGCATTATCGCCTTTGATGTCAACCGTTACCTCACCACCAGTAGGATTAGGATAGATAGAAGCTACCAGATCAGCGCCGGCTTTTACATTTACTATAACAATTGAGGAAAGCTTGCTGCTACGGTTAACGTCAACGGTCTTTAATCTATAATAATTATAACCAGCTGCCGGGCTCTCATCTTTAAAGGAATAGGAAGCACCCGTAGCCACATTCTTTGCCTGTACTGTGCCAATGGCAATAAAATCCTTTCCGTTGGCACTTCGCTGCACCTCAAAGAGATCGGTGTTGGATTCAGTGGCCGTTTTCCAATTTATATTTACTATCCCGTTATCCAATACAGCTTTGAAGGATAAGAGATCCACTGGTAAGGTAGATAAACTGGTAATAGCCGTTTTCGCATTATTGGTAAATATCGGCAGGTTATAATCGAAATAAATAGCGGCCGTATTGTGGATGGTATCGCCAGGCAATAAGCTGGCCTTGGGTTTAATACAGTAAATAATATACCCATGACTGCCTGGTTCATCAACATTGCTATCAGGCAAGTTGATATTGTCAAACTGCCAGGTAAGTTCATGCTGCTGTGTTATGGCGAGCCTGAAGTGATGGCTGGCTGATATCATTTGCAAGGTATTCCAATCCAATCTTGCATCCAGTGTATCACGAACGATCACATCCGTTGCACTTGCATTGCCGGTATTCTGAAAGCGGATAACATAGGTAAGATTATCACCATCCAGCAGTTTCGTATGCTGCAGCTTCCCACCATGTGCTTCCATTTTATCATTCGGATCAAATGAATTGACAACTACCTGGTGCAGTTCAAAACGATTATCACCCGGCAAAGAATCCCCTTCGACAGGGCTTATTTGCGCACTGAACACCAGACTATCCCCCAGGTTCACAACCGGCGGAACGTCCACTACCAACTCTACATATATCATTCTGTTCTCAAGCGGGTATAGGGTAGAATAATTCCAGGTAAGCGTATCATGGTCAATAAGATCGGGAGCAATATCGGCATGGGCAAAGGCAGTCCTTGCACTTTTTACAAACCTGATGGAGCCAGACATGACTGTATCCGTTCCTTTGTTTGCATAATAGATGGCATAAGGGACCGTAGTACCTGGCTTGGCATTATACAGGGGCGCCACATTTACTTGCAGGTCCCGTATTCCCGCTATTGGCCTGAGGGCAAAATCAAACGAATCAACATTGCCATAGGTAGAAAAGTCCGACAGTTTAGAAGCAGGCATTACCTGGTAATATGGGTAAGGAAGTTGAAACTTCGTCATGTATTTACCGGTGTCGGTCTCAATATTAAACTCACCAAAGTCCAGGTAGGCAGCAATTGTTGAATCCCGCTTTTCCGTTACGACAATACCATCATAAAAGACCGGTTCATCATTATCCTGAATATTATTACTATTATAGTCTACGTAAGCATATCCTTTAATATTATTGACCGGCTTCAATACTGCCTGCTTCAACAGGCCCCATTCTTCAAACCAGGAAGAATCGGCAGTCATTGGAATGATATTATGTTGTAAGGACAAGCTATCTCCTATATTGACCAAAGGAACATCGGGTACAGACAGTTCGAGGTTGAAACTACTACCTATTTGAGGCTGCAGGTTGTTTACTACAAATACCAGGGTATCGCCTAAGGTAGCCACAAGCGGCAGGCCAGAAGAGCTGTAACTCAAGCGAGGGTCTTTCACAACTTTAATTTTTGCACTGAGAACGGGGCGTGTTCCCTGGTAGCTATAGCTGATAGTATATTTCGCAGTAAGGCCTGCCCGCACAGGAGCCAAGGCATCGACATATACAGTAATATCTGATACCAGCGCTGAATGGATCAGCCCAAACCGGATATCGTTGGTATTGCCATAAGTGGGAAATACAGATACAAAACTGCGTGGCACTATGCGGTAGCTAACGTCGTTGTTGGGGACAGTTGTAATATATCTCCCGCTATCTACTTTTACTTCAAAAGTTCCCAAACCGGTATTCTTAAATGGCTGGGTAAAGCCGGCATTGTTCTTAATTAAGATATTTTTATTTTCGAACAAGGCATCAGCTCCATCCTTAATACCATTACCATTATCATCCTTATATACAATGCCTTTAATGGTATTAAATTCAAAAGGTTTATTGCTCAGTTTCATCAACCACAGATCAGTTCCGCCATGGTTTGGCTCCACATCACCATTTGTATAATCGTTTTGCCCGGCCACTATATATTCGTTGTCGTTTAACACTTGTATGGATGTTAATATATCCACACTGCTTCCTCCGTAGCATTTTTGATCTATCAATACTCCGCTCTTACTTAGCTTCGTTAACCAGCCATCAATAATGCCATGATTACCGCTTACGTTCCCATCATTCGAATTAACACGGCCACAAACGATATAACTATCAGAAAGCTCTGCAATATCAAAGGCATAATCCCAGGAGCTACCGCCCAGAGGGATCTGCCAGGTAATATTTCCTACTGCATCCAGCTTTACGATCCATTCATCAAAATGGTATCCGTTCTGTTCAATCGCATTAGGATGGTTACCAGCTACATCCTTATCATTAGATTTAGTGGTACCAGCAAAAATATATCCGCCGTCAGTCGTTGGTATAATGCGCTTTATATCCTCATAATAACTTCCTCCATAAGTTTTATGCCATATTTCATTGCCACTCGTATCTACTTTCAGAACATAAGCCTCAAAATCTGCAGTGAGAATGTTATTACTACCTGTTTGCGCCTGAAAACCTCCTATTATATAATTGCCATCGTTGGTTTTTTCGAGCAGGCCTCCAAATTCATTGTATCCTCCTCCAAAGCATTTTTGCCATAGTTGGTTACCCATTTTATCTATCCTCAACAGCCATAGATCAAGCCCGCCATGATTACCTGTAACCTGTTGATCATTGGAACCAGAGCGACCACAGACTACATACCCACCACCATCAGACTCTACAATGGAGAAACCATAATCATCACCTGATCCTCCATAAAACTTTTGCCATTCCAACTCTCCATCGGGCGAGAGTTTTAATACCCAAAAATCAGAAAACCCTCCCGGACGTTGTGCAAAAACCCCATTCCCGGATGTGGTGGTACCGCAAATTATATAGCCTCCGTCGCTTGTTTGTCTTACATCATCCGCCCAGTCGAAGGCAGTGCCGCCAAAACTTTTCTCCCATTGTAAGGTACCTTTGTCGTTGAACTTGGATATCCAAAGATCGTGCGCGCCGTAATTAACACTTACATCGCCATCGCTTGAATAAGTTGCTCCTAATAACAAATAGCCTTTATCGCCAGTTTTGATCGTTTTAATACCCGTTTCCCTATTACCATCATACTCCTGTTGCGATCCTCCCATCGACTTTTGCCATTGGATGGTTGGAAGTTGCGCATATGACCAGCAGCTGAATACAACAATGAGGGTTGACAGTAAAGACAATCTCTTTTTTATCATAAGAATCCTGCTTTAAGAGGTTAAGACAATTTCTATAGGAAGTATTCCAGATAGTGGTATTGGAAGGAATGTTGGCCTTAATAAGATTGGAGTTTCCGGGGCAGGCAAATATAGACAAGTATCCCTTCCCCGGACAAACGAACCCATAACCGTGCAGAATTGGCCCAAAACCGTGCAGTTTCAGGTCATTTGTGTGCAGCGCCTCCCCCTACCCACAAGAAAGCCCCGCCAGGTGGCAGGGCTTATATTAGAATAGATTATTATTTCAGCAATTCTTACCGCACCAACAATTGATGGATGCTGGTATGCTTGCCTGCGGTAACGCGCAGGGTATAGAGGCCTTTCGAAAGCCGCCCCAGTGATAATGGTATCGTTGTACGGCTTCCTGATTGGCGGGCTATTAATCTTGTCAGTACTACCCTACCTGCCTGGTCTATGACCGAAACGCTTACGTCATGCGCATTGTCTCCTTTGATGTCTACCGTTACTTCGCCGCCGGCAGGGTTGGGATAAACAGCAGCCACGAGGTCCTGGCTATTTTTTACATTGACCAATACAATGGAAGATAACCTGCTGGCCTGGTTCTGGTCAACAGCATTTAACCGGTAATAATTGTATCCTGCCGCTGGTGATGCATCGATAAATGCATATTGCGCGCCCTGCGCTATGTTCTTTGCCTGCACTTTGCCGATGGTAACAAAATCCTTTCCATTGGTACTTCGCTGTACTTCGAAATAATCGCTGTTGTACTCAGTGGCTGTTTGCCAGCTGACCTGCACCGCCGATCCTTTCAATTCGGCTTTAAACGCTTTGAGATGGGCCGGCAATAACATGAAACTCATAACAGCGGTAGCAGAAATATTGGTGGCTACGGGTGGATTAAAATCAAAATAGATAGCCGCCGTATTGCGGATGGTGTCGCCCATCATCACCGTTGCTTTGGGACGGATGCGATAAGCAATATACCCATGGCTGGCAGGCTCATTGATATTACTATCGGCCAACAGGATATTGGGGAAAAGCCAGCTTAGTCTATTATTATCATCGATCGTTAACTGGTATGGGTGGCTGGCTGTAACCATCTGGAGGGTGCTCCAATCGAGGCGCGATTCGAGCGTATCCCGAACAATTACATTGAAAGCGGTATCGGTACCGGTATTCTGAAACCTGATCAGGTAGTTGAGGTATTCCCCATCACTTACCTGCGCTGGTGTGATTACGCCGGCATTGGATTCGGTTTTATCGTTGGGATCGTAAGCACCTCTAACAAGCTGACGCAATTTGTAAGTATTATTATCCTGGTTTACATCACCGGTTATGGGTTCGATGATCCCCACAATATTTAATGTATCGCCGAAATTCACAGCCGGAGGAGCATTGAGTTTCAGGAATACGTTAAAACTGGAGGACGCAAACGGCGCCAGGTTGGTAAAGTTCCAGGAAATGGTATCGCCGGCAATATTATCCGGTGTAATGGCAGCGGACGCAAATACCGTTCGGGGATCCTTAACGAGCTTCACGGTTCCTGCCGTAATTGTTTCAGTACCCACGTTTTCAAAGAACAGGTAATACATGGTGTTGAAACCCGGCCTTGCATTGCCCCAAGGCACAATATGCACCATCAGATCTTTATTGTTCGCTATAGGCTGTACCGCAAAGCTGATGGGATCGATATTGTAATACGTAGAGAAAGCCGATTGCCGGGAAGCCGGTATTACAATATAGTAAGGATTGTTTACGCTGACGGTAGTGGTATAGGTACCAGTATCCACCGGCATCGTAAATAAGCCATTGTAAGGTATGGCGGAACTGGTATCGCCTGCTTTTACGGTTGTTACAAAGGCATGGTCGAAGTAATGCTCACCGACGTCCTTGACACCATTACTATTGTTGTCCATGAACAAAGTTCCTCTTATGGAATTGGCATAACCGAGCCTAACAATCAATCCAAAATGCGCATTATAATAATAACCAGGTTGAATCAGTACACGCGCATTGCCCATGCCGGCAACCACGAAATCAGTATTATTAACAGGCAGTATGGAATAAGCAAATTCGTTTTTCCCAGTACCTACGGAGCGCTCCCATAACAGATTGCCTGATTGGTCCAACCTGATCACCCAAAAGTCACCCATACCTGATTGCTCGTTGATCACCTGACCATCCTCTGACTCCGTAAAACCTGCTGCCATCAAGCCCTGGTCAGTAGCCGCGCGTAAGTCAAATGTGGCGTCGTCTTTGCTGCCTCCATATAGCTTTGACCAAAGGATATTTCCGGCATTGTCGGTCTTCGCTACCCATGCATCTGCATTGCCATGGTTATTACTTACATCACCATCATTGGAAAAGGAAAATCCAGACAGTATATAGGTATCATCATCATTCCTTGTTACACGATTTACCACATCATGTTGACTGCCTCCCAGGTTCTTCTGCCATTGTAATATGCCAGCTGCATCAACCTTAAATAACCAGCCATCGGTGCCTCCTTTGTTATTGGTAAGATCGCCATTGGAAGAAGTGGATGTGCCAGCTACCAGGAAGCCACCATCGGGCAGGGTGGTGATCGCATAGGCAGTATCATTACCAGTGCCACCATAAGTACGTGACCAGAGTTTATTCCCATTAGCATCCAGTTTTACCAGCCAGGCATCAGTGCCTCCATGGTTGGAGGTGATGTCCCCATTGGTGGAAGTGGTTTGTCCTGCTATGATATACCCCCCATCACTGGTCAACCTCGCTGCCAAAGCTTTATCTACCCCGGTGCCTCCCAATTTTTTTGTCCAAAGTTTTTGGCCGGTGCTGCTGAATTTTACAACAAGGGCATCCATGGTTGCATAGAGTACCTGCCCATATCCGGTTGCCAGATATCCTCCATCGACAGTTAGTTCAACAGATAAAAATGCAGCACTATGCGTATACCCATATCCCAAATCTTCAGCGGAGAATCTCCAGGCAAGGGCTCCCAGGCTATCAGTCTTGAAAAGTGCCAAATTTCCGTCATTGCCCTTGTACCAGGCCTTGGTCTTGTCAAAATAAGCCCCGCTATCATACCCTACGGCAATATATCCTTTATCGGCGGTGGCTTTGATATCATAGATCAATTCTCCATCCGGGGATGTATCGATATATTTTGACCATCGATGTAAGGGCGTTTGAGCATAAAGTGTGGTAGTGAGTAGGAAGGCCAGGACAAAGGACAATCTCGTTTTCATATTAGGATTTTAGGGTATAGCACCGGGCTATAGGGGATACTACCCTTCAAATATAATCAGCGGATGTGGTTAATGCAAGTCCCTGGAAAAGAGGCTATCGGACACAAAAAAGCCCCGCCAAATGCGGGGCTTCTAATACATTTATTTATTAATACTTCACTATTTTCTCAGTACCTATTGCCTTCCTTTTGGCATCGTAAATAGTCAGCCAATAAATACCGGGCATGATACCCGCAGCCGGGATTTCCAACAGTCGCTTGTTTTTAACTTCAGCAGTATACACTGCCTGCCCGCGAACATTATACAATGCAATACGATATGCTTTACCGCTATTCAATCCGCTAATGGATATTTTACCATCAAATGGATTAGGTGATACTTTAATAACCTGTCCTGGGTTATCTGCATCAATAATACCGGTAGCAGCATCACGTCTCAGCAGGATACTGTCGATATTGGTTTGTGCCGTGTAACAGGTAACACTGGTCTTCATACGCACATATACTTTATTGTCACCGATTACCAGGGTGGAAGGATCGATAGTCACAGTAGCGGTGGCGCTTTCGGCCTGTAGTATGTTGGCAAAGTTCTTATCCCTGGCAAATGTGTACACAGGAGCAGTGCCCCCTCCCGCAGCATTAACAGCTGTAAGGATGACCGGATTGCTAAGATTAACCACATTGGTGATATTGGCAGAGACATTTACATCAGGTGTTACTGCTGCGGTGATCATAAAAGCATGAGTATAAGTTTTACTACCTGTTACGTTACTGAATGTTACAATCACCTGGTGTTGACCAGCAGATAAGGTATCCACTTTAAAAGCAAATGTGCTATCGGCAGCAATGGGCAAGGAAGCGTTGTCCAGCTTTACCGCAGCAGTGGTTGTACCTCCTGCCGGTGGCAGGTTATTGATCTTAGCTTTTTGTACGCCCTGGTTACTGCAATAGGACACCTGCAGGCCGCTTACCAACGGCTGTGGTGGGGGTGGTACAGGTGTAGGTTTTATAGTCGTTTCCTGCATATTGGTTATTACGGGCAGGTTGAAATCAAAGTAAATAGCAGCGCTGTTAAGTATCTTGTCATTGATAGTAAGTCCATTGACAGGTTTTATACGATAAGTAATATAACCATGGCTGGCAGGTTCATTCCGGTTACTATCTGGCAACAATATGTTTTTAAATGTCCAGTTACAAAACTTGCTGTCTTTTATCTGAAATTGATAAGGATGGCTGGCTGCAATAACTTCCAATGAAGTGCCGGTTAACCTGTTGCTAAGTGTATCGCTGATCAATACATTAAAAGCTGTATCTGTACCCGTATTCTGGAAGCGGATGGTGTAAGTAAGCCAGTTGCCGGCATCGTATTCGTTCTTAAACAAAGTAGAGCCATGCGCTTCCTGTTTGTCGTTGGGATCAAATGAGCCGGTAACGATCTGGCGGGCAATGGCAGTATTATTAGGTTGCGCCACATCTCCGGTAGTATCGATGAACGCAAGTAGTGAAACGGTATCGCCATTATTCAAGGCAGGGGGAGCAGCCGCTTTTAGCAACACCTTAATAAGCTGCGATGCACCGGGCAATAATTGAATATTGTTCCAGGTAATCGTATCTCCGGATATGCTTGTTTGCGCCGGCGTGGCCGATAAAAATTGCAGCCTGCTGTCTTTGATCAGTTTTACGGGCCTGTTTGTCAGCGTATCGGTCCCTGCATTGGAACAGTTAAACCACAGTTGTACATCATCAAACCCCGGCCTCACCGTGGTCAGGATCACTGTTTTCACCTCATAATCACGCTTGCCGGGTATTGGCTGCAGGGCAAAAGCAGGCAGGCTATCCGTAGCCCCATAGCCTGCAAAACTGGTTGTTTGTGTTGCAGGCACCACGGTATGATAAGCAGGAGGCGAGGGAATAGTAACGGTATAATTGCCGGTATCAACCGATAAACCATATATCCCCAGGTAAGGCCGGGTAGCATAGGAAGTGGTGTCTTTTTTCACCTGCACCATCCTATCGTCCGCAAACGACTCATCGCCATCTTTTACACCATTACGATTCTTGTCAACAAAAACGATCCCTTTTACAATATTGAATTTGACAGGTGCAAATTTTACGATCCAACAATCATATCCACCGTGATTGTCTGTTACATCACCATCGGTGGAGTTGGTATAACCTGCACATACAAAGGAATTATCATCCAATGAAACAACACCTGTAAAAGCATCGGTATTACTGCCACCCAAGGTTCCCTTCCAGTCGCGATAGGTATTACCCACCTTAAAATTGCCTGCAAAAGCATCTCCAAATCCTTTTATTACCAGGTTTACCTTATCGTAACTACTTCCAACCACCACCCCAGAACCATCTGCCAATTGAGTGAGGATATCCGTGCCATACGTAAAATACCCAAGATCGTCATTAGAACATTGGGGAGTGTAGCTTACCCCTCCAATGGTACCCGATACGCTAAGCGTTTCATTAAAACTATTCAGGGGATAACAGTTTATCAGATGAGCCACATTGAAAAAGGTTGTTCCTGTACGGTCTGGCGTTATATTGGTTCTATATTGCCGTTGATTGGCGTATTCGTTGGAAAGAATGGCGCCATGATCATCTATCTTTATAATAAATGCTTTCGGTGTAGAATATCCTGTAGAATTAAAGTCGCCATCATAAGAGTTGACTTCTCCCACCATGGTATAGCCTCCACCCGGCATGGGCCTTATATCGTTGCCTTTGTCAATGCTGGTACCACCATACCGCTCACTCCACTCAATATTTCCCTGGCTATTGAGTTTTATTACCCATATCTTTCCTGTATCAGCCACCGGGATATCCCCATCCAATACGCTTCCGGCCTGGCCGCACACGATGTAGCCACCATCAGTCGTTTGCCTTACCACTCTTGCTGTTTCGTCCCCGGTTCCTCCGAGGCAACGCTGCCATAAAATTCCACCCTGCCGGTTTATTTTTACCAGCCATAGATCTGTTCCCTGATTCATGCCACCCGTAGCATGAAGGCCGGTAACATCACCATTAATGCTATTCGTTCTGCCAAGCGCCAGGTATGCCTGGTCATCAGTATGGATCACCTGTACAAACTCATCCAGGCCAGTACCTCCATAATTTTTTTTCCATATAACATTGCCATCAACATCGAGCTTTACCAGCCAGGCGTCGGCAGAATCAGTAGAACCATAATGTGTGGTGATATCGCCATCATTCGATTTGGTTGAGCCAGCTACCAGCAGGCCATTATCATAGGTACGGAGAATACAATTGGCCTTGTCATCTTTTGTGCCACCCAGGCTTTTTTTCCATTCAACAACAGGGGCTGTGGGTTGTGCAAGACTGCTGTAAGCAGATGATACCAAGATGATTACCGGGAGTAGAATTGGTCTAAGCATGGTCAAGGTTTCGATATATGGAAGGAGAATGCATTACAAATATAGAAAGCCCACCGGTAAGGCGGGCTTTCTACTACCTATATATTCTTTTACCTAATATTTGATCACTTTCTCTGTTCCGATCAATTTTTTCATGGCATCATATATACTTAACCAGTAGATGCCGGGGTTGATACCGGTAGTTGGTATGTCAACCACCTGCCTGTTTTTCACTTCGCTTACATGTATGGCTTGTCCATGTGTATTGTACAGTACGATGCGGTAAGTTTTGCCACTGGCCAATCCGCTAAGAGATAACCTGCTGCCGAAAGGATTGGGCGATACGATGATGAGCCGCCCAGGATTGTCTGCATCAATAATGCCGGTGGCTGCATCACGCAGGATGAGCAGGCTGTCTACATTGGTTTGTACGGTATAGCAGGTGGCGCTGGTCTTCATCCGTACATAGACCTTGTTATTCCCAATGGCCAGTGTAGCAGGATCAATGGACAGTGTAGCTGCGGCACTTTCGGCTTGCCATATGGTGGAGATGTTCTTATCCTTCGCAAAAGTGTACAACGGGGTTGAACCACCACCTGCGGCATTGGTAGCCGTAACAATAACCGGATTGGCGAGGGTTACCACAGTGGTGATATTGGCCGACAGGTTTACTTCAGGTGTTACAGTAGCCATAACTGTAAAATTGGCTATTGTGTCTTTAGCGCCGGCTATATTACTGAAGGTAACGGTCAACGCATGCGCACCGGCAGCCAGTCCATTCACCTGGAAGGATACGCTGCTATCGGCTGCGTTAACGGACAAGGAGCCATTGTCCAATTTGGCCAGGACAACCGTAGCAGGCGTGGCGGCAGGCCAGTTACTGATCTTGATCTTTTGCATGCCCTGGTTGTCGCAATAATTGGCATTTACGCCTGTAATTGCGGGTTTTGCCGGCGCTACCACCTTGAGTAGCGTGAGCATGCCATCTGCCGCCGCATAGGTCAACCCGTTGAAACCATTCCAGCGAATGGTATCTGCCGTAACAGCATTGTTACCGGAGTGATAAACAAGTTGATCAATATCCACTTTGTTGATGACCTGATTAAGCACCACATCTGTATCTCCTTTCTTTAACACACCATGTTTGGGCAGGGCAGTTATTTTGATGGCCACCAGCGCCGAAGGGCCATAGTTGGCGGTAAAATCAGTTGCTTTAAACTGGTAACTGGCCTGTGCTGGCACTTCGAGGGTATCGTTGGTAATCATAGCGGGACTAATGCTGAGGTCGAGCCCAAATAATGTATTACCAATAGCTATATACCAGTTCTCGTTGCGGTAATAAGTTTTACCCTGCCCCGAGCTGATAGCGAGGGGACTACCGCCCTGCAATGCCAGCCAACGGACATTACTGTTTATGATGTACATAAGATCACCTGTACGAGTGAGCCATTCGAGGTAGCTGACCATCCGTCCTCCCTGACCCAGGAGGGTATTACCACCCATTGTATCTGCCAACCTGATTTCTGCTGTCCCCTGGCTGGCCAAGGGAATGTTGCTATACGCCAGGTATTTACCATTCACCTGGTAATCAAGCCCGGGACGCCGTGAAATGCTTATTTGCGACATAAGACTCCCGGCCTTATTCCATTTGATCATCGTCATGGGTCCATCAGCTTCCATATAAGCTACGGAAAAGCTATCAGCCACCGGACTCGCAGGTAATTCTCCTCCACAACCAAGGGGTGGGTCTACAACTATCGTACGAACATTGCTATGATATTTTACCATTCTTGCTGCAGAATCAACAAGCCATACCGTTCCATCCGGCTGCAGGCTATTTACAGATGACTGTGCATTTACCTGCTGGGCCGCATAACCGATCAATTGGTTAGTCTTGCCAGCCAGGTTGCGGAATAATAAACTATCGCTGTACACCACACAACCTACCAATTGAAGTGGATTGCCATAAGTCCAGATAGAATAATCGCCAGCCGTCTTTAAAGAGCCCCTCGTAAGCGGGCCGATCGGATATAGATTTCCACCGTTAAAATCATACAATGAATCGCGATTGGTGGAGGGTGCTTCTACATCCAATACAGCGCCCTGGGGTGTAAGGTATCCGGTATTTACCTTGCCGGTGAATGGAATAGCCGTAACGCCGCCGCCTGGCAGGCTTACGATACGGGGATTGGAAGCAGTGCCTTCATTAATAACCAGTAATTTGTTATGATTGAAATCTATAATGAGGCCATCCGTAACAAAATATTCAGTGAGGTAGGGACTGGTTTCAGCATATAACGGAATAGGCTCAAGGGCGCTTGCCTGATTATTACTATCCAGCGCCTGCACCAACAGGTAAAGGCGCCGGCCGTTGCTGGCCGACAGATCGAGCCAGGTATTCACAGAGTCCCAGGTGCTATAAGTTTCTATATAACTATCAATGGTCCTGTGCACCGTATAGATCAGCCGGACGCTATCTGTGTTGTCTGTAACTTTTGCTTTCAGCTTCACATCCGGACTTGCAACAGCACTGGCTACAGGATTATTCAATACTATTTGCGGCAAAGCATCGGGAATTATTGTGTACCCCGCCTTGTGCACAACGGGCAGATCGTAAGGAGATGCAGAAGAACCATCGAGCTTCAATTGAACTGTATCGTCAGGAAAGCCGGTGAGCGGAAAGCGCACTTCATAATAGCCGGAAGAAGGGTTAAATGCCAGGGTTCTTGATACATTGGCGGAGGTATTGCTATTGATTGAATATACGCGGAGGCCTTGCCCGGGCGATTTTGATGGTGTCCATACTTTAACATCTACGGTGTCACCCACCTGTTGTAACCGTACTGGATGCAGATAAATAGAAGTACGCTGTGCTATTAATGGGGCGTTTGCCAACAAACAAACCGTTAGTGGGAGAGCTAAATAACGAACCCTCATAGGAGTCATTTTAGTTACCTGAAATTAATCAAATTAGTGATATGACCGGGGTACATTATATTTCTCTAACGGACAGGCTATAATCATGTACATAAGCGATTGACAATGATTACTTTTTAACTAAAGCACAAAAAAAGCCCCGCCAAACGGCGGGGCTCCTATAGGGAATGCACTTTAAAAATTAGTCGTTCACTTTCAGCTTTCCTTTCACCTTGGCAATCACTTCTTCAGCGATGTTGGTAGGTGCAGGAGAGTAATGGCTGAACTCCATGGTAGAAGTAGCACGGCCAGAGCTTAAGCTACGCAATTGTGTTACGTAACCAAACATTTCACTCAGGGGAACTTTGGCTTTGATAACCTGGGCACCTGCGCGGCTGTCCATACCTTCAAGCATACCACGGCGACGGTTAAGGTCACCAGTAACATCACCCATGTATTGGTCAGGCGTAATTACTTCTACTTTCATGATAGGCTCCAGCAATACGGGTTGTGCTTTACGGCCTGCTTCACGGAAACCTTGCTTGGCGCAAAGTTCGAAAGACATGGCATCAGAGTCAACCTGGTGGAAGCTACCATCAAATACGCGGATCTTCACATTCTCTACAGGGTAGCTGGCCAAAACGCCAGTTCCGAGTGAGTTCTGGAATCCTTTTTGGATAGCGGGAACGAATTCACGGGGGATAGATCCACCGAAAATATCATTCACAAACTGGAGGTTATCTTTTGGATTTGCTTCCAGCCATTCCTGATCTGCCGGCCCGAGTTCGAAGATGATATCAGCGAACTTACCACGACCACCGGTTTGTTTCTTCAGGATCTCACGGTGTTCAACAGATTTACGGAACGCTTCTTTATACGCCACCTGGGGAGCACCCTGGTTTACTTCTACTTTGAACTCACGACGCATACGGTCGATGATGATCTCCAGGTGCAACTCACCCATACCACGAAGGATGGTCTGACCGGTATCTTCATCTGTATTTACACGAAGTGTAGGATCTTCTTCTACCAGCTTGCCAATGGCCATACCCATTTTATCCACGTCGGCCTGCGTTTTAGGCTCGATCGCGATCGCGATCACCGGCTCGGGGATAAACATGTTTTCCAAAGTGATCGGATGGTCCTCATCGCATAGGGTATCACCGGTCTTGATCTCTTTGAAACCAACTGCCGCACCAATATCACCAGCTTCGATGAAGTCGATCGGGTTTTGCTTGTTGGCAAACATCTTCATGATACGGCTGATACGCTCTTTCTTACCACTTCTTACGTTCAATACATAAGAACCGGCATCGAGGTGGCCGCTATAGCACCGGAAGAACGCCAGACGACCTACGAAAGGATCGGTCATGATCTTAAAGGCCAATGCAGCGAAAGGCGCTTTGGGATCAGGCTTACGGGTGATCTGCTCACCAGTATCAGGATCGGTACCCACAGTATCTTCGATGTCTAACGGAGAAGGCAGGTAACGGCAAACTGCATCCAAGGCTGTTTGTACACCTTTGTTCTTGAAAGAAGAACCACACATCATCGGAACGATGCTCAGGTCGATCGTAGCTTTACGGATCGCTTCATGCACTTCATCTTCAGAAATGGTATTGGGATCGTCGAAGAATTTCTCCAACAGTTTATCGTCGTATTCTGCAACCGCTTCAATCAGGTTTTGCCTCCACTCTTCAGCTTCAGCCTGCAGATCAGCAGGAACAGGAATCTCGTCGAAGGTCATACCTTCTGTTTCCATGTGCCAGATGATTCCTTTCATTTTGATAAGGTCAACCACACCCCTGAAATCATCTTCTGCACCGATAGGCAATTGCAAAGGCACGGCTTTAGCGCCGAGCATTTCTTTAACCTGCTTAACCACCATCAGGAAGTCAGCACCGGAACGGTCCATTTTGTTAACGAAACCGATACGGGGAACCTTATAGCGATTAGCCTGGCGCCAAACAGTTTCAGATTGAGGCTCTACACCATCAACCGCAGAGAACAGGGCGATCAAACCATCCAGTACACGCATTGAACGCTCTACTTCTACAGTAAAGTCCACGTGACCCGGAGTATCAATAATGTTGAAATAATAGTTTTTGGTGTTGGCATCTACCTTACCCTTATCGGTAGGGAAATTCCACTGGCAGCTAACAGCCGCAGAGGTAATAGTGATACCTCTTTCCTTTTCCTGCTCCATCCAGTCGGTAGTAGCTGCACCATCGTGCACCTCTCCAATCTTGTGAATCATACCGGTGTAGCGCAGGATACGCTCCGTAGTAGTGGTTTTACCGGCATCAATGTGCGCCGCAATACCAAAGTTTCTCTGTAATCGTAAGTCTGCCATGACTTTGTTGTTGTTTTCTGTTTAATATGAGTGCAGGGGATACCCTGAAAATAAGTGCGCAAAGGTATGCAAATTCTCCGTGAAAAAGCAGATTGCAGAAGATCAAAAGATTAAATGTGGAAAACCAGTAAAATCACCGCCAGCCAGAAGTTTTATCCGTCGCCCAATTTGCAAAAATACCTTCTTTTTACCGCCGGCTAAAATAAAGCCCCACCAAATGGCAGGGCTTTATTTTGTGCAGTAAAAAGGTTAATTATCAATTACTTGTACAAATAATCCAAGGCAGTTTTATCATTATTATTGAATGGACGGTTTTGGCCGGAACCAATACAGGCCAGCATCCAGGAATTGGGATCAGGCCCTACAGCAGTACCCGGAATGTATACAGCCCCTACTGTGGAAGCTCCTTCATTTACAGGTGAGCCGCCGCAGCTAAAGCTGCGATCCATATAATCAGTATGGCGGAAACCGATGCAATGCCCTATTTCATGGGCCAGGATGGACGCCACAGTGCTTTGGGGTTGATTGCCGATAGCCCTGGAATTTACCTTGATCTGTCCATATGGACTTCCTGCATTCGTGGGAAATCCAGCTGAAGCCAGGTAATTCCCATTGCCTTTTACGATGCTGATGGCAGCACCGGATGACACACGCTGGAAAGTAATACGGAGGCCCTGAGCATTGTACCGGCTAATGGCCTCATCCAGTGCAGCCACATAAGAAGAAGGCAACTGTGACGCAATACTCACAGTAATGGTGCGGGGCAGGGCTGTTACCAGGTTGTTGGTGCGGTATTGCTCTTCAGTACCCACCCGCAGAAACCGGGTTTCCGGTACCGCAGCAAGGTCTTGTTCAGAAAGCAAAATATCGCCTTCTACTATATAATAGCCGTCTTCATCCAGCGATACATTTTTGTTACTAAAACCAAGTTGGTAGATCTTATCCAGAGAAGCCTGGGAAATTTGTTGAGAGGCGTCTGAAGAAGTATTTTTTTTACAAGCCGGTCCCAGGAAAACCAGGGCAGCAATAAGAATGGCAGAGGCAAAAAGTAGTTTTCTCATAACAAATGTTCGTTTTGAAGTTAACAATAAGGTTGGGTGCAAAGCAGGCATTACCGCACAATGATGTGTTTGTATAAATACTTTTTCTAATATAGCAGAAATAATGATTATCTTATCAAGAAGAAATAGCAACCACATTGCAGAAATGACTAAAAACGACTTACCTGATCTATATGTGGAAAAAATGATGCGCAAGCAACTGGCTTCAGTAATGATAAAAACCACCTTATACCGGCCGATTATCTAATTTTAAAGGAGCTGCTACCGATTATGAGAATTTATATCCTGCTAATCACCTTGTTCCTAAGTGGCCCGGCCGTGCTAATGGCGCAAGAGAAAACTGCCATCAGCCGGAAGCTATCTCCTTTATTGAAGGCTTCCAAAATACCTGTTGATCAGGAGGGTATTTATTGGATTATTACGACTGATGTCCAACTTTTCAAAGACTTCCTGTCGTCTCACAAACTTTATGGTATTATCAGGCAGGAATATCCCGCCACGAAGCTATTGGTCATTCATACCACCAGGGCGTTGATAGACTCTCTTATTCTTCCTTCTACATTGGTATCATTTGCAGATATTCATCGCATCCCAAGGGAAGAATCGGTGTTGAACAGCTTTGACAACAGCACCAACCAAATTAATACAGTTCATGGTTTGTATCCTGTCCTCAATGGCAATGGGCTCACCGTATCGGTAAAGGAAAATAAGCCCGACACCACAGATATTGATTTTACCGGCAGGTACCTGACTACTCCTCTCAGCTCGCCTACCATCACCCAGCATGCCGGCATTATGAGCACACTCATCGGTGGCGGGGGCAATAGTGATTATTCCGGTAAAGGGGCCGCCTGGGGCGCCACGCTAAGTTCCTCCGACTTTGCCAGCCTGCTGCCGGATGCCAACACCGCCTACCAGCAATACCATATCACTGTTCAGAATCATTCCTATGGTACGGGGGTAGAAAATTATTACGGGGCCGACGCTGCCGCTTATGATGCCAGCAGCATTGCCAATCCTACTCTGTTGCACGTATTTTCAGCCGGTAACTCAGGCAACCAAACCAATACACAGGGCCTTTATTCCGGTATACCCGGCTATGCTAACCTGACCGGCAGCTTTAAGATGGGCAAGAATATGATCACCACAGGCGCCATGAATAGCATGTACCAGGTGGAGGCGCTTAGCTCGAAAGGCCCCGCTTATGATGGCCGGATAAAACCAGAGTTGGTGGCTTTTGGCGAAGATGGCAGCTCGGGAGCTGCGGCCATCACTTCGGGCATTGCCCTGCTGGTACAACAGGCTTTGAAAAATGTTACGGGCCAATTGCCAGCCGCATCACTGGTAAAAGCCATCCTGCTTACAACCGCGGATGATATTGGCATACCAGGCATTGATTTTCAAACGGGCTATGGTAAGGTCAATGCAGTCCGGGCGGTTGAAGCAGCGCAAAAGGGCACGTATGCTTCCGGCCATATTGCCCAGGGGCAATTGCATACTACCCCAATTACCATTCCAGCAGGTATACAGCTGGTCAAACTCACCCTTTGCTGGTATGATGCGCCAGCCGCCCCCAACGCTGCCAAAGCCCTGATTAACGATATTGACCTGGAGCTGATCAATACCAGCACCGGCCAGCACTGGCAACCCTGGGTATTGAGCCATTCTCCACACCTGGATTCATTGGCAAAGGGAGCTGTCAGAAAAAGGGATAGCCTGAATAACAATGAACAGATCACACTGAACAATCCTGCGCCAGGCGATTATATTATTCAGGTAAAAGGTTATTCCGTTCCCTCCGGACCACAGTCATTTGCACTTGCCTGGTGTTTGGATACTGCCGACCAGTTCCGCTGGTATTTTCCCATTAAAGCCGATCATGTACGCGGGGGTGAAAACAATGTTATCCGCTGGGCTTCTACTTTTGCCGCAAATGATCCGGCCCGTCTCGAATACTCTACGGATGGCGGCCATCGATGGGAGCTGATCAGTAACAATGCAGACCTGGCAAAGGGTTATTATCAATGGACGGCGCCAGATACCTGTACCACTACCCTGCTGAAGATAACTACTGACAATCATACTTTTTTATCTGACACCTTCAGCCTCTCCTCAAGGCTGAAAGCCAATACAGGTTTCAATTGCAGTGACTCTTTTCTGCTTACCTGGAACAGACCTGCCGGGGTAAGCAAGTTTGTGGTTTATACATTAGGGACAAACTACCTCACGCCATTACTCACTACCACCGACACCAATGTTGTATTGAGTAAAGCTACAAACCCTGCCTTGTATTATACTGTTGCACCTCTGCTGGCCAATGGCTATAGCGGCATGAAAGCCTATACCTTCAATTATACTGAACAGGGAGTAGCCTGTTATATCAAAGGTTTCCTGGCCGATCTTGCAGATAATACGACCAGATTAATGATTGAATTGGGAACACGTTATGCGGTACAGAAAATAACGGTGGAGAAGTTGGGCATTTCGGGATATAGTAGTTTGCAATCAATAGAGCCGGTAAATGCATTACAATACCAGTTAACTGACAATGCATTGCATCGCGGGGTGAATACTTACCGCCTGAAAATTCTCCGCACGGATGGTTCCGTTATTTATAGCCAGCCCGAAACAGTGTATAATTTACAGGATGCCGGTTATATCGTTTATCCCAATCCTGTAAGTGCCGGGGCTAAGCTGAATATTCTTTCTGCCATACCCGGCAACAGCTCCATTATCCTGTTCAACGCAACGGGCCAGCAGGTATTACAAAAAAAGCTGGCAGAACTGCATGAGCAATTACCCTTGCAGGCGCTACAAAGAGGCATTTATTTCTACCTGATACGGAAGGATGGACAAAAAGAGCAGACCGGGAGTATTTTTATTTATTGAGTATTTCGTGCTGTGGGTAAACAAAAAACCCCGCTTGCGCGGGGCTTAATGTTCTTAAACCTCAAAAAAGCGTTATTCAAATATTACTTTGTATACAAAAGTTTCCTGGCTGCTGAGCGCTGTGATACGTAGCATATAGACACCACTCTTCACACGGGCATCCCGATGGTATTGTACGGTAGTTTGCTGTACTTTTTGTACCAGTTGCTCATGAACTATCTGCCCGGTGGCACTGAGCAGGGACAGCTTATAACTTTCCTGCTGCCTTGCCGACAAGGAGATGTTCAATACTTTTTGAACCGGATTGGGATACAGTGAAACAGCCCGCACAATAGCCATTTTGATATTGATGATATTGCTGTACGTAGTCTTATTATTCTTGCCGATGATCCGCAAGCGGTAATAATTGACACCTGTCAACGGTGTCTCATCGGTAAATGCATATATCGTATTCCCGCCCGACTGACGGGAGTTTACATTACCGATGGCAGTATATGGACCATTATTAGTGGCGCTACGTTCAATAAAGTATTCTTTGGAATCTACATCCTGCTGGGCTGTCCAGTTCAATTGCACTGCGCCGTTTATATCCTTTCCTGATAACTTAACCTGCCCGGGAAGTATACCACTACACATCCCTGATACGTGGAAATAGGAAATCTTGGATAAACATCCGCCGTTTACCGACATATGGCATACATACATACCGGTATCGGATGGCAGCAGGTAAGCAATCTTATAGGTTGTACTGTTGCTCACTAACACGCTGTCTACAGCCGATGTCTTCTTGAACCATTTATAGGTAGCATTGGCAGTAGAATCCACATGCAATGAAACATCACTATAATAACAATCCGAGCTGGCATAGATGATGGTATTGGCCAGCGGCAGGATGTTTACGTCATTTAAGGTAGCATTACCGCAGGCATCCAGTGCCCGCAAACGTACGAGAGAATATTGCACACCATTGGTAATCGTGAATACAGGGCTTGTTTGGCCGGTTGTATTGATACTGGGTGAAGCAGGGATACTGCCGATGATCTCATAAGCGAAAGGCCCGGTTCCACCGGTCACTGCTGCTCCGACACTGAAATTATTGTTATCGCACTGGTAAGCGGCCGATTGTTGCAAACCCGGGAAGCTATACGGAACCACATCGATGGTATCATATATTTTTCCGGTACAGTTGGGAACACTGTATTGCACAATATAAGTAGCAGGTTCCAGGTCTACGAACTTGAAGGAAGAACCTACGTTGGAAGTAAAAGTAATATTTACTGCATTTGTATTCTTTTTGATGATCACAGGGGTTACAACACCCATGTTGGAATTGACATCAATATCGATATCGGTAGCACCATTTTCCCAAACACCGGAAGGACATTTTGATTTCACAAACTTGGTCTTATTCAATATGCTGGGGCGTGGCGTAACCTTGGCTGTATCTCTTACATTACAATTGTCGATACCTATGACGGTATATTGTTGTCCGCCTGTAAGCGGCTGCAGTGCATTGATCATTACGGGGCTGGTAGCTGAAGTAACTGAGGTTACCAATACACCTACCGGGTTCAATACATCTATCTTATACGGCGCATTGCCACTGTTAAAGGTTACCTTAACGTCGGTGGTTCCAAAAGTACAGGATTCCATAGCCGTTACAGCAATACTAATGGGCACCGGATCGGCATTGATACGCCGGACAATAACGGTATCGTAGCAAGTATCTTTGATCTTTACATCATAATATCCGTAGGGCAGGTTGTTGAAAGTACCATTGGTACTATTGGCTACAAAATTGCCCAGTGTATCATAGATATTGTACGCAGGATTCTTCAGGTTGTTTTGACCGGTCACTTTAGCCGTGAAGGTGGCACATGCCTTATTACTGATGGTAACACTACCTGCCGAAGGCACATCTCTCTTTACAGTAAAGCACCTTTCCATGAGTGTATCATAACAGGTATTCCTTACCTTGATACAATTATACCCATAAGGCACATTGTTGAAGGTACCGGTGGTATTGCTATCGATAGCTACATTGGAAGCATTGTACAAGATGTATTTAGGATTGGTAAGATTGGAGCCGGTTACTTTAGCAGTTACGACATCACAACCTTTATTGCTGATATTAACAACGGACGAAAGAGAAGGCTTAGGCCTAATGGGCTCAAAACATCTCCTGATCACCGTATCATAACAACTTGCATTGTTGGTCATACGGATACAGTAATATCCATATGGCAGGTTATTAAATATTCCGTCGGTATTGCAGGCTACCTGTACGTTATTTACATCGAACAAACAGTAGTTGGGATTATTCAGATTGGTTTGCCCGGTCACCTTAACGTTGAAAGAGTTACAGTTTTGTGTAATATCCACGTTGGTGCCAATGGCAGGTATCTGCCTCGGGATGGTAAAACACCGCTCGATGGTGGTATCATAACAAACATCGTTCTTAATACGTATGCAATAGCGGGTATTGTACAAAAGGTTTCCAAAATTACCGGTTGTGTTACAGGCAATAAGCACATTACTGCTATTGTATAAACAGTATTGAGGGTTGGTAAGATTTGCCTGGCCCGTTACGCTGCCGGTAAAATTATTACAAGTTGCACTACTGGTAGTAATATTCAGCGCCACATCGGGCTTGGGTGCTTTTTCGGTAAAGCACTTTGTGATGGTCGTATCATAACAACCATCTTTTATTTTAATGCAATAGGCTCCATAAGGAATATTATTAAACACGCCATTTGGGCTGGTTGCAATCTGTACGTTGGTGACGCTGTTGACCAGGGTATAAGTAGGATTTGTCAGGTTGGCCTGTCCCGTTATAGAAGCTGTAAAGGTAGCACATGCCCTGTTGGAAATGCTTACAGTACCCGCCACAGCCGGCTTGGGCCTTGCGGGCGTGAAGCAACGTTCAATGGTAGTATCGTAACAAATATCCTTTATACGCATACAATAGTTGCCATAAGCCAGGCCCGTGAAAATGCCGGTACTGTTGGAACTTATTTTTACATTGCTGCTATTGTATAAGTCATACACCGGATTGGTCAGGTTGCTTTGACCGGTAGCTTTTGCATCGAATGTATTACACAGGAAATTAGAAGTAGTAATGGCTCCGGCCACGGAAGGCTTGTTGGGATCGACCCAGTTAGTAACCGTTGTGGTACCGCAGGGATCTTTCACGACTACTTTCACCGAACGTTTATTGCCGATAAAAAAGCGGAAGTTGCTATTGGTTGACCACACTGTATCACCGGTACTTCTCACCACACCATACTTAAAACCATTGAATGTGGTTGTATTGCCTTTGCTGTCTTTAAGTTTTACGGTTACCTGGGCGCTATCGCAACCAACTCTACCCACGGTAACACCATCTACCCACCATTGGTAGTTAAGGATTGTAACACGCCTGGTTTGCTGACCACCGCAGGAGTCTTTTAATTCTATGGCATATTCTCCCGCAATGAGGCCGGAAAAATTTCCAGTAGAATTGGTAGTACCTACTTTAGTTGGAGAAGGGGCTACGATGGTATAAATAAAAGGAGATCTGCCACTAAGCAGACCGGTTACACTAACTGTTCCATCTGTACCGTTCATACAGGTAACATCAGTCTTGCTTAATGTAAAGCGGGGATCACTATAGGATCCCGGAACGATGACATTGTATTTTTCGGTGACGCAAGCGGTATTGATATCTTTTACACTTACTACATAAGTGCCAGCTGAAAGCCCGGTAATGTTGGTGGAGGAGGTATAGGCTGTGGTAACGGGCCCTGTTACTTTAATATTATAGCTACCAGTACCGCCGGTGATATTCACCTTAATACTTCCGGTAGCAATACATCGTGACTCTTTAGTGGTGAAAGTAAAGTTAAGTGTAGAACAATCCTGGGCCAACCCTATCAGAGGGGGCAGGTAAAGAAGGGACATAAGGATCCCCGTTCGCATCAGTTTCAACAGGCTCTTCATGGGGTACGATTTCGGATTATTTTTCTACAGGATATCAGTTCTCTATTACAGGGGATAAAGTAAATAGGTTTTGGCCATTAATGCAAGCCTGTCTGGATAACTCATAATAAAAATAGCCTCTATTTAAGGCGCTCATGAAATACATGGCAGTATTTATCCATGTGCAGATCAGCTGATTTCCAGGTGCTTTAGCGCTGATTGTTATGATAAATTATGTGGATATTAATTTTTCCCGGGAGGGCCTGATTAAATGTGAATAATTTTAAGGTCAGGGGCTTTTGTGCACTTTATCACATAAGAAAGGCCATCCCGCTAAGCGGGATGGCCTTTTAATATATTGCTCTATTGGAGAGATTATACTTTAAAGTGAGCAAAAGCCTTGTTGGCTTCAGCCATACGGTGTGTATCTTCTTTCTTTTTGAAAGCACCACCTTCGCCTTTGGCAGCGGCAACTACTTCGTTGGCCAGCTTTTCTGCCATGCTACGACCATTCCTGTCGCGGCTGTAGCGAATGAGCCATTTAATGCTCAGTGATATTTTCCTGTCTGCACGTACTTCAGCAGGAATCTGGAAAGTAGCACCACCGATACGACGGCTACGTACTTCAACGGCCGGTGTAACGTTGGATAAAGCTTTTTTCCATACTTCGTAACCATTTTCACCGGTTTGCTTGGATATACGATCCATTGCATCATAAAAAATGGTGAATGCCGTATTCTTTTTACCCTGCCACATCAGGTTATTCACAAAACGTGTTACCAGGGCATCACTGTATTTTGCATCTGGCGCCGGGGCAATTTTTTTGGCTTTAGTCTTCCTCATTGTTATCGCTTGTTTATAAGTTGGACCAGCCATTGCCGATCCAGTTTTATCTTACTTTAGTTGTTATCCGCGGAATGCGGTGAGATTACGTAATCCGTGAATACTAAGACTATTTCTTAGCTTTTTCGCGTTTAGCACCGTATTTAGAACGGCTCTTTTTACGATCCTTTACACCAGCCGTATCCAGGCTTCCGCGAACGATGTGGTAACGTACACCTGGTAAATCCTTTACACGACCGCCACGAACCAACACAATGGAGTGTTCCTGCAGGTTATGTCCTTCACCGGGTATATAGGCAATCACCTCTACTTTATTTGTTAAACGTACCTTAGCTACTTTACGCAAAGCCGAGTTAGGCTTTTTGGGAGTAGTTGTATATACACGGGTGCATACACCGCGACGGAACGGACAGCTATCCAAAGCCCTTGATTTGCTCTTGGACTTGATAATCTCTCTTCCTTTTCTAACCAATTGTTGAATTGTAGGCATTCTGAACCTTTTATTTTTGGGACGGCAAAGGTAGAACCCAGCCGGTTAAATACCAAATCTTAATCACGGATTTTATGGATTTCTCTCCATTGATGTGGATAAGTTCTTAATACATCACTGGGAGTAACTAGCTTTTGGCTGTTTGCAGTCGGCTCGTTTGCCACGCAAACTACTGTACTTCAATTGCTAATGAAGAAAAGCTAATTTCTAAGAGCTAACGGCTTAAATTTTATACAACCAACCATATGGATCGGCTGTCCTGCCTTCCCTGATATCATTCAGGCGACGTTTCATTTCAGGAGCGGCTTTCCATTCGTCTACATTGAAGGTCATCACAAAATCTTTATACTTCAATTCTTTGATGGGCGATATGGTAGCAGCTGTACCGGTTCCAAATACTTCCTGCAACTGGCCGGCCTTATAGGCTTCAATCATTTCTTCGATATTCACAGGCCGTTCTTCCACAGTAAGGCCCATATCTCTCAGGATGGTGATCGCACTATCCCTTGTGACACCCGCCAGGATGGTTCCGGCACCGAGATCGGGGGTAATGGCCTTGTTACCAAGGATAAAGAATACGTTCATAGTACCGATCTCCTGTACATATTTGTGTTCGGCAGCATCTGTCCATAGCACCTGGTCGTAACCTTTGCTTTTGGCTTCGGCAGTCACCATCATGCTGGCGCCATAGTTACCAGCCACTTTCGCAAAACCAACACCCCCAGGGGCTGCCCGGGTATATTTTTCTTCCACATAGATCCGCATCGGAGCACCATAATAGGGGCCTGTGGGACTGAGGATGATCATAAACTTATAGGTATCAGAGGGTTTTACACCAATTACTTCATCAGTAGCGAACATAAAAGGGCGGATGTACAAAGAATGATCTTCTTTGGCCGGAATCCAGTTCTTATCGATCTTGATCAGCTGGCGCATGCCTTCCATGAACAGTTCTTCGGGTACTTCAGGCATTTGCATACGTGTTGCAGAGATATTAAAGCGCCTGTAATTGTCCTGTGGACGGAAAATATAGGCTTCGCCATCCTTATTGCGGTAGGCTTTAATGCCTTCAAAAATAGCTTGTCCATAGTGCAGGGAAGCCAGGGCAGGACTCAATACCAGCGGCTGGTAGGGCTTGATCTCCACGTTCTTCCACTCACCATTTTCGTAATCGGCTTCCAGCATGTGGTCGGTAAAATACTTGCCAAAAGGAATGTTTTCCAGGGGAATATCATTCAATTTGCTCCTTTCTATTTTTGTCACAGGTATGCTATATGCATCAATCATAATCCAGTATTTTTGAGCCACAAAGAAACAATTAAAGTTTTTGCCTGCAAAAAATCCAGGCATATTTTACTAACAATTGTTAGTGTCAAGATAATAACAACCCGGAAAACAGGCAGAATCCGGGACAACGTATAACAATATGTCAGCATATAATATAGAATTACCGGATGCAGTGATCGCCGGGCTTTTCAAAAAAGCCATTGTGCAGGGAGAAGGCAGGGCTGTCTTTACTCCTACCCCGCAACCAGTAGTCCAGGAGCCGAAATTGCCCGCTTCGCCTCCACCGGTGACGGCTGCGGCACCTGAATTAGTGGAGGAAGTCGTGAAACCGGCTGCGACTGCACCGGCCAGGCCCACGCCAGTCCTAACGCAGACGGCGCCACCGTCCCCTGCCTCCGCCTACAAGGTGCTGGGCAATAACCGCCAGCATGTGGCAGTGATCGTGCGATTTCCCGGAGAAGCCTTTCTGCCGGAAAACCACCTGCAAATGCTGACGAAAATGCTGGGGGCCTGCAAACTGAACCTAGGTGATGTGGCCATCGTCAACGATGCTACCCAGCAGGTAAATATCAATGTGCTGAAAGATCAACTATCGCCTAAACGGGTTTTATTGTTTGGTGTAAGCCCGGAAGAGACGGGCCTTCCCCTCAATTTCCCTGCTTTCAAAGACCAGGAATATGCGGGTTCAACGTACCTGTATACCCCCTCCCTGGACGAGTTGAACAAGGAAACAGAGGAAGGAAAGGTGCTCAAAAGAAAGTTGTGGGAAAGCCTGAAGAAGATATTTGGAGTATAACCTATTGATCAGGTTGTTGCACTTAAAGAACACGAAATATATAACCCGGAACGTTCTATATGATCAAACTGATTTTCGCTACGAACAACGCACACAAGGTGCAGGAGATACAGGCAGCTATTGGCACACAGATCCAGGTGATCAGCCTCAGGGAAGCGGGTATTGATATCGATATCCCGGAGCCGCATGATACGCTGGAGGCCAATGCTACAGAGAAATCACGCACCATCCAACAGTTGACAGGTGAAAATTGCTTCAGCGAAGACACAGGGCTGGAGGTAGATGCCTTGCAGGGAGAGCCTGGAGTGAAAAGCGCCCGTTATGCCGGAGAGGATAAAGCATTTGATAAGAATATAGAGAAGTTGCTCATCAAACTGGGGGATAATCCTAACCGTAGTGCAAGGTTCCGTACAGTGATCTCGCTGTTGTGGGAAGGACAGGAATTTCTCTTTGAAGGCATTTGCGAGGGCACCATTATCGGAGATAAAAGGGGCAAGGAAGGATTTGGTTACGATCCTGTTTTTGTTCCCGAAGGAAGTACCCGTACTTTTGCTGAGATGAGCCTGACAGAGAAAGGCCAGTTCAGTCACCGGAAAAAGGCGGCTGATAAGCTGGTTTCCTTTTTGCAGGGGGAGGTACAAACTACCTGAAAAAGCCTGGTGAAAGCACGCATTGCCTGTTGAGGGAAGACCCCACCCAACCATTTCATATTACTTAATAAAAAATTTGGATCAAAAAAGCAACTATACCATTTCTGAATCCGACTTGATAAAAGGCAGTATTGCGGGAGACAGGCGAATGCAGGAAGAACTGTACCGCAGGTTTGCACCCAAAATGTATGCTGTATGCCTGCGTTATGCCAACAACACGGATGATGCCCAGGACTTGTTGCAGGAAGGGTTTATCAAGGTATATAAAAATCTGCACCGTTTCCGGGCAGAGGGTTCATTTGAAGGATGGGTAAGAAGGGTATTTGTAAACACTTCCATAGAGCACTTCCGCAAGAAATCGGCCCAGCTATCCAGCGTCAGCGAAAAGGAGGAAAACACCATTGAGGATGCGGATATCACCGCGCTTGACAGCCTGGCCGAAAAGGATATCATCAATATTGTGCAGGAGCTTTCACCCGGATACCGGACTGTATTCAACCTGTATGTGGTGGAAGGGTATTCACACAAAGAGATCGGTGAATTGTTGGGAATTAGTGAAGGAACGAGTAAGTCACAATTGGCCAGGGCCAAGTCCATTTTACAAAAGAAAGTAACCCAGTATTTAAGCGATACCAAAAAGTCCTTTACCCGCTAATATGTCTGCCAACGTACAAAATATTCTTCTCAACTTAGAAGCGGCCCCTCCTGCCGGTGTCTGGGATATTATTAATGCGCGGCTGGATACAGAATTCGATGCACAGGAAATAAAGATCGCCGAAAAATTATATGATTGGGAAGCGCCTCCCCCACCCGGCGCCTGGGAAAATATAGCCATTGCATTACGGGTAAATGCTTCTATAGAAGCAGGACAGCAAACGCCGGCCAAAGTGATCCGCCTGCCCTTTCGCAGACTGGCCATAGCAGCTGCAGTGCTGGGTATTGTAGGTTTTGCCACCTGGAATTTTCTTAACCGGAGTTCAGGAGATCCAATTGTTGAAGGCAAGCTGCCAGCAGTTCCTTCCAATATAATCACCACCGATATCAACGATGCACGGGTACAACCTTCGCTTCCGGTTATTGACGCTTCGATCGGGGGCCGCCGGCGTACCAGTATCAATATTGCCCGCCGGGTAAATGCTGCCGCACTCATCCAGGATGATCTCATCAGTAACGCTATAGCAGAAGAGCCCACAGATGATATTCCTTATGCAGCAGTAGGTGGCATGCGCGCCCAGGTCACTACTTCCCGAAGAGGTATCAAAGCGCCGCTTATTAAGGACGCCAACGGAAATATCATTATGGACAATAGTCTTATTATCTCGCGTGATAATAACTATATCATTATAACGTGTCCGAATGGTGAGCAAACAAGACTTTCCACTAAGTTCCTGCCACTGCTTTTAGACCTTAATGCTACGATGGACCCTGCCGAGTATTTTGATACGATGCTACGGGAAAGCAATATCTGGAAAAACCGTTTCAGCCAATGGCGGTATAAGTTGATGCAGCAGGCTTCATTTGCTCCTACAGCTACCAACTTCCTGGACATTATGGCTTTGAAGGAACTCATAGAGGAAAAGCAATAAAGTCAACGAGAAAAAACAACAATCAATTCTTCATGGCGCGTATTAAAGTTGATCTCCCGGATCAGTTCTCTTTCTCCACTATTATCCCTGTTCGTATTACCGACCTTAATTATGGAGGGCATGTAGGCAACGACACGGTGCTTTCGCTTATCCATGAAGCGCGGGTGCAGTTCCTGCAGCATTATGGATATGCTGAATTGAACATGCTGGGTGTAGGGCTCATTATGAGTGATGTGGCGATTGAATTCAAGCAGGAGCTCTTTTATGGGGATCAGGTAAAAGTGGCTGTAACGGCCAACGACTTTTCCAAAGTATCTTTTGATCTTTATTATAAACTGGAAAAAGAAACAGCCGGCAAAACTATTTTGGTAGCTACTGCCAAAACCGGAATGGTATGCTTTGATTATTCCAGGAAAAAAGTGGCTGCAGTACCTGAAGGGTTGCAATTTAGAATGTAGGAGTCTTTGAACGCGCTGGAGTTAATGGCTGTTCCATATTCTCCAACTTTCTTCTGCCTGTATGACCAGCATATCAGCCCCGTTTTTTATCACTGCGCCCTGCTCTTCCCCTTTTTGCAGAAATAGTGTTTTGGCCGGGTTGTATACCAGGTCGAAGAGATAATGCAGTGGTGTAAGTGATTCATAGGGCAAAGGCGGGCAATCATGCTCATTGGGATACATGCCCACGGGTGTGGTATTGATGATCAGGGTGTGGTGCTCCAGGATGGCGGGTGTTAGCTGCTCATAGCTGATCTGGCGGCCAGTAATGGGATTACGGGACAGTTCCAGGAAAATGATACCCAGTTTCTCCAACACAAAATGAATGGCTTTAGCCGCTCCGCCAGTGCCCAATACGAGGGCTTTCTGGTGATGGGACTCCAACAGGGGGCGCAGGGAATGCTCAAAACCTGTTACATCGGTATTATAGCCATGGAGTTCTCCGTTGACGAATTTGATGCAATTGCAGGCGCCGATCTTTTTCACTACATCGCTCTGGTGATGGAGGTAAGTCATCACTTTTTCTTTGTAGGGTATGGTGACATTGAGGCCCGCGAGGTGGGGGTATTGCTTCAGCACGGCCCTCAATGCATCTATATTCTCCAGGGGGAAATTCTCATATACACAATCGGTGATATGCTCTTCCCGGAATTTATCCGTGAAGAATTTTTGGGAAAAGGAATGGCTCAACGGGTAACCGATCAGCCCAAAATGTCTCATTATGCTTCTTCTTTGTTGAGGAATAGGCTGAAGGTGTCGCCCCGCAGGCCAATACGCATAGCTTCCAGGGAAATCATTTCCGTGGGGGCTATATTACCCAGGTTCACATTGCAGCCGAGCAATTCAATAAAATAGAGCTGCTGTGCTTTTTGTGGCGCTTCCCAGAGGATCTTTTCACCTGGTATCTGAGTGAGGATCTCCTGTACCAGCCCTTCGCGTACTTCACCGCTGCCACGGTAAATACCCACATTACCAGCCTCGCGGGCTTCGGCAATAACATAGGTAGCACCGGCATTGAGTTCAGCCCGCATAAGCTCTATCCATTTGTAAGGAGGGATAATGTGAGCGGCATCTTTGCTTCCCACCTCACTAAGGATGGTGGCATGTTTGGTAAGTTTTTCAATATACCCGCACTTTTCAGCATGGGGGATGGTAATGGAACCATCACTTACTTCTATGTATTCAATACCATAGTCTTTACAAACAGCGATGTAGTCATTAAGCTGATTTCGCACAAGGAAAGCTTCAAATAAGGTACCGCCAAAATAGATGGGTACATTATAGGATTGATACGCTTGTATTTTCTCACGCAGGTTGGGGGTAACGAAAGATGTACCAAATCCCAGCTTTACGATATCCACATGGGGGCCCGATACACTCATGAAATTGTGTACTTCAGGTATACTCAGACCCTTATCCATTACCATTGTAATGCCATTGGTACGAGGCTTAAGGTTTCTATCAGGAATTTGTGTGAGGTTGAAATTCATTCGCTGGATTTTACTATTACAATTTCTAAAGCCGCCGCAAAAATAGGGAAGAAAAAAGAGAAATGATGCAAGAGGTCAAACACAGAATATTAGATAAAAGACGTATGGGTCATAGTTTATGACCAGGACAGGCCTTTTTAAGGTCCTGTGTTGATTAAAGTTCTTTAATCGTCTGAAAATTGCACCGGCTTATTTCAGCTGTTTGAACAATCGTAGCGGACAGACAGGTTTGCCTGATCCTATTGGGGCTTGTTCTTCTTGTAGCGTGCTACCACATCCACCACCATCTGGTGTTGGAGGATGGCAGGATTCAGCTGCACCAGCTTTTTGACCATCTTGGGAGCTATATTCATAGCATTTTCCAGTTGCAGGAGGGATTCCTTGACCTTACCCAATGCAAAGTAAACGCCGGCAAGGTAAAAGAGAAAGAGTGGTTTCCCTTCTGTCATCTTGATGGCGGCTTTTACCTGTTCGAGGGCTTCTTCGTAGAATTCACCATTGTAGAGGCAACGGATAAGCGCTTCCCAGCTGGATATATTGCGGGGCCGCTGGCGTACTACATTGGAAAAATATTGAATGGCTTCTTTGTATTCGCCCATCTGCATCTTACACTCACCCATCGCCATATTGTATTCAGGCTGCATGCGGTGTATCTGCAAGGCTGTATCCAGGTGTTTGATGGCTGTACCCCACTGGGCCTCGTTGATGTAGGTGCAGGCCACTTTATAATGGAGCTTGCTATCTTCTACATTCAGGTGGGATGCCTTTCGGTAGTAGAACCTGGCCTGGGCAAAGTTCTTCATGCGGTCGTAGCAATGGCCAATAGCTTCAAAGATCACATCTTCGGGCCTTGATAGTTCCAGCACTTTTTCCAGTACTTCGATGGCATCTTTGTACTTACGCATCCTGATATACGCATCGCCCATATTACGGTAGGCGTAATCGAATTTCTCATCGATCACGATGGCATACTTATAGGCATCAATGGCTTTCTCATAGAGCTTTAGGCCCTGAAAGGCAGCAGCCAGGTTGAACCAGGCAAGTTCACTGTAGGGGTATTCTTCAATGATCTGCTGGTGTAAAAGAATGCTTTCTTCGTTGCGACCGGTAAAATCGGTCCAGAAGCAGATCTTATACAGGGCTTCCTCGTTATTGGGTTCCTGCTCCAGGATGAGCTTGAGGCAATCAAATATTTTATCAAACTCTTCGTAGTCATCGTATACATCGGCCAATTCGAAGAGCAATTCTATTCGCTCCTGCCCTTCAAACAGCTGGAGGGCATTTTCGAGTAGGGCCACGGCCTTTTCCTGCTGGTCGAGCGCCAGGTATGCATCCGTTTTTAATATGTAAAGGTTGATATCATTGCTATCGAGGAGTTCAGCATGCTGTAATATCCGGAGGGCCTCCTGGTAATGGCGTGTAGCGATCAGGAGATCGGCCTTTTTGATGAGTAACATGGCGGAATAGGGATATTGTTCAATACCCAATTCAGCGGCTTCCAATGCCTGTTGCAGGTCTTCCCGGTCATCAAAGTAGTCGATAATACGCTCAAAGGACTCCTCATCCAGGAAGGAGTGACTGCGGCCAGATTTGAGGTTCTGAAACTGCTTCACTAACTCCCTGAGCTCCTCATTGTCATTGCGTGATGGATTGTCTCTCATGTAATTAAGTAAAGGTTTATGTAAAATAGCTTTTTCATGAATGCATACCAATTTTTTCTTATTGACAGGTGTGCATAAGTACTATTCAAAGGAGTTGATTTTGAGTATTTTAAAGGTGGCGTGCAACATTTGTTAAAATTGCAGTGTCATTTTTATGGAATCTGTAACATTTAGGCATCCTTAATCGTTAAAGAGATACTAAACTTTTTGATAATCGGTTAAAGGTTTCTAAAATTTTTTCAATATTTTTGCGTTAGTTATGAAGGCAAACTCTACTCTTAAATTAGACCACATGTTAAAAAAGACCCTCATCAGTTGTGCGATGATTGGGGCGGTTGCACTTGCTGCTGTAGCTAGCAGCGGTGGTGGTAAAAAGAAGTCAGAGGCGCCGCTTAAGCCCATCTACACACCTATCAGAACAACAAATGGCTTTACATTAAAAGCCGGGCCTTCCTACACAGGAAGCCATATCCTCAGCAGTGAACGTAGCCGTAATTTTATCACCTACAGTACGGTAGTTACCTACCAGAAAGGCAATACTGTTTACATATTGCCCCAGCAGGTGAAGAGTAACATTAAACCTACGTTTAAGACCAATCTCAACCTTTTAGATCTTAAAATAAAGCTTCATAAGTAAGCTTTAAGGTTAAAAGGACATTAAAATCGGGTTAATTCATTTTCTTGCTCTCATCGTAAGTCAGCTCACGATAGCCACTTTTAGGTATGTCAAACTTAGAGGCAGGCACCGGATTGAGGTTGATCTTAGACACGGTGTATTTAATGGTGAGTTTTCCCTGCACCAGTTCATATTCCAGGGGTAAACCATTGAGGTTTTTGAACTGGGAGTCGTACTCTTTATTCTCCGGGATAATTTCTGAAGTATAGTACACAGTAAAGGTGGTGCCATCGGCCAGTTTTGCCTCGGCTTTGGTACAATTGTATCCTGCTATTATTTTTGTCTCCTTCGTGTCGGTAAATGTCATTCCATTGTACCGTTTATTCTTTTCTGTCCAGTTATCGGACGACATCCTGATCAGTATTTTCTGGCCGCTTACTTCCCGCAATATGACGGCTGTCCCAGCCTTGGAATCATGAATAGTGGTGGAAGAAAACAGGGCGCTTACCATTTCTGTACGGCTCATGGAGCCTTTCAGGTATACGGTGGTGGTGGCGCCATCCAGGGCATCGGCCATTTTAGGCTCTTTGCTGCCGGATGAGATCGAAGCATCATATACGAGGGTCAGCTCAGAAACTTTCTTCTGCCCTACAGCGGTCAGCAGGAGGAGCAGATTCAATGTGAAGAGAGCTATATATTTTTTCATGTTAAGCCGGGTTGATGCGTTGTCTTAAAGACGCGATAAGTAATATGAACCGTTGCCTAAAATAACAACAACCAATCAATTTAAGATACTATTGGCTTGATTTTTAACGAAATACTTTGGGAAATAGTGTGGGGACCTGCGTTGTGAGTGGTCAGTTGTGCGTAAAGTGGAGATTATCGAATAAAAAAACGGCTGAAAGGATCAGCCGTTTTTTATATACGTTTAAACTGTTAAGCATTAGCCGTTCACATTGGGCTTTTGCTTCCCTAAAATGCCGGGAACTATCTTGCTATTTCTTACCGCCGCCTTGTTTTGCTTTGGCTTCGGCCATTTTTTTCTGTGTTTCCTGCATTTGCTCCAATCGCTCCGCCCACTTGGATTTTGCCTTAGGTTTTTTACGGGCCACCTCAATCTTTGCTACCAGTTTATCATGGTTGATGATATAGTTCTGAATCACAAACTGGAGCAGCAAGGTAATGATGTTGGATACCGTATAATACCACGTCAAGGCAGCCGGTAGTTTATTGAATACGAAAAGGAGAATGAAAGGGAAAATATAAGGCATGTACTTCAATGCCGGATTGCCCTGATCGGGAGTTGATGACATGTTGTAGAAAGAGATCAGGAAGCTGGTAATTACCGCGGTAAGGGTAAACAAGCTGATGTGGCTGCCCAATCCCCATACTTCAAAAGGAAACTTGAACAGTATATCATAGGAAGCCAGGTTATGAGCCCACAGGAATTCTTCTCCCCGCAGTGAAATATTGGAGTTGAAGAAGCTATAAAGGGCAAAGAAGATCGGGATCTGCAACAAGCTGGGCAAACAACCGGCAAATTGGTTAACTCCCGCCTCCCGCATGAACTTCATTTGCTCCATGGCAAACTGCTGCTGATCGGGGTATTTTTCTTTCAGCTTGGCTAAGTCTGGCTTCAGGATCTTCATCTTGGCACTGGTGAGGTAGCCAGGATACATCAACGGAGAAGTACCTAATCTGATAAACAGGGTCAGTAACAGAATTACAATACCCATGCTGCCCACGAAGCTATGGAAGAAGTTGAACACGGGCATTACGATATACTTGTTGATGGGTCGTACAAAAGCATACATATCCCTTCCCAGGTTGATGATCTTATCCATTTCGGGAACGGGTTGTGCGCTCAATATGCGGTAGTCGTTGGGACCATAGTACAGTTGCAGTGGAACAAGGGCATCGGCACCCAGGGGTAGTTTTGCCTGGAGGGTCGTTGTTACATCAGCAATTTTGTTGGTAGAATCAGCAGCATGTCTTGACCACCTTATTTCACCAGTAGTAAACCCGCTCTTATACGCCAATGCGGTGTTGAAGAATTGTTGTGATACGGCTACCCATTGTACCTGCTTGTCAAACTTCTTTTCTGACTTTGACATGATGTAATCAAAATCATTATCGGAATAAAAACAGATATTAGATTGGAGACGCTCATACTTCACATCACTTTCATGCTGTACGGGCTGGTTTTGCCAGGTAATATTGAAAGCTCCCTGTGTTAAGAGTTTGTCGGCACCACCAAATTGCACATTCCAGTCGATGAGGTAATCATTGGGCCTCAGTGTGAACTTGTGTATAAGGGTACCATTGGGAAGGGGACGTTGAAAAGTGATGGTTTGACTATTGTCGGCATTTTTCACGATGTCTCCGCCCACAAAGTTCAGATCGGTCACCTGCATGGCCTGGTTGGGCGCAGCATTGATGGCATATGATACTTTGTCAAACGAGGTACCATTTAATACTACCAGGTTGCTATCAACTGATTTATATTTCTTCAGTTCTACTTTACCTGGCTGCCCGCCTTTAGTGGTAAAAGTGACTTTAATAACTTCATTTTCGACAGTTACCAATTTCTCCACTCCCTGGTCATTATTCAGGGAAGTATCAGTACCCAGAACGGCTTTAATGGTAGCATCCTTTTGGGCAATAGCTGCTATAGAATCTGCTGCTCTTTTAACCCTGGCTATAGAGTCTTCATAATGCTGCCTTTCTCCCTGCAACTCATGCGAGTTTTTAGTGGATATAAACAGGTAAACGAATAATAATCCCGCCAGTAATACAAAGCCAATGATCGTATTGCGATCCATGTTCATTAGTACAAAATTTAGAGGAGGTGCAAAGATAGGGGGTTTCTGGTTGCTGGATTCTGGTTTCTGCTGCTGGTTTTAGGTTGCCGTAAAGGTTAACAGACTGATAATAGGTCGGGAGGAGGTCCAAAATATTACGGCCCGTTGCATAATAGTAAGTTCCTATTATTCAACGGGCCGTGTGATAGCTGTTGGCCTTTAGCGGTTAGCTTTTAGCCGTTGGCAGCTGTTATATCATTTCACTTTGCAGCAAAGGGTTTTTTACGGCGCTTTTCTGGTCGGCGTATTCCTTGGCAGCTTTAATAAAGTGTACAAATAGGGGGTGTGGGTTCTCAACGGTACTTTTTAACTCAGGATGGTATTGCACACCGATAAAGAATGGGTGTCCGGGCAGTTCCACAATCTCCACCAGACCACTTTCAGGGTTTTTGCCGCTGGCTATCATACCAGCTTCTTCAAAGCGCGTAAGGTATTGGTTGTTAAACTCCCAACGATGCCTGTGGCGTTCTGTAATAGCTTCCCGGCCATAGATCCGGCGGGCAAGGCTTCCCTCGAGGGTATGGCAGGTATAGGAACCGAGGCGCATGGTACCACCTTTGGCGGTAACCTTTTTCTGCTCTTCCATCAGGTCAATAACTGGATCGGGGGTATTGAGGTCCATTTCAGTAGAATGGGCCTTGGTTAATCCCAGGATATCACGTGCATATTCAATAACAGACATCTGCATTCCAAGGCAAATACCAAAGAATGGCAGGTTGTTTTCGCGGGCGTATTTAACGGCAATGATCTTTCCTTCTACCCCACGGTGGCCAAAACCAGGAGCTACGAGCAGACCATCCAGGTTGGCCAGCTTTTCGGCCACATTATCATCGGTAATGAATTCACTGTGCACGTTGACTACCTGTACTTTGCATTCATTGATAGCACCTGCATGTACAAAGGCTTCGAGGATGGATTTGTAAGCATCCTGCAACTCAATATATTTTCCAATAAGGCCAATGGTAACCTGGCTCTTGGGGTATTTAAGCTTATCGAGGAACTCCTTCCAACGGTGGAGGTCGGGCTCATTTTGCATGGTGATGTTGAGCTTTTTCATGCAAATGATGTCCAGCTTTTCACGCATCATGGCCAGTGGCACCTCATAAATGGTAGGAGCATCGGCTGCTTCAATCACAGCTTCCTGCTTCACATTGCAGAAGAGGGCTATTTTACGGCGCAGATCGGGCGACAAGGGTCTTTCGGTTCTGCAAACAATAATATCGGGGTGAACGCCTTCCTGGCTCAGCATTTTCACACTGTGCTGTGTAGGCTTGGTTTTCAATTCTTTAGCGGCCTTTAAATAAGGAATGAGGGTAAGGTGAACTACCACAGTATCTTCTTCGGGCAGTTCCCACTGCAGCTGGCGCAGGGCCTCAATAAATGGCAGGCTTTCAATGTCACCCACTGTACCACCTAATTCGGTAATAATGACGTCGTATTCATTGTTTTTGCCGAGTGCGAGCATTCTGCGCTTGATCTCGTCGGTAATGTGGGGGATCACCTGCACGGTCTTACCGAGGAAAGCACCTTCACGCTCTTTGTTAATAACTGTTTGATAGATACGGCCTGTAGTAACATTATTGGCCTGTGTGGTAAAGATGTTCAGGAAACGCTCATAGTGTCCTAAATCCAGGTCGGTCTCTGCCCCATCCTCAGTCACATAGCACTCTCCGTGCTCATAGGGGTTAAGCGTACCCGGATCTACATTGATGTAGGGGTCAAATTTCTGAATAGTTACCCTTAATCCTCTTGCCTGCAATAGCTTAGCTAATGATGCGGCAATAATCCCCTTTCCTAATGAAGAAGTTACGCCTCCTGTAACAAAAATGTACTTGGCCATAATATATGGTTAAATCAGTTTACAATGTTAAGCGTTGAACATGGTTATAGGATCAGGTATAAAACAATAAGCCACACACACATCGCTGGTGGTCCCTGCCAAATGGATGAACAGGGTTACTTCGATGTCTGCATTATCTGGCGTACTACTTTTTGCTTGATTATTGTACCAGTCCGGTTATGACCAGCGGAAAACCACGTTAGGGGAATACTATTTCCTGAAGGTCATGCAAAGATACAGCAATTTTCCGGCTGATAAAAATCACAAAATAGTAATGTGGAAAAACTGGGAAATTGGGATCAGGGTGCCGGGGATGGAGTGCTGTTATTTTAGTCGGATAAGCGTAAAATTATTGTTCCATTGCCAGGTAGTCTGGACGGGCTGCTTTTTTTCAGCAGTAACAGTTGTTTGGGGCGCTGGCGCCTGCGGCCTGCCGGTTTTTGCCGAATGCAAAAAACCTATTGCCACGATTTCCACCAGTAAGACGAGTAAAGTAAACCTCTCACTTTTCATAGTAAAATTGGATCAGGGAATTAAAGTAATTCTTAAACGAAGGAAGGCAATTTTTATTTCATATGCAAGTCTGGAGGCGGGTTTTATTGACGTATTCGTATGAATACGCAGCTGGCTACGACATTTTTACGAATAACAAATGGCTGTTATGGGTCGTATTTGCGCGATAATATAGATATCATTCCGGCTCATTATATTTAATGCTTTGAGGAAGCGCAAAGAGGGTTTTTCAATAAGTTTTCTGTACTTTAGTTGCAAATAGCCCCCAGCTATTCCTGTTGATTGATTCCCCATAAAAATATTGTTCAAAATCATAGCCTGTGAATGAGCCCACTACTCATTTCATTAACTGCTTAATCTTTTCGCATGAACAGGCGTATATTTCTCCTTATTGGGTGTTTGCTGACCTACGCAGGCAGCTTTTCCCAGGCTAAAGTTTCAACAGCTCTCTCCCCTTCCAATAAAAGCAGGTATAAGGTTATTTACCCTGTTGCAGTTAACAACGATCACCCTTCCTTACTTCCTTTTTCGGGTATTGAGATCAGGGATATCCGTCCGGATACTACCAAACTGGGTTTCTACCGTTCTACCAAAGACCGGCATTCCTACAAATACCGATTTGCTGGTAATACGGGTGATGAGCTCACTACTTTTCTAAGAGATCATTTTCAGCAAAGCCTTACACCGGGCTCCGGTAATCACCTGGTGATCTATATAAAGAAGTTGTGGTTGTCGGAATTTGACTCCACCGAACTGAATTTGCACAATACACATGTACGTAATGCCTGGCTGTATCTGAAGACGGAAATATACCTGCGTTCAAAAGATGCTTACTTTCCTATTTATCGCTTTGACTCGGTAGTCTATGCCCGGAAAAATAACAGCTATACATCGGGAGGGTTTATCAGTTCTATCCTCCTGAATTCGCTGCAGGTACTTGAACGGACCAATTTTGACAAAGTAATGCAGAAAAGAAGTCTGGACCTGGCAGCTGTAGATGCATTCAATAATCTTACTGTTGCCACACCTGCCTTCCCTAAGCCTACCAAAGGAGTATACGTATCTTACGATGAATTCAAAAGCGGGCGCCCTTCCTGTACAGATTTTGAAGTAAGGTTTGAATCACTCGCTGATATTATATATGTAAAGGAGGCGGATGGTGACATTTACCCCAAAAGAAATGTATGGGGTTTCAGTGATGGCGAAACTGTTTTTATACGGATGGGGTCTAACTTCTTTCCTTTGTATAATCAGGAAAAGACCTGGGAATTCTATGGCACAGCTGCGATGGAGTTCAGGGCGCCCCGCATGCCGGTACTGCCGGGTGCAGGATTACCGCTGATGATCGCATCTGCCGGAGTTGCCGAATTTTCTCAGTATGAAAAACGACTGGTGAACTTAAGGGCTTTCCAGGTGGATATTGAAAATGGGAAGTTCTATTAATCTTTGGCTATTTTATCGTAGCTGGCCACAATGCCTTTGATAAGAGATGAACTGAAGCCCTGGTGTTCCATTTCATTGAGGCCGGCGATGGTGCATCCCTTGGGAGTAGTCACTTTATCAATTTCCTGCTCGGGGTGTGTTCCCTTTTTCAGCAATAATTCTGCCGCGCCTTTTACGGTCTGTGCAGCAATGAGTGTTGCAGTGGCTGCATCAAAACCAATCTCAATACCTCCCTGTATATTGGCCCTGATGTAGCGCATGGCGTAGGCCGTGCCACAGGCGCCTAATACGGTAGCAGCATCCATCAGTTTTTCATCTATCCACACTACCCTGCCGAGCTGGTTGAAAAGATCTTCTGTATAGGTTACCTGTTCTTTGCTCACTTCATGAGCGGCCAGGCAGGTCATGCTTTCCTGGATGGCAATAGCTGTATTGGGCATGGCCCTGATGACCGGTATTTTTTTGCTTGCTGCTTTCAACAGCTGTTCAATGGTAATGCCTGTTACTACAGAGATCAATACGTGCTTTGCCGGATCGAGAACATCTTTCAGTTTGCCCAGCACATCATTGACCTGGAAGGGTTTGACGGCCAGGATAACAAGATTGGCAAAACGTACGGCTTCCGTATTGTCATCACCCACCAATACACCTTTCTGCTCGAGTGCGTGCAAGGTTTTGATGTTGCGTTTGGTAATGAGGATATGCTCAGGCTTTGAAAAGCCGCTGTTGATCAATCCTTCTGCGATAGCGGTGCCAAGGTTTCCGCCGCCTATGATGGCAATCTTATTGTTCATGGGAAAAGAGTTTGGAATCAATAGTACTTACCAACTGCCAGGTAATTGCGCACATAATCATCCACTCCGGCTTCCAGGGAATAGAAAGATTTTTTGTACCCTGCGTTGATGAGTTTCTGCATATTGGCTTCGGTAAAATACTGGTATTTATCGCGAATGTCTTCGGGCATGTCGATGTACTGGATATTGGGCTCCTTGTCAAGACCAGCATAAGTAGACTTTACAAGATCGTCAAAGCTTCTGGCCTTACCGGTGCCTAAGTTATACAGCCCATTGGCCACCTTTGTTTGATCTCTCACAATGTATTGTTCCATGAGCCAGTAACAAACATTGAGCACATCTTTTACATATACAAAATCACGTAACTGCTGGCCGTCTTTGAAGTCGGGCCGGTGCGATTTGAACAGTTTAACAAGCCCATCTTTACGGATCTGGTTAAAGGAATGCCATATCACACTGGCCATGCGGCTTTTGTGGTATTCATTGGGGCCATATACATTGAAGAATTTCAAGCCTGCCCAAAAAGGAGGCTGTGTAGGCTGCTGCAAGGCCCATTTATCAAATTCATTCTTCGATACACCATAGGGATTCAAAGGCTTCAGCTGATAAGGAACTTCATGATCATCATTGTAGCCCAATTCGCCGGCGCCATAGGGAGCAGCTGATGATGCATATACCAGGGGCACCTGGCGCAGCACGCAATAGTCCCATACCTTTTGTGAATACTCTACATTGAGTTTTTGGTGTACAGCATAATCAAACTCAGTGGTATCTGTGCGGGCACCTATATGGAAAATAAAATCAACGGGTGAGGTCTGTATACCAAGCCATTCAAAAAAATGATCACGCTCTACTTTCTCTTTATACAATTTGCCTTCGAGGTTAGGCACTTTGTCGATACGGCTGAATTCATCTACCAGGATCAGGTTATTGAATCCATGTGTGTTTAGAAAGCCTGCGAGGCAACTGCCTATAAATCCCGCTGCACCAGTTACTACTATTATGGAATCTTTGTTCATTGGTTGGCTTTTACGCAATGATCAATAATTATTAATTAATAATTATTGATCATTGCCTTTACTAACGACTATTTGCTGCGTACGCCTAATTTCAAGTGCTTACAAAGCACTTAAAGCCTGTTCGGAAGCTGTGCCTGCCAGCAGGTTTTCGATGGCGGTATCATATTTTTCTTTCCAGGTAATGATATTACCCCAGTTCATACCATCAATTTCGATAGCACCATTGGTAACAAAACCAAGTTCCTCAAAAGGATGATCGGCCAGGAGTTTACGGAAAGCAGCTACTTTAGCGGGTTTCACGCTCACCACTACCCTGCTTTGTGCTTCACCAAACCAATAACCATCTTTACGGATATCGCTATCAGAAGCCACTACATCCACACCGAGGTTTCCATGGAAACCTGATTCGAGCAAGGTGATAAACAAGCCGCCTTCACTCACATCATGGGCTGATTCGATGGCGCCAGCCTTGATAAGCGCTGCCACTTTTTGTTGCAACGCAAACTCTTCTTCCAGGTCGAAGTAGGGAGCAGGGCTGTGCTCTACGCCTTTTATTTTGTGCAGGTATTCAGAGGAATTGATATCACCCCGGGCCTTGCCCACCAGGAATATCACATCGCCTTCTGCTTTGAAATACATGGTCATTTTGTCGTTGACACTGTCGAGCAATCCCACCATACCAATGGTAGGTGTAGGATATACAGCGCCATCGGGATTTTGGTTGTAGAAGCTAACGTTGCCTCCTGTAACAGGGGTATCGAATTTGGTGCAAGCCTCGCCCATGCCCTTAATAGCATGAACAAACTGGTAATAGATTTCAGGATCGTAGGGATTACCAAAGTTGAGGCAGTTGGTAACGCCCAGGGGCTGACCACCGCTGCAAACAATATTCCGGGCAGCTTCGGCCACGGCTATCATAGCGCCTTTATAAGGATCGGCGAATACATAGCGACTGTTGCAATCGGTAGTTAAAGCGAGTCCTTTGCCGGTAGGCTTACCGATCACAATGGCTGCATCACTGGGCTGGTTGGTGGAAGCATTGCCTGCACCTACCATGCTGTCGTATTGTACATACACCCAACGCTTGGAAGCAATATTGGGAATGGAAACGAGTTCTTCTGCTACGGCTTTGAGATCATCGGGAACACTGATGGTAGCTGGATCGAATGCCTTGATCTTTTCCATGTAGGCGGGTTCTTTGTATTCCCTTGTATACTGGGGAGCACCGCCGCCCAACACCAGCTCTTCGGCAGGCAATTCGGCTTCGAGCACGCCATGCATATAAAACTTAAGGAGGCCATCGCCGGTTACTTCACCGATGTTGGAGCAAGGGAGGTCCCACTTTTCAAATACTTTCTTAACAGCTTCTTCCTTTCCTTTCTCTACTACCATGAGCATGCGTTCCTGGCTTTCGCTGAGGAGCAACTCCCATGTTTTCATGTTGGCCTGACGGGTAGGTACTTTATCGAGATCGATGCGCATTCCTACACCACCTTTGGCACTCATTTCGGCGGTAGAGCAAATGATACCGGCAGCACCCATATCCTGCATACCTACTACGGCGCCGGTTTGAATAACTTCGAGGCAGGCTTCGAGGAGTTTCTTTTCCTGGAAAGGATCACCCACCTGAACGGCCGGGAGTTCCTGTGTACTTTCGGCGGTTATATCAGCCGATGCAAAAGAAGCACCGCCGATACCATCCTTACCAGTAGCTGAACCTACAAAGAATACGGGATTGCCGATACCTTCTGCAGTAGCAGAAACAGTCTCGCCATTTTTTACAATCCCTACGCTCATGGCATTTACGAGGGGGTTGGTGTGGTAACGGCCTTCAAAGTAGATCTCTCCACCCACGGTAGGTACGCCAAAGCAGTTGCCATAGTGGCCAATGCCGTGTACCACCCCTGAAAGCAGGTGTTGGGTTTTGGCATCTTTGAGGTTGCCAAAACGGAGTGAGTTGAGGGAAGCCACAGGGCGGGCACCCATGGTAAAAATATCGCGGTGAATACCCCCTACCCCGGTAGCGGCACCCTGAAAGGGCTCGATGGCGGAGGGGTGATTGTGTGATTCTATTTTAAATACTACGCCGAAGCCATCGCCAATGTCCATCAGACCGGCATTTTCTTCACCGGCTTTTACCAGCATTTTTTTGCCTTCACGGGGCAGTGTTTTTAACCATTTAATAGAGTTCTTATAACTACAATGTTCGCTCCACATGCCACTGAAAGCACAGAGTTCGTTGAAGTTAGGAGTGCGGCCAAGTTTTTGTTTAATGAGCTCAAATTCGTCGGAAGTGAGGCGTAATTGCTGCGCCGTTTTAACTGTTATTTCCATGGTGCCGCAAAAGTACTATTGATTTCGGATTCAGCATTTAGGTTTTGGGATTCTTTTGGGGAAGTTGACAGATTAGGGGGTACAAAAGGCTGATTGACAAGCCGGCTAGTTCGTTCCACACATTTTTTTCAGGGCGGGGGATGGCAGGAAAGGGGTACATTTATTGTCGTTTTATTCTTTTCTATGACTATTGCATTTGTACATCGTAATAAGGCATTTCTTCCTGAAATTGAGGCGTATACACGTTTCTTTTCGGGGCTGGGGGTGGAATGCATCGCCATCACAAAAGAGGAGACAGACCGGTTAAGGCCGGAGGTAGAATGGCGGATGATGGGTTTTGACGGATCGAAGCCCAGAGCAAGTGTTGTCAGGATCCATGAGTATGCTTCGGCATCGCTTCCACCGGGACGGTATTTTAAAAATCTGCGTAAATCGCTGTTTAATGCACAGCCGGAATTCCGGCTTTTCCTGAATGAATATGTAAAAAAGTCGTTCAACTTCCGGGATAAAGTGCCTTTTGGCTACCGGGATATGGGCATCCCGCCAGAATGGTTGTTTCCCCCTACCCGACCGGTGACGAAAATCTATGATTTTGTGTATGCGGGCAGCCTGGACAGAGCACGCAATCCGGAGCGCTTATTAAACCAATTCAGCACAGGGGCATTAAAGGACAGAAGCCTGTTACTCATCAGCCAGCATTATGAAGCATTGAGGACGCAGTATGCGATGCATGAGAATATAATATTCAAAGGGCCCTTTGAGCACCGGGAAATCCGGCATTATTTAAACCAGGCCCGGTTTGGGATTAATTATATGGTTGATCAGGAACCCTTCAATCAACAAACTTCCACCAAGTTCCTGGAATACCTGGCCTGTGGCCTTCCGGTGGTATCTACGGATTATCAATGGGTACGGGACTTTCAGCGGCAGCATGGAGGGGAGTATTTTTTTGTATCGCCCCAGCTGGAAGGAATGGAATGGGAAAGGATTTGCCAGTTCAACTATTCCCATCCTGATATGCGGATTTGGACATGGGAGCGTCAGATACGGGCTTCTGGGGTGTTGGAATTCCTGAAAATGGAGAAAACTTAATCGGGCAGGTCCTGCTGGAGGGTATCTGTGTATTCGTCGATGATGACATCGATGCTGAATTTACGGATAACGAGGGATCGGCCGTTTTTCCCCATGCGTGCGCGTTCTTCGGGTGAGAGGTTGATCATTTTCTCCATTTTATCGGCCAGGTCAAAAGGGTCGTGCCGGTTACAGATATAGCCGGTAGAATTATTCAGCACTACTTCTTTACATCCGCGGTTCATGGAGGTAATAACGGGTAATTCCATAGCAGCCGCCTCCATCAGGCAACGGGGAATGCCTTCATTGTAAAAGGAAGGGAATACAAAACAATCGGCCCTGGAGAGAAAGGGGCGCACATCTTTGGCAAAACCGCCATAATGGATCAATCCTTCCTTTTCCCAGCGGGCCAATTCTTCGTGGCTGATGGAATCGGGGTGATGGTTCTCAAAAAAGCCTATCAATTCAAAGCGTACATCGTAATTTTTCTTCTTCAGGATACGTGCCGCATCAGCATACAGGCCAATGCCTTTGCTTCTCAGCAAACGGGTACTCATCAGGAAGGTGAAGGTTTGTCCGGTGCTGCGGGTTGTTTTGAAGGGGACAAAAAAGCTGGTGTTAATTCCTTCGCCCGGTAACACTTTCACTTTTTCAATGTTCACTATTTTCTCATCAATGAATACGCGGGCATCCTCATTGTTGAGGAACCATACTTCACGCGCTTTGCGTAAGGACTTTTTGTACAGCAGGCGCACTACCTGGTAGAGCCAGTTTGTTTTTGCAAAGGCGTAACCCAGTCCGGTAATAACAGCCACAGAAGGGATACCATTGGCAGCTGCAGCCAATGAACCGTAAATATTGGGTTTGGCCACGTAATGAAAGATGAAATCGGGCCGGTGGCGCCGGTATAGTTTCTTCAACTGCCAGTAAAATGACAGGTCGTGAAAGGGGTTTTTTGTTTTGTTGTCGAAGTTCAGGGGAATAAAGCGGCAGCCGTTTTGGCGGAGCAGCGAGGAATAGTCATCGTCAGGCGCCATCACGATCACCTGATAACCCTGTGCAATGAGGTTATTGATGACGTCCAGCCGGAAATTATAGACCGACCAGGCACTGTTGGATACGAAGGCGATGCAACTTTTATGTGACGCTGCGATTCCGGACATTGGCAAATATTGTATCAAATGTATAGATTTGATTGCAAATGCCATAAACAGGAAATTTTGCCCATGGTCTTTACGTTGTTGTTTTTTTTACTATTTACTTTCCTGATTGTCCGACTGACGCGGCATTCAGCTTCGGGTTTTACCAAAGCAGAAGTGGTGGTCACCTTTGGTTTTAAGGTTCTAATGGCCTGTGCATATGGCTATGTTTTCCTGCATTATTATGGGGGTGACGATACCTGGAAATTCCATACAGCTTCACAGCACGAATATGCGCTGTTGATAAATGATCCTTGGGAGTTCTTATGGGAGATCACCCCTGCAACGGCCTGGCGCAATGCGGCAGGGGATGGATGGCTGGCCTTCCGACTGTACCTGGCCGACCTGGAATATTGTTTGATCGCCAAGCCACTGGGCATTTTCAATATCCTGAGCCGGGGAAATTATTATTCCAATGCCGTGTTTTTCAGCTTCGTCACATTCTGGGGGCATTACTGGCTGTTTACCCTGCTAACAGGTCTGTTTCCTCAAAAAAGAAGGGTACTGCTGCTGCTTATTTTCTTCTTTCCACCGGTCGTTTTCTGGTTAAGTGGTATCCGGGCAGACGGACTCTTATTGATGTTCCTGTCGCTGCTGCTGTTGCAAACCTGGAAGTGGCTGCACCTTGCGAAAAAAACGGCTTTGATCTATGTCATCCTGGGGCTGGCTGGTATATTGATTTTAAGGGATACGATGGTATTGTTGTTGCTGCCCGCGCTTACAGGCTGGTACCTGACTGTGAGGTATGGCCGCCGTCCGCTGATTGCGCAGGGGATTGTATATGGTATTGCTATTGTTCTATTCTTCGGCAGTGCTTATCTGCCGGGCATACCCAACCTGCTTTCGGTGGTGGTAGAACGCCAGCAGGAGTTCCTGGCGCTGAAGGGCAATACGCGGTTTGCGCTTACTGCCCTGGAACCCAATCCGGGCAGCTTTATCAGGGTGTTGCCGCAGGCGGTGAGCAACACATTTCTTCGCCCTTTTTTGTGGGAAGCCAAGGGGATGCTGCAGGTAATGGCGGCACTGGAGCTGTTGGTATTTTGGGCGCTGGTGGTGCTGGTGCTGGTGCGGGGTGAAAAAGGTACTGCTAATTTGAATTCCTCCACCCTGATGTGGATGATGTTGTTCTTCAGTATATCGCTCTATCTCTTTACTGGTTATGTAACACCCTTTCCCGGGGCTATCGTACGGTACAAGATCATCCCAGAATTGTTTTTATTGAGCTTATTGGTCATCCGGGCACCCTTCAATTTATCATGGTCGGGCAGGGCTTGTTAAGGGGTGGTTAAGCGGTTAAATTAGTAAAAAGAAAAATATTTAAATTAGGGGGTCTTTTAGGCCAAATTTTAGTGGTTCATTCAATAGAAGTATAGCTTTTCCCACATTTTATTTAAAAAAACGCACATTGAACCCAAAAAGTTTTTTATCCACTCCATTTATTGTTTATTTGCACAACACGCAAAAAATTAAGAAATGGAATCATTACGCTTTAAAGCTATCAACGACCTGACACATTCCAACGGTACTGCCGTTGAGGGGTCTGCCAAAATTACCGGTATCTTCGGGGAGAATGTATTTACTCTTAAAACAGCCCGTGAATTTTTAAGTGATGAGGCCTATAAGAGCCTGCTGACGTCTATCAAGGGTGGAAAGAAAATTGACAGGGCTATGGCCAACCAGATCTCTGCTGGTTTGCGCCAATGGGCTGAAAGCAAAGGAGTTACACACTATACACACTGGTTCCAACCTTTAACGGGCACGACTGCTGAAAAGCATGACTCTTTCTTCACTTTGAAAGGCGATGGCAGTGCCCTCGAAACTTTTGATGGTGATGCACTTATACAACAGGAGCCTGATGCTTCTTCTTTCCCTAACGGTGGTATCCGTGCTACTTTTGAGGCCCGTGGTTATACTGCCTGGGATCCTTCTTCACCTCCCTTTATCATGGAGATCGGCGAAGGTAAAACACTGTGTATCCCTACTATCTTCGTTTCCTACACTGGTGAAACACTGGATTATAAAGCACCATTGCTGAAGTCACTGGAAGCCCTGAATAAATCGGCTGTAGAGGTGTGCAACTATTTCGATAAGAACATCAACAAGGTAACCGCTACTTTGGGTTGGGAGCAAGAGTATTTCGTAGTAGACGAAGCTATGTTCAATGCCCGTCCTGACCTGGTGATGAGCGGTCGCACTGTATTTGGCCACGCACCTGCGAAAGGCCAGCAATTGGAAGACCACTATTTCGGTTCTATTCCTGAAAGAGTGTATGCTTTCATGCGCGATTATGAAACTGAATCTTACAAGCTGGGTATTCCTTTACGTACCCGTCATAATGAAGTGGCACCTGCACAATTTGAGTGCGCTCCTATTTTTGAAGAAGTGAGTGTGGCAGTTGACCACAACACGCTGTTGATGGACATCATGGACCGTGTAGCCCGCCGTCATAAGCTGCGTGCGCTGTTTCATGAAAAACCATTTGCCGGCATCAATGGTAGCGGTAAGCACAATAACTGGAGCATGGCTACTGATACAGGTGTAAACCTGCTGGCTCCTGGCAAAACACCGAAGACCAACCTGATGTTCCTGACCTTCTTTGTTAATACGATCAAGGCGGTTCATGATTATTCTGAAATTTTAAGGGCATCTATCGCTTCTGCGGGTAATGATCACCGCCTTGGCGCCAATGAAGCTCCTCCTGCTATTATCTCTGTGTTTATTGGTCAATACCTGAGCAAGGTACTGGCTGATGTAAAAGAAAGAGTTGGTGGTAAGTTTGATGAGCAGGATGAAGCCATCCTGAAGCTGGATCTGCACCGCAGCATTCCTGAACTGCTGCTTGATAATACTGACCGTAACCGTACTTCTCCTTTTGCCTTTACAGGTAACAAGTTTGAGTTCCGTGCAGTTGGTTCCGGTGCGAATTGCGCCAACGCAATGACCACGCTGAACAGCATCATGGCGGCTACGCTGAAGCAATTCAAGAAAGATGTAGACACATTGATCGACAAGGGTGAGAAGAAAGAGATCGCTATCATGCATGTGATCCGTGAGTATATCGTTGCCAGCGAGAAAGTATTGTTTGAAGGAGATGGTTATAGCGACGAGTGGCACCATGAAGCTGAAAGACGCGGTCTGCCAAACGTACGTACCACGCCACTGGCGCTGGATGCGATGGTTACAGACAGCTCCAAGCACCTGTTTGAACAACTGAGTGTATTGAACCACGTAGAACTGGAAGCACGTCATGAGATCGAACTGGAAAAGTACATCAAGCGCGTACAGATCGAAGCCCGTATTATGGGTGAGCTTTGCACAAGCCATGTATTGCCTGCTGCTATCAAGTATCAGAATACCCTGATCGAGAATATCAAGGGTCTGAAAGAGATCGGTCTGAAAGAAGAAGCATATGCCAATCAAAAGCAGATCGTTGAGAAGATCTCTGAGCATATCAGCAAAGTGAGTGACCTGGTAGAAAAAATGATCCAGGCGCGTAAGACTGTTAATGCTATGGGTGATACGCGTACGAAGGCCATCGCTTACCAAAGCCAGGTAAAAGATGCGTTCTTTGATGCTATCCGTTACAGTGTTGATAAGCTGGAATTGCTGGTAGCTGATGATTACTGGGCGCTGCCTAAATACCGTGAAATGTTGTTCCTGAGATAAAGGCAAAGAGGCATTGAGGCAAAAAGGCAAAGAGTCTTTTGCTTCGATGACCGATTGCTTCTTTATCGGTCATAATATTAAAGAAGGTACACTGACATGACAAGCAAAAGAGCCCCTTCCCGTTTACGGGAGGGGTTCTTTATTTTAGTGAATAGGCGGAAGCCTGAAGGGAGTTGGCCAGACAGGAGCGGGCATTTGGGGCCCTAAGTTCATCGTAAGAAAAGCCAGAAGTATTGCAACATTCATGCAAGCGTATTGGAAGCAGTTCAGTGCTGGTCATTGAAGAGAGGGACCGTTAGTAGGAATTGGCATTGTACAATGAGGAGCGCTGAATTTAGCGTATGTAATACATATTTAAAACGGCAAAAGAAATGCATTATACAAAAGCATGAATGGGTAATACTGATTAATCTAAATGAGGATGTTGAGTAGGATTGATGAACAAAAAAGCGTTTATACTTCTTTCTATGGAAAGAATGTGTAATTAAAGAATCATTTGTGCAGGGGTTTCTACATTTATAGTTAATATTGTGGAACCCATACTGGCTGCGGGTTTGAGCCTATCATTTTACCATACCGTAACAGACCAAAACATACCCGGATCAGTTCAAAATATTAAAAAGAGTGTGCATTACTGCTATGGTATACACAATAAATTAACAAACTATCTTTTTTTGCATAATATAAATCCTTCAGGCATGATTGTTCGTATCTATATGCATAGGATAAGGTTTAATGGTTAACGCATATGAATGGGAGCACCCCCGCCTTTTATTGGGCGGGGATTTTTTTTACGTTGCAGCGCAGGATGCTCACCCGAAAAGCTGTTCCTGCCTGGGGTATGACTGCCTTCCCTATCGCATTCTCACTCGGCGTATTTGTTTTACCTCGTCGATGGTATGGGAGCTCTCTTTTAATAAGGCGTGGTTTCGCCGGTAAAGGCCGAGGAATTTCTGGTACAAGCACCAGCCGGGTAGTAGCCGGTCTTCCTGGGCCCTGTAAATGGCAGCCCCTCTTTGATACGGGAAGGATCTGGTTGGCTTAGATCATGAATTGACAGAGAAATATTATATGCTTAAATATACTTATACCTGTTTTGGCGAATAAGCCGGGGTTAGCTGAGGCTAGCTGCAGGGGCATTGCCAGGCTTTCGAATTATTGATGTGCCATTAGGATTATCTGTAAATTGTTGATCATGTGTTTCATTCCGCTTTATTGTATCAAAACCAATTGAACCTGGCCCAGCGTGTTTGTATCTAACATTTTATTATATCTGCAACAGGCGATCAATTGATTTGCAATTTTGTGCAACTTTCTTTAATCTAATTGGTTATAACAAAAATCCGTTGCCGGAATTTCTCGTATATCCTAATAGGGCTATTTAAATGCTCACCCAGCATGGAAGCGTATATAACACACCTTTTATCAGACATCCTGGAAGCGGAACGTCCGGATCAGCCAACACTCAATTATGTTTACCCGGAATTTGTAGATGATTCTCCTGAAGAATATGAACGATGGCCGGAGAATGATCCGGTGTATACTTTTGGGTATTACTGTGGCCTGGCACAGGAGCTCTTTCCACCGGCTCATATGTTAAGCACCTTACAAATGGAAAGGCTGTGCCATGCCTTCAGCAAAATGATGTTTACCTGGAACCTTGATACTGATATTCCGGATGATGTGCCTTTGAGTAAGAAGTACCAGTTGCTGGTTAGCACACTCGATATTAAGACGGAGGTAAACAATAGCAGTCTTACCACCTTTGAATTGTGCAGTTATGATCCTCCCTCCTGCCCTTTGGGCGAATATTGCACCTGTAAAGAATTTATCCAGGATGATGCCCTGGAAAATATTGATGACTACCTGCATGGAGAATAATGAAAAAACCGGAAGCTGTTGCATTAGTCTTCCGGTCTTTGTATATGATGACATCTACCGGTGTCATCCATAGGGATTCTTTACCTCGTATTAAGAGGCGGATTGTGTTAAGTAATCATCTACTGCCTTCCCCACTATATGGCTGAGTTCACTTTCTTTCTGCGTATCCATGTGTACCCATACCTTTTCACCGTGTAGTTGCCGTTGCTGAATTTTTATTTCCGGGAATGCATCATAAGGGCCTTCAGGATGATTTTTAAAACGTATGTTGCTGATGGTATAATAAGGGGTTGAATGATGCGGTGTAACATTCCCGGTAAGTTCGATGGAAATATTTTTTTCCTTGAACGGATACTTAAAATTAATGCTGAATGATTGTTTCATAGCCAGGCTGTTTTAATTAATAATGCTGTTCTTCAGCCATAGTTATTCAATGCCTGTGCCACTTGTGCATGAATAAGCATTAATTAATTGTTTAAACAGTGACTATCAACACTTTGGAGAATAACTTTTTGGGATGTCTTTAACAATTAGCCCAACTGGGTATCTGATGGTACTATGATGATGATAAAATGCATAGATCGGAGTTATTTGTACCTGATTACTTTCTGCAACCCAGGCAACACAAAACTGCCATAACGTATACACACTTTTACATAGTAAAAGTGTGTATACTGATCAGAAGATCTTTTCGGTTTCAACTACTTTTCTCTGGATCATTATTTTCTTAGCTACGGATTGTTCATTGTCATCAATACCCAGGGCATCACCGATATGTTTCAGCAACACTTCTTCTTCACTCGTCAGTATATTATCACTCAGCAGTAATTCTGCACACCAGGAGTAGAGGGCCAACTCATTCACCGGATTGATCTGTTCGACCAGGAACTGGAGGTATTGTTGTTCATGGGTGATGATCGGGCGATAATCCTGGTAACTGACCATTTCATCTTTGAAATTAAGGTCTTTGTTGAGACCTGCTGTCACGAGTTTATCAGCCACAATATCCAGTTCGTTATCAGCCAGCTCACCATCCTTCAGGATACAATGGAAAAACAAATGGCACAATGCCTGGTCCTGCGTTTTGATCTCAGTAGTATACATAATTCCTGTTTATAGGCTATGCTTCAACTTTGGTGCCATGGGAAGTTGACAGGCGGGCAGCTACCAGGCAATAAGTGGGGTATACAATTGGCGAAGCCCGGAGCATAGGGCGCCAGGGGGCGGCAAATGCTACGGGCTTCTTTACGCAGGTTTCAGAGTTAAGCCTGTTTTCACAGGAAAAGGTTTAATACAATGCTTTATTATAATCCAATTAGTGTTTAATACGTAAAAATCATCCTTACAAAACACGCACAGATCCGCATCATTATACCCTTCGAGTACTCTACCGACCTCACTGTTTGTTGTCAATAACAGTGGATTCCATTAACGGCGCCGGGCATGATATTATTTTATAAATGCTGAAATGATTTTGCATTTTTCCTGATATCCTGGCATCATTGTTGGCGCTCATGGATTGTCTTTCCCTGGGAATGTGTATTTTTTTACCCGCCTCCAGAGCGGTAAAAATGGTGCTTATCGCTACTTAAAAAAGAAAATCCCGCCTTTCGACGGGATCTCTTCTCACCATTCATTCAATGAAAATAAAACCACCTTGTATTTACCTAAGCACTTTTTGCATCCATTTTTCTTCGCCGGCCGATACTTCCACCACATATAATCCTTTGTTCAATTCACTAAGTCCGGAAAGGGTCCATTTGTTGTTGCCAGCCTGTCCGTTAAATACCTGTGTTTTTACTATCCGGCCATTCATGTCCATCAGCTTCACGTAGGCGGGCGATGTTTTTGCGAGGACGAGTGTTACTTCCAGCTTTTCCGCAAAAGGGTTGGGATATACACTTGCGGTGACCTGTTGTGCAGCGCCTGTTTTCACCATGATCATATTGGTGTATTCGGTGCGTCCATCGAGGTCGACCATCATCAACCGGAAGTAAATCGTGCTGCTGGTTATTTTGGTAAAACGAAATTGGTACCTGATCCGTTCTGCGCTATTTCCTTTGGCAGCCACTTCACCGGCCTTTGTAAAAGAAAGCCCATCGGTACTGTATTCTATATCGAATTTTTTACCATTGATCTCCGTGAGGGTGTACCAGGTAAGATTAACTGCATGGTCATAATAATTTCCTTTGAGGGATGAAACCACCATGGGAAGAAGGATGGCGCAGGAAACGTCGGGATTGCCGGCACCTCCGCTGTAATTGGTCGTATCATCAGCCACCATGGAACCATTAAACTGTGTATTGGTAGTACCGCTTACAATGTTTTGATTGAGGAGCAACTTTTCGCCAGCATTTTTACCGGTAAGGGAGCCGTTATTGGCAAAGCCGCCAGCCACATGCAATTTACCATTACCGCTTATGGCCGCGTTGTTGGTCAATGCGCCGCTTACGCGCACCTGCGCGTTGGTACGGACCATTTTAATGCCGCTACCGTTACCGAGTTGCAAAGAGCCTCCAAACCAGAGGAGCCCTTCATTTCGCACTTTCATGGTGCCGTTTATCGCATTCTTAAACACTAAAGTGTACAGGTTGATAATAGAATCGGCTCCCGAGTTTAAATTATTGTTGGTACCTAAGAAAAGGGCCTGCCATTGATTTTTGAGGTAGCCTTTGGGTGCAAAATCGCCTTTCACGGTCAATCTGCCGCGGTTATCAATGGTGCTGCCAACATCGGTAATGAGGTTTTGAATAGTAAGCATACCACTGTTGTTGAGGGTAGCACCATTTTGCAGGGTGACATTCTGATTGAAGCTCATGCTACCGCATGAAGTGTTGGTAACTGTGATATTGTTTCCAATGGTGGGACTGCCGGACCAGGTAACTGTACCCAGGTTACTGAGGGAAAAGCCATTGGCCAGGGTTAAGCCGCCGGTACCCAAGATGACTGTTCCATTCTTATTAACGGTGATGGCAGAGGCCAGGTTATTGGCGTTACCGGGCTTAAAGGTGCCCCCTGCTTTTACTTCAATGGTTGATCCGTTGTTGCCATCAAAGTCGCCGGTGAAGTTACCACCGCTGACCACTACCATTTTAGCACCATTGTTGAGTTTGATGTTGCCTGAAACGTTCGTTGAAATACAAACTACGTTACCATTGGTGTAAACACCTGGCGCGTTGGACACGCTGCCTGCAGGGCATTGTGCCGCAGCAGGCTGGAAGGTGATGATCGTAAGAACAAAAATCAGCAAATTGCTGATAGAGAGTTTAGGGTACAAATGCTTCATACTGTTGCTCGAATTATTGGTACAGTAATGACCAACTGTGCGCCAAACAAACAAGCAACATACAATGCCGTTATGAAGATGGGTTATCGATAAGATATAACCACTGTAATTATCAACAACTTACAGATACTATAATTTCCGTGAAATGTTTTTTTCCAGTGACTTATAAGTCACGAAAAATAATGATAAACTTTCCCATGGATGGAAAAGAGCTCCAATTAGAGACAGCTGAGGGAATTATTTAATGATGGCAGCGGCCTGAGGCGCCTTGGGCAGTATCCCATCCTTCACCATGATGTCTACGATCTCAGCACCGCCTTTCAGGTTGGCGTGCAGGTAGTCGGTAAAGGAGGAATTGTCTTTTATGGTATTGCTGTAATCGTGCACAGGATAGCCGGTAGCAGCTTCTAGTTTTTGTTTGAAGACATCCAGCCCCTTAACATTATATGTAGGGAAGATTGGCGCAATTACAAACTTTACGTTGATATTCCTGGCGCGACAATAATCGGCCAGCGCTTTAAGGTCCTGCACATGTGTATCGGGTGTTTTAAACTCAACACTGCGATGGGGCGCCTGGTCGATGAGGTCCTGGGTGATGGTGTGGTCAAAATACCAGTCATTATCGAGTTTGTTGCGATAATACATGGCCCGCTGGAATACCTCGTTGTTGAAGCGGTAAATATGGGAGAACTGAGCGTAGTTCCAGGTTTCCTTATTCTTATTTTTCAAAACAGAATCAATCCGCTTGGAATAAGGCATGTAGGTAGTAAAGCCTGGCAGGAGTTTGTCATCGGACATTTCGACGATGGTGGTTTCTACGAGTACGGTCTTTACATTGGGGTACCTGTCGAGATAGTCCTCTGTGAGTACAGTAGCTATTTCACAGGGCATACTATAATAGCAAAGGCTAAAGGTAGTAAGGCCGGTAGCTTTTTCTACGCTGGGCTGGTAAAAGTTGAGGCCACGGGAATTACCCACAATGAGGATATCGGCCTGCCCTTCTCCGCGGTACATACGGGAATAGCGAAACTGGCTTTGGGTGATCTGCTGCTGGAATATCCAACCGAGAAGGCGGTCACCAACAAACAAGATGGCAATAAATGCCAGGATCCAAATTGCTTTCTTCATACTTCGCTATTCAGGTTAAAACTGGAAATATATAAATGAGTTGGCTGAGAAGGTTCCAAACAGGGCGATGAGCCACAGCACGGACACAAAGAGTGCTATACGCAAGGCCGGGCGACGCAACTGTGTTACGTTCCACGACATGCGCTGGTTGGTGATCTCTACCGACAACATGATCAACAATAATAGGAAGCCTTTCAATACCTGGTACTTACTGAGCACGCTGTACCAGTTGAAGTCTTCAAAGGACAGGATACGTCCGATAATGGTGTTGGCCACAGAGAAGCTGCTATGCCCCATGCTGCCAGACCGGAAGTAGATCCATGCCAATACAGTTAAAATATAAACTACAACGATACAAATGGCCGAGTTGAGGAAAGCGGGCATGCGCACGAGCGCCACGAATTTGCGCCAGATGGGGGTGGTAAACCGCTGGACAATGAGGTATACACCATGGAGGAAGCCCCAGAATATAAAGGCGATGTTGGCGCCATGCCACAACCCTCCCAGCAACATGGTGATCATGTTATTCTTATAGGTATTGAGTTTACCCTTCCTGTTGCCTCCAAGTGGAATGTACAGGTAATCACGCAACCAGCTGGACAGGGAGATATGCCAACGTGTCCAGAATTCACTGAAGCTTTGTGAGAAATAAGGTGTTTTGAAGTTCTCCACGAAGCGATAGCCCATGATGCGGGCCAGTCCGATGGCGATATCTGAATAGCCGGAGAAATCACAATAGATCTGGAAAGAGTAAAATACGACGCCCACTAAGAGGTGGGAGGATGAGAATTTGGAAGGGTCGGCCCAACACTGGTCTACAAAGGGTGCCAGGGAATCGGCAATGGCTACTTTTTTGAAAAAGCCCCAAAGTATGCGGCCCATGCCGGAGTTGAAATTGTCCCAATCAAATTTCTTGTCGGTATTCATCTGCGGCAACAAATCCCTGGCCCTAACGATGGGGCCGGCCACCAATTGAGGGAAGAGGGCAATGAAGGCCGCAAACTTAAGCATATCGCGCTCCACAGGTATTTCACGCCGGTAAATATCGATGGTATACGACAAGCTTTGGAAAGTATAGAACGAGATACCGATCGGCAGCATGATCTGCAGGGTGCTGACTGAGGGCTGGAAGCCAAAAGCATGCATCATGCTGACAAAGGAGTCGATAAAGAAGTTGAAATATTTGAAGAACCCCAGGAACCCGAGGTTCATAATCATGCTAAAGATGAGGTAGGTGCGGCGTTTGCGTTTCTCCTCCGTGGCTCCGATCAGTTTACCGAAGTTGTAATCCATGAAGGTGGAGATCATGATGAGGGTAAGAAAGCGCCAATCCCACCAGCCATAAAACACATAACTGGCCAATAAGATCCACCACAGGCGTACTTTTCCCTTGGTTAGGAAGTAAACAGGGAAAAAGATGCCACTGAATATTAAGAATGTAATGCTGTTGAATACCATCCTGGCTTAGCTTAAGGGTATAATAGTGAAAACCGGGGCAAAGTAAAGCAAATCAGTCCATAACCGGAAGCGCCAGGATATGAGCTGCCTTATTGCCAGCTGAAAATTACCCAGTTAAACGTCAAAATAAGAAAATTTATTATAATTCAGGCAACAAGGCACAAAGGCATTAAGGCAACAGAGGGAGGCGGCTACCCACTTTCTATGCAAACCGGCCCAATTTATTGACCGATTAAGCCAGTTTTAAGCGCTCGTGTACCCATTTAAGGGCTATGTCCAGTTGCTCGCGCATGGTGAGTTTGGAGTTGTCGAGCAGGAGTGCATCCTCTGCCTGGCGAAGGGGGCTCACTTCGCGGTGGGAATCGATATAATCCCGCATTTCGAGGTTGGCCTTCACTTCTTCAATGGTAATGTTGGGATTTTTTTCATAGAGCTCCCGGAACCGTCGTTCCACCCGGATGGTATTATCGGCGGTCATGAAGATCTTGAGTGCTGCATCGGGGAATACCACGGTACCGATATCGCGTCCGTCCATAACGATGCCTTTCTTCTGCCCCATTTCCTGTTGCTGCTTTACGGCAAACTGGCGAACTTCTTTAATAGCAGCTACTTCACTTACCTTTTCGGCCACTACCAGGTCGCGGATCACGTATTCCACGTTCTCTCCATTAAGGTATATTTCGCTTTGGCCATTTTTATGGTTGGAAAGGAATTCAAGGGTTATCTTCTTCAGGGCATCCTGAACGATATCGTGATGGGTCCAGTCGATATGGTTGCGCAGGAAATACAGGGTGATGGCGCGGTACATGGCACCGCTGTCAATGTATACATAGCCCAGTTCGCGTGCCAATTGTTTAGCAAGGGTACTTTTGCCGCACGACGACCAGCCGTCGATGGTAATGATGATCTTTTTTTCCATGGTGAACTGTGCAAAACTAAGAAATATCGTGAATCGGCAATGGGCAATCGGCAATGGGTCGCTGAGAAGACGATTGAAGCTGATCAGATAGCAAGTACAGATCGTGGCCACACCTGCATCCTGGCTGACACAAAAGTTAATGCCGCTCCACACAGTAGAACGGCATTAATAATGTAGTGGGGACGATTCCGGACCTACTACGCGTAAGTCACCTTGTTATCATAAGCATTGGATTTTCCATTGTCTGTAAGCGGGAATCGGCATTGCGAAAAACACCCTGACCAGTTACAGCATATAAAACAGAGGGACTTATTGTATAAACGGCTTTTCATATCTATATAGTGTATGATCGAGATCAAGAAAAAAGGCAAGGAGGCATCAAGGCATTCCGACAAGCGCTTCGACAGGCCAAGAAGCTGACAGAAATGACAATAAAAAACCCCTCCGGTTAGAGGGGTTTGATTATGTAGACTGTAAACGTACTTAGGACGCTTCAGACTTTTCTTTAGTAGGTTCCTTCAGAGAGAACTGGATCTTTGTCTTCTCCTTATCAAGGTCGGCAATCATAATATCACCTTGCTTGATGTGCAGGTTGAGTATTTCTTCTGCGAGGGGATCTTCCAGGTATTTCTGGATGGCCCTGTGCAGGGGACGTGCACCAAACTGCTGATCGTATCCTTTTTCTGCGATGAAGTTCTTTGCTTCTTCGGTGAGTTCAAGGCTAAATCCAAGGCTTAAAAGTCTCTTCATTACACCTTTCATCAGGATATCGATGATGAGGAAGATATGTTCCTTGTTGAGGGTATTGAAGATCACTACATCATCAATACGGTTGAGGAACTCGGGAGAGAAGGTCCGCTTGAGGGCCTTTTCAATCACCGCTTTGTTGTTCTCCTCTGCATTCTGTGTACGTGATGCTGTGGCAAACCCTACTCCATCACCAAAGTCTTTCAACTGGCGTGCGCCAATGTTGGAGGTCATGATGATAAGTGTATTCTTGAAGTCTACTTTTCTGCCCAGGCCATCGGTCAACTGTCCGTCGTCCAGTACCTGTAACAGGATATTGTAGATATCGGGGTGTGCTTTTTCAATTTCATCGAGCAGGATCACAGAGTATGGTTTACGACGAACACGCTCTGTCAGCTGACCGCCTTCTTCATACCCTACATATCCGGGAGGAGCACCAATTAACCGGCTTACGGTGAATTTCTCCATGTATTCACTCATGTCGATGCGGATGAGTGCATCCTCTGAGTCAAACATGTAACGTGCCAGGGCTCTAGCCAACTCGGTTTTACCAACCCCGGTAGGACCCAGGAAGATAAAGGTACCGATGGGCTTCTTAGGATCTTTTAACCCTACCCTGTTACGCTGAATGGCTTTCACCACTTTCTGAATGGCATCATTCTGTCCTACAACCACGTTGCTCATGTCGATGGTCATGTTCCGTAACTTCTCGGTTTCGGCCTGTACCATTCTCTTGACAGGGATACCGGTCATCATGCTAACGACTTCGGCAATAGCCTCGTCATCTATGGGGTAACGCTTGTGCTTGCTTTCTTCTTCCCAGCTTGCTTTTGCTTTTTCCAGCTCTTCCTGTAACCGTTTTTCGGTATCCCGGAGGGAGGCGGCTTCTTCAAACTTCTGGCTCTTGACAACCTTGTTCTTTTCTACTTTCACATCCTCGATCTTCTTTTCGAGATCCAGGATCTCCTTGGGCACATTGATGTTTTTCAGGTGCACCCGGGCTCCTACTTCATCCATTACGTCGATAGCCTTGTCGGGCAAGAGACGGTCGGTGATATAGCGGTCGCTGAGCTTTACGCAGGCATCAATGGCATCATCACTGTAAGTAACGTTGTGGTAGTCTTCGTATTTGGACTTAATGTTGTTTAATATCTGGATGGTTTCATCCACGCTTGGTGGTTCTACCATCACTTTCTGGAAACGACGGTCGAGGGCACCATCTTTTTCGATGTACATGCGGTATTCATCGAGTGTGGATGCACCAATACATTGGAGCTCTCCCCTTGCCAGGGCTGGCTTGAAGATGTTGGAAGCATCCAGCGAACCACTGGCGCCACCGGCTCCTACGATGGTATGTATCTCATCGATGAACAGGATGACATCACGGTTCTTTTCCAGCTCATTCATAATGGCCTTCATACGTTCTTCAAACTGTCCACGGTATTTGGTACCTGCTACGAGGGCAGCAAGATCGAGGGAGATGACACGTTTGTCAAACAGCACCCTTGATACTTTACGCTGTACAATGCGGAGTGCCAAACCTTCTACGATGGCTGTTTTACCAACACCAGGCTCACCAATGAGGATAGGGTTGTTTTTCTTACGACGGGAGAGTATTTGTGATACCCGCTCGATCTCTTCTTCCCTTCCTACGATGGGATCCAGTGCACCGCTTTCGGCCAACCTGGTGATATCACGACCGAAGTTGTCCAATACGGGTGTTTTGCTTTTAGCATTTCCTGCAGCGCGCGACTTCTGTTGTGAGTACTTCTTTTCTTCATCGAAGTCGTCTTCATTCTCGTCCGCATACTCGCTGCGAACATCATTGCTTTTAACTACGCCTAACTCGTTTCTAAATAAATCGTAATCCACGTCGAACTGATTTAAAATTTGAGTAGCTATGTTTTCCTTGTTCTTAAGAATGGAGAGCATGAGGTGCTCGGTTTCGACGGTAGGGCTTTTGAGGGCTTTTGCTTCCAGTACCGTAACACGAATTACCTTCTCTGCTTGTTTGGTCAGGGGCAAGCTGTTTATGTTGGCGATGTTCTTACCGGTTTTGTCCTTGACAGCCAATTCTACTTCTTTCCGCAGTTCATACAGATCAACATTGAAACTCTTCAATATACGAACTGCCGTATTTTCACCCTCACGAATCAACCCAAGCAACAAATGTTCAGTACCGATAAAATCATTCCCCAGCCGTAAAGCCTCCTCCCTGCTAAACGAAATAATCTCCTTTACCTGGGCTGAAAAATTGTTATCCATTTTTATAATTTGTTGTGTTATACAATAATAACAAATATTTTTGACTTATGTTCCCGCCTCTTTATTAACGGCTGTTAACAAACATTAAGTGTGTATGCAGGTCAAAATTGATACCAAGCAAAAATTCCATGCCATAACGATCATTGAACCGGTTTTATCTGCTAATATGACAGCAGAATTGGATGAATGTTTACTTCCTTTCCTCCAAAATGACGTTAAAAACGTGATACTAATTGTTAAAGACATTAACGAGCTGGACGATGCTGCTGGAGAATACCTATTAAAGATACAACAAACCTTTTATGAGCAGGGGGCGTCCTTCGTGATTTGTGAGCTGCAGCCATCGGTGGAAGAGGGGCTGGACCGGGCGGGCATTCTGGAAATGATGAATGTGACACCTACGGAAAGTGAGGCCTGGGACATCGTGCAACTGGAAGAGATCGAGCGGGAACTGATGGGAGGAGAATAAGCTCGTTGGTTGCTGCGGTTGTAAATGGCAGGGGGGATTTGAACGACAGGTGGGCGTTTTCTCCTGCTGAAAGGGTGTAAATGATTGATTAATGGCAATTTTTGAGACTAACGGCAGATAGTTTGATACTTAACGGTCTCCAGCGAACGTTCTTATAGGAAGCCTTGGTTTGCATAATAAAAATCGCATTAGCTTTTCTGAGTTTGGTCTTGTTCTCCTTTCCAACGATTGCCCGACAAAACTGCCCGGGGAAGGTGATACCCTGGACGGGATCCATTGCCGGTTCTACTGATTCCATTACAGTAGGGGCCATTAAAGATCTGCGCGAACGTACAGGAGCGCTAAGTTTCCGGAAACAAACCCCGGCACCGGGAATAATCCTTAAACTTTTTCCTGGTATTTGCAGCTAAATAAATCTTTTTGTACTCTTAACCAGTACATTATATAAAGTTGACGTTAACCCTTACATGAAAAAATACGCAGTTATAGTTGCCGGCGGATCTGGCATGCGCATGGGCACCACGGTACCCAAACAGTTTTTGCCCTTGCAGGGGAAGCCGGTATTGTGGTATACGCTTACCGCATTCCTGGATTCTTTTCCCGACCTGGACATCATTTTGGTATTGCCGGAAGCCCATATCGAAACAGGGCAAGAGATCCTGCGTTCTACCTATGCTCCGGATCGCATCTGGATGGCTGTAGGGGGTGAAACGCGCTTTCATTCGGTACGGAATGGCCTATCGCATATTCACCAGCATTCGATCGTTTTTGTACATGATGGGGTACGCTGTCTGCTCACCCCTCAATTGATCAGGCGTTGTTTTGCTATGGCGCAGGAACGGGGTAATGCGATCCCGGCCATTACCGCGGTAGACTCTATCCGCATTGCGCACTTTGATCACAATGAATACATTGACCGCAGCAAGGTGCGGATCATCCAAACGCCGCAAACCTTTTACAGCGATATCATTAAAGCTGCTTTTGAACAGGAATACGAAGACACGTTTACGGATGAGGCGAGTGTGGTAGAAAGACTGGGTGTAAAGATCCACCTGATCGAAGGGGAATCTACCAATATCAAGATCACGCACCCTATTGATGTACTCATCGCAGAGAAGATACTGGAAGAACGGGAAATGGGGATTTGAGAATACAGAATTCAGAATACAGAATACAGAATCTTTTGACCAGCAAAGAGGAGGGAGTCAAAACTCAGGAGTTGAACTTAGGGAAGCCTTTGTTCTTCCACTGCAGCCACCAGGGCAGCCGCTGGAACTGAAGGCCTGGATAGTTTTCATTTACGGCTCCGAAACTACTGTAAAAAAAAGCCAGGCTGGCAATATCTGAACCCTCAAAATCCAATACGAGTTTCTGCCCTGCGTGGGCCTCAATGAACCGGTCAATAAGGTAATGGGATGCGCCCAGGGTCTTGCCATTGGGATGGTTGCCCACCAGCACATAATAGGCCCTGCCATTTGAATAGAACCACGCACAGGATGCCACAAGCTCGTTGTTGGGCGTATACACACCACAGGCTTCCGCTGATTGCTTTGACTGCAGGCAATGGAACAGGTCTTTAAAATGGGCATAATCTTCCTCCCTGATATTGGTTGTTTGTTGCTGGATTTGCCAATGCGCCAACCTGATCACTTCTTCTACGGGAACTCCTATCGCATAACGGCAGTTTAATTGCTGCGCTTTTTTAATATTGCGGCGCACATTATTCCGGTACTGCCGGTAAATATCCTCATACTTGCTATTGAGGTCCAGCACATAATTATTGCGAATGGATTGCAGCCGGGAAGCAGGCAGAAAATTGGCGGGGTTCAATAATAAATCGACCAGTTTAAACCGGTCCGGGATGGCCTCGATAAAAAGTTTGGTTATTTCTGCCGTGACGGCTGTTCCAAAAATACCCAGGGAAGCAGTGAGCGGCGGATGAGCAATATAACTGGCACCCCATTTCTTTTTCCAGGGCAAAGGCATCACGGCTTCGTAATCATTCAATACCAGCGCATCCCAGTTGCCTGCCATCCTATCGAGGTAAAAAGAATACGCATAGATCAATCCATTGGCGGCAGCTGCGAGGCAGTTGTCCCATTTCACAGTATCGATCTGTGTACGCTGCAGGTATTGAATGGAATGAATTGACATGTTGTTGAACTAAACCCGGTGAGCCGCCTTTGGAAGGCGACCCACCGGATTTTAGTCACCTTCGTTTTCTTAATGACCAATGATCTTCCTCAGGTTGAAACGTTGTATATCAAAGCTGAAGGAGAGGCGTTTACCAAATGTATTTACTTCCGGTGTGGTTTTTAGGTTATCCCTGAATTCTTTGCTGTAGAACAGTGGAGCATACACATTGAGCAGATCCTTGAACAAGGTCAATTGTAAGCCCGCCACATAGAGAAACCTGCTGGTCTCAGCATCCTTTTTCCAGGCCTCTGCATAGGTGCCCACATCCAGGAATATCCGTATGGGCAATTTTACGGGGAACAAGTTTTGGGGAAGTGTTGTATTGAAATTCATGGAAGCTACCCAGTCATCAGAGCGTCCCTGCAGGCCGGCAAAAAGGTCGGTCCGTAATTTCAGTCCACCGTCACGCATCATGATCTGCTGACTGGCAGCGCCATCAAATTCAGACCTGCCTATAAAATAATTGCTGTAGGTATAATCTTCGTCTCCCCGAACAGCCGTAAGCTTCGGTTGATACAGATAAGTACGTCCAAGCTTTTCACTGGTTTTCACGCCGAGGTAACCAAATTTGGCAGCAAATACCCTTACCTGCATTCCTCCTCCTTTGGCATAATTAAAATAGTAATAGCCGGTAGCATTGGCCCGGTAGAAACCATCACCTTGCTGCAACTGGATCTGCACATCGTAGGGATACAATTTCCTATAATCGGTAATGTTGAAAGTAAGTTGGTTGAGGTAACGGCTGCGGGTGGGGCCAGGCGCCGGATAGGTCATGGAATCATCACTATCCATTACATATTTGAATCCTTTTTCTCCAATAAGGTAAGTTTTCCATTCTATCCATTTTTCAACGGTCGAGAGCAGTGACTTGTTTTTGAAAGTAAAACGCAGGGAAGGAACTACTTTGTGAAACCCGCCAAATACTTTCGTTGCATTGCTATCTGTGCCTTCCAGGGTGGAGAATCGTGCGCCGGTTAATCCCAACTCAATGGACTGAAAATGTTTATTGGGGTGCCAGGTGTAGCTGATGTTTCCAATGCCATTGAATTGTTTGCTGTTGGTTGCATATACGGGTGCCACTATAAACTGAAAATTATGGGAAGGCATGCTGATGTTGTGCAGCACGGCCCCTACCATAAACTTATCGTACATATTGTACCCAAGGGCTGGTAAAAAGTTCACATAATTTACCTTCTCATAATCCTTCATAGAAAAGAGGAAGGCTGGTCTTATCTTTTTGGGTCCGGTATAACCGCCAGGTAGTGAGCCGGTAGTGTCGAGTAACCTGAAGGAGGTGCTGAGGTCTTTCCCGGTTTGTTGCTTCATGAGCTGCTGAAAGTCTTCGGGTGCAGGATGCTTGAATTTCCACTGCTGGTAATACTGCTGCATGGCCGCATCAAAGGCAGGCTGACCGATGGTTTGCTCCAGCTGTTTCATCCAGCCGGCTGCTTTGGCATAAGCGATCAAAGCGTAATTATCCCCGGTAAAGCCGGCCGAAGGGGTATTGATGGGTTGGTCTTTTTTCTCTTTGGCCAAAGCTGCAAGGATCATTGCTGTTTGGTCTTCGGGGATCTTGGATTCAAACCAGCCCCGCACTCGTTTATTGGGGTATTTCCAGTCTTTATAACGGTTGCCATAATAGGAGTTGATGCCTTCGTCCATCCAGGGATGATCACGTTCGTTATTGGCCAGGATACCATAGAACCAATTGTGCCCCACTTCATGTTCAATCACAAAATCCAGGGTTTGGGTATCCTTTACGGGTCCTATATTGGTAATGGTAGGATATTCCATCCCTCCATCGAAACCAGTATTGGTCTCTACCACATTCACTACATTGTAAGGATACTCACCTATGAGCCTGGAACGGAAATGGATGGCGTCTTTTGTCATCTGAAGGCTGCTCTTCCAAATATTATCGTTGGGTGCATAGAAGGTCCAGGCGTCGATAACCCTTCCGGAAGCCAGCTGTATGGTATCATAATTAACGACAAAGCGTTTATCGGCAAACCAGGCGAAATCGTGGATGTTTGCTTGCTTGTACTGCAATGTTTTTGTTGATTCGCCAGGACTGGGGGCGCCGGAAGCCAGCGTAGTTGTTTCGGGTTTGGTGCTTTGTGTTGCGGATTCTTTGATTGCTGCTGGTTTCTTTTTATTTAGCTGCGATTTATTCTTTGCATTTTTTATTGGCGCTTTATTGGTAGTAGTTTTTGTGGCTGGTTTCTTCGGGGTTGGCTTCAGGAATTTTTGTTTTTGGATTATTGGCGGAGCATGTTGCTCACGGTAGGCGGCATCAAATTTCCGCATCCATTTTTTTTCTTCCTCACTCTGCAACTCACCGGTTGCTGCCACTACGTAATCCTGGGGCACGGTGATGCGTACATCATAAGTGCCAAACTCACTGTAAAATTCTCCCTGGTCAAGGTAAGGCATAGGATGCCAGCCCTTGCTATCATAGACCGCTGGTTTGGGATACCACTGGGTGGCCTGGTATGACTGGCCGGTATGCCCACCGCGGGAGAAATTCTTTGGCAGCTTCACGTGGAAAGGGGTGGTTATTTCGGTTTGTGCGCCGGGCGCCAAAGGCGTGGGGAGGTATACTTTTACAATATCAATGTATTGGGGATGGTCTTCGGTAGGCAGTGTGGTATTGTTGATCCTGAAATCAAGCCGGTTGATGTACCCGCGCTGCTCACGGCTGGAAAAGTAAAAGTCGGTACGACCCTGCAGCAGCAACTGGTCGCTGAAGGCAGTCCGGTCGTTTTTATAGGCATTGGGCCAAAGGTGGAACCAGATGAAGGTGAGGGTATCGGGGGAATGGTTGGTATAACGTAGTTTGAGGAAGCCCTGCAGGCTGTTTTGCTGGTCATCGAGGTTCACATCGATGGTATAATGTAGTTCCTGCTGCCAGTACTGCTGAGCAAGACTGGCCTGTTGCAGAAAGATGAGCAATAAGAAGATGCCTATACTTTTTTTCATGAGCGGTTTTGGTTCGTGAATCGGCAGTCGGCAATCGGCAATAGTTCTTAACTGCGTAAGTTCCTGACTCTTTACAACCACCATGTAGCCGAAACAGTTTTATACTAAAAATTCCCTTCTTTGTTCAACAGCTCAAAGTATTGATCGAGGCCCACCTGGGTGGAATTTTCCAGGGCAGCTTTGAGGTCTTCGGGGTAGGGATGCCTGAACTTCCAGGCAGCAAAGTATTCGCGCATGGCCTTATCAAATACTTCCTTTCCCAAAGCCATTTCCACCAAATAAAGCCAGGTAGCTGCTTTCACGTATACAACGATGCCATAATCGTTTTTATTGGCAAAACCTGTAGACCCTGTGTTTACCGGCTCTTTGGCAGGCAGGCTGTTGAGGGCGTTGTATACACGGCCCAGGAGTTCCTGGGGTGGCAGGGCCTTTATTTCCTTGGGCATGGACTTCCCAAAAATACTGTTGCTTCTGTATTTTTCGGCTTCATACCGGAATTGGTAAAAACTATTGATGCCTTCATCCATCCAGGGATAATCGCGTTCATTGCTGCCCAGGATGCCATAAAACCAGTTGTGCCCCACTTCATGGGTAATCACGGCATCCAGTTCCTCGGCTTTGGCCTCGGGGCTGGTGATAAGGGTGATCATGGGATATTCCATGCCACCGGATGAAAGGTTTTTGGGTCCTTCCACAGCCTGCACCACCGGCCAGGGGTACTCCCCTATCCATTCGGAATAACGGGTAACGGCATCTTCAATAAAGGAAATGCTGTTGCTCCACTCTTTATTGCCATTGGGTTGGTACCAGGCAAATACATCCATGATCTTACCGGAGGGTAATTGCAGGGTATCATATTGAATAACAGCATCCTTATCGGCAAACCAGGCAAAATCGTGGATATTCTCCCCGTAGTATTGTAAGGTTTTGGGAGCGTCGGGCTGGGCTGCTTTGTATTTTGCCACACTTGCTTTGGCCTGGTAATTTTGAGCGCCAATAGTTTTGTATTGGTTTAACTCTTCGCTGGTTTGTAAAGTACCGGTAGCACCTACCACATAGGCAGCCGGAACGGTGATATTCACTTTGAAGGTTCCATATTCGCTGTAAAACTCTCCCTGGTCGAGGTAGGGAATGGCATGCCATCCTTTTTTATCATATACCGCTGGTTTAGGGTACCACTGGCAAATCATGTATTGATCGCCATCATAACCGGAACGGGAGAAGTAAAAGGGTAATTTTACATGGAAAGGTGTTGCAATGGTAATGGATTGGCCGGGTAATAAAGAAGCAGGCAAAAGGAGTTTCACTACATCAGCATCATTGGCACTGTCCTGTGCGGTGGTAACCATTTTACCATCCACGGTGAATGCCAGTCCATCGATATATCCTTCATTCTTTTTATTCCTTAATTTTTTCCTGCCTTCCTTATCCTGGGCCAGCTGTTTAGCCAAGGCTGTATTGTCGTCTTTATAAGCGTTGGGCCAGAGGTGAAACCAAATATAGGTAAGGGTATCGGGGGAATGGTTGATGTATTTCACAGACAGGTTGCCCTGGAGGCTATGTTGTTTATCATCGAGAGATACATCAATGGAATAATGTACTTCCTGCTGCCAATAGTCCTGGGCGAGGCCTGCTTTGTACAAAAAGATTAGGGTCAAAAGGGGGATGATCTTCCTATGCATGTAAGTTTTTTTCGTGAATCGGCAATTGGCAATCGGCAATGGTTCTTGCTTTTCTTAATTGCTGATGACTTATATATAGCGTTTAATTTTTTAAATACCAGTAACCAATAACCAGTAACCAGTTTATCTTCCTTGTCCCATGAAAATAATCCTCAGTGTATGTGCCATGATCTTGAGGTCGAGTGCGAGGGAGATATTTTCGATGTACATAAGATCATATTTCATGCGTTCGATCATCTGCTCTACATTTTCGGCATAACCAAACTTGACCATACCCCAGGAAGTAAGACCGGGTTTCACTTTTAGCAGGTATTTGAAGTAGGGTGTTTGTTGGTGGATCTGGCTGATATAGTATGCCCGTTCCGGACGGGGGCCCACAAGACTCATCTCCCCTTTCATTATATTCCACAACTGGGGCAGTTCATCCAGGCGCCAGGTGCGCATGGTCTTCCCCCATTTTGTGATGCGCTCATCGTGGGTAGAAGACAATTGGGGTCCATTCTGCTCGGCCGGGTGAGACATGGACCGGAATTTAATGATAGTGAATTTGCGTCCACGATAACCCACTCTTTCCTGCCGGTAAAAAACCGGGCCTGGTGAGGAAGTTTTGACGCGGATGGCGGCATACAGGAATAAAGGAGAGAGCAGGATCATTCCAAAGGAAGCGATGACCACATCAATGACGCGTTTAATATTCTGTTGCCAATCGGGCATGAGGTTGGTCTTAAGATCGGAGAGTACGGCGCCAAATACATTGCTGGTTTTAACTGACCCGGAAAGGATATCAAGAATATCGGGTGCTATCTTGATGTCAACATCTTCTTCGCTGAGGATGGATACAATATGCTCTACCTGTTGCTTTTCCGATTTTTCGAGGGCTATTACTACCAGTTGTACCCTGTGTTCGCGGATCACTTTTTCGATATCTGCAAAGCATCCGTGTTGTGGTAAATAAGCACTGATGCCGTTGGTTTCACGGGCAGCTGCCACAAAGCCGGTATAATGAAAACCCGCCAGGCGAAGCCCTGCCCTGGTGTCATTGTATATTTTACTGGCTACTGAATTCCCTCCTACCAGCAGGGCGTTGAATTGTACAGTACCCTTCGTCAATTGTTTCCTTACTCTGCCAAGGAGGAGGCTACGCCCCAGCCAGGTAAAAAAGAGTTGTGCCCAGATATAGGTAAAAAGGGCCTTGTAGAAGTAGGTGTACTTATGCTGGGGATCGTTGATCACAATACTGAAAAAGATAATGGTGCACCCAATGATACAGGTAACGATGGTATTGGTAAATTCATTGAGCCTTGACTTTTTATACATGGAGTAGTAAGACCCGGCCAGGGTGAATAAAATAAGCCAGGCCAATGGCATCAAGAGCAAGCCCCACCAGAAGGGATGGGTAAACACTAGCCCCTTTTCCTGGGTGTAAATGGTCTCATGCAAAAAATAGCGGCGTGCAAAATGCAAAACGACCCAAGCCAGTACGGCAGCAATATAGTCGCTGAGAAGATACCATGCGCTATGGATACGTTTATTGGATGACATGTAAGGGTTACGCGGAAATACTATTATTTTTAATTTTATGCAAAATCTGGTGTGCTACATCCATGGCCCTGTAACCATCTACTTCGGAGACCCTGGTGGGTGTATTGTTCAAAATAGCATCGCGAAATGACTCCAGTTCTTTTTTGATCGCGTTGACTTCCGGAACCTGGGGATTCAAAACGGCTATGGTCTTTTTCCCGTGCGGTGTATCCAGGTCAAAGGAGAAGGCATCTACATCCTGGGGGGTCTTCAGTTTAATAACTTCCGACTTTTTATTGAGAAAGTCCACGCCAATATAAGCATCTTTCTGAAATAACCTCATTTTTCGCATTTTCTTCATAGAAATGCGGCTGGAGGTCAGGTTGGCCACGCAGCCATTGTTGAATTCAATGCGCACATTGGCAATATCGGGGGTATCTGTCATGACAGCCACCCCACTGGCGGAGATCAGTTTTACTTCGCTTTTTACTATACTGAGGATGATGTCTATATCATGTATCATGAGGTCGAGTATCACACTCACTTCGGTACCGCGGGGATTGAACTGGGCCAGGCGATGGACCTCTATGAACATGGGATGCAACTGCATGTGCTGAATACCCAGATACGCAGGGTTGAACCGCTCCACATGGCCTACCTGGAGCTTGATGTTGGACTCGCGCACCAGCTTGACAAGCTCACGTGCTTCCTCCATGGTGTTGGCCAGGGGCTTTTCCACGAATACGTGCTTACCCTTACGGATAGCCAGCTTACAAAGATTGAAATGGTAAGTAGTAGGCGCCACAATATCCACCATATCCACTGCTTCTATAAGGCGTTCGGGGTCGAGAAACCTTGCCAGTTGGTATTTTTCAGTGACTTCCTGAGCGGCCACATCGTCCGGATCATAAAACCCTACGAGTTCTATGTCCTTAATTTCTTTCCAGTTATTGAGATGGAATTTTCCAAGATGACCAACGCCGAATACGCCAACCTTTAGCATAGGTATTGTGAGTTACAATGTGTTAAAGATCAAAGATAAACTGTGCAATTGGTTTGTTTGGAGGTTTTTATAAACAATGTGAAGAAAGCTTCGGGCTTGAATAATAACCTATTTGCGTAATAAAGGAGACCTGGAACGATACGAAGAAGTGGGGTGATAGATAAAGAGGCAGGTACCGTCTTTGATCTGGTCGATCATGGGCTGGCAAACATCCACTGGTACTGCGGGACATCCTTTGCTACGACCTATGTATCCCTGGCTGGAGATGAATTGTTCGCTCACATAATCGGCTCCATGAATTACAATGGCCCGGCGGTAAGCGAAGTCATTGATACCTTTTTCCACTCCCTGGAGTTTCAATGAATAACCATTGCTGCCCTGGTAAGCCTCGCCTGTTACATAAAATCCAAGGCTGCTTTTATTGGAGGAAGGTTTGTTGGAAAACAGTTTTGCCATGGTTTTGCCCGATTTCATACCATGGGCCACCCATGTATTGTACAACAGCTCGTTGTTATCCATGTCGATCACATACAAGCGCTTATTGGTACTGGGTTGACTGAAGTCGATGATAGAGATCAGGTTTCCTTTCAGTTTGCCTGCATTGGACAATTTCTCCATTCCTTTGACAGCCATGCGGAATACCATTTTGGATAAACCAAGGTCTTCCAGGTGAAGGCTATCGTATAACTCCATGCTGTGCAGAAATGAAAAAGCTGCAAGCTTTTTGGTATTTTCTATGTGTATGGGAGTAGTACCACGAAGGTTAAAAGTAACGGGATATACTGTCGATGGTGCGGGTATAAAGGAGCATTGCAACAGAATTGCTAAACCTAAAAAGGGTGCACCTATCAACTTACTGGATCTTGCCTTGTTCGGTTTTTTCATAAATTCAACCTTTATGAAGGGATGAATGATTGATCAATGATTTCAGTATCAACGCTATACTTGAACTAAAATTGTCTTTTTTTATTGACAATCGGGATATTTTTGGACGATCACGAAAATAGCGGTTTTTACTATTCTGCCAACTAATTCTACGCCGGAAGAACACATTTTAACTATTCGAATGTAAAAAGGGGTAAAAAAGAAGGATAAGGCTTGGGTAGATGATTGATTTACAAGGGGAAAGGCAGCAAGGCAACGAGGCAACCAGGCAACGAGGGAATACAGCACACGAGGCTCTTAGCTCAAGGTTCGCGGCTATATTCTACAATTTCTCGCCTATAATATTGTACAGCAGGTTTTTGTAGTGCTCGCTGCAGGGAAGTTCGGTATCACCCAGGAAAACGGTTTTACGGGATACGGTATCTACTTTCCGGAGGGATACTATATAGGACCGGTGGATACGTATAAAATCTTCGTTGGGCAGCCTGCTCTCAAAATACTTGAGACTTTGGAGGGTGACCACGGGCTTCTTGCTATCCGTGAGGTGAATACGGGTATAATCCTTTAGCCCTTCGAGGTAAATGATGTCATTGTAGAACAATTTCTGGATCTTATGGGCTGTTTTGATAAACAGGAAATCATCCTTGCGCTGGGGTGATTTGTTTTTGCGGTAGCCGATGTATTCCCAGGCTTTGTTGGCGGCGGAGACAAAACGGTCGAAGGGAACAGGCTTTAAGAGGTAATCGATGGCATCGAGTTCATAACCTTCCACAGCAAACTCATGGTAGGCGGTTACAAATATGACTGCTGGTTTTCTGGGCAGGATCTTCAGGAACTGGATACCGGACAGATCGGGCATTTTAATGTCGAGAAATACCAGGTCGATCTCTTCTTTCTCAAAATGCGGCAGGGCTGCCATGGGCCCTTCACACCGGGCTACCAATTTGAGGTAGGGGATCTTGCGGATAAAATCTTCCATAAGGTCCAAAGCCCAAGGTTCATCGTCAATGATGATGCAGTTGAGGTTCATCGGTTAAATTTTTGTTTTAAACAGATCGGGTGTTGACAGAGGATCAAATATGTGTAATCTGGTCACGCTCGGATTCATGGTCCAGGCTGATTTTGAGGTTTACAACATAAATACTGTTATTATCGCTGATGTCAAGCAGGTACCTGCCGGGGTACAATACATCCAGCCGCCGCCGGGCATTGACAAGGCCCACTCCCCCACCCCTTGTCTCACCGGTTGATAATGGCCGGCGGACGATGGTATTGCCTACGGTAAGTGTGAGATCGGTGCCCGTTACTCCAATCTTGATGTCAATGGCGGAAGGGCTTGAATAACTGATGCCATGCTTGAATGCGTTTTCAATAAAGGTGATCAACAATAAAGGTGCGATAAGCAGGTCATTGGTAACACCTGTTACTTCGTACTGAATGGTTATGTTTTTGGAAATGCGCAATTTCTGCAGATCAATATAGTTACGGATGTATTCCAGGTCTCTTGTTAAGGGAATCTTTTCCGTTGTGCTGTCGTACAATACATAACGCATGATCTGCGAAAACTTGAGAATGGAATATTCTGTTTGTTCTGACTTCAGGTGCGCCTGGGAATAAATACTGTTAAGTGTATTGAACAGGAAATGCGGATTGATCTGCAATTTCAGGAAGTTCAACTCTGCATTGAGCCTTTCATTCTCCAGTGCTTTTTTCTGTTTTTCACTAATGATCAGGGAATTGGCCAGTTTGATGAACCCGCTGATGAGTAAGATGATGACACCCGATGAAAGGGTATTCATGAGTACCATCGAAAAGCCCATCCAGAAAATACTTCTATCCCCAAAAGGACCTTCTCTGAAAAAGGGCATGGCAGGCTCGGCCCGCACAACAGCTGTAGCCATGGTATCATTGGGGTGCCGGCTGTTGAAATACCTTTTCCAGAGGCGCATCCGCCTGCGCAGGGAATCATTATCTGCATTATCGACAGCTGTTACATATCCTACCTGTGTACCAACTACTCCGGAATGTATCATGGTCCCACCTTCCACACGCAATTCAACGGGGGGCATGCCTGGCATACCCGGCGCAGTCGTTATCAGGGAATCTTTGATGGCCATCATCCCAGCTCCCATTCTGCCTGCTAAAATGTAACGGTGCGCATTCGCACGCAGGTGCTCACGGAAAAAATATTCTGTTGTGATGTTCAATGCGCACAATAACAACAAGGAAGCGGTAATGGATAAAAAATAGTTTGCGATCTTCCTGCGCTGGAAAAACCTGGGCAGGAGGTAATAATAGTTCACATAGAATAAGATGACAAGAAAGGTTTTGGTTACCAACTCACGATAAAAGAAGGTGATATCCAATATCCTGATGCGGTAAATAAGCAATGGCATGGCCAGGAAAAGTCCCCATAAAAAAAGATGTGACACGATTACCAGCACACGATGACGTGCAGTTTTCACGGGTTTAAATCCCAGTATATAGGCTATGCTATCACGGGCTTTCTCTTTAGTCATCATATTATTGAGCAGGCAAGGTACCGGTATGCTGCATTTGATGGGAATTAAATACGGGGGTTTCACCCAATTTTATCTTTCCTATAACAATTCGGGCATCGGCTTCTGCAGACTGCTTACTGTCAAAACCAACCCTGCCCTTAGCTACTGGATTGATGGACTGGTGTATCAATATTATTTCACCCACCAGGATATCGTACCCCCACGTTGTTCCATTGGTGAAACACTGATAAGAGAGCCCGGTTTTCGCCTGCTCTTTTTTAAGCCAATACAATTTGGTGAAAGTAATAGCTACCGCTATAGCAACGGCAGCTATTAGGATCTGGCGGGCCTTATTGGTTGTCATCGTCGTTTTGTTCATCTGCAGGATGAAACTCAAACATGTTGTAATAATATTCTGACCCATTGCGACCGGCAAGTACAAAGCCCCTGTTTTTCAATGTCATACCCAGTGCTCCTTCTCTTACCTTTCCTTCAAAATCTGTTTTACGGGTCCATTGGTCAGCAGTTGCATCGTATTCCCATACAGTAGATGCATACCCACCGGTTGTACCAGTGGCGAGGTAGCCTTTATTGTTCAGGACAAAGCTCACGGCGTTGTAACGGGCAATACCTGAATAGTCATCATCATAACTATCATCGGATACGTTGGTGAGCTTCCTTTTTTCAGTCCAGTCTTTGGTAGTGGGATCGTATACCAGGAGGTCGTTCAAAGCGGTACCGTTGTTATTACCACTGCATATATAAGCTTTGTTGTCTATTACAAATGCTGTAGCAGCGGACCTTCTGCGGTTCATGCTTTTCACCTGTTCCCATGAGTCTGTGCCAGGCGAATAAGCATACATATCCTGCAGGTCGCTGCCATCATATCCTGAACCTACATATCCCTTATCGCCCAGGGTGAAAGCCACGGCATTGTAGCGCGCCGATCCGGGGAAAGGCTTGATAGGTGTCCAGGTATTGGCTCCCGGATCAAATGCATACATATCACTAAATTCATCGTAGCCATCTGTGCCGGTACCTACAAATCCTTTGTTGCCCACGGCAAAGGCAATCGCTGAGTTGCGGGCAACGCCTGGAAATTCCTTCATACGGGTCCAGTAATCACGATCTAAATCGTATTCCCACAAGTCATTATAGCGCTTTGTGGCGGATACACCGGTGCCGATATAAGCTTTATCACCAATGGTAAACAATATTGCTTCGCTCCTGGCATCACTTTCAAAGTCTTTGCTTATAGACCAATTGCCCACCAGGTCGTCGTCGCCATCTGTACTCTTGGTACAGCCGGGCACCAGTAAAACAGGCGTAGATACAATCAATAAGGCAGCAGCATAAACAGCAATTTGTTTCATCATTTTTAGTTTTTAATATGAGGGGCCGGTTGAATGGTCACCCTGAGTTGAGCGGAGCGGAAAAGAATTGTGGAAGACGGCTCCTCTACACTCAGTGGGACAGACGTTTTCTTAGATAGAGCCTGCACACCTGACCGGTATCATAACTGTATTTTCGATAAAAGTATTTACAGCATCTCCAAACGTCTTGGTAAAATAGATAGGCTGGTAGGTTGAATCGACGAACTTCTCATTATAATCGGCGGAGGGGGAGAAGAATACAGAATATAGAATACAGAATGGGTGCGTACGAATGTCGGGGACCTGACTATTGGCAGGAGTAAGTAGTCGCAGATAAGATATGCAGCATTGATTCTTAATTTACTAACTGCGGATGCGGGTGTGTGCTTCTTTAAAGATTGAAATCAAGGATTCGTCGATTATTCAATCAAAACCATATATTATAACAAACTCACCCAGGCATACGCTAATATATTGCGCTGATCATAATTCCAGATCAGCAATATGAATATACCGAAAACTGCCTCTGTTGTGCTTCCCGCCCTATGCCTGCTGACGACTATGTTAACAGGTTGTTATAAAGATGAAATTAAGTTTGGCGACATGGGTAATGATAGTTTTACCAGGATCATTACTATCGACACGATCACGCCTGTAATATCAACAATTGTACTGGATTCCTTTCCCACCTCCAACAACAAGATCATGTTGATCGGGCGTTGGGAAGATCCCTTAATGGGCGTTACCAGGGCAAGCAGTTTTTTCCAAATGGGGTTGCCTGCCGATGTACCCAATATGACATTTCCGAATGATGCGGTGTATGATTCACTGGCGATGACGCTCAAGCCCAATAAACAATATTATGGGGATACTTCTCAGGCTCAGACCTTCTCGGTATATGAACTGGCCTATCAGCCCGACTACACTTATTCCAATTATTTGTACAATACTTCGTCCACTGCAAAAATTGCCGGTGCGCTGGGCAGTACTACCTTAAGGATCAGACCCAGCAGGAATGATTCTCTCCAGATCAGGCTCCCTCAGAGCAAAGGGGAGGAAATTTTTAGAAAGATCAAACTGCAGGCAGCGGAAATAAAAACTGATGACAATTTCCGGAATTACCTGCGGGGTTTTTGTATACAGGTGAATGACAATGACAAGGGAGCCATCTTTGGTTTTAACACGGATAGCAGTGTAATGATGAAATTGTATTACCACACCACAATCCCCGTTTACCAGGAACATGTTATTGAATTTGCCATTACGCGTACAGATTATCAATATAACCAGGTATTGAGCAACCGCAAGAATACTCCGCTGGAACCAGGTTTTGCAGACCAGGAAGAGTTTTTTCCTTCGGCACAATATCCTTATGCATTTACGCAGGCGGGTACGGGGGTTATGATGAAAATAAAATTCCCTTCGCTGCGCAACATACTGGGCATTGGCAGTGTGGTGAAGCTGTTAAGTGCAAAGGTTATTATCAAACCAGTGGAGCAGACTTTTGATACCTATGGGTCCCGCTTGCCCGATACTCTTTTTCTTGCACAAACGGATGCTACCAATACGATCGGCACTGCTTTGCCGGATGCAGGGGGATCGGCCACGATGTACGGTGTGCCTTCTATTGATTATATATACCGGCTTAATACCAATTACACTTTTGATGTTTCATCGTATATCAATTACCTGTTGAATACAGCTGGTAGCTCTGAGGGCGGTGTATTTGTACTGGAAGAAAATCCGGGAGCGGCCAAAAAGCTAAACCGGGCATTGATGGGTAGCCGGAACCACCCGAAGTATAAGACGCAACTGGTGTTGACGGTCATGTCGGTGGAGTAGGGAGAAGAATACAGGATACAGAATACAGAATTTAGAATTTTTAATACAGCATATAGGAGTTGACAATGGCTGGCGCCACTTGGGAAGGCATTTAACCAGGGACTCACACAATGCCGATTGATGATCTATTTAAAAGACATTCATGAAGAAAAGTCTAATTATTGTTGGGTTATTTATTTCGCTTCATGCGGGCGCACAGGATTATAACGCCCCCTACTCTATTTATGGCGTGGGCGACCTGGAACAACGTTTTTATGACCGCAGCATCGGAATGGCCAATAGTTCGATCTCGCTGCTGAGCAGTCCTCACTATCAGTTCCTGAAGAATCCTGCCTCGCTGAGTGGACTGGAAAGAAGTAATATTTATGTAAATATGGCGCTTACGGGTAAAACGGTTACTTATGCCGGTACGCCTATTGGTGAAGCCAATAGTAAGACGCGCGATCTGTCTATCAAGAGTTTTTCAGTAGCTACCAAACTCAATAATTTCTGGGCCAGCAGTGTAGGTTTTATGCCGCTGAGTTATACTGGCTACCGGTATACGGCTACCAAAAGTATCGAGGGATCGGATGATACGTACAACGGCGACTATGAAGGTGATGGCGGATTGTACAATGTGTATTGGAACAATGCTTTTTCGATTGGTAAGCATTTTTCGGTGGGCGTACGCAGTTCTTTTATTTTTGGTTCGCTTAACCACACGGAAACCCTGACGGGTGAGGTACTGAGCTCTTCGATTGTTACGAAAACGAGGGATTACTATAACAATTTCCGTTTTGAGTTTGGGTCTATCTATTCTACCAATATCAGTAAGAACTGGAGACTGGCATTGGGTGGCAAGCTCACCACAAAGACAAAGCTCAACTCGGAGAGGACGGTGTCGATCACAGAAGGCACCACGGTTATCAAAGACAATGAGTTTGTAAAGAGTTCGGCTTTTTACCTACCGGTTGCTTACGATGCCGGCATCTCCTTCACACATAAGAACCGGCTGACGATAGCGGTGGATTACAATTACCAAAGCTGGACGGACCTGAAGCAGAAGGGGCAGGGTTATTCGCTGGTCGATAGCCGACGCTTGTCGGCAGGCATTCAATACTCCAACCAGGTGGAACGCTGGGGCCGCCGGTATGAGAAGAATTATGTACAGGCAGGCTTTTTCACCACCAATTCTTACCTGCGCATCCGCAATACGCCGATCAATGAGATCGGCGGCAGTATTGGTTATGGCGGATACCTGAGTGGTAGTCTGTTCTATGGCTTGTCGGTAGAAGCCGGCCGAAGGGGTACGGTTGCCAATGGACTGATCAAAGAGAATTATGTACAAGCAACACTAACCCTGTCACTAAGAGAATTTTTGTTTAGTAAAGGCCATAAGTACGATTAGGCAGACCGGGCATGTGCCCGGTCTCTTTGTACCCAGGCCATTCGCAGACGCTCCTGGCACCATTTGGATAAGTGAAGCGGTTTGAAATATGATCCTGGGTATCATATCTGGAAAAGCGTGATACTTCAACCGCCATGGTCCTCAATTGTTTAAGCCATCCTCTATTAATGGTTCAACAACCATCCAAGTCCTGCCCTGGAATGTGCAGAGATTTCTTAAAATAGTAATCCACGAATTTTGGAATATCCCGCCCGAACTTCTTATTTTCATGCCCGGATTCCATAGAACCTCCGGACTGCAGGAACTACCTGCCTAAGTGGAGGGGTGCTAAAGAAACACTAACATCGATTGCTACCGGCTTACTGTGTGTATTTACTGTGGCATGTTGAAGTTCCATTAAACCTTATCGCTGCTACCATTGCTGTCAGATCACGGCCGAAAGGCTGGCGTTGAACCAGGATCCATCCTTAATTGAGTAGCTATTTTTAATTCGTCATTCCAAAAAAGTACAGGCTCCGATGAAGCACTTGGGACAAGACTTAGTGACCCAATTTACACAGGGAAATACCCGTGCTTTTACTACTATCTATAATATCTATTACCCCCGTCTTTTCAACTTTGCCAAGCGGATGGTGGACAACCGGCAAGAGGCCCAGGATATCACGGCTGAAACATTTGTAAAGCTCTGGCGCCTGCATCCAAACTTCCCTACGCATGAGAAGATCCGTGCCTTTCTGTTTGTGACAGCCCGCAATGCCTGCTATGATTACCTGAAATACAATGCTAAGGAAAACAGTCAGCAGAAAGAGCTTTTACACCAGTTGTTACCGGAGACGGACAATGTGATGATGCGTGATGAGATCAAGGCGGATGTATTGGACCATATTTATACAGAGATCGAAAAACTTCCCCAACAATGCAAAGCGGTGTTCACCCTCTCCTACCTGGAAGGCCGCAAGAACAATGAAATAGCTGAGCTGCTGAAGATCACAGATAAAACGGTGCGCAACCAAAAGGTATTGGCCAAAAAATTGCTGCGTGTTGCTTTGTTTGACCACCTGCGTGTAGTATCTCTCCTGGTTTGTTTTATGCCGGCGGGCTTGTTGTAGTTGATTCTTTTATGCCAAGGAGTTATACCAGGAGTATATGCTTTCTTAATAATTGGATTTACACTGCTGGTACTACCTGGTTCTTAGGGAGTGTATTCGTCAAATTACTTGCTTGCTTCTTCTTTTTCTTCCGTCCCAGCCAGATCATAAATCCGGTTACAGGAAGTGATGCAGCAATGAGGCTGGCGAAGAAAGCGATGAATTTACCTGTCAGGCCAAGGATAGCGCCTGTATGAATATCATAATTCATACGGAATACCTTATCCGCTGTTTTCGCCTGGTCAATCCTTCCCCATACATGGGATACCGGTATTTCTTTCAATGTGTATTGATCGTAAAAGCGATAATCTGTTTGCCAGTAGGTTTTCTTATCTGCATTCAGCGCAGCTTCAATAGCTCCTGTATCTGATGTAGGAAAATGCATCTCTATGGTGGCCACTTTGGCGGCTTCGGGCTTTAGCCGGTCCCAGATCACGTCCACGGGTTGTGCATACATTGCTTTCTGGGTGGTATCAGACAAGGGCTCCAGGTACTCGGTAGACTTCTCTCCCCCTACGCTCCAGTAAGCCGCTTTCGCAAACCACTGGAATCCCCAAACCAGGCCGGTGAGTGCAATAAAGATGACCACCCAGGTCATGTAAAAGCCCAATACATTGTGCAGGTCGTAGTTCACACGTTTCCACTTAGCATTCCACTTGATACTAAAACGCTGTTTTTTAGCTGCCTTATTTCGAGGCCACCACAGTATAATGCCCGTGATCATCATCACCACAAATATGAGGGTAGCGGTAGCCACTACCGGCTGGCCAATGGTGGGAGGCAGCCAAAGGTAAAAATGCCCATCCAGCACCCAGGGAAAGAAACCTGATTCCATATCCAGCACCTTCATAACCTCACCACTGTATGGGTTGATGAATACCATATCATAATACTCCTCTGGCTCAAAAGCATAGAACGACACTTTTGCCGCATCGGTCTTACTGCCATAGGCCACGCTGTGAATATGTTTGCCGGGTAATTGGGCCTCTGCGATGGCCCTGAGCCTGGACGGCTGGATAAAGGGCTTATTCCCGGCCTTTACATAACGAAAGGGCTGCATCATGTCCTGGATCTCTTCCTGGAAAGCATACAGACAACCTGTGAGGGCTATAATAACTACGATGAGGCCTGAAGTGAGGCCAAGCCAGAGGTGAACTTTCCCGATGATCTTCTTAAAGGACATGGCTGCAAATTTAATAAGGCCAGTTTTCGCAATCAGGAAATTTGGTTACGGGATGAGGAAAAAGCAAGCTGCGAGCTGCAAGCAAAGAACAGCCTCGATAGGAAGAGGAAAAAGAGATAAAAAGAAGAGAAAAGGCAATGAGTGGGAAGATCGTGGGAATATGGCTCTGATGGGGACGATATAGGGAGCAACCCGGGAGCTGAGTAGGGAGTGACTAGGAGGAAAGTCGCTATAAGGTCGCCATAAGGTCGCTGAAAGCTCGCTGTAAGACCGCTATTAGCTCGCTGAGGTATCGCTGTAGATACGCTGTAAAGAGGCATTAAAATGGCCAAAAATGATGCATTTATTAAATCCGTCTATCATATGTTTTCGTATATGGATATAGCGATCCCCTGTTTATCGTTCATTTTTAAAAAATTAAATCTTATGGCAAAGCTTAGACCTTCTGTTATTAAGTTGCAGGGCTCCATTCTGGATGTGACAGTCGTTCACAGCAAACGATACAAACGTCATGTAAGAGCCAGGCGAGGAACTTATACACCAGTGACCCTGAATGATAAGATGAAGCAGAGTTCAACGCAATTATTAAGCAGCAATAAACCTGCCAAGCTGATCTTTGATGCGGTATGTAATGAACATAAAGATGGGGGCTTATGGACTGACTTATTGAGCGTATTTAGAAAACAATTGAAAGAAGATAAAGGTTTTAGTTTTAAAGGGCTTTTGAAGCTGGAATGCAGCCGGCAGTATTCGCTGGATAAGGTATTGCATAATCAATTCTCTGTGGAGGTAGACACGAAGCGAAAAAAGATGCAGGTAGCCGTTCATTTGCAAGCACATCCGATTTGGGAGAAGAAAGATTACCTGGATGGTTACCAATTGAGTGTAACGGTGGTATTCCCTGACCTAAAGAAGGACAGTTTCAAAAAGGAAACGGTACGTGCTGCCATTGTTTCCTATGAAGACGCGATACCGGTATTCCGCTTTGAAGTGCCTATGCCGGCCACGACTGCCCCCTGGGTATTGTTCCTGGGAGCGGCAGGCGCCCAAAAAGGAGAAGTGAACAATGTGCCTACTACCAAGGCAATGGCGGTGGTAAAGGTGTCTGAACCATGATTTGTTGGATTTATTGGATTGGGAGGATGGGATGGAAGATTGTCTGGCCCCCGGAATAAGAGCGGCAAACTATGCTTCGAATTGTCAGTGGTGAAACCTAGCTCTCAGAACAAAAAAGCGCTCCCGGTAAGGGGAGCGCTTTACTATTATAACGACTTCTGTATTCTTCAGAATTCTGGATACTATCTTCTGCTTTATTACGCACTACAGGTTACACAACCCTCTTCCATGGTACAGGTAGCTCCTACGGGGATCACATCTCCATCAGCGCCTTCCACTACTTTCAGTGAATGGTTATCAGTGAGTGGCTCGGTCATTTTACCGCCTTGTTTTTCTACGGTAAACTGTACGGCTTGTGAAGCTGCTTTCGTACGGAGGTAATACATACCGGTTTTCAAACCTTGTTTCCAGGCGTAGAAGTGCATGGAGGTGAGTTTACCAGTTGTAGGAGTATCCACAAACAGGTTCAGAGACTGAGACTGGCAGATATAGGCGCCACGGTCGGCAGCCATATCGATCAGTGTACGTTGCTTGATCTCCCAAACAGTTTTATAGATTTCCTTGATCTTCTCAGGTATGCCTTCAATTTTCTGGATAGAACCATTGTGGGTGATGATCTTGTTCTTCATATCATCGTTCCACAGGTTCAGTTCTACCAGGTCCTTCAGCAAGTGTTTGTTCACTACTACAAACTCACCACTCAGTACACGGCGTACATAAATGTTGGAGGTGTAAGGTTCAAAACATTCGTTGTTACCAAGAATCTGTGAAGTAGAAGCGGTAGGCATCGGCGCAACCAGCAAAGAGTTGCGAACACCATGCTCCATCACCTCAGCTTTCAGGCGGTACCAGTCCCAGCGCATAGTAGGCTCTGTATTCCAGAGATCATATTGGAATATGCCTTTGGAGGTAGGAGAACCTGCAAATGTTTCATAAGGACCTTCTATTTTAGCCAGGTCTTTACTAGCGGTCATGGCTGCAAAATAGATGGTTTCGAAGATCTCTTTATTCAGTTGCTTAGCCTCTGCACTTTCAAAAGGCAGGCGCATCAGGATAAAGGCATCTGCCAAACCTTGTACACCCAGCCCGATGGGGCGGTGGCGCAAATTAGAAGTCTTTGCTTCTTCTACGGGGTAATAGTTATTGTCAATGATCTTATTCAGGTTCTTGGTAGCCTGGTAGGTTACATCATATAAGGCCTGGTGGTCAAACACGCCATTGGTCACAAAGCGGGGCAATGCCAGGGAAGCCAGGTTACAAACAGCTACCTCATTCTCGGAAGTAAATTCCAGGATCTCGGTACACAGGTTGCTGCTCTTGATGGTACCCAGGTTTTGCTGGTTTGATTTGCGGTTGGCAGCATCCTTGTACAACAAATAAGGGGTACCGGTTTCAATCTGCGCATCGAGGATAGCAAACCAAAGCTCTTGTGCTTTAATTGTTTTGCGTGCTCTTCCTTCCTGCTCATATTGGGCATACAGCTTCTCAAATTCTGCACCCCAGCACTCATGTAAGCCTGGTGCTTCATGCGGACAGAACAGGCTCCATTCGCCATTACTCTCTACGCGTTGCATAAACAGGTCGGGAATCCACAGTGCATAGAACAAGTCTCTTGCACGCATCTCTTCCTTACCATGGTTCTTCCGCAGGTCGAGGAATGCGAATACATCAGCATGCCAGGGCTCTAAATATATGGCGAAAGCGCCTTTACGTTTGCCACCACCCTGGTCTACATAGCGGGCAGTATCATTGAACACACGCAACATGGGGATGATACCGTTGCTGGTACCATTGGTACCGCCGATATAGCTTCCGGTGGCGCGGATGCCGTGAATAGACAGGCCAATACCGCCGGCGCTCTGTGATATCTTGGCGGTTTGCTTGAGGGTATCATAAATACCGTCAATGCTGTCTTCCTTCATGGTGAGCAGAAAGCAACTGCTCATTTGAGGTTTGGGGGTGCCGGCATTGAACAAGGTAGGCGTAGCGTGTGTGAACCAGCGTTCAGACATGAGGTGGTAGGTCTTGATAGCGCTGTCGATATCTTCTTTGTGAATACCTACTGATACCCGCATGAACATATGCTGGGGGCGTTCCACCACTTTACCTTCTACTTTCAGCAGGTATGATTTTTCGAGTGTTTTAAACCCGAAATAGTCAAAGCTGTAGTCGCGGTCGTAAATAATGGTAGAATCGAGCAGTTCAGCATGTTGCTGAATGATCTCCCACACATCATCTGCCAGCAGTGGAGCGGCCTTACCGGCTTTGCTGTCTCTGCAATTGAACAGCAGTTCCATGGTGCCGGAAAAGCTCTTTATGGTATTCTTATGCAGGTTGCTAACAGCTATACGGCTCGCCAGCAATGCATAATCGGGGTGTTTTACGGTAAGGGAGGCGGCAGTTTCTGCAGCCAGGTTATCCAGTTCGGTAGTGGTAACACCATCGTACAGGCCTTCAATTACTTTCTTCGCAACGTCGATGGAGTTCACAAATCTTCTGTCCAGCCCATAGCATAGCTTTTCTATGCGGGCAGTGATCTTGTCGAACTTGACAGATTCTTTTTTGCCGTTTCTTTTTATTACAAACATGGGATAGTATTTATTAGTGCATTAATGGATTAGTAGGTAAGCTGTATTTAGAAATCTTCTTCGAGTGAAAAACTTTGTGATTCTTTGCTGCCCATCACACCGCTTTTCTGGTAGTCCCCTACCCTCTTTTCGAAGAAGTTTGTTTTTCCTTCGAGGGAGATCATTTCCATGAAGTCGAATGGATTGGTGTTGTTGAACATTTTGGGGTAACCCAGTTCAGCCAGCCAGCGGTCGGCCACAAATTCAATGTACTGTTGCATCAGCTTGGCATTCATTCCGATCAGGTCTACGGGAAGGGCTTCTGTAATGAATTCCTTTTCAATCTTCACGGCATCGCTGATAATGGCATATACCGCTTCCTGGCTCATCTTATTGCTCAACATGCTGTACAGCAGGCAAGCGAATTCACAATGCAGGCCTTCATCGCGACTGATCAACTCGTTGCTGAAGGTGAGGCCGGGCATCAATCCCCGTTTTTTCATCCAGAAGATGGAGCAGAAGCTGCCACTGAAGAAAATGCCTTCTACGGCGGCAAAGGCAACGAGTCTTTCGGCAAAAGTGCCGTTCTCGATCCAGCGCAAGGCCCATTCAGCTTTCTTCTTCACAGCCGGCACGGTATCAATGGCATGGAATAAGCGATTTTTTTCCTGTGGATCTTTAATATAGGTATCGATGAGCAAGGCGTAGGTTTCAGAATGGATGTTTTCCATCATGATCTGGAATCCGTAAAAGCAACGGGCTTCCGGTAACTGTACTTCGCTCATGAAGTTAACAGCCAGGTTCTCATTCACAATACCATCGCTTGCCGCAAAAAAGGCCAGGACGTGTGAAATAAAATGACGCTCTCCGTCGTTTAAGTTGGCCCAGTGCTGCAGGTCACCGCTGAGGTCAATCTCTTCCGCTGTCCAGAAGCTGGCTTCATGCTTCTTGTACATCTCCCACACGCGGGGGTAGTTAATTGGCAGGATCACAAAGCGGTCTTTGTTTTCCTGTAGTAATATTTCGTTCTCGTTGCTCATGGTATATTTTTAGAACCGTTTGGTTAATATATGTGACGACGATTCCCCTCCAATAGAATAACACTTCCATGGATGGAACCAAAAAATCACCCGTTACAAAAGGGAACAACACAATACCTGGTCACGGCACTGCCCGAAGGGGTGACTGGTGCAGTGTGTGACATGTATAGTAGTGCGATAACCTTTGATGCGAAGGCGAGGCACTAATTGTACGGCAGGTATCTGACTTTTTTCGTGAGCAATGGAAAGTGAGGCTTGAAAAGCTGCCGTTTGATGGGTCAGCCTTTTTAAACGTTTCACGTTTTCTGTTTCACGGAATTCACAGTTGCGCAACAGCCCATGATTTACACATGGTTCCCTTTTAATCCTGCCTAACCTCCTGTTTATGAGAGGAATAGACCAGGCACCGGTACAATACTTTGTAAAAGAGCGAATACAAACTTAACCTTCATGGCGGGGTAGTTCAAATTAACTTAATAACAGGAGGTGGATAATTTAGCCGGGTGTGAATAGTGAACCGTTAATAGTGTGGAAGGCAGTGGATTTAAGCCTTCCGGTCCTGATGGGACGGGCATTTCAGGGGGTTGAATGATGCGTTTAGGTGCTGTTTCCTGCAAAATTGTATGCAAAAACGCTTAACCCAATGTTAACAATCGGGTTAGTGGTCAATTATGGAAATTTTGATCCCAAAATCGAAAACAAGGTGTCAATTAATGAAAGAAATTTATGGTACGGACCTGGAAAACCAGAAGGTCTACATGATCATGAGAAAAACTATGCAATTTCAATAACCCGGGCCTTTCCTTTTCAAAAACGGGAATGCTACGATAGCTTATGTTCGCCGGTCCGGGTTATCTGAAATTGTTGTATTGGCTGAGCAAGCCACTTGGTTAAGGTATTTGTCAATATAAATCGGTGCGGCAATGCCGGTAGCATGTACAAGCGACAGTGTGCATGCTGCAAGCATTGATTCCGCCAACAGCTGACCCTCTCCTTTTTAACCTTTATAACCGCTGCTACCCGCTCACGGATGAGCATCCTGGTACCCTTGCGTTCACTTGCTTTATTATTGAATACATGCTCTACAGGCGGGTGGCCGTGCTGTGCCCATGTACGACCCTAACATTAAGAAATTGTTACTGTGATGAACAAAACCTTGCAAGTGGGGATCATCTCCCTGCTCCTTATCCTACTGATGGTCTATGCTGCGCTGGCCAAACTGAATGATTATGACAATTTTCGATTCGGCCTTAGTGAATCACCCATCATAGCTCCTTTTGCCGGTATATTGGTATGGGCCGTGCCGGCTACGGAGCTTCTTATTGCCGCAATGCTGGCCTTGTCATTCCTGCGCCTGGCAGGATTGTACGCCTCTTTTGTGTTGATGTTGCTCTTCACCCTTTACATTGTTGTGATGTTGTCTTTCTATGATCACATTCCCTGTTCCTGCGGGGGTGTATTGGAAGAGATGTCGTGGGGCGTGCACATTGGTTTCAACCTCGTATTCGTGTTGCTCAGCGCCTGGGCCATCAGGCTGGAAAAAAAGCGCCGACGACGGCTGCCGGCACTGCACTCCTTAGCAGCGCCGCCTCCTGTATTGAATTGATCAAGTTACTCTCCCCTGGTATTTTAAGTGTGAAGGCTGATGATCATCAGTCAACCTTGCTTTTATCAACGTTCACTATCCACAAAACCGTTCACCATTAAACCTATTGTGTCATGCGCAAGAACATTCTTGAGCGTCTGGAACGCATTGACCGCCTTATCCGAATCAAAGGGACCGGTACCCCGGCTGAATTGGCGGCCAGATTAAAAATGTCTGAAAGAAATATTTATCAGTACCTCAACCTCATGAGAGATCTGGGGGCGCCTATTAAATTTGATCCCTATCGGGAGACGTATTATTATAGTGAAGAAGGGCAGTTTATTATTTGTTTTCAGCCGGATAATAAAGATCATAAGGATGATAAAGATGACGTGAAACCCGTTGTTAAAAAGACTGCTTAAGCCAATCCCGAATCATAATACAACACTGCAATAAAGGTGCAGTGAGCGGCTGTAAATTAGAAGGTGAATACAGCGACCGGCGTAAGCATACAGTAGGAATGATACCTGCTGTATGCTGTACAGCTGGCACGTAATCGTTCATGATTATAAGTATTTCGATCTCAACTGCAAACTATTTACCTGGGGTAATAGTACATCTGCGGGAAGCAGGTAATTCGTCATGCTATTGCTCATAAAGAATCTTGAAACCATGAAATCAGAAATTTTGAAACCAAAGGTCGTGGAAGAAGTCACCATCCCTCAGGCTTCTGAAGTTTCTCCTGTTGAGGAAGGCTTGGAACAGGAGCAGGAGCAGCCCAAAGGCAAGGTAGAGAAGAAAGCCGGTAAGCGCGTAGGTTATAACTATATCATTGTGAAAAGCTATAAAGAAAGCCAGAAGAATGATGTGGTGAAATGCCTGTATATTAAAAGTCTAACCAATTGGGGTTTCTGTGTGATCAAGGAGGGTAGCTATGGTGATACGAAGGATAAAGAAGGCCGTGATATTATTGACCGGTTGAAATGGCAAAAGCAATTACACGAAGAGCTACAGAGCAAAGTACGCATCCCACGCCTGCTGGGCCATTTTGAAGAGAGCGGTAATTATTACCTGGTGATCGAGCATATCAGGGGAAAGGCTTTGCAGAAGGTTTGTTCGGAAAATCGGACAGTATTGCGACAATCAATGATCACGGGAGATAAGTTGGGTATGAGGTTTCTAAACTACTTAATTCAGGTTACTGATATCCTTACGGTGTTACATGGACAGAAAATTGTGCACCGGGATGCTACGCCCAATAACTATATGGTAACGCCCGGTGGCAGGGTCGCATTGATTGATATGGAAATGTGTTATGCGCTCGATACCCAATTTCCCACTCCACCATTTCCGCTGGGCACGCATGGGTATATGTCAACCCAGCAGGAAGCCATTCAAACACCTACCACGGCGGAAGATATTTTTGCGCTGGGGGCTATTATTTTACAAATGTGGACTGGGGTGGCGCCGGGCAAGCTATCCCGGGAACCCATGGAGGTATTGCAGAAAAAGGTGGCCTTCTTTATTCCCGACAAGGCGATCGCTGCCCTGGTGCTTCGCTGCCTTGCACCGGAGGATGTTGTGCGCCCCACAGCTGCGGAAGTGCGGGAAGTGCTGGTGCAGTATAAAAATGACCTGAAGAAAAAAGCATCCCGACCAGTCAACCAACCTGAACTATTTACTAAGGAGGATATATTGGCAACGCTGCAGGCTACTATTAATACCCTGGCCTCGCCCTTAATGGCTGACGAAGAGAAAGGATGGTTTTCCGATGATATGACGCCTCCAACGGGTGACGACAAGCATAAACTGCGCAAACAATGGTATGCCAGCTACAACCGGGGCGTTACAGGGGTGGTGTACCTGCTGGCGCAGGCTAAAAAGGCGGGGCTCGATGTAGACGTGACATTTCCTTTTGTTGACAAGGCGCTTGAGCTTGTACACATTAAATACATTAAAAGGCTCAGGAAGGCATCTGGTGGCCTGCATTATGCATCGGATGGCATTGCAGCAGTGTTAACTTCTGCTGTAAAACATGGGCTAATAGAAGCTTCTGAGGAGCATTTGGATTGGATCGACAAATTGCTGGAGAAGAAAAATGACTCGACGAATATGATTGGTGGTGTGGCTGGCCAGGGCCTGGCCAATATGGTGTGCAAAGCATTTATTAGTCCTGCTACGCTGCGGGAACGCCTGGAACACTATGCGCAGGTCTTATCAGATAAACAAGAGGAAGATGGCTCGTGGACGAATGGGTTCATCAAAAAGAAGTATAGCAAGAAGCATAAGAAAAAAGTGAGTCCGGGTTTTGCCTTTGGCATGGCCGGCACCCTTTATTTCTTATTGGAACTAGGAAAATGTTATCCCGAGAATACTGTGGTGCAGGAAATGACGGAGCAGGGGTTACGATGGCTGATGAAAAAAGCAGCCCGGAAAAATGGTACTTATCAATGGCGTTCTTCCAGGGATAAAGAGTTGAATTATGGCTGGTCAGATGGCAGTAGTGGTATTGCCCTGGCATTCATAAAAGGCTATGAGTGTACAGGAACGATAGTATCCAAGCAATATGCGCTTGGTGCTTTACGCAGTATTCCTGCCGCTATTACCGATACTAGTATCAGCCAATGGCAAGGGCTCAGTGGTCTTGGCGAAGTATACCTGGAAGCTTACCGGGTGTTCAGGGAGCAGGAATGGCTGGATAGGGCAGGTTGGATAGCGCAGGTAATTATGCAGTTGAAAAAGGAACATCCCAAACACGGCAATTATTGGCTGGTGGAGCATGAGCGTCAGCCGGTGGCCAATTTTATGTTGGGGAATAGCGGGGTGATGCATTTTCTGTTGCGGTACTGCTATCCGGATGCCATAGGCTTTCCGCTGTCGGTGTGAATAAACTTATACTACTAAACTTATTGTATGAACTATGCAAAGGTGATAGGTTCGGCCCTGCAATTATTTCCCAAAAAGATCAAGGTGACGTTGATTGATGCTGCTACGGGAAAAAGCCTGGGTAAACATAGTATTCCGGCAGCCCAGCTGCCAGCGGCGTTTAACAGACCTACCATCCTGACTGTTGACAATACTGACTGGCGAGTGTTAAAGGCGGATCCTATTTCGGCCGATGATTTCCTATTTAGCAAGCGACTTACTCTGGAGGTGCGGCGTGCGGACCATACTTACCAGGAGGAATCCAGGTTTAATTTACCCTCGGTCTGTAAGGAATTGCCGACAATTGGTGGGGAGTGTCTGTACGATGAGTTTACACTGGAAGTTGACAAGGACGATTGGCGGCAGATAGAATTTTTACCGCTCAGCCGATCGACAGAGATAGAAGAAGCCATCAAATGGATTGAAACGATCCTTACCAGACAGCCCAATCCCCTGCTGGGTTATGAACAGCAACACAGCCGGCATGATGCCGCGCAACCAGGGCTGTCCATTCCATGGGGTGCATTTTGTGATCTGGTGCCTAATCCGGTATTGGGAAATGTAGTGCTGAACAATAATGAGCTTGTGCAGGATGGTTTTGCTATCCGGTCAGAAGGTTATACTTATTATGGAATTGTAAGAGATGGACTGATCCAAACGCTTTGCCTAACGGAGTTTGATAGCGCTGACGATGAGTTTATGCAGGTGATTGGCATGTATCAATTAACGATGGTTGATTGGTGTGGCGCTAGACGTATGAGTGCGGAAGTGGGAGAAAAGCCAAAGAGCGAATATATTGATATATAAATCCTATCCCTTTTTTATTTTTTCCTTTTTCCCCTCCCTGGTAATCCTGTAGATACGTTTACGTATCATGAATAATCCCTCTGCATTTATACTTTCCGGATCAATATTCACACTTATTACTTTACCGTCAAAATAAGCAGTTGCCTCAGGTTGCAGGGTATGGCCTGTAATAATGGTATGTACGCCGAATTTGTCAAGGGTGGCATCAACCTGTTCGATTTTTGCGGTGCCATCATAATATCCCTGGTAATAAAAAGGGCTATCGATTTCGTTAAACAACAAGGCCTGTAAAGGGTCCGCAAATGCGCGCATTTGATCTGAATAGTGAGCCCGGGCCAGGTCGTTAATATCTGCAATAGAATGAGGCAGGCTATTGAGCACAGGGGGAATACCACCATGTACAAACAACAAAGGCCCGATCTTCTCCATCATGTTTTTAGTTTGCAGCCAATTCCATAGTTCAGTATTGCCATTGTAGAGTGCTGTGATGGGTTTACTGCTATTTGATTTTTGGGTGGCATACCGGGGATGGGTGGAGCGCCATTCACCATCAAGTATCTTGTGGTTTCCCAGAATGAAGTGTACGTAACCGCCTTCCCGACGGGCTTGTTCTTCCAGTGAGTAAATAAACCAGAGGCATTCGGCTGCCTGGGCATCGTGGTTAAGAAAGCAATCGCCCATGATCACGAGGTGACCGTCACCAAAAGTCCATTGAAGGTATTTATTGATGATCCTACGTTTCAGTAATAGCTTGCAAAAGGGTTGGAAATGGCTTTCGATGTCAGCTATTACAAATAAGCGCCTGGGCAGGGCATATATTACTGGTTCATTGTTCAGCGCCTGTTTTAGCCGCAACGAGTAGTACCGGTCTGGTTTGCCTGGGTAATCAACCTGTAAGTCTATTTTGAATCTAGGCATCATAACATTACTGTTCTACTTGTTTAATCCGGTACCCTGAAAAGAATTCCCGCAGGTCTTCTTTTACGGTAATTGGAATGGCGGTTATCTTCTTGTAAGCCTTTTTATTGTAAGTGTAATAAATAAGCGGATTATCATCATATAGGTTATTTTTAGAAGCCAGAGCGGTACTATCCAGGAACAACCGATGGGGTATTGTGGGGAGTCGTCCTTTTCTATCTTTAAAATAACTGTTGATGGTTTTGAGGCCTCCGTTGGCCGCAATGATAATATAATGGCGATCCAATAAGTTGCCTTGGTGTTTAAGGATGCTGTCGATGGTTTTATTGCGGCAGGCTGGGCAACTCGCATGCATGGGGAGTAATAAAAACGTGAGCGAATCGGCTAATTTATCTTCGGGAATGCCGAAGTTGGTGGTAGCCAGCAGGCCATTAAAGACAGAATCCTGCAATCCGGGTGAGGTTATCAAATCTATCTTCTCCAGTTTCCTGCCTGGCTTACCACAACCTATGATAGCAATCGTCATTAATAATATAGATGATAAGATTTTCATAGCTGCTGTTACTTTTGAGGCAATGGCTTGTTGAGGGTAAGCTGACCTGGCTGGTGCTGCTTATCGGAATATTCCAAGCGGGCAAAATGGATGGCCTGTTCATCTTCAGATTTTGTCCGGATATAAATACCACCATCTGGTGTAAAGAAAATGGATTTAAAAGCTGCCAGTCCATCGCTCAATGCGGATTCGCCGATAACCTTAAAGTCTTCATTTAAAATAATAAGGCTTCTTTCTCTTTCCTTCTTTTTTGCCAGGTAATTGGCCTTGGTTATTTTTTGCTTAGCAAAGCGGAGGTATCTTTTTTGATAAGGATCATAGTAGATAGTACCGTAAGCATCCCGCAAATAATACTCTCTACGGCTTTCACCGCTGTCAATGGTTTTTTGAGCAACCGGCAGGATGGGGCCTGATTGAAACTTACTTTTGGCGTAATAAGCGTTGTTGAGATCGATCAAGTTCGTTTCATAAATATTCGTATCGGCCGGAAAGCTGAACACAAAATTGCCGCGGTCATTTACACAGTAACTGTACTCGAGGAAAGAGTAGCCATACAGATCTTTCCAGTATAGAGAAGGCAATTGGTAGTAGAGCTTCTTAGTGTTGTTTGAAAGGTCGAAGCCACATACAACATTCCATCGCTGCTGGGTTTTCAAGGAGGATTCCATATTAATGGGTTGTATACCCGTATATAGTACATTGTTCCTCAAAACAGCGGGCATTTCGTTGTTGACAATAGGCTTTGAATTTGGAGATTCGAAAAGGGCGATACTGTCCTTAATGAACCTCGCAGAATCCATTAAAATCATTCGGTCTTCGTTGATAACGAAAATGCTGTCAAAATTCACTACATAGGTAAATCCTTTAGCATGTTTTCTTTTCAGACGAATGGGGACAAGCAATTGTTGAGTTGCAAAGTCGTAAACGTTTATCGATACTGTTCTTTTGTCAAAAAATGCGATGTAGGGCTTCCCTTTATCGGTAAAGAAATTAAATGTCCTAATATCGTTATACGAGTTGGAGTCTAATGGAAAGTATAGGCTATCTTTCTGCGATTTTAACTCAATGTTCTCATAGGAGGGTTCAATAAATTTGTAGGTGCTGGCCATCGGTTCGGTCGATTGCTGGCATCCAAGATTGAACAGGCAGGAAATAAAAAAGATTCCTGCATAATGGGGATATAACTTCATTTTATGGGTTTAGACATAAATAATTAGATCTCATGCCTGTTGACGTGAAGTATTAAATTACATTTCTGGGCAAACTATTGAAAGAAGTACCAATATTGGACGTAGCAACTTTTCAACTTCCTGGTTATTGATACAAAAACAACCTTCCTATAGATATAGGAAAAGTTGTTTCTGTATTAAATACTATTCAAATCCAAAGAGATTAGACATGACTTGTAGTATCAATGCCGTTATTCTTTATTGACTGCGATGTATTGTTAGCAGTTACTATATTAGGGAATTGATCAGAGGCTGCTCCAGTTCCGGTAAATTGGAGAGCAGATTGGTGACAAGAAAAATTCAATGTGTTATCTGCCACACAAGATAATGCACCGCCGCCGCCACCGACGCCACTTTGAGATCTGAGTGTTGCATTGTCAGCTGACCCATCAACTTTCAGGTCATTTGATCTTTGTGGCAGAATTGCAGCTGTTACAGCAGATGCAGCCAGCAATATGGTACCTAATACAGATAGCTTTCTAAATGATACACTTTTCATAAATTAATAATTTAGAATGTTTAATGATTATGTTACAAATTCAATTGGCCATTGAATGACAGTACGAAATTATTAAGCACTGGTGAACTTATTTTGCAGTGGAAAGTTATTTTTAGGGCATGTCTATTAATACAAAAGCCGGCAGAATCTGCCGGCTTCCTGTAGCAAATGGTGGTTTGTATGCTAATTAATACCCAGTAGAAGTTGATTTTGGGCTTCACGGAACAATTGTTTTTTTTCACCGACAGCATTGACCCGATAATATTGGCCGTTTTCAATTAGTAAAGCCTCACTTTTCCCAGCGGCATGATGGGTGTCAGTATTAATTATTTTATCTTGAAAGTGTGTGCTAATTGTGTCTGCTACAATAGTATGGCCTGTAATGATATGGTTTACACCAAATTTTTGTAGTGTATTATCAATAATCTGCAGTATTTCCTTCTTGTTCTCATAGTAATTACGATACCAGAAAGGGCTGGTTTTTGGATTCATGATTGTGTTAGTATTGTTATCTCCGTATTCGTGCTTGCTATTGGCAGCAGCATAATATGGCTTTGCCAGCCTGTTGATCTCAGATAAGGTGAGGGGAAGTTGGTTTAGGTTTGGGGAAACTCCTCCATGGACAAGTAGAATATCGCCTATTTTTTCAATGATATTCTTTGTTCGAAGCCATCTGCCTAATTCACTGTCAGCTGAATATAAATCGGACGTGAAGTTTCTTAATGAAAGGCTATTGGCCTTGTATTTGGCATCAGTGTATCGAAAGTCTCCCTGCAGGTTCATTATTTCATGATTACCCAAAACGAAGTGAACATACCCTCCTGCAGCTTTTGCTTTTTCCTCCAGGGAATAAATCAGCCATAAACATTCTGTAACCTGCTTGCCTCTATCAAAAATATCACCGGCAAGCGCAAGATGCCCGGTTCCAAAGGTCCAATTATAATTTTCGTCGATAACATTATTAAGCTGCAACAATTTTCGCAGTTGCGTGAAGTTGCCTTCTATATCGGACAAAACCATTATTTTTTCAGGCTTGTCAAATTCAGCAGGTTCTTCCTGTAAGTGTGATTTCAGAGACACCATAAATGTTTTTGGGTATTCATCTGTCATAATATCTAGCGTCATACCGGCCTTATTTATCTGGCTGAGTACGATAGAAGATCGGATCCTATGCTTTTCATTTAGGTAGTGTATTTGAACGCTATCTTTAGTATAGAATAAATAAGGCCCATCGTTCGATATTGATTGTTGTTTCTTCAACAACTGGGCCAGTGCTTTGCCGTCATCATTACGAGGGTCCATTTTGGCATGATCAAAATCAATTATGTAACCATCCTGGTCCACCAGCATTAGTGTTGGATAGCTTTCAACCATTAGCTGTTTAATGATAGGATGATTTGCTCCTTCGCCTCCGGTATACAATTGAAGACCAGTACCACTTGTATATTTAGCCTTCTCCACGCTTTTCCGCCATAGATATTTGTCTTTATCAATTGAAACGCTTGCGAATATTACATTAGTGTCATTTGCAAACTGATTTTCCACTGACTGTAGGACAGGCGCCATTTGTATACACCCGGAGCAACCAGTAAACCAGAAATCGAATACAACGATTTTACCTATTGAGTTCTCATTGTTAAATTGATTACCCGCAACGTCGGTTAATTGGAATAGTGGAACATTCCGCTGGTTCCATTTTTTTCTACGTTCAAGTTCATACTCTTTGACCTTTATTTTAAATTCGGGGTACCCGGTCAGAGAGTAATAGTCCTTCAGTATCATTTCCGTTTTGGGAGTGAATCCCACTTGACTAAGGATCCCATCAGAATCATAAAAAGTGTAAGCAAGAAGATTTTCCCGAACAATTCCCTTGTACTTCTCTTTTATCATATTATATATAGCAACATAAGCATCAGCGGGGTCTTGACCCAATATTGATGTATCAGCCTGATTTGTATTGAAAAATTTGTTATGCCGCCTATAGTTTTCATCCCGAAGAATTTCCCATGTATAATCAACCGGGAATATGTAATTGCGTTCGTACCTGAGCCACCGAGAATAGGCATTATCAATGGTTGAATCATAAATATGGCATAAATCTTCGTTCGACAGGCCATATTGGTTAATATGACCTGTAACAGTAGATCTTCTGATGGAATGAAATTTATGTAATCTTATTTTTTCAATGTGCCTTAACAAACGGTCTTTTAGGTCCAGATAAGCCAGCGACGAAATACTGCTTTTGCTCTTATCAAGAATGAATAACCATTCGGTAGCTTTTCGGTTAAGGTATTCATTCCATGCAAAGTAATCTTGCATAGATGCAGCTGCTGCCTTATCACCATTTGAAAGGCCTTCAGGTGAATGCTTGATGGAATCTAAAAACAACTCGATTGATTTGCTAAGCTTGAATTTTTGTGCACCTTTTCCCGTAAATATGATTTTGTTATTTATATGACTGATAACAATACTGTCGCCAGGCTCGGCGAGGTAGGCCATGCTATAGGAGAATGTGTTATTGAATAGCCCAACAGGGGAATTGCCCGTAATTTCCCACTTTACATATCCATTTCTTATAGGTTGTTGAATTTCTTTAATTATCCAAGGGTCAAAACGCTCATGGCGAAAGGGGTATACATTAAGGGTCAATATGCCTGACTGATTTTGAACCGGACCTTCGATAATTACGATTTTATTGCCGGGTTTGGTTTTTACACTGCACCAGGCACATAATTGTAAACAGGTACCTAACAAAACGAAGAACACTTTTTTTGTAACCATTTTTATAAATGTTTAACGCAACAAGTCTTCCTGTCAATTGCAGAAGTTAACTTTTGCTTAATGAGGCATTTATTATAGCGTATAATTGTTTTAACCATTTTGGTATACTTAGGGTAAATGGGATACAGCCTTTAGTTATATCCTGGATTTTGGGACAGGCCCATAAGTTTAACATCTTGTCCTGGTATGGGAGCGATTGCCTTATTGCTTGGATATGGGAGTAGGGTTTGGTAACCAGGTAAAACATCTGTTCTTTTTACTTCCTGTTTGGTCCTTTGCAAGTCCCACATTCTTATTCCTTCAAAGCATAATTCTTTTCTTCTTTCTTTGTAAATTGAATCGATCAGGGCCTGACCAGTTGCTGTAATATCAGCTATAGCAGGATCGGCTCTTTTCCGGATGGCATTCAGGTACAATCGCGCATTGGGCTCATCATTTGTTTTTGCACAAGATTCGGCAGCTGTCAGAAACACTTCAGAAGATCTAAGAATAGGAGGGTAATAATCTATTGAAGGGTGGTAGCCTAACCCGCCTGCTGCGTCCAGTGGAAACTTTGTGACCATCCAGCTTGAGCCTGTGTTAAAGACCCAGGTACTACGGATATCATTTGGATTTTCCGTTAACAAGGTCGAAATATCTTGAGTCCCTCGGTAATAATCGTATAATAAATAGATACCTATGTATGTGCTTACAGCATCATCTTGGGAAATGGGTGTTACCTGGAAAAAAACCTCTGTTTGAGAAGGGTTTTTATTTTTGAAAATATCAACAGGATATCCTGCAGAGATTGTCATTAAGGGGTATTGTTTTGCAAGTTCCATAGATATTGTTCGGGCTGCATTATAATCTTCCTTGAATAAATAAACTCTTGCTAACAAGGCCTTAGCCGAAGCGGCATTCATGACGCGGCAATCACTTGTTTCTGCAGGCATTAATTGAATTGCAGATTGAAGGTCATTTATCAGACTGGTATAGACTTCTGACACTGTTTGTCGACTATAATTATTTGTTATGTCTGATGAGGTTATATAAGGAATGCCTGGGTGCGTGGCACCAGATGTAAAACTATAGCTTTGAGAGAATGAGTTCAATAACCTGAAATGTACCAATGCTCTTATGGCATACGCTTGTCCTTTTAAGTTTTTGGACCTTCCTGCATTTTCCGATGAATACTTATCAATTTCTTGAATAACATAATTACAGGACCTGATTATTTGATAACCTGACATCCAAAGGCTATTCATAGAGGTAGTGGAAGAAGAGGTTTCTGCATCTACAACCTGGGACCAATTGTTGTGTAATGCTAATGGAACATCTTCGCTTGCTACTTTGAGTTCATCTGAAATCAACCCAAGGTATGCCTCGTTGGTACTGCTTTCATATTTTGTACTTAGTAAGACATAAATTCCATTAACAAATTCCTGCATTGTGCTAAGGTTCTTGATGTATCCCTGTCTATTGAGCAGGCTATTATCTGTTACTTCTAAAAAACTTTTCTTGCAGGATACTAAATTAACTGCCAGCAGCAAAAGGAGGATTGTATATTTAGAGTGGGTCATTTTCTTGCTTTTATAGTGGTTGATAGTGCTTGATTCCAAATGCTAAAACGTAACATTAAGACCGATTGAGTAGGAACGTGCCTGAGGGTATAGGATTGTGCCAAATCCTGCGGGGCCAACATTCTCGGGATCCTGGCCGGAATATTTGGTCCACGTGGCAATGTTATGTGCTTGCAACAACAACCGAGTGGTGCTGATGTGTAGACGCTCAATCCATTGTTTGGGTAAATCATATGTCAATCCCATATTTGAAAGTCGAATAAAATCGCCGTCGTATAAATACCTGGTGGATTGAAGTGTGCCCTGGTCGGTGATTGTTCCAGATGATGTTACTGCCTGGCCATTTAACAACCTTCGTGGGTTACTAGCATTATCACCTGGTTTCTGCCAGCGATGTAATGCTCCCTTTGTTTGATTGAAGTAAGGATCCCAGCCAGCGTTACCGTCATTTTGGAGTTTAGAATCTCCATAAATCTGTGATCCATATTGGTAGTAAATGGAGAAAGACAGGCCAATGCCCTTATAGCTAAGCAGGTTATTAATACTCCCAAACCCATCTGGCTGGGCTTTGCCAGCTATGGATGGCTGTGCAGCCTGATAATTTTCAGTTGGTTTTCCAGTAGAGTCAATCCACATTGGCCGTCCGTTTGCAGGATTGACGCCAGTCCATTTTTTTAGGTAAAAGGAATTGTATTCGTAGCCAACTTCATTGATGAGGTTTGTACCAACTACTGTTGCTTTCGGCGAAAAGGCCTTTGTCAGTTTGTTTTGATTGCGGCTCCAGTTGGCCGATAGATTCCATCTAAAATGTTTTTGACGAATGATATCTGCTGAAAGGGACAATTCGATGCCATGGTTTTTTATATCACCTACATTTCCTGTAAGTGTAGAAAATCCTGTTGCTAAAGGGGCGTTGATGTTATAAGCGATAAGGTTTTTAGTTTTACGTGTATATATATCAGCGGTGATATTAATTCGATTTTTTAATAACCTAAGTTCAAGGCCTGCATCCCAGGTAAATGTTTGTTCCCATTGTATACTTGGATTCCCCGGATTCCCTTCAGCAGGAATAACGGCGACTCCATTTATTATATTAAGTAATGTAAGTCGATCAAAGCGTAGTTGGTCAGTAATGGCGGCTGAATTGCCTGCTTGTCCGAAACTACCCCGTAGTTTTAAGTAACTGATCCAGCTATCCTTGAAATCCATGAAAGGCTCTGCACTTACTACCCAACCCGCTCCTGCAGACCAATAGGTGCCGAATCGATTATTCTTTCCAAAGCTGGAAGAGCCGTCCGTTCTAATACTTCCGGACAGATAATATCTGTTGAGGAATCCGTAATTGACTTGTCCAAAATATGACAGGAAGGTTTGTTTCGAGGTATTTCCCAGGGCAGCGTTGGTTGTATTGCCACCATTTAATTGGTCCAAATCAGGATTAGCTAATATATCTTGTTTTGATATGAAGGTGTATTTGCTATTCAGGATCCGAGCTTCTTGTCCAGCGATCAGGTTTATGCTATGCTTATCAGTCCATTGTTTATTATATTGCAAAAGGTTGGTGCTAATGATGTTGGCTGTCCGAAAATTTTGTTCGCGGATAAATCCTTTTACTGTGCTCACCAAAGGGTGATTCTTTTCTTTGGCCTCATTTAGCATAAAATCCACACCAAGTAAAGTATTAAAGCTAAGGTTAGGTGCTATTTTTATTTCAGCGTATAGCTTGCTGAATCCTCTGTATGCTGTACTATTATTAATATCCAGTTCAGTTTGTGCTATGGGATTGGGTGCCAGGATATTTCCTGTAAAGCCCATGCCCCATGGGTACCTGTAGATATAATCTCCCTTTATATCCCTGATTGGATTCAATGGAGAGATTGCCAATGTTGTAAGGAATCCATTAAATCCTGAATTGGAATATTTTTGTATGTTGTAGGAGAGGTTTGTATTAAGTCCTATCCTTAGCCATGAAGTTGGCCGGTTTTCATAATTGAATCTTATGGACTTTCTGTCATACCCTGTGTTTTTTGCTAAGCCATTTTGCTTGGTGTATTCGAGGTTAAGGTAAAAATTAGATATATCATTTCCTCCTGATATGGAAGCTTCGTTTGAAATTGTTATTGCTGCATTATTTAGTAATGCACCTGACCAGTCAGAGCGGGGGTAAAAACTAGTATCTCCTAGTGAGTTTACGATGACAGGGAATTTTTCTCGAAGATCGCGCATGACCGCTGCTTCATTGGGGTACAATACAGGATTACTGTTGCGATAAGATTCTTC